>NZ_LQIS01000006.1 GCF_001499905.1 Mycobacterium sp. GA-1285 | reverse complement strand
CGTCGACGGCGGCGCCGACGGATGGGGTCGGGGCGGCGGCCCGGGGGTGCTCACCGCGCACCACCGCGGGCGCCGGCACCCTTGCGCCCGGAGCGGGGCGGGGGTGCGCCGGAGTCGTCGTCGTAGTGCAGCGCCACCTCGAGTGGGTCGGGCCGGTCGAGGTCGGCGGGATCGGGCTGCCCGCGGAACCGGTGCCAGAGCCGGCGGCCGGCCAGCAGAACCAGCACGGCGCCCGCCGAGAGCGTGATGAAAAACAGCACCTGGCCGTAGGCGTTCGAATGCACCGACAACCGCACCGGCTCCCCGAGCGGCAGGCCGTCGGCGGTGCGCAGCGCGACGTCGACGGCGACCCGCTGGGTGAAGTGCACCTCGATGGGCACCCGCAACGGCAGGTAGCCGGGGGGCAGCACGATCTCGCCCATGTCGGTGACCGTCATCCCCGGTGGCGCGTCGACGTCGAGGCGGACCCGTATCGGCACCGGCAGGTCGTTGCGCAACGCCAGCGGCAGCGGGCTCCGTTCGGTCGCCAGCGTGTAGGCCCCGCCCGGGTTGACGATGGTCACCGCCCCGAAGATGTCGTCGACGGTGTGTCCGACGGTCGTGAGTCGTTGTCGCGCAAGGCCGTTGCGGGTGTCGGGCGGCACCGTCTGGCTCAGCGCGCGCAGCAGGTCCTCGCGCAGCGGAGCGGTATAGCCGTATCCGGTCAGCCCCGTCCGTTCGTCGGTGGTCAAAGCAGCGGTCAACCCCCACAGCCGCCCGGTGACCGCCGCGATGCCCGACACCACCGCGTCGTCGAACCGGGCATCGGGGTCGCCCAACTCGTTACCGGGCAGTGGTTCCATCTCGTCGGGTGGGACGGCGCTGGCTTCACCGATCACCGCGGCGAGCGGTCGCGGCTCGGCGAGTCCGGCGTTGATCGCGGTGGCAACCGCCCGGAACAGCGCCCGGGCGTCGTCGGGGCCGAGGCCCCAGGCCATCGGCGGCATCAGGATCTCGGTGCGCGGGGCGATGTCCCGGTTGAGGGCGCGCCAGAGCACGGCACCGAGGGCGTCCTGGCGCCGGGCCACCGCCGAATCATGTTGCAGCGGGATGTCGAGGGACGGGTCCAGGTATCCCGGCGCGACGGGATCGGTGCCCGCGCCGGCGAGCGCCGCCCCGACGGCCGGATCGAACGGCGCCGCGACGACATGCGGTGTGTAGCGAACCGGCGCAGTCTTGGCGAGGCCGGAGTCCGCGACGTCGGTGCCGTCGGCCGAGCCCGATTCGGCGGCCGCGACGGCCACCGTCTGGCCTCCCTGGTCCGCCAGTAGACGCACCGCGGGGCCGGTCAGGGGGCCGTCCCCGAGCAGGCTGACGCCGCGGATCGAGGCCACGCCCAGAATCTGGTCGACGATGTCTCCCGCGGAGGTGGTCGCGATCCGGCTGAGCCCGGTATCGCGGACGCGACGGAGCGCGTCCAGGTCGGCCTGGGCGTAGATGGTCGAGGTGACGCACATGCCCTTCGCCAGCCCCGCGAGCCGGTTCAGCCACGCCACTGCCGCGTCCTGCCCGGTGCCGGGGCGGGTGGGGGTGCCGGGTCCAGCGTCGGGACCGTTGTTGACGACGTAGCCGCCGGTCATCGCGTTGACGGTGACGAGCAGGTCGGGGTCGACCGCCAGACATGTCGCGGCGCGCACCCGCCCGTCGGGATCAACCGGGGGGCTGGTGGCGAACTCGGCAGCGGACAACAGGGTGTCGAGGCGTCCGCCCGCCGCCAGGGAGGTCGCCAGCTCATCGTCGACGAGACGTACCGGCGTGGCGCCGCCCGGTGCGCCCGCGGCCAGCCGCGGCCGGTCGGCGATCGGCCACAGCAGCGTCAGCTGGACCGGTTCGGACGTGTCCGGGACGGCGATCGCCGCGACCGCGTCACCTGACTCGGTGCCGGGGGCGGGTGGGACGCCGAGCACCGGCAGCAGGAAGCGCGCGTCGTCGAGGCGGGCGGGCTCACCGTAGTCGGGGGTGCCGTTGACGTTGACCATCAGCGGATACACGCCCGGCTCGTCGATGCTGAGCGACGGCCGGTCGGCGGACCTCAGGGGATACGAGAGGGTGAACGGAATCTCTTGTCCGCGAGCGAGTTCCGGTGAGAGCCGGACGAAATCGCCGACCGGCTCGAACTGGTCGACGTCACCGGTGAGGTTGGTACGCAATCCGGTCGACGTCCTCACCGCCGCGGCATTCTCCAAGCGCACGACCACATCGCGCACCGGCCGGTCGCCGACGTTGAGGACGGCACCGGCCACGGTGACCACCGGCTCACTGGTGGTGGTGACCACGTCGGGAGTGACGCGGTCGACGCGGATCTTGATGAACGGCGTCGAACCGGGTTGCCCGGCCGCGGTCTGCGGTACGACGACCAGCAGGGCACTCAGCGCCAGCACGATCAGCGCGGCCAGCGCGCGCGGCAGCGCTGCGGCGGTCACGAGCCCTGTCCGCAACCGTTCGTCCGGCGGCCGGGCTGGGTTTGGGCGCGTTCGTCCGCCTGCCCTTCGGGCGGGTGCCCCCAGCGCTCCGCCGTCGGGGACGGTTGGGCGCGTTCGTCGGGGCGACGGTTGCGGGTGTGCGAGTGCGTCTGAGGGCGGCGCCGTGGCGACGACCGGGGGAGCGGCGGCAGTGCGGCGGGGCCGTGGGCGTGCAGCTTGTCGATCAGCTCGTCGGCGACCTCGGCGAGGCGGCGTTCGTCGGCGTAGGCCAGTCGCTTGGGCAGCTCCTCGAGCGGCACCCACGCGACCTCGGCGACTTCGACGTCCTCATCGGAGAGCTCGCCGCCCAGGAAGCGCATCAAATAGTGGTGCACGGTCTTGTGCACGCGGCGGCCCTCGGTGACGAACCAGTAGTCGATGCTGCCGAGCGCCGCGAGCACGCTGCCCTGCACGCCGGTCTCCTCGGCTACCTCGCGGACTGCGGTCTGCTCAGCCGTCTCACCCATTTCGATGTGGCCCTTGGGCAACGACCACAGCATGCGGCCCCGCCGGTCGATGCGCCCGATCAGTGCGGCGACCTGACGCTCCTTGGGGCCGTCGATACCGTCGATGACCAGCCCGCCCGCGGAGGTTTCGTGGACGGTGCGCAGCCGTTCGGGTGGGCGTCGCGGCCGCGACTTCTTGGACTGCCCGCCCCTGGTGTCCGTGCTTCCGTTGACGGCGGCGCCGTTGCGGGGCGCGGCGTCGTTGTGGCCGGGAGGGGGCTGTGGGATGGGGCGGCGAGGCTGCGCTGACGGGTCGGGTGGAATCTCGGGTGGACCTGCCGCGCGTCGGCCACGACGTCGCCCGCGGCGCCGTCGTGGTTTGGCCTGTTCGCCGTCCGACACCCAAGCGATAGTAGCTGCCACGCATATGCGCCCCCGCCGCACTCACCGGTCGTGACAGAGCCGTTGCACATTTGTGTGACTCCGCAGCCTGGGGGCCGCCTGATCGTCGGCTGACTGTGGCGCATCGTTAACCTTCTCAACGCGGCCTGGGGCCGCTTGATCGTCGGCTGACTGTGCCGAATCGTCAGCCTCTCCCCCTACGCCCTCCGGGCGTGGGCGGTACCCCCACAACGCGGCGTGGGGCCGCTTGATCGTCGGCTGACTAGGCTGTCCGAACGTGCCCGCCTCCACCGACGCCGAACTCCTTGCCACCGCGCAAGTGGAGCTGAACCGCCACGGCGAGGTGCTAGGCGAACTCGGCGGGCTGTTCGCCGACGCCGGCCACGAGTTGTACCTCGTCGGCGGCAGCGTCCGGGACGCGCTGCTGGGTCGCGCGCTGACCGACCTCGACTTCACCACCGACGCCCGTCCCGAGCAGATGCAGAAGTTGCTGCGGCCGTGGGCCGACTCGCTGTGGGACACCGGCATCGAATTCGGCACCCTCGGCGTCGGAAAGGGCGACAAGCGTCTCGAGATCACCACCTACCGCGCCGACACCTACGACCAGATGTCCCGCAATCCCGAGGTGCGGTTCGGCGACAACCTCGACGACGACCTGGTGCGACGCGACTTCACCGCCAACGCGATGGCCGTGCGCATCACCGCCGGCGGTCCCGCCGAATTCCACGACCCGCTCAACGGGCTGGCGGCGCTGCGCTCCAAGATCCTCGACACCCCCGCCGCGCCCGAGGTGTCGTTCGGCGACGATCCGCTGCGCATGCTGCGCGCTGCGCGCTTCGTCTCACAGTTGGAGTTCACCGTGGCGCCGCGCGTGGTGGCGGCCCTGGTCGCCATGGCGCCGCAGCTGGGACGCATCACCGCCGAGCGGGTCGCCGCCGAACTGGACAAGCTGCTGCTCGGCGCCGATCCGGTCGCAGGTGTCGACCTGATGGTGCAGTCCGGGATGGGCGATGTGGTGCTGCCCGAGGTCGGCGCGATGCGCATGGCGATCGACGAACACCACCAGCACAAGGATGTCTACTGGCATTCGCTGACCGTCTTGCAGCAGGCGATCGCGCTCGAGGACGACGGACCCGACCTGGTGTTGCGCTGGGCTGCGCTGCTGCACGACATCGGCAAACCCGCCACCCGCAAGCACGAACCCGACGGCGGGGTGAGCTTTCACCACCACGAGGTAGTCGGCGCGAAGATGGCGCGCAAACGCCTGCGCGCGCTGAAGTACTCCAAGCAGATGGTCGACGACGTGTCGCAGCTGGTGTACTTGCACCTGCGGTTCCACGGCTACGGCGGCGGCAAGTGGACGGACTCGGCGGTGCGGCGCTACGTCACCGACGCCGGGCCATTGCTGCCGCGGCTGCACAAGTTGGTGCGGGCCGACTGCACGACGCGCAACAAGCGTCGCGCGGCCCGGCTGCAGGCCAACTACGACGACCTCGAGCACCGGATCGCCGAACTCGCCGAGAAGGAGGACCTCGCTCGGGTGCGACCCGACCTCAACGGCAACGAGATCATGGAGATCCTCGGCATCCCCCCCGGCCCCCAGGTCGGCCAGGCGTGGCAGTACCTCAAGGAGCTGCGCCTCGACCGCGGGCCGCTGCCGCGCGACGAGGCCGAAGAGGAACTGCTGGCGTGGTGGAACGCGAGGGGCGGGCAGTAACGCAAGCGCCTAGCTCCGCGAGCGAACTCCGCCGCCCGAATTTCGGGCGAGCGACCGCGTCTGCACGCCGACACGCCGCCATTGCGCGTACAAAAGCGGTCGCTCGCACCAGCGACTTGATCACGGTGGAACCCTCAGCCGAGTTGGCGCGTCCCATCAGGCATGGACTACTGCCTCGGTGACGGCGATGGCTCGGCGACGATTTGGTCTGGGACCCCGGATGTGGATGTCGACGGCGACGGCACATTCGACGCGGTTGGGCTGGACTTCGACGGCGACGGTCTGCTCGACGACGCGATGGCGGACCTGGACGCCGACGGTGTCGCCGACCACCTTGTGCGCGACCATGCCGGCGCCGCAACCCAATTCACCGATGACGGCACCGGCACCTGGGCGGTCAGCGTGGAGCGGGGGCTGCGCTGGTTCGGCCTCGACGGGGTCGAGCAGTTCGGTGGGCCGCTGGTCGACCTCGACGCCGATGGTCAGACCGACGACCGGTTGCTGGACGTCGACGGTGACGGGCTCGCGGACCGGGCGCTCGCCGGCGAGAACGCCTACGTCGACGCCGATGCCGACGGTAGCTGGGACATCAAGCTGACCGACAGCGACGGCGACGGTCGCGCCGACTCGGCCGTCGAGCTGTGAGGCGGGCTACCCGCGACCGGACCCCGGCGGACCGGCGAACGCCTGCGCGATATCCAGCCACTGTTCGGCGTCCATGCCGACCGCGTGCACGTCGAGCTCCGAGCGCGGCCGCCGCTGGGTCACCAGCATGCAGAAGTCCTCCGCCGAACCGGACACCCGCTGGGCCGCGTCCTGCGGCCCCCACGACCATGTCGACCCGTCCGGGGCGCGCAACTCGACGCGGAACGGTTCGGTCGGCGGCTGCCGGCCGTTGATCACGAACGCGAAGTCGCGGGTGCGCACACCGATATGAGCGATCGAGCGCAGCCGTGCCGTGGGTGGTCTTCGTACACCGAGGGCGTCGGCGACGTCGAGACCGTGCGCCCACGTCTCCATCAGCCGGGCCGTCGCCATCGAGGCTGCGCTCATCGGCGGGCCGAACCAGGGCAGTTTGCGGCCCTCCGCGACGGTCAGCAGCTCGTCGTGCAACCGGGACCGGGTCGTGCGCCAATCGTCGAGCAGGTCCGCCGGCGCCATGGCGGCCAACTCCGCGGCGCCCACGTCGACGAAGCCGGTCGGGTTCTTGCCCGCCTCCTCGAGCAGGGCGGCGAAGGCGGCCTCGTCGGTCACCGCGGTCAGCGCGACGCGGTCGGTCCACAGCAGATGTGCGATCTGATGCGCGATCGTCCAGCCTTCCGCCGGAGTGGGTTCGGCCCACCGCGCGGCGGGAAGGTCGGCCACGAGGGCGTCGAGTGCGTCGCTCTCGGCGCGCAGGTCGGCCACCATCGGCGCGGCACCAGCCATGCGGCTCACCTTATCCCGGGGGAGGAGCGCGTCTTCGCGATTGCGGCGTGCGCGGCCAGCCCGGCCAGATACACGCCGACGCCGGCCAACGCGAGCGCCGGCTGGCGTCCGTCCGGCGGAATCACGCTCGCCGTCAACGCGATCGCGGCGATGAACGTCATCCAGAACAGCGAGTCCTGCACGGTGAACACGTGGCCGCGCAAGGCGTCGTCGACGTCGACCTGCATGGCGTTGTCCGCGCACAGCTTGACCACCTGACCCGCCATGCCGAGCAGGAAACCGCACCCCACCATCACCGGGAGCTGCAAACCCGACCCGACCAGCTGGACCAACGCGGCGATCCCCAAGGCGCCGTTGGTCGTGGCGTAACGACCCCAGCGCCGCACCGCCACCGGCATGACGGCGGCGGCCAGAAAGGATCCCGCGCCGGTCGCCGCGACGAACAGCACCGCGCTGCCCAACCCGGCGACCTGCTGGGTGTCGGTGTGGCGCACCATCACCAGCACCAGCAGGCTGTTGATCCCGAACACCATCCGGTGCGCGGCCAGACCGATCAGCGTCGCGGCGACGGCGGGCACCGCCGTCACGGTCCTCACACCATGCACCCAGCCGGTGGCGACCGCGTACAGCGCCGAACCGTGTACCGCACGCGCGCTGTCGTCGGGCCCCAGCACTCGCGGCGGGAAGCGCCAGGCCAACCACAGCGCCAGGGCCACCGGGACGGCTGCGATGAGGATGATGACGGCGGCGCCGGTGTCGTCGGCGCCGAACAGCCAGCGGGGCAGCAGCATGAAGTTGGCGCCGAGGAACGCCGCCGCCGCGCCGGTCGCGATCGCAACCGAGTTCATCGCCACCACTTGGTCTTTCGGCACAACGTGCGGCAGCGCCGCAGACAACCCGGAAGACACGAAGCGGGTGAAGCCATTGACGATCAGCGCGCAGCACAGGATCGCCAGATCTCCCGCTCCGGATTCGAGCAGCTGAGCGACGGCCAGTACCAGCACCAGGCGGCCGGCGTTCGCCGCGACCAGCACCAGCCGACGATCCCAGCGGTCGAGCAGCGCGCCGGCGAAGGGACCGAGCAACGAGTAGGGCAGGAACAGCACCGCGAATGCGCCGGCGATCGCCCACGGTTCGGCGGCGCGCTGCGGATTGAACAGGATCGCGCCGGCCAACCCCGCCGCGAACAGGCCGTCACCGAACTGGCTCACCAGCCGCATCTCCAGCAGGCGGCGAAACTCGGGCAGGCTGCGCAACGACCGCCAGACGGCGACGGACGCGCGGAAATCGGGCAAGGGGGAGCAGGTTCCTGGGAGCGGCGGATCGGACCGCATCCACAGTACAAATATCGCGGCGGCATCGCGCTTGTCCGCCACGACAGGGGTAGCCGGTGCCATGATGGACGGGTGGCGCAGTCAGAGGAACCGGAGGATTTCATCGCCCCTGCCGCGCCGCGCGTGCGGGCGGGGACGCTGCTTCTTGCCAACACCGACCTGCTGGAGCCGACGTTCCGCCGCAGCGTCATCTACGTCGTCGAACACAACGACGGCGGCACCCTCGGCGTAGTCCTGAACCGGGCGAGCGAGACGGCGGTCTACAACGTGTTGCCCCAGTGGGCCAAGTTGGCCGCCAAACCGAAGACGATGTTCATCGGCGGACCGGTCAAACGCGATGCGGCGCTGTGCCTGGCGACTCTGCGCGCCGGGATGGAGGCCACCGCCGCCCCCGGTCTGCGCCATGTTCAGGGGCGGATGGTGATGGTTGATCTGGACGCCGATCCCGACTCGATCGCCCCGGTGGTGGAGGGCATAAGAATTTTCGCCGGCTACTCGGGTTGGACCATCGGCCAGCTCGAAGGGGAGATCGAACGCGACGACTGGATCGTGTTGTCCGCGCTGCCATCCGACGTCCTGGTCGAACCGCGGGTCGATCTGTGGTCGCGGGTGCTGCGCAGGCAACCCCTGCCGCTGTCGTTGCTGGCGACGCATCCGATCGACGTCAGCCGCAACTAGTTCTCAGCAGGACAGCGTGCAGGTGGCGCACGCACCGCCGCACTCCTGCGCCTGGCTGCGCGCGACGCCGGCCAGACCGAGAGCGATCTTCGCGCTCTGCCAGCATCCGGCACCGATGGTTCCCAGCGCTCCGACCACGCAGACGATCAGCACGACGAGGGCAGTGGAGCGTTCGGCCACGAGTGCCACCGCGCCGCCGGCGGCCAGCATCGCCGCGGCCGCCAGTTGGACCGGTGCCACCGAGCGCAACACCGTGCGCACCTGGTCTCCCGCATGCGGTCGGTGCAGCAGCCACCCGCCGACCGCGGCGAGTGCGCCGGCAGCGCACAGGCAGAGCACCGCGGCGATGAGCATGGGCCACAGGATATCGAGACCGGTCGGGTGGGTTGGGACGTCCCCCGGGCGCCAGGCTTCGCCCGGGGGACGGGCCTAACCCGGCAGGCCCGGCGGGGCTCCCAGCGCAGTTGCGCCCGGGAACCGCGGGGCGGCCGGAGCCGTCGCTGCCGACGGCGGATTCGACACCGGCGATGCCGCGCCGGGAGCGGCCGGGGCGGGCGCGCCGGGGGCAACGGGCGCAGCGGGTGGTGCTGCGGCGGGCGCCCCGGGGACCGTGACCCGGAAACCGTTGACGATCGCGTCCGTGGCCTCAGCGGCCGGGACAACTTGGTCGACACTCGTGGTGACGGCCAGCGACACCAGATACTTGTCCGGCCCGGCCGTGGCGATGACGTGACGCCGTGAGGTGTTCAGCGTCATGTTGTTTTCGCGGTAGGTGCCCTCGATCAACGCCGACGGCATGCCGCCGAATTCGGCCAGGGAGGCATCGGTGGAACGCCACGCCGGCAGCTGCTGACTGTCGACGAAGCCGTGGCTGATCGCCTCCTTGGGATCGAAGTCGCCGACGAGTTTGTACACCACGACCTGTGCGTTCGAGGTGTACAACCCGTTGCCGCCGACCCGGTCGGCGATCACGGCGAAGGCATCGGGAACGTTCGGATCCGGGACGTGCGCCCAGCCGCGCGGCATCGGCAGCACGATGTTGAGCGCCTTGAACTCACGGCTGTTCTGCGGCTCGAGTTTGACGCCCTTGTCGGCGAAGTACTCCGTGAGCGTGCCGGAGGTGGCGGGCATGATCGTCGCGACCGGCGCCGAGGGGACGGGGTGGGCGACCAGCCCGGGGGACGCGGCCGGGGTCCCCGCGGTGGCAGCCCCCGCGGCAGTGCCGGCCGGGGTCCCCGCGGTGGCAGAACTCACACCCGGTGTGCCCACCCCCTGTTGGGTGAGGGGTGCAGCGTTCGGTGCGACCGTGACCGTCTGGGTGACCGTGGCCGGCGCGGGCTGCGGTGGCTGCGGAACGAGAGGTTCGGCCGATGCGGTCGTGCCCGCAAAGCCGAGGACGCCGGCGGTGGCGGTGGCCACACCTGCGGCCAGAACCCGCCAGCGAGGGGCGATCTCGATCATCTGCGTCGGTCCTTCCGAACTGCGCGTGGGGAGGTCAGGCGCTGACTGTATCGACCCGCGAAGCGCGGCCACCAGCGCCGGAATCGACCTGCAACCGTGTTCTGACTTCCCCGCAACGCAACCGAGACCGACCCGTGGCCGAAGCATCGCCGACACGCGTGCTTATACCCTGTTCACGTGACAGACGCGCCGACCACAGACACCCCGCAGCACCGCTACACCGCGGAGCTGGCCGGGCGGATCGAGCGCACTTGGCAGCAGCGGTGGGCCGACGCACGGACCTTCCATGTGCCGAACCCCGTCGGGTCGCTGGCACCCGCCGACGGTTCGCCGGTGCCTGCCGACAAGATGTTCGTGCAGGACATGTTCCCGTACCCGTCGGGTGAGGGCCTGCACGTCGGGCATCCGCTGGGCTACATCGCGACCGACGTCTACGCCAGGTACTTCCGGATGACCGGGCGTAACGTGTTGCACGCCTTGGGATTCGACGCGTTCGGCCTGCCGGCCGAGCAGTACGCCATTCAGACCGGGACGCATCCCCGGATCCGGACCGAGGCCAACATCGTCAACTTCAAGCGGCAGCTGGGCAGGCTGGGGTTCGGGCACGACCCGCGGCGCAGCTTCGCCACCACCGACGTCGACTACTACAAGTGGACGCAGTGGATCTTCTTGCAGATCTACAACGCGTGGTTCGATCCTGCCGCGCAGAAAGCCCGGCCGATCGCCGAGCTGGTCGCGGAGTTCGAGTCGGGCGCGCGCGGTCTCGACGACGGCCGGTCGTGGTCGGACCTCTCGAAGGGTGAGCGCGCCGATGTGGTCGACTCGTATCGGCTGGTCTATCAGGCCGACTCGCTGGTGAACTGGTGCCCGGGGTTGGGCACCGTGCTGGCCAACGAGGAAGTAACCGCCGACGGCCGCAGCGAACGCGGAAACTTTCCGGTGTTCCGTAAGCGGTTGCGCCAGTGGATGATGCGCATCACCGCGTACTCCGACCGCCTGCTCGACGATCTCGAACTGCTGGACTGGCCGGAGAAGGTCAAAGCCATGCAGCGCAACTGGATCGGCCGGTCCACCGGCGCCACAGTGTATTTCGGGCTTCCATCGGCTCCCGACGCCGGCGACATCGAGGTGTTCACCACCCGGCCGGACACGCTCTACGGCGCCACCTACCTGGTGCTGGCGCCCGAACATGAACTGGTCGACAGGCTGGTCGCGGACCAGTGGCCCGCCGGTGTCGACGAGCGGTGGACGTATGGCGCTGCGACGCCGGCCGAAGCGGTCGCGGCCTACCGTTCGGCGATCGCGGCGAAGTCGGACCTGGAACGTCAGGAGAACAAGGCCAAGACCGGTGTGTTCGTCGGCGCATACGCGACGAATCCCGCTAATGGACAACAAGTCCCGATCTTCATCGCCGATTACGTGCTACTGGGTTACGGCACCGGCGCGATCATGGCGGTGCCGGGTCACGACCAGCGCGACTGGGAGTTCGCGAACGAGTTCGGTCTGCCGATCGTGGAAGTCGTTGCCGGGGGAGACGTCGCGCAAGCGGCATACACCGGCGACGGCGAGATCGTGAACTCCGACTATCTCAACGGGCTGAGTGTCGAGTCGGCCAAGGAGGCGATCACCGCGCGGTTGGCGGCGCACGGTCATGCCCGGCCCCGCGTCGAATACAAGTTGCGGGACTGGCTTTTCGCCCGCCAACGGTATTGGGGCGAGCCGTTCCCGATCGTCTATGACGAGGACGGTCGCGCGCACCCGCTGCCGGAGTCGGCGTTGCCGGTGGAGCTGCCCGACGTGCCCGACTACTCGCCGGTGCTGTTCGACCCTGACGACGCCGACAGTGAACCGTCGCCGCCGCTGAACAAGGCGACCGACTGGGTGCACGTCGAGATGGATCTCGGCGACGGCCTCAAGTCCTACACCCGCGACACCAACGTCATGCCGCAGTGGGCGGCCAGCTCGTGGTACGAGCTGCGTTACACCGACCCGCACAACTCCGAGGCGATGTGCGCCAAGGAGAACGAGGCCTATTGGATGGGCCCGCGGCCGGCCGAACACGGCCCCGACGACCCCGGAGGGGTCGACCTGTACGTCGGCGGCGTCGAGCACGCGGTGCTGCATCTGCTGTATTGCCGGTTCTGGCACAAGGTGCTCTTCGACCTCGAACACATCACGTCGCGGGAGCCGTACCGCCGGCTGGTCAACCAGGGCTACATCCAGGCGTTTGCTTACACCGACTCTCGCGGCGCATACGTTCCCGCCGCCGAAGTCGTTGAGCGGCAAGGGAAGTTCTACTGGTCGGGTCCCGACGGCGAGATCGAGGTCTTCCAGGAGTTCGGGAAGATCGGCAAGAGCCTGAAGAACTCGGTGTCGCCCGACGAGATCTGCGACAACTACGGTGCGGACACGCTTCGGGTTTACGAGATGTCGATGGGCCCGCTGGAGGCGTCGCGGCCGTGGGCCACCAAGGACGTCGTCGGCGCACACCGGTTCCTGCAGCGGGTGTGGCGCCTGGTGGTCGACGAGGGCACCGGCGCCAACCGCGTCGCCGAACATGAGGCGATCGACGAGCAGACGCGGAAGTTGTTGCACCGCACCATCGCCGGGGTGTCCGACGACTACACCAACCTGCGCAACAACACCGCGGCGGCCAAACTGATCGAGTACACGAACCACTTGACGAAAGAGGGTGTGACGGCGCGCGCTGCGTTGGAGCCGCTGGTGTTGATGGTCGCGCCGCTCGCCCCGCATCTGGCCGAGGAGCTGTGGCGGCGGCTCGGCCACGAGTCGTCGCTGGCGCACGGTCCGTTCCCGGCGGCCGACGAGCGCTACCTCGTCGAGGACACCGTCGAGTACCCCGTGCAGGTCAACGGGAAGGTGCGCGGCCGGGTGACGGTCGCCGCGGACGCGGACGCCGATGCGCTCGAGGCGGCCGCGTTGGCCGACGAGAAGGTGCAGGCGTTCATCAACGGCGCGACGCCGAAGAAGGTGATCGTCGTGGCGGGCCGACTCGTCAATATCGTCGTGTGATCGACGCCCCGTCGCTCGATTGTGAATCCGACGACGGTTGACAATGCCATGCTCTGAGCGTCGCTGGTTTCACAAACGGCGCGTGAATTACTTGCGGGGGCGGACGACTACCTCGTGCACGTGGGCGTCCGGCGGCGTGTGGACCGCGTCGGCAATCACCTTCGCCACGCTCTGCGGGCCCAGGAACCGCGACGGGTCGTACTCGCCGCCCTCGTAGGCCACCAGACCCTCCTGCATCTCGGTGGCGATCCGGCCGGGATGCACCGACGTCACCCGCAGCGACGGCTCGTCGGCCCGCAGCGAGTCGGCGAACGACCGCAACGCGAACTTGCTCGCCGAATACGACGCCAAACCCGGCGACGCGTTGATCCCCGACCCCGAGTTCACGAACAGCACGTGCCCGCGCGCCGCCCTCAGTGCCGGTAACAGCGCGAGCGTAAGCGCAACGGCCCCAATGAGATTGACCTCCATGGTGGTACGCCACTCGTCGACGGTGGATTCGGCGACCCGACCGGGGAAAGCAACGCCGGCATTGTGGATCAGCACGTCGAGTTCGACGATCGGCTCGACGGCGGCCTCGATCCCGGAAACGTTTGCCAAGTCGATCGGCCACGTCGTCGCACCGAACTGTGCGGCGACCTCGTCGAGCGCCGTCGACGGTCGCCCCGCCAGGAACAGCGTGTGGCTGTCGGCGAGCGCCGTGGCGATCGCCGTCCCGAGCCCTCGCGAGGCACCTGTGATCATCGCGGTCGGCATGTCGAAACCCTACCGACCTGCGTTCCGAAGCGAAGCGTCGCATGATGGAACCGATGCCACCCGACCACAGCTTTGCTCCGACCCAGCTCGCGGCTCGCGCCGCGTACCTGCTGCGGGGTAATGACCTGGGCGTCATGACCACCGCGGCCCCGCTGCTGTACCCGCACATGTGGAGCTGGGATGCGGCGTTCGTGGCGATCGGGCTGGCCCCGTTGAGCGTCGAGCGCGCCGTCGTCGAACTCGACACCCTGCTGAGCGCGCAGTGGACCAACGGGATGATCCCGCACATCGTCTTCGCCAACGGCGTCGACGGTTACTTCCCCGGCCCGGCGCGCTGGGCCACGTCCGCGCTCGCCACGCACGCACCCCGCAACCGGCACACCTCCGGCATCACCCAGCCGCCGGTGCACGCGATCGCCGTGCAGCGCATCCTCGATCACGCCCGCACTCGCGGCCGGTCCACCCGCGCCGTCGCCGAGGCGTTCCTGGACCGCCGCTGGTCCGACCTCGTCCAGTGGCACCGTTGGCTCGCCGAGGCCCGCGACCCCCAGGAGCGCGGCCGGGTCACGCTGTACCACGGCTGGGAGTCCGGTATGGACAACTCGCCGCGCTGGGACAGCGCGTACGCCAACGTGATTCCGGGCAACGTGCCGGAGTACCAGCGCGAGGACAACACGATCGTCACCGACGCCAGCCAGCGCCCCTCCGACCTCGAGTACGACCGCTACCTCTGGTTGCTCGAGGAGATGAAGTCGGCCCGCTACGACGACGAATTGCTACCCAAAGTCATGAGTTTCGCGGTCGAGGACGTGTTCGTCTCGGCCATCCTCGCGGTCGCTTGCGACGTGCTCGCCGAGATCGGCGAGGACTACGGCCGCCCACACGCCGACGTCCGCGACCTCTACGCCTGGGGCAGGCGGTTCCGCGACGGGGTCATCGATGCCACCGACGAAAGAACCGGCGCTGCAAGGGATTTCGACGTGCGAGCCGGAGAGTGGGTGGCCACCGAAACGGTCGCGCAGTTCGCCCCGCTGTTGTGCGGCGGCCTACCGCACGACAAGGAACGCACGCTGGTGAAGCTGCTGGAGGGTCCCCGGTTCTGCGCTCACCCGGATCTCAAGTACGCCTGCATCCCGTCCACCTCGCCGGTGTCGCGGGACTTCCGGGCGCGCGAATACTGGCGTGGGCCGGTCTGGCCGGTGATGACGTGGCTGTTCTCGTGGTGCTTCGCGCGCCGCGGCTGGGCCGAACGCGCGCGTCTGTTGCGCCAGGAGGGATTGCGCCAGGCCAGCGACGGAACGTTCGCCGAATATTACGAACCCTTCACCGGCGAGCCGCTGGGCAGCATGCAGCAGTCGTGGACGGCGGCCGCCGTGCTGGACTGGTTGGGTTAGCCGGCTATTCGGCCAGCCGCTCGAGGGGCGCGATGGCCTTGGTCAGCGTCTCGATGTCCTCCGGGCTCAGCCTGGCCAGCAGGTTGGCCAGATGCGCGCGCCGAACCTCGAGCGCCTCCTGGTGCTGGGCGCGGCCCTGCGGGGTGATGTCGACGAGCACCGCGCGCAGGTCGGAGGGGTCGCGGGAGCGCTTGACCAGGCCCAGCTTCTCCAGCCGGCGGATCGCCACCGTGGTCGTGGGAGTGCGGACACGCTCGTGGGCGGCCAGATCGGTCATCCGCATCGGGCCCTGTTCCAACAGGGTGAGCAGGATCGACAGTTGGGCCAACGTGAGATCGCCGGCGTCGGTGCGGCCGGTGTCGCTGCGACGAAGCACCGAGAACACCCGGGACAGAACCCGCTGCAGCTCTCCCGACAGCTCCGCGACCTGCGGCTCGACGACTTCCGCCATAATTTCGGCAGTCTAACCTGTCAGCCTGTGCCAGGTTGCGTGACGGACGCGTTAGTTCAAAGTCGTCCGAAGCCCTCACAGCACCTGCGAGAGGAACCGCTGCAGGCGTTCCGTTGCGGCTGCGTCGAAGATCTGCTCGGGCGCTCCGGCCTCGACCACTTTGCCGTGATCCATGAACACCACGGCATCCGACGTCGATCGGGCGAAACCCATTTCGTGCGTGACCACGACCATGGTCATACCGTCGGCGCCGAGGTCGGCGATGAGGGCGAGGATGCCCTTGACCAACTCCGGGTCGAGCGCCGACGTCGCCTCGTCGAAGAACATCACCTGCGGTGCCATCGCCAACGCCCGCGCGATCGCGACCCGCTGCTGCTGCCCACCGGACAGCGTTGTCGGCCGCACGTCTGCCTTGTTGCGCAGGCCGACGCGGTCCAGGTGCGCCAGGCCGAGTTCCCGGGCCTCCTCGGCGCTGAGCCGTTTGAGCTTGCGCGGAGCGAGCGTCACGTTGTCCAGCACGCTGCGGTGCGGAAACAGGTTGAAGTTCTGGAAGACCATGCCGATGCGCTGGCGCAACTGGTCAGGATTGTCGGCGAGCACCGAGCGACCGTCGAGCAGGATGTCGCCACGGTCGGGTTCGTACAGCCGGTTCAGCGTGCGCAACAGTGTGGACTTCCCCGACCCCGACGGACCGATCACCGCCGTGGTGCTGCCCGCGGGCACGTCGATGTCCACGCCGCGCAGCACGGGGTTGGGGCCGAACGCGAGGTGGATGTCGTTGGCGCTCAACGACACCGGATCGAAGCCCGCCGCGCTCATCAGACCATCTCCTGAGACGTGGCCATCGCAAGCGGGTCCTCCTCGGAGGGTTTTCGTCCGCGACGCAACCGGTTGTCGATGTAGTTGACCAGATGTGTCAGCGGCACGGTCAGCAGGAGATAGAAGAAGCCCGCCGCCACCAGTGGTGAGAGGTTTCCGGTCTGCGCGTTGAGGTCGCGCCCGACCTGGAACAGCTCACGCTGGTCGGCCACCAGACCCAGGAAGTAGACCAGCGACGACGCCTTCAACAGCGAGATGAACTGGTTCATCAGCGCGGGCAGCACCCGCCGCACGCCCTGGGGTATCACGACCAGCCGCATCGATGCCGTGTACGAAAAACCCAGTGCGCGTGAGGCTTCCAACTGGCCGGGCTCGACGCTCTGTATGCCGGACCTGAAGATCTCGCCGACGTAGGCGGCCGCCATCAGGCCCAGCGCGGCGATGCCCAACGGGTAGGGGTTGTTGCCGGTCAGCCCACCGACGACCGGGCCGACCCCCAGACCGATCAACAAGATGATGACCACTTCGGGCAGGCCGCGGAAGATGTCGGTGTACACCCGCGCCGGCCACCGCAGCCAGCGGTGTCGCGAGATTCCCGCGACCGCCAATAGCATTCCCAACACCAGGCCGATGACGGCTGCGCTGACGGTCAGGATCATCGTGTTCGGCAGGCCGGTCTTCAACAAATCCGGGACCGCCTGCCGGTACAGGTCCCAGTTCAGGAACGAGTCCTTCAGTTGCGCCAGGGTCGATTTCGGTGCCGCGGGGCGGGTCGGGGCCTGCTGGTTCTGCGCGGCGATCGCGTTGAAGTCCGGCAGTTGCGGCGGCGGAGCCGCTTTGGAGCCGGGCTTCCAACCGGGCGGCAGCGCCCGCGGAACCCACTCCGAGTACAGGCGCGCCCAGGTACCGTCGGCGATCACCGCGTCCAGCCCGGAGTTCAACGCGTCGATGAGCGGACGGTTCTCCTTGGCCACCGCCCACGCGATGAAATTGTCCAAGCTGTAGGTGTTTTCGATGATCTCGGCCGGATCGCCGGGCTGCACGGTTCCCGACGCCTGCTGCGAGGGGGCTACCCAGGCGTCGATCTGCCGGGTCTTCAGGCTTGCGTAGACGGTGTTGTAGTCGGGGTATTTGACCGGCTGCAAGCCCAGGGTGTCGACGACGTACGACTCCTGCACGGTGCCTTGCACCACGCCGATGCGCTGTCCGGGGGCCAGTTGGTCGAAGCCGGTGATCGGCGACCCGGCGGGTACGACGAGCGAAAAGTAGCCGAAGTCATAGCCGTTGGTGAAACCGACCGTGCGGCGGCGTTCCTCGGTCGTGGTGATCGACGAAGACCCGACGTCGAAACGTCGCGCCGCCACCTGTGCCAGCAGCCCGGAGAATTCGGTGCCGACGAAGTTGATCCGCAGACCCAGCTTGTCCGCGATCGCGCGCAGAACCTCGTTGTCGAAGCCGGTGAACTGACCGGCCGAGTCGATGCAGATGCTCGGTGGTGCGTCCGAGAGGGTGCCGACGGTCAGTGTGCCGGGTTGGATCAGGCCCAACGCGTCGACGTTCACTGCCGACAGTGGTTCAACGCCAGGCGTGGTGTACCGGTCCGCCTCGGGCCCGGTCGCTGCCGCGGCGAGGTTGGTCGGCAGGGCGCTGGCGCTCTCGACGCCCGGCGGTGTGCACTGGTCGACGTTGGCGTATGCGGGTCCGGCGAAGCCGACACCGCTGACCAACAGTGCGACGAGCGCCACCACGGAGAACTTGCCGAGCCGCGCGAACGGGGTCATCTGTGCAACGTATCGGTCAAGGCCGCGTGATCGGCGAATTGGGCTCGATCAGAACGCAACAGGCGAGGCGTCCGCCCTGTGCAGCACACCCCGTCGAACCAGTTCGGTGACCATGATGCGGCCCATCGTCTCGCTGCGGGCGACGCAGGCGTTGCGGGCGGCTTCTTCGTCGCCGCCACGGATCGCGGCGGTCTCGTCCTCGTAGAACGGCAGCATGTCGTCGTGATCGCTCAGGTATGCCACCGAGAACGCTCGAGGCGTGAAGGCCTGGACCGACCGGATCAGCGCCGCCAGTCGCGGGCCGGCGTACGCGTCGGTGATCACGGTGCGGTACTGCCAGGCAGCGTCGTAGAAGGCGCGGGAGTCGCGGGTGCTGCGCAGGGTTTGGATCAGCGTGCCCAGCCGATCGACGACGCGAGGATCCGGCTCGGCGGCGGCGCGCGCGGACGCCATGCCGGTCAAGAAACCGTGCAGCTCGTGGTGCTCCCGCACGAACGCTTCATCGAAGCGCTCGACGAAGGCACCACGGTGATATCGGGTGGACAAAATGCCGTCGTGTTCCATCTGCACGACGGCCTCTTGAATCGGCACGCGTGACAAACCGAGTTCCTGTGCGATCTCGTTGCGGTCGATTCGATCGCCGGACCGGAGCTTGCCGGTCAGGACAAGGTTGACCACGTGCGTGACCACGAGGTCTTTTTCCTTGACCCCATACTTTTTGGGCATGGCGGCGACAGTCTCTCACGCACCACGCCTCGCCGGGAGGCGTTACGCCGGTTCAGCCACCTTCGTCTCGGCGACGGTCGCGCCACCGGACCAACGCCTCGGCTTCGGACAGGTCGTAGTCGGGTCCGTTCACTCCGACGGTCAGCATCGTGACGCCGAGGTCGGCGAGCGCCTCGGCCTCGCCGATCAAGGCCTCGACGGTCCTGCCCGACACACCGGCCGACCGCTCGATGGCCTCCGGGTCGCGACCCACGTCGGCGCAGTGCCCCGCCAAAACCTCGGCCTTGCGGGGGTATTCGGCGCTGTCGGAGAAGCTGTGCCAGATGTCGCCGTGCTGGGCGACCAGGCGCAGCGTCTTCTTCTCGCCGCCGCCGCCGATGAGGACGGGGATGTCGCGGGTGGGTTGCGGATTGAGCTTGGAAAGACGCGAGGTGATGCGCGGCATCGCGGCGGCGAGGTCGTCGAGACGGCTGCCCGCGGTGCCGAACTCGTAGCCGTACTCGTCGTAATCCTTCTGCTTCCAACCCGAACCGATGCCCAAGATCAGGCGGCCGTCGCTGATGTGGTCGACGGTGCGCGCCATGTCGGCCAGCAACTCGGGATTGCGGTATGAGTTGCACGAAACAAGGGGGCCCAGCGCGATCCTCGACGTCTGCTCTGCCCAGGCGCCCAGCATGGTCCAGCATTCGTAGTGCGCCCCGTCCGGATCGCCGTAGAGCGGAAAGAAGTGGTCCCAATTAAAGGCGACGTCGACACCGAGATCCTCACACCGCCGGACCGCGTCGCGGATATGGCTGTATTTCGGGGAGTGTTGCGGCTGCAGTTGCACCCCGACACGAATCGGATAGCTCACACTTCAACCGTACGCAGCGTGCGTCTCCCGACCACCAACCCCCCGCGAGCGACCGCGTCTGCCCGCCGACACGCCGCCTTTCTGTGGACAAATGCGGTCGCTCGCGGCGGGATGTGCGGCTACTCGGCCAGCACCGCGCGCAGAATCTCGATCAACTTGCCCGGCTGATCGCTCTGCACCGAGTGTCCGGAGTCCTCGACGATGTGTACGTCCTTGAAACCCGGTGCGCGGCGGGCGAACTCGGCGGCGTCGTCGTCGTTGACGAAGAAGGAGTTGGCGCCGCGCACCAACGTCGTCGTCACCTGCAGGCGGGGGACGTCGTCCCAAAGCCCCTCGAAGCCCTCGCCCTTGCGCATCTCGTCGTAGCGCCATGTCCAGGTGCCGTCGTCGAGTCGCTTGGCGTTGTGGAAGACCCCGCGCCGCAACGATTCCCTGTCGCGGTGCGGCGCCGCGGCGACCGTCTTCTCCAGCATCGCCTCGAACGAGGGGAAGATGCGATCGCCCTGTACCAGAGCGACGGTGCCCTTCTGCGCCTCGGTCATTTGGGTGTGCCGCTCGGGCGCAGACGGTGTCACGTCGACGAGCACCAGCCTGCGCACCAGGTCCGGCGCCTCGACGGCCAGGCGCAACGCGGTCAGGCCGCCCAGCGACATCCCGACGACGAGATCGGCGCCGGGGGCCAGTGAGCGCACGACGGGTTCGATCGCGACGGCGTTGCTCTTGGGGCCGTAGTCGCCGTCCTCGCGCCACGCCGACCGACCGTGCCCGGGCAGGTCGATGGCCAGCGCCGGCTCGCCGAGGCCGACGATCACGGTGTCCCAGGTGTGCGCGTTCTGACCGCCGCCGTGCAGAAACACCACCCGCGGCGAGGCGTCCCCGAATTTCAGGGCGCTGATCGACCCGGAGTCGATGCGATCGACGGGCGGCACCGCCTCGACACCGGCCTGGCGGGCGTTCTCGGTGAGGAAGATGAACTCGTCGAGGGTGGCCAGTTCGTCGTCGGGCGAGATTTCCGTCACGGACGAACTCTATAAAACGCGATTTGTGGAGCCCCAGCGGCGCTCAAAACGCCGGTAGGACTCCACAAATCGCAGAAAAAAAATCAGCCCTCGATGAAGGTTTCGAGCTGCGCCCGGGCCACATCGTCGGGCAGCTGCTTGGGCGGGCTCTTCATCAGGTACGCCGAGGCCGCCTCGACCGGGCCGCCGATACCGCGATCGAGCGCGATCTTCGCCGCGCGCACCGCGTCGATGATGACGCCGGCCGAGTTCGGCGAATCCCACACCTCGAGCTTGTATTCCAGGTTCAGCGGCACGTCGCCGAACGCGCGACCTTCGAGCCGCACGTAGGCCCACTTGCGGTCGTCGAGCCAGCCGACGTGGTCGGACGGGCCGATGTGCACGTCCTTGGTCTTGAACTCGCGCTGCAGGTTGCTCGTCACGGCCTGGGTCTTGGAGATCTTCTTGCTCTCCAGCCGCTCGCGTTCGAGCATGTTGAGGAAGTCCATGTTGCCGCCGACGTTGAGCTGCATGGTGCGGTCCAGTTGCACGCCGCGGTCCTCGAACAGCTTGGCCATCACGCGGTGCGTGATCGTCGCGCCGATCTGGCTCTTGATGTCGTCGCCGACGATCGGCACGCCCGCGTCGGTGAACTTCTTCGCCCACTCCGGGTCCGAGGCGATGAACACCGGCAGCGCGTTGACGAACGCCACGCCCGCGTCGATCGCGCACTGGGCGTAGAACTTGTCGGCCTCGTCCGAACCCACCGGAAGGTAGGACACCAGCACGTCGACCTCGGCGTCCTTGAGCGCCTTGACGACGTCGACCGGGTCGGAGTCGGAAACCTCGATGGTGTCGGCGTAGTACTTGCCGATACCGTCGAGGGTCGGGCCGCGCTGCACCGTGACGTTCAGCGGCGGCACGTCGGCGATCTTGATGGTGTTGTTCTCTGACGCGAAGATCGCCTCGGACAGGTCGAAGCCGACCTTCTTGGCGTCGACGTCGAAGGCGGCGACGAACTTGACGTCGCGCACGTGGTACGGGCCGAGGCGCACATGCATCAGGCCGGGCACGGTGGCCGTCTCGTCGGCATCGTGGTAGTACTGCACGCCCTGTACGAGCGACGACGCGCAGTTGCCCACGCCGACAATCGCGACCCGCACCTCTCCGTTGGATGACATGACGACTCTTCCCTTCGTAATCCCTGTCTTAGTTGGTTCGGTTGTGCCTAGGGCTGCACGGTGTTGTCTGAACGGGCCTGGCTCAGACGTTCCGCCGCAATCAACTCGTTGAGCCACTTCACCTCGCGCTCGCTCGACTCCAACCCCAGCTGATGAAGCTGCCGGGTGTAGCGGTCGATCGAGTTGCTGGCCCGCGCGACGGCTTCACGCAGACCCTCGCGGCGTTCCTCCACCTGACGACGACGCCCCTCAAGGATCCGCATCCGGGCCTCGGCGGGGGTGCGGTTGAAGAAGGCGAGATGGACACCGAATCCGTCGTCGGAGAAGTTCTGTGGGCCCGTGTCGGCCACCAGTTCGGAGAAGCGTTGCTTGCCCTTCTCGGTGAGCTGGTAGACGCGTCGCGCCCGGCGCATCTTCGGAGTCCCGTCCGGCGCGGCGTCCTCGACGATCAGCCCGTCGCTCTGCATGCGTCGCAAGGCGGGATACAGCGATCCGTACGAAAATGCGCGGAAGGCGCCGAGCAACCCCGTCAACCTCTTGCGAAGTTCGTAGCCGTGCATCGGCGATTCCTGCAGGAGTCCCAGGATGGCCAGTTCCAGCACGAGACCCCCCTCCGAAAATCGCAGCTCGCCCGTTACGGCGTTTCGACACCTCGCACCATAGTATCGCGCCGATATATTCTGCGCGAACGTCGGGTTGCCGCCGCGCGAACTCTGGGACGTCAACCCGGGTAGTTGACCTGCTTGACCCTGCCGTCCCCGGCCAGCTCGATGTACCCGCTGCCGTAGTCGCTGGATACGTAGACGTCGATCGACAGCGCGCCGGGGGTCGTCGGGTCGGTGCTCGGATCGATGGACAGGTAGGTGCTCGTGACGTCCGCGGGCTTCATACCCAGCGTCTCGGGCGCACCTCGCAGCACGCCTACGACGGCTTTGGCGTCGAACCTGCTCAGGTCGACCTCGACGGCATCGGTGGTCTTGGAACTCGACGTCGGGTCGTCCCAGCCGCCGCGGTAGGTGTAGTTCAATTCGCGGCGCTCCTCGGTCGGGTCCGGCCGGGTCAGCGACGCGTAGTCCGGATACACGACGAGGCGGTACCCGTTGGTGTCGCCGAACCGCTGCCTCATCTGCTCGATGAGCCCCGTGAGCCCGCCGAGCGAGTGCAACTGCTTGGGCGGTGTGAGCACCACCGGAGCGATTCCGTCGGACTTGGCGCCCGGATCGGACGTGAAATTCAGCGGCGACGGGGTGTTGCCGTACAGGCCCCAGCCGATGGCGATGCCGAGCACCACGAGCACGCCGGCCACCGCGAGCCGCAGACCCCAGCCGCTGCCGGCCACGGGCAGTGCTCGCGTTCTGGTCAACGTCGGCAACTGAACCGGGGCGTTGTTGGTTTGCAGATCTGACACCAGCGCCTGCAGGTCGCCGAGCGTGGTCGCGGTGGTCGCCGCCTTGACCCGCTCGCCGTGCTCGGTCATCGACAGCTGGCCCTCGGCCAGGGCGCTGTCCAGGATCTGGCACGTGTCGTTGCGGTCGCTGTCTTTTGCCCGCGTCGCCGATGTCTGCCGGGTTGCCACGCGGATGATCGTAGAAGTACTCAGCGGATAAGGCCCTGGGAAGTCATCACGGCCAGCAGCGATCCGTCGGAACCGCGCAGCGAGCCGTAGGCCGATACCCCGCCGCTGGCGACCGAGCCGCGCGCCTCCAGCAGCCGCCACGCCGTGGACGGCACCAGGTGCGCCCCGGGCTGCCACACCAGGCTGAGGTCCAGACTCAGCAGCCACGCGTCGACGAACCCGCTGACCTTGCCCGGAGCGTCGAAGAGGTGCGCGTCGGCGTGCAGGACGTCGGCGATCTGCGGATGGGTGAGCGGGTCGTCGGGCGAATCGCTGTCGGCGCACACCCACAACGCCACCTCCGGCCGACGGTCCGCGAACCGGGTCAGGCTGGCCGGGTAGTCCAGACCTCGCCGGTGGGCGAACCGCAGCGACGGATACTCCTCGCCGATCCAGTCCCGCGCGGGCGCGGATTGCGGTAGCGGCAGCGGCGCGGCGTAACGCTCGAAGGGCACCGGTGCGTCGACCGACGGCGGGCCGAGCCAGCCGTCGGCGAACCAGCTGTTCGCGATGAGGATGGTGCGTTCGCGCTGGCGGATGGTGGCTTCGACCGCCGCGGCGGTGCGCCCGCCGCGGATGCTGCGGACTTCGAGCTCGAGCGGTCCGGGCGCCCCGGCGTCGACGAAGGTCACCGACAGCGACGCCGCCGCCGACCGGCCGCTGTGCGCGAACATCGCGGCAAGTGCGAGTGCGGAGGTATAGCCGCCGAAGGCCCGGCCGTCGAAGCACCACTGTTCGGGAAGATCGCGGGTGAAGCGGCTCGAGCCTTCACCGGCGGGCCCGCCGTCGAGGGCGAAGTCGCGCCCGTCCAGCATCGGAGTCTCCTGAGGTTCACCGCGCACGGCCGATTGCCGCTGCCGTCGGTCCAGATCAAACACCTTAGAGAGGGGCGTGACCGTGCCGTCACGCTCCGGTACTCCCGTCGCCGACGTACTCTGGTCCTCGTGCGATTGCAGCGACAGGTGGTGGACTACGCACTTCGGCGACGGTCCCTGCTGGCCGAGGTGTATTCGGGACGCACCGGCGTCTCCGAGGTCTGCGACGCCAATCCCTATCTGCTGCGCGCCGCCAAATTCCACGGCAAGCCCAGTTCGGTGACGTGCCCGATCTGCCGGAAAGAACAGCTCACCCTGGTGTCGTGGGTGTTCGGTGACCATCTTGGCCCGGTCTCGGGTTCCGCACGAACAGCCGAGGAGTTGGTCCTACTGGCGTCCCGATACGACGAATTCTCCGTACACGTGGTGGAGGTATGCCGCACCTGCAGCTGGAATCACCTGGTCAAGTCGTACGTGCTCGGTGCGGTCCCGCCACCCAAGGGATCGCCCGGCACTCGGACCGCGCGCTCGCGTGCGCGCACGGCCAGTGAATAGCGAAGGGCGCCACGACCGGTCAGTCAACGATGTCCGTTCAGGACATGGGGCTGATGGCGTGAGCACACCAGGACCCAAGCCCTCCGACGGCGGTGCCCGGCGCCGCCCGGCAGCCAACGCACCGCAACACAGCCCCCCAGCCGACGCGCATCGCCCCCCGGATTCCAGGACACGGCCGGTGCGGCCCGACGACCGGCACACCTCGGTGCTCCCGCCGGTGCGCGAGGCGCGACCGCCACACCTGCGCGACCCCGTCGACGTCGTCAAGGCGGCGCTGGACCGCACTCCGACGCGCAAACCACCGGCACCACCACCGCCACCGCCCCGACGACCCGGCGGGGGTGGACCTCCGAGCGGCCCGTCGGGACCACGGCGCGGGGCGCCCCGCCAGATCAACTGGACGTGGGTTCGTCGCGGCAGCCTCATCGCGGTCGCGGTGTTCATCGTGCTGCCGCTCATCACCTTCGGGATGGCCTACATGATCGTCGACGTCCCCAAACCTGGGGACATCCGCACCAACCAGGTGTCGACGATCCTGGCCAGCGACGGCAGCGAGCTGGCGAAAATCGTTCCGCCCGAAGGCAACCGCATCGACGTCGACATCGACCAGATCCCGGTGCAGGCGCGCAACGCGGTGATGGCCGCCGAGGACCGCGACTTCTACTCGAACCCGGGCTTCTCGTTCACCGGTTTCGCGCGGGCCATCAAGAACAACCTGTTCGGCGGCGACCTGCAGGGCGGCTCGACGATCACCCAGCAGTACGTCAAGAACGCGCTGGTCGGTTCGGAACGCTCCGGGGTCGGGGGTCTGATACGAAAAGCCAAGGAGCTGGTCATCTCGACGAAGATGTCCGGTGAATGGTCCAAAGACCAAGTGCTGCAGTCGTATCTGAACATTATCTACTTCGGTCGCGGGTCCTACGGCATCGCCGCGGCGTCCAAGGCGTATTTCAACAAGCCCGTCGAACAGCTCGACGTCGCAGAGGGCGCGCTGCTGGCCGCGCTCATCCAGCGGCCGTCGGCACTCGACCCGGCGGTCAATCTCGAGGGCGCCACCGCACGGTGGAACTGGGTGCTCGACGGCATGGTCGAGATCGGCGCGCTGACCCCCGAGGAGCGGGCGGCGCAGGTGTTCCCGGCGACGGTTCCGCCCGAGCTGGCGCGCTCGCAGAACCAGACGACCGGGCCGAACGGCCTCATCGAACGGCAGGTGCAGGCCGAGCTGCTCGAACTGTTCGACATCACCGAGCAGACGCTGAACACCGAGGGTCTGCAGATCACCACGACCATCGATCCGAAGGCGCAGCAGGCCGCGGAGGAGGCCGCCTCGGAGTACCTCGAGGGCCAGGACCCGGACATGCGCACGGCGATCGTGTCGATCGACCCGCGCACCGGCGGGGTGAAGGCCTACTACGGCGGCACCGACGCCAACGGTTTCGACTTCGCCCAGGCGGGTCTGCCGACCGGGTCGTCGTTCAAGGTGTTCGCGTTGGTCGCCGCGTTGCAGCAGGGCATGGGCTTGGGCACCCAGGTAGACAGTTCGCCGCTGGAAGTCAACG
The DNA here is from genome assembly GCF_001499905.1 of Mycobacterium sp. GA-1285. Classification (GTDB taxonomy): domain Bacteria; phylum Actinomycetota; class Actinomycetes; order Mycobacteriales; family Mycobacteriaceae; genus Mycobacterium. The sequence goes on along the minus strand of NZ_LQIS01000006.1, from coordinate 123,494 downwards.
GGATCAAGATCACCAACGTCGAGGGTGGCGGCTGCGGCACGTGCAACATCGCCGAGGCGCTGAAGCTTTCGCTGAACACCAGCTACTACCGGCTGATGCTCAAGCTGAGGAACGGCCCGCAGGATGTCGCCGACGCCGCCCATGAGGCCGGTATCGCCGAGAGCTTCCCCGGCGTCGATCACACGTTGTCCGAAGATGGTCAGGGCGGTCCGCCGAACAACGGAATCGTGTTGGGCCAGTATCAGACTCGGGTGATCGACATGGCGTCGGCGTATGCCACGCTGGCGGCCTCGGGGGTGTACCACAAACCGCACTTTGTGCAGAAGGTCGTCAACTCCGAGGGCGAGGTGCTGTTCGACGCGTCACAGCAGGACAACTCGGGCGAGAAGCGGATCGAGAAGAAGGTCGCCGACAACGTGACCTCGGCGATGCAACCGATCGCGGCCTACTCCAACGGCCATGCGCTGGCCGGTGGTCGCCCCTCGGCGGCCAAGACGGGCACCAACCAGCTGGGGGACACCGGCAGCAACCGCGATGCCTGGATGGTCGGTTACACGCCGTCACTGTCCACGGCAGTGTGGGTCGGCACGACCGAGGGCACCAAGCCGCTGGAGAACAGTTGGGGCTCACCGGTTTACGGGTCCGGTCTTCCGTCTGACATCTGGAAGGCGACGATGGACGGCGCGCTGGAGGACACCGAGATCGAGTCGTTCCCCAAGCCAGAGGAGATCGGCGGCTACGCCGGTGTGCCGCAGGCCCCGCCGCCACCGTCGACGACGGCGCCGCCTTCGGAGCTCACGCCTACGCCGTCCCCGACCGTCATCCAGCCGACGATCGAAGTGGCGCCCGGCATCACGATTCCGTGGGGTCCGCCGACGACGGTTCCCGTGGGCCCGCCACAGCCCGGCGGCACCGTCCCCGGCGGTCCCGTGCCGGGTGGTCCCGTGCCCGGGCCGGCGCCCGCACCGGCACCGGTCGGAGCACCGCCGCCCGCCCCGGTCGGAGCACCGCCGGCGCCTGGTGCGCCGCTGCCGCCTCCGTGACCGACGTGGGGGGCGAGGAGACGGGCGAGCCGAAGTCGGCGTCGTCCGACATCGGGTCACCGGCCCGGCTCGCTGGTGTGGTGTCGCCGGTTCCGCTGGCGGGCGACACCCGAAGCCTCGACGACCGGGATCTGCCGAGCCGCACGGACGTCCTCGGCGCCGCGCTGAGCGATGTCATCGGCGGGCCGGTCGGCAGGCACGCGCTGATCGGCAGGCAGCGATTCCTGACCCCGCTACGCGTCATGCTGATCATGGCGCTGGTGTTCCTGGCCCTCGGGTATTCGACGAAGGCCGCCTGCCTTCAAACCACGGGCACGGGACCCGCCGATCAGCGGGTGGCCAACTGGGACAATCAGCGGGCGTACTACCAGCTCTGCTATTCCGACACCGTTCCGCTCTACACCGCCGAACTGCTCAACCTGGGCAGGTTCCCGTACAAGTCGAGCTGGATCGAGAAGGACGCCACCGGCCAGCCGCACATCCAGTACGACGGCAACATCGCGGTGCGCTACATGGAGTATCCGGTGCTGACGGGGATCTACCAGTACACGGCGATGTCGTTGGCCAAGACCTACACCGCGCTGACGAAGCTGGTGTCGGTGCCGGTGATCGCCGAGGTGGTGATGTTCTTCAACATCGCGGCGTTGGGGCTGGCGTTGGCCTGGCTCGTCACGGTGTGGGCGACGTCGCGATTGGCCGGGCCGCGGCGGGTCTGGGACGCGGCGTTGGTGGCGGCGTCACCGCTGGTGATCTTTCAGATCTTCACGAATTTCGACGCGCTGGCAACGGCTTTCGCGACGGGCGCGCTGCTGGCGTGGGCGCGACGAAAGCCGGTGCTGGCCGGCGCGCTGATCGGTCTGGGTGTGGCGGCCAAGCTGTATCCGCTGCTGTTGTTGGCGCCGCTGGCGGTGCTGGCCGTGCGCACCGGCAAGCTGCGGGAGGTGGGCAAGACGGCCGCAGCGGCGGTGGCGGCATGGCTGGTGGTCAACCTGCCGATCATCGTGCTCTTCCCACGGGGATGGTCGGAGTTCTTCCGGCTCAACACCCGCCGCGGCGACGACATGGACTCGATCTACAACGTAGTCAAGTCGTTCACCGGCTGGCGCGGGTTCGATCCCGATCTCGGTTTCTGGCAACCGCCGACGGTGACCAACATCGTCTCGGCGATCCTCTTCGTCTCCTGTTGTGTCGCAATCGGTTACATCGCCCTGACCGCGAAGCGTCGGCCCCGCGTGGCCCAGCTGGCGTTCCTGATCGTGGCGGCGTTCCTGTTGACTAACAAGGTCTGGAGCCCGCAGTTCTCGCTGTGGCTGGTGCCGCTGGCGGTGCTGGCGCTGCCGCATCGGCGAATCCTGTTGACGTGGATGACGATCGACGCGCTCGTGTGGGTCCCGCGGATGCTCTACCTCTACGGCGACGCGAACAACGGGCTGCCGGAGCAGCCGTTCACGATCACCGTGCTGTTGCGCGACATCGCTGTGGTTGTGCTGTGCGCGTTGGTCATTCGCCAGATTTACCGTCCGGAACTGGATCTCGTTCGGGCCCGAGGTGCGGTCGACGACCCGGCGGGCGGGGTGTTCGACCGCGCGCCGGACGCACCGCCGCGGTGGCTGCCGGACTGGCTGCGACCAGACGCGTCGCGACTGCACACAGATCGCGAATCTGCAGAAGATCGCGATCTGACGGCAGTCTCGAGGTAGGGGCCCGCCGCTCGACGCCGTCGGCCCCGCCGCCCCCGCCTCGATTGTGAAACCAGCTGCGCGACACGCCGTCGAAGCGCAGCCAGTTGCACAATCGGTGAGGTGGTCGAGAGCCACCCCGCACGATTTCGCAGATCAGCGCGGTTTCCTGTAGCCTGGGCCGGTTGCCGACGCAGGCGACCCTCCTGCCACGGATAGTCCGTGGCCGATCAGACCGTAGGAGGTGATGAGGTCTTCATGCGTCCATACGAAATCATGGTCATCCTCGACCCCACCCTTGACGAGCGCACGGTAGCTCCGTCGCTGGAAACGTTCCTCAACGTCATCCGCAAGGACGGCGGCAATGTCGACAAGGTCGACATCTGGGGCCGGCGCCGGTTGGCATACGAGATCGCCAAGCACGCCGAGGGCATTTACGCCGTCATCGATGTGAAGGCAGAGCCCGCCACCGTGACCGAGCTGGACCGTCAGCTCAACCTGAACGAGTCCGTGCTGCGGACCAAGGTCATGCGGACGGACAAGCACTAGTCCCGAAGAACGGGCTGTAAGCGTCGGAGCGCTTCCGTAGGCTCGCCTGCGACCGCTGCCGAGACTTAGACCGCCAATCCCTGGAGGACATCGTGGCTGGTGACACCATCATCACCGTCGTCGGAAACCTGACCGCCGATCCCGAACTGCGCTTCACGCCGTCGGGCGCGGCCGTCGCCAACTTCACCGTTGCGTCGACACCGCGCATCTACGACCGCCAGAGCGGGGAGTGGAAGGACGGCGAGGCGTTGTTCCTGCGCTGCAACATCTGGCGTGAGGCCGCCGAGAACGTGGCCGAAAGCCTCACTCGCGGTTCGCGGGTGATCGTGCAGGGCCGGCTCAAGCAGCGTTCGTTCGAAACCCGCGAGGGTGAGAAGCGCACCGTGGTGGAGCTCGAGGTCGACGAGATCGGCCCGTCGCTGCGGTACGCGACCGCCAAGGTGAACAAAGCCAGCCGCAGCGGCGGTGGTGGCGGCGGCTTCGGTGGTGGCGGCGGCGGAGGTTCGCGGCCCGCCGAGCAGCCGAAGGACGATCCGTGGGGCAGCGCCCCGGCGTCGGGCTCGTTCTCCGGAGCTGACGACGAGCCACCCTTCTGATCCACAACTGATCAACGAAAAAGCAAGAAAGAGAAAGACACATGGCCAAGGCCACCAAGCGTCGGCCGGCTCCCGAGAAGCCGGTCAAGACCCGCAAGTGCGTTTTCTGCTCCAAAAAGGGGCAGACCATCGACTACAAGGACACGGCGCTGCTGCGCACGTACATCAGCGAGCGGGGCAAGATCCGCGCCCGCCGCGTCACCGGCAACTGCGTCCAGCATCAGCGTGACATCGCGATCGCGGTGAAGAACGCGCGCGAGGTTGCGCTGCTGCCGTTCACCTCGTCGACGCGATAGGCAGGACGGAAAGATGAAACTGATTCTCACCGCTGACGTCGAACACCTTGGCGTCCAGGGCGACATCGTCGAGGTCAAGGACGGCTACGCCCGCAATTACCTGGTGCCGCGCCGACTGGCGGTCGTGGCGTCGCGCGGCGCGGAGCGCCAGGCCGAAGAGATTCGTCGGGCCCGCGAGCAGAAGGCCATCCAGGGCCGGGAGCACGCCGTCGAGCTGAAGGCCGCGATCGAGAATCTCGGCCCGGTGCAGCTGTCGGTGAAGGCGGCGGCCGACAGCGGCAAGCTGTTCGGTTCGGTGACGACGGCTGACGTGGTTGCGGCGATCAAGGGCGCCGGCGGCCCGAATCTGGACAAGCGCACCGTCCAGTTGCCCAAGGCGCACATCAAGACGACCGGCACGCATCCGGTCGCGGTTCGACTGCATCCGGAAATCGCCGCATCGGTGACGCTGGAAGTAGTCGCCGGGCAGTAGCCGCAGCGTCAATAGGGCCGGGTGAAGGCTTGATCGATCTTCACCCGGCCCTTGCTGTGCTGCCTGGCGAACTTTGCGAGGGCACGGATTCCAGCGAAGCTAACCTGCTGTTAACCTCCATGGCCCCTGGCCGCAATACAACACGCCCGACTCGGCAACCCTGGCCGACACGCCGAAGCAATTGTCATCCACAGCATCCCGGTCGGTTTATGGTGCGGCTATCTGCACAGATGCAGTGAGCGAAGTGGTTGATTAACAGGTTCTCCCCAACGACTCAACATGGTTGTCCCGACCTATCCACACCCCATCCACAGGTCTATGAACAGGGCCGGGTTGCGCCCCCGCCAGCAACGTCTAGCGTAAGCCGTCGGCGGGACCGGTCCGGCCGCCGCGGAGCGTTCTGTCGGGGGTCTGGCTTACAGTCGCGGTGAGCGGGTATCGAATGTACGTTCGATGGTGAATAGAGGGGGTGAAGCGCTTCGTGGCTGTCGTGGATGACTTGGGTCACGGCGCGGGCCATCGGGCTATGGATGCACCGCCCAGCGAGGACTTCGGCCGCCAGCCCCCGCAGGACCAAGCCGCCGAGCAGGCCGTTCTGGGCGGGATGCTGCTGAGCAAGGACGCCATCGCCGACGTGCTCGAGAAGCTGCGACCGGGTGACTTCTACCGGCCCGCGCACCAGAACGTCTACGACGCGATCCTCGACCTCTACGGCCGCGGCGAGCCGGCCGACGCGGTGACCGTCGCCGCGGAGTTGGACCGGCGGGGGCTTCTGCGTCGCATCGGCGGGGCGCCGTATCTGCACACGCTGATCTCCACGGTTCCGACGGCCGCGAACGCCGGGTTCTATGCGGGCATCGTCGCGGAGAAGGCGCTGCTGCGACGGTTGGTCGAAGCGGGCACGCGGGTCGTGCAGTACGGCTATGCGGGCGCCGAAGGCGCCGACGTCAACGAGATCGTCGACCGCGCGCAGTCGGAGATCTACGACGTCACCGAGCGGCGCACTGCCGAGGACTTCGTGGCGCTCGAAGAACTGCTGCAGCCGACGATGGACGAGATCGACGCGATCGCGTCGCAGGGTGGACTGGCGCGTGGTGTCCCGACCGGTTTTCTGGAACTCGACGAGGTGACCAACGGCCTGCATCCGGGGCAGATGATCATCATCGCGGCGCGGCCGGGTGTCGGGAAGGCGCTGGCGCTCGACACGCCGCTGCCGACGCCGACCGGCTGGACGACGATGGGCGACGTCGCGGTGGGGGACTGGTTGCTCGGCGCGGACGGTGAGCCGACGCGAGTGGTCGCTGCGACTGAGGTGATGCTCGGGCGGCCTTGCTATGAGGTCGAATTCGCCGATGGCACGACTATTGTGGCGGATGCTTTTCATCAGTGGCCGACCAGCCGCGGGGTACAGATCACCACTGCGTTGCGGCCTGGCGTAGACATCATCAGCGCGACGCGGGTGCCTGCGCTGGTGACGGTTGGCGGCCGGCGTCAATCAGCGTGGGGCATCGACGCTGTGCGGCGTGTTGCGAGTGTGCCGGTGCGGTGTGTGGAGGTCGATAATTCCGATCATCTGTATCTGGCGGGACGGGAGATGGTGCCGACGCACAACTCGACGCTCGGCCTGGATTTCATGCGGTCATGCTCGATCAAGCACCAGATGCCGAGCGTCATCTTCTCGCTGGAGATGAGTAAGTCCGAGATCGTGATGCGGCTGTTGTCGGCCGAGGCGAAGATCAAGCTGGCCGATATGCGGTCGGGTCGGATGAGTGACGACGACTGGACGCGGCTGGCGCGCCGGATGAGCGAGATCAGCGAAGCGCCATTGTATATCGATGATTCGCCGAACCTGACGATGATGGAGATCCGCGCGAAGGCGCGGCGGCTGAGCCAGAAGGCCGGCTTGCGATTGATCGTCGTCGACTACATGCAGCTGATGACGTCGGGCAAGAAGTACGAATCACGGCAGCAGGAAGTGTCGGACTTCTCGCGAAGCCTCAAGCTGATGGCCAAGGAACTCGACGTCCCCGTCGTCGCCATCAGCCAGCTGAACCGCGGGCCGGAACAGCGCACTGACAAGAAGCCGATGGTCTCGGACCTTCGCGAGTCGGGTTGTCTTACCGCGAATACGCGAATCCTGCGGGCGGACACCGGCGCTGAGGTGACGTTCGGTGAGCTGATGCGCACGGGGGAGCGGCCGCTGGTGTGGTCGATGGATGAGCGCAAGCGCATGGTCGCGCGGCCGATGACGAACGTGTTCTACAGCGGGCACAAGGAAGTGTTCAAGGTGCGGCTGGCGTCGGGTCGCGAGGTTGAGGCTACGGCGAACCATCCATTCATGACGTTTGAAGGGTGGACCTCGTTAGGCGACTTGACGGTTGGGGAGCGGGTGGCAGTGCCGCGGCGGGTGCCGGAGCCGGTGCACACGCAGCGTCTCCCGGATGACGAAGTCATCCTGCTGGCGCACATGATCGGCGACGGGTCGTGCGTGAAGCGCCAGCCGATCCGCTACGCGAGCATCGACGAGCAAAACCTGGTTGCGGTGACGAAGGCCGCGCAGCATTTCGGTGTGACTGCTATCCGAGACGAGTACGCCTCGGCGCGTGTGACGACGCTGCGGTTGCCGGCGCCGTATCGATTGACGCATGGGAAGCGCAATCCGATCGCGGCATGGCTGGACAAGCTGGGCCTGTTCGGTAAGCGCAGCTACGAGAAGTTTGTTCCCGCAGAGATTTTCGCGCTGCCGAACGACCAGATCGCGTTGTTCCTGCGGCATTTATGGGCGACGGATGGGTCGGTGCGGTGGGACTACAAGATTCGGCAGGGCCGGATCTATTACGCGTCGACCAGCCGGCAACTCGTTGACGACGTTGCGCTACTGCTGGCCCGGCTGGGTGTCTTCGCCCGCATGAAGCGGGTCCGCAAGGCGGGTTACCGGGACGGATGGCACCTGTGCATCTATGGAGCCGAGAACCAACTGCGCTTCCTCAGGCATGTCGGTGTCAACGGTGAAAAGGCGATCGCAGTACGAGAAGTGATCGGCATGCTCGAGAGCAAGGTACGCAACACGAATCTCGACACTGTTCCGAAGGAAGTTTGGACCCATGTCCGCGCCACACTTACCGAGCGGCAGATGACGCATCGCCAGTTCGCCGCTGCAATGGGCACCAAGTTCTGCGGATCGACAATGTGGAAACATGCGCCCAGCAGGGCGAGGTTGCACCGGGCGGCAGCATTGTTGGAGGACACCAAGATTCACGACCTGGCGATGAACGACGTGTTCTGGGACGAAATCGTGGAGATCACGAGTATCGGTACGCACGACGTCTACGACGGAACAGTAAGCGGCACACACAATTTCGTCGCAAACTTAGTTAGTCTACACAACTCGCTAGAACAGGATGCGGACATGGTCATACTTTTGCACCGACCGGACGCGTTCGAGCGTGACGATCCGCGCGGAGGCGAAGCTGACCTGATCCTCGGCAAACACCGTAACGGCCCGACGAAGACGATTACCGTTGCGCACCAGTTGCATTTGAGCCGCTTTGCGAATATGGCTAAGCAGTGACGAAGGTGCGCGAAGGCATGATCGCCGACGGCGTCTCCGAGGCAGCGATCGACTACCTCCCCGGAAGCATGGCGCTGCCACGGGACAAGTACAAGGCTGCGATGGAAAGGGACCGGGGAGCCGGAAACATTGCGCACTAACGGTTCACGTTCACGCAGCACCCGTCCATCGCCGTCGACGACAACACGCTCGTCATGATCCGCCACCAGTGGGCGATGGAACGCCTATGCGGGCGACGCTCTACCACGAAGCGTGATTCAGCCTGAAGAGCAAGTCGAACGGACTCGGCGATCGCTTCAAGAACGTGATGAACGATGCCTTCGAGGTCTTCGTCGGCGGTATCTGCACCGGACCGCCCTGAAGAGCACGGGAATTCGGGAAATCGTCGACGAAGCCGACATGCGGTCGCATCGAGGGAGCAGAAGAGCGCGACGCCTTCGGTGTGCGACTGGATGATGCTGGGCGAAGGCTACCGCGTCGTCATCGATGCCACAGCTGTCTTAACTGGCCGAAAGTTACCTCGATGTGATCGTCCAGTGAGGGGTCGGCATAGGGAAACCAGGCACTGCTTTCACCTCCAGGATAACGCCAGACAGGGGGCTTGCGGCAAGGCCCGGGTAGTACCGCATGCTGGACCGTCTCAGCAATTGATCCGAAGGAATCTAGGTGCCGAAATCGCTTGATGAGGGCCCGTTCTTCCACGGCACGATCGCGAAGTTGAAAGTGGGCGAGTTCCTCACCGCCGGCCATCGATCGAACTACCGTCCCGAGATCGTGATGAACCACATCTACTTCACCGCTCTGGTTGACGGGGCTGGTGTCGCTGCGGAGATCGCCGCGGAACTCGCCGGGGGCCAGGCGCATCCGAGAGTGTACGAAGTAGAGCCGACCGGGGAGTTCGAGGATGACCCGAACGTGACCGATAAGAAGTTCCCCGGCAACCCCACTCGGTCGTACCGCAGCACGGCCCCACTGCGGATCGTCGGCGAGATCACCGAGTGGACGCGGCTGACTCCTGAACAGTTGCAGCTGTGGCGGGAACGACTGTCTGCGCTCCTCTCAAGCGACGATGCGGAGATCCTGAACTGAGAAGTGCGACGTCGCCAGTGGGTACCTGGGCGCATCAAGCCCCCGGACGCGCACCGACATCCTGCACGCGTCAACGCTGCGGTGCGCGAGTACCTAACCGGTACCCCGTCGCGCCCCGGAGCCGTCGTGGCCGGTGGTGGCGCCGGCTTCGACTGCACGGCGACGCGCCCAACATCGAGTAGGGAACACCGGTCGGCGATCCATGCGCCGTGCTGCTGCTCGCAGCGCGTTTTGACGTCCTTATTCGAGGGATTCTTGGCCGGATGAAGGCGGCGCACGAGGCACGATGCGCGCCAGCATGGATGTCAGGCAGAGTTCGACAACCAAGCAGAAAGCGCACATCTCATGTCAGAAGTCATTGCGGGCGTGGAGATCCCCGATACTGCGGCGGTCGCTGAAGCGACTCGTCTCCTGTGGGACACCACCAGCCCCCTCATCTACCACCACTCGCGCAGGGTCTTCTTGTTCGGCCAGTTACACGCGCACCGACTCGGCGCGCACCCTGATCAAGAACTGCTCTATCTGGCCGCCATGTTTCACGACACCGGTCTGGTGACACCGTTCTCCGATCGAGAACAGCGGTTCGAGGTCGACGGCGCCGACCACGGGCGCAAGTTCCTCATCGATCGCGGCTTTTCTGCCGGAGCGGCCGATACTGTGTGGACGGCAATCGCGCTGCACACCACACCGGAGATTCCGGGCCGCATGGGTCCGGAGATCGCGGCCATGTACTTGGGGGTGATGACCGACGTTGTCGGCGTCGGCCTCGACGGGCTGGATGCCGATCAGGTGAACGAAATCGTCGCCGCTCACCCGCGGGGCGATTTCAAGAACGAGTTTCTGCAGGCCTACTTCGAAGGGTTCAAGAACCGTCCGGAGACGACCAACGGAACGGTCAACTCCGACGTAGTGGAGCACTTCGTCCCCGGTTACCGGCGCGTCACCACCGTCGAGCGTATGCTCGCCGCGCCATGGCCGAGCTGACCGCCGAAAGGTCTGAGGCGCAACGGTAATGAACGGATTATCTCAGGGCTCGACGGCACATTGGCCTACTCTCCACACACCGCCGAGAGGGACCCGCTGCTCGTTCGCGAAGCCGCGTGAAAGGACCTGACATGCAAGCCATCACTGCAACAGCACGCGACGCGGGTGTCGACGGTCTCACCCTCACCGATCTGCCGTACCCCCACGCCGCCGAGAACGACGTCATCGTCCGCGTTCACGCAGCCGGCTTCACCCCCGGTGAACTCGAGTGGCCCGCCACGTGGACCGACCGGGCCGGCCGCGACCGCACTCCCACCGTTCCCGGACACGAATTGTCCGGAGTCGTCGCCGAATTGGGGTACGGCACCACCGGGCTTACTGTCGGTCAGCGGGTGTTCGGCCTCGCCGACTGGGCTCGCAACGGTTCGTTGGCCGAGTACACCGCCGTAGAGGCACGCAACCTGGCACCTCTGGCCGCCGACATCGACCACACCGTGGCCGCTGCGCTGCCGATCTCGGGGCTGACGGCCTGGCAGGCGTTGTTCGTCCATGGTCGGATCACCACCGGCCAGACCGTTGTGGTGCACGGGGCGGCCGGCGGTGTCGGCTCCATCGCGGTTCAGCTGGCGCTCGAGGTGGGCGCGCGAGTGATCGGCACGGGACGGAGCGCGGACCGCGACGTCGTGCTCGGCTTGGGTGCACAGGAGTTCGTGGACCTCACCGCCGACCGCATGGAAAGCGTCGGCGCAGTGGACGTGGTCCTGGATGTCATCGGCGGAGAAGTCCTCGAGCGGTCAGCGGCGCTGGTGCGGCCCGGCGGCGTCTTGGTGACCATCGCCGCGCCTCCTCGAGTGCGGCCCGACGACGGGCGCGCCGTCTTCTTCGTGGTCGAACCCGATCGCGGGCAGCTTGTCGAGTTGGCCCAGCGAGTGCGGGACGGACGGCTCAAGCCGATCGTCGGCGAGGTCCGCCCGCTCGCCGAAGCCCCCGACGCGTTCACCCGCCGCCGGCGCATTCGCGGCAAGACGATCATTCAGGTGGCACACGACCAGGAAGGACAACGGTCATGATCACAAGGCGAATCGGCGTCGGCCTCCTGACCGCGGCGCTCGCCGCAATGGTCGTCGGCTGTACCCCTACGGCGGAGACGAACGATACCTCCGCGGCACCTCCTCATTCCGGCACCGCTGCACCGCACTCGTCGGAGACGCTGGCTCCGCTGTTCGAGAAGGCGCTGCCGAATGTGCCGGGCAAGACCTTCACCTCGGCGATCGTGACCTTCCCGCCGGGCACCCACGCGGCTCCGCACCGCCATGGTGACGCGTTCGTTTACGCCTATGTGCTCCAGGGCGCGGTCAGCAGCCAGCTCGAAGGTGAGCCCGCGCACCTGTATCACCAAGGTGAGAACTGGAACGAGCAGCCCGGCGCCCATCACGTGGTCACCGAGAACATCAGCTCGACCGAACCGGCGAAGCTGCTAGTGGTCTTTAGGGCCACCACCGGACAACAGCTCAAGGTCGATGATGCGAACAAATAGGGCGCCCTCGAGTCACGCAAGCCATCTCGTTGGGGACGAACTTGAACCACCCCGAGACCCGGTGTCGTCCAGGCTGATTGCCGATCCGGGCCACGGCTTCGACGAGGTCGTTCGCCAACGCCGTTCGACGCGCATGTTCCTGCGGGACGAGCCGGTGCCCCGGGAGCTACTCGACGAGGCGGTGGAACTCGCGATGCGGGCGCCATCGAACTCCAACGTGCAACCGTGGCGGCTGTACGTGGCGTCCGGTCCTCGCCGGGACCGGTTGGTTGAAGCGCTGTTGGCGGCCGCAACTGTCGACCTGCCAGTGACGACGGGGTTGCCGGAGAGCTTCCTCGAACTGAGGCAGCAACTCGGCGCGCTGGTCTACGGGTCAATGGGAATCGCCCGCCATGACGCCGAGGCCAGGCGCATTGCGCAACTGCGCAACTGGGAGTTCTTCCGGGCCCCCGTCGGTGCCGTGGTCTGCATGCACCGAGATCTTGGGTTGGTGGACAGCCTGGGAGTCGGTATGTTCCTCCAAACTCTTCTGCTGGCGCTGACCGAGCGCGGCCTTGCCACCTGCGTGCAGGTGTCGATCGCCGCCTACCCGCAGATCCTTCGAGAGCAGCTGGACATTCCGGACGAGCTGACGGTGCTATGCGGAATCGCGATCGGCTACGCCGACAAGGACTTTGCGGCCAACTGGCTGGACACCCCGCGTAACCCGGTCGAAGCCAACGTGACATTCCTCGACGACTGAGAAATGGCCGCGCGCGCAGCCATGGGCATACCGCCGGTATACCCGGTACAACGGTTATCCCGAACTGGCGCGGCGAGCTGTGCTGAACCGGCGCTGGTAGGCGGCGGGGCTGATGGACAGCTTTCTTGCGAACACGCGTCTCATGCTTTCGTAGCTGGGGAATCCGGCGAGAGCCGCTGCCTGGGTCGCGGTGTGTCCTTGGTCGAGCAGCGCCCTGGCCATGTCGAAGCGAATGTTCTCCACGTACCGGGCCGGTGTGGTGGAAAGTTCGTCGTGGAAGACACGGTTGAGCTGCCGGGTGCTCACATTGAGGTGTTTCGCGAGTGCGCCAACCGAGTGGTTCCCGTGGGGGTTGGCCGTCACCAAAGCAGTGACCTTCCGCAGGGCCGAGGAACGGGGCGGGCGTCCCTGCAGTGGAGCCGAGAACTGCGACTGGCCGCCTGCGCGCTGCATGTACACCACCAGGAATCGGGCGACGTCGCGCGTCACGTCCGGTCCGTGGTCCTCTTCGACGAGCGCGAGAGCCAGATCGATTCCGGCGGTCACGCCAGCCGAGGTGTACGTGTCCCCGTCGCGGACGTAGATCGCGTCCGGTTCCACGCGACAGGTCGGGCACCGAGTGGCGAGTTCGCGGGTGACCCTCCAGTGCGTCGTCGCACGCTTACCGTCGAGAAGTCCCGCCGCGGCAAGGATGAACGCGCCGGTGCAGATTGACGCGACGCGGCGGGCTGAGACTGCGGGCACACGCGCCGCGTCCGCGAGTTCCTGAGGCACGGGCATCCGCGGATAGAGGTCGGAGCCGGCCACCAGATACGTATCCGGGGCGTGCTCGGCCGAGACCGGCCCATCGACAGCGACCCTGAACCCGAGGTTCGATGTGACGTCTTCGCCCGTCGGCGACAGCAGCATGATCCGGTAGTCGGCGCCGAACCGGTTCGCCTGTTTGAAAACCTCGGCGGGACCCGCGACGTCCAACAGCGTCACACCGTCGTAGACGAGCATCACAACGCGGCGCGGGACGACGTTCGCCTCGGAAGCGGTGGGCGGAGGCACAACCATGGCCCGATTATTCTCGGCTCGTGCACCACCGTGGCGGGCGACTTCGCCGGTGGTGTCGGTTTCTCACCGGGTTGTGGCGCTTGCAGAACCCTGCGCGCCTCACTCGCCCGTTGCCGCTATCCCGCGACGCTGCCGCCGCCGTCGACTCGAACGATCTGGCCGGTGATGTATGCCGCGTCGTCGTCGAGAAGGAAACACACCGCGTGGGCGATCTCCTTCGGTGTGCCGACTCGTCCCAGCGGAATGCCCTGTAGGAAGCGGGCTTCCCGTTCGGAGCCCACCGGACTGCGTTGCCGGTACATCTCGGTCTCGGTCGGACCGGGAGCCACCGCGTTCACCGTGATTCCGGTGGAAGCCAGCTCCTTTGCCCATATCCGGGTGCACGTTTCGAGCGCGGCCTTCGCCGCGGCGTACGGGGTACGTTCTTGTGTTCCCAGTGTGGTCAGACTGGTGATGTTGACGATTCGGCCCCAGCCCGCCGAGCGCATGCTCGGCAGAACGGCCTGTACGACCTGCACGGCGGTGCGCACGTTGAGGTCATAGGTGTCGAAGAGGTCATCCAGATCGATCGAACCGATGACTCCGAATCGGGCAAAGCCCACGTTGTTGACGACCGCGTCGATGTGGCCTTCGGTGAGGATCTCGGTCAGCACCGCTGCGGTCGCCTCCCGATCGGCCAGATCGACCCGGTGAAACGTTCCGGGAAACCCTGGAGGGGCCGTCCGGGCGACGCCAACCGGCACATCACCGCGAGCGGCCAGCGCATCGGCCACCGCTCGGCCGATGCCTTTCGACGCTCCCGTGATCAACACTCGTCGTGACATTTTCTTGGTGCTCCTCTCGAACGGATCGAACCTTGGCGGAAGTCCCGTCACAAGATTCAACGCCGTGGATCCGCCCGGCTGACACGGCTAATCGGCCATGTTTCCCACGGGAAGAGACACGATGACCGCGTACGCGGCCACATCGACGAAAGACCCTAGCGCAGCGCCGTTTTCAGGTCCGTATACGCACGCCGCGTCTGCTCGGCGAGTGCGTGCACGTCACCGATCGCGGCGGTGTTCGCGACGAACCCGAAGTCCATGTGATCGCGATAAGAGCTCAGCGTGACGTTGAGTCCGATCGAGGCTGCCAGCGCCGAAACCGGAAAGATCCCTGTCAGCTGAGCACCGTTGAGATAGCGGGTTTCCTTCGCGCCGGGCACGTTTGAGATCACGAGGTTGCAGGCCGGGCGTGTCACACGGTCCAGGTGCGTCGACGCGCCCGCGCCTGCCAACGCGACCAGCGCGACCGAATATGTCATCGCCGCGTCCGTGGACAGCGCGCCGAGTTCTGTCTTGGCTGTCCCCACCGAGTGCACCACCTGCCGCAGGCGCTCGGCCACCGGCGCTGCGGGGTGTCCTAGACGCACGAAGATCGCCGAGACGCGGGTTCCCATCGCGGCGTCGCCTTCACTGCGCAGCGACACCGGGCACATCGCGATGAACTCGTGCGCGTAGCCCTGGCCCTGCTCCCGCAGATAAGCGTGCAGGCCATGGTCGACGATCGTGGCTGCGACGTCATTGAGTGTCGCGCCGTGCTGGTGGCCGATCCGGTGCATCTCCTCCAACGGCAATGACAGCGTGGCGAATCCACGGGCTTGCCCCAGCGGCGCATTCGTCGGCGAATGATGCGCCACGAACGGTAGGCTTCCCTCGACGTGCGAGCCGAGCGCCGCCGACAGCGCCTTGCGTGCGGCCGCGAGCGAAATCTGGTTCAGCGCACCGACTTGCGCGAGTGTCCCGCGCACCGCATCGGTTACTCGGCGCAGCGCCGGCGTCGGCTCTGGGGGCTGCGTCTTGGGCCGGGGCAGCGCGAAGGCGGGCGCCGGGATCGACGGCTCGTAGGTCAGGCTCAGCCCGTCGTATAACTTCCGGAGCCCGGACACGCCGTCGATGATGCTGTGGTGGGTTTTGGTGTAGATCGCGAACCGGTTGCCGGGCACCCCGTCGATGAGCCAGCACCTGAACAGCGGACGGTGGCGGTCAAGCATCGGCTCGTGCAGGTCGGCGACGAGCCGCAGCAGGTCCTCATAGGAACTGCGCGCCGGCAGCGCGAGATGCTGCACATGGTAGTGCGGATCCCAGCTGTCGACCTCGCGAAAGTGGGGGGTGCCGACGCCGACGATCTCTGGCACGTAGTTGAACGGCGGCAGCGGCCTGTGGCCGCGATAGGTCTCGACGACCTCGCGCACCAGAGCGCTTCGCCCGGGCGGCTTCTTGAACAGCAGCATCGCGCCGACATGGGTGGTGCCGCCGGGCGACTCCATCAGCAGCCAGCCCAGGTCCAACGGTGGAATCGCAGTGCTCATCGCTTCAGGATCTCCTCGCCACGACGCAGGCCGGCAGAGGCGAGTGTGCACCGGTGGGCCATGCGTTCGCAGCCGATCGCCGCGGATGTCGCCGCCGCTTCTTCGATCCGAACCGGGTAGCCCGGCCAACCTACGTCTGCCAAGCGCGCACGCCCAGCACCGGCTGGCGGCAGCCGCCGGCGTTGAACTCCGGGCACCACGGAGAGTGTCCGCGCTCATCGCGCCATGCGATCTGCAGGGCCCGCACGTCGGGCCCGTACAGTTCCACCGCCAGACACATATGCACGTCTGGTTGCGCGACCGCGACGAACTCGGCGCGCCAACCGTCGGGCAACTCCATCGTGTCGCCGGGTGCCGGCACCCGGGAGCGGATCATGTAGTCGGCTACCGTGTTGAGCACCCTCGCCGCCTGCCGGGGTGCCAACGCGGTCACCAACAGCTCCGGCAGCCCGGCTCCATGCAGCCCGATGGTGTAGGCGAACGGGGTCGGCTCGTCCTCGACGTACTGCACGGCCCACCCGTGCTCAGAAATCTTTCGTCGGAGGACGTCGTGGTAGTCGGCACGGGTGGCCTCCGGGTGATCGCACTGCCAGCACATCTTGGCTCCTTTCCATCACTGCCCTCACCTTCCTCTCGGGGTCCGACAACCTGCCTGTGTCTCGACTTGCTGTAACCGCCGGACACGCAAGGCGGTCATCGCCGCCGTGGTGGCGTCTACGACCCGCGCATCTATCCCCATGACGTGGTGATGCGGGTGCTCGACAAGTGGCGGACTTTACGAAGGAAGCGCGGTCAGATTGACGGATGAGTAGACATCGTCGATGTCAGTTCATACCCTGTCCGAGACAACGTGGCCGGACCCGAGGGTCCCTGCAACGAAGGATCGTGACAGTCCGAATGGGTTTGGTGCGCCGTTTACTCCCGCGGATGGCGGGCGGCGCCGCAGCCACGGTCCTGGCGCTGGCTCTGTCGTTGGCAAGCGCCGCAGTGGCGGACCCGGCCGATGACGCACTGGCCAAGCTCAACGAGTTGTCCGCTCAGGCGCTGCAGACTCGCGAAGCCGTCACAGCCGCCCAACGCGACGTCGACGCACGGCTGGCTGCCCAGAAATCGGCCGAAGACCGCCACCGCGCCGACCTCGACGCACTCGCCACCGCGAACTCGCAACTCGCGCCTTACCAAGCGGCGGTCGACCGGATCGCGGCGATGGACTACATGAGTGGCGGCAGTGGTCAGGCGGCAGCGCTGCTGACCGCACCCTCGCCGCAGCAGTTGATCGACAAGCTGTCGCTGCAGCGGGTGGTAGCCGCCACGACGGCCGATCAGATGAGAGCGTTCCACGCGGCGCGCGAGCGCGCTGAGGCCTCGGCGCAGGCTTCCGAGAAGTCGGCCGCGGATGCGCGGGCCGCGGCCGAGCAGGCCGCCGCGGTTCGCGCCGACCTCCAAGCGAAGTTCCGGGAACTGCAACGCCAGATCGCCGCCGCGGAGGCGCAGTACGCGGCGTTGACGCCGCAGCAGCAAGCGGTCATCGACAACGCCGTCCCGCCGGCAGCAGCGCCCGCGCCGCCGCCCGCTGCACCCGCGCCGCGCGACCCGGCGATTCTCGCGATGCCCGGCCAGCCTCCTGGCGCGGTTGTCCCGCCGCCGGCGGCCGCTCTCATGGCTGTCCCGGAGGCACTTCCTGTCGGCGTCGCCAACGAGGCCGGGTTACAGATCAACACCGTCATTGCCGCCCGGGCCATCAGCGCACGGTTCCCCCAGATCGCCGAAATCGACGGGGTTCGGCCCGACTCGAAGCCGTGGCATCCGAGCGGCCTGGCGATCGACGTGATGATCCCCAATCCCGAAAGCGCCGAGGGCGTCGCGCTGGGCGACGCCATCCGCGACTTCATGCTGGGCAACGCAAGCCGCTTCGGTTTGCAGGACGTGATCTGGCGCGGCACCTACTACACGCCGGACGGCCCGGCAGGATCCGGTTACGGCCACTACGACCACGTGCACGTCACCACGACACCACGCCGCTGACCGTCCCCGTCGGTCAGGGATGCAGATTCCACTGGCCGCAATCCTGGGCCATCACGTCGTTGACGTCGACGCGGATGCCGCCGACCACCGGTCCCGGATTCGAGGCGGTGTCGATGATGCGCTGGTAGAGCACCGCGGCAGGGTAGATCTGTCCGTTGGACCAGGACCGGGTCTGCCAGGCCCAGACGTGGCCGGGCGTGCCCGACTTGCCGATGACACCGTCGGCGGCAGCCCACTGGCACGCCTTGATACCGCCGTAGATCCCGGTGCGCTGCACGCCGATCACCGAGTTGATTCCGCGAAACCACGGCAGCACGGTGTTGATCCATGTCTGGCGGTCGATGTCGTCGTCGACGCTGAAGAAGATCGGTGCACTGCGGCCGCCACCCGCGGCGGTGTGGAGCTGCCAGCCGGTGCGGGCGTCTGCGACACCACCGGGGTATCCGCGGGTGAAGTCCGACGGCGCCGTTCCGCCCGGCTTGCCGTACTGGTAGTTGCTGACGATCACCAAACCGGCGGCGGCCAGGGACTTGGCGTAGGGCAAGGTGATCGGCTTGGCACCGAAGTTCGAGCCGGGCCGTGAGGTCGACACGTAGTTGATGACGCCGGAGTGGCCGGCGGCCCGGATGTCTCGCGCCGGAATCTGGCGCATCGCATAGTCGATCAGCGTGGGCCGGGCAGCTGCGGCCACCGGTGCGTGCTCAACCGCCGATGCCGCGCCAAGCCCGGCCAGTGCCGACACCGTGGCGGCGTAGCGCAGTGCGTCACGCCGGGATATCTGCACCGCGCGAAGTTACCAAAGTGGCACGCGTGAACAGCGAGACCACGCCGAGCGAAGTCAGATCGTCTTCGATTCGTTGCGTTCGGTGGGGCGCAGGTGTGACGAGTACCGGGGCTACCCGGCCGGTGTCACATCCAGACCCGAGCCCTTGATCGACGCCTTGGCCCGATTCTCGGCCCGGACCGCCCTCTTGCCGCGCACGAACCCCGTCGCCGAGATCGACGCTGCAAGCAGCGCGCTCTCACCTTTGACGAATGGATGGAAACCGACGCCGCCACCTCCGCGGCCTTTGACCGGGATGTCGGCGACTTCGGTGACCTTCCAACTCTTTTCAGCCAGCGACAGAATGGCCTCGCCGTTGGCGCACGAAACGGCCAGTGCGGCGATGACCTCGTCGTCGTCTCCAGCCAACCTCACCCCGGCCACGCCGTTGCCGGCCACGCCCTGCGGATTCACCGCCGCCGGGTCGATGCGCAGAATTTTGCCACGCCGAGTCACCAACGCCAGGTGGAAGCCCTCTGGCAGCACACCGGCGCACACGAGGCCGGTGATGTCCGGCGCGACGGGGATGTCGCGAATCTTGTACGGCAGACCGCCACCGGCGGTGAACTTCACCCGGCCGTCGGTCCACGCCGCCCATCCCAGCCCGGAGGTGAGCAGTTCGCCGTGACGGTCGGAGAACACGCCGCGGTCGTCGAGCCGCCAGGACGCGTTGACTTTGCGCTCCCGCGGCCCGTCGTCTGTGCCCCCTGACGTCACCGGGACGGCTTCGAAGTCGAGCACGGTGCGGCGATCGAACTCGGGGCCTTTGAACAGTTTTGCCGTCTCCACCAATTCCTTGTCGATCACCACCCGCCGCGCATCCGGATTCGACACCAGCTCGGTGAGTTCGGCGAATTCCCGGTCGAGCCGTTCGGCCTCGGCCGCCAGCTCGATGACGTCGAGCTTGGTCAGGCGGCGCAGCTGCAGCGCCAGCACGTAGTCGGCTTGAACGGCGTCGATCTTGAACCGGTCCTGCAACCCCTGTCGAGCTTCGTCGACGGTGTCGGAGCCGCGGATCACCGCTACGGCGGCGTCGATGTCGAGGTGGATGGTCATCAGGCCGGCCACCAGATGGCGCCGCGCGCTGACCTTCTCCAGCCGGTACTCGCTTCGGTGCAACACCACCGAATCACGCAGCGACAGAAACGCTTTGATCAATTCGCGCACCGACCACCACCGCGGCACCCGGTTCTCGTCGAGCGCGACGAGGCTGGCGGCGAAGGTCGACTCCAGCGGGGTCAGCGCCAGCAGCTGATCGCGTATCTGCTCGGCGCTGTGGCCGCGTTTGGCGGTGACGACGATCCGCAGCCCGTTCCGGCGGTCGGTCAGATCGGACATGTCCGCCACGCCGGGCAGTTCGCCGGACTCCACCAGGGCCCGAATCCGTTCCTGCACCGTGTTACTCGCGACGCCCGGCGGCAACTCGGTGATGACGACGTTCTTCCCATCCACCGACAGGGTGCCGCGCACGGTGAACTGGCCCCGGCCCGTGGTGATGTACTCGCGCAGACCGGCGGTGCCGACTACGGAGGCGCCACACCCCCAGTCCGGGCCCGGGATCAACTTGACGAGCCGGTCGTCGGTCATGTTCGGCGTTTTCAGCAGCGCCCGGCAGGCGGCCATGATCTCGCGCGGGTTGTGGGCGGGCACCTTGGTGGCCCACCCCTCGGCGATGCCGACGGCACCGTTGCACAACAACACCGGCCACTGGGCAGGCAGCACTGTCGGCTCGATCCATTCGCCGTCGAAGGTCGAAACCATGGGCACCGCGTGACTGTCGAGTTCGGCGGTCAGCGCGGCGCCGGGTGCGGACAACCGCATCTCGGTGTAACGGTCGGCCGCGGGAATGTCGCCCTGAATGCGGGGGAAAGCACCTTGTCCGTCAATGACTTTCACCCGCTGGAACTCGGCGGCCATCAGCGCCGCCGCACCGTACATCGACGTACCGCCGTGCGGGTGCAGGTTGCCGGTGACGGCCGAACAGACCTTGGACGACTTCTGCGGCTTGTTACCGGGCGTCAGCTTCGAGTCATGCATCTGGTAGAGCAAACGGCGCTGACCGGGCTTGAGCCCGTCGTAGGCCGAGGGGATCGCGCGGTCGCTGACGCTGTAGAGCGCGAAGGTGAGCTGGTAGCGGTTCCAGTAGTCGTCGGCGCTCTGGTCGAGGACCAGGTCCGGATTCTGCTCTGGAACGTCCAGGGTGGCGGTCACGTGGCTCTCCTAGTCGAGATCGAGGGAGTTGGTGTCGACGCGGGAGGCGATCTCGGCCATCCACGTGCGTCGGCCCTCTGGTGGTCCGCCGAACAAGGTATGGTGCAGCTTCTTCTCTCCGTCATCGGGCAGTACGCGAATCACGGTGCGCCGCTGCGGATCGAGCACGGTGTTCCAGAAGTCATCGGCGTCCATCTCGCCGAGACCCTTGTTGCGTTGCACCTCGACCCTGCCCTTCGAGCCGGCCTTCATCTTGGCCACCGCCGCGTCGCGCTCGGACTCGTCCTGACAGTAGATCCGCTCGCTGGCGGTCTTGACGACGAACAGCGGCGGCAGCGTCACGTAGACCATCCCGGCCTCGACGAGCGGACGGTAGAAGTCGAGGAACATCGAGATCAGGCTAGAGTTGATGTTGCCGCCGTCGGGATCGGCGTCGGAGGCGAACAGGATCCGGTCGTATCGGCACAGCTCCGGGTCGCAGTTGTCCCGCACACCGCAGCCCAGGATGCGCTCGATGGAGTCGAACTCGTCTTTGGACCGCGCCTTGCTCAGCGCGAACCCATACACGTTGGGCGGCTTGCCTTTCAGCGGGAAGGCCGCCTGGAAGGTGGCGTCGCGCGCGGCCTTGATGGTGCCCAGCGCCGAATCGCCCTCGCACAGGAACAACTCGGCGCCCGATCCGCGGCCGGTCTCCCGGCTGGGGAGCAGCTTCGGCGGCAGAGACAGGTTCGTGCCCAGCCCCTTGGCCTTCGAAGCCGCGCGCGACCGTGCCTTCGCCCCTTCCGCGCTGCGTCGTGCCCGCGCGGATTCCAGCGCCAGTTTGGTCCACAGGGTCACCGCATCGCCGTTGGCCGGGTTGGCCGCCCATACGGTGACGCTGCGCGCGACATCCGGGGCCATGGCCACGTTCAGCGACCGCGATGACACCGCGGTCTTGGCCTGCGAGTCCCAGGCGACATCGGGCGCACGGGTGTCCACGGCGAGAGCGGTGACAGCGGCGAAATCCTGTGGCTCCGGGCCTTCTTCACCCTTGGCCAGGCCCAGATCGCGCATCCGCGACGCGCGGTCGGCCAGCGCTTCGGACAGCCCCTTCGTCGCGGCCGTCAGATGCGACCCACCGCCCGGGGTTCGCACTGTGTTGCAGAACGCGGCCACCGTCGCCGGTTCGGCCGGACCCGCGGTCAGTGACCAGCGGAACGGCGTCGGGCCGCGGCCGGTGGTGTACTCGCCGCGACCCTCGACGGCGGCGCGGACGTCGGGCGCGGGACTGCCCGCGGCGGTGCACATGAGGTCCAGCAGCGTGTCGGTGCCCCACGGGCCGCTGAACGGTTCGAGCAAGTCCGGCGGCACCGCCTCGCCGGGCCAGCCGTCGTCGACCACGACCAGGTGGACACCGGGGCTCATTCGGGCCGCGGCGTGCGCGCGTAGCAGCACTTCGCCGATGTCGACGCTGGTGTCCGGCACGACCGCCGGGTCGAATAGGATGCGCACGGTGGTGCCCTGCATGGCGGGCTTGCGATTGCCGGTGCCGCGCAGCTTCTGCGTGTCGGCGCGGGTGAAGGGGGCGTCCGGGTCGAACTCCTTGCCCTCGAACGTTCCCGGGTAGCCGCGGCTGAAGCTCTGCACGTAGGTCTTGCCGGCCCGGTGCACGGTCACGTCGGTGCGCGCGGAGATGAATACCGCTGCGGCCGCGCCGATTCCGTTGAGACCGGCGCCGGTGCTCGTCGCATCGATATGGGCGTCGAACTTCCCGCCGGCCCGCGCGGTGCCGAGCGTCTTGACGATGCCGTTCTTTCCTGTCGCCGGATCGGTGTCGACGGGCAGGCCGCGGCCGTCGTCGGCGACGCTTACTGAGCCGTCGGCGTGCAGGGTGATCGTCACGGTCGATCCACCGTTGCCCGAGTCGGCGACTTCTTCGATGGCGTTGTCGATCAACTCACGCAACGCGGTGTTGAGCACGTCGAGCCCCAGGTTCACGGCCGGCCGCAGGCGCGTGTGCTGGACATCATCGAGTTCGGTGATGTCGGCGGCGGTGTAACTCACTGCGGGTCCTTTGTGTCGATGCCGAATTGGGGGCCGAAGGAATCGTAGACGCGGGGATCGACATCTCCGCGGACCTGAGGGCCTGCGGTGATCACGGTGTCGACACAGCGAGATGAAGACTGCCTCGAATGAATCGACGCGCCTGCCGCAGCGTGTCGGACCTCTACGGAAGACTTCGGCGCATGGGGAGACGCAACCGCGAGAAGCGGGCAGCCAAACACAGGAACCGGCGCCGGGCGGCGTCCAAACAAGAGCGCGTTGGGTCATTCGATCCTGGGCCGGACCGCGCCCTCCTCCTCGAACATCTTGTCGTGGCATTGAGCACAGCCGCTTCGGGCTCTGCCGACGACTTGCCGCGTCGTGCCACCGAACTGCTGCGCGAGTTTCGAGACTTCGCGCACGAGCTCGACGTTGCAGCTGACCTCGCCATGAACGAGGCCATCAGCGCGGCATGGAAGCACGGTTGGCAACCGTCCGATCTGCATGAAATCGCTTGCCGCAAATTGCGGCCAGCCGAGGTCCGTTACCTCGACGAGGCGATCGTCAGTGAGTGTCGGCGGTACGCGGCCGCGACTTTGCACCCGGACTGGCGCGCCGATATCGCCAGGCTCTCGGCCACAGTCGGATCGAGTGCCCAGCCACCTCAGATGTCGCGGTGGGCCGCGTCGAACGCCGTCGACCAGCGCGACGGTCTGGCCGTGGTCCTCAAACTCCTGAACCTTCTCGGCAGACTCCCGGCGCTGGAAGTGATCTTGCCGCTGCCCGGTGCGTACCGGCACACGGCAACGGCGGCGGCTGTTGCTGACGAAAAGGCGCTTGGCAAGGTGCGCGCTCTGCTGGCAAAAGCCGAAGCCACCGAGTACCCGGACGAGGCGGAAGCTCTTTCGACTAAGGCCCAAGATCTGATGAGCAGGTATTCGCTGAACGAGGCGGTTGCCCGTCACGATCGGGGCCGTAAGCCAGCTGCGGCTGCGCGGCGTATCTGGATCGAGAACCCGTACGCCGCGGCCAAGGTGACGCTGGTGCAAGTGGTGAGTCAGTCCAACCATTGCCGTGCAGTGTGGGCGGAGCGACTCGGGTTCGTGACCGTCATCGGCTGCGAAACGGATCTCGATTTGGTCGAGTTGCTCACCACCTCGCTGCTTGTGCAAGCCAACCGGGCCATGCTGAGCGCGGGCCGCAGCGGAAGTGCGGCAGCGCGTTCCAGGACATTTCGCCAGTCTTTTCTCGTCGCGTACGCACAGCGCATCGGTGAGCGGCTCGACAGCGCGAGCGCATCGGTCACCGCGGAAGTCAAGCGGGACGTTCGACTGCTTCCTGTGCTGGCGGCCAACAGCCGAGCGGCCGAAGAGCTCGCGCATCAACTGTTTCCGTCGGCGGTGCCGCGCGCGGTGTCAGCGTCCAACGGTGCCGGCTGGGGCGCCGGACGTGCAGCGGCCAACATGGCAATGCTCGACACCCACGATTCGATAGCGGGGTAGCCCCCTCGGGATACCACTTCGCCGGCCAGGTCCAGTCGCGACGCTTGACAACGTACAACCGATCAGTTGTATATTTTGACGGGTGACTGACCGAGACGAGGACAGAGCGGACGCGTTCTTCCACGCACTGGCCGACCGGACTCGGCGAGACATTCTTCGCCGGGTGCTGGCCGGCGAACATTCGGTCACGGCGCTCGCGGCGCAGTACGACATGAGCTTCGCCGCAGTGCAGAAGCACGTCGCCGTGTTGGAGAAAGCAGGCCTGATCTCCAAGCGTCGCCAGGGGCGAGAGCAGCTGGCGAGTGGCGATGTGGAGGCGGTGCGGTCAGTCGCCTCGATGCTCACCGAGCTCGAGGATGTCTGGCGCGGTCGCATCGCTCGCATTGACGAACTACTCAGCGAGGAATAACCATGCCTGTCACCACCATCAGCAAGAACATCGACGAGCGCACCCTGACGATCACCGCAGAGTTCGCGGCGCCCGTCGAACGGGTCTGGCAGATCTACGCCGACCCGCGGCAACTCGAGAAGGTCTGGGGCCCACCGGGTTACCCGGCCACCGTGGTCGAGCATGCGCTCGCCCCCGGCGGCACTGTCACGTACTTCATGACCGGACCCGACGGCGAGAAGTACGGCGGCTACTGGAAGGTCACCGCCGTCGATGAGCCGCGCAGCTTCAGTTTCGAAGACGGTTTCGCCGATGAGGATCTCAAACCGGCAGGCGATATGCCGGTCGCGCACAGTGTCTACACCTTCGAGGCGATCGGCGACGGTGTCACCAGGGCCACCTACGTCAGCACATACGAGTCGGCAGAAGGCCTGCAAGAAGTTCTCGAGATGGGCGTCGAAGAGGGCACGGCGCAGGCGATCAACCAGATCGACGAACTGCTCGCGAGCTGACACCGGCCCGCGGGCGATTCTTTGACACGTGTCAGAAATTTGGTACCGTGGCCGGTGACAGACCTCACAGAACGGCAGGCATCATGGCTTCATCACCCTCGATATCACCCACGGTGGCGATCATCGGCGCAGGCATCAGCGGCTTGACCACGGGCAAGAACCTCGCTGACGCCGGGATCGAGTACGACTGCTTCGAGTCGTCCGACCGGATCGGCGGCAACTGGGCGTTCCGCAATCCGAACGGCCACTCCAGCGCCTACCGGTCGCTGCACATCGACACCTCGCGTGAATGCCTGTCGTTCCGCGACTTCCCGATGCGCGACGACCTCCCTGACTTCCCGCACCACTCCCAGATCAAGGACTACCTGGACGACTACGCCGAAACATTCGGCCTGTTGGACCGCATCCAGTTCCAGAACGAGGTCAAGCACGCGCGGCGCCTGCCCCACGGGGGCTGGGAACTCGACACCGCGGACGGACAGACGCGACGCTACGACGCGCTCGTCGTCGCGAACGGGCATCACTGGGATCCGCGCACGCCTGACTTCCCCGGCGAATTCACCGGCGAGAGCATCCACGCTCACTCCTACATCGACCCGACCGAACCGCTCGATCTGCGCGGCAAACGCATCGTCGTCGTCGGCATCGGCAACTCGGCCGCCGACCTCGTCTCCGAGCTCTCCCAGAAGTCCTGGCGCAACACCGTCTATCTGTCGACGCGCTCGGGCGCTTGGGTTGTTCCGAAGTACATCTTCGGTAAGACCGCCGACAAGGTCGCGCGCACACTGCCGGTGATCCCGCTGGCGTGGCAGCGGCGCGCGATGCAGCCGTTCGCCAAGCTGATGTTCGGCGATCCGCAGAACTACGGCCTACCGAAACCCAACCACCGATTCCTCGAGGCGCACCCCACCCAGTCCGCCGAACTGCTCATGCGCCTGGGGGCCGGCGACGCGACAGCGAAGCCGAATATCGAACGGTTGGACGGACGTTCGGTGGTATTCGTCGACGGCTCGACCGTGGAAGCCGACGTCATCATCTACGCGACGGGATACAACATCACGTTCCCGTTCTTCGACCGCAGCTTCCTCGAGGCCCCCGACAACCGACTGCCGCTGTATAAGCGCATCCTCAAACCGGGTATCGACGACCTGCTTTTCATGGGTTTCGCCCAGGCGGTGCCCACGTTGTTCCCCTTCGTGGAGTGCCAGGCCCGGTTGGTCGCCGCGTACCTCGCAGGCACCTACCGGCCGCCGTCCGAAGCGGAGATGTGGCGCGTCATCGCCGCCGACGAACGCAAGTACGTCGGACACTTCGCCGACAAACCGCGGCACACCCAACAGGTGGACTACTGGGATTACGAACGCAACATGCGCAAGCGTGAGCTCCCTGCCGGACGGCGCCGCGTCGAAAGACTCGGACCCGTCCAGCTGGCGGGCCGGGCCCGAGAGGCGGCCGGTGTCGCCTGAGTCGACGCAGACCTCACGGCGTAACGCACGTCGGCCGCAGCCGCGCGGCGACGAGAGCAGGCTCCGCCTCCTCGAGGCCTTCGAGGCACAGCTGCAGACTCATTCGCTGGCCGAGATCAGCGTCGCAGAGGTGGCGCGGGCAGCGGGTCTGAAGCGGCCGGCGTTCTACTTCTACTTCGCCGGCAAACACGAAGTCGTCACCGAACTGCTCACCGGCATCTTTCAGGACGACGTATTCACCATCGGCGGCTTTCTGGCCGGCGGCGGTGACCCGCGCGCCTCCGTGGCGGACGCGATGACGCGGACGTTCGAGTCCTGGCACGCCCACCGAACCCTGTTCCGGGCGATGCTCGATGCCCGCGACTCCGACCCTGAGGCCAAGGCCATCTGGGACCAGTGGCTGGCGCGGTACGAGGAGTTCGTCGGCGACTTCATCGCCACGCAGCCCACCATCGCCATCCCCGACGCGAAAGCTCTTGCCCACGCGCTGATTTCGATGAACGAACGAGTCCTCGACCGCCACATCCGCTCGGATGACGGACCGGAGGCCGCCCGCCCCCTTCTCGCGGCGGTCATACATGTCTGGCACACAGCGCTTTTCGGGCAGGCCTCTCGATGACGTCCACACCGATCCAGATCCCCCTCGACGGCGGCATCATCGCGCGACGGTTTCGATACGCCGGTCCGGGGTAGACCCTCGGCGTGAGCGAACCCAGCTCCGCCGACGCAGTAGCCAAGCGGGATCGCGGCGCCGTGATCGGATCCGGCGCGCTCTGGCTGGCGAAGTGGTCGTTGGTCATCGTGGCGATCGCTGCCGGCGCTGTGGTACTCGGGTGGGTGGTAGCGAAACTGTGGGTGATCTTTCTGCCGGCCCTGCTCGCCGTTGTGCTCTGCACCGTGCTGTGGCCGCCGGCGCGCCTGTTGATGGATCGAGTCGGACTACCGCCGGCCGCCGCGGCGCTGACGACGCTTCTGCTGTTCCTGACCATGGCGTCCGGTCTCATCGCGCTGATCATCCCGCCACTGCTGGGGCAGATGCCTGCGCTGATCGATCAGGCGACGGAAGGCATCAACCGGCTGCAGGACTGGATCGCGGGCCCCCCGCTCGAGCTGCGGCAGGAGCAGCTGGAGCGGTTCGCCGACTCACTGGTCAACACCATGCGGGAGAGGTCTTCGGCGATCGCGACCGGTGTCGTCAGTGGGGTAAGCACGGTCGGGAGCGTCGTGATAACACTGGTGCTGACGGTCGTGCTGTCGTTCTTCGTCCTCAAGGACGGCCGCAAGTTCCTGCCCTGGATCGTCGGAATGACCGGGCGGCGCGCCGGGCGGCACCTGGAAACGGTGCTCAGCCGAATGTGGGACAACCTCGGCGGATTCATCCGGGCACAGACGGGAGTGGCTCTCATCGACGCGGTCTTCATCGGCGCCGGTCTGGTGGTGCTCGGTGTCCCGCTTGCGCCCGCGCTGGCGGTGTTGACGTTCATCGGTGCGTTCGTACCGTTCATCGGCGCCTTCGTCGCCGGTGCGCTCGCGGTGCTGATTGCGTTGGTGGCCAACGGCTTTGTCAATGCGCTGCTCGTGCTCGCCGTCATCATCGCCGTGCAGCAGATCGAGGGAAACGTGCTGCAGCCGTTGTTGCAGAGCCGCGTGATGAAGTTGCACGCCGCGGTGGTGCTGCTTGCGGTGACCGCCGGTGGCGCGCTGTTCGGAATCGTCGGCGCGTTCCTCGCCGTGCCGACCGTGGCGATGTTCACGGTCCTCGTTCGTTACGTCAACGAGCAGATTGATCTGCGTACCGCGGATGACGACGACGGGGCCGAGCCGGCTCCCTGACGGTGCAGGCCACGATCCTCCGGCGCGACGTCATCATTCGGAAATATTTCTATGGTTAGCGACCGCTTAATCTGTCAATACCCCACCGCATCGAATATGCATCGTCTCCGACGAGACGTGCAACGCCGAACAGGTCGGAAGCGACGAGGTGAGTCATAGACGGACTGGTGGAGCCCGCCCGCACAGCGCTGCGCTCCGTACACAGCTGCCCCCCTGCGGTCTGCACCGCGGGCGGTAGGAGCTGATATGCCTGCGACAACGGCCGTCCACTTCTTCCTCGCGCTCGCCGTCATCCTCGCAGCGTGCCGCATCGCCGGTCTGCTGGCCCAACGTGTCGGGCAACCGCCGGTCGTCGGCGAGATGATCGCCGGGGTCGTCCTCGGACCTTCCCTGTTCGGCCGAATCGCTCCCGGTGTGCAGGGCGATCTGTTTCCCGCCGGCACGTCCAACGTCGTGCTGTACACCGCCGCACAGATCGGCCTCGTGCTCTACATGTTCGTCGTCGGTTTGAACTTCGACGTCGACCACGTCAAACAGCGCGCCCGGACCGCCGTCGCGGTCTCCACGGCCGGGACGCTGGCTCCCCTGGTGTTGGGCGCAATCGTCGCGGTGCCACTGCTGTCCATGGGCGGCTTCTTCGGTGACGACGTCCACCCCGGCATGGCGATGATGTTCATGGGTGCGGCCATCGCGATCACCGCGTTTCCCATGCTCGCCAGGATCATCTTCGAAAAGCGGCTCTCCGGAACGTCTCTCGGGACGCTTGCGCTCGCGTGCGGTGCAACCGCCGATGCGGTCTCCTGGTGCATTCTCGCCGTTGTCATCGCCGTCCACCGCGGGAGCCCGATGACGGCCGTCGCCGCGATAGCTGGCGGACTGCTCTACACCGTGCTGGTACTGACTCTCGGGCGACGGGGGGCCCGGATACTCGGTGCCAAGTCCGACGAACAGCAGACCATTCCCGGGTGGGTGCTGAGCACGGTTCTCATCGTCCTGATGAGCGGCGCATGGCTGACCGACACCATCGGTATCCATGCGATCTTCGGCGCATTCATTCTCGGTGTCGCCATGCCGTCGGGTTTCTTCGCCCGACGCCTCACCGAATCCATCGAGCCGCTCACCACCAGGCTCCTGTTGCCGCTGTTCTTCGTCTATTCGGGGCTCAACACCGAGATCGGTTTGGTGAACACCCCAGGACTGTGGGCGCTGACGCTCGGAGTGCTCATCGTGGCGATCGCGGGCAAGGGTGTGGCGTGCGCCGTCGCGGCCCGACTGAGCAAGGTGCCGCTGCGCGAATCGGTGGCGCTGGGATCACTGATGAACGCACGCGGGTTGATCGAGCTCATCCTGCTCAACATCGGTCTGGAGGCCGGCATCATCACGCCGACACTGTTCACGATTCTCGTGCTGGTCGCGATCGTCACGACGCTGATGGCGGCCCCGATCTTCGAGTACGTGTATGGACGGCACCGCAAGACGCCGGACGTGACGCCCGAACCTGTGCCGAGCGGACGGTGAACGACATGGAAATCCGATTGCAGGTCTCGCAACTGGACACCGAGGCACGTGCCGCCCTTGCCCGCAAGATCCGTAACCAGTTGTCGGGCAACGTATCCGCCAACGCCGACCACGACGTCGCCATCATCGGCGGCGGAGCCGCGGCCCTGACCCTGGCGTTGGAGCTGCATTCAGCGCGCCCCCTTACCCGCATTCTGGTCATCGAGCCGACGACACGGCCGGTCGCCGAGATCACCCACACAGTGGGCGAGTCGACGGTCGAGGTGTCCGCGCACTACCTTCGGGAACGACTCGGCCTGGCCGACCACTTGAGCACCGTGCAGATCCGCAAGATGGGTTTGCGGATGTTCTTCTCCCACGACGGAAACGGCGACATCAGCCGGCGCGTCGAACTCGGCAGCTCCTCGTTCGTGCCCCAGGTGACGTACCAGATCGACCGCGGCCGGCTCGAGAACGAACTCGCCCGCCGATGCAAAGCCGCCGGCATCGCCATGGCCCACGGCCGCGTCCGGACAGTGGATTTCGGCGACGACGCGCACACCGTGGCGTACCAGGGCGGTGACGGAACCACCCGCACGACGGCACGCTGGGTGGTCGACGCGTCGGGCCGCAACCGGACGCTGTCGCGTCAACTGGGCCTGAAGCGGGCCACCGAACACCATTGCAACGCGGCGTGGTTCCGCGTCAAGACCGAACTCGATGTCGGACAGTGGAGCGACGACCGCGACTGGCGGGCGCGGCTGGTCGAAGGAGACCGCGCACTGTCGACGAATCACCTGATGGGCGAGGGTTATTGGGTCTGGCTCATCAGGCTGGCCTCCGGTGCCACGAGCGTCGGCATCGTCGCCGACCCCGACTTCCACGCGTTCGACGAGTTCAACACGCTGGACAAGGCCAAGGCGTGGATCCGCCGCCACGAACCACAGTGCGCCGACGAGATCGCCCGGCACGAAGACCTGATCATGGACTTCCGCGTCATGAAGCACTACAGCCACGCCGCCACCAAGGTGTTCGACGGCGCCGCGCGCTGGTGCCTCACCGGTGATGCGGGCATCTTCCTGGACCCGTTGTACTCCTCGGGGCTGGACCTGGTGGCGATCGGCAACGGCCTCATCACCGACATGGTCACCCGCGAACTCGACGGGGAGGACGTCGCCGCCAGGGCCGGCATCAGCGACTCCCTGTTCCGGTCGCTCGCCGATATGTGGCTTGCCGTGTACGAGAGGCAATATGCGCTCATGGGCACGCCGACGGTGATGTCGGCCAAGATCATCTGGGATGTCGCGTTCTACTGGGGGTTCATCGGATTGCTCTACCGCAACGGCCGGTTCGTCAGCGTCGCCGACGATCCCGCGGTCGTGCCGCATCTGGAAGGGTTGATCGCGCTGAGCAACCGGGTGCAGCGGTTCTTCCGCGAATGGGCCGCGGTGGAAGGTCCTGAGTCGCCGGTGCGGTTCGTCGATCTGTACTCACCGCTGAACTTCATGGTGACGCTGCACGAAGCGATGATGAAACCCGCGCCCGACTTCACCGACCGGTTCGAGGCCAACGCCCGGTTGCTGCGGCAACTGGCGGGTCAACTGATCGAGACCGTGCTCGCCGACAAGTCCATGCTGTTCAACGACGACGCCGCCGTTGCCCAGGTGCAGGCGTGGCAGCGCGACCCCGTGTTACGGGAGCTGCGTTCCGTGTATCGCCACGCGCAGCAGGACAATCCGGTCAGCGCCGGCTGGATCCACACCGCTACCCGTGAGCTACAAACATGACGACGCTCGACGACCGTGGCCGGCCCGCACCGTTGGCGGTCGTCGGGATCGGATGCCGCCTACCGGGCGGAGTCGCCTCCGCCGATGACTACTGGCGCCTGCTGACCGATGGCATCGACGCTACCGGCGAGGTCCCCGAATCACGCTGGAACGCCGACCGATTCCACGATCCCAACCCGAAGAAGGTCGGCAAGATGGTCACCCGGCGCGGTGGCTTCCTGGCCGACATCGACCAGTTCGATCCGCAGTTCTTCGGGATCTCACCCCGCGAGGCGCACTCGATCGACCCGCAACAGCGCCTGATGCTGCAGACCACATGGGAGGCGCTGGAAGACGGGGGAATACGGCCGGATCACTTGGCCGGTACCGAGGTCGGGGTGTTCATCGGCGGATTCACCCTGGACTACCAACTGCTGCAGAACCAGGGTCGTGGCAGCCGTTACCAGTTCAAGGCGCATTCCGCCGCCGGGATGATGATGACGATGCTGGCGAACCGCATCTCGTTCGCCTTCGACTTCCGCGGGCCGAGCATGACGATCGACACGGCGTGTTCGAGTTCGCTCGTCGCGGTGCACCTTGCCGCGCAGAGCATCTGGAACGGCGAGAGCGAACTCGCGCTGGCCGGCGGCGTCAACATCATGATCGGACCAAACACCGCGATCGCCGAGTCGCAGAGCGGATTCCTCAGCCCCGACGGGCGCTGCAAGGCTTTCGACGAGACCGCCGACGGCTATGCGCGCGGCGAGGGCGGCGCGGTCGTCGTGATCAAACCCCTCGAGCAGGCATTGCGCGACGGCGACGAGATCTACGCCCAGATTCTCGGGACTGCGGTGTCCCAGGACGGCCGCACCGACGGCATCACCGTGCCCCGCGCCGAAGCACAGTCCGCGGCAATCACGTCGGCGCTGCGCCGCGCCGGCGTCCGGCCGAGCGACGTCGGATATGTGGAAGCACACGGCACCGGAACACCCGTCGGCGATCCGGTCGAGATGCGCGCGCTGGCCGCCGCACTGACCTGCGACCGGAGCGAACCCCTGCCGATCGGATCGGTTAAGACCAACATCGGTCACCTCGAAGCGGGCGCCGGCGTCGCCGGACTGATCAAAACCGCGTTGGTGCTCAAACACGGACACATCCCGGCGCACCTTCATCTTGAAAACCCCAGCAGCCGAGTGTGTCTCACGGAGCTCAAGCTCGACGTGCCTCGCGCGGGCCGCCCCTTCCCCGGCCGCGGACGGCGGATCGCCGGGGTCAACTCGTTCGGATTCGGCGGCACCAACGCCCACGCGGTGCTGGCCGAACCGCCTGTTGCGGCGGACACCCCCGCCTCGACGCCCGCCGAGCGACTCCCACTCACGCTGCTGCCGATCTCGGCGCGCAGCGAAGAGGCCCTGGTGGCGGCGGCGCGCCAATTGGCCGACCAACTGCAGGCCGAACGGGACATCACGCTGCCCGACCTGAGATTCACGCTGTCGCAACGACGCTCGCATCTGAGCCATCGTCACACCCTGGTCACCGACAGTGTCTCCGATGTTTGTGATCAACTGCGGGCCCTCGCCGACGGAGGCCTGGTCGCGTCGTCGCGTACCTCGTCGGCGCGCACCTCGTCGGCGGCGCCGAAACTGGCGTTCGTCTGCACCGGGATGGGTCCGCAGTGGTGGAAGATGTGCCGCGGACTTCTCGACGTCCTGCCCGTGTTCACGGACAGCATCGCGGAAAGCGATCGCGAACTGGCCCGCTACACCGACTGGTCGCTGGTCGAGGAACTTCGGCGCGACGAAGCGGAATCCCGGATGAGCGAAACAGAGATCGCCCAACCCGCCAACTTCGCCATCCAGATCGCGCTGGCCGCGCAACTGCGACAGTTCGGCATCCGACCCGATGCCGTGATCGGCCACAGCGCAGGGGAAGTGGCCGCCCACCACCTCGCGGGTCTGCTGGGTTTCGAGCAGGCGATCGAGGTCATCTACCACCGCAGCAGGCTCCAACAGCGGACGAGCGGACAGGGCCGCATGCTGGCCGTCGGCCTCGACGCCGACTCGCTGATGGGCGCACTCGACGACAGGTTGCGCGAGCAGTTCGGGCGGCGGGTTTCGGTGGCTGCGATCAACAGCCCCTCCGCGGTGACCATCGCCGGAGACGGCGAGATCCTCGACGACATCACCCGCCGGTTGGACGACGCCGAGGTCTTCAACCGGTACCTGACCGGCACGGTGCCCTACCACACCCACTACATGGACGCCATCAAGAACGATCTCCACGAGGCCCTTGCGGAGCTGACGTCACAGCCGGCGAAGCTCCCGCTCTACTCGACGGTCACCGGCGACTGGTTGGACCGATACCGGTCGGGTGCGGCCTACTGGTGGCAGAACACCCGCGCCACAGTCCTTTTCGAACCGGCCGTGCGCCGCATGCTGGACGACGGCTACACGCACTTCGTCGAACTGGGACCGCATCCGGTGCTCGCGGCGTCGATATTCGAGATTGCCGGCGCGCAGAAGACCCTCGTTCAGGCCACCCAGCGGCGCTACGACGACGACGTGCGCACGTTCATGGCCGGCCTCGGCGCACTGCACGACCACGGCCACGACATCGACTGGGAGGCGCTGTACCCGCGCGGGGGAGCGCGGCTGCTGAAGCTGCCCCGTTACCCGTGGCAGTCCCGCCGCTACTGGAACGAGAGCCAGGAGGCCACCGAAGCCCTGCACTATCACCCGGTGCACCCGCTGCTGGGCCAGCCGGTCAGTGCCGTGCACCCGACCTGGGAGATCGAACTGAGCACCGCCCTCGTTCCGTTCCTCGCCGACCACCGGGTGCAAGGCAGCGTCGTCGTACCGGGTGCGGTCTACATCGAGATGGCGATGGCCGCGGCCAACGAAGCCTACGGAGCGGACCTCGCCGTCGACGACCTCGTGCTGCACCGCGCCCTCATCCTCGACGACACCTGTGATCCCATCCTGCGGACCACCCTCAACCAGGACGCCGGCACCCTGGAGTTCGCCGCGTTCACCGCCACCGCCGATGGTGAACTCAAGTGGACGATCACCGCCACGGCAGAACTCTGCACACTTCCGAGAACGGCCCGGCCCCTACCGGTGCCGGCCGAAGCGCCGCCCGTCAGCGCGCTCAGCGGCGAGCAGTTCTACGCGCTCACCGAGGCCATCGGCTTCGAGTACGGCGAAGCCTTCCGGTCCGTCACCGGACTCACCGGGGGTGAGACCCAGGTGGTTGCCGAGCTGGACATCCCCGCACCGATCGCCGACGAGCTCGACAACTACCGGTTCCACCCGGCGCTGATCGACGGCGCCTTCCAAACGCTGTTCGGCGCACCGCTTTCCAACGACAGCACCGAAAGCCCGTACCTGCCTGTCCGAATCCGGCGCAGCGCCGTGTACGGCACTCCCAAAGGCGACATGACCGTGCGATTGACCGTCAGGTCGGCGAGCGTCGAGGAGATCGAAAGCGACATCACGATCTGCGACCACCGCGGGGAGACGCTCGCGGTATTCGAGGGCTTCACCGTGCGCTCTCTGAGCGCCTCGACACGCATGTCCCCGGAGCGAATCGACAAGGGGCTGTACGAACTTCAGTGGGTCCCCTCAGCCGACCCGAGCGGTGCGGACAGCGCGGCGCCAACCGGGGCCGCGTCGTGGCTGGTGTTCGTCGACGACACCGGGTTCGGGGCCGCGCTCGCCGATCGACTGCGCCAGCGCGGCCATCGTGTGCGCACCGTCGCACACCGCTCGGTCCAGACCGCGACCACGGTCGACGGCGGATACGCGATCAACGAACGGCGCCCCGAACAGGTGGCCCAGTTGTTCGATCGGCACCTCGCCGAAGACAACGAACTCGCGGGCGTCATCGACTGCTGGTCAATGGATCTCGATGCCGACGCGCAGTCGTCCGACCCGAACGGCACCGACCACCTCGGCGTCCTCACCCTGCTGCGTATCGCCAAGGCACTGGCCACACACGACACCGTCAGCCCGCGCCTGTACGTCGTCACCGCGAACGCGCAGCCGGCGCTCGGCACCGAACCGCTGGCCGTCGACCAGTCCACGGTGTGGGGGCTCGGCAGGGTCATCGGTCATCAGGAGTTCGTCGAGCGCTGGGGCGGACTGATCGACATCGACGACACCGATGACATCGGCGACACCGCCGCGCGGGTGTGTCGGCACATCCTCGATTCCACGTCCGAGGATCAGGTGGCGATCCGAGGCGGGGTGACGCTGGTTCCGCGGCTGCGACACAGCACGAACCTCACCCCACCGTTTCCCACCAAGCTTTCTCCCACCGCGACCTACGTCGTCACCGGCGGCACCGGCGCACTCGGCCGCACCGTCGCCACCTATCTGGCCGAGCACGGCGCACGACACATCGCGTTGCTGAGCAGAAGCGGGCTGCCGCCGCGCGACCGGTGGTCGGACATGGCGACCGACGACCCGCAGTTCACGGCCATCGAAACGGTCCGGGCCGTCGAACGGCTCGGAGCGCAAGTCAGTGCCGCGAGGGTCGACATCACCGACACCGATGCGGTGATGGCCTGGCTGGCCCACCACGACCGCCACGACAACCGACCGGTTCGCGGAGTCATCCACGCCGCCGGCGCGGTTCACGACCAACTACTCGTCAACGTCAGCGAAGACGATTTCGTCAAAGTGTTGCGCCCCAAGGTCGCCGGCACTCGGGCGCTGCACACCGCGTTCGCCGACCAGGAGCTCGACTTCTTCGTGATGTTCGGCTCCGCCGGATCGGTCATCGCCTCACCCGGACAGGGCAACTATGCCGCGGGCAACGCGTTCCTCGACGCGTTCGCACATCACCGGCAGGCGCAGGGTCTGCCGGCGCTCACGGTGGGCTGGGGACCGTGGTCGGTCGGAATGGTGGAAGACCTCAACCTCGAAAACGTCTACGCGATGCGAGGAATCGAGTTGATCACCCCGGCGACGGGAACACTGATCCTCGACCGCCTGATCAACCAGGCCACTGCGAACGTCATCGCCATCAGCGCCGACTGGAACCGCGCCCGTCAGCTTCTCGGTGGACACCTGCCGAAGATGTTCGCCGATCTCGACGCCGCCACCGTCTCACCGACGGAGGGCGGGTCGGACGGGTCGATACTCGACCTGCTGTCGAAGACTCCTGAATCCGACCGCCTCGACGTGATCACAGCTCAGGTCGAGACTCTCGTGGCTGCGGTCTTCGACTGTGCTACAACTGATTTCGGCAACGACGACATGCTCGACGACATCGGCCTTGACTCGATGATGGCGATGGACTTCAGGATCAGGATCAACACCGCGTTCTCGATCGACCTTCCGGTGCTGGAGATCCTGAAGGGTGTCAGCGTCGACTCGCTGGCCGTCCGTGTGCTCGACGAACTGCACACGATCCACGGTGCCGCCGCGGAGCCCGCGCCCCCGACCGGACCGGTCATGGACGACGAGGTGGACCGGCTGATCGAGGAGATGTCGGAAGCCGATCTGCGAGAGCTCCTGGCAGAACTCGAAGGTGACGCGCCGTGACAGAGGCGGATGCGACGGCGGTGCACGTGCGGGGACTCTCGAAGGCCTACGGACCGATCCAGGCCGTGCGGGACCTCGACCTCGATGTCGCCTCCGGCGAGGTCTTCGCAATTCTCGGCCCCAACGGCGCAGGCAAGTCCACGACGATAGAAATCCTGGAGGGCAATCGAACTCGCGACGCCGGAGACGTACGAGTGTTGGGGGAGGACCCCGGGACGGCGGGACGGCACTGGCGGGCCAGGATCGGCATCGTGCTGCAGGAGGTCAGCGACGCCGGGATGCTCACGGTGCACGAGACCGTGCAGATGTTCACAAACTGCTACGGCACCGCGCGAGAACCCGCTGAAGTGCTCGAGCTCGTCGGCCTCGACACCGTCGCGCGATCTCGGGTGCGTACGCTGTCCGGCGGTCAACGCCGCCGCCTCGATGTCGCGCTCGGCATCATCGGTAAGCCCGAACTCTTGTTCTTGGACGAGCCCACAACCGGTTTCGACCCTGAAGCGCGGCGGCAGTTCTGGCAGCTCGTCAAGGTGCTGGCCGCCGACGGCACCACCATCCTGCTGACCACCCACTACCTCGAAGAGGCCGCCGTGCTGGCCGACCGCGTCGCGGTGATCGCAGGCGGCAGGGTGGTGGCCGTCGACTCGCCGGCACGCTTGACCGAGCACGTCAGTTCGGCCGCCACGGTGCGATGGCTCGAAGACGGCGAGATTCGCGTGCAAACAACGGAGTTCCCGACCGAGCTCGTCCGGCGGCACAGCAGGGACGGCGTCGAACTGGAGCAGCTGACGATCAGCCGGCCCACGCTCGAAGACGCCTATCTCCACCTGATCGGTCAGTCATGACGGACATCGACCACATCACCGCTGTGTCGCCGCCGCGCCACCGCGCCGCCGCGGAACGGGCAGTGCCGTCGCCGCTGCAAATCGGTTGGTCCCGGATCGTTCCCGAGCTGAAGATGTTCTACCGCAGGCCCGAACAGGTGGTGCTGACGTTCTCCATGCCCGCGGTGATCTGCCTGCTGCTGGGTGCGATCTTCTCTGAGGAGCTGCCCGGCAGCCAGATCAGCACCGGTGCGGGGATCGCGGCGAGCATGCTGGCCTACGGCGTCCTGTCGGCGTCGTTCGTCAACCTCGGCATCAGCATCGCCGCCGACCGCGACGCGGGAGCGCTCCGCCGCCTGCGGGGCACACCGACAACCGCGTCGTCGTACTTCGTCGGCAAGATCGCCTTGGTCGCGGTGGTCAGCTTCGCCGAGGCCGTCCTACTGTTGGCGGTGGGTGTGTTCGTGTTCGGACTGCGCCTGCCGACCGACGTCTTCGGATGGTTCACCCTCGCGTGGGTGGCGGTCCTGGGCATCGTGAGCTGTTCACTGCTAGGCATCTGCATCAGCAACCTCGCGAGCAACGCGGTGTCGGCCGCCGTCCTCACCAACGGCCCGTCGGTGGCACTGCAATTCGTCTCGGGCACCTACGTGCCGCTGATGATCCTGCCGACGTGGATGCTGGCGATCGGCTCCCTGTTTCCCGTCAAGTGGATGGCCCAGGGATTCCGATCGGTACTGCTGCCCGCCGAGATGGTCGCGCTGGAACCAGCAGGCAGCTGGGAACACTGGCGCATCTTCCTCGTCTTGGCGGCGTGGAGCATCGCCGGACTGATCGGGTGCCTCGCGATGTTCCGGTGGTCGGACCGGCGCTGACCCGCCGACCCGGCTAACGCCGGTGATGCCGCGACCGATGACTCAGCATGGCTTCGTTTCGTGTCGCCGGCGGGCTCGTACTCGCGCTGACCGCACCGTGGGCATGCACGACGATCGCCCACGCCGATCCCTCCGCACAGCTCGGACGCGTTCCCGTGGTGACCTCTCCGACGTGCGGGGGCAGCGTGAGCGCCGAGGCTCAGGTGGTACCGGTGCAGATCGGTGACCGGCTGGGCGACGGAGTCCGCGTCGCGATCCATTACGGCTACGCCAACGCCACGTTCGCGACCGGAAGCGGCGCGGTGATCGTCACGCTCAGTTCTCATCCGGGCGAGGAGATGCGGATAACGGCCTAGCGCCCGTCGCCCAGCCACTTTCGCACGAGTTCGCCGTCGTGCGCCTCGACCGATCGCAGCTCCGTCAGCGTCGGATGTCCGGCGTCCAGCAGCGCGCTGTCGGTGTCCTCCTCGGGCTCGTCGGGCACCTCCACCTCGGTCAGGCGCACGCCCCCATTGCGCACCTCCTCGACTCTCGTTTGCACCGCGCCACCGCGCGCCAACCGCGCATGGCGAATCGGTCCGATCTCATCCGCGGGCCGGTCGGGAACGTTGAGGGACAGGACGGTGCCGTCGGGTGCGTCGAGCAGCAGTTCCAGCACCGGCGCCAGCAGACCCGCGGCGGTCTTCCAGTGCCGCTCGCCGGTGGGGTGCAGTGCCACGTCCAGCGACACCGCCAGGGCGCGGGTGTCGCTGATCTTCGCGGTGAGTGCCGCGCCGACTGTTCCGGAGTGCAGGATGGCCCGACCGACGTTGGCGCCGTGGTTGATTCCCGACAGGACGAGGTCCGGTCGCGGGTCGAACCAGCCGTTGAGCGCGGCGGCGACGATGTGTCCGGGTTGAGCCTGCACCGCCCACGCCTCGACGCCGTCGAGGGCGGGTAGTTCGCGCTGCTCGACGACCGTGCGGCCGTCACGACGGACTGCGCTCAGCGCCGCGCTTGCCCCGCTGGCCTGCTCGGCCGGGGCGGCGACGATCACCTCCAACCCCGCCTCGAGTGCCGCACTCGCCAGGGCGTGCAGTCCGGGAGAGTCGATCCCGTCGTCGTTGGTCACCAGTGCGCGCGGCAAGCGTCGACCTCCTCCAGTTCGATGGCCGCTATTTCAGCGGGCGCAATTCCACCCGTTCGGCAAGCGTTTCCACGGCGCGCTCGCCGCCGGTGCCCAACCCGTGCCGCACGACGTTGAGCGCCCCGCACGCCGCCCCGATCTGCAACGCCCGGCGCAGCGGGCGGCCGCTGGCCAGTGCGGCGACGATGCCCGCGGTCATCGAGTCCCCGGCACCCGCCGAATCGGCCGGTTCCAAGGTCGGCATCGTGATCTCGACAACGTCACCGTCGTCGTCCTCCTCACCGAGCAGCGCCAAGGCCGGGGCGTCACCGGAGCGCGACACGACGATCGTGCCCGCACCTTCGTCACGCATGGAGCGCATGGCCGCGACCAGATGCTTCGCGTCCTCGGATTTCGCCCGGCCGTCGTCGAGCAGCTCTTCGTGGCTGACCTTGATGACGTCTGGTCGGCCCGCGAGCACCGCCTCGAGCCGTTCGCCGGAAAGGTCCGCGGCCACCTTGCAGCCGTTGGCGCTGAGATCGGTGGACAGGCGGCGGTACAGGTCGGCCGGCAGCACATCGTCTTCCTGTGGACCGGAGAGCAGGACCCGCCCATGGGTCAAACCCTCGGTCAGGGTGAGCTCGTAGAGGGAGTCCAGTTCGTGGCGGTCCAGCGGGCTGCCGGCAGCCTCTGCTACCACCTCGCGGCCACCCGAGCGGCGGTCGTGCACGTACGATCCGTTGCGCGCGCTGACCGGAACGGTCTGCACGGTGATGTTGTGCGCGGGCAGAAGATGGCCGAGGACGTCCCCCGTTTCGCCGCCCAAGGCCGAGCACAGCACGACAGGCACACCGAGCGAGGACATCATGCGCGACTGCCAGACACCCTGACCTCCGGCGTGCACGTGGATGTCGGCCTCACCCGAGCGGTTCTCGATCGTGACGGTCAGAACGGGCAGCGGGGCGAAGATGACGACGGCTGAGGCGCCGTCCGAATCGTCACCGCGAGATTTCCTTTCTGTCATGGGTTACCTAGTACCCATCCGCGCGGTGCCTACCCGCTGGCTAGAGTCCATCAGACCAAGGTGTGGGAGGTGGCATGTCACTGGCAACCCAGTTGTGGACGGAGAACGCCGATGTCGTGGCCGAGGTGCTGGCCAACCCGTTCGTTCGGGGCATCGAGGACGGCTCACTGGAGCGCGATCTGTTCGCCGGGTACATCGCCCAGGACGCGTTCTTTCTCGAATCCTTCGCTCGCGCATACGGTCTGGCCCTGGCCCGAAGCTCGGATACGGCCACCCTGCTGACGTTCGCCGATCTACTCGCCGGCGTGCGTGAGGAACTCGGGTTGCACGCGTCCTATGCCGCGTCGTGGGGTATCGACATGACCGGCGTCGAGCCCGCCGCGGCGACACTGGCCTACACCGAGTTCCTGCTGGCCACCGCCGCCACCGCCGAGGTCGGTGTGGTGTGTGCGGCGATGACCCCGTGCATGCGTCTCTACGCGCATATCGGCGGCACGCTCGACGCCGATTCCGCCGGGCCGTATGCGCAATGGGTGCAGATCTACGCCGACCCCGATTTCGAGGAGGTGGCGTCCTTGTTGGAACGACTGCTCGATCAGCACGCCGACGATGTCGACGCAGCACGGGTGGCCTATCGGCGCGCGATGCGACTGGAGTTGGCGTTCTTCGACGCGGCCTTGGTGCGGAGTGATCAGACGTAGCGTGGGCGGCCCGCCAGCGCACCGGCTTGGCTACGGGCTGACCGCCGGACAACCCGGCCATGCCGAGGGAGTCGCGGGGAAGAGCGGCACGATGTAGTGATGGACAACGCCTTGCAGTCACCGAACGGACCCGCGGCCCCCGGCTACCGGGCACTGGTGGTCGATGATGAGGCGCCACTGGCGGAAGTGGTGGCGAGTTATCTCGAGCGGGAGCATTTCGACGTCACAGTGCGGCACACGGGGGACGAAGCGCTCGACGTCGCACATGACGTCGATCCGGACGTGGTGGTGTTGGATCTCGGCTTGCCGGGCATCGACGGGCTGGAGGTCTGCCGCCGGCTGCGGACGTTCTCCGACGCCTACGTGGTGATGTTGACCGCCCGTGATACCGAGCTCGACACGATCGTCGGTCTCTCGGTCGGCGCAGACGACTATGTGACCAAGCCCTTCAGTCCGCGCGAGTTGGTCGCGCGTATCCGGGCCATGCTGCGTCGTCCACGCATCGTGACGTCGTCGGCATCTTCAGCCAGCCCGGTGAGCGCCGAGATACCGGCACCGCGCGTTTTCGGCCCTCTCTCCATCGACATCGCTGGGCGGCAGGTGCGCCTCGACGATGAACTGATCACGCTGACCCGCACCGAATTCGACATTCTTGCCACGCTCACGTCGCGCCCGGGTGTCGTCTGGAGCCGCCGACAGCTTATCGACGCGGTATGGGGAGAACCCTGGGTCGGTAACGACCATCTGGTCGACGTCCACGTCGGTCATGTGCGCCGCAAACTGCGTGACGACCCCGCCGATCCGAGGTTTGTGTTCACTGTGCGCGGCGTGGGCTATCGAATGGGAACTGGGCAGTGAGCGCGCAAGTGGGTTCCGGGATGCGCCACCGGCTGCTGTTGGGGCAGGCCCTGGTGCTGTTCGCCGGGGGCGTCACAACCTGGGTCGTCGCGTTGCTGGCCGGACCGCCGCTGTTTCGCGACCACCTGCATCAAGCGGGTGTCCCGCCCAACTCCAGTGAGCAGTTCCACGCCGAGCAGGCGTACCGGCATGCCACCGCCATCTCGATTGCTGTCGCGGTGGCGGTGGCGGCTCTGACCGCACTCGTCGTTACTGCGTACTTGAGTCGGCGCGTGCAGCGCTCGCTGGCCGAGATCTCCGCAGCAGCAGCCGCTGTAGCCGAGGGCCGCTACGGC
Organism: Mycobacterium sp. GA-1285; assembly: GCF_001499905.1. Taxonomy (GTDB): domain Bacteria; phylum Actinomycetota; class Actinomycetes; order Mycobacteriales; family Mycobacteriaceae; genus Mycobacterium. The sequence continues at coordinate 80,214 of NZ_LQIS01000006.1, read as the reverse complement.
GTCCGGGTCGCACCGCCGCGGTTGGGCGGTGAGTTCGATGGGTTGGCCTACGCCTTCAATCAGATGGCGCACCGCTTGCAGGCGGTGGAATCGACTCGCCGGCTGCTCTTCGGAGACCTGGCCCACGAGATCCGAACTCCGGTGTCGGTCCTCGAGGCCTATCTGGAAGCGGTCGAGGATGGGGTGAAGAGGCTCGACGCGGAGACCATCGCCATGTTGCGTGAGCAGACAGGTCGGTTGGTGCGCTTCTCGGCAGACGCCGCGGCGCTGGCACAAGCAGAAGAGGCCCACACCTCCATCTCATTGGAGTGGGTCGACGCGGGTGAACTGGTCGGCGCGGTCAGCGCTGCGATCGCCGATCGCTATGCAAGCGAAGGGGTGACGCTGACCACCCGCGTGATCGATGCGCCCCGAATGTGGGCCGACAGGCAGCGCCTGGCTCAGGTGCTGGGGAATCTGCTCGACAACGCCCTGCGCCACAGTGCTGCCGGCGGACAGGTCATCCTTGCCGTCGCACTCGACGGGGGCGACGCCGTGTTCACCGTCACCGATGACGGCGAAGGCGTTGCGGCTGAACACCTCCCGCATCTGTTCGAGCGCTTTTATCGCGCCGACATGGCCCGAACTCGCGAGAAGGGTGGGGCGGGGATCGGCCTGGCGATCGCCAAGGCGCTGACGGAGGCTCACAGCGGCCGCATCGACGCGACCAGTCGCGGACCGGGAACGGGAACCACCTTCACCGTGACCGTGCCTGTCCGGCCACCGACGTCGGTCCTCCGTGAGGAGTCCGAGGCCAGCCGGGCCATCACCTCATAACGGCGAGATAGCCGGCACGCGCATTGGAACCTTCGCCCGCGTGGAATAGCGCGACGTGCAGTGACGATCGGGCGCCTGAGTCCTAGAGCGAACTGAGAATCTGATTCATGGTGTCGATCTCCTTCTGCTGACTGCTCACGATCGACTTGGCCATCGCGATGGCGTCCGGGAACTGACCGTCATTGATCTCGTTCTGTGCCATGGTGATTGCGCCACGATGATGTTCGATCATCTGGGTGAGGAACAGCTTGCTGGCCTCCACGCCCTGTGCGTCCTGAAGCGCCTGCATATCGCCTGGCGACATCATTCCTTCCATACCGGCCATGTCACCCATCCCGGGCATCGGTGACCCCGTGGGAGAGGACGTCTCGGTGCCAGAACCGTGCATGCCCCCGTGATCGGGCGGCATATTCCCATGCGTGCCGTTCGAGCCGGGCCCACCCGGGGTCGGCATGCCGCTCATCCCCGGCATTCCCGACATGCCCCATTGGTCCAGCCAACCCTGCATCTGGGCGATCTCGGGGCCCTGCGCCTCCTTGATTTGTTTCGCCAGATCAACAACCCGGGGGTCGATTCCCTCTTTGGCCAGGATCATGTCGCTCATTTCGATCGCCTGCTGATGGTGCGGGATCATGTGTCGGGCGAACATCACGTCGGCGTGATTGTGCGCTGCTGCCGGGGCTGAGCTCGAGGTCTGAGCGCTTGTCGGCGATGCCGACGTCGACTGGTTGCTCGCTGTGGTACCACACGCAGCGATGACCGACGTCGCGGCCACGGCGGCGACTCCGACCACCACGGACCTGGTTTTGTTCACAGCGCATCCTTTCGCCATTGCACACGGTTCGACTCCAGCTTTCTCGGAGGGTGTAAGCCTGCTCTAGTCGTTCTGTGAAGATTCGATGAAGAACCGCGCACGCAGGAGCCGCCCCGGCTGCAGCACGCCCAGTCGCAGCGCGATAACGAGACGGCGTCAACTCTTCCAGCCCGCAAGCCTGGGTCACCTCCGCTGCTACAGTCGGCAACATTGTGAGTAGCAAGGTGGCCCTCCCCTGGACGCGGATCCCCGCGATGGTTGCGCTTGCCCTGGCGTTGTGGGTGGTGGCGGTCGCCGCCGGATGGACGTTGCCGGCAAACGACATCGCCCCGGCACACGGACCGCATGCACTCTCGTCCGCACTCGGACACGAACAGTCCGTGGTCGTCGAGCATTCGCACATCAGTGACGCCCCGATCCCGCTACCGCCGGACGCGATCGCCGAGGGTGTTCTCCCGCGGACGTCCAACTCTTTGCTCGCTCTGGCGCTGATCGGTACGCTCACGGCCGTTTTGGTGCGGTGGCGTCAACCCGAACTCGCTGCCATCCGCGGTCCGCCCCGGCAGCGGTCGGCCGTCCTATCGGGCCGGGTGAGGCTGACCCGGCTCTGCATCGCGCGACGCTGATCCGGCGGCGTCAGACCACGCCGCCGGAGTGCGGCACGGTCGGAGACCGCCGCCCGTCATCAGCTGCCGCGTCCTCAGTTCGCGGCTCGACGCAGAAGCGATGCACCTAGATGAATCACGTTCTGTCCCTTCACGCTCTTCAGTCACATCGCCAGGGTCAGGGATGTCTCGCCCGGTATGAGCGCCCAGGCACCATGGTCGGGCACACCCCAGTCCTGCGAATCTCGGAGCCCTTCACATCGGCTCAGCGAGGTTTCTGGGCCAAGCTCGAGGGTTTCAGTCCCGGCGGCATGAAAGACCGACCGGCCATGTACATGGTGGAGCGTGCCCGCGTGACCGGAGCCCTTCGCCCACGTAGCCGGATCATCGAATCAACAAGTGGCACACTTGGGCTAGGTCTGGCTCTCGCGGGTACCGTCTACGGCCATCCCGTCACCCTGGTGACCGATCCGGGAATGGAGCCGATGATCCAGAGGATGCTGAGGGCGTACGGCGCAGATGTCGACCTGGTGACCGAGCCGCATCCTGACGGTGGCTGGCAGCAGGCACGTCGTGAGCGAGTACAACAGCTTCTCGCCTCGGATGACAACGCCTGGTATCCGGATCAGTACAACAACCCCGACAACGTGGACGCATACCGAGGACTCGCACTGGAACTGCAGGCACAACTCGGCAACGTCGACGTGCTGGTGTGCTCCGTCGGCACCGGTGGTCATTCGGCCGGGGTGGCTCGGGTCCTGCGGGAATTCAACCCAGACATGCAGTTGATCGGCGTCGACACGGTGGGCTCCACCATCTTCGGCCAACCGGCCACCACACGATTGATGCGCGGCCTGGGGTCGAGCATCTTTCCCGGCAACGTGGACTACCAGGCCTTCAATGAGGTCCACTGGGTCGCGCCCGCCGAAGCCGTATGGACTTGTCGCACGCTGGCCGCCACCCACTACGCCAGCGGCGGCTGGAGTGTCGGCGCAGTGGCTCTGGTCGCCGGATGGGCGGCACACACCTACCCGGCGGACATGACGATCGCCGCAGTCTTCCCGGACGGCCCGCAGCGCTACTTCGATACGGTCTACAACGACGACTTCTGCCGCCAGCATGGTCTTCTCGGTGTCCCACCGCCGACCGGACCGGCGGTCATCGACCATCCGACCGAACGGGTTGTGTCGTCGTGGACACGGTGCACCACGGTGATGGACCCGGTGAGGGGTGTGCGATGAGCGTGGTCGGCGAGTTTCGCAGCTTCGGGTGGCCGAGTCGGCTGTTGATGATCAACCAGTTCGGTATCAACCTCGGGTTTTACATGTTGATGCCCTACTTGGCCGGATACCTGGCAGGCCCGCTCGGGATGGCCGCATGGGCCATCGGCTTGGTGCTCGGAGTACGCAATTTCTCCCAGCAGGGCATGTTCATCGTCGGCGGAACCCTGGCCGACCGCATCGGGTACAAACCGCTCATTGTCGCGGGCTGCCTGTTGCGCACTGCCGGCTTTGGACTGCTGGTCTTCGCCGAGTCCCTACCCGCCCTGCTGATCGCGTCGGCGGCAACGGGATTCGCTGGGGCGCTGTTCAACCCGGCTGTGCGCGCCTACCTTGCCGCCGACGCCGGCCTGAGGCGTGTCGAGGCATTTGCGCTCTTCAACGTCTTCTACCAAGGCGGTATCCTCGCCGGACCGCTCGTCGGGCTGGCGCTGCTGACGCTCGACTTCCGCATCGCTGCGGCAGGCGCGGCGGCCGTTTTCGCGGCATTGACGATCGCGCAGCTGTTCGCGCTTCCGAAGCACAACGCCGCCTCGCCACAACACAACTCGTCGATACTGGACGACTGGAGGGCGGTTGTGGCGAACCGATCGTTTCTGCTCTTCGCCGCGGCGATGATCGGTTCGTATGTGCTGTCGTTCCAGGTTTATCTGGCCCTGCCCTTACACGCCAAGAATTTGATGCCGCACGCCGAATCCGTCGTGGTCGCAGGGATTTTCGTTATCTCCGGTCTGGTCGCCGTCGCCGGCCAGCTCAGGATCACGCAATGGTTCGCCAAGCGCTGGGGATCAGGGCACTCGCTGGTGATCGGCATGCTGATCCTCGCATCGGCGTTCACCCCCATGGCGGTATTTCCCGACGACGGCCGTGCCGGCGAGATTGCGGCGGTGAGCGCACTCCTGCTCGGCGCTGCGGTGCTGGCGGTCGGATCAGCCGCGGTGTTCCCGTTCGAAATGGACACCGTCGTCTCACTGGCCGGCGGACGGTTGATCGCAACGCATTACGGCTTCTACAACACCATCGTCGGAATCGGCATCCTCGTCGGCAATCTCGGCACAGGGGCGCTCATGCAAAGAGCTGCTGACGCCGGATCAGCAGAACTGACGTGGATCGTCTTGAGCACCATCGGCCTGCTGGCGGCGCTCGCGCTCTACCGGTTGGAACGAGCCGGTCGACTTCAGGCTCAGGTTCCCGACACGGTGGCAACGCCGTGAGGCACAATCTCGTGCTGAAAAGACGTCAGATGCCGATAACCTGACGGCCGTCGGCCTGCCACGCGCGCATACCCCCGCGGAGTTCGACGATGTTGGTGTAGCCGAGAGTGCGAAGTGCTTCAGCCGCAACAGTACTCATCGGCCCGGAGCGGCAGTAGATGGCCAGGGCGGTGTCGCGGTCGGCTGGGAGGCGTTCGGCTTGCGCGGCGATCTCATCGAATGGGATCGACATGTCCGTGCCCGGGATGTCGCCTTCGAAGGGCACGTGGACGTTCACCGTCAACCGACCGGGCTCGGAGATCGCGGCGACGAATTCGTCAGGGTTGACCAACCGTGCGGCGCTGGCGACCTTTGATTGCGATGGGTATGTCGGAGGTGCCGTTTCTGATGCGCACCCGACCAGCACAGCCGAGCCGGCCGCAGCCACGGCCGCGGCCAGCAATCGCCATGGCCGCCGGGTGACCACCGAGGGTCCCTCGAGTTCAGACACGCCACGAATGTACCCCCCAGGGGTACAAGCGCCGAACCCGTCGGGAGCAACCCCAGGTGATCCTTGAGATGTGTTTCGAGTGGCTCCGTATTTCGGAATGGCTCCGTAGTTTCGACTGCCCCAGAAATGGAAACCCGCCGCCGCAATGGGTCACGAGCCAGCGAGGATGTTCGGCCCCGGAAAAGCCATGAGAAGGAGAGACCGATGGCGGACGACCGCGCACCCAAAGAAGCCGTCAAGGGCATCGTCGAAGAGGCCAAGGGCAAGGCCAAGGAGGCGGCCGGGACGCTACTCGGCAACGAAGAGCTCAAGCGTGAAGGCCAGGCCGAACAGCACAACCCGTCATACATTCCCGGCGCGCCCGGTCCGGAGGCGCCGTCGATCGACGAGCCGACCGCCCCGCGCGAGCCCCTGCCGCCGAAGCCCGATCAGACTGCACCGAAACTGCGCACGGCGACGGGCGCTTCCACCGAGGGACCATTGACCGCCCGCGGACAGCAGGGCGCGTACCTCACCACCGCGCAAGGCGCGCGGCTCTACGACACCGACCACTCCCTGAAGGCCGGCGAGCGCGGGCCGACTCTGTTGCAGGACCACCACCTTCGCGAGAAGATCACGCACTTTGACCACGAACGGATCCCCGAGCGGGTGGTGCACGCCCGCGGCGCCGGTGCGCACGGTGTGTTCCGCGCCAACGGTGCCGCCGAGAAGATCTGTAAGGCAGCCTTTCTGAAGTCCGGCGCGGAGACCGAGGTCTTCGTCCGCTTCTCCACCGTGCTGGGCAACCGCGGCTCGGCCGACACGGTGCGCGACACCCGCGGATTCGCCACCAAGTTCTACACCCACGAAGGCACCTTCGACCTCGTCGGTAACAACATCCCGGTGTTCTTCATCCAGGACGGCATCAAGTTCCCCGACGTCGTGCACGCCGCCAAACCGCATCCGGATCGCGAGATCCCGCAGGCGCAGAGTGCGCACGACACCTTCTGGGATTTCGTCTCGCTGCACACTGAGGCCCAGTTCCACACCATGTGGAACATGTCCGATCGCGGGATTCCGCGGTCGTACCGAATGATGGAGGGGTTCGGCGTCCACACGTTCCGGTTGATCGGGCCCGACGAATCCACGTCACTGGTGAAGTTCCACTGGAAGCCCCGGCTCGGTGTGCACTCCCAGGTGTGGGAAGAAGCGCAGATCACCGGCGGGGTGGATCCGGACTTCCATCGACGCGACCTCGCGGACGCGATCGAGAAGGGTGTCTATCCCGAGTGGGACCTCGGGGTGCAGGTGTTCCCGGACACCCCGGAGCAGATGTTCGAGGGCATCGACCTGCTCGACCCGACCAAGATCGTGCCCGAGGAACTGGCCCCGGTCAGGGTCATCGGAACGCTGCAACTCAACCGCAACGTGACGAACTTCTTCGCCGAAACCGAGCAGGTCGCCTTTCATCCCGGCCATCTGGTGCCCGGTATCGACATCACCGACGACCCGCTGCTTCAGGCCCGGCTCTTCTCGTATCTCGACACCCAGATCACCAGGCTGGCGGGTCCCAACTTCAGCCACATCCCGATCAACCGGCCGCACGCTCCGGTCAACGACATGTTCCGCGATGGGTTCCACCAGTCCGGTGTGCATCCCGGCGTGGCACCGTACAAGCCGAACTCGCTGGACGGCGGTTGCCCGTTCCTCGCGGGGGCGGACACCGGCGCGTTCATCGAGGTGCCTACCGTCATTCCGGAGTCGACGAAACGCCGCGACGCACCGGCCACCTACGACGACCACTTCAGCCAGGTGACCATGTTCTACCGCAGCTTGAGCGCGGCCGAACAGGAGCACGTCGCCGAGGCGTACACCTTCGAACTCGGCAAGTGTTACGAGCAGGCGGTCAAGGAGCGCCAACTGGTGGCGCTGGCGAACATCGACCCCGACCTGTGCGCGAAGGTGGCCGAGGGGCTGGGCCTCGAGGCGCCGGCTCCCACCGTCGCCCCCGTCGATCCCGTGCTGCTCAGTCCCGCGGTGTCGCAAGTCGGTGAGGAATGGCCCGTCGAGGGCCGCCAGATCGGCATCCTCACGGGTCCGGACTCCGACCTCGCCGCAGTGGCGGCCGCTGTCACCGCGATCGCGACGGCCAAGAACGTGCCGTTCGTGGTGGCCGCGCACGGCGGCACCCTCGAACATGACGGTGGCACCGTACCGGTATCCCGCACCTATGCGACCGCCCGTTCGGTGGAGTTCGACGCGATACTCATCGCGGGATCGCCCACTACCGCCAAAGCGAAAACGATTGTCGACGAAGCCTTCCGGCACCACAAGGCGATCGCGGTGCTGCCCGAAGGCACGGAACTTGCTGCCACCGCGGCGGTTCCGACCGACGGGCCGGGTCTGTTTTCGGGCTCCGATGCGGCGACTCTCGCCCAGTCGCTGCTCAACGCGCTCGGTCAGCACCGGGTGTGGGACCGGGTCGTCGTCGTCTGACGGGTGCGTGGGGACGGGCGCGAGGCTGCACAGACGTTTGCTGAATGCGCCCCGGTCGTGTCGTCGCGGGCTTACCATCGGGCTACCTGACGAATGGGATCCGTCCATGGTTTGGGAACACCCGATGCGATGGAGGTTTCGACATGTTCGCCGTGATGCGTATTGGAGCCGGGCTCGCGACGCTCGCCGTTGTTTTGGCCGCGCCCGCCGGTGCAACCGAAGACGAGTACCTGCGTGACCTCCAGCCCCGGTACAGCTTCCTGACGGCCGAGGAACTGCTCACGCAGGGCTACCGGGCCTGCGCCGCCACCAGCGTCGGTGTGCTGGCACCGGACGCGGTCAAGATGATCAGCGCGGACCTCGGCATCTCGACCGGCGCGGCGATGGACATCGTCAGCCGCGCACTCCTGCGACTCTGCTGACCGGGCGACCCGTCACCGCACCAGGGTCGCCCCGCCGTCCAAGCGGATCTGTTGTCCGGTCATGAAGCGTGACTCGTCGGCAAGCAGGTAGAGCGCGGCATACGCGGATTCCCATACGCTGGCGCGGCCCATCTTGAGCCTGACGACCTCGTTGTGTCTTTCGGTCGCCTCGTCGGCTTCCAACCCGAACAGCGATCGCGATTCCCGGTTGGCCAGAACGGAGTCGATGGGGCCCAACATCAATGTGTTGACCCGGATTCCGGCCTCCGCGAACTGGACGGCGGCCAGCTCGGTGATGTGGTTCAGACCGCATTTGCCGAGTGCGTAGGGCATGATGCCGATGTTCAGGCCGAGCTCGTTCTTGACACTGGCGATCGACGAGATGTTCACGATGCTTCCGGCGGTGTCGCCGGGGTTGCGCTCCATGCATTGGGCGGCAAAGAGATTGCAGTGGTAGCAGCCGAGCATGTTGACGTTGATGCCGTAGTTGAAGTTCTCGACGGTCATCGAGTTCGAGTCGAAGTCGAACGGGGGATTGGTGGCCACGCTGTAGACCATCCCGTCGACGCGACCGCTGGTCGCCATCGCTGTGTCGAAGATGTTCTGGCAGTCGCCTTTGTCGGCGACATCGGCTTCGACGGCGTAGGCGCTGCCGCCTTCGGCGACGATCATCTCGACCGTTTCCTGCACCGCTGCGGCGTTCAAGTCGACCGCCACGATTTCTGCGCCGTGGCGCGCGGCCAGAATGGAGATGGCCCGCCCATTTCCTATGCCGGGGCCGGGACTCTGCCCCGCGCCCACGACCACGACGACCTTGCCGGTCAGGTCGAAGGCCTTGCGGTCCCTGCGGTCGAAGTCAGTTGACACGATCTCAGCGGAAGCGGATGTTCACGGTGGCCAGGCCGAAGATCTTCTTCCCGGCGGACTTCGCCGCCACCACGATCACGCCCGAGCGGGTCGCGGGATCCAAGGACTTGATCCGGCCGCTGAACTCGATGTCGGCGCCCTCCTTGGCCGACACGATCGCGGGCGCGGAGAGCCGCACCGCATAGCGCGTCACCGCGCCCGGATCGCCCGACCATGCGGAAACGAATCCGGCGCCCAACCCCATCGTGAGCATGCCGTGCGCGATCACGTCGGGCAGACCGGCGAGCTTGGCGATGTCCTCGTCCCAGTGGATCGGGTTGGCGTCACCGGCAACGCCGGCGTAGTTGACCAGATCGCCTCGAGACAGGCGGGTGTGGCGAACCGGGAGCTCGTCGCCGACTTTCACGTCATCGAACGACGGGGTCCCCGGGGTGCGGGCCATGCCGCTATCGGAGATCTGAACTTCGCCCTCGGGTCGCACGGTTTTCTCGTATGTGCCGTCGTGCTCACTGACCGCGAGGATGTCGACGTCGTGCATCATCTTGTTGTGCACGGCGGTTTTGATCGCCGGATCCATATCGTCGCTCGTCACGCCGACGACGGTCGTGTGCAGGGTGTGCACCCGCTCGCCAGCGGTGTCGGTGAAGGTGTTGGTCACGGTGATCAGATCCCTGCCGGCGATCCGGCGCACTGAGGACAGCTCGACGTCGACGTGGAGTTCATCGCCGGCCACGATCGGGCGGTGCTGCTCGAAGACCTCCTCGGTCTGCAGATACGTGTCGTACCCGACGACGATCTGTTCGAACATCCGGCGATTGCAGGTCATCCCCGGGGCCGACGTGAACGTCAGCGGCGCCACCAGACCCGAATACCCCAGCTCGGCGGCGGCAGCGACGTCCCAGTGCGCCGGGTGGTAGTCCTGCACCGCACGGGCGTATTCGCGCACTTTCTCGCGGCCGACGAGGTAGGTGTCGTCCATCTGGTACCAATGGCCGACCCGCGCTTCGATTTCCGACGTCTCGGGTGCTGCGGTCATAGATCTGCTCATCTTTTCTGCCGGTTTGTCGATTAGGCCGACCCCAAGCACACTAACGCCCGCAAACCTCGAACCTCGTCGAGCATGGATGCACAGCCGCGGGCAAGCCCTGTTACGTCAACCCGACGTCGAAGGCCATGCGCGCCGCTGACACGTTTGAGCGGCGACACCGACGGAAATGGATTGACCATGCCCACGCCACGAACGGCGTCGACGTGCGCGTCGATCCTGATGGTCAGTCTCACGGCACTTTCCGGGTGCGCCGCGCTCGAGAACAAGGAGACCAACGACAGCACGGCGACGTCCGGGGCGTCTGGCACCCAGGCGCCGTTGGCCGCACCGCGCACCGAGGCGCGTACCCCGGCGCCGGATCCGCCGCCGTCGAACGAGCGGAAACCGCCGATCGGTGACGTCTCGCTCGGCATTGACGACCGCGGCGACCTCGGGGAGATCATCGTCGACAGCACCGGCCGCACGCTGTACGTCTTCTCGAACGACGCGGCGAACGAACCCACGTGCTACGGCGAATGTGCCGACACCTGGCTGCCACTGTTGGCGGACTCCGATCCGGCCGGCGGTATCGGCATCGACGTGGCCGCCGCCAAGACCGTGCCGCGTCGCGACGACGGCGAACAGGTGACATACCGCGGCCATCCCCTCTACCGCTATGCGGGGGATCAAACCGACAGGGACGCCCACGGGCAGGGTCTCGACATGTTCGGCGGCGAATGGCATGTGCTGAGCAAGTTCGGTGAACCGCTGGCCTGAGGAATAGCCGCGTCGTGTGCCGGCGTTGGCATGCGCATCGACGGAAGCGAGGGCAGCGTGCAATTCGGGATCTCCACCTTCGTCAATGACGACACGATCGACCCCCTGTCGTTGGCTCGTGCGGTCGAGGAGCGAGGCTTTCACGCACTCGCGGTCGCCGAGCACACCCATATCCCGGCGAGCAGGCAGTCGCCGTATCCGATGGGCGGGGACCTGCCGAAGGTCTATTACCGGACCCTGGATCCGTTCGTCACGCTGGCCGCGGCGGCGGCGGTGACTTCGAAGATCGAGCTGATCACCGGCATCGCGCTGCTGATTCAGCGCGATCCGATCATCACCGCCAAGGAGGCGGCCAGCATCGACCTGATCTCAGGTGGCCGGTTCGTGTTCGGTGTGGGCGCGGGGTGGAACATCGAAGAGCTGCGCCATCACGGCACCGACCCCAAGACCCGCGGTGCGCTGTTGGACGAACGCATCGAGGCCATCAAGGCGTTGTGGACCGACGAACCCGCCGAGTATCACGGACGTTTCGTCGATTTCGACTCGTCGTTCCTGCGCCCGAAGCCGGTTCAGCGACCCCATCCACCGATCGTGGTCGGCGGCGACTCCGACGCCACGGTCAAGCGGGTGATCCGCCATGGAGCTGGTTGGATCTCCAACCCGCTGCCGGTCGAGAGGCTGGCCAAAAGGATCGATCAAATGCGTGACGGCGCGGGTCACGACGTCCCGTTGACGACTTTCGGGACGCCGATCGATCCGGATTACTGGCGCGCTCTCGAAGACCTCGGCTACCGCCAGGCCAACCTGCTGCTGCCCACCAAACCCCACGACGAGTCGCTGCGGCTGCTCGACCAGTACGCCGAGAGGGTCGCCGAGTACCGCGGCTAGCCGGTGTTCGTGGGTCCCGATGTTTCTCGACGCGTGTCGAGTTCCTATCGTGACACCTATGAGCAATGACGCTGATGGCGATCGGGTCGCCGAGCTGGCGCGCGGGGTCGTCGCCGACCACGACCCGAAGAGCGTGCCGATCCCGGAGTTTCTCGGCGCTTGCTATGACGCCGGTCTGACGTGGGTGCACTTTCCCGAGGGCCTCGGTGGGCTCGGGGTGTCCCGAGGCCTTCAGGCCGTCGCCGACCGCATTCTGCAGGGCGCGGGCGGCCCGGTACCCCTCGGGCTCAACCCGATGGGCTACGGCATGGCAGCGCCGACCATCCGCGAACACGCGCAGACCGAGGATGTGAAGCGAAAGTGGTTGCGGCCGTTGGCAACCACCGACGACCTGTGGTGCCAGCTGTTCTCCGAGCCGGGAGCCGGCTCCGACCTCGCCGGGCTCGCGACGTCGGCCGTGCGCGACGGTGACGACTGGGTCATCAACGGCCAGAAGGTGTGGACCAGCCTGGCACACCGGGCGCGCTGGGGATTGCTGCTCGCGCGCACCAATCCCGATGTGCCCAAGCACAAGGGCCTGACGTACTTCGTGATCGACATGCACGGGGCGGGTGTCGAGACGCGGCCGCTGCGCCAGATGACGGGGCAGGCCGAGTTCAACGAGGTCTACTTCAGCGACGCCCGCATCCCGGACAAGCACCGCCTCGGCGAGGTCGACAACGGCTGGGCTGTCGCGATGACGACGCTGATGAACGAACGCACCGCGCTCGGCGGCAGCGGTAGCCGCCGCGGCGCGGGCACCATCGCCGACGCGACCGGACTGTGGGCGTCGCGCCCTGAGCGCCAAACCCCGGTGTTGCGGGACCGCCTCACGCGGCTGTGGCTGCGCTCGGAGGCGCAACGGCTCACCTCCGAACGGTCCCGCGCCGCCGCGACCGTCGGCGGGCCGGGCCCGGAGGGATCGATCGGCAAGTTGGTCGGGGCCGAGCTCAACCAGGACATCTACCAGTGGTGCATGGATTTCCTTGGCCCCGAGGGGATCCTGTACCACGGCTATCAGCAGGGAGCAGGCACTGGTGAACGTGACTGGCAAGGTCCCATCCAGCAGCGGTACCTGCGCAGCCGGGCCAACACGATCGAAGGCGGAACGTCTGAGGTGATGCGGAACATTCTCGGAGAACGCATCCTCGGGCTGCCCGGCGATCTGCGTGCCGATGCCGGTATGCCGTGGAAGGAGGTCCCTCGTGGCTGAGCAGGCCGATAGCCGACTCGGGCAGGCCGAGTACAAGTTCACCGAGGAACAGGGCCAATTACGCGACGCGGTACGGAAGTTCAGCGCCGAACACTTCTCGGAGGAGACGATCCGCGAGCTGATGGAGTCCGACCCGCCGTTCGACCCCAAGATCTGGGCCCGGCTCGGCGGCGAGCTCGGCGTGCTGGGCCTTTCGGTGCCCGAGGCCGACGGCGGAGTCGGCGGAACACTCATCGACCAGGCCGTCGCCATCGAAGAGTTGGGGGCGCGGTTGGCCTGCGGACCGCTGTTCGGCACGGTGTACCTGGCGATCCCGGCCCTGGTGGCCGCCTCGTCCGGGCCGGCGCGCGACGAACTGCTCGGTGACCTGGTCGAGGGTCGCCGCACCGCGGCATTCGCCGTGGTGGACCGCGCCGGCGCGTTCACTCCGGACGCGGTTTCGGTGACCGCTGCAGGAGATACGTTGTCCGGCACGGTGACTCAGGTGGTCGACGGTGGCATCGCCGACGTGCTGTTGGTCGCCGCCCGCGACGGCGATGGCCTCGCCTTGTATGCCGTCGACGGCACCGCCGAGGGAGTGCAGCGCACGCCGCTGGCGACACTCGACCTCACCCGCTCCGAGGCGAACGTGACGTTCAGCGACGCGCCGGCCCGCATGATCGCCGGACCCGAGGAAGCCGCCCGAGTCATACACCATGCGCTACAGGTCGGTGCGGCGCTGCTCGCGGTGGAGCAGGTGGGCGCCGCCAAGCATCTGCTCGACCTGTCGGTGGAATACGCCAAGTCGCGGCTGCAGTTCGGTCGGCCGATCGGATCGTTCCAGGCGGTCAAGCATCGACTCGCGAACCTGCTCGTCGATGTCGAACACGCGAGGTCGACTGCCTATCACGCGATCTGGGCTCTCACGGACGGATCCGACGATCCGGCACTCGCCACGAGCATCGCCCAGGCGGTCTGCTCGGACGCCCTGACCCACGTCGCCAACGACACGATCCAGGTGCACGGTGGCATCGGGTTCACCTGGGAACACCAGGCGCATCTCTATTACAAGCGTGCCGCCACGAACGCGGTTCTGCTGGGCAGCGCCGAACAACACCGGGACCGGGTGGCGACGATGGTGCTCGACGGCGCCGAGGCGGAACGGGTACCGCGGGTCGCCGACGGGCTCACGGTCTGAGCCTCTCTCTTCACCGGCAACGGTGTGACTTGAGTCACCCGATTGATAACGATTCGAAACCTGTTGCGTTGCAAGATGAGACACGAGGACTGAACAGCTCGGGCGTGACCACTATGTTCGCATGGTGCGCCGGCGAACCGCCCTCAAACTCCCGCTGTATCTGGCAGCCGCCGCGGCGCTGACCAAACTGCCGCCCGTCGCGGCCGCCGAGACGGGGCGATGGTCGGCTGACCGCGCCAACGCTTGGTACGCGGAGCAGGGTTGGCTGCTGGGCGCCAACTATGTCACTTCGAACGCCGTCAACCAGCTCGAGATGTTCCAGGCCGGCACCTTTGACCCGCGCCGCATCGCCGGCGAACTGAGCGTGGCCAAGCGAATCGGGATGAACACCATGCGGGTGTTCCTGCACGACCAGCTGTGGGCGACGGACCGGGCCGGTTTCAGCCAGCGGCTGTCTCAGTTCGTCTCCATCGCGGCCAGTCACAACATCAAGCCGCTGTTCGTCCTGTTCGACTCGTGCTGGGATCCGTTGCCGAAGGCGGGTCCACAGCGGCCGCCGGTCAAGGGAGTGCACAACTCGGGCTGGGTGCAAAGCCCCGGTGCACATCGCCTGCAGGATCCGGCCTACACCCGCGTGCTGCAGAGCTATGTCACCGGCGTGGTCGGCCTCTTCCGCAACGATCCTCGGGTTCTGGGGTGGGACGTGTGGAACGAGCCGGACAATCCCGCGAAGGACTACCGAAAGGTCGAACACCCCGACAAGCAGAAGCTGGTCACCGCGTTCCTGCCGCACGTGTTCCAGTGGGTGCGCGCGGTCAAGCCGATCCAACCGTTGACAAGTGGTGTCTGGCAGGGCCATTGGCGAGATCCAGGCAGCCGCAGCGAGATCGCGAGCCTGCAACTCGAGCTCTCGGACATCATCAGCTTTCACAGCTACGGCAAACCGGCCGAGTTCGAAGACCGCATCGACGAACTCACTCCGCTGGGCCGGCCGATCCTGTGCACGGAGTACCTCGCCCGCAACCTCGGCAGCACGGTCGAAGGCATCCTCCCTGTTGCCAAGCGGCGCAACGTCGGCGCGTACAACTGGGGATTTGTCGCCGGGCGGACCCAGACCTACCTGCCGTGGGACTCGTGGAACGAGCCGTACACGACACTTCCGGACACGTGGTTCTCGGACCTGATTCACCCCGACGGAAACGCACACGACAACGACGAAGTTCGCTTCATCCAGAAGCTGGTCGGGTTGAGTACGTAGCGAGCCATGCCGGTGTGATCCGGGGCAACACAGTTTGACAAGTGAATCTTCCTGGGCCCCAGTCTGTTAGGGGCTAGTTGTCGCTTGGTGGTGGTTGGGGTTGGAAGGGGTTGTACCACCACCATTGGGCGCGTTCGCCGAGGGGTCCGCGGCAGGGTGGGACTGTTGGTGGGGGTTGGGTGGGTGGGCGTGCGAGTGATCCGGGGTCCAGCGGGTTACCGCTGGGGCCGGTGACGAGGAGTTGGTCGGCGGGTCCGGTGATGGTGATCTCGCCGCGATGGTGCAGGCGGTGGTGATAGGGGCACACCAGCACCAGGTTGCCGAGTTCGGTGGGTCCGCCGTCTTCCCAGTGCACGAGGTGATGGGCGTGCAGCCCGCGGGTGGCCCAGCATCCGGGCACCCGGCAGGTGCGGTCGCGGTGCTCCAAGGCCCGGCGCAGCCGGCGGCTGATCACCCGGGTGGAGCGCCCGGCTCCGATGAGTTGGCCGTGACGTTCGAGCCACACTTCACAGGTGGCCTCGCACAACAGCATGCGCCGCTCGGCTTCTGAGAGTACCGGGCCCAGGTGTGGCCAGGCCGCGGGCTTGTCGGGATCCAGATGCACGATGACGGTGCTGTGCTGATCGTGGGGGCGTCGGGCCACCTCGCTATCCCAGGCTTGCTCGACGATGCGCATGAACGCATCGGCGGCGGTGGGAAACGGGGGGCGACACCGCAGATCGCCCAGTTGTCGGCGGTCGTGGGTGTCGGCGCCGGTGTCGGGGCCGTGATCGGCGGTGTGCTCGCCGATGAGCGCGTCGCGGTGGGTTTGCAGGGCGGCGTCGAGTTTGGCGGCCTCGATGTGAGGCAGGGTGATGCGGTAGGTGCTGAACTGCTCACCGACGGTCTTGCTGATGCCGCGCCGCGGGTGGGGACGCTCGGGTTCGGGGCGCGGTTCGAGTTTGATGGCACACCGGAGTTGGTTGACCGTGGCCACCGACGCCATCTGGGCGTAGTGATCGTCCGAGCCCGCGCCGGCGTATTGGGCGATCACCCCGACCTGATCCAACGACAGGCGGCCCTCGCGCAGCTGGGAGGTGCAGCGAGGGAACTCCTCAATCCGCTGCGCCACGGCGGCCACGTTCTTGGCGGTGGTGTCTGACATGCCCAGTTTCCAGGCCACCAACGCTTTGACCGAGCGAACCCCTTCTGCGGCTCCCCACAGTCCGTCGCGGTCGATCTCGGCGATGATCTCCACGATGCGCCCATCGATGGCGTTTCGCTGCCCCGACAACTCGGCCAACTGCCCGAACAGGCCCTCCAAACGTTGCTGAGGACCCGCATCCACCTGGGCATCCGACGAAGCGACCGACATAAAACCGCATCATCACAGAAGGGTCCGACAAGTTCGGTACACCCGATCAACCGGACCGGCTGAGCCAAGTAGCGACACGGTCTCGCTTTGGCCGCGAACAGGTTTCGAGGGCCAGTTCGCAATATATGCCGCGGATACGATGTCTCGATTCTGTATTCGAACGCTCCAGTCCGGTTCCGAGGTAGCCCGTGAAACTGCGAAAGACGCTGTCGTACCTCGGCGTTACGCTGCTGTGCCTACCGCTCGCCGCGCCTGCGGCGGCGCAGCCCGCCGCGGCGACCGCCCGGACGACGCAGTGGATCGTCGTCGGGGTGCCGACCGCCGACGCCACCTCGGGCACCCTCACCGCCTTTCAGCGGAGCGGACGGCAATGGAAGCCTGTGCTCGGACCGACACCTGCGAAAGTGGGCGCGCTCGGCGTCGGAGCCCCCGCTGACGGTGTCCACCGAACCCCGGTGGGAACCTTCAGGTTCGATCAGGGTTTCGGCCGCCAACCCAATCCGGGCACCAAAATGCCGTACTTTCAGACCACGAACCAGGACTGGTGGGACGAGGACGCCTCCTCACCCACGTACAACACGCATGTGCGTGGGCCTCGTAAACCATCGTCGATCGCCGAGAACCTGTACGACTCCGGCCCCGTCTACGACTATGCGGTCAACATCACCGTGAACCCCCAGCGGATCCCCGGACGGGTGTCGGGAATCTTCCTTCATGTGACCGACGGGAACCCGACGTGGGGATGTGTGGCCATCGGGCGCGAGGAGATGCGCACACTGCTGACGTGGCTCGATCCGGCGGCGGCGCCGCAGATCACCATCGGCGTCGGCAGCCCGTCGCTGGTTCCGTCCAGGGCGTGATCAGCGGCGCAACGGTACCGCGGCCTCGAAAGCCGCTGTCTTACCGTCGGATTGCCACTGCAGCCAGTTCTCCCACCGCTCGAGGTTGGATGTCTGCCACCAGTGATCGACCTTCGGCGACAACCGTCGCGCGATCTCGAGCGTGAGGATCGTGGGAAAGCGGCTGACCAGCAACAGGATTCCCGGCAGCACCGACGGCAGTCGGTAGCGACGACGATTCCACGGCAGCATGTACAGGCCGAGATATCCGGCTTGCAGGCGGTAGTGGTACTCGGCGCGAAGCCGCTGCAGGCCGCGGTGCGTCGCCGCGGGCGCGAAGGCGGGAACGAAGGACTGAACGAGTTCGGTGCCGCTTTCTGCGCTGTCGTAGCTGCGCGCCGCATCGCACATGAACAGGATTCGCCATGCATCGGCGACGGTCTCGGGGAAGTAGCCGTCGCATCGCACGCCGACGAGGTGACCGCAGTACCGGTTGAAATGCAGAACGGCGCGCATCTCTCGCGGCGAGGTGAGGTGGCCGAGAAGAAACAGGCCGAACGCCGGTGCGACGCTGCCGCCCAACAGCGTCAGCAGCATGGCGGATTGGCTGATCGGCAGCCCCCAGCGCTCGGCGTCCCACTCCGGGTGCTTTCTGACGCGATCGCGGACGCTGACATGCATGATCCGCACATGCAGGGAAATGTTGCGGCCCAACGATCCTGGCGTCAGGATGGCGCCCGGGCGGCAGACCTCGATCCACCAGCGCGACGTCTCCAGGTACCGGTGCAGGGCGCGTTGGCCGGCATAACCACCAGACAGGGACAGGGGTACTGCCAGCCAGCCCTCGGTGTAGGTGTCGTTGGTGCCGGCGTTGCCGAGCGCACCCAGCGCGTAGGCCCAACGGCGCCAAACCGCCGCGCCCTCCTCCACGAGATCCGGGTCTACCCACGCGGGAAGTTGTTCGAATTCCTCGAACAGCGCACGCATCGACTCTGGCGCCTCAGGCACATTGTCGATGCCTTCCCGCTGTGCCTTCTCGACCAGCTCGCGCCCCTTCTTCGCACCGAGCTCACCGTGATAGGTCTCGGCGACGAAGCGTTCGGCGACCGGATCGCCCTCGTTCAGGCCCGCGATGAACGCCTGTGCCGTCGCATCCGAAGGAAGCAGATCGATATGGGCGAGTCGCTTCACCGCATTTCGCAGCTGGGCCCGGCGGCCGGTGAGCCCCGGGTACCGGAAAGCGGACGGAGCCCCGGGCGGGCGGACTGTCGATTCCAGCATGTCTTTGTCATATCTCATGCTCGTCCCGCCTGTACACGAAACGATTCATCCTTCGACCGGGCTTACTGGACAACGAACTTCGCCTGTGCAGGTCCCTCAATCGGTTCGGCTTCGTAGCCGTTGCGCGGAGAGAATCAGGGAGATGCCGACCACCGCCGCACCGGCCAACGAGGCGATCAGGACCGACGTGGTGTCGTGCAGTCGCACCGCGATGCCGATCAGCGCCCAGATGATCACCAGCCCGTAGGCCATGTCGCGGTGGCGCAGGATCATTGCCAACCCGAGTGCGGCCGCCACCGCGACCATGATCGCGCCCCAGGTCGGCTCGGACAGACCGAACCCTGACCACCCGGCGTCGTCGAGGGTGATCGTCGCGTTGGCGATCGTCGCGACCGAAATCCAGCCCAGGTACACCCGGAAGGGGATGTGCACCGTCCACCGCTCCAGCGCCGAGGTGGGCGGGCGGGAGGCTTGCAGGCGGTAGATGACGATCAGGGCGACCAGCAGCACGATCATCAGCAGCATGCTCAGCGGAAACCGGTTGTGGTGCCACGCGAACAGCCAGCAACAGTTGGCAGCGGCGGTCAGTACGTACCAGGGCGCGATCGGGCGTGCGGCGCCGCTGTCGGTACGACGCTGCGCGAGCGCCAGGCCCAGGTACACGGTGTAGGCGATCAGCCCGAGGTAGATCACGCTCCAGATGGAGAACACGTAGCCGGCGGGCACGAAGTACACCTCGAAGCGACGGGTGACGTCACCGGTGGTCTGGCCGTTGATCGGCAGGCCGTTGGCCAGGTAGTTGACGACCAGCGTGGCCGCGGTGGCCACACCGACGGCAAGCGGCAGCAGCACCGTCGAGATCGATCTTCTGTCGGCGGTCCGGCTTACCACGTCGGGCTCCTCACGTTTGTGCAGATGTGCGCTGCATGCCCGTTTACGTGGACTCCGAATCCTGGGTTTGCGTTGGCACAGTGAGACCGTTCGCTTTCGCGTTGTCGAAGTCATCGTCGACGAGAACGACGTCGTGGGCCGTGCGGTCGAGGAACGACGCCGCGATCGACGCCCGGTACCCGGACGCACAGTGCACCCAGACCGTTGATGGCGGGACGTCATTGAGCCGCTTGGGTAGTTCGTGCAGCGGTATGTTCACCGCCTCCGGGATGCGCTCGGACTCGTACTCGTGGGTCTGCCGCACATCGAGCACCGTCACCGCCTCCGTTCGGCGTCGTTCGGCCAGCCGGCCGAAGTCGGCGACGGAATATGAGCCGAGTGGGAATCCGTCGCGCAGTTCGTCGATGTTTCCGGTGGCGGCTCCGGTCAGCCGGTCCACTCCGATGCGCACCAGTTCACGTTTGGCGTCGGCGATCTGCTCCGGTGACTCCCCGATGAGTGTCACTGGAGCGCCCCAGTCGTACAGCCAGCCGAAGTAACTGACGAAAGAGCCCGACAGCTCGAAACCCAACGAGCCCTGCAGATGTCCGGCGGCGAAAGCGGTCCGGTTACGCAGATCGACCACCCACTCGCGGGCCTCGAGGCGGCGCCGTAATTCGGCGGGATCGATCGGCTCAGGGGATGTCAGGTCGACGGGCGCCGGTCCCCGGCCGTTGATGACGCCCATGTGTGCGTAGTACGCAGGGTAATCCGACAGTCCGGCCAGCAGCTCGTCGACGTAGCTCTGTTCGTCCTGAGTCAATGCCGGGTTGGTGTGCTGCTGTTCACCGATGGTCGACTCATCACCGGAAGCCGGTGTGGCCGAACAGAAGCTGCCGAATCCGTGCGTCGGGTAGACCGGTGTCTCGGGGGGCAGGCGATCGGCGAGCTTGCGGACGGAGTGGTACTGCGCACGGGTGAGCTCTTCGGTGGCATCCGCGCTGATCAGGTCCGTCCGCCCGGTCGTACCGAACAACATCGATCCTCCGGTGAAAACACCCTGCACGTCGTCGTTGTCGTCGCGAAGCACATAGCTGATGTGGTGGTGGGTGTGACCGGGTGTGTGCACCGCCTCCAACCGGATTGGCCCGGCGTCGATGACGTCACCGTCACTGACGGCACGTCGGCGGTAACTCACGTCGTCACCGGCGGGCACCACGTACTCGGCACCGACGGTGCGTGACAGTTCGAGCCCGCCGGTCAGGTAGTCGTTGTGCAGGTGCGTTTCCAGCACATGGGTGATGCGGGCCTTGAGGCCCCCGGCAAGAGCGAGTACTCGGTCGATGTCTCGCTGCGGATCGATCGCAACGGCGACGTCGCCGTGACTGATCAGATAGCTGCGGTCACCGAGTCCGGAGGTTTCGATGATCGAGACGTCCATGGGTTTCCCTTCTGTGGTCAACGGAGAAAGATGGTGTCGACGAGCACATATGCGGCGACGACGAAGACGAGGTAGGCGAACCAACGCTGCAGGCGATCGGTGTCGACTTTGGTGCCGAAGTATCCCGCGACCAGCGAGGCGACCGTCGCGGCGGCGACGAACGTCGCGGTGAGCGGCCAGTCGACGCTGATGCCCTGAAGATGGGAGAAGATGCCGGCGAGCGAGTTGGCGACGATGATCAGTAGCGAGGTTCCTATGGCCGTGGACATTTCGACGCCGAGGACCACCACGAGTGCCGGGATGATGAGGAAGCCGCCACCGACGCCGAACAGGCCGGTCAGCAGGCCCACGACAAGGCCGGCCCCGATCGACCGCGGCACACACCGACGCCAGTTGACCTGCCCGGCGCGCACCTCGCAGGCGGTCCCGGTGTTGTCCTGATCGGCCAGCATGCGGATGCCCGCGACCACCATCACGGCCGCGAACCCGATCAGCAGCGCTGACTCGGGCAGATGTCTGCTGAGGGCGCTGCCGAGAATGGTCGCCGGGATACCGGCCGCCGCGAAGATACCCGCCATGCGCCATCGAACCTGCCCGGCACGGATTTTCGGCAGCACACCAACGGCAGATGCCGTGGCCACGACGACCAGCGAAATCGGAATGGCCTCCTCGATACCGAGACCCACGCCGTAGACCAGTGCTGGGACGGCGAGGATCGAACCCCCGCCGCCGAGTAGTCCCAGCAGCACACCGATCAGCGCGCCGAGCACTAGGCCGATCGCCAATGCCATGAGTTGCCCCGCACCCGCCTACCGGCGCCACAACCGACGGCCGGGACGGCGCGGCGGTGCGGTCGCCGATACACAGCGGCAACGCTGTTCGGCCGGCACCGACCGCATCACGTCGTCGACGTGTTGGCCGCACCCGTCCCAGGTCGTCTTGCCACAGGACGGGCATCGGATTGCGTAACACATGGTGCCTCCTTGCTGACTGACGTCTCACACTCTCGCGTGGGCATCGACCCACGCGTGGTAACCACCCATCAGGTCAGAAACCTGCCGAAAACCATTGGCGCGCAGCAGCGACGCCGCGACACTGGACCGCCAGCCGCCCGCACAGTGCAGCACGATCGGCTCGTCGGTCGGCACTTCACTCATGCGGTTACGCAACTGCGCCAACGGGATGTGGATCGAGCCGGAGATTGCACCGGCTTCTCGCTCACCGGGGTTGCGAATATCGATCAACGTCACGGCGCCGGCGGCCAGCATCTCGTCGAGCCCGGAAACCGTTGTCCGAGAGACGATCTGCACCAGACCCTGAAGCTCGGCGGGGAACCGTCCATCGCGGTCGACGTTGAGATAGCCGATCACATTGTCCGAGCCGATGCGGGCCAGCCTCAGCGCGGCCTGCTGTTCTTCTCCCGGATAAGTGATTAGGGCGATCGGTTCCCCGACCTCGGCCACCATCCCAGCGGTCTCGGCGAACCGCCCGTCGAAACCGACGTTCACCGAGCCGCGCAGGTGGCCCGCGGCGAAATCGTCGACGCCGCGTGCGTCCAGGACACGCACACCCGCCGCAAGCGCGGCCCGCATCTGCTCGGGTGTCATGTTGGAGACCATGCGCTGCTGTTGCAGCAGCGGGTGAACCCGCTTGTTCATCGCGGCGTCGACGGCGAAATATGCCGGTGCGGCGGGCTGGCCGTGGATGAGCATCGACACGAAGTCGTCTTCGCTCATCGGTTGAACCGAGGGGTTGCTCACCCGCTGTTCGCCGATTGTCGACGTGATTTCGGTCGACAGGTTCTTGCCGCACGACGAGCCGGCGCCGTGCGCGGGCAGCACCTTCACGTGGTCGGGCAGTCTCATCAACTTGTCGTGGATCGTGTGGAACATCGCACGAGCCAGGTCGCTGACCGAGCCGTCTCCGATGTTGACCAGGTCCGGTCTGCCGACGTCACCGATGAACAGCGAGTCGCCCGTCAGCACGGCCGTCGGCTCGGCGTCGGCACGCTCGCGAACCAGCACGCTGATCGATTCCCAGGTGTGGCCCGGTGTCGACAGGATCTCCAGGTCGACGTCTCCCAGTGACACGTGTTCCCCGTCGGTCAGGCGGCGGATCGGATAGTCGGTCTCGGCGGCCTCTCCAAAGCCGATCCAGGCGCCGGTGGCATGGACGAGTTCGAGGTGGCCGGAGACGAAGTCGGCATGGAAGTGGGTGTTGATGACGCCCTCGATCGTGAGCCCGTGGCTACGCGCATCGGCCAGGTATTCGGTGATGTCGCGGCGCGGGTCCACGACGATCGCGCGTCCGGTCGACTCGTCACCGATCAGGTAAGACGCGTGTGACAGGCATTCGATGTAGTACTGCTCGAAGATCATCTTCTTTGTCCCTTCTCATCGTCGGGGCATCGCCTCGATACCCCTCCGGGTATAGTGGACAATACGCCCCGGGGTATTTAATCCGCAAATACCCGAGGGGGTAATCTGGACCGCGAAGTGGAAGGGGAAGGTCAATGGTCGGTGACCAGGAGGCCATCGCAGCCGTACTGAACCGGCTGCGGCGCGCGCAAGGACAACTCGCCGGTGTGATCGCGATGATCGAGCAGGGCCGCGAATGCAAGGACGTCGTCACTCAACTCGCGGCGGTGTCGCGAGCGCTCGATCGCGCCGGCTTCAAGATCGTGGCGACGGGTCTACGCGAATGCATGACCGGCGATCAAGAAGGTAATGAGCGGCCCATGACCGAGGAAGAACTCGAGAAGCTCTTCCTGGCATTGGCCTGACCGAAATACGATCGATATGGAGTCATCATGAGCATCGCCCTGGCTACGCGCCTCAAGGCACCGTTCGACGACGCCGTCGTCCGCACGCGTGAGGCACTTGCCGAGCAGGGTTTCGGCGTCCTGACCGAGATCGACGTGAAAGCGACGCTGAAGAACAAGCTCGACGAGGACATGGAGAATTACCTCATCCTCGGCGCGTGTAACCCGCCGCTGGCGCATCGGGCGATCAACGCGCAACGTCAGATCGGTCTACTGCTGCCGTGCAACGTCGTGGTGCGCACCGACCCCGATGACCCGGAAACGACGCTCGTCGAGGCGATGAACCCGCAGTTGCTCGTGGACGTCACTGAGGAGCCGGGACTGAAACCGATCGCCGAGGAAGTCGGTGACAAGCTCCAAGCGGCGATCGACGCGCTATCGGACTGATCGATTGGCGCGAGTTGTCGCCTAGCTTGTTCACGCGAGCCGGGCCCGCGCGATCTCGGGCCGTACCCAGGGAGCCCTTCGAAGCGGTCGCTGACGCGCCACCGCCCGGGTTGAGTCCATCGAGCAACCCGGCGCTGGGATCCACCTAACCCTCGGAGGGCTTGTCGACCTCGTCCTCGGGCAGCGGAAGCGCCTCGGCTCCGGGGGTTGCGGGCGCCATCACATCGGCGTCCTTCGTCGCGGTCTCGGGCGTTACGTTGTCGTCTGGAGATGTCATGTTCGACTTCGTACCCCGGCGCGGCCGCCGGTAATCAGTTACGCGCAAGGCGTCAGGCGTCGCGACGCGGGTACCCGTGACGGTCAACCGAACCGGGAAGGACCCGCACATGAGTGAGACGCAGCGACGGCAGATGGGCGATTCGGACAGCCCGATCGAGGACGAGTTGGAGGGCGCCTTTCAGAGGATGGTCGACGAGGGCACCCAGCGTCTGCACCGGACGTGGCGCGAAGTGCTGGTCACCGGCTTCTTCGGCGGCACCGAGGTCGCGGTCGGCGTCCTGGCGTACCTGTCGGTGTTGGCCGCCACCCACAACCACCTGCTCGCCGGTATCGCCTTCTCGATCGGGTTCCTCGCACTGCTGCTCGGCCGCAGCGAGCTGTTCACCGAAGGGTTCCTCGTGCCGGTCACCACGGTCGTTGCCAAACGCGCGAGCGTCGGGCAGATGCTGAAGTTGTGGAGCGGAACGTTGATCGCCAATCTCGTTGGGGGCTGGGCGATCATGTGGCTGATCATGACGGGCTACCCGAAACTGCATGCACAGACCATCGAGTCGGCCACCCACTTCGCCACCGCTCCGCTGTCGGCGGAGACCGCAGCGCTGGCGCTGCTCGGCGGCATGGTCATCACGTTGATGACGCGCATGCAGCACGGTACCGAGTCGATGTTCGGCAAGATCGCCGCGGCGATAGCGGGCGGATTCCTGCTCGCTGGGCTGCAGATGTTTCATTCGATCCTGGACTCGTTGCTGATCTTCGGTGCGCTCATCGCCGGCGCCCCTTTCGGCTACGGCGACTGGGCGACGTGGTTCGGCTACACGGCCGTGGGCAACGTGGTGGGCGGTCTGCTGCTCGTGACGCTGCTGCGCCTGCTGCGCAGCAAGGACCGCCTACAGGATGAGCGCCAGGACGCGGAAGCGTCGTGAGCGACGCGATGGACGAATCGGCGTCGATCGGCGTGGTCGTCGACATCGACGGCGTGCTGCGGTTGGGGACCGTGTCCCGGCAGTGGCGGCGCGTGCGAGCGAGGCTGCGCCGATCGACTACGGACAGGCGATCGGTGTTCGGCATGCCGCACCTGGTTCGTGAATTGGTGCGCGGGCAGCACGAACCCGTCGTCGTCTACGTGACCGCCGTTCCCGAGAAACATCGGCGCTCGTTGCGCAGAATGCTCGAACGAGACGGATACCCCGCGGGGCGATTGCTCGCAGCGCCGGACACCAAGGCGCCGGCCTGGTTGTTCGGCGGCGGCTTCACCGCGAAACACGAGGCCCTCCAACGCGTTCTCGCCGACCGGCGCGACGTGCGGTGGGTACTGATCGGAGACGACGCAGGACACGATCCCGCGCTGTTCGTCGATCTAGCCCGCCGAGCACCCGCGCGCATCGCCGCTTTCGGGATACGACATGCCGCCGACCCGACCGATGTGAAAACCAGTCGCACTGAGGGTTTCTCCGGCATTCCGGTGGTGCGGGCACCCAACGGCGTCGAGTTGCTACCACCGCTGCGTGAAGCGGCCGGACTCAGACAACTACGAGGAGGCTCGCCGGATGACTGGCTGCTGACACCCGCGGAACGCGGGAACGATGCGAGCGGTCTGCGCGCCTTCACCGAAGGCAACGCGGTACAGCCGTTGGTGCACGGCAGCACCTACTTCGCCGCCCTCCTCGCCGCCTGCGAAGGCCTCGGGCAGGGTGATCTGCTCCTTCTTCTGGGCTGGCGAATGGACAGCACCGAGTTGCTTCGTCCCGGAGGTCCGACGGTCGCGCAGGCGCTACGGTCGGCGGCTCAGCGCGGCGCACACGTTCGCGGGCTCCTGTGGCGCTCATACCCGGCCGCGTTGGGCTTCCAGCTCGGCCCCAATCGCGACTCCGCCCGCGTCGTGAATGCCGCCGGCGGACGCATCCTGCTCGACCAGCGGGTCCGAGCCCTCGGCTCGCACCACCAGAAGGCAGTGGTTGCAAGGTATCTCGCACGACCGGCCGACGACGTCGCCTTCCTCGGCGGCATCGACTGCGCCCACGGGCACCGCGACGAC
This sequence comes from Mycobacterium sp. GA-1285, assembly GCF_001499905.1. Lineage (GTDB taxonomy): Bacteria > Actinomycetota > Actinomycetes > Mycobacteriales > Mycobacteriaceae > Mycobacterium. The sequence continues at coordinate 53,545 of NZ_LQIS01000006.1, read as the reverse complement.
GCCGAACATGCCGGCGACCCCCAGCCGATCGCCGCGAGTGATCGATACGGTTGCACCCCCGCACAACACGATGTGCAGTTGAAGTTGCGCGGACCCGTCGTCGCCGAAGTCGAACGAACCTTCCGTGAACGTTGGCAGGACCCCACTGCGCTGACCCGCCGGCCTTGGGAGTGGCTCAACGACCGGATACACCGCCTCCCGCGCACTGTGGTGTCCCTGCCGGCGCGATCCGACCCCGCGCCCGCAGCCGGGACGTGCGCGGTGCAGATTCTGCGGACTTATCCGAGGCGCCGAACCAACTCGTTCGCACCGCACGGGGAACGAAGCATCGCCCGGGCATATGCCAAGGCGCTCAGCCGCGCCGAGCGATTGGTGTACATCGAAGATCAGTATCTGTGGTCGATCGACGTCGCTCGTCTGTTCGCGGCGGCGTTGCGCCGATCCCCGCGGTTGCAGCTGATCGCCGTGGTGCCCCGATTCAGCGACGTCAACGACAGGTTCTCCCGGCAGGCAGCCTTGTTCGGCCACCACGAAGCGCTCGACATGGTGCGTGAGGCCGGCGGGTCGCGGGTGCAGATCTTCGACATCGAGAACCACCGCGGGCTACCGGTGTACGTGCACGCCAAGCTGAGCATCATCGACGACGTGTGGGCAGTGGTCGGCAGCGCGAACCTCAACATGAGGTCCTGGACGTACGACGCCGAGATCGCCGCCGCCGTTCTGGACGAGCGGCGAGACCCGCGCGCACCGGTGGACCCGGCGGGGCTCGGGGACGGTGCGCGTCACTTCGCACGCGAGTTGCGGCTGCAGCTCATGCGCGAGCACGTCGAGACACGTGACGACGCAACACTTCTCGATCTCGACGAGGCTGCTGAGACGATGCGACGAAGTGCCGCGAACCTCGACGGCTGGTACCGGTCCGACTGTCGCGGACCCCGGCCAAGGGGACGCCTGCGCGCGCACGTCCCGGTTTCGGGCGGCAAGAATCCGGGTTGGCGTCGTTGGATCGTCGAACCGGCCTATCGCGCGGTGTACGACCCGGACGGACGGCCCACCCTGATGTGGCTCAGACGCAGCTACTGAGCCGCCGGACTCCACTCAACGACATGCACCGTTGCCGGCCTCGGGTAAGGCCAGAAAGGTGATAGTCGCGGGTTCGAATATGACGTCTCCAGCGGCTACCGGGTTGCCGACGAGTGGCGGCATCTCGTCGTTCGGCCCCAGCTTGAGTTCGGTCCCGTTCAACTGAACGCTCTTGGTCTGCAGGTCATCTGCGGATGTCGACGAGAGGGTGTAGCGGTCACCCGGGGTGGGGATCGAAAGTGTCTGGGATGCCGTCCTGTCATTGTTGATCACCAGCAGGGCGACACCGCCGGGTGTGCCTCGCAGGCAGTGCGCGTAGACGTGCCGACCGGCGTCGATGGGCACCCCGGAGTCGAGAACCGTCGTGCCCATCAGATTCCGCCACAGCCAAGCGCCCCAGTAGTTCGGCTTCGGTGTCAACGTCTTGTCGTCCAGCAGGCCGTAATCGCTGGCCACCAGCGTATTGTGGGCGACCACCTCCACTTCTTGCCGGGCCAGGCGCCCCAGTTGATCGAGATATCGGAAGGTGTCGAGAAAGGTTCCGCCCCAAGGGTTTCCACCGCATGCCGCGTCGGCGGTCTCGGTGTTCCAGAACTTCTTACCCGGCTCGAACTCGTCGCGCAGCGCCCGGTAGAACTCGAGGGTCTGGTCCGTGCGCCGCAGCCACTGTTCGGTGAGCGCGTCCTCGGGGGATGTCTGGTTTCCCATCTGAACACATCGCCGCGACACCGCGCCGTAGTGATGATAGGAGAAGGCGTCGACGCCCGCCGGTTGGGACTGCGCGAGCAGATCCCTGGTCTCGAGCAAGCCCTGAGCGCCGTACGTCACACCCCAGTCGCCGGTGGTTTCACCGACGGAACCGGGCCCTATGACGACCATGTCGGGCACCCGCCGATCGGCGAAGTCGCGAAAAAGCTTGAAGTCCCTGCCGTAGTCCGCCGCGTCATAACCTGGGGGCGCCCCGCCCATTTCGGCCGCGGTCGGTTCGTTCATGAACTCGGCCGCCGCTATGTTCCCGCCGGCCGACTCGGTGAAATCGATCCAGCGAAGGGCCTGTGCGGGTGTCCAGGCGCCCGCGGGATCTCGCGTCCCCATGCCGGTCGCGAACGACGTGGCGATTCGGGCGTCCACCTCATTGGCGAAGTCGATGACGCCTCTCCACTGCTCGTGTGTCAACACGCCCATGAAGCCAGGGGGTGGCTCGGGAGGAGCCTCTGCGGTTTCGGGGAAGTATGTCGTATTGGCCCATGTTCCGCTGACGCGCACATAAGCCGGGCCCAGTGCGGCGGCGAGCTTGCGCAGCCGCGGGTTGCTCAGGTCAATCGGCGGGCGGTACTCGTAGAGGGCGGGGTTCATCCCGGAGGGCGTGTCGCTGTCCGGTGGCGCGGTCGACGGTGCCGGTTGCCGCAGGGCGGCTTCGAGTTCCGGGCCGTACGGTTTCCAGAATTTCCCGCCGGTCACTTCGAGCATCTCGACGTTGTACGACTGGTAACGGTCATCGACCCGGCCGACTTGGACCATGTCGGTCGGGGCGAGGGAATCCGACGACGGCTGATTCGGCTCGGGTTCGGATTGGCATGCAGCGATGATTCCTGTCACGCACACGAGCGCCCCCAGTTTGACGATGCTTGTCATCCGACTCTCCAGTCGCTCGACAGCTGACGGACGTCGCTTGGCGTACCCCGGTCCGATGGGAAGAAACGCCCGTATCGCGATGCTCCGGTCAGCGGCCGCGCCATCGCGGTGCGCGCTTCTCCCGCCACGCCGTGATGCCCTCGTGCACGTCTTCGGTCGCGGCGGCCACCTTGCGCATCGTCTCGCCGAACCGGACGGATTCGATCCAGCCCATGTCGGCTGTGCGCCAGGCCACCTCCTTGGTGGCGCGTTGCGCCAGCGGCGCCGCCTCGGTGAGAGTGCGCGCCCAGGACCGCGCCTCGGCCTGCAGGTCGCCGGGTTCGACCAGTCGCCACACCAGGCCGATCTCCTTGGCGCGCTCGGCGTCGATCGGTTTACCGGTCAACAACAGCTCCATGGCATCGGCCCACCGGACGCGTTCGGGCAGCCGGATCGCGCCGACGATCGTCGGCACGCCCAGGGACACCTCCGGGAAAGCGAACGTGGCTGTGCGGGAGGCGATCACGAAGTCACAGAACAGAACGCCGGTCAGACCGTAACCGATGCAGGGGCCGTTGACCGCCGCGATCGTCGGCTTGAACAGTTCCAACCCGCTCTCGAACGAGTTGATCGTCGGCTTCTCCCAGAACGTGCCCCCGAAGGTGCCGACCGAGCCCTCGCCGTCCTTGAGGTCGCCGCCGGCGCAGAACACGTCGCCGTTGGCGGTGAGGATTCCGACCCAGGCGTCCTCGTCGTCGCGAAACCGCTCCCAGGCCGCGTTCAGGCCGAGCCGCACCTCGCCGTTGATCGCGTTGCGCGCTTCGGGGCGGTTGAGGGTGATGGTGGCGATATGGTCGTCCAACTCGTAGGTCACGAGGCTCATGACTGCACCCTAGCCAGGTGACGCCCACCGATCCCACAGGCGGCGAAGCTGCGCCAGCGGATGTCGGGCCGCTAGATCGGGGCCACCCGATCGGACCAGGGCATCGCCTGCTCCAGTTGGGCGGCCAACCGGATCAGCAGCGACTCACCCGCCAGCGGTGCGACGAACTGAACCCCGAGCGGGAGGCCGTCGGCGGTCCAGTGCAACGGCAGCGAAATCGCCGGGCGCCCCGTCAGGTTGGCGAGCTGGGTATACGGCACCCAGCCGAGGTTCTTTTCCACCATGTCATCCACGATCTTGGTGTAGCGCAACACTTTTGCCGCGCGCGTCTTGATCAGTACGTCGGCGGCGCGCTGCAGCGCTATCGGCAGGTCGAACTCGCCGATCGTCGGCGGTGGGGTCGCCAGTGTGGGCGTCAACAGCAGGTCGTACGACTCGAAGAACGTGGTGAGCCTGCGCGTGTGCTCGTGGCGCCGCTGAACGGCGTCCACATAGTCGACTCCGCTCGTCGCCCGGCCGAGCGCGGCCATGATCAGCGTGTCACGTTCGAACAAATCATCGCCGGCACCCGAAATACGTTTGGCCTCACCGACTTCCCACGCGGCGTAGACGAACCACGTGAACAGGAAGTCCCGCGCCAGCGCCCTGTCGTCGAAGGGGGCGCGCGGAAGCTCTTCGACCTGATGGCCGAGCTCGGTCAGCCCCTGAACCGCTGCCTTCACGGCGGCGGCCGCCTCGGGGTGCGGCGACGGGTTGATCGCCGACGGAACCCGCACACCGATACGGAGGGTGCCGGGATCGGCTCCCACGCAGGACGCGAACGTCGAAGAAGGAATGCCGGGCACATACGGACCCCACGGTTCACCGCCGCGGACGACGTCGAGCATCGCCGCCGTATCGCGGACGGTCCGGGACAGCACACCTTGTACGGCGGCCCCGTGCATGAATTCGCCCGTCGCAGGGCCCGACGGCGTCAGCCCGCGGCCGGGTTTGAGCCCGACCAGTCCGCAGCACGCCGCTGGTATGCGGATCGATCCCCCGCCGTCGCTGGCGCCCGCACACGGCACGATGCCCGCCGCGACAGCGGCCGCCGAACCACCCGACGAGCCGCCGGGTGCGCGGTTCAGGTCCCACGGGTTACGCGCCGGACCCCAGGCCTCCGGTTCGGTGATGCCCTTGGCCCCGAACTCGGGGGTGTTGGTCTTGCCGAAGATGACCAAGCCGGCGGCCTGCCACCGCTGGACGATCTCCGAGTGTTCGGCCACCGGTGTCGACATCAGGGCTCGCGATCCCCGCGACGTCGGCAGTCCCGCGTAGTCCTGGGCGAGATCTTTGATCAGGAACGGAACGCCTGAGAACGGGCCTGCCGCGGCATCCGCCGGCGAGGCCGGGACGTCACGGACGATCGCGTTGATCCGCGGGTTGACCGCCGCCGCACGGTTTCTGGCCAGGTCCAGCAACTCCGCGGCCGTCACCTCCTTGTCGGCGACGAGCTTGGCCAACCCGGTGGCGTCATGGGTGCGGTATTCCTCGAAGTTCACGCTCCGACCGTACGTGCTGACCGTACGTGGCGTCGCTGACCGGCGGACGCCTGCTTCGCCGACGGATCAGTGCACGGCCGAGCGCGGTCGGGCGCAACCGACCGAGACAGGGGCCAGGATGGGGATCATCGGCTGGTGCTTACGCTCATCGCGGGCGATCCGCCGGTTGAGCGCTCGCTCGTCGCGCTTCGTCAGCGCGCGCCTGCAGCGGACCAGGAGGTCGAGTTGCTGCCAGCTGAGCCCGTCGAGCTCACCGTTCTCGTCATGGGTGGCGACGACGACGCATCCCCGCAGTAGGGGCACGGTCTTGGGGGTGAAGGTGCTGGTCGCCAGCAGCAGCTCGGTGGCTTTTCGGTTGGGGCGGCGCTGGCAGCGCTGCGTGGACGGGCTGAACCAGAAGTCGAACTGCCGGTCGGCGCTGGTCAGGCTCTGCAGACCCTGATCCTCTACGAGCTGGTCGATATCCGCGGTGGTATACGCGCGGGTTTCATAGACGTTGCCGTTGGTGCTGAAGTACAGAACGGTGTTCATCGTGAATTCCCATTCGTCTCTTTCGTCGGTGTGATCGCCGGTCAAATGTGGCCGGTCTGTTATCAAAGTTACCCGAGTGACGAATGTGACAAACCTCGGTAACGATCCGGTCACCGCTCAGCCGAACTCGAGCAGCGTGTACGCGCCGCGGAAATCGCGGGTCGGCTTGAACTGCCAGAAGGCGGGGAAGACCTTCTCGAAGAACCAGCCCCGCCCCGGCGGCATGGGCAGGTCGTGCACGGCGCGGATCCCAGGGATGGTCTCCGGCAGTGCGGCCAGCTGCGCTGCCGACAGGCTGAAGGGCATCGGCGGAACGCGGTACCGGCGCGACGAACGCATCCCCTTCGGGGCGAGCTTCTTCACCAGAACCGGTGGAAGGTCGAAGACCATCTGGCCACCCGGGAAGCGCGCCGCACACGCGGCGATCAGTGCCATGGCCTCGTCGGGCTGCAGATACATCAGCAACCCTTCAGCGGTGATGAAAACGCCCTCGCTGTCGTCGACCTTCTCCATCCATGAGTAGTCGAGTGCCGACTGGGCCAGCGTGGCGATCCGCGGCGAAGCGGGTAGCAGGCGCTCGCGCAAGTCGACGACCGGCGGGAGATCTACCGTGAGCCAACGGAATTCGGCATGCGGCAGCAGAGTGTTCAGGCGCCAGAAGCTGGTCTGCAGACCCTCCGCGAGCGCGACGACGGTGGCGCGCGGATGCTCGGACACATAGCGGCTGGCGGCCCGGTCGAAGGCCAGCGAGCGCAGTGCCATCTCCTGGCCTTTGCGGCCGAACTTGTCGAAGTCGAAATCGATCGCGTCGACGAGGCGAATCGCCATCGGATCGTCGATGATGGCGTTGGGGTGACGCGCCTGATGGGCTCTTCCGTTCAGCGTCAGCAGCGCCGTCTCCGAGATCCCGGTGAGGGCGATGCTGTCGGCTTTCCGGTCGTCTGCGTGGTCCACCACAATGAACGTACCCGGCGCCGAAATCGACGGTCGTCAGCCGGCCAGCACGAACGACAGGAAGAACCCGCCGGCAGTCGCGAACGCGTTCAGTGGGCGGCCGTGCTCGAACGCCTCCGGCATGAGGGTGTCGGCCAGGGAGGCCAGGACCGCGCCGCCGGCGAAGGACAACGCGATCGCCAGCAGGGTGTCGTCCAGTCCCGAAGCGAGCGAACGACCCAGCACCACCGCGGCGGCGAGCAACACCGCGCACAGCGACCACGTCAGGATGACGGCGCGGGCGCTGGTTCCCGATTCGCGCATCGCGACCGCACCGACGAGGGACTCGGGCAGGTTCGAGAAGAAGATCGCCACGAGCAGCGACAGTGAGACACCGCCCACGAGGGAGACGCCGAGCGCGAGGTTCTCCGGCACGCCGTCCAGCGTCACCGCGGCCAACAGGGCGAACCCGACCCCGCCGCGCGCTGCGGAGGTGGCGACTTCCCGGCTGTCGGGCCCGGACTTCCCGCTGATGTATCGGTCCAACGCGGTGTCGACGGCGACGAACGTCGCGGCGCCGGCGAGCAGGCCGAGCCCCGAGCGCACCGCACCGCCCATGTGATACGCGTCCTCGAACAGTTCGAACGCCAGCGCCGAGATCAGCGCCCCGCTCGCGAAGGCGAGCAGGACACCTGTCACCCGTTTCGGTGGGCTCCATTTCGCTCCCACCAGCGAGCCGATGACGAGGGCGCTGGACGCGGCCAGGCCGAACCACACTGCGATCAGCACGGCGGCTTGATGCCCCGGCCCGCCGATTTTCAAACTGGGGCACAAGCCGGTGGCGATTGCCGCATCGACGAGATGGGTATCTGAGCTGAGCGTCGAGGGGAGACACGTGACATCGCCAACGGAGTCGGCTTGTCCCAAGCGGATGGAGTTCGGTCCGTGTGGCGGTGTGCGTCCCGACGGCCAGTGTGAGATGCGTTCCGGCGCCTGCGCGTTCGCCGAAGTGGTGCCGTGGTCCGGACCCCGACGCGAACCTCGGCCGGTCCCAGCGCCCCTGGTGCTCACCGACTTCAGCTGCGCCCCTTTCGATGCGCACGACGTCGCGGCAACCGCTCGTCTCCTCGCACATTCATGTGACGCCGTTCTGGTCGGCGAGCACCAGAACAAACCGGACTTCCCGCCCACGCTGATGGGCAGCCTTCTGCTGGACGCCGGTGTGACGCCGTGGATCACGCTGTCGTGCCGGGACCGCAACCGCGTGGTCCTCGAGCAGGAACTGCGGGGGTTACGCAGTGTCGGCGTCGACACCGCGTTGTGCGTGACGGGAGACGGCCGAGGTTACGACGTTCGGCCCGACGTGACACAGACCTTCGATCTGGACGGGCCACGCCTGGTCGAGCTCGCCGCGTCGATCGGCATGGTCGCGGCGGTACCCGAGACGCCGACGGCACCGCCGGTTTCCGGCCGGCCCCTCCGCCTGGTGGAAAAGCAGCGCGCAGGAGCCAGTGTGGCGGTCCTCAACCACGTACCGTTCCCGGCGATGATCGCCGACTTCGTGCAGTCGGCCCGGGCGGCGGGCCTGTCCATCCCCGTGGTTGCGGCCGTCGCGGTGTTCACCGACAACGTGTCCGCCGCCGTCCTGCAGGGACTGCCGGGACTCGACCTCGACCCGTCGGTGACCGATTACGTTCTGGGCGCCGCAGACCCCGTGGCGGCGGGAATCGAGGCGGCGGTCGTCGAAGCGAAGGCGTTGCTGTCGATCGACGGGGTGGACGGGGTGAACGTCTCCGGGTTGGCGTCGGCATCGGGTGCCCGTGTCGGTGCCGAGATCAAGGCCGAAGTGGGGCGTCGCATCCGGGAGGTGGCAGCGTGAGCGAGGCGATGGAGGCGGAGTTCGACACGGTCGCCGAGTGGACAGCGCAGGTGGCGGCAGACCTCGGACCGGATTACCACATTCCCGCGGCGTGCCGGGGAAGCGGAAGCCCGGCGGCGCTGGACTGGCTCGTCGAGCGGATGGAGCTGGCGGCGGGCGACACTCTCTTGGACTGCGGCGCGGGCGTCGGCGGCCCGGCCGCGTACGCCGCCCGAGCACGCTCGGTGCGGCCGGTGCTCGTCGAGCCCGAAACCGGGGCATGCCGGGCGGCGAGCCGGTTGTTCGACCATCCGGTGATCTGTGGGCTCGGCTCCGCGCTGCCGATCGCCGACTCGCGGTTCGACGCGGCGTGGGCGCTGGGGGTGCTGTGCACCACAGCGGATCAACTCACGCTTCTGAACGAGTTGCGTCGCGCGGTGCGGCCCGGCGGTTGCGTCGGACTGCTCGCCTTCGTGGCCCACCGCGCGATCCCGGGCGATCGACTCCCGGACAATCACTTCCCCACACAGGAACGACTCGACGCGTTGATACGCGAAGCGACTCTCGTTGTGGAGGAACAGCTGAGTACCGCCGGTCTGCCCGACATCCCTCGGGTCTGGAGCGACCGCGCCGAGAAGGTGGAGACCACGCTGGCCGAACGGCACGGCCACAAGCGGGCATGGCGGCTCGCCGAAGAGCAGAGCAGCGACATCAGTCGCCTACTCGAAGACGGAACACTGACCGGCGAACTGCTGATCCTGCGTCACGCGCGATGACGGACGGGTTTCGGGGCGCGGCTGCGCGGAAACCCTGACGCCATGGGCCGGACCGTACGTGGTCTCGCCGCCGCGGCCGCCTCGACGTTGGGTGCCGTGGCCGCGCGTGATCTGTTGCAGCGCAGGCACGCACTCCTGCGGAACTTTCCCGTCGTCGGGCATGCACGGTATCTACTCGAAGCCATCGGCCCGGAACTGAGGCAGTACATCATCGCGGCCAACGACGAGGAACGACCCTTCACCCGGGACCAGCGACGGTGGGTGTACGCGTCGGCCAAGAAACAGAACAACTACTTCGGCTTCGGCACCGACAACGACCTGGAGCACACCTCCGGCTATCCGGTGATCAAACATCGCACGTTCGCCAGGACCGTCCCGCCGACGACGCCGACCATCAGCCGCGAGATCCGGGTGCCGTGTGCCAAGGTGATCGGTGCGGCGCGGGACCGGCCCGGCGCGTTCCGGCCGAACTCGGTGGTCAACATCTCCGCGATGAGCTTTGGATCGCTGTCGGCCAACGCCGTCGAGGCGCTCAACAAGGGGGCGGCGCTGGCCGACTGTCTGCACAACACCGGTGAAGGCGGCATTTCGCGCTACCACCGCCACGGTGGAGAGCTGATCTTCCAGATCGGCACCGCCTACTTCGGGTGCCGGGACGACGACGGCCGCTTCGATCTGGCCAGGCTCAAAGACGTGGTGGCGGGCGCGCCGGTGCGGGCTCTGGAGATCAAGCTCAGCCAAGGAGCCAAGCCGACCCTCGGGGGACTGCTGCCCGCACCGAAGGTCTCCGCCGAGATCGCGGCCGCCCGCGGGATCCCCGAGGGTCGCGACTGTGTGAGCCCATCGAGGCACGCCGAATTCTCCGACGTCGACAGCCTTCTGGACTGGGTGGAACTGCTCGCCGCCGAGACGGGTCTGCCGGTCGGCATCAAGTCGGCCGTCGGCGATCTCGAATTCTGGTGCGAGCTGGCCGATCTCATGCGAGACACGGGCCGCGGCGTCGACTTCGTGTCCATCGACGGTGGCGAGGGCGGTACGGGTGCGGCACCGTTGATCTTCACCGACACCGTCTCGCTGCCCTTCCAACTCGGCTTCGCACGGACCTACCGGATCTTCGCCGAGCGGGGACTGCACGAGGATGTGGTCTTCATCGGCGCAGGCAAGCTCGGCCTCCCGGACAACGCCATCGTCGGCTTCGCGCTCGGCTGCGACCTGGTCTACGTGGCTCGCGAGGCGATGCTCGCAATCGGGTGCATCCAGGCGCAGAAATGCCATACCGACACCTGTCCGACCGGCGTCGCCACCCAGAACGCATGGCTGGCCCGCGGCCTGGTGCCCGACGTCAAGGCCGAGCGGGCCGCGAACTACGTCAAGGCCCTGCGTCGCGACCTCGTCAAGGTGGCCGAGTCGTGCGGCGTCGAACATCCCGGACTGATCAGCACCGAAGACGTCGACATCCTTGACACCCGCACCGATTCCACCCCGCTGCACGAGGTCTACGGCTATGCGCCGGGAATGGGGCTGCCGTCGGAGGCCGACCGCAAGGAGATCGTCCGGTTGATGACGCACCTCGAACCCCAGGGGCACTCGGCGCCACCCTCGTCGTCCGCCGTCGGATGACCCCGCGCGGTCGTACCGTGGAGGATGTAGGAACAAGTCGTGAGCAGTCTCGAGGATCGAAGCCGGAGGTCGCATGCAACCGATATCACCGACGGACCTGATCTTCCTGCTCGGCGAATCTCGTGAGCACCCAATGCATGTCGGCGGTCTCTCGCTGTACGTGCCACCGGAGGGTGCCGGACCCGACTTCATTCGCGGGCTCTACGACACCCTGGTCGAGCAGACCGATGTGCAGCCGACGTTCCGCAAACACCCCGCGTTCTTCGGCGGAGTCACCAACCTGGTGTGGTCTTCGGACAAGGAGGTGGACCTCGACTACCACCTGCGCCGCTCGGCCCTGCCGGCGCCGGGTCGGGTGCGTGAGCTACTCGAGCTGGTTTCGAGACTGCACGGCACGCTGCTCGACCGCCACCGCCCGTTGTGGGAGGCGCACCTGATCGAGGGGCTGGCCGACGGACGCTTCGCGGTTTACACGAAGTTCCACCACTCGCTGATCGACGGCGTATCGGCGATGAAGCTGGCGCAGCGCACGCTGACCACCGACCCGACTGACACCACCGTCATAGCGCCGTGGAGCCTGCCGCCGCGGCGGCGGACGGGTTCGAAATCCGGTCCCTCACTGCTGAAGGGGATTCGCGAGGCGGCGAGTTCCGTCGCAGGCGTCGCGCCGACCACGCTGTCGCTGGCGCGGGCCGCCCTCATCGAACAGGAGTTGACCCTTCCGTTCCGCGCGCCGAAGACCATGTTGAACGTGCGCATCGGCGGAGCGCGACGGGTCGCCGCCCAGTCGTGGGCGTTGGAGCGCATCCAGAAGGTCAAAAGCGCCGCGGGGGTGACCGTCAACGACGTCGTGCTGGCCATGTGTGCGGGAGCATTGCGCGAGTATCTGGCGGAGGAGCGCGCTTTGCCGGACACACCCCTGGTCGCGATGGTTCCGGTAAATCTGCGCACCGAGAAGGATGCGGAGGGAGGCGGGAACCTGGTGGGCGCGATACTGTGCAACCTCGCCACCGATGTCGAGAATCCCGTGCAGCGGCTGGAAGCGATCGCCACGTCGATGCGCGACAACAAGAACGTCTTCGCGGAACTGCCGCGGGTTCAGCAATTGGCGGTGTCGGCGTTGCTGGTCGGTGGGCTGGCGCTCGGATTGCTGCCCGGCTTCGTCTCGACGGCCCCACCGCCGTTCAACATCGTGATCTCCAATGTGCCCGGTGCGAGGCAGCCGATGTACTGGAACGGCGCCCGACTCGACGGCAACTACCCCTTCTCGATTCCGCTCGACGGGCAGGCACTCAACATCACGTTGGCCAACAACGCCGACAACCTCGACTTCGGGTTGGTGGGCGACCGCAGCAGATTGCCGTCGCTGCAGCGGCTGCTCGGCCACCTCGAGACGTCGCTGAAGGACTTGGAGCAAGCGGTCGGCGTCTAAGCAACGGGCCTACCCGTCGGGCATCCGGTCGCGCTTTCGGTATACCGTTCCCGGTATGAGCCGAGTGTCGATCATCACGGGCGGTGCGGGTGGCATGGGTCAGGCGACGGCGCGCATCGTCGGCCGAGACCACGCCCTTGTCCTGTGCGACGTCAGGAAGGACCGGCTCGACACCGCGGCCGCGATAATGGCCGACGCGGGAATCACGGCCACGGCCGTGCACTGCGATGTCACCGACCGGGCGGCGGTCGATCGGCTGTTCGAGACGGCGACCGGCGTTGGCACGATTGCCTCGGTGATCCACACCGCGGGTGTGAGCCCCAGCATGGGCGACGCCGAATATGTCATGCGCACCAACGCTATCGGCACGGTCAACGTCAACGAGGTGTTCTTCGAGGTGGCCTCCGACGGCGCCGCAATCGTCAACGTCGCATCCATGGCCGCGCACATGCTGCCCGACGAGATGATCCCCAAAGGCAAGTTCCCGCAAGCGATGACCGATCAGGACGCATTCATGGCGGACATGCTGGCCGCATGTGACATCGCCGGGCCCGAGGCGCGCTCGGGTATCGCGTATGCGGTCAGCAAGAGCTTCGTCAGGTGGTACAGCTCGTCGCAGGCCGAACGCTTCAACGCCAAGGGCCTGCGCATCGTCTCCGTCTCCCCGGGATCCGTCGACACCGAGATGGGCAGATTGGAAGAACAGGCCGGCGCCGGCGCGATGGTCGCCGATGCCGCAGTCCCGCGGTGGGGCACACCGGAGGAGATGGCCGAGCTGTTCGCGTTCTGCGCCAGTGGAAAGGCGAGTTATCTCACCGGCACCGATATCTTGAACGACGGTGGAGTGGTCGCCTCAATGACGGAGCGTGCGCGTCAGGCAGCCGAAAATGCCTGAGGCGCAGCCGGTTTAGATATGTGACGGCAACGGGCCGGTCAGCTTGGCCGGACGGCACCACAGGGCGGCGGTCACGCAGAACGTCACCGCCACCACGAAGGCCACCTGCACGTTGAACAAGTCGGCCGCGCCGCCGAGCAGGGCGGCGGCGATCGGACGGGAACCGAGGAAGCCGACCAGCCAGAGCGCCATGATCCGCCCCCGCAGCGGCTCGGGTGCCCGTTCCTGCACGACGGTGCTGAGCCCGGTCATGGCCCAGCCGAAGCCGAGGCCGGTGAGGACGAATCCCACGATGGCCACCGTGGGCGCCGGCGCGACTGCGAGCACCGCACACCCAAATCCAAGCCCCATCAGCCCGACCGCCGACACGTTCTGCGAGGCAATCCGGCCGCGCAGCAGTGCGAGCACTGCCATACCGACCGCCGCGCCGACGCCGAACACCGCGGACAGCGTTCCGACCAGACGGGCACCGCCGCCCAGTTCGTCGGCCAACGAGGGTGTCAGAGTGATCGACGAGTCGGATGCCAGCCCGACCGTGGTCACCGCGAGAAGCGCAAGGAACAGGGGGCGATCCCGCCAGACGTATCGGAGTGCGACGCGCACGCGGTAGTCCGTGTCGGCATGCCGGATCGGCGGTGCGGGGAATCGCACGGCGAGGAGGAAGAGCGCGAACACGAGATGCAGGATGGCGCTGACCCCGAACGCGGCTCCCGCGCCCAGATGCGCGGCGATGTACGCCCCCGCGGCGGGACCGATGATGCGCCCGATGGTCATCGGAAAGCTGTTGAGCGCCATGGCTGTCGACAATTCACCGTCGCGGATGAGGTTCGGCACGATCGACTGCATCGCCGGTCCGCCCACCACGAAGCCGAATCCGACCAGCAGCGTGCCCAGGAGCACTGGTACTGCCGACGAGATGTCGTGCTGGGCGGGTTCGGCGAACAACCACACCGCCGTGAAACCGGATCCCGCGACACACAACACGCGCCCGAGAAGGATCTGCCGTGCGGGGTTCCCGGTGTCGGCCCACTTGCCGCTCGTGGGACTGAGGATCAATTGCGGCGCGAACTGGACGACGCCGACCATGCCCACCATGAGGGCCGATCGGGTCGCGTCGAACATCACGATCGCCGCGACGATTCCGTGCGTCCACACCGCTACGACCGAGAAGATCTTTCCCCAGAACAGCGCGCCGAACACCGGATCGAACATCAACCCGAGCGCACCGCGGGCTTGCGGCGGGGCGGTGGCTTCGGCGGTCATCGGACGGACGCTCGTTCGAATCGTTCGGCCAGCCCGTCGAGAAGCTCGACCAGCGTGGTGACGCTGGCTTCGGGCCAGTCGGCGATCATCTCGGCGACCAGTTCGCGCCGCCGATCGGTCACTGTCTGCGACGCCCGGCGCCCGGCTTCGGTCAGCACGAGCATGCAGCGCCGCTGATCGTCGGCGGCGAACGTCTTGGTCACCAGTCCGGCGGCGACGACGGCGGCCACGGACCGGCTCGCGGTCGAGTGGTCGACGGCAAGGAAATCGGCGACGTCCCGGATGGAGGTGCCGCCGGAAAGCTGCTGGCATTGTTCGACGGCGCGCAGCACCCGCAGGGTTGACGCGCTCGTCACGGGACTTGCGCCGTCCAGAAGGCGATCACGCCAACCCGGCCGCTGCCGCGCGACCGCGATGCGGGTCAGCAGTTCGTCGAGTTGGTCGTATCGTGACGGCGCCACTAAGTATGCATAGCACATACATATATCTGCGGCGAAATCGGCCGGGCCGCCCCGTCGACGACGCAGGCCGCAGATAGTCGAGAAACCCGATCGGTACCTTCTCGGTCGAACTATCTCATCCTCGGCCGAGTGCGGCCTCGCCGAGGGACCCGAGCGTGAAGACGCGAACCTGGCCGGCGACCTGAGCATGGCATTGCGACAGAAGAGGTTCGGACAACTCCTCGTGCAGGATCACCTCGATGGGACCGGCTTCACCATCGAGCAGGACCCGGATTCGGTGTTCACCGCGCTCGACGTGCAGCGGATGCAGGGCGTCGATACGGTCGTCGCCGTAGCGTTCGCGGACGAAGTACTGGGCGGCCTGCACGGCGTGCGGTAGCGATGTGCGTCCGCGCAGGAACCGGTTGTCCAACCGTCCCTCGAGGTACAGGCGTACCAGCCCCGCGGCGTCGGCGGAGTCGACCCTGCCGTAGCACAGCCCTTCGGGCAGGATGAGCATGGTGGCCGCGAACCGGTCTCCGCCCAGATGCGAACACTCCCAAGTGAATTCAGGATACTGCGCGGCAATTGCGCGGCACGCGCTGCGGCCCCGCACCGCGCAGCATTGGTCGTGTTTGCCGTGTGAGCAGATCGCGATCACCGGATCGGTCGTCACGCTCCCGTCGCTGCCGTCCAGCGCGAGCTCGAGAAAGTCACGAGGGTCGTCGAGCTCCCCGTGATGGAGCGCCTCATTGCCGACGCCACAGTGCGCCACATACCAGCGCCAACGCGGCGTCTCGGGTCGACGACCGTGCTTGCGAATCGCCGTGATGCGCAGACCCGCCTTCTCGACCCTGCGCACGATCGCGCGGCCGAGTTGCGGGTCGATGCAGTTCGGCGACTGCAGGAACGCCGACGGCCCCCAGGCCCCGCTCAGCTCGAGCAGCAGCCACGACGAACCCGCCGACGCCGTGCCGTACATCGGATCGTCGCGGGCCAGCGACTGATCGCTGCAGGGGATTCTCTTGGCGGCCGTCATCCGGCGTCTGCCGGAGAGTTCCGTTGCCCGGGAACGGCAGTCCGTACGGGAACGAGGACGCCCTCCCGCAGCAACCGCCGGATGAGGACCGTCGCATCGGCGGCGTCCAAACCGGGCATGCTCGCCGCATCGACGACGAGTCCCTCGCGCAGGGCGCGAACGGCGTCGCCACAGGTTTGCGGGAACGTGATGGTCCGGTCCGGCAGGCGCAGCACGATCCGGTCACCGGACTGGTCCACCATCGCGCTCAGCCCATGTCGCCAGCCGACGACCGTCTCCCCGGCTCGATCGGCGGCCGCCAGAGACGCCAGCGGCCGCACTGCCACCGGACGGGTCCGGTCGGCGTGACGCCGCGACAGGTTCGCGGCAGCGCCCGCACTCAGTGCCGCCGCGTCGTCGCGCAGCGACTCCACCATTTCCGCCATCACCTTCGACACCGTGGCCATCGTCTCATCCGCATCGGCGACACCCATGGGCAGTGACCGCCGGAAGGTCGCATCGGCGGCCAACTGGTCGACGACGGCGCGCGCCACGTCGACCACCGTCACCGGGGAGACTCCGATGGTGAGATGGATCGATGTCATCTGCAACGCCTGGGCCGAATGCACCCACCCGCGCGGCACATAGAGGGCATCGCCGTCCTCGAGCACCGTGTCGATGACCGGTGGGTCCCCGGCGACGCGCTTCTCGATCGCTGCGCGATGCCCCGTCCACGGTTGTGACGGCAGCGGATGCTCGTGCACCGGCTCTTGCACGATCCAGCGTTTCTGGCCCGACACCTGCAGAACGAAGACGTCGTGCACGTCGTAGTGCGGGTCGAAGCCCCGATTCACCGGCGGGGTGATGTAGGCGTTGGCCTGCACCGGGTGGCCGAGCTCGTCGACGGCCTGGCGCACGAATTCGATCAGCGGCGGCCAGAGTCGGTGCAGCCCCTGTAGCACTATCGTTGCGCCCGAGGCGAATTGGCTCAACAGCTTGGCCGAGTCGATCTGGTCGGGAATCTCGGCGCCGAAGCCGGCCGGCCCCAGATAGCAGTCCTTGGGCAGGACATCGCCCTCTTTGGCCAGCCGGATGAACGGCGCGCGCACCCCGCGTTCGGCGATCAGTTCGTCGACCGTCTCGGGCGACAGCAGATCGCTGAAGTCGCGGGGCAACGCGTCGGCCCGGGTGAGCAACGGTTGACGGCCCCAGTACTCGTTCGCGAACCGTCGGGCGTCAACCGCAGCGCAGCGCCGAAGCATCAACGGGTGAGGATCACGCGGTCCCGTCGGCGCCCCCGTCATGGCCTTCCGGGTTGGAGCCGCCGTCGGCTGGGCCTTCGCCACCGGCTGTGCCGTCGGCGCCGCCGTCGTGTCCCTCGGGGTTGGAGCCGCCGTCGGCCGGGCCTTCGCCACCGGCCGTGCCGTCGGCGCCACCGTCGTGTCCTTCGGGGTTCGAACCGCCGTCAGCGGTTCCCTCGCCGCCTGCGCCCGAGGTGGTGATGTCGTCATCGTCGAGTGCCATGTCGATCCCTTCGGTTGGGCTGTGGTCTGGAGGGAGTTGCCCCGGACGGTGTCGACGAAACACCGCGAAACTATGGTCGAGCTGTGACGATCTCCTACGACGAGGCGCTGCGCGAGCGGATCAGAGCGAACCTGTCGGGCCACGAACGTCGCGCCGTGAGCGACCCGTCGAAAAGGCACGCCGCGGTAGCGGTCGTGCTCGTCGATTCCGAGGTCGGGGAGGACAGGGTGGATCCGGTCGACGTCGACGGCTGGAACGACGGGCGAGGAATGCCCGACCTCGGGCTCGACGGCCGAATGGTCGACGTCTCCGGCGGTGCCGCTTTCTTCTTGTGCCGCAGGGCATCCCGCCTGACGTCGCACGCCGCGCAGTGGGCGCTGCCGGGTGGCCGGGTGGACCCCGGGGAGACCGTGGTCGACGCGGCGTTGCGCGAGCTCGACGAGGAGGTCGGCGTTCGGCTGCCGGATTCGACGGTGCTGGGGCTGCTCGACGACTATCCGACGCGGTCGGGATACGTCATCACCCCGGTGGTGATCTGGGGTGGGGGACGGCTCGATCCGCGGCCGGCGCCCGACGAGGTGGTCGCGGTGTACCGGATCGGCCTGCATCAACTCCAGCGCCCCGACTCTCCACGGTTCATCGAGATTCCGGAAAGCCCGCGCCCGGTCGTGCAGGTCCCGCTGGGCAACGATCTGATCCATGCCCCGACCGGCGCGGTGCTCCTGCAGCTGCGTTGGCTGTGCCTGGAGGGCCGCCACGATCCCGTCGACCAACTCGAGCAGCCCGTCTTCGCCTGGAAGTAGGGTCGGTGGGGAATCCGTGCGCAACGTAGAGCAACGAGGACGGGGCAGACCGTGAAATTAGCGCTGAGTGACGAGGACGCGGCGTTCCGCGAGGAGCTGCGGCGGTTCTACACCTCCGAGATCCCCGAGGACATCCGCGAGCGGGGCAGGGCCGGGCATTCGAAGTTCCCCGAGGACATGGTCACCAGTCAGCGGATCCTGCACGCCAACGGGCTGGCCGTGCCGAACTGGCCGGTGGAGTGGGGCGGCAAGAAATGGACGCCGCTGCAGCGACAGATCTGGCTCGACGAGATGCAGCTGGCCGGTGTCCCCGAACCGTTGGCGTTCAACACCAAGATGGTGGGCCCGGTGATCGCCCAGTTCGGCTCGCAGGCCATGAAGGAACGCTTCCTGCCACCGACGGCCAACATCGACATCTGGTGGTGCCAGGGCTTTTCCGAGCCGGAGGCCGGCTCTGACCTCGCGTCGCTGCGGACCACTGCCGTCCGCGACGGTGACACCTACGTCGTCAACGGCCAGAAGACGTGGACGACGCTCGGTCAGTACGCCGACTGGATCTTCCTGCTCGCGCGCACCGATCCGAACGCGCCCAAGCGGCAGGCCGGTATCTCCTTCCTGTTGGCCGAGATGTCGACCCCGGGCATCACGCTGCGCCCGATCGAGTTGATCGACGGGAGCTACGAGGTCAACGAGGTCTTCTTCGAGGACGTGAGAATCCCGGCCGATCAACTCGTCGGCGAGGAGAACCAGGGCTGGACCTACGCCAAGTTCCTGCTCGGCAACGAGCGCACCGGCATCGCCCGCATCGGGCTGACCAAATTGTGGATGTCACAGGTGAAGGAACACGCCGCCAAGCTCGAGATCAACGGCACACCGCTGCTCGAGGACCCGCTGTTCGCCGCGCGGGTGGCCGAGATCGAAACCGGCCTGCTCGCGTTGGAGCTCACGCAGATGCGGGTCAGCGGTTCAGAGGCCGACGGCAAGCCGAATCCGGCGTCGTCGATCCTCAAGCTGCGCGGCAGCCAGCTGCAGCAGGCCGCCACCGAGCTGTTCGTCGAGGTGGCCGGACCTGAGGCGCTGCCGTTCGACGCCGGTGAACTCGACGTGCCGACCTGGGCGCAGGACGCCGCACCCCGCTACCTGAACTATCGGAAGACGTCGATCTACGGCGGCACCAACGAGGTTCAACGCAACATCATCGCTTCGACCATTCTGGGATTGTGAGCCTGCCGTGGACTTCGACCTGACCGAGGAACAGCAACTACTGCGCGACGTTACCCGCGACGTGCTGTCGGGCCGCGAAAGTGTCCGGCCCGAAGGGGATCCCGGCTGGAGCCGCGAGGTCTGGGGCCAACTGGCCGAGGTCGGCATCCTCGGCCTCGGGTTCGACCCCACGGAGGCCGGCCAGATCGAGGTGATGGTGGTGCTGACCGAGATCGGCCGACGGCTCGCGCCCGAACCGGTCGCACAGGCGGCGATGATCCCCGGCACTCTGATCGCCGAGGCAGGTAGCGACCAGCAAAAGGAGATCCTCGACTCCGTGTCGGCCGGTGAGACGCTGCTGGCGTTCGCCCACGCGGAGCCCGGATCGCGGCTGCCGTCCGCCGAACCCGCCACGCGCGCAGAGCAGAACGGCGATGCCTGGACGCTCACCGGTCGCAAGAATCCCGTATTGGCCGGCGACACCGCCGACACGATCGTCGTCACCGCGGCGCTGCCCGGCGACGGCGTGGGGCTGTTCGTCGTCGACGGCGCGGCGGTGAACCGGCAGCCCTACCGGACATTCGACGGCCGCCGTGGCGCACAACTGGACTTCGACTCCACACCCGCCGAACCGTTGGGCGGCGGTGGCGATGCGACCGAACACGTCACCCGCACGGTCATCCGCCATCAGTCGGCGCTGTGCGCGGAGGCGGTCGGAGTGATGGAGGAAGCGCTGCGGCTCACCACCGAATACCTCACCAGCCGAAAGCAATTCGGGGTTCCGCTGAGCAAGTTCCAGACACTGACACAACGCGCGGCAGACATGTACGTTTCGCTCGAGCTCGCACGCAGCATGAACTTCTACGCCGCGATGTCGATCGCGGACGGCACGTTCGACCCAGTGATCGCCGCGCGGGCCAAGTTCCAGATAGGGCGGTCCGGCCGTCACATCGCGCAGGAGGCGATCCAGCTGCACGGCGGCATCGGGATGACCGCCGAGTATCCCGTCGGCCACTACGCGGCGCGGCTCACGGCCATCGACAACACGTTCGGCACCACCGACGACCAACTCCGCACGCTGATCGAGCACGTCGGCGACTACGGAACGGTGTCGTTGTAAGTCCTGGCGCTCGGCCCGGCAGAACGCGTTCGACTGAGGGCATGATGGGTGAGCCCGCGTATCGCCGCGGACGCTCGGCAGCGAAGGGTGTGCATGTTCATCGTCGTCCTCGGCACGGTGCTCGCGGTGATGCACGCCTATCTGTGGAAGCGGCTGATCAAGGACACCACCCGGCCGGGTCGAGTCCGTTGGATTCTCAGCGCCGTCTTCGCCGGGCTGGCCGGACTGTTGCTCGCGGCGCTGTTCCTGCCGCGGTTGATCGGTCCGGCCGACGCCGGCTGGTACGCCTGGCCGGGTTACGTGTGGTTCGGGGTGGCCGCATACCTCTTGCTGATACTGCTGGTGCTCGAACCGGTACGACTGGCGCTGCGGCGCTGGGTCCGCGGTAGGCCTGCAGCGACTCCGAAAGCCGAGGACTCGAACGGCCTGAGCCGCCGGTTGTTCCTCGCCCGGGCAAGTGCCGTCGCCGCGGGCGCCGCGTCGGTGGGCCTGGTCGGTGTAGGCACCGCCACCGCGCTGGGGCCGCCCGACGTGCTGCGTGTGCCCGTGCGACTGCGCAACCTGGACGCGGCGTTTGGGGGGTTTCGCATCGCGGTGGTGTCCGACATCCATCTCGGACCGCTCGCAGGGCGGGCGCACACCGAGCGGATCGTCGACATGATCAACGAGACCGCTCCCGACCTGGTCGCGATCGTCGGTGACGTGGTCGACGGCTCCGTCGCCGAACTCGGCCCGGCCGCAGCGCCATTGGGCGATCTGACGGCCCGGGAGGGCTCCTTCTTCGTCACCGGAAACCACGAGTACTTCGTCGACGACACGCTCGACTGGTTACAGGAGTTGGAGCGGTTGGGCATCCATCCGTTGCGCAACGAGAACACCACGATCCGCCGGGGCGGTGCGGTCCTCAACCTGGCAGGGGTCAACGACCTCGCTGGCGAAAGGGTCTCGGACGGACCGGATTTCGACCGCGCCCTGTCGGGGGTTTCCTCCGCCGGGCCGACGGTGCTGCTCGCGCACCAGCCGGTGCTGGTCGAGGAGGCCGCCGCGCGCGGGGTGGACCTGCAGCTGTCCGGCCACACGCACGGCGGGCAGATGTGGCCGTTCCACTACCTCGTCCGCGCCGCGCAGCCGTCGCTCGCGGGCCTTTCGACCGTCGACGACACGCAGTTGTACGTGACGCGCGGCGCCGGCTTCTGGGGCCCACCGGTGCGCATCGGCGCCCCGCCGGACATCACGGTGTTGACGCTGGAGCCGTAGCCTTCTCATATGGCCTCTGGTACGGCCGTACCTAGACTGCTCCCATGACGTCCCGTTCCGTATCGCACGACGGACTGTTGCGGATCGAAGACTGCCTGGACGCCGACGGTCGGGTCGCGGTGCCCGCCGGGGTTAACCTGATCTCCCTCATCGACCGCAACATCGCCAACGTCGGCGACGCGCCGGCCTACCGCTACCTCGACTACACCGGCGAGGGTCGCGTCGACGAGCTCACCTGGAATCAGCTCGGCGTACGCCTGCGAGCGGTCGCCGCGAGCCTGCAACGCCTGATCCAGCGAGGTGACCGAGTCGCGATCCTGGCGCCTCAGGGACTCGACTACGTGGTC
The DNA here is from genome assembly GCF_001499905.1 of Mycobacterium sp. GA-1285. Classification (GTDB taxonomy): domain Bacteria; phylum Actinomycetota; class Actinomycetes; order Mycobacteriales; family Mycobacteriaceae; genus Mycobacterium. Next base: position 31,404 of record NZ_LQIS01000006.1, on the reverse strand, counting down.
GCATTCTTCGGTGCGGTCAAGGCGGGCGCGATCGCGGTTCCGCTGTTCGCACCGGAGTTACAGGGGCACGCACAACGGCTGGACACCGCGCTGCGCGACTGCCAACCGTCGGTCGTCGTGACCACAGCCTCCGCGGTCGCGAACGTGCGCAGCTTCCTCGCCGACCTCGACGGCGTGCCGACTCCAGGAGTCGTCGTCCTCGACAAGATCGGAGAGACAGGCGATTTCGAGCCCGTCGAGCTACCCCTCGACGATGTCTCTCATCTGCAGTACACCTCGGGTGCGACCCGGCCGCCGGCCGGAGTCGAGATCACGCACCGTGCGGTCGGCACCAACCTGATCCAGATGATCCTGTCCATCGATCTGCTCGACCGAAAAGTCCACGGTGTCAGCTGGTTGCCGCTCTTTCACGACATGGGCCTGTCGATGATCGGGTTCCCCGCCGTCTACGGCGGACACTCGACGCTGATGTCGCCGACCGCGTTCATCCGGCGCCCCGTGCGGTGGCTGCGGGCGATATCGGACGCGTCGAGCGAGGGCCGGGTGGTCACGGCGGCGCCGAACTTCGCCTACGAATATGCCGCGCAACGCGGCCGACCCGCACCCGGCGACGACCTCGACCTGAGCAAGGCGGTGCTGATCATCGGCTCGGAGCCCGTGAGCATCGACGCGATCACCGCCTTCAACGACGCGTTCACGCGATATGGTCTGCCGCCGAACGCGTTTCGCCCGTCGTACGGAATCGCCGAGGCGACCCTGTTCGTCGCGGCCATCGAACCCGACGCCCGCGCCAAAGCCGTACATCTCGACCGCAAACATCTCAGCCAGGGCCGCGCCGTGCCCGTCGCCGCTGATTCACCTGACGCGGTGGCTCACGTGTCCTGCGGCCGGGTGGCGCGCAGCCAGTGGGCCGTCATCGTCGATCACGACGCCGGCGCCGAGCTGCCCGACGGAGAAGTCGGTGAGATCTGGCTGCACGGCGACAACCTCGGGCGAGGCTACTGGGGTCGGCCCGACGAGTCACTGCGCGCCTTCGGGGCCCGGCTCATGTCGCGGAGCACCCCGGTCAGCCATGCCGAAGGCGTTGCCAGGGAAGCGAATTGGTTACGCACCGGAGATCTCGGTGTCTACCTGGACGGCGAGCTGTTCGTCACCGGACGGCGTGCCGATCTGATCGTCGTCGACGGCAGACAACACTACCCGCAGGACATCGAGGCGACCGCCGAAAGCGCCTCGGCTATGGTGCGACCCGGACATGTCACCGCGTTCACCGTCCCCGGCTCCGGTGGCGATGACCTCGTTATCGTCGCCGAACGCGCCACCGGAACCGCCCGCAGTGATCCGGCGCCGGAGATCGATGCAATCCGTACCAATGTCTTTGCGCGACACGGTATCTCGGCCATCGACATCAAATTCGTCGCTGCGGGGGCTATCCCGCGCACGACCAGCGGCAAGCTGGCCCGCGGAGCGTGCCGGGGCGAGTACCTCGGCGGGAAGCTGAAAGGCTGACCCTATGGCCGCACTCCGCGACTAACGAACGCCGAGCTTCTCACGCACCGTGTCCGCCAGGAAGCGGGTGGTGGACACCGGCCGGAACGCGCGAGCGGCGGCGGTCAGCGCATCCTGCGCCTCGGCGCTGAGCTCGATGTCGGCGGCTGCCACGTTGAACTCGAGTTGTTCGACGCTGGACGCGCCGGGGATCGCGACGACGTTGGGCAGGTGGATCAGCCACGCCAGCGCCACCTGCGCGGGTTTGGCGCCGACGTCGGCGGCGACGTCGCGCAGCGTCTGCAACAGCGGTTCGGCGCGGCGTAGGTTCTCGGTGCCGAACAGGGGGTTCGTCGCACGCACGCCACCGGGCCGGTTGTCGGGACCGTACTTGCCGCCGAGCAGGCCCTGCGCCAGCGGACTGTAGGCGATCACGATGCGGTTCTCCCGCTCGGCGAACGGCACCAGACGTTCGAGCGCTTGGGGATGGGCCAACGAGAAGTGCACCTGATTGCTGATCACCGGTCGCCCGAGCGCGGTGTCGGCTCGCTGCCAGCGCGACAGCGAGTAGTTCGATACGCCGGCCGCGCCGATCACCCCGTCGTCGATCAGGTCCCGCATCCCCGGCATGATTACCGAATCAGGGACCACCGGGTTCGACTGGTGGATCTGGTACAGCGGAATCTTCTGCAGTCCTAGGCGCTGCGCGCTGGCGCGGGCGCGTTGTTTGACCACCGCTGGGAACGGGGCGACCGGGAAGACCTTGCTTGCCACCGCCACGTCGGCGCGCCGATCGCCCAGCGCCTCGCCGAGGATCCGTTCGCTCTTGCCGAAGCCGTAGATCTCGGCGGTGTCGAACAACGTGACCCCCAGGGCCAGTGAACGATGCACGATCTCGCGGGCGGGGCCTGCGGCATAGCTGTCGCCGTACCCCCACTCCCTGGACCCGAACTGCCAGGTCCCCAGCCCGATACGGCTGACCCGGCCCACTCCCTCGACGTCGACGTACTTCACGAACGCCACAGTACTGACGCTACGGATCGGTAACGGCGGGTTTTGGGACGCAAACGCCGGGGTATGCGAGGCGGGCTGCAGAAAGTCGGCATGACACAAGTCTCGAAAGGCGTAACGCATGCTCGAGTTCATCTGCCCCACCTGCGGGCACTTCAACCTCGAAGAAGCCGTCTGCGAGTCCTGCAGCGGCCGGGCCGGTGACACCGACCTGGCGATGGCCGGTTGATCATGTCTGTCTACCGCTCGCTGAATCCGTTCGACCTGGTCATGGCCTCGACGCGGATGTACGCGTCACTGCCGGTGGTCGGCAAGCACCTGGAGCCGTTCGCCGGACTGACCGCGATGATGATGTACGGCCACCACTACGCGCCCGCCGCGCTCCGCGGCATGGTCACGCGTCGTCTCGGCGCCGACCCCGCGGCCGCCGCGCCCGCCGATGTCTCCGACGAGGCCGTCACGCCTGCGCGCGGCAACCGGATGCCGCCGTACCTGCGCTTCCGCGCTCAGCGTCAGCGGTGCCTGTATCGCAGCTCCGTGCGCTACGGTGACCATCCCGCGCAGCTGCTCGACGTGTGGCGGCTGCCCGAGCTGCCGCCCGACGCGCCGGTGCTGCTGTTCGTCCCCGGCGGCGCGTGGGTGCAGGGCTCCCGCGTCATGCAGGGCCACACGATGCTGCACCACCTGGTCAAGCAGGGCTGGGTGTGCCTGACCATGGACTACCGGGTGTCCCCTGTGCACCGCTGGCCCCGTCATATCGCCGACGTCAACGCGGCGATCGCATGGGCGCGGGCCAACGTCGACAAGTACGGCGGTGACCGGAACTTCGTCGCGGTCGCCGGTTGCTCGGCGGGCGGGCACCTGGCCTCCCTCGCGGGCCTCACTCCCGGGGATCCGGCGTTCCGCGGCGAGCTCACCGAGGACGCCGACACCACCGTGGACGCCGTCGTCGGGATCTACGGGCGCTACGACTGGCAGGACCGTTCGACGCCGGCGCGCAAGAACTTCCAGAACTTTCTGGAACGGGTTGTCGTCGGGCGCAGGCAGTCCCGGCACCCCGACATGTTCGCTGCCGCGTCACCGCTGGCCCGTATTCACGCGGATGCGCCGCCGTTCTTCCTCGTCCACGGGGAACAGGACACCATCATCCCCGTCGGTGAAGCCCGCGTGTTCGCCGAGAAGCTGAGTGCGGTATCGCGAAACCCGGTCGAGTACAGCGAAATTCGGCGCGCCGGACACGCGTTCGACCTCGTCGACTCGTCACATGCGCGCCGGCTCGCGGTCGAGGTCGGCAGGTTCCTCACCGATGTCCGGGCGCGGCAACTCCAGAGCGAAACCGCCGCTGCCGTCTGACCCGGGGTTGATCGGGCGCGACGCGGGAATGCTCTTCGCATGCGCATCGTCATCACCGGAGCGTCCGGCAACGTCGGAACCGCGCTGCTGCGGCGGCTCACCGAAGGCGACAACGGCCACGACATCGTCGGGGTGGTGCGGAGGCCACCCGAACGGACCGGCGTCTACGAGCGTGTTCGGTGGCACCAACTCGACCTCGCCGATCCGGATGCGTCGAATCAGCTGCGGGGCATCTTCGACCGCGCGGATGCCGTCATCCACCTCGCCTGGGGCTTTCAGCCCACTCGCAACACCGAATACCTGAACCGCGTCGGTGTCGGCGGCACCGCGGCCGTCCTCGAGGCCGCCCATGAGGCGCGGGTCGGCAGGCTCGTGCACCAGTCGTCGGTGGGAACCTACGCGCCGGGCCGCTACGGCCAGTACGTCGACGAGTCGTGGCCGACCACCGGCGTCCGGACGTCGCCCTACAGCCGCGACAAGTCGGCCGCGGAAGCGCTGCTCGACGACTACGAACGCGACAAAGGGACCGCGGGTGTGCCGATCGCGCGAATGCGTCCCGGGTTCATCGTGCAGCGCGACGCGGCTAGTGGCCTGATGCGCTACGCCCTGCCCGGTTACGTGCCGATGCTCGCGGTTCCGCTGTTGCCGGTCCTGCCGCTCGACCGACGGTTGTGCATCCCGCTGATCCACGCCGACGACGTCGCCGACGCGCTGGCCAGGGCGGCCGAACGTGGTGCGAGTGGGCCGTTCAACCTGGCGGCCGAACCCCCGGTGGGCCGCGAACAGGTCGCCGAGGTGCTGCACGCGAAACCGGTTCACGTGCCATCGGGGGTTTTGGGGGCTTTGGTCGACCTCAGCTGGCGGGCGCGGCTGCAGCCGATCGACCGGGGCTGGCTCGACATGGCGTTCAGCGTTCCGCTGCTGGACTGCGGGCGCGCGGAGAGGGAACTCGAATGGAGCCCCCGGTGGAATTCGATCGACGCGCTCGCCGACGTCATCGGCGGGGTGGCCCAGGAAGCGCACGCCGAGAGTCCGCCGCTGCGGCGCCGCTCGCTGATTGAACAGTTCCGTCGGGACCTCACCGAGGGGCTGCTGACCACAAGACACCTCCCGTAGATGGCCAGTCACGACGAGTCGGTCGTCATCGTCGGCGCGGGTCCGTGCGGACTGGCGATCACACGACAACTCCGCCACGAGTGCGGTATCGATGCTCTGGTCGTCGACCGCACCGACGCGCCGGCGTCGTCGTGGCGCAACCGCTACGACGGGTTCCGACTCAACACCTGCGGGTGGTGGTCGCACCTGCCCGGGCAGCGGATCCCACTGCGTTACGGACGCTGGCCCACCCGCGATGACATGGTCGCCTACTTCGACGACTACGTTCGCCGACAGCATTTACGATTGTCCTTGAGCTGCAATGTCATTCGAGTCGATGAAAAGGGGTGCGGCTGGCGTCTGGAGACCGGCGGCGCGCCGATGACCGCGACGGCTGTCGTCATCGCGACCGGCAACTACCACACGCCGGAGCTGCCCGGGTGGCCCGGAATAGACACGTTCAGCGGCGAGGTGCTGCACTCGGAGCACTACCAAAACGCCCAGCCGTTCACCGGCCGGGACGTCCTCGTGGCAGGTGCGGGCAACTCGGCGACCGACATCGCGTTGCAGCTCTGCGACGGGGTGGCCCGCCGCGTGCGGATGGCGGTGCGCACCCCGCCACATTTCGTGCCGCGGTCGGCCGCCGGAATTCCGGTCGACGCGTTGAGCCCCGTTTTCGAACGCCTGCCGGTCAAGGTGCTGGATCAGGCCGCGGCCCTGATGCGCCGGGTGTGGTTCGGTGACCTTCGCCGCCAGGGCCTCCCCGTACCGCCGAAGGGCATCTACTCGGCTCTGTTGACCGACGAGCAGATCCCGACGATCGGCGACGAGCTGGTCACACAGGTCAAAGCGGGACGCATCGAGATCGTGCCCGCGGTGGAGTCGTTCGACGGTGACAGTGTGGTGCTGTCAGACGGGAGCGCGCTGACGCCGGACGTGGTGATCGCCGCGACCGGCTACCGGCGGGAACTCGAACCGCTCGTCGGCCACCACGGCGTGTTAGACGATGCGGGTCGCCCGAAGGCCAACGGGCTTCCCCGCGCGGCACCGGGGCTGTGGTTCGCCGGATACGACGAGCCGCTGATCGGGCCGCTGCGCTCCTTCCGGCTGCAGGCCTCGCCGATCGCGCGCGACATCGCGGCGTATCTGCGCGAGAGTGACGAAAATCATTGGTCCTCAACAAGATCAACTGCATCGGTGCGCGGCCGACGTTCGTTGAACCAGGCATGAGCTCGCCTGCCGACCACGACGCCGCGACGCGGCGCCCCCCGACCGCGCTGGCCGACCGGCTGCTGGACATCAAGCGGGTCTACCACGAACCCGACATCGAACGATTCCCCCGCGCGCGTCAGGTGCTCGAGCGCTTCCCCGACGCCGAGCGCATCCAGGTGTTGTCGCACCAGGCGATACCCGGCCTGTACGGGAACGAGGGCAACGTCGAGGACTGGGTCCGTAACAAGCGGGAAGTCCTGGTGCTGGGCGAGAAGAAGAGCCTGAGCGCGCGCCGCAACGAGCGGTCCAGCGACTGGATCGCACCGTCGACCGCGAACGGATGCGCGATGGCGTGCTCGTACTGCTACGTTCCGCGCCGCAAGGGCTACGCCAACCCGATCACGGTGTTCACCAACATCGAGAAGATCACCGGATACCTCGAGCGTCACGCCGCTCGGCAGGGTGTGAAGCCGCAACCGAATCAATGCGATCCCGTCGACTGGGTCTACGACATCGGCGAGAACAGCGACTGTTCAGTGGATGCGATGGTCTCCGACAACGTTCGAGATCTGGTCGAGTTGTTCGGTCGGATTCCCAACGCCAAGGCCAGCTTCGCGACCAAGCTCGTCAACCGCGATCTGCTCGACTACGACCCGCGCGGCGGAACCCGTGTGCGGTTCAGCTTGATGCCGGCCGACACGTCGCGGGTGCTCGATGTGCGTACGTCGAAGATCGCCGAGCGGATCGCCGCGATCGACGACTTCGTCGACGCCGGATACGAAGTCCACTTGAACTTCAGTCCCGTTGTGGTACACGAGAATTGGCTGTCCGACTGGGCGGAGCTGCTCGAGCAGGTCGCCGATGGGACTTCGCATCAGACCAAGCAGCAGCTGGCCGCGGAGATCATCTTCCTGACCCACAACGAGGGCCTGCACGACGTCAACCTCGGCTGGCATCCCAAAGGGGAGGACTTGCTGTGGCGTCCCGATCTGCAGCAGGTCAAGCGCAGCCAGAGTGGGCAGTGGAACGTGCGTTACAAGAGCCCGTGGAAGGGCCGCTGGGTGAACGAGTTGACCGATCTGGTCGCCGCCAAGTTGCCGACGTGCAGGGTGCGCTACGCGTTCTGACGGGTCTCTCAACTGCTGCAAGCGGGTCCCTGAACTGCCGTGAGCGACCGCGCAATGCCAGCAGGGCGCGGCGTGTCGGGGTACAAACACGGCCGCTCGCGGTGCGGTGGTCAGCGCTTGCGGGCGCCGGCGCCGTAGATGATGTCGCTGCGGGCGGGGTCCCAATGGTTGCGGAAGACGACGAGGAATTCGGACGAGAACTCGTTGCGGAACGCGGTGAACAGCACCGAGGTGAGTTCACCGGCGCGGTCGTGGAGTTCGTAGGTGGCGCGGTTGTTGCGGGCGCTCGGCTGTGGTCGTCATCGGCGGGCCGACTCATGCCGTAGATCGACTCGATCGACCGCAGCGCGACCTGTGCGGCCTGCGCCACGACGGCCCGCTGTTCGGGGGAGTCCAGCACGACGAACCGCCACAGCTGCGCGTTGGCGCCGTTCGGGGCCCAGGTCCGGCCAAGCAGTCTCCGCACGTCATACGGTGATTTGCGCACGCTGGCGGAGGTGTGAGCGTGCGCGAACCGCCGAATTTTCGCGGCGCGTCGTGTGCAGACATGCACCCTCGCGGGTATTCGGTACGCACGTGCAACCACCAGCAAGGAGGCCACGATGGCGAAAGATCACGGTTCCAGCGTCAAGAACGACAAACAGTACGAGGGTCTGCGCAAGAAGGGCATGAGCAAGTCCCGCGCGGCGGCGATCGCCAACACGCCCGGTGCATCGAAGAGGGGCGGCAAGAAATCCGGCGGATCCAAGAAGAGCTGACGATGACTTTCGGCCGCTGAGTCGGTCGTAACCTGCGAGTGACCCCACCGCAGGAGGAACATCCGATGTCCGTCCCGACTCAACCGGCCGCCCTACCGCCCGTCGTCGACCATGCGACCTGGCGTGCCGCCCTCGACGACCTGCGCCGACGCGAGAAGGCGGCGACACGCGAACTGGACGCCATCGCCGCCCAGCGCAGGCGCCTGCCCATGGTCCGCATGCCCGATTACACGCTGATCGGGGAGCACGGGCCGGTCCGGCTCGCCGACGTATTCGAGGGTCGCTCACAGCTGATCGTCTACAACCACATGTGGACCGACGGTGCGGAGTGGCAGTGCGGCGGCTGCACCGGATTCACGTCGCAGTACACCCGGCTGGAATTCCTCGACAACTACGACGCCCGCTTCGTCATCGTCACCAACGGCCCGATCGACGAGGCGCTGGCCTACCGCACCAAGGTCGGCAACCGCATGGACTGGTACTCGTCGTCGCAGAGTTCGTTCGGTGCCGACGTCGACGCCGCACCCGGCGAAGGGTTCGCGGTGAACGTGTTCCTGCGCGACGGTGACACGGTTTACCGGACCTGGCACACCAACGGCCGCGGCACCGAACAGCTCAGCCACTCGTTCGCGCTCATCGACATCCTGCCGTGGGGCCGCCAAGAGGAGTGGCAGGATTCCCCCGACGGGTGGCCGCAGCGGCCGACGTACTCGGGCTGGTTGGACTCGCCCGACATCGCGCGGGCGTACGGCCCGGGCACGGACTGAACCTCGGAGGCTGATCCACTGTGCTTACCTATCAGCGAATGATTCGCTGACAACGAATATTTCGCTGTTAGTGGGCAGAAAATCGACTGTCCGGAGCCCGGCTCAACTGTTTCCGCAACTGCCCGCGTCGGAGTTGGTGCGTCGGTGGCATCCTGGCTTCATGGGGTTGGTATGGGGCTGATCATCCGCCTGCTCGAGCTGCTGATCGTGCTCGTTCCGCTCGCAGGCGTCCTCTACGGCGGTTGGCGGGCGGTAGTGGCGGCCCGCGCGCGCCAGGACGGTGGCCGCGACGCACTCGCTGACACAGCACCGCAGCAGGTGACCGGAACCGCCGTGCAATGGCAGGCGATCGCGCGGGCGGTCAAGGCGCACGACCGCACCGACACCCGATGGCTCGAATACGAGTTGGACGTCGCGAAGCTGCTCGACTATCCGTTGATGACCGATATGCGCGACCCGCTGACCGAGCGGTTCCACCGAACCAAGCTGCGCGCGGACCTCCTACGTCCGGCCAAGGCCGAGGACCTGGTCGACGACGCGCAGGCCGCACGCGACTACGTCGACGCGGTCACCGACTACGTCACCGCCTTCGATGCCGCCGAGACCGAGGCGGTCCGTCGTCGGCGCAGCGACTTTTCTGCTCAGGATCAGCAGCGCATCGCCCGCGCCCAAAGCATGTTGCGCGTCGCGACCGACACCGCGGCCACCGCGCAGGAACGCGAGCGCGGCTACGAGCTCGCCCGTCGCGAACTCGACGGGCTGGTGGTGTTACCGGAGCGTGCGCGCGTCGCCATCGAGCGCGGGATCGCCGGGGAGCTCGACCGCTGACGGCGCCCTCACCCGCCGCCTCGCAGGAATTCGACGACCACCGCGGCCATGTCCGAAATTGCCTGTCGCGCAATGACTTCGTAGCCATGCGTGCTGAGCGTGGGCAGGCACAGCAGTCCGGCCCGCGGGGTCAGTCCGCTTGCTTTTGCGTGCGACGCATCGGATTCGAACGCACCGAGCACCGCGGGCTGGGGAGACAGGCCCAGGTCAGTGGCGGCCTGGAGTAGCGCATCGGCGACTGCCTTGTCGTAGACGCTCTCGGCGTCGCTGTAGGCGACGATCGGTCCGCCGCTGCACGTGGTTCCGTACTCCGCTTCGGTCGGACCGACCTCCAACGCCAGGGTCAGGTCGCCGGGCAGCGTGCGGCTGGCGTACGAGCCCCCGACACCACCGACTTCCTCGCTCGTCGTGAACACCAGATAGGTGTCGCGTGCCGGGCGCCCGTCGCTGGGCGCCAGCCGGCCGGCGACGTCGAGCAGGGCGGTCACCGCCGCGCGGTCGTCCATGAAGTAGCACCCGAGATAGTCGGAGCCGACGTCGATCAGCGTGCGCTTGCTCCGGTGCACGCACGCCCGCGTACCCGGTCTGATTCCCGCCTCGGCCAGCTCATCGGGAGGGTGGCCGGTGAAGACGTAGACGTGCAGCCAGTCGAGCGCCTGATCACCCTGATCGGGTTTGGTCTCCCAGATCTGCTGGCTCTCCTTGGTGGTGTGCTCGGAGCCGAGCGTCAGCACGCCGCACACCGTGCGCCGATCGCCGAGCAACGCGACCGGTCCGAGGCCGAAGTTGCCCGGATACATCGTGCCGAGGGGCGTCATGTGCAGGGTGCCGTCCGGCTCGATCCGCTTGACGAGCATGGACAGCTCGTCCATGTGCGCCATCACGCGCACCGCCTGGGCCTCGCGGTCGTCGCCGCGGATCAGTCCGACGAGATTCCCCGCCTCGTCGACCCACATCTCGTCGACGTGTGGTGCCAACTCGCGGCGGCACACTTCCCGCACGGCGTCTTCCTGCCCGCAGGGCCCGTATGCATGGAGCAACTCTTGTAGCAGGTCACGGCGCAACGCTTCGTCGGTCACCGACCGTGGATTGCCGCGCCGCCGCCGGCCTAACCGTGCGGCTCAGTTCACCGGGTGACCGGCGGATGCGGATACGGCGGCGGGACCGGCACGCACAACCCCGTGCTGGTGTCCAAAGCCTTGCCGTCGACGCAGAACGACGCGCAACCGTAGATGACGCCCGTCTGGCCGGGCGGGCAGCAGCAGTTGCCCGGCTGGGCCGCGGCGACGACGGGCGAAACGGGTGCTGCGGCCAGCGCGGCCGCGAAAAGCCCCGCGATCAGAAGCCGTCGCAAAGTCATGACAGCAGTTTAGGCGCGCGACGTCAGGTACCACAGTAGGTTCGGTACTTCCCGAAGTCCTCCGGCGCGGGCTCGGCGTACCGCTGCAGACCGGGACGCTCGTCGTAGGGCGCGGTCACGGCGTCCAGCAACCGGTACAGGGGCTCGAGGTCACCGCCCGTCGCGGCGGTCAGCGCCTCCTCGACCAGATGGTTGCGCGGGATGTAGATCGGGTTGGTGCGGTCCATCACCGTCGCGTCGGGCCGCAGTGCGTGCCACCGCGCCAGCCACTCGTCGAACGCGGCAAGGTCGAGGAACAGCCCGCGCGCGGGTTCGTCGTCGCCGCGGGCCGCGTAGCCGAGCTGACGGAAGAACGACGTGAAGTCCACGTGGCTCTGGTGCAATTGTGCGATCAGGTCGTTCATCAACGGCACCGCGATCTCGTCCGGCGTGGTGTCCGCCAGCCCGAGCTTGGCGCACATTCCTGCCGACAACGCGGCCTGGAACTTGGGCGCGAAACCACCCAGGCTGCCCTCGGCGAGGGCGATCGCCTGCTGTTGGTCGTCGGCGAACAACGGGAGCAGCGCCTCGGCCAACCGGGCCAGGTTCCACACCGCGATCGCCGGCTGGTTGCCGTAGGCGTAGCGGCCCCACGAGTCGATCGAGCTGAACACCGTCTCGGGGTCGTAGGCCTCCATGAACGCGCAAGGCCCGTAGTCGATGGTCTCGCCGGAGATCGTCATGTTGTCGGTGTTCATCACGCCGTGGACGAAGCCGACCAGCATCCACTTGGCGATCAGCGCCGCCTGCACCGCGATCACGGACTCGAACAACGCGACGTAGGGATTGCCCGCGTCGGCGGCTTCGGGATGGTGCCGCTGGATCGCGTGATCGGCCAGACGTCGCAGCAGGTCCACGTCGCCGGTGTTCGCCGCGTACTGGAAGGTGCCGACGCGCAGGTGACTGCTGGCCACCCGCGACAACACCGCACCCGGTAGCGGTGTCTCGCGCTGCACCTGGCGTCCGGTCGCGACCACGGCCAGCGAGCGGGTGGTGGGGATCCCCAGCGCGTGCATCGCCTCGCTGACGATGTATTCGCGCAGCATCGGGCCGACGGCGCCCAATCCGTCGCCGCCGCGGGCGAACGGCGTCGCGCCGGAGCCCTTCAGATGCAGGTCGCGCAGTTCACCGGACATGGTCGTGAGTTCGCCGAGTAACAGCGCGCGGCCGTCGCCGAGCCGCGGAACGTACCCGCCGAACTGGTGCCCGGCATAGGCCTGTGCGACCGGGTTCGCGCCGTCGGGCACTTGTGTGCCGACCAGCAGCCGCAGTCCCTCGGGCCCGCGTAGCCAGGCCGGATCGATGCCGAGTTCGCCCGCCAGCGGTTCGTTGAGGACGAGCAGCCGCGGGTCGGGCACCGGTTCGGCCTTCCAGCGGACGGCCAACTCGGGTAGGTCGCTGGCGTAGCGGTCGGCGAAGGTCACGGCGGTGGGTGCGATGCTCACACCTTCCACAGTACGAGCGGCTCCGTGCGTCCCCATTCGTGAAACTGACGACGGTTGCGGGCCCGCTGGCGTCGCCGGATTCACGAATGAGCCGAGCGGCGGAGCCGAAATGGGTCTGGACTGCGCTGTCTGTATGGTGAGGCTTCCTGGCGAGCGCGGATAGTGGTCAGGGAGGACCTGCCGCGCGGGAAGTATGTCTGATGAGGAGCAGCCCGGTGACGCTGAACACCATCGCGCTCGAGCTGGTGCCGCCGAACGTCGAGCGGGGGCACGAGCAGGCGTTGGAGGATGCGCAGAAGGTGTTGCGATGCTCCGCCGAAACGGGTCTGCAGGGCCGCATCAGGCACGTGATGATCCCCGGCATGATCGAAGAGGACGACGACCGTCCCATCGAGATGAAGCCCAAGATGGATGTGCTCGACTTCTGGGCGATCATCACCCCCGAGCTGTCCGAGATGAACGGGCTGTGCACCCAGGTCACCGCGTTCATGGACGAGCCGACGTTGCGCCGGCGGCTGACCGACCTGTCCGCCGCGGGGTTCGACGGCATCGCCTTCGTCGGGGTGCCACGCACGATGAACGACGGCGAAGGCACCGGGGTCGCCCCGACCGACGCGCTGTCGATCTACTCCGACGTCGTGCCCAACCGCGGGGCGATCCTGATCCCCACCCGCGACGGTGAGCACGGTCGCTTCAGGTTCAAGTGCGATCAGGGCGCGACCTACGGGATGACCCAGCTGCTGTACTCCGACGCGATCGTCGGGTTCCTGCGCGAGTTCGCCGAGCAGACCGATCACCGGCCGGAGATCCTGCTGTCGTTCGGCTTCGTACCGAAGCTGGAGAGCAAGGTCGGCCTGATCAACTGGCTGATTCAGGATCCGGGCAACGCCGCCGTCGCCGCGGAGCAGGAGTTCGTCCGCAAGCTCGCCTCCATCGAACCGGCGGAGAAGCGCAAGCTGATGCTCGACCTGTACAAACGGGTCATCGACGGCGTCGCCGACCTCGGCTTCCCGTTGAGCATCCACCTCGAGGCCACCTACGGCGTCTCCACCCCGGCGTTCGAGACGTTCGCCGAGATGCTCGACTACTGGGCGCCCGACAAGCCCTGACGGCGACGCCTATCCTGGCCACAGTGTCCGGCCCGTCTGTCGCTGAGCTGCGCAAGCGCCTCGACGGGTTGACGATTCGCGACGCGGCCCGGTTCGGCAGGCGCCTGCGCCAGCTGCGCGGCGCTCCTCCGGACAAGCTGGCAACACTCGCCGAGCAGATCGCTGCGGCCGAGGGGCTCGTCGCGACCCGAGCGGCCGCGGTGCCCACCATCACTTACCCCGACCTGCCGGTCAGTGAGCGCCGCCACGAGATCGCCAAGGCGATCACCAAACACCAGGTGGTGATCGTCGCCGGCGAAACCGGTTCCGGGAAGACGACCCAGTTGCCGAAGATCTGCCTCGAGCTCGGCCGCGGTGTGCGCGGCACGATCGGGCACACCCAGCCGCGACGCCTGGCCGCTCGCACCGTCGCCCAGCGCATCGCCGACGAAGTGGGCAGCCCGCTCGGCGACACGATCGGCTACACGGTGCGCTTCACCGACCAGGCCAGTGACCGCACCCTGGTGAAGCTGATGACCGACGGCATCCTGCTCGCCGAAATCCAGCGTGACCGCAGGCTGTTGCGCTACGACACACTGATCCTCGACGAGGCCCACGAGCGCAGCCTCAACATCGACTTCCTCCTCGGGTATCTGCGTGAACTGCTGCCCCGGCGACCGGACCTCAAGGTGATCGTCACGTCCGCGACGATCGAACCGGAGCGGTTCGCTGAGCACTTCGCAGGCGCACCGATCGTCGAGGTGTCGGGCCGCACGTATCCCGTCGAAATACGTTATCGCCCTTTGGAACTCATAGTTCCCGCCAACGAGACCGATGACCCCGATGATCCCGACCACGAGGTGGTTCGTACGCAGACGCGCGACCAGACCGAGGCGATCGTCGACGCCATCGCCGAGTTGGAGAGCGAGCCGCCGGGCGACGTGCTGGTGTTCCTGTCCGGTGAACGCGAAATCCGTGACACCGCAGAGGCTTTGCGCGGATTGAAGAACACCGAGGTGCTTCCGTTGTACGCGCGCCTGCCGACGGCCGAGCAGCAACGGGTGTTCGCGCCCACCCACGCCGGCCGCCGGGTCGTGCTCGCGACGAACGTAGCCGAGACGTCGCTCACGGTTCCCGGCATCCGCTACGTCGTCGACCCGGGCACCGCACGCATCTCCCGTTACAGCCGCAGAACCAAGGTGCAGCGGTTGCCGATCGAGCCGATCTCCCAGGCGTCGGCCGCGCAGCGGGCCGGGCGTTCGGGGCGCACCGCGCCGGGGGTCTGTATCCGCCTCTACTCCGAAGAGGACTTCGCGGCGCGGCCGCGCTACACCGACCCCGAGATCCTGCGGACCAACCTCGCGGCGGTGATCCTGCAAATGGCGGCGCTGAATCTCGGTGAGATCGAGACCTTTCCCTTCCTCGACCCGCCGGACCGGCGCAGCGTCCGCGACGGTGTCCAGCTGTTGCAGGAACTGGGTGCGTTCGATGCCGCCGCCGCAGGCGGCGAATGGAACTTGCGCGGCGCGATCACCGATGTCGGCCGCAGGCTCGCGCAGCTTCCCGTCGACCCGCGGCTGGGCCGCATGATCCTGCAGGCCGACACCGAGGGTTGCGTGCGCGAGATCCTGGTGTTGGCCGCGGCGCTGTCGATCCCCGACCCGCGCGAACGGCCCGCCGACCGCGAGGCGGCCGCGCGGCAGAAGCACGCCCGGTTCGCCGACGAGCATTCGGACTTCGTGTCATACCTCAACCTCTGGCGCTACCTCGGCGAACAGCGCAAAGACCTGTCGGGCAACGCCTTTCGCCGGATGTGCCGTGACGAGTTCCTGCACTATCTGCGGATCCGGGAGTGGCAGGACCTCACCGGGCAACTGCGCAGCATCGCCAAGGACCTGGGGATCAAGGAGTCCGACGACACCGAGCCCGCCGACCCGGAAAGCGTGCACGCCGCGCTCGTGGCCGGCTTGCTGTCGCATATCGGGCTGTGCGACGGCGACGGCCGCGAGTATCAGGGCGCTCGCAACTCCAAGTTCGTCCTGGCGCCCGGTTCGGTGCTGACGAAACGTCCGCCGCGGTGGATCGTCGTCGCTGATCTGGTCGAGACCAGCAGGCTGTTCGGCCGCATCGGGGCCCGCATCCAACCCGAAATGGTCGAGCGCATCGCGGGGGAGCTGGTGCAGCGCACCTACAGCGAACCGCACTGGGATGCGCGACGTGGTGCCGTGATGGCCTACGAGCGGGTGACGCTCTATGGACTGCCGCTGGTTGCTCGCCGCCGTGTCGGCTACTCACAGATCGAACCGGACCTGGCGCGCGAGTTGTTCATCCGGCATGCGTTGGTCGAGGGGGATTGGCAGACGCGGCACCACTTCTTCCGCGACAACGCCCGGCTACGCGAGGAACTCGAGGAACTGGAGGAGAAGGCTCGCCGGCGCGACCTGCTCGTCGGCGACGACGAGATCTTCGCGTTCTACGACGCCAGGATTCCGGCGGACGTCGTGTCCGCGCGGCACTTCGACGCGTGGTGGAAGAAGCAGCGCCACGTCACGCCCGAGCTGCTCACGTTCACCCGCGACGACCTGCTGCGCACCGACGACGCGGCCGACGGACAGCCCGATGCGTGGCAGGCCGGCGACCTGGCGCTGCCGTTGAGCTACCGCTTCGAGCCGGGCGCCGAGGACGACGGTGTGACGGTGCACGTGCCCGTCGAGGTGCTGGCCCGGCTCGGCAGCGACGAATTCGCTTGGCAGGTACCGGCCTTGCGTGAGGAGCTGGTCACCGCGCTGATCCGATCGCTCCCAAAAGGACTGCGTCGCAACTTCGTTCCAGCACCGGACACCGCGCGTGCGGTGCTGGCCGCGATCACGCCCGGCGCCGAACCGCTGCTCGAGGCCGTGCAGCGCGAACTGCACCGCCGCACCGGCGTACTGGTGCCGATCGACGCGTTCGACCTCGACAAGCTGCCGTCGCATCTGCGCGTCACCTTCGCGGTCGAGGGCGCCGACGGCACCGAACTGGCACGCGGTAAGGACCTCGACGCGCTGCAGCGTGACCTCGCCGCCCCGGTCCGGCGAGCGGTCGCCGCGGCGGTCGCCGGCGGCCTGGATCGTAGCGGAATGCGTACGTGGCCCGACGATCTCGACGAACTGCCGCGGACCGTCGAGCGCACCGTCGGCGGGCACACCGTGCGCGGATATCCAGCGCTGGTTGATGCGGGCGACGCCGTCGACCTGCATGTGTTCCCGACGGCGGCCGAACAACAGGCGTCGATGGGGCCCGGCACCCGCAGGTTGTTACGCCTCGCGGTGCCTTCGCCCGTGAAAGCCGTTGAGCGGCAGATACAGCCGCGCACCAAGCTCGTCCTCGGCGCCAATCCCGACGGCTCTCTGCAGGCGCTGCTCGAGGACTGCGCTGACGCCGCCACCGATATGCTCACACCCGCGCCGGTGTGGACCCGCGCGGAGTTCACCGCTCTGCGCGACCGCGTCGCCGCCGACCTGGTGGCCACGACCGCCGAAATCGTCACGCGGGTCGAGAAGGTGCTCGCGGCGGCGCACGACGTCGAGGTGGCGTTACCGTCGGCGCCGACGGGCGCGCAGGCCGACGCCATCGCCGACATCCGCGCACAGCTGGACCGGTTGTTGCCGCGTGGCTTCGTCGCGGCCACCGGCGCCGCACACCTGACCGATCTGAGCCGCTACCTGCTGGCCATCGGCAGGCGCCTGGAGCGGCTACCACACGGGCCGGTGGCCGACCGCGAGCGAATGGACCGCGTACACGCTGTGGAGGACGCCTACGACGAACTGGTTGATGCGTTGTCGCCGGCGCGCGCTGCCGGCGACGACATCCGCGACATCGGCCGGCAGATCGAGGAGCTCCGCGTCAGCCTGTGGGCGCAGCAGTTGGGCACTGCGCGTCCGGTCAGCGAACAGCGCATCTACCGCGCGATCGACGCAGTCCTGACCGGCTGACAGCCACATAGCGAAGAACGCGCGGGCGGTGCCGTCCGATCCGCGAAGACTTCGGCGATTCGGCAGTCAAGCGGGCATACACCGGCGCCCGATACGGGTAAGACCTGCCGCATGGGAGGAGGCCCATGACCGCGACACTCGAACGAGCCGCAGCCGAAGGCGAACCCGGCGATTCGAACTACGGCGACGTGCCCGGTCTGCTGCGCCGACTCGCCGACCTCCCCGCCGGGTCGATAGAACGCGATCGACTGCGTGAGCGCATCATTCGCCGATGCCTGCCGCTGGCCGAGCACATCGCGCGCCGCTACGGCGGCAGGGGCGAGTCGCGCGACGATCTCGTGCAGACCGCCCGCGTCGGGTTGCTCAACGCCGTCGAGCGGTTCGACCCGACGTCGGGCCACGACTTCCTGGCCTTCGCCGTGCCGACGATCATGGGTGAGGTGAAGCGCTACTTCCGCGACAGCGGATGGGCGATGCACGTGCCGCGCCGGTTGAAGGAGTCCCGGGCGCAGGTCTCGACGGCGAGTGCCGACCTCAGCCAGCGCTTGGGCCGCGCGCCCACGCCGTCCGAACTCGCCGGTGAGCTGGGCATGGACCGCGACGAGGTCGTCCAGTCGCTGATTGCCGCGCAGTGCTACCGAACCCGGTCCCTGGACGCCCCGGCCGCCAGCGAATCCGACGCCGGACCGTCGCTGCTGGACGGGATCGGCGGCGACGACAGCGGAATCAAGGCCGTCGAATATCGGGAGGCGCTGCGCCCGCTGGTGGCGAAGCTGCCGACCCGGGAGCGCGAGATCCTCACCATGCGGTTCTTCGGCTCGCAGACACAGACGCAGATCGCCCAGCGGTTGGGGATCTCCCAGATGCACGTGTCGCGGCTGCTGACCCGCAGCCTTGCCACGTTGCGCGCCGGCCTGAGCGAGTAGCACACAGTTTCGCCCGATCCGCGCACGATGCCCGCCCATCGGGTAGGCATGAGCGCATGTCTGTCTCGGTAATACGTCGCGCGGCCGTCGTCCTGCTCGCGGTTGCGACGGTGTCGTGCGGCGGCCAGTCACCGACCGCGCAGAGCGACACACCCGCACCGACGGGGCCCGTTATGGTGATCAAACCTGTTGTCTTGGGGGAGATTCCCCACGACGTCACGGCGTGGACGCAGGGGCTCGAGCTCAGCGGGCCGGCCCTGTACGAAGGCACCGGCATCGCGGGCAAATCGCAGGTGCGCGAGCTCGACCCGGCCACTGGTGCGGTGCGCCGCGCGTCGCCTGCCCCGAACGACTACTACGGCGAGGGCATCACCGTCGTCGGCGACCGCATCTGGGAGCTGACGTGGCGGGACGGGGTGGCGGTCGAATGGGACAAGGTCACCCTGACCCCCGTGCGGGAAGCACCGGTGGACGGGGAGGGCTGGGGTCTGTGCCTTGACGGTGGCCGGCTCGTCCGCAGCGACGGTACCGATCGGCTGCGATTCCACGATCCGGCGACGTTCGCCGAGACCGGCTCCGTGGCCGTCACCCGCGACGGCCAGCCGCTGCGCAATCTCAACGAGTTGGAGTGCGTCGACGGACAGGTGTGGGCCAACGTCTGGCACTCCGACGACATCGTGCGCATCGATCCGGCGACGGGCGGGGTCAACACCGTCGTCGACGCCGCCGGGCTGTGGCCCGGGCAAGGCGAGGACTCCGAGAAGGTGCTCAACGGCATCGCGCACCTCGGCGGCGATGAGTACCTGCTGACCGGCAAGTTCTGGCCGTCCATGTACCGGGTTCGGCTCGACCCGCCGAACTGAGGGTTTGCGCCGCGGCCGAACCGTCAACGTAGCGGTCATGACCGCTCTCGACACCACCAGGGACGCGACGAGGCTCGTCGCGGGTCCTTTTGCAGGTGTCTATCGGCGCACCGGCGCCGATCTGCCCTTCAGCGACCCGCTGACCTCGCACGGCACGGAGATGGAGGGCTGGTTCTGGCGGCTGACCGACGCCGCGTCGGGTCGCGTTGTGGTGGCGTTGTTCAGCGTCAACAAGCACCCGGACGGCGACTGGGCGACGACCGCGGTGGCACTGCACCCGGGCGATCGGGTCTACAGCGCGGCGCTGGACGCTGCGAGCGCCGGGGCGGACCCGTTCCGGCTTGACGCGGGCGACGGACGGTTCCACGCGACATACGACCGGCTGCGCGCCGAGCTCCCCGGCGTGCGCGTCGACATGCGGTTCGATGACCCGGTCCGGTGGCCAAAGGCGCTGGCCGGTGGCGGCATCGCCTCCGTCGTACCGTTCCTCAACCAGTACTGGCATCCGTACCGGCTCGGCGGATCCGCCAGCGGCACCGTCGAATTCGACGGTGGACAGTGGGACTTCGACGGCGCCAAGCTCTACACCGAACGCAACTGGGGCGCGGGGTTTCCGCAGCGGTGGTGGTGGGGACAGGCGCACGACTTCGGCGACGCCGACGTGTCGGTGGCGTTCTCCGGTGGACTGCTCGCGCTCGGGCCGCTCAAACAGGACGTGGCCGGCGTCGTGGTCCGGCTGGGAAACAAGGTACTGCGCTTGACCCCACCGACGGCCTGGGTGCGTTCGGACATCGGGGACGGCACGTGGAGTCTGCGGGCGACATCGCTTCGGTACCAGATCGAATTGGACGGCGACGGAACGCATCTCGATCCGCACGTGCTTCCCGTCCCGCTGCCGGCCCAGCGGCGCAACGTCGACACCGACTTCGAACATCTCGGCGGCCGGTTGCGCTGCGTGGTCAAGGATTTCGGCCGGGTGATCTTCGACGGCGAATCCGAGATCGCGGGTCTGGAGGTCGGCAGCCTGCCCGGTGACTAGGGTGACCGAATGCGACACCGAATGCGACACGGCAGGATCGGCGGCCGGTGAACCGTCCTCGGGTTGTCGTCGCGGGCCTCGGCGACAGCGGTGTGCTTACGGCGGTCAAGTTAGCCCGGCACGCTGACGTCGTCGGTGTCTCCGTCAAACCCGGACTGCTCAGTGGCCAGGAACTCGGCATGCGCATCAGCAGACCGCAGGATTGGGCCCGTTACAACTGGATTCCGTTTCACCGGTTCCGCGGACTCGACCGCGTCCGCACCGTGCACGGCACACTGGTCGGGCTCGACCCGGCGGCCCAAGAGGTGCTCGTCGAGACCGCCGACGGCGGCGTTGTGGCCGAACCCTATGACGCGCTGGTGATTTCGACCGGCGTCAGCAACGGATTCTGGCGCCGGCCGCATCTGCAGTCGGCCGAGGAGATCACCACCGAATTGCGCGCCGCACACCAACGGCTGGCATCCGCCCGGTCGGTGGTCGTCATCGGCGGGGGTGCAGCCGCCGTCAGCAGCGCGGCCAACCTGGCCAAGACATGGCCCGACAAACGCGTCGACCTCTACTTTCCGGGGGAGCGGGCGCTCGTCCACCACCACCCACGGGTATGGCAGCGAATCAGCCGTCAACTGAGCGGCCTCGGCGTCGGACTGCATGCGGGGCACCGCGCGGAGTTACCCGACGGCTTCGCATGCGACGAGATCACCGACGCGCCGGTGCAGTGGCACACCGGGCAGCCGGCGACGTCGGCCGACGCGGTGCTGTGGGCCATCGGCCGCGTCTCACCCAACACGCGGTGGCTGCCGCCCGAGCTGCTCGACGAGCACGGTTTCGTGCGCGTCACCCCCGAACTTCGCGTCCCCGGAGCCCCGGGCGTCTTCGCGGTCGGCGACGTCGCGGCGACCGACCCGCTCCGAAGTTCGGCCCGCAACCGCGCCGACGGGCTGCTCGCCCACAACATCCGCGCCCACTTCACCGGCGGAGCTCTGCGCGCCTATCGGCCGGCGAGCCGACGTTGGGGGTCGGTGCTCGGACCGCAGGCGGACGGTCTCGAGGTGTTCACGCCGAAAGGGCAGGCGTTTCGGTTTCCCGGCTGGTCGATCGATCGTGTGCTGATGCCGTGGATCGTCTGGCGAGGCTTCTACCGCGGCGTGCGGGCGGAGCCGTCGCCGCGAGACTGAAGATATGTGCGAGGTTTCGGCGATCGCTCGAACACAAGCTCAGTTTCGCGGCAGCTCGGACGTGATCGTGTCCAGCAGGGCCGTATAGCGGTTGGCCTCGCGATGTGGGCCGGGCTTGCCGCTGCTGATCACCCCCGCAGCGAGTCGGCGCTGCGGATCGGTCCAGACGGCGATGTTGGTAAGCCCCGTGTGCCCGAACGCCGCAGGCGCGTTGCGACCGAACGGCCCGAACCGTTTCGACCCGAGCATGAACCCGGTGCCCCAGCGCAGCGGCGCCAACCCGACCGCGACGTCGGGTCGCAGTCGTCGGCATTCCGCGGTCGCCGCGCGCAGCGTCTCCGGTGCCATGATCCACACCCCGTCGAGTTCGCCGCCGCGGCACAGCATTTCGGCGAACCGTGACAGCTCGAACGCCGTGGAGACCGTGTTCGACGACGGCAGCACACTAGTGAGGTACTGCGGGCTGTTCGAGAACGGGATGATCCTGTACAGCGAGCCGCCGACCGCCAACCGGAACACCGTGGCGGCGGGCTGGGGTAGCTCCTTGCCGGTCGCATGGCTCGGCGCGACCCGCGGAACGTCCTGTGCGGCAACGCCGTAATTCGTCCACCGGAAACCCAGCGGTTCGAGGATCTCGGTCGCCAGGATGTCGCGGATGTTGCGTCCAGCCGCGGCGCCGACGATTTCGCGGATCAATGGACCCCAGGTCAGTCCGTGGTAGATGTGCACGAGGCCGGGCCGATACAGCGGTTTGAGTTCGCCGAGCTTTTCGCGGGTGTATTCGCTGTCGTCCATGCGACGCAGGTCCGGCCGCGGCCCGGTGTGGATCGGGATGCCCGCGCTGTGGGTCATCACGTGCCGAATCGTGGTCCGGTGCTTGCCGTGGCTGGTGTAGCCGGGCAGGTAATCACAGACGCGGTCGTCGAGAGAGAAGACGCCCCGCTCGACGAGCATGTGCACGACCGTCGACGTGATCGCCTTGGCCGCTGAATACGCGCAGAACGGTGTCTCGGTGGTGACGGGGACCTTTTCGGCGTCGGGTGGATCGGCGGGACCGTTACCCCATCCGTGCCCGATCGCGCGGTTCAGCACGACCTTGCCGTCGTGGCGTAGGCATATCTGGATCGCGGGATGCATCCCGGCCCGATACCAATGGCGAGTGGCCTGCCAAATCCGCTCGATCGCCATGGGGTCTACCGCGGAGTGGTCCTCTTCGCCGACCGCGGTCACGGCGTCGAGGTCGGCGGGGACACGGATCCTGCCGTCCGGTGAGGTCATTGGACCGTCCTGTGCAGGGTCGCGCCGAGATGATGTTGCAGGGGCAGGCCCACCGCCGCCATCTGCACGGTGTAGACGAGTTCGTCACCCTCGATGCGGAGGGAACGAGTCAGCGCGGCAACATGTTTCGCCGATGCGGTGCGTCCGACGGCCGTCGCGGTCAGTTCGAGCTCGATGAGCGAGCCGGTGATGGTGACCGTGCCCTCTTCGATCTCGGTGATCCCGTTCGGATGGGCCAACACCCATTCGGCGCGGCCAGGCGACGGCATCCGCAGAAAACCCGTCTCGGCGTGCAGAGGCCGGCCGTCGTCGGCGGTCGTCTTCTGCCGGTATGACAGGAACGGTTTGCCGGTGTGGTCGAACGCGATCTCCTCCGTGTAACCGAACGCTTCGATGGTGGGGTACTCACCGGCGCCGCGGCCGGACCAGACGCCCAGCAGTGGGCGCAGCACGGCGATGTCGGGGTGGAGCTCGACCACACCGCCAGGCTAGCGGGGGCCGCCGTTCAGGATGCCCTTGCCGATGAACGACCCGAGTTGGGCGAGCAGGTCGGTGGGCGAGGCCTGCGGCGGCGGCGCGGCGTTCGTCTGCTTCCACTGCTGGCAATCACGGGTGGTGAACGCCGTATCGGTGGCCTCGATGCGCACTACCTGGGGCTTCTTGGTGAGCGCGTTGTCGGGAACCCCGTCGTTGTTGTCCCGCTTCCAATAGCAGGTGCCGCCGTCGACAGGACCTGGTGAGGAGTAGGTGCCGGGCAGGATCTCGGTGCCGACCTTGTAGGTGCCGTCCTTGTCGATGGAGGTCAGGGGCGCGGCGGGCGCCGGTCCCGGCGACGGGGAGGGTCCCGGCGCGGCGGACGGTCCGGGTGCCCCCGGATCTGTGTGGTGCGGTTCACCCGGTTGGGCTTGCGCGACAGCCAGCCCGCCGAGAGCGAGGAGCGCCGTCGCGGCAACGGCGGCGAGTCGCGGCAAAGTCATGCGAGCCAGTCTAAACGGACGAAGCGGTTGGAAAGGAAAAAACCCGTCGCCGCAGCGGGAAGCTGCGGCGACGGGCTCTGTTCAAACGAAATTCAATCGAGTCGACCGGAGTCAGCCGGCCATGAACTCGTCGTAGGCCGACGCCAGCTCCGGCGACAATGCCTGGATGTTGCAGGCGCGCTGCACCTCGCCGATCGGCGAGAGGATGCCGCGCAGGTCGTGGTACTCCTGCGGGTTGGCGGTGAAGTATCCGCGCAGGATGGCCGAGGCCTCGTTGCGAGGCTGACCGAACGCGGTGGTCACTGCTTGGTTGGCACCCGGATGGGTGTCCAGGTACGAACGGGCGGCACCCGTCACGGAGCTGACGGTCCCGGACACTGCGCTTGCGCTGCAGTCCGGTGCGGCCATCGCCGACGGCGCGGCGATGGTTGCTGCGGCCAGGCCGCCGAGCAGGCTGGCGGCACAGGCGCCGGCGATCTGCCGGCGCGCGGCGATACCATGGAATTTCATATGGTTTCTTTCCTTCATTGGGTTGGTCGCTGATTCCCCCGTCCCCGAAAACCAAGGTACCCAAGGCAAACAGGTGCAAACGCCGCCGTGAAAGCCGGAACAAGGCGCGCTCAGGCGTTACACCGCACTGGC
Source organism: Mycobacterium sp. GA-1285 (assembly GCF_001499905.1). Classification (GTDB taxonomy): domain Bacteria; phylum Actinomycetota; class Actinomycetes; order Mycobacteriales; family Mycobacteriaceae; genus Mycobacterium. The sequence continues at coordinate 6,959 of NZ_LQIS01000006.1, read as the reverse complement.
GTGATCTGTACCGCAATTTCGCCCGAATTCGATAAGCGTGCAACCAGAAATTTCGAGAACTCTCAGAATTAGCTGCCGATATTTAATTGATCGTGATCTACACGGTGACCGAATTGTTATCCAACGCGGCACCACCGAACGGTGAATCTAAGGTGGGTTCTGTGAAGTTGGACCATCTGAGCCCCGGTGGCTGGGTGTTCGCCGCCGATCCGGACGGCAACTGCATCGAAGTGTTCGGAACGCTGTGACCGGCCCGCAGACCCCGCCGGTGACGCCGACGTGCTACCGGCATCCCGACCGGGTGACCTATGTCCGCTGCGCGCGATGCAACCGCTACATCTGTCCCGAGTGCATGCGGGCCGCGTCTGTCGGGCATCAGTGCGTGGAATGCGTGAACGCCGGCGCGCGGGAGGTCCGGCAGGTGCGCACCCAGTTCGGCGGGGTGCCGTCGGCTCAACCGACGGTCACTTACGTGTTGATCGCCCTGAACGTGGTGATGTTCGGGCTGCAGATGGCGGTGCCCGGGTTGCAGCGCCAACTCGTGCTGCAGTCCTACGCCGTGGCCGACGGAGAGCTGTACCGCCTGATCACGTCGGCATTCCTGCACTACGGGGCCATGCACATCCTGTTCAACATGTGGGCCCTCTATGTGGTCGGGCCGCCGCTGGAGGCGGCGCTGGGCCGACTGCGGTTTTCGGCGCTGTACCTGCTGAGCGCGCTGGGCGGGTCCGTGCTGGTCTACCTGCTGTCGTCGCCCGTCGCGCAGACCGCGGGCGCCTCCGGTGCGGTGTTCGGCCTGTTCGGGGCGATTTTCGTGGTGGGCAGGCGGCTGAACATGGACGTGCGGTGGGTGGTCGCGATCATCGCGATCAACCTGGCGTTCACGTTCATCATTCCGCTGGTGAGTTCGCAGAACATCAGCTGGCAGGGCCATATCGGGGGGCTCGTCACCGGCGCCGCGATCGCCGCGGCCTACGTCTACGCGCCACGCGACTCCCGCAACCTGGTGCAGGCCGGGGCCAGCGCCGCAGCGCTCGTGGCCTTCGCGCTGCTGATCTGGTGGCGTACCGCCGATCTACTGGCGTCCCTCGGTCTGGCCTGAATCCGCTGAAGCCGGATGCGGGTCCGACGATGACGCTGCGGTCCAGCGGCAGGCCGGCGCGTTTTGGGAGGATGAGCTCGTGGCCGAGGATGCGCTCGACGAACTGTATGCCGCAAAGCCCGAGGACTTCACCGCGCTGCGCACCCGGCTCGCCGGTGACGCGAAGAAGCGTGGCGACGCCGAGGCGGCCAAGCGGATCTCAGCCGCGCGAAAACCGACGACCGCTGCATGGGTGGTCAACCGGCTCGCACTCGCCGACGAGGACGTCACGTCACGCCTGAAGAGTCTCGGTGAGCGGCTGCGCGACGCACACGCGGCGATGGACGGTGAGCGGATCCGGGAGCTCTCCGCCGAACAGCGCCGGCTGGTCAACGATCTGACCCGTACCGCGTTCGAGGAGGCGGAGCTGAAGAGCCCGACGGGCGCGCTGCGCGAGGACGTCACCGGCACGCTGCAAGCGGCCGTCGCCGACCCCGATGTCGCCGATCGGCTCGGCCGATTGACCAAGGCCGAGGAATGGTCCGGCTTTGGTGAATTCGGTGACACCGCAATCGTTTTCAGCTCGACCGCGAAACGCAAACCGGAGCGCGAGCCCGAACCCGAACCCGCAGAGCCACGTGACGAACGCCGCGACAGCAAGGATGCGGAGGCGCGCAGGCAACGACAGCAGGCGCGCGCAGAACTGGCCGCCGCCGAGCGCACCAAGGCCGAAGCCGACGACGCATTGTCCGAACTGCAGTCCGACCTTGCCGCCGCGCGTCTCCGGCACCAGGACGCCCGACGCCGGTTACAGGAAGCCGAGCGCGGCCTCGCTGCCGCCGAGGACGCCTACGATAAGGCCAAGCAGGCCAGCCGCGACGCGACTGCGGCGGTGAAGAAAGCCAAGACACAGCTGCGGCGCGTTAAGTGACTGCGCGGCAACTGATCTCCATGCTGTCACTCTCCCGGGCCGGGATCGGGACGCTGACGTAGCCGTTGGCCGGGTCTCGGACGTAGTCGAGATAGGGGACGAGTTCGTCCATCGACGTGTTGTCCGCGACGACCAGGGCGCCCGGCGTCAGGCGCGGCTCCAGCATTTCGAGCACCGGCACATACAACTCCTTCCATCCGTCGAGAAGGACGAAATCGACTGTGCCCGCAAGGGTCTGCAAGGTATGCAGCGCATCACCGGCGAGCACCGTGATCACGTCGTCGAGACCGATGTCGACGAACGTCTTCGTCGCGGCCGCGACCTTGGCTGCGCTCAACTCGGTGGTGACGACGCGGCCCCTGCCGTTGTCCCGCACTGCCGCGGCCAGGTGGATCGCGGAGATGCCGAGGGACATGCCGAACTCGACGATGGTGGTGGGTTTACTCGCGCGCACCAGTGCGTACAACAATCGGCCCGCTTCGGGCGTCACCGGTAGATAGAAGTCGCTGAGAGCGTCGGCGCGTTCCAGCGGAGTCGCCTCCGAAAGGCGGGTGAAGTCGGCGCGCCGGAGTGCTTCCATCTGGTGCCGCGCTTCGGCGTACATCCGGTCGATCGCCTCGGCGACGCGGGGTTCATGCAGTGTGACGCTCATAGCTGTCGAACGTATCGGGCCGACGGCCATCCGTGTCAGGATGGCCACAGGGCCATGGGCGCTTCCGACACGTCGACTCGACGCGTGATCGCGGTGATCACGCTCATGGTGCTTGCCGCGTGGGCGTTGCGAGGCTACGTCCCCGGCGTGGAGCGGACCGCCGAACAGGTGGAGCAACGCGAGAGCAATCCCGTGGCGCTGGCGGCGGTCATCGCGTTGCTGTGCGCGGCGGTGGCGATCATCGGTTTCGCGATCATCGTGCGGATGCGGGACAAACGACCTGCCCCGGCGTCCACGGGGAGCCTGCCTCGCGACCGACGGCCCGGCGAACGGCCGTCATGGCGGTTCGCGCTCGTCGCGCTGGTGGCGCTCATCGGGTTGGTTGTCCTTGTCGCGCTGCTGTCCCGGCTTTCGCTACCGGTGCCGACCGAAGAGGCGCCGCCGACCGCCACACCCGACGCCCCTGTAACCGTCGATCCAGTCGATCCGCGTCCCACCGAGGACAACGCCGCCGACAGCAACGTCGTGAACTACCTGATCCCCCCCATGCTTCTGTTGATGGCGCTGATCGTCGTCGCAACGGCGGTCGCGTCGCGGCGCCAGGGGCGTTCTCCCACCTCCGGCGTCGTCGAGGCCGTGGACGAGCCGGCGTCCGCGCCGACGACCACGACATCGTTGGCCAGGGCCGCAGAGGTCGGGCTCGCCGAGATCGGCGACCTGAGTCGCGAACCGCGGGAAGCGATCATCGCCTGCTACGCCGCGATGGAACGCGAACTGACGCGGGTTCCCGGCGCGGCGCCCCAGGCGTGCGACACCCCGACCGAGGTGCTCGCGCGCGCGGTCACCATCGGGGCGTTGCGTTCCGACAGCGCCACCGAACTCGTCGAGTTGTTCGAGGAGGCGCGTTTCTCGCCGCACGTGATGAACGAGCGTCACCGCGACGCCGCGATACAGGTGCTCAGCCAGGTGTTGACCGAACTGTCGCAGCGCGCATCTGGAACGGCAACGGGGGTGGCATCGTGAAAAGGCTTGTAGCGGCGGCATTCCTGTTGGTGGCCGGTGCGGAACTGATCGCGATCGCCAGCCGTGACCGTCAGCTGATCCTCATCGTTTCCGGCGTCGCGCTGACGCTGGCATTGCTCGGCTTGCGGTGGCAGCTGGCGCGCGAGGCCGAAACCGACGACCAACACACACCTTCCGACGATGCCGCCAAGTCGTTGCGCCGCTGGCGGTCACGCACCGAGACCCTGATCAGCCGCGCGGAGGCCACCCGCACCGATTGGGACCGGCATCTACGGCCCATGCTGGCACGGCAATTCGAGTTGGCGACCGGCCAACGCCGCACCCGCAACCGCTCGGCCTACCACGCCACCGGCGAGATGCTGTTCGGCCCGGAACTGTGGGGTTGGGTCAACCCGGAGAACGTCGCCAAACGCGGGGTGGACGAGCCTGGACCCGGCCGGGCGACGCTCGATGAGATCCTGCAACGGTTGGAGCAGGTATGACGACAGGACTACCCGCGGCGGCCACCACCGCGAACTGCGAAGCGGTGCTCGACGAGATCGGGCGGGTGGTGGTCGGCAAACGCGGTGCGCTGGCGTTGATCCTGACGACCGTCCTGGCCGGCGGGCACGTGCTCATCGAGGACCTGCCTGGCCTTGGCAAGACATTGATCGCGAGGTCCTTCGCCGCCGCGCTCGGACTGGAGTTCAAGCGCGTGCAGTTCACGCCGGACCTGCTGCCCGCCGATCTGCTCGGCTCGACGGTGTACGACATGCAGTCGGGCCGTTTCGAATTCCGTCGCGGTCCGATCTTCACCAACCTGCTGCTCGCCGACGAGATCAACCGCACACCGCCGAAGACACAGGCGGCCCTGCTCGAGGCGATGGCGGAGAGCCAGGTGAGCATCGACGGTGCGACGCACGCCTTGCCCGCCCCGTTCATCGTGCTGGCGACCGACAACCCGATCGAGTACGAGGGCACGTACCCGCTGCCCGAGGCCCAGCTCGACCGCTTCACGATTCGGCTCGAACTGCGCTACCTCTCCGAACAGGAGGAGGCCTCGATGTTGCGCCGCCGCATCGACCGCGGCTCCGCCGAGCCGACGGTCGCTCAGGTGGTGGACGCGCACGATCTTGTCGCGATGCGGGAGACGGTGGAACAAGTCTCCGTGCACGACGACGTGTTGCGGTATGTGGTGTCGTTGGCGGCCGCCACCCGTCAGCACCCGCAGATCGCGGTGGGCGCCAGTCCTCGCGCCGAACTCGATCTCGTCCAGCTGGCTCGCGCCCGAGCGCTGCTGCAGGGTCGTGACTACGTCGTGCCCGAGGACGTGAAATCACTTGCGGTTCCGGCTGTTGCGCACCGCATCACGTTGCGGCCGGAGATGTGGGTGCGACGGGTACGGGGCAGCGATGTGGTCGACGAACTGTTGCGCCGGCTGCCGGTGCCGCGGACCGACCCGTGACCGAGACCCGCTGCACCGAGGCCGAGTTACGCTGGCGCGCTTCACCATTGGCCCGGGCGCTGGTGACCTGTGCGGCGGTGGTCATGGCGGTCGCGGTGCTCGGGACACGCTGGGAGCTCATCGCGTTCGCCGCGCCCCTGATCGGGGTGCTGTGCTCGGTCGGGTGGCAGCGGGCCGTTCCGACGGTGCGCGTGTACGCCGAGCCCGGCATTCACCGCTGCTTCGAAGGCGAGCCGGCGCGCATCACGATGTGGGCGGAGGGTGGCAACGAGACGGTGAGGATGCTGAGCGGTTCCGTCGAAGGCATGACGATCGAGGTGGCCGAACGGGAGAGCGAGAGCAAGCTGACCGTGGTGGCGACGGCTCATCGGTGGGGCCGCTATCCCCTGCATGCACGCCTCGAGGTCGCAGCGCGGGGCGGTCTGGTCGAGGGAATCGGGGCGGTTGACGCCGCGGACGTCTACGTGTTCCCGATGGCGCCGCCGCAGTCGACGGCGGTCCCGCGCACCGAACTGCTCGATCGGCTGGGCACCCACCTGACTCGGCACATCGGCCCCGGCGTGGAGTACGCCGATGTTCGTCGGTATGTGCCGGGAGATCAACTGCGAACGGTCAATTGGGCGGTCAGCGCGCGTCGAGGCAACCTGCATGTCACCGAACGGTTGACCGACCGCGCCGTCGACGTGGTCGTGCTGATCGACAACTACGCCCAGCCCGCGGGTCCGGCCACTGAGGCCGCTGAGCGAACGGCCCGCGGCGCGGTGCAGGTGGTGCAGAGCGCGTTGCGCAGCGGTGACCGCGCGGGCATCGTCGCGCTCGGCGACCGGCATCCGCGGTGGCTGAGCGCGGACATCGGCCGAAGGCAGTTCTATCGAGTGCTCGACGCGATGCTCGGTGTCAGCGGTGGTTACGACACCACGTCGGGAACCCTGGCCCCGCGTGCCGCGGTCCCGCCGGGCGCCGTCGTCGTCGCGTTCTCGACGATGCTCGACACGGAGTTCGCCCTGGCGTTGATCGACCTGTGCAAGCGCGGCCACACCGTCGTGGCGGTGGACGTCCTGCAGGGTGCTCCGTTCGAGGAGGGGTGCGACGCGTTGGTGGCCCGGATGTGGTCGCTGCAGCGATCTTTCATGTATCGGGACATGGGCACCGTCGGTGTCGACATCGTTGCGTGGCGCGAGAACGACACGCTTGATCAGGCCATGCAGCTGGTGCCCCAGCACCGCAGACCGGTGCGGAGGCGACGGTGAATCGCGCATTGTCGACGGGGTTCGGTTTCGTCATGATCGCGGCAGCCGCGCTGTCCGCTGACGATGCCGTGCTGGTTGTGTGTGGATTTGCGGTGGTTATGGTGTTGCTGGGCAACGTGTTTCGGGTAGCTGCCACGGTCGCGGTGTTGTCGACAGCTGCGGCGATCGTGGTGGCATCGGCGAGTCCAGTGCTGGCGGCGCTGTGCGGGCTGTCGGGTGCGGCGTACCTGGTGTTACGGCATACCACCGACGTCACCGTGCCGACTGTGGTGGGGGCTCTGGGCTTTACAGGTATCGCGTTGTCGGCGGTGCTGCTGTCGCCGGAGTTGCCATGGATGCCTTTAGTGGCGCCGCTTGCGGTCTTGGCGGTTGTCGCGCTCACGACGAAGCCGTTCTGGTTGGGCGGATCGCGACGGTGAATCGCGCGACGCTGACTTGTCGGGGGGTGGTGGCATAGTCGCACACATGTTCGGGTCGGAGTTCGCCGCGGTTGACGACAAGGCTGTGGTGGCGGTGATCGAGGAGTGCACGCGCGCGGAGGCGGTGTGGGCGGCGCGCCGGTTGGCGGCCACTGCGGC
>NZ_LQIS01000005.1 GCF_001499905.1 Mycobacterium sp. GA-1285 | reverse complement strand
GGGTGTGATGTGCCGGTGAGGGCGGCCTCGTATTCGGCGGGTGGGACGTAGCCGAGGGCTTCGTGCAGTCGTTTTCCACCCGCGCCCACGTCCCGACCGCATCCGCACCTCGGGCGCTGCTCGCCGCCGCCGCCAGCTCATCGAACATGTGATCGACCATATCGAACCGGGACGTCGACACACAGCCGTGACAACCCATCTGAGGATGAATCCCAACTTGGGGATAACCCGACGGGGCCAGACGCTTGTGAATAACGCGCCGGCCGAGGCGAAGGCTTGCCCGATCGGCGCCGGCACGTTGAAGTAGGGGTGCCGACGACGAAAGGACGTACAGTGACAGACCCGCGCCGAGACAACGTGCTGATCGTTCACTGGCACGACCTCGGCCGCTATCTCGGCGCGTACGATCACCGCGACGTGTCGAGTCCGCGTCTCGATGAATTCGCTGCCGAAAGCATTCTGTTCACCCGCGCGCACGCGACTGCGCCGCTCTGCTCCCCATCACGAGGGTCGTTGTTCACCGGTCGCTACCCCCATAGCAATGGTCTCGTCGGCCTCGCCCACCATGGCTGGGAGTATCGCGCGGGTGTTCGGACGCTGCCACAGATCATGTCCGAATCTGGTTGGTATACCGCCTTGTTCGGAATGCAACACGAAACCTCGTATCCGGCGAAGCTCGGTTTCGACGAGTTCGACGTCTCGAATTCATACTGTGAATACGTCGTCGAACAGGCGACGCGGTGGCTCAGCGATCCGCCCGAGAAGCCATTCCTGTTGACGGCGGGATTCTTCGAGACACATCGCCCGTATCCGCGCGACAGGTACGAACCGGCCGATGCCGCAGGTGTCGCCGTCCCCGAATTCCTGCCCGACACCGCGGAGGTCCGGCAGGACCTCGCCGAGTTCTACGGATCGATCGCGGTGGCCGATGCGGCGGTCGGCCGTCTGCTCGACACCCTTTCGGCGACCGGTCTCGACCGCACCACATGGGTAGTGTTCACGACCGACCACGGCCCCGCACTTCCCCGCGCCAAATCGACGTTGTACGACGCGGGCACGGGCATCGCGATGATCTTGCGGCCACCGCGCGGCGCGAACATCGCACCGAAGGTCTACGACGAGTTGTTCAGCGGTGTGGACCTGCTTCCCACGCTGCTCGAACTCCTCGGTGTCGAGGTACCAGCCGACGTGGAGGGGCTCTCCCACAAGGTCGGCCTGCTGGCCGCCCCGGACAAGCCGGTACGCACCGAGGTGTACACGACGAAGACCTACCACGACTCCTTCGACCCGATCCGCGCGGTCCGCACCAAGGCATACAGCTACATCGAGAACTACGCGTCGCGCCCTTTGTTGGAACTGCCGTGGGACATCGCCGACAGTGCGCCCGGCCGCCTCGTCGCGCCCCTCTCGCGGGCGCAGCGACCGCAGCGAGAGCTCTACGACCTGCGCGCCGATCCCAACGAGTCGAACAACCTTCTGGCCCAGGGTGGTTCGGAGGCAGAATCCATCGCCGACGATCTCGCGCTGCTCCTCAACGAATGGCGCGTCAAGACCAACGACGTGATCCCGTCGGAGTTCGCGGGGACCCGGATATCGGAGCGGTACACCGAAACGTATCTGCGTATTCGGGGCCCATTACCGAGCCGCTCCGCGATCGCGGCCGAACGCGGCGTCACAGACGACCACAGTTGACCGATGATTTCGCTCACCATGATCGAAATATCATGTGGTGCCGAACTATTACCGTGTGAGTAAGCTGCTCGCATGTCAGCCCCGACGGCCTATCTCGTCCTGGCCTCTCAGCGCAGCGGCAGCACGCTTCTCGTGGAGTCCTTGCGCGCGACGGGTGTCGCCGGGGAACCCGGCGAGTTCTTTCAATACCTGCCGAGCACCAGCCAGTCGCCACAACCCAGGCAGTGGTTCGAGGGTGTGACCGACGAGTCGATCCTGCGTCTGCTCGACCCGCTCGACGAGGGCAAGCCCGACCTCGCCCCGCCGGAGATTTGGCGCGATTACATCCGCACCGTCGGCCGTACCCCCAATGGGATCTGGGGCGGCAAGCTGATGTGGAATCAGACGCAGCTGCTGCTTGAGCGGGCCAGCGGGCTGCCCGGCCGCTCCGGCACCGGCCTGTTGTCGGCCATCCGCGACGTCATCGGTAGCGACCCGTTCCTCATCCATGTCTTCCGCCCTGACGTTGTGTCCCAGGCGGTCTCGTTCTGGAGGGCCGTGCAGACCCGGGTATGGCGTGGCCGGCCCGACCCAACCCGCGATGCCCGCGCCGAATACCACGCGGGCGCGATCGCCCACGTCGTGACGATGTTGCGGGCCCAGGAGGAAGCGTGGCGCAACTGGTTCGCCGAGGAAGGCGTCGCGCCGATGGAAGTGCCGTATCCAGTGTTGTGGCGCAACCTTTCTCATATCGTCGGTGACATCCTCGAGGCGCTCGGACAGGACCGACACCTTGCCCCGGAACCGGTCCTCGAACGGCAGGCCGATCAGCGCTCGGACGACTGGGTCGACCGGTACCGCGCGGACGCCGAAAAAGAAGGACTTCCCACATGACCCCCGGGCCTTCAGCGTTCAGTCCACCTGAGCCACCACGAAAATACGTCGGAACGGGAAGAGCGTCACACCGTCCTCCCGCTTCGGATACGCCGAGGCCAGCAGCGGGTGCAACTCTGTGCGGAACTCGTCCCACTCGGCCTCGGTGAGCCTACTGCGTACCGGCCTAAGTGCGGTTTCCGTGATCCAGTCCAGCACCGGCTTCTCACCGGTCAACACGTGCACATAAGTCGTCTCCCATGCGTCGACCGTGCAACCGGCATCGGCGAGCAGGTCTGCGTACTCGATCGGCTCCTTCACCGGTGACTCCCGAAGCGCGGAGTCCTGCAGCGGTTTCAACCATCGTTCTCGCCGTGTGAGGTCTCGTACCAGGCGATGTGACGGCGCCTCGAAGTTGCCCGGTACCTGCATCGCGATCCACGACCGCGCCGGCAACTGCGCGACCCACCTCACCAGTATCTGCGCATGGTCGGGTATCCAATGCAGAACGGCGTTGCTGATCGCCACGTCGGTGTCGGGTTTCGGCACCCAGTCCCGGACGTCACCGACCGTCGCGTCGATTCCCCGTTTCCGGGCGGCCTGCACCATTTCTGGAGAGCTGTCCAACGCCTCTATGAACGCCTGCGGCCAACGCTGCGCCAACGCGGCGGTCAGATTGCCCGGCCCGCAACCCAGATCGGCGACCCGTCGCGGCGCGTCGGCGCCGACCCGCGACAACAACTCGAGATAAGGGCGCCCACGCTCGTCGGCGAACTTCAAATAGGCGTCGGGGTTCCACATCCTGACAGTTTGACACCGCCGGATCGAGTTACGATGCCGACGTGAGCCCATCGGACGCCGACCCGGTCGATCCGCCTATTCCCGTTCCCGACATTCCCGGCGCAGACGCCAGCGGCGGACTGCCCCGGCGCGCCGACCTCACGCTGCGCCAGCGGTTCATCGTCGACTCCTCGGCCGTGGCCGATCTCGCGCTGCGCACCGCGATCGCGTCGCTTCTCGCGACGACGATGTTGCCGGCCCTGGCCGGCGGCTTACGCCGGTCACAGTCACGCGCTGAACGCGAACAGCTGCAGTTCTACGCCGAATTGGCCTCGGCGAAGGATCCCGTGCAGTCGTTTCCGGCGCCCACTTCGCCACCCCGGGTGGCGTCGCGAGCAGCGAACCCGCTGGCCGAGTGGATCGCGAAGGGGCAGGTCCAGAACATCCGTTTCGACAGCGGTTTCGAAGCGATCAACCCCGCCTTGCGCGAACAGTGCCGCGGATTCGAACGCAACAACGTCGTACACGCCCAGCACTGGCGACACGATGACGGGCCGCATCCGACGCTGTGCCTGATCCACGGGTTCATGGGTTCGCCGTATCTGTTCAACGGCCTGTTCTTCTCACTGCCGTGGTTCTTCCGGTCGGGTTACGACGTCCTCTTGTACACCATGCCCTTTCACGGTCCCCGTGCTGAAAAGGGTTCGCCTTTCAGCGGCTACGGGTTCTTCGCCAACGGATTCTCGGGCTTCGCCGAGGCGATGGCACAGGCGGTGCACGATTTCCGCTCGGTCGTCGACTATCTGGAGTTCACCGGCGTCGATCGCATCGCGCTGACCGGGATGTCGCTCGGGGGATACACCTCAGCGCTGATCGCAGCCATCGACAACCGGATCCAGGCCGTGATCCCCAACGTTCCTGTGGTGGCGCCCGACCGGACGGTGGACGAATGGTTTCCCGCGAACAAGGTGGTCGGGCTGCGGAACCTGCTGACGGGCACCGACGCCGAACTGATGGGCGCCGCCACCCTGTTCTCCTCGCCGCTGAACTACGCACCGCTGGTGCCGAAGAACCGGCGATTGATCATCACGGGTCTCGGTGACCGGTTGGCGCCCCCGGAACAGGCTGAGATGCTCTGGGAGCACTGGGACCGCTGCGCGTTCCACTGGTTCCCCGGCAACCACATCCTGCACGTCAGCCAGCCGGACTACCTGCGCAGGATGACCCGCTTCATGCGGGATTTCATGTTCGACTGAGCTCGGTCTGATGTCCCGCCGGCCAGTCGATCCGCGCCAGCAGATCGACGGCGACAGGCCTACCCACGACGTTCAGTCGACCAACCGCCTTGGGATCCAACGCCGTCAGCAACGGCCGCTGAACGCCACGATGCGGTCTCAGACCGGACACCGGCGCCGCGCGCACCGCCTCCGACGTCCGGAACGCGCACGCCGCCGCGACAGTCGGGTGCGCCACCCAACCACTGAACTCGATGGCGGTCCACGTCTCCGACGACTGCGACCACACCTCGTCGAGGCGCTCACCCAGCCGCTCGTCGACCGGAATCCCGTAGGCCGACACGAATCCGCCTTCGTCGTGGACACCGCGCCACTTCTCGCGGCCCTTTCCGATCAACGGCGCGTCGGTGTCATTGACGGGTACCGCGTCGAGGCCCGCCTCCCGCAGGTGATCGGCGAGTCGCCGGCCCGCGATCTCGGCGGTTTCGCGCAGCGGCAGTTCCGGCGAACGGGCCTGCAGGGCAGTGAGATTCGTCGTGGCATCGAGGGTCAAGCTGATCCACGTGGTACGAACACCGTCCAGATCACGGTTGGTCACGCGAACCTCGCTGCGGACGCCGAACCGCTCGACATAGCCGGTCACCAAGGGCAGCGGCACACCGCAACCCGACGGGTCGTCGACCCGCAACACCACGGTGGCCCGCTTCGGATCCTGCGCCGTCGGCTTCGAGTGGTTGCGCCGAAACACCGCCAACCGCCGGCCGAGCATGTTCGTCACGAACTGGCCCCGCCACCACGCGAACACCACGACCACCACGGCGACCGCGATCCCGAAGATCCACCAATCCGTGGTCGTCTCCCACGGGTACGCCATCGCCGCCAGGACGACGGCCAACGACGCCAACGCAATTCGAACGGTCACGATGCCTCCGCTTCGTTGTCTGGGTTCCTTCGCCGATGCACCGCAACCGCGGCCGTGACGGCGGCGATCAGCGCCAGCACACCCGTTCCCGCGAAGGCGACCACCTTCGGCGTATCGTCGGGCGCGGCGGGCCGCGGCGGTGCGGCGACGGTCTGGGGTTCGGGGTCCCCGTGAGGGGCGACGGCCGCCGTCATGTCCCATGTCAGGGCGGCGACGGGATCGACGAGTCCGGCGCCGGTCAGGTTCGACGGCGCTCGCGCCGCCCCCTGCGCGCCGGCCGTGAGCCGATCCCTGACCTGTTCGGCGGTCAGATCGGGAAACCGACTGCGCACCAAGGCCGCGACGCCGGACACGTAAGCCGCCGCGAAACTCGAGCCGTTGAGCGGATACAGTTGGCCCCGGTCGTCGAGCAGCCCGTTGGCGAGGCCGCCGTCGTCGCCGTTGCCCACCGAGACGATGTCCTGCCCGGGTGCGGCTATCCCCACCCATGGCCCCGCCATCGTGAAATCCGATGGCTGCCCGGCGATGTCGAGCGAACCGACCGAAAGCACGTAGGGCTGCCAGGACGACGGTATCGACACCGACGTCGCCCCGGCCCAGTTGCGAGGGTCCTCCGGGCGGCTGGGATCCGACAACGGGTTCGACGGGCATGCCGACCCCGGGTTCAACCCCGCCTTGTTGTTGCCTGCGGCAGCGACGATCACCGCGTCCTTGTCCACGGCGGCGTACCGCAGGGCCGCACCGAGTTCCCTCTGGTCGACGTCCTCAGTGGCGGGCAGACAGGTGACGGCGGAGATGTTGATGACCCTCGCGCCCAGGTCCGCCGCACGGACAACCGCACGGGCCAGGGTCGCCACGTCGAGCGCGACGCGTGCCGTCGCCGGATTCCCACCGGTCTCGCGCGGGGAGAACCGCGACGACGTCGACCGGATCGCGAGCACGCGCGCACCGGGCGCCACCCCGGAGAACCCATCGGCCCCCGGCTGGCCCGCGATCAGCCCGGCCACCAGCGTTCCGTGGCCGTCGCAATCGCTCAGTCCATCGGTCGACTCGACGAAATCTCCGCCGGCGTCCACGTTCGGCAGTCGGGGCCCGGGCCTGACGCCGGTGTCGATGACCGCCACGACCTGTCCGTCCCCGCGGCTGTACTCCCACGCGCCCTCGACGTTGAGCAGCTTCTGGTTGGCACTGGGCGCGCCCGGGTCGGTACCGGGCAACACACCCGCGCTGACACACGGTCCGCGTTGCGACTGGGCCTGGACGGGCCCGGCCGCACCCGACGGAGGTGGCACCGCCGGATCCAGCTGAGGTGGTGTCATCGCCTGTGCGAGCGGAGAACTCACACCTACGACGGTCACCGCCGCCGCGGCCGCGACCACAGCACGCAACCGGTCGCGGATCACCGACGCCTCATCGGTCAAGCACCCAGGCGAACAGCCCGACGAGATAGGCCAGCACCGGGATCAGCGACGCGTCGATGCCGGACGCCAGGAACCCGACCAGGCGACGCATGGGCAGCGAGTAGGTGTCCGGCGAGGCGACCCGCGGGAACGCCGCGACGATCACCCACACCACCGTCAAACCGGCGAGCGCCACGAGCGCCCACCACGCCGCGGTGATGCGGTCGTCGACGCTGAACACGACCAGCAAGCAGACCGCAAGCAGGAACGGCTGGCTCAGCAACCACGCCTTGCACGGAGCGGAATCCCACACGCGGGCCCGCAGCACCGACCCGAGCGCCACCGCGGCCACGACGTACCACACCCACGGCGAAACACCCTGTGGCGCAGCCAGTGTCAACGCTCCTGCGGTGGACAGCAGCACGCCGCCCGCGATGAAGCCGGTCTGGTGCGAATCGCTAATCCGAACCCGGCGCGGCAGATCGGCCAGCACCTTCATCGGGTGCGGCGCCGGGGTCGGGTCGCCGGGAGCCGGAATGACCGGCATCGGCAGCCGCGCCCACAATGCCGACAACTGCGCCGCCTGGACCGTGACCACCAGCGCGAGCACCACAAGCACGGATCCGACGACGATGTGGTTCAGATGCCAGATTGTCGCGGCACCCGCGGTGAGCAGTGCACCGCCGCCTACGGCGGTGGCGGCCGTGAACACCGCGATGGCCCGTTGGGCGACGACGATGCTGACGATCGACCAGGCGGTCACGCCCGCGGCGGCGAGCAGCACGTGTGACGGCCCGAAGTTGCCGGGCACTCCGAGCGCGAGAGCCACAGCGATGGGCACAAGAGCCACCACGGCCAATGCCGTGCCGAGCCGCGGCGAGCGGCCCCATGTGAGCAGCGCGGCCAGCACCGTGAGCGCCGCGGCGCCGCTGGCCACGGCGAGACCGGCGAAGCCGCCGATGATTTCGTTGTGCACGACGGCAAAAGCAGTGACAATCACAATGAGCGCGATCACCGCCGCCGCTGCGCCGCGCGCGATATGCGCCGCACCCCACGGCTTCTCGCGGGCAGCCGAGAAGATGACTGCTGCGTCACCGATGTCCTCGACTATCCGCGGCGCCGCCGGCCCCGCCGGAAGCGGTTGCAGCGCCAGAAGATCCCCGTCGACGACACCGACGGTGTTCAACGTGGCATCGAGACTGAACGGCGCACCTCCGACCGGGGCGAGCGACAACACAACTGGCGTTGCGTCGCCGTACTCCTCGTCGGCGGGCATCGCCATCCGCCGCACGGCGGGCAGGATCTCCCGCAGGGGGAGTTCGGTAGGCAACGCCATGTCGGTGACGCGACCGCCCGCCTCGCCAGCGGCGAGCACCGCCACGCGAGCGATCGGCATCGCCCGGGACGCGACCGGGTCCGCCAAAGACGCTGTCGCGCCGCTCAAACTGTCTGCCATTGGTGTTCCGTTCTCTGGTCGGAGTCGAAGTCTCGGGTCAGTTTCAGGTCGGGGAACCACGCCCCGTCGGGCAGCGTTGCGGTAAGCCGCTCGACCGCGGTGGCGATGGCCATCGGCGTGCCGGGCGTGAATGTCGAGACCCATTCGCCGTCGAACGCCCTCGTCGGGGAGACGAGCACCCTGCCCTCCCGGGTGTCGACGACGCTGACGCCGACATCGCTGCTGACGCGATGGCCGTCCCGGTGGTCGCCGGCCACGATCTCCACATAGCTGCGGTTCGTCCCGTAGGCCGCCTCGACGACTGCGCGTGCGCTCGGCGGGATGCCGAGGAACTCGGTGACGTCGTCCAGCGTCGCGCCGTTGCGCAGCTGTTCGTCCGCGCGCGCCCCGATGCGCGCGGGAATGGCGAACTCGTCGAACTCGGCCGGCCGGCGCCCCGACAGACCGGCGGTCAGGATGGGAACCAATGCCTGCGGGTGGTCGACCTCCAACGCGGTGAGCGTGACGAGGCCGCCGCCACGCAGCGCGACGACAGTGTGGTCGTCGCAGCGCGCGACGTGCCCGCGCAGCATGTTGCCAGCCCCCCGCACGAACCGGAGTTCGAGCCATCGCCTGGGTCGGCATGTCGTCGTGACCCATCGCCGGACACGGGGTTCGACGACACCGGCCACCGTCATCACGCCCATCTCGACCAGTTCGGCCGACACCCTGGCCTCGAAGGCCGCCCGCTCGGCGTGGTCGCCGTAGGGCGGGGTGATGGCCAGCACCCAGGGGTAATTTCCCGCCCCCGATGCATCGGCGACGAACCAGGCCTGCTCCGCTGTCAGCTCGACTGCATTAGCTGCCACCGTCGGTCAGCCACCCCATTTGGCGCCTTCGGCCTGGTCCCGGGCGCTCATCGTCATGGTGTTCTGCTCGTGGGTGGCGGCCATCGCGCGGTATGCGCGTACGAGTTCCTCGAGGGCCAGGTTCCACTGCGCCTGCCACGCCTGGTAGGTCGTTCCGGTGTCGCCCTGCCAAGCCCCGGCCAAAGCCGCTTGCTCACTGGCGATGTCGGCGCCAACGGCATGCAGTGCGCCCGCATAGCCGGCCATCTCGCCCGCGTGGGCCAGCATCGCCGGGTAGTTGTACATGATCTGAGACATCAGGTTCTCCCTCTGGGTCTAGGTCAGTTCGAAGTTCAGATACCGGTGTAGGTGCTGGCCGCCGCGGCATCCTGGGCGACGTAGGTGCCCGCCGCGTCGCCTAGGTTGACCTGTGCGATGTCGAGCAGCGCGTTGATTTTCGCGGAGACTTCGAGGAAGCGTGCGTGCGCGGCCTGGAAGGCGGCCGAGGATTCGCCCATGTGGAATGCCTGTGCCGACTGCGCGGCCTGCTCGGCCTGTGCCATGGTGCTGCGCATCAGCGCGGCCTTCGCCGAGAACGCAGCCTCGGATGACACGATTTGGGGGATGTGAGCGTCCAGGAGGCTCATGGATGTTCCTTTCGGATTGTGGTTCGGTGGAATGGATTTCGGTCAACTCGGTTCAGTCGTTTTCTCCCCCCTTGTGATCCCAGTCGCTGGGCAGCATGGGCTCGGTGGGTCCGCCGCCGAAGGAGTCACCGGCGAGTTCGGTCAACCCGCTGGCCTGTTCGGCTTCCGGCTTGCTCGCTGCACCGGTGAAACCTACTTCGCCTGCACCCTTTTCCGATGCGGCGACATGCGGACGCCGTACCGTTTCGCGGGGTGGAGCCACGTCTTCCGGCTCGTCGGGCTCGTAGTCCATATAGGCATCGGCGTACTGGCGTTGATGGACCGGTTGCGGCCGCCTGCGGCGGGCCTTTCGCTTGGCCAACGACGATGCGGCGGCAGCGGCAGCGGCCGACGCAGCGATGTCCGATGCGGGCGCCTTCACACCCGTGCCCTCGCGGAACGTCGGGGAGACACCGTCTTCGGGGTCCGGCCCGGCGACCGCGTACGGGACCACCGCAGCAGCAGCGGGTGCTGGGACAGCGCCAGCGGGCGCTGCGCCCGCAGCAACCGACGCCGCGGGAGCGGCCGGAGCCGCCGGCACCGTCGGCGCCACGGTCGCGATCGGCGGAAGCGATTCCGCGCGCGGCTCGGCGACAGGCCGCAGAGGGGCGGGCGCGGGGGCAGGCGTGGGCTCGGGTGCGGCGACCGGAACGGGCTGCGGCGTCTGCGACTGGACGATGAGCCCGATCAACAACGGCAGCCAAATCGGGGAGCTCAAAAGCAACGACCACGTCGTCCATCCGAGCGGCTGCGTGATCGCCTGGTAGAGAACGAACAACAGCACCAGTCCCGACGACGGGTTGAAGAGCCACCCGAGGAAGTTGTTCAGGAAGTTGCTGAGGGAATCCAGGATGCTGCCGAAGAACTGGCGCGCAAGGTTCAAGATCCCTTCGAAGAAGTCCTCGAAGAACCTCATGATGTCGCGCAACAGGTCCGCGATCGAGTCGGCGATGTTTCGTGCGCCACCTGAGTCGGCGGCGGTGGCCAGCGCCGCGGCCTGTTGCACATCGGCGGCGGCAGAGCCCGCCTCACCCACGCCAGGCTTCAACACGAAGGGGGCGGGCGGCGTGATCGGCGTCGCCGCCACGGCGGCACCCGACACCGCCTGATAGGTGCTCATCGTGGTCGCCGCCTGAATCCACATCCGCACGTAGTCGGCTTCGTTCAACGCGATAGGAATCGTGTTGATACCCAGGAAATTCGTGGCGATCAACACCGCGTGGGTGGATTTGTTGAGCGCCAACTCGGCCAGCGTCGGCATGGTCGCCAGAGCCGTGGTGTACGCGGCCGCGGCGGTACCGTGCTGCGCCGCGGCGGCCGCGCTGTTCGCGCTGGCCTGAGCCAGCCATGCAAGGTACGGCGTATGCGCAGCCGCATACTGGGCTGCGCTCGGCCCCTCCCAGGCGCCGCCCTGCACCGATCCCAGCACGGCGGTCAATTCGGCTGCAGCAGCGGAGTACTCGGCTGCCAGCGATTGCCACGCCCCCGCCGCCGCCAACAGTGAACCCGGACCGGGTCCGCTGCTCAGCATGGCCGAGTGCACCTCCGGCGGAAGCGCCATCCAGATGGGAGCCGTCACGGTCAGCTACCGGCAACCAGATAACTCGCCGCGGCGGCAGCGTCACCCGTGGCATAGCTCGTACCGGACTGACCGACGCCTACCCCGGCGCGACCCAACTCTTCGACGCCAAGAGCAGCGATTGAATTGTGTTGTGCGCCATGAGCACTCAAGCTGATAGCCGTCTGGATCGACACCGCATCGGCGGCCGGCGGTATCACGGCGGTTACTGCCGGTGCGACGGCGGCGTGCGCCGCCGCCAGCCGGGCCGTCAACGCTTCGACCGCGGAAGCCGCCGCGGCAAGTCCTTCGGGAACGACGCGAAGAGTCATCAGTTGAACTCCCTTCCACTGTTGCTGTTGTTGCCAGTGCGGCCTGCCACCGCGTCTGTGAACGGATTGACGAGTTGCAGGAACGTGGGGGCATCTCCATCGTCGAGCAGCATGGCCCGGCCCGCAGGCAGACGGCGGAACCGGTGCCCCCGAATCTTGCCGCTGTCCTGCGGGTTGCCCGAAAGCATGAGGATCACCGCTTGCAGTTCGTTGAGCCGGCGCAGCAGGGGCGCGGTCATCAGGGCGTGCGCCGAACCGGTCGCCCGTGCGGTCACCATGACGCGCAGGCCTAACTCGCTTGCCTGCGAGAGCAATCCGATGATGCCGGTCCACGGCCGCTGGCCGACGAACGGCCCACTGGCCGCGGGCGCGTCCGGGATCTGGTCGACGTCGTCGATGATCAGGTAGTGGCTGTGGCCGTCTTCGCCCGGCCGGTAGTTCCACCTGCTCAGCTCCTGCGGAGACAGGCCGGCAGGCGGGCGGCGCTTCTCGAGCAGGGCGGTCAGCCCGAGCATCGCCGGGGTGATCCGGTCGATGTTCGGGGTGTACTCGTTGTCCGGGAAAAGCGGCTCGTCGACCAGATGCAGACGCCGATCGATCACCGTGAACGCGACGCGGTCCGGGGTGGAGTTCTCCCGGATGGTGCGAATCACGTGACGCAGCAGCGTCGTCTTGCCCGACTTGGCGTCGCCGAACACCATCAACAACGGGTTCTGGTCGAACGCCATCGCCACGGACGCGAGGTCCTCCTCGCGCTGGCCGATGACCACCCGCTCCGGCGCCGGATACAGCGGGGCGACGGCGCCGGGCGCGAGATCGTTCGGCAACAACCGCACCGGCGGCGCGGTGACACCAAGATGGCGGGCGTTTATCACGCTGATGTCGCGTAGCGCCGGCTCGGCGAACAGGAAGTGCTCGGCGGCCATGGTCAGGCCGCGACCGGGCTGGTCGGCCGGCACCGCTTCGGCGGGCCGGCGCAGCGCACCGGTGACCCGCACATTGCTGTCGCGCGGATCCGACAGCTTCAGTTCGAGGCGCTGGCCCAGACCGTCGCGCATGGCCAACGGAACCTCGAGCCAGTTCGGTGTCGTGATGACGACATGGATGCCGTAGGACATACCGGTGTTCACCAGCTCGGTGACCTTCGACAGCAACGGGTTGCGGGTGTTGAAGGTGTCGGTGTTGTCCCGGCTGAACGCGTAGAGGTTGTCGATGACCAGGAAAGTCTCGCCGTACTCGTCCCGCTGGCCGTTACCCGAGTGCCCCCGCGCCTGGCGGGCACGAAGCAACTGCTCGAGCTCACCGAAGGTGCGCCGGATGCGTTCGGGTTCCAGCGGTGAGGCGACGCTGCCGACATGGGCCAGGTCTTCAAGCGGCCGCAGCTGACCACCGCCGTAATCCAGGCAGTAGAACGTCACATCGCGCGGCGAGTGCAGAGCCGCCGCGGACAGAATGAACGTCTGCAGCGCCGTGGTCTTGCCCGACTTAGGCCCACCGTGGATCAGCAGATTGGCCCCGGCGGACCTGGCGTCGAAAATCAACGGATCGCGCCGCATAGCGAACGGACGGTCGATCTCGCCGAGCGGCCAACGCCATTCGCGCTCGGCCACGTCGGCGCGGGCCAGCAGGTCGTCCAGCGGGATCGGGTCGTCCAGCGGGGGCAGCCACAGCGGCGGCGCCTTCGGACCGTAGTGGGCAAGCTGGTCGCCGATGGTCGCGACGAGCTTGCGCGGCGGGCGCTCCTCGTGAGCGGCGGGGTCGGCGACGACGACCGTATCGGCAGGCGGTTCGACGTAGCCCGCGGTGAACGGCTGTGGCACCGGGACGGACTGCACCACAACGGATCTCTCCGCACGCGGAGGATCGTAGATACCGTCGACGTAGGTGCTGCGGAACTTGACCGGCATCGCGCCCGGCGCGGGTACCAAAAATCCCTCGCCCTTGTGCTCGGGTCCGGCCTCGATGTGGAACGCGTCCTCCACGCCGATGATCTGGCGGCTGATGGCCGGGCTGGCCACCTTGAGCCCGATGCGGTAGGAGGTGTTCTTGTCGATGTCCTTGATCCGGCCGATATCCAGCGTCTGCGACGCGAACAAGATGTGGATGCGGAACGAACGGCCCTTGCGCGCAACGTAGTCGAAAAGGTCGGCGTACTCGGGATGATCGGCAAGCATCAGCGAGAACTCGTCGGCGACGACGAGCAGCGTCGGTAGCGGCGGAAGGTCGTAGGCCGCCGCGTTCGACGAGGAACGGTAAGCCTCGTACTCGAGCACCGAGTTAAACGCGCTGCCCTGCACCCGGCGGCCGGCCTCCATCAGCAGTTGCTCGCGTCGTGCCACCTCGCCGCGCAGCGTATCGGCGAACCGGTCGGCCAGCGAACGCTTTTCGGCCATGTTGGAGATGACCGCGACCACCTGCGGGAAGTCCCGGAAGATGTCGGCTCCGGCCTCACCCTTGAAGTCGGCGTAGATCACGATCAACCGGTCGGCGGAGTGAGTCGTCAACAGGGACAACAGGATCGACATCAATGTCTGCGACTTGCCCGAGCCGGTCATGCCGATCATCAGCCCGTGCGGACCCATGCCGCCTTCGGCTTCGTCCTTGAGGTCGAAGATCAGCGGCTCTCCGGTGGCGGTGACGCCGATCGGCACCCGCAGTTCGTCGGCGCGCGCCCGCGGCGCCCACAGGCTCGCCACGTCCAGAGCCGCGGCGTCCGGAATGCCGAGCAGCGTGGAGAAGGTGGCGACCCCGGTGCTCCCGGTACGCGCGTGGCTCGGGTTCGAATCCCACTTCGACAGCCGGCGGGCGATGTGCCGCGCCGTCGCGACGTCCAACCGGTCGGCGGCGTCGACGTAGGGCTGCCATCCTCCGGACTGCCAGCGCTGCAACTTTCCGCCGCTCAACTGCAGGATCGGTCGCTCCGGATCGGGATACTGCTCGCGGTGCGGGGGCTCGGCGACGCGCTGCACCAGCGTCACACCGGCCAACCCGCCGCGCGGGACCAGCGCGGTGGTGTCCACGTCAGGATCATCGACCACGATCAGCAGGTGCTTGACCTCGGCGTCGTCGTCTTCACCGAACGGTGACCGGTCGTCGAGCGCGGGGGCGAGCTGCGAGCGCAGTTCACCGACGTCGCCCGCCAGGTAGCGGGCGGGGCCGGCCCCGTCGACCGCCCCCGGAATGTCGTTGTGCGGCAGCCACTTGAGCCATGACCAGTCGTCGCTCTCGATGTCGGGGGCCAGCAGTGCGACACCGAGCACGGCGGGGTCGTGCCAGGTGACGGCCTGCGTGATCCAGGCGCGGAGCGCCGCCCTCACCTCGTCGGGTTCGCCGAGCACTGTGATCCGCGAAACCTTGCCGAGATCGATACCGGTCGGCACGGCCCGCACTGTCCGCTGCACGTCGAGTAGGGCGCGTAACGCGCTGTGCGACACCGGTTCCAGGTCTACCTCGTCGGCGCTGTCCTTCACCCGCAGCGAGGCGTTCAGCGGAGCGTCGTGCAGGCCCGTGCGCACCACCAGGAAGTCGGGATCGTGCGGATCGCGCTCCCACTGCCTGCGAGTGCCTGGCACGTCGATGAGCAGCCCCGGATCCGGATGCGACCACTCCAACGCCGCACGCTGCTCGGCGGCATGCGCGCGTACGTTGTCCCGGACCACCGACAGATAGCGCAGATAGTCGGCCCGCTCGGCGTCGACCTCCTCGGTGCGCATCTTGTTGTCGGTGCCGCGGTAAAGAGCGGTCGCGGCCAGCAGCAAGACGAACGGGAAGAACAACGTCGTCGGGGAGATCAGCCGCATTCCGGTGGCCACCAGCGCCACGATCATGCCGACGATCAGGATGACGATCAGGAACGGCAGCACCCGCCGCAGCAGTGACGGCGGAATCACGCGCGGCAGCTCCGGCGGCGGTTCGATCGTGATGGTGCCCTTGCGCGTCGACGGCACCGGGATGCGGCGACGCGCCTCGAAAATGAGCCGACTCATTACGGCGTCTCCCTCACGATGGCGGGGCGGGGGTCGGCGGGCAGGGCGTCATGGGCCAGCAACGCGTCACCGCGCGACAGCGTCGGACCGGGCGCGAATTGGCTCAACATCGACCATGGGATTGGCAGGGCGGGCGGGGTGAGACCCAATGCTGAGATGGCATTCTCGTCACCGTCGGTGTCGAGGCCGTAGCGGACCCCGACATCGCTCACCCAGAAGGATGCGCCGCCGACGGGTGAGGTCGACGCACCTCCACCGTCCTGCCCGACCGTCTGGACCAGGTAGCCGCGCCCAGGGCTCAGCACAACGTTGTTCGCGGTGGTTCCCGAGCCCGCTCCGACCAGCTGCACGGGGCGCAGGCGATCCGAAACCGGCAACGTGACACCGGAACGCAGGTGAAGAGTCGCGCTCGTGGCATCGGCCGGTCGCTTCCACTGGGCACACGTCAACGGCGCGTCCACGGCGTCGACGAGCGAAACCGGTTCGGCGGGATAGGATTCCGTGTCGATGATGTCCGCGACGGGCAGACGGGCGATGTCGTCGACGCCCAGCCGCGGCGGCTGGTCGAGTCCGTAGGAGTTCGCGTTACGCATGATCGCGGCGATGACCGGTGAAATCGGTTGCAGCCCTTCGCTGAGCACCGCATAGTGACGCAGTGTGTTGTCGGTGGCGAAGGCCGTGACCACCGCGCCGACCGGCGCAGGCGCCGGCAGCGGGTATCGCGGCGGTTCCCCGGCGCCCGGGATGACGGGCGGGAACAACGCGGGAGCTTCGGGCACCGCGTTGAACAAGCCCGGGGCGATGGGGCGAGCCTCGGCACCCGAGGTACCCAGACCGAGTGCACTGGTGACCGCGCGGTCGTTCATGTCGATCGCACTGCGGCGCCCGTTCCACAACAGCCAGGTGCCTGCGTTGGGACCGCTCGGGTTGGAAACCAGGATGGCCTTGTCACCGGGCAGCTGCGCCGCGCGCTCGCCCCCGTCGATCAGCGGACCGGCGATCATCGTGACACCGGCGGCCGGTCCCGAAACCCCGTCGCACACCGTCCACTCGGCGTCGCGGGTGGTGTTCTGCACCATGCGTTCGGGTGCGCCCGGGATGCCGATCAGATTGCCGCGGGGGAACTGGTCGATCTCGCTGGTCTTGACCTGCGACGGGTTGTCCGGCCGGCCCGCGATCAGGCGCGCGGACGTCAGGTTCAGCACCGGATGCAGCTGCTCACCGAGGCGGACGTAGAGCGCGGAGGTGGTGCGGTCGGCCAGTATCGCGTCGTTGCCCGCGACGCCACCGGGCCGTATCAGCGAGAACACGAAACACCCTGCCATGACGGTGATCAGCACCAGCGCCCCGACGAGCACCGAGCGGGTCTGGGTGCGGAGCGGATCGACGAGCATGCGGGTGTCGTGCAGCGCGACACCGGATGCGATGCGCCGCATGATGAATCGCCATCCGGTGACCTGATGCCGGGTGACGAATCCGCGACGGTACACGACCCGGTCGGGATTCTCGTTGGCCGGCGTGCGCGAGGCGAACGCCCGGCGATCCGAATTGTCCGGAGTGCTCATTGCGGCACCGTCAGCCCGAGGCCACGCAGCAGCGGAATGGCGGATTTGGTGACGTCTTCATCGGTAATGGTCATCAGTTCGTCATCGGTGAAGTCTTCACTATCGGAGTGATCGAGTCGGTACTCGCGCTCCTCCTCGGAACGCTCGACCAAGTTGCGCACGAAACGTCCGTTGCCGGCGATGTCGAGATTGCGCCTCTCCACACCGGTGACGTCCGGCGTCGTCGCCGCTGCCAACTGACCGAACAAGGATTCCATGTGGGCGAGCGCCGCCGGTTCGAAGACGCTGTCGCGCTTCTCGGCCATCCGGACTGCGATCTCGACCAGTTCGTGCGGTGTGTACGAAGGGAATTCGATGCTGCGGGTGAAGCGGGACCGCAACCCCTCGTTGGTGTCGAGGAACGCGTCGAGATCCTTGCGGTACCCGGCGACGATGACGACTAGTCGCTCGCGGTCGTTCTCCATGCGCGCCAGCAGCGTGTCGATCGCGACCAACCCGAAATCATTCTTCGCACCGGTCGACACCAGCGCGTAAGCCTCGTCGAGGAACAACACACCGTCGAGCGCGCTGTCGATGATCGCGTTGGTCTTGGCCTCGGTCTCGCCGATGTGCTGGCCGATCAGGTCGGCCCGGTGGACCTCGCGGACCGTCTCCTTCTTCAGAATGCCCAGACCGCAATAGATCTTGGCGACGACGCGCGCGATCGTCGTCTTACCGGTACCGGGCGGACCCGCGAACACCAGGTGGTTGGTGCGCTGCGCCACGGTCAGGCCGCGCTCCTGGCGGCGGATCGCCATCGCCACCGAACTCTTCAGCCGCGCGACCTGATACTTGACCTCTTCGAGCCCGATGAACTCGGCGAGTTCGGCCTCGGCCTCGATCAGCAGGTGCGCCTTGCGCTCCTTTGCGCCGGGGTCGACGAACTCGGACTCGCTCGGTTCGGTGGCGGGATCCCACGGATCGGAGCGGCCCTCGATGCGCGCCGCGGTGGTCGGCACGATGCCGTACGAGGTGTCCGTCAGCGCGATCTCGACCTGTTCGTTCTCCGGGTTGGCGGCGTAAAGCTCGGCGAGCACGTCGGCCGCGTCGAGCTCCTCACCCTGCGCGCGTAGGCACAGCGCCTTGACCAGCGTGCCGTCCACCGTCGCGACATCGACTGGCCCCGAAGCGTCTTCGAGGTACGACAGCGCGGGCGCGTACATGCCGAGGCGGGCGAGCGACGTGCCGAGCGCGACGCGCGCCGCATGTGCGTACGTCTCGTCCAGACGCGTGTCGTTGACGATCGGAGTGATCAGCCGGACCACGTCCGACCAGCGCTCGGCGCGGTAGTACATCGCGATCCGCACCCACCTGGCGTCCAGCCAGCTGGGGCGCCGCGTGACCAGCGGCTCGACGAGTTCGTCCGCGCCGGCGTAGTCGCCGGCATCGCAGAGCGTGACGGCGTAGGCCAGCTGGAAGTCGTCGGGTGTCGACGCCGAGAACTTGAGGTAGAGCCCGCTGTCGTAGCTGAAGGCCAGGTCGCCTTCGGTGAGTTGCACGTGGCGCTGCAGCACCCCCGCTGTGGCGACGGTCTGCCAGATGGCCTCGAGCACCCTGGCGCTGGTGTCCCCCGCCGCGGCCAAGCCCGTCCATGCATCGCACTGTTCGCGGGCGATTCGGGTGAGTTCGGCGAAACCGGAGCGGGCAGCGGCCGCGTCCGGCGGACGGCGACGGTCGTGCACCGACAACCCGAGGGCCCGGCAACACGTCGCGAACCGACTCACTACATCGTGGTCGACGCGCGAAGTCGCAGCAAAATCGGTCTGTAGCGGCACGCGCCGTGATCTCCCCGTAGTTATGGCAGGCTAACTTTACCGGCAGAAGTTAGCATTGACTAAGCTAACTTGTACAGACGTTCGGGGTCCGCTCAGCGGCTCGGCACCGCGAACTGACTACACCAGCGGGCGACCGGTGCGCACCCGCCAGTCGAGATCTTTGAGCAGCACGTTGAACGGGAACTGCCGGACGAACCGCGGCATCGCGTTGTTGATGCGGCCCACCACGCCCATAACCCGGTTGAACCGTCGTTGTTTGACCGCGTCCCACGGCAACCCCATCTCGTCACGGAACCGCTGGGGCAGAAAGCCGGTCGTGATGAAGAGGTTGATCGCGTCGGTGCGCTTCTGCAGCCAACCGGGAGCCTTGAGGTTGCCGATACGGCCCGCCGCGATGGGCCACAGGTATTCACGGACCGCGGCGTCGATGTGGACCTTGTCGAGCGACTGCTGCCAGTACTCGTCGAAGGCCTTGCGGTCGGCGGGCCACATCTCCGCGGGAACCTGCAGCGTGGTGCCCAGCGCCGCGCCGTCGCGGTAGTGGCGGTCGGCGGATTCGTCGTCCATCTCACCGACGAAGATCCGGTACACGTCGACAAAGCCCTTGTACAGGCAGGCCGCCACCCACAACTGCAGGTTCTTGTCGAACGCGTTGTACTCGACCGGACTATCCGGCAACGAGTACACCTCGGCGTGCGACCGGTTGACCGCACGCCGGTACGTGGCCTTCTGCTCGTCGGTGCCGGCGAGCGCGACGGCGAGGTAGGTGAACGTCGTCCGCGCCCGCTTGATGGGGTGGCGGTCCGCGCGGCCGCTCTCGACGCGGCTGTCCTTGACGCCGTATCCGACTCCCGGCCGCGAGAGTTCCATGATCACGTTGGCCGCTCCCGACAGCAGGCCGATCCCGAGCATCGCGTCCTCGGGTGCGACGTTGCGACGCAGCTTGTGCCCGGGTAATGGCGCGTCGTTGACCGGTCTTCCGACGTGGTCGATCGGCTGGGAAACCATCGGCGGACCCCTATCGCAAATGTGAGAACACGTGTTTCCTGATATTGCCCGCGCCCGGTGCCGGGTGTCAAGATGACGGTCATGGCACAGGTCCGCCCCTACCGCGGCGTCGACGCGGCTCAACGCCTCGCGCAGCGCCGGCTGCGGCTGCTCGACGCCGGACTCCAGTTGCTCGGCGCCGATGCGGACGATCTCGCCGAGTTGACCGTGCGGGCGATCTGCGCAACGGCCGGCCTGGGTGTCCGCTACTTCTACGAGACGTTCCACGACAAGGACGACTTCGCCGCCCAGGTCTACGACTGGGTGATCGCCGATATCGCGGCGACGACCCAGGCCGCGGTCGCCGCCGCGCCGCCCCGCGAGCAGCCCCGTGCGGCCATGGCGAACATCGTGCACACCATCGCCGTAGATCCTCGCGTTGGTCGCCTGGTGTTCAGCGTTCAGGTGTCGAATACGGTGATACTGCGCAAACGCGCGGAGTCCACGGCCCTGTTCGCACAGTTGTTGTTGCAGCACGCCGGCGCGGCCGTCGCACGCGACAACCAACTCGACGAAGCGACGGCACATTTCGCGGTCGGAGGAGTGGGCCAGACGATCAGCGCCTGGCTGGCGGGCCACCTCGATCTCGACGCCGACCAACTCGTCGATCGGCTCGCGGCGAACATCAACGCGGTCTCCGGACTGCCGACGAACGAAGCCTGACCCCGCTCAGGCGGTCACCCTCGGACGGCGGTCCGCGGCCGTCCTCGGTGTTGCCTTCGCGTCGCTCTCGCCGAATTCCTTCGTCCAGCACGCGAATTCAAGAGTGATGCCGTCCGGGTCGAGGAAATAGAACGACCTGACGTAAACACCGGGGTGCACCGTCGGCGAAACCTGGGCCTCGCTGTCGTCGTGATTGAGCACCGGGCCGACGCGCACGCCCTTGGCCTTGAGGCGCTGTCGATACTCGTCGAACTTCTCGGCCGGCACGTGAAACGCCAGATGGTTCATCGTGCTGACGGCGCTGACGATGTCCCCGATTCCCGGAATGGCCTCGGGCGAGGAGACGCCGGGAACCCGGTCCGGC
Source organism: Mycobacterium sp. GA-1285 (assembly GCF_001499905.1). Taxonomy (GTDB): domain Bacteria; phylum Actinomycetota; class Actinomycetes; order Mycobacteriales; family Mycobacteriaceae; genus Mycobacterium. The sequence continues at coordinate 134,634 of NZ_LQIS01000005.1, read as the reverse complement.
GCGTCGGCGAACCAGAAGAACGCGACGCAGTCGCCATTACCGGCGTCGAAAAAGAAGTGCTGCCCCATGCCTCCCGGCAGATCGAGCGACTTGATCAACGGCATACCGAGGACGTTGGTGTAGAAGTCGACGGTTTTCGCCATATCCGAGCACACCAGCGCAACGTGGTTGATGCCGCCGAGCTCGAACTCGGTGTTGGGATTGTCGGGCCTGATCACCGGGCGCCTCCTAGCGCGAATCTCTGGCCAGAAACGCAAATCGAATTTAGCATCAGGGACGATCACGAGCAATGACGAACGGACCGGCACCGCTATGACGATCGTCCCGCTGCAGACCAGGCCGATCATCAAGATCGTCGAACAGCCTGTAGCCCTTGATTTTTGGCCCGACAGGGCACGGCTCGAATGACCAGAACACCGTCGACCACCGCAACACCGGGAGTCTCCCGCGAGTTCGTCGGCCTCGATTCCCCCACGGCCCGGCGGGCCGGCGCGGGCGGACATCCGTGCCAGGGGATCTATCACCGCGGGGTCGGTCGCAAACCGAAGGTTGCGATGATCGCCACCCATTACCAGATCGACTTCTCCGAGCACTATCTCGCCGACTACATGGCCACCCGCGGTATCGGCTTCCTGGGCTGGAACACCCGCTATCGCGGGTTCGAGAGCAGCTTCCTGCTCGACCATGCGCTCGTCGACATCGGCGTCGGAGTACGGTGGCTTCGCGAGGTACAGGGTGTGGAAACCATTGTCCTACTGGGTAATTCCGGCGGCGGTTCGCTGATGGCCGCGTACCAGGCGCAAGCCGTCGACCCGCATGTGACTCCGCTTCCGGGGATGCGTCCAGCTGCGGGGCTGATCGACCTGCCGGCCGCCGACGGCTACGTCTCGACCGCAGCGCATCCCGGCCGCCCCGATGTGCTCACCGCCTGGATGGACGCGGCGGTTGTCGACGAGTTAGACGCGGTGACAAGCGATCCGGAGCTCGATTTGTTCGACGAGCGCAACGGTCCGCCGTTCTCGGTTGAGTTCGTCGAGCGGTACCGGGCCGCGCAGGTCGCACGAAACCACGCGATCACGGACTGGGCCGAGGCCGAACTCGAGCATGTGCGGGCGGCCGGTTTCTCCGACCGCCCCTTCACGGTGCTGCGGACATGGGCGGACCCGCGCATGGTCGATCCCGCCCTGGAACCGACGAAGCGCCCCGCAAACATGTGCTATGCCGGAGTACCGGTGCAGGCCAACAGATCTGCCCGCGGTATCGCTGCGGCCTGCACTTTGCGTAATTGGATCGGCATGTGGAGCCTGCGATATGCCCAAACCCGCGCCGAGCCGCACCTCAAGCGGATCACCTGCCCGGCGCTGGTGATCAACGCCGAAGCGGACACCGGCGTGTTCCCGTCCGACGCCCGGCACATCTTCGACGCGCTGGCCAGCACGGACAAAACACGGTGCTCGATCGACACCGACCACTACTTCACCACCCCCGGCGCGCGAAGCGAACAGGCCGATACCATCGCCAAGTGGATCGCGAAGCGGTGGCGTTAGCCGCCGACCCGTCTCGCGGGGGCTCACCGCTGAGGGTCCTCGCGCATTTCGCTCCCGGTTCGAAGGCCATCGATTTCGTTGCACCGCAGTCTGATTGGCTCGATATTCGCTACTGCGCGGAAGACGACGACACCACCTTCTACCGCGAGCTCCCCGAGGCCGACGTGATCTGGCATGTGCTGCGGCCGCTATCCGGTGACGACCTCGCCGAAGCACGTCGTTGCCTGCTGGTGCACAAGATGGGCGCCGGGGTCAACACCATCGACGTGACGACCGCGACCGCCCGTGGTATCGCGGTCGCCAACATGCCGGGAGCCAATGCCCCGTCGGTCGCCGAAGGCACAGTGCTGCTGATGCTGGCCGCCCTGCGCCGGCTGACCGAACTCGACGAGGCCACCCGCCAGGGCCGGGGCTGGCCATCCGACCCGAGCCTGGGCGAGACGGTGCGAGACATCGGTGGCTGCACGGTGGGTTTGGTCGGCTTCGGCAACGTCGCCACGAGGGTCGAGCGCATTGTGCGGGCGATGGATGCCGAGGTTTTGCACACCAGTACGCGCGACGACGGCCATCCCGGCTGGCGTGCGCTGCCCGACCTGCTGGCCGCCAGCGACATCGTCTCGCTACATCTTCCGCTGACCGACGCGACGGCGGGCATGATCGATGCCACGGCGCTGAGCCGAATGCGGCCCGGCGCGGTGCTGGTCAACACCAGCCGCGGCCCCATCGTCGACGAGCCCGCCCTCGTGGCCGCACTGCGCTCTGGGAGGTTGGCGGCTGCGGGACTCGACGTCTTCGCGACCGAGCCCGTCGCAGCCGACAACCCGCTGCTCCGGCTCGACAACGTGGTGCTCACCCCACACGTCACGTGGTACACCGCCGACACGATGCGGAGGTATCTGGAGCACGGGCTGGACAACTGCCGCCGGCTGTGGGACGGCCGTGAACTGGTCAACGTCGTGAACGGTATCGTGTCTCCCAACCGACCGGTTAATAGGGACAGTCCGTCACAGTGAGGTGCAGGTATGCCCATCGCAATCAGTCCTGAGCACAACGACCTGGCCGACTCGGTGCGGTCTTTCGTCGCTCGGGTGGCGCCCTCCGAGGTGCTGCACGACGCGCTGGAGACACCGGTCCCGAATCCGCCGCCCTACTGGAAGGGCGCGGCCGAGCAAGGTCTGCAGGGTGTTCACCTTTCCGAAGACGTTGGCGGACAAGGGTTCGGCGTGCTCGAGCTGGCCATCGTCATCGCCGAGTTCGGCTACGGTGCGGTGCCGGGGCCCTTCGTGCCGTCGGCCATCGCCAGCGCGCTGATCGCCGCACACGACCCCAACGCCCCGCAGCTGGCCGACCTGGCCTCCGGCACGACGATCGCGGCCTACGCCATCGACTCGAGCCTGACCGCCACCCGACACGGCGAAGACGATGCCGCGGGACTGGTCATCCGCGGAGAGGTGCGCGCGGTGCCCGCCGCCGCGCAGGCGTCGCTGCTCGTGCTACCGGTCGCCATCGAGAGCGGCGAAGAGTGGGTGATCCTGGACGCCGATCAGTTGGAGATCGAACCGGTCAAGAGCCTCGATCCGCTGCGGCCGGTGGCGCATGTGCGCGCGAACGCCGTCGAGGTGGGCGACGACCGGGTGCTGAGCAACCTGAGCCGGCCGCTGGCTCGCGCGCTGATCTCGACCCTGCTGTCCGCAGAGTGCATCGGCGTGGCGCGGTGGGCCACAGACACTGCCGCGGCGTACGCCAAAATCCGCGAGCAGTTCGGCAGGCCCATCGGCCAGTTCCAGGCCATCAAGCACAAGTGCGCTTCGATGATCGCCGACACCGAGAGGGCTACCGCCGCGGTGTGGGATGCGGCCCGCGCCATCGACGAGTTCACCGCGCACGTGACGAGCGGACAAGATCACGAAACCGGCTCTGCCGACGCCGCTTTCGAGTTCGCCGCGGCCGTGGCCGCCACACTGGCACCCGAGGCCGCCCAGCACTGCGCTCAGGACTGCATTCAGGTGCACGGCGGCATCGGCTTCACCTGGGAGCACGACACCAACGTCTATTACCGGCGTGCGCTGGTGCTGGCGGCCGGTTTCGGCAGACACGCCGACTACCCGCAGCAGGTCGTCGACGTCGCGACCAGCACGGGGATGCGCAAGCTCAACATCGACCTCGATCCGGAGACCGAGAAGCTGCGTGACGAGATCCGCGCGGAAGTGGCTGCGCTGAAAGCCATTCCACGCGAAGAGCGCAAAGTCGCGATCGCGGAGGGCGGCTGGGTTCAACCGCATCTGCCCAAACCGTGGGGACGCGCGGCCGGCCCCGTCGAGCAGATCATCATCGCCCAGGAATTCGACACCGGCCGGGTCAAACGCCCGCAGATGGGCATCGCGGCGTGGATCATCCCCTCCATCGTCGCGTTCGGCACGGACGAACAGCAACAGCGTTTCCTGCCGCCGACGTTCCGCGGCGAAATGATCTGGTGTCAGCTGTTTTCCGAGCCCGGTGCGGGCTCGGACCTGGCCAGCCTGACGACCAAGGCCACCAAGGTCGACGGCGGTTGGCGGATCACCGGCCAGAAGATCTGGACCACCGGCGCGCAGTACTCACAATGGGGCGCGCTGCTGGCGCGCACCGATCCGAACGCACCGAAACACAACGGCATCACATACTTTCTGCTCGACATGGCCAGCGAGGGCGTCGAGGTCAAGCCGCTGCGCGAGCTGACCGGCAACGCGATGTTCAACACCGTGTTCATCGACGACGTGTTCGTGCCCGACGACCTCGTGCTCGGCGAGGTGAACCGCGGCTGGGAGGTCAGCCGGAACACGCTCACGAACGAACGGGTTTCGATCGGCAGCAGCGAGCCGCCGTTCTTGGCCAGTTTGGCCGACTTCATCACGTTCCTCCAGGAGGGGCAGTTCGATCAGATCGAGCAGAACCATGCGGGCAGGCTGATCGCGGAAGGACATGCCGCCAAGGTGCTCAACATGCGCTCGACGTTGCTCACGCTCGCCGGCGCCGACCCGATGCCGGCCGCGGCGATCTCCAAACTGCTGTCGATGAAGACCGGCCAGGGCTACGCGGAGTTCGCGGTGTCGTCGTTCGGCACCGACGGCGCCATCGGGGATTCGGAGCAGGAGCCTGGCCGCTGGGGGGAATACCTGCTGGGCAGCAGGGCCACCACGATCTATGGCGGCACGACCGAGGTGCAGCTCAACATCATCGCCGAACGTCTGCTGGGACTGCCGCGCGATCCGTAAAGGCGCGTGCCGAAGCGGCGTAGCCTGAGATCTGCGGATGCCTGTCCGTGTTCGTCAACAATCCCGATGACCGTTTCAATGACCGCACCGGCGGCAACATTTCTGTTATGACCAACGACGTCGAGAAACGCTGGGACCGACCAAAAGAGTTCCGGGCCGCTGCCACCTACACGGCGGTGGTGGTCGCGGTCGCCGCCCTCGCCTTCATCATCTACGCAGTCGTTTCGAAGACGTCGGTCGTCGCCGCCTCGACGGTGCCCGCAATCCTGTTCCTCGGAGGGGTGGGCGCGTTCGTCAGGACCTATCGCTTGTGGAAGGCGCAGGGCACCTGGGTGCAGTGGCAGGGTGCCGGCTGGTTCCTGCTGCTGCTGATGCTGCTCTGCCTGTCGATCCCCGGCGCGGCGGCAATGGGCGATTAGGACACGATCGCAAACACGTCACGACCCACCGATTCTGCGCGAGCGCCATCGACTCTGCTGGAGAGCCGGGCACTATTCCGACTTGTTGGCTTCCGCCTTCTCTTCTGACTTCTTCTCGCCGCCCGCGCCGTTCCCGCCGCCTCCGTCTCCGTCGACGTCCATCTCCCGCAGCTCCCGCTTCAAAATCTTGCCCGTCGGATTGCGCGGCAATTCGTCGAGGAAGATCACCTCGCGCGGCACCTTGTAGCGCGCCAGGTGCTCGCGGACATATTTCTTGATGTCGTCCTCACCGATCGAGGCGCCGTCGGCCTTGACGACGAAGGCCCGCAACCGGTGACCCCATTCCTTGTCCTCGACGCCCACCGCGGTGGCCTCCACGACCTCCGGATGTCCGCTGATGAGGTCCTCCACCTCGGCCGGGAACACGTTCTCACCGCCGGACACGATCATCTCGTCGTCCCGGCCGCTGACGTAGAGCAGGCCGTTCTCGTCGAAATAGCCGACGTCGCCCGAGGACATCAGCCCGTCGACGATCTGCTTGTGGCCGCCGCCGGTGTAGCCCTCGAACGGGAAGAAGTTGCCGACGAAGATTCGCCCGACCTCCCCCTGGGGCAGTTCGTTGCCGTCGTCGTCGAGGATCTTGACCTTCACGCCCTTCACCACCGGTCCGACGGTGGCCGGGTTCTTCTCCAGATCCTGTGGCCGCGCAATGGTGGCGAACGCGATCTCGGTCGATCCGTACAGGTTGTAGATGACGGGACCGAGCATCTTGAGCGCCCGTTGGGCCATTTCCGCGCCCAGCTGCGAGCCCGATACGAACACGATCCGCAACGACGAGAGATCGGGCTTGCGATCCATGTCGTCGAGCGCATCGAGCATGCGCGACAACATCACCGGCACGACCACGACCGCGGTCACCTTGTGCTTCTCGATGTCCTCGAGCACCTTCGCGGCCTTGAACCGCCTGCGCAGCAGCAGCGTCGTGCCCAACATCATCGCGATCGTCGCGTGCAGGAAGCCCAAAGCGTGGAACATCGGCGCCGGAAGCGCCGTGACCTCGCCACCCTTGAACGGCACATGCGACAGCACACCACCGATGGGAGCCAGGGTGGGCGGCGTACTTCTGTTGGCGCCCTTGGGTGTTCCCGTCGTTCCACTGGTCAGGATGATCACCGACGAGTGCTTGGTCGCCTTGGGCGCGGGCTTACCCGAGTGACGGGAGACGAAGTCCTCGAGCGTCTCGTCGGTGCTGTTCGACGGCTCGTCCTTATCGGGGTTCACGCCGAGCGCGCGCAGCCTGCCGAGCGGCGGATCGGCCTTGGACACGGCCTGGCAGTACTCGTCGTCGTAGATGATCAACTTGGCGCCCTCGCGTTCGGACACCTCCTTGACCTGGGGCCCCGAGAACTCACTGTTGAGCAGGATGATCCGCGCGCCGGTGCGGGCCGCGCCGTACAACGCGACGAGGAACCATCGGTGATTGCGGGCCAGGATCGCGACCCCGTCACCGCCCTTGACGCCCCTCTCCAGCAGGCCGTTGGCCACCGAGTGCGCGGCGTCGTCGAGCTCGGCGAAGGTCATCTCGCCGAAGTCGTCGATGATCGCGGTGCGATTAGGTGTGCGGCGGGCGTTCAGGGCCGGGATCATCCCGAACTCACCCCATCGCCGGATGTCGGCGAGCATCCCGGCGACATTCTGCGGTGGTTCGATCTTGAACGCGCCCGCTCCGAACATCTTGGCGGCGTAGTGGAGCTCGGCCGACCCGCGTTCGACCAGTTGTTGAGCCTTGGCGAACGCTTGCAACGGGAGCTCGGAGAGTCTGGCCATGACCCCACCATATGTGACCCGCGTCGCAGCGCGGCCGGGAAACTAGCATGACGCTATGGCCGCACCTCGGTATCTGGAGGTCGAGGGCCACCGGGTGCCCATCAGCCACCCCGACAAGGTCGTCTTCCCCGATATCGGTATCACCAAGTCGGACCTGATGCACTACTACCTCAGCGTCGCCGACGGCGCCCTGCGCGGTGTGCGCGACCGGCCGATGATCCTCAAGCGGTTCGTCAAGGGCATCACCGAGGAGGCGGTGTTCCAGAAGCGCGCGCCGAAGAATCGGCCGGACTTCGTCGACGTCGCCGAGCTGAAGTACGCATCCGGGACGTCGGCGGCCGAGGCGGTGCTGCGCGATGCGGCCGGCCTGGTCTGGGCGGTCAACCTCGGGTGTGTCGATCTCAACCCCCATCCAATTCGGGCGGATGACCTGGCGCACCCCGACGAGCTGCGCGTGGACCTCGACCCGATGCCGGGTGTCGAGTGGGCGCAGATCATCGACGTCGCGATGGTCGCACGCGAGGTGCTCGAAGACCACGGGTTGACGGCATGGCCGAAGACCTCGGGATCGCGGGGCTTCCACATCTATGCCCGGATCCGGCGGCGGTGGCCGTTCAAATTCGTCCGGCTCGCCGCACAGGCGGTGGCCCGCGAAGTCGAACGCCGCGCACCCGAGATCGCCACTGCGCGCTGGTGGAAGGAAGAACGCGAGGGCGTGTTCGTCGATTTCAACCAGAACGCGTTCGACCGCACCGTCGCCTCCGCCTACTCGGTCCGCGCGACGCCTGACGCCAGGGTGTCGATGCCGCTGCTGTGGAATGAGGTGCCCGGATGCCGGCCGGACGCGTTCACGATCACGACGGTGCCGCAACGATTCGCCGAACTCGGCGACCCCTGGGAGGGCATCGACGATTCGGCGGGATCGCTGGACGCGGTGCTGGACCTCGCCGACCGGCTCGGCCCTGCAGAGAAGGCGCCGCGCGGGGCGAAACGTTCGAACGCAGGAACCGGCCGTCGAGTCTCATCGAAGCCGCTCATCGAGATCGCCCGCACGAAGACCAAGGATGAGGCGATGACAGCGTTGGAGGAATGGCGCCGACGGCACCCGTCCGCGGCCGAAAAGCTTGAGCCGGCAGATATTTTGGTCGACGGTATGCGCGGCCCCAGTTCGATCTGGTATCGCATCCGGATCAACCTGCAACACGTGCCCGAAGACGAGCGGCCCGCACAGGAGCAGCTGCTCGCCGACTACAGCCCGTGGGAGAACTATTCGGGACCCCAGTGGATGCGGCGCGGCTGAATTTGCTGGCGAACGCAAAATCTGCTTCTTACCAAAGTATTAGCCGTCGTTGGCGCTTGCCTTAATCTCGCGGCTTAAGTTGGGCTTTGTCGACGAAGCTGACTGATCGAGGAGGCGGTGATGTACGGGAATCCGACATTCGACTGCGCCGGGGCCCAGCTTCATGCGGTGTGTCGCCAATTGGCGACGGTGGTGACCGTCGAGGGCATCATCGACGATCACAACATCGAACGGATCACCGCGTTCTCGCGCCGATTCGTCTTGGCCGAGAAGCCGTTCATCCTTGATTTGAGCGGAGTGAGTTCGTGCGCAGAGCAACTCATTTCGTTGATGTACGACATCGATGAGTGCTGCTACCACGCCGAAGTGGATTGGGCCGTCATCGCCAGTGACGAGGTGCAACGCGTACTGCACGGTTCCGGTGTGAGCGTCCCGGTAGCCGGATCGGTGCCCGGTGCGCTTCATCAGTTCGCGGAGAGCATCGAGAAACGACGCCGGCTGCTGCCGCTGTTGACCCAGAAGACCGCATAGCGGAAGGCGACCAGGTGCTACTCGATATTCGTTGGCTCGGTTACCTGCTTGGCCGTCGGCATCCGGCGGCCAAGCAGACCGGCCACGCCTACTGAACCGGCCGTACCCTCGACCGGCGTCGGTCCTCGACACGCGATGCGGTGGATCGTCGACGGGATGAATGTGATCGGTTCGCGTCCCGATGGCTGGTGGCGTGACCGTCATCGCGCCATGGTGACCCTCGTCGAGCGACTGGAAGCCTGGCGCCCCGGCGATGACGACGTCACGGTCGTGTTCGAACGCCCACCCCAACCACCGATCGAATCCTCGACCGTCACCGTCGCATACGCCCAGCGCCCGGCGCCCAACTCCGCCGACGACGAGATCGTTCGTCTGGTTCGCGCCGACGACCGGCCGGACGACATTCGTGTGGCCACATCCGATCGCACGCTCGCCGAGCGGGTCCGTGCCGCCGGCGCGTCCGTCGTGCCTGCGGAACGAATGCGCGACCTCATCGATCCGCGGTGACGCCTTCGGCCCGCCAGTCGGGTGATCGGCCCAGGTGAGTCAGCACCCGATCGAGGTCGCTCGCGCCCTCGTGCGCCGCGACCGCGTGCGCGAACGGTGAGTTGTCCATGTCCCGGATCTCGCCGTCGGGCACCGCCAACGCCAATGGCAGCACCGCGGCAGTCACATCAGCCGGCAGCACGAACGGCGCGTCGATGCTGCGGGCGACGTCCCACCCGTGCACGACATAGTCGACGAAATGGAAACCGATCGCCATCGCACCCGGAACGGCGGCGTCCTGGCCGAACTCCGGCAACGTGAACGTCGCCTCCAGCACACCGTCGGCGGCGAAGGCCTCCAGTACCTCTGCGGCCGCCGCGGCGTATGCGCCGCCGGGGTCGACTCGGACCGCGCCGGCGACGGTGGCGGGCGCCCACACCGCGAGATCGGCGCCGGCGCCCCTGGCGGCAGCGGCAAAACCCTTGTGCTGCACGGTCATATGGGTCAGCAGCTCGGCGAGGTCCCACCCCGCACACGGAGTCGGACGATCGAGGTCGTCAACGGTCACCCGGGGAGACGGTTTCGACGCTTGCCGTGACCGCGATGCGGTGGAACGGCCGTGGATCGTTAATAGTATGCATACGCATACGATACATGTCTGCTTATTATTGGTCAACGCTTAATATCGCTCCATGCCCCCGAAGCCGCGACGACGGGACCTCGCGGCGATGCTCGCCCCGCTGCTGCGAAGGTTGATCGCCCTGGAAACCCCGGTGCTCGCTGAGCACGGCATTTCGATGTGGGGTTACAGCGTGCTGTCAGCGCTCGACGCATCTCCGGTACGCACCCAGGCCGCGCTCGCCGAGGCCATCGGCGCCGACAAGACCCGGATCATCCCCACGCTCGACGAACTACAGGACAGGGGCTACATCGAGCGGAAGCCCGATCCGGCCGATCGACGCGTGCGACTGCTCGCGATCACAGAAGCCGGCCGCGCATTGAAAGACTCGGTGCAGGCGGAGATCCAGCGCGGCGAGGAGCGGTGGCTTTCGGCGCTGTCGCCCGCCGACCGGCGGGCGTTCCTGCGGGCCCTGCACGAGATGACGCGTGTCGAGGAGACCCCATAGGGTCTGAGAGGTGAACCGCCTCGACCGCTTCTTCGAGATCTCGGCGCGCGGAACAACGGTCGGCGCAGAGGCCCGCGGTGGACTGGTCACATTCATCGCGATGGCCTACATCATCGTGCTGAACCCGATCATCCTGTCCAGTTCCGAGGACATCACCGGCGAGAGGCTGCGATTCGCCGAGGTTTCGGCGGTCACCGCGCTGGCCGCGGGCGTGATGACCATCCTGTTCGGCCTCGTCGCGCGGATGCCGTTCGCGTTCGCCGCCGGCCTGGGCATCAACTCGTTCGTCGCGACGACGCTCGTGGGCGACCTCACCTGGGCCGAAGCCATGGGACTGGTGGTGATCAACGGGCTCATCATCGTCGTGCTGGCGGCGACCGGACTGCGGCGGCTGGTCTTCGATGCCGTGCCCATGCAGCTGAAGCTCGCCATCACGGCCGGCATCGGGCTGTTCATCCTGTTCATCGGGCTGGTCGATGCGGGGTTCATCGGTTCGACGGGTGTGCGGTCACCGCCGGTCGGCCTCGGAGGTGACGGCAGCGGCTCCATCAGCACCGTGCCGACCGTCGTCTTCGCCCTCACGCTGCTGCTGACGGGAATCCTGGTGGCCCGGAAGGTGCGGGGCGGCATCCTGATCGGGCTCATCGCCGGCACCGTCGTCGCGGTCGTGATCGAGTCGATCTGGCACCTCGGGTCCGCCGTCGACGAGCCCGGTGGCTGGGGCCTGTCGGTGCCGAGCCTGTCGGGGTCACCGTTCGCGCTGCCCGACCTCTCCCTCGTCGGCGCCTTCAGCATGGACAGCTTCGGCCGCGTCGGTGTGATCGCCGCGACCATGTTCGTGTTCACACTCGTGTTCGCGAATTTCTTCGACGCCATGGGCACCTTCACGGGCCTGTCCCGCGAGGCCGGGCTCGCCGACGAGCAGGGCACCTTCCCGCGACTGCGGGCGGCCCTGATCGTCGAGGGGGCGGGCGCCGTGGTCGGCGGCGCATCGTCGGCGTCGTCGAACACGGTCTTCGTCGAATCGGGCGCGGGCATCGGCGAAGGCGCCAGGACGGGCCTGGCGAACATCGTGACCGGCGTGCTGTTCCTCGCCGCGATGTTCGTCTCGCCGCTGGCGTCGGTGGTGCCGACGGAGGTGGCCGCGGCGGCGTTGGTGATCGTCGGGGCGATGATGGTGTCGCACCTGCGGCACATCGACATCTCCGAGTTCTCGGTCGCCCTGCCCGTTGTGCTGACGGTGGCCACGATGCCGTTCTCGTACTCGATCGCCAACGGCATCGGTGTCGGCTTCATCGCATGGGCGGTGCTGCGCTCGGCAGCAGGAAAAGCCCGCGAGATCAGCCCCCTGTTGTGGGTGGTCGCCGCGGGCTTCCTGCTGTACTTCGCGCGAGGCTGGATCGAGTCGCTGCTCGGGATCTAATCGGCCTGACGCTTGTCCTTCTCGGCGTCGGCGAGGTCTTCGATCTTGTCCGCCTGCGCCCGTGTCACCGTTGCGTCGACGCGCTTGTCCTGCGCGTCGGCCATCTTGACGCTGGCCACCTTCGCCGCAGTGCGCTCGGCCGCCTCGATCTGTTCCTCTTCGCGGCGCTTCGCGGTCTCCACGTTCTTCTTGCGCTGCTCGGCGATCTGGTCGGCCGTCTTCTTGCTCTCGACGATCTTCTTCTCGGCATCTTCGACCGCGGCGCGTTTACGCTGCTGCGCCTCGGTGCGCGCCTGACGGGCCTCGGCCTCGGTTTCCTCGAACGTCTTCTGCTTGTCCTGCAGCGCCTTCTCGCGGGTCACCTTCAGCTCCCTGCCCGCCTGCTTGACGTTCTCGTCGGCGGCGGCGTCGAGTTCGGCCGCGCGGCGCAGCGTCTCGCTGCGCTCGACGAGGGTGGCGCCGCGCTTCTGGAGCTCCGGATCGCCGAGCGCGGCGCCGACGGCGGTGTCCAGCATTCCCAGGGAACGCTCGTAGAACAGCCGGGCCGGCGCTTCGTCGTTCATCCGCGCGACGAAGCGATCGTCGATCAACTGCAGCGGCACCCGGGCCACCTGGTACTGAAACTTCAGCACCGCCTTGGGGATAGCGGTGAGACTCATGGTGTCAAGCTCCTTCTACGCCCTGATCAGGCGTCGTCGTTGAGATTGTCGGCCTGCCGCCTGATGCGGGCGGCTTCGGCTTTCGCGCTTGCCGACTCCTCGACGGCTTCGCGGTGTTCTTCGAGCGCGTCGGCGAGCTGGGTGTCGGCGTCGTGAATCTCCGCGCGCTGCTCGGCCCTGGCCTCGCGCGCTTTGCGCTCCGCGTCGAGCTCAGCCTGGGTGCGCTCCCGCTCCAGTTGCTGGTGTGCGGCCTGTTCTGCGGCGCGCTTCTGGGCGGCCTTCTGGTTCTCCACCATGCTCTTCTCGGCGGCCGCCTCGGCGTTGGCCTCGGCGCGCTCCTTGGCGCCTTCGCGCTTGGCCTCCGCGACCTCGGTGCGCGCCTCCCGCGCCTCGGCATCGGCGACCGCTTCTATCGTGTTGGCTTCTTTGCGGCGTTCGGCCTCGGCCTGCTGCAGTTGGCCTTCGGCGGTCAGCGAGTCGTTTCCGGTGATCGCGCCGAACATCTCTTTGGCCTTGCCCTTCACCGAGTCGATCAGGCCTTCTCGTGCCTGGCCGGCCTTGTCGTGGTCCGTCATTCGAACCTCCTCTCAAGCGTCAAGGTTCCACGTCCGCGGGGGTCCGAAACACCCTGTGCGCGGACGCACAGCAAGTTTCCTAGCCGCGCCGCAGATCCGGTGCGTCCCCGGTGCGGCCCAGCAGCAGGCACCAAGGCGAGCATCCCCACGGCGAGCCCAAGATGCAGCCAGTTGTCGGCCGTGTTGACCGGAACGAAGTTGGCGCCCGAATCGTGGTCGATGACCAGGCCATACAGCCACAACGCCGCGTAGACCAGGCCGCTGCCGATCAGGAAGCCGCGTGCCGCGGTGAACGTTCCCGACAACGCGATGCCGAGGACTCCGAAGATCAGGTGAACGATGTTGTGCAGCACCGACACGTTGAACACGCCGAGCAGTTGGGCCTGCGAGTGGTGACCGGCGAACGCGAGTGCGTCGTAGTTGGTGGTCACACCGGGTATGAAGCCGAGCACTCCGACGAGCAGGAAGACCCCGCCGCGGGATATCCGTTCAGGGCCGATCGAAGCGCTGCCGATCGAAACGCTGCCATCATGTGTCGCGTGACGACGACGACGACGATTCCGGCCATCGCGCTGACCGGTTACCTCGGCGCGGGTAAGACCACGTTGCTCAACCACGTGTTGCGTCAGCCGGGTGCGCGCGTCGGCGTCATCATCAACGACTTCGGCGAACTCAACGTCGACGCGGCGCTGGTCACCGGGCAGGTCGACGAACCGGCCTCGATCGCGGGCGGTTGCATCTGCTGCCTTCCCGACGAGGGCGGCCTCGACGACGCGCTGGCCAAGCTCGCCGATCCCAAGCTCGGTCTGGACGCCATCATCATCGAGGCCAGCGGTCTGGCCGACCCGATAGCGATCTCGCGGATCATCCGGTTCAGCGGGGTGGAGCGGGTGCGCCCTGGTGGCGTCGTCGACGTCATCGACGCCGCCGCCCATTTCGACACGGTCGATGATCACGCCACCCCGCCGGCCCGTTACGGCGCGGCCTCGCTGGTGGTGGTCAACAAGCTCGACCAGATCCCCGATGACGCCCGAGAAGAAGTCTTCGGGCGGATCGAAAAGCGTGTGCGCGAACGGAATCCGGATGTTCACGTCGTCGGTGCCACGTCGGGGCGGGTCGACCCGGCGCTGCTGTACGACGTGTCCGCGTCCGCCGAGGTCGGTGAGCAACTGTCGTTGCGCGAACTGCTGGTCGACGTCGACGATGAACACCCCCACGTGCACGCCGATTCGGTCACGGTGACCAGCGATGGGTGCGTCGATCCCGCGGCGCTGATCGATCTGCTCGAGAAGCCGCCCGCAGGTGTGTACCGGCTCAAGGGCACCGTCGCGATCCGGTACCGCGAGCGCACGCGCCGCTACGTGGTCAACGTGGTGGGCACCTCTGTCCACATCGCGAACGCGCCGGCGGCGGCCCGGTCTGACGGTCCGGCCAACGTGATCGTCGCGATCGGTACCCCCCTCGATGTCGACGACGTTTCGCAAGTGCGTCGCGGACGCGCTGGCACTCCACGACGGGCCCGCATCGGCCGCCGCCGTCCGACGCCTGCAGCGGTACCGTCGCCTCAGTGTCTGACTCACGAGTGTCTGACTCACGAGTGTCTGACTCACGAGTGTCTGACTCACGAGTGTCTGACTCGCGCTTATGGTGAGGAGATGAGCGCCGAGGAGCAGCGCGCCGGGGTGGACTTGACCAATCTCGACCAACCGCTGACCCCGGATGCCAATGCGACCAAGCGTGATCTGATCGACTACCTCGACGCCGTATCCGAGCGGATTCTGCCCGGCCTGGCGGGGCGCCCGCTGACGGTGCTGCGCGTGCTGCGCGGGCGGGCGCCGTTCATGCAGAAGAACGTGCCCAAGTACACCCCGGACTGGGTGAAAACCGTTTCGATGTGGGCGGAGTCCTCGCAGCGCGAGGTGCGCTATGCCCTGTGCGACGATCGGCGCACGTTGTTGTGGATGGCCAACCAGCGCGCCGTCGAATACCACCCCACACTCGGTCTCGCCGAGAACATCTATCGCCCAACGCATCTGGTGCTCGACCTCGACCCGCCACCGGAAAGCGACTTCGCCGCCGTCGTCGCCGCGGCTCACCTTGTGCGGCAGGCGCTTTCGGACAGCGGGCTGACCGGAGCGGTGAAGACGAGCGGCGCCAAAGGCGTACACATCTTCGTCCCGGTCGACGACAGCGCTTCGGTCGACGACGTCGCCGCGGCCACCCGCGCCCTGGCCGCCCGCGCGGAAGCACTCGACCCAGCCGTTGCGACAACGGCTTTCATCGTCGACGACCGCGAAGGCAAGGTGTTCGTCGACTCGACCCGCGCCGGCGGTGCGACGGTTGTGGCCGCCTACAGTCCCCGGTTACGTCCCGGCACCCCGGTGTCGTTCCCGATCGCGTGGTCGGACCTGGACCGCATCACCCCCGCGGACTTCACGGTGCACACCGCGATCGACGCGTTGGGCGGTGACGACCCGTGGGCGGATGCGATGCCTGCGCCGCAGCGGCTTCCGCAGGGCCTCGTCGAGCACGGCCGCACCATCCCCGTCGCGCGGGTGGCCGCGATGCACGAGGGAAAGCGGCGGGCCAGGGCGCGGCGCGCCGACAGCGGCTGACGCCAGGCTGCCGCATCGCCGTGGTTGTTCGTAGTCTCGAACGATGACCCCGCCGCCCAAGGCTCGACGGCCCGATCGTCGTACCGCGTTGACGACGTCGAACATTCTCGACACGGCCGAGCGGCTGTTCACCGAACGGGGGTTTCACGCGGTCACCATGGATGCGATCGCCGAAGCGGCCGGCCTCGCGGTCGGCTCGATCTACCACCACTTCAAGAACAAGGAGCGGCTGTATCTCGCGTTGGTCGAACGCGCACTGGAAGTCAACGAGCAGGCAATGGCGGCGGCCTACGGCCACGGACGCTCACCCATCGAGGAGTTGCGCGCCGCCAGCGACGCCTACTGCGCATTCCACCTCAGCAATCCGGGTTACTTCCGGATGATCGCGCTGCGCACTCTCGACGTTCCGCCCGGTGACATGGCCAGTGAGATAGAGCGCCGAATCGCCGACAAGGTCGAGCGGCTGGTGGGCGACATCGCCGACACCCTGCGCCGCGCCGATGCGGCCGGGCAGCTGCGCTGTGCCGATCCGCACCGCACCTCGATGTTCCTGTGGGGCGCCTGGAATGGCGTGCTGTCCCTTCGTCTGCGGCCCGACCGGCTGCGGCTCGACGAGTCCGAACTGCAGACGGTGCTGAACCTGGGGCGCGACATCGTCGAACGCGGGCTCCGGTCGACTGTTTCTTGAAGTACGGTTCAATTTTGTAGTAGCGTTCAATTATGACTTTGGGTGCGGCGATCCAACTCGAGGCGGTTCTCGGTGACGTGTCTGCGAACCTGGCCGCTTGTGAACGTCTGGCCGACCAGGCCGGCCGTGCGGGCGCGCGGATCATCGCGCTACCCGAGTTCTTCTCGACCGGAATCGGATTCGACGACTCGCTCAAGGACGCCGCACTGCCTCCGGACGGCCAGGCCACCGCATTGCTCAGGGAGCTCGCGCGGCGGCACGGCGCGTTGGTCGGCGGCTCATTCCTGTGCCGAGACCCCGACGGTCACGTGCGGAACGCCTACATCGCCGTAGACGCCGACGGCGTCGTCGGTCGGCATGACAAGGACCTGCCCACGATGTGGGAGAACGCCTTCTATGTCGGCGGAACCGACGACGGCGTGTTCCACCGAGACGAGTACGACGTCGGTGCCGCGGTGTGCTGGGAGCTGATGCGCACCCAGACCGTCGAGCGCCTACGGTCGCGCGTCGATGTCGTGATGACCGGGTCCGGGTGGTGGTCCATTCCTCCCTGGCCGCCGCGGGCCGTATCCGATCGCTGGGAACGCAGCAATTCGGCGACGGCCCGCCAGGCCGCGGCGTCGTTCGCGAAGTACGTCGGGGCGCCGGTGCTGCACGCTGCACATGCCGGCGAGTTGACGTGCGCGATGCCGTGGCTGCCGATGCGGTACCGAGGTCGCTTCGAGGGGTCGACACTCACCACCGACGCCCGCGGAGAAGTCCTCGCAGAACGCCGGCCAGAGGAGGGGCAGGGAGTTGTTCTCGCCGACATCGAGATCGGCCGCCGTACGCCCACATTGGAGCCACCGCGACGATTCTGGTTGCACCCGCGCGGGCCGGTGCCGACGGCAGCGTGGCACTACCAACGGTGGCACGGCCGCCGCTGGTACCGACGTCATGTGATGAGCACATGAGCACGATCGTGCGGGTCGGGCTGCTCGAGTTGGCCTTCGGCGCGCTGCTCGGATGGGCGGTGGCCGGCAATTTCGTTGCGCCACAGATTCTTCGGCGCGCCGGTGTCAATCATGCCCGCCGGATCCTGCAAGCACACCTCGACTACGTGATCATGGGCATCATATTGATCGCCGTCGGTTTGGCCGTGCCACAGCTACCCACCTGGATCGCAGCCGTGGTCATCTACGGCACCCTGATGAACCCAACGCTGTTCCTTCCGTTGGCATTCAACGAAGGGTTCAAGACCAATGCGGTCTACCGCGTGGTGACGGTCAGTTCGTTCCTTGCGACCAGCGTCGGGCTGACGCTGGTGGCTTTCCAGTGACGACGACCAATCACGCCCCGAGCCGACAGCGCACGCGGTTCGCCAGCCTTGCCAAGGGGTAACCCGCAGGTGCTTGATCCATCGGATTGACGCGCTGCCGAAACGGGTATCGCCGAGCCCATCAGCGTGCCGAGGGGGTCCCAACATGGTGGGCTGGCTGGACCGGCTGCAGCGACGCAACCGCCGCGTGGGGTTCGTCATCGCGGTGATCTACAAGTACGTCGACGACCAGGGCGGCTATCTGGCCGCGCTGATCACCTATTACGCGTTCGTCTCCCTGTTCCCGCTGCTGTTGCTGCTGACCACCGCGCTCGGGGTGATACTCGTCGGCCGCCCCGAAATACAGCAACAGATTCTGCAGTCCACCCTCGGCCAGTTCCCCGTCATCGGTAGCCAACTCGAACGGCCGGAACAGCTCAGCGGTGGCGCCACGGCCGTCGTGGTCGGGATCGCCGGTGCGCTGTACGGCGGCCTCGGCGTCGGGCAGGCGCTGCAAAATGCGATGGACTCGGTATGGGCGGTGCCCCGCAACAACCGCCCGGACCCGATCCGGTCGCGGTTGCGCAGCCTCCTGCTGTTGTTCGTGCTCGGTTCGGCCGCGATCGCCGCGACGGTGCTCTCGGCGGTCGGCCACGCGACAGCCAGCCTGGGTTGGTTCGGCAAGGTCGGCGTCACCGTCGCCACCGTCGCCATCAACGCGCTAATCTGCCTGGTGGCGTTCCGAGTCACCACAGCCCGGTCCGTGTCGTACCGCGACGTGTTGCCCGGCGCCCTCACGGCGGCGGTGATATGGCAGCTGCTGCAGTGGTTCGGTGCGAACTACGTCTCCCACGTCGTCAGGTCAACCAGCGCGACCAACAGTGTGTTCGCGTTGGTTCTGGGCTTGCTCGCGTTCCTGTTTCTGGTTTCGGTGACGTTGGTGATGTGCGCCGAAGTCAACGTCGTTCTCGTCGACCAGCTCTACCCCCGTTCGCTGCTGACACCGTTCACCGACGACGTCGACCTCACCCCGGCCGACCGGCGCACTTACACCCGCAGGGCGAAAGCCGAACGGGCGAAAGGTTTTCAGAAGGTCAACGTGCGATTCGACGTGGACCGCGACGCGTCACCAGATCACCACGGATCTCGCGGTGGCCAGGGTTGACCCCAGTTGTCCACCACCGCCACCTCCGACAACGGCTTGCGACGAACGCTGTGGTGTCGGCCCGCGGGCCAACCGACGGTCACCAACGCCGCCAGCATCCAGTCGTCCGGGATGCCGACCAGCGAGCGCAGTTGCTCTTCACAGCTGGTGTGCCACAACGTGATCGCCGCGCCGAGCCCCTGTGCGCGAGCCGCCAACAGGAAATTCTGCACCGCAGGGAATATCGAACCGCCCTGCTGCAGCTCCGACGCGCCGGCTTGCGGCCGGACACAGAACAAGACGAGCCCGGGAGCCGAGCCGCCGACTCGCGCGTGCTCAGCCATCGCCCTCAGCACCCGCGACTTCGGGTCGTCCGCATCGTCTTCGGGCAGCGAAATTCCGTAGAACTGCTGGAGTTCCCGCCATGTCCGGTGGGCGGCGGCGGTCACGAGTGCGCGCGCCCGTTCCGAGCGCAACACCACGAACCGCCACGGCTGTTGATTGGCGCCCGACGGCGCCCAACTGGCTGCCTGTAGACACTTCTCCAGCGTGAGGTCGTCGACCGGTTCGTCGCGATACCGCCGTACCGCAGACGCCGTCTCCATCACGGTCCAAATGTCGGACGAGGTGACAGGTCCCCGGCTCATGACACGGTGCCGGGTAGGAAACCTCGCCATGTCCCGCCGCGCACGGGCCCGGTGATCAGTGGCAGGTCCAGTGTCGACAACGCTCCGGGCGGGGCGGCGATCACGGCCGGGATGGCGTTGAGTTCACGCATCACGGTCGCGTACGTCAAGCCACGCATGTTGTTGCCGCGCCCGTGCATTTCGATGTCCACGGTGTACGTGGGAAGCCCGTCGACGATGACGCGGTAGCCACCGTGCGGCGACGGGTGACGCGGCCAGTCCGGGGCCGAACCCTCGCCCATGCGCGTGATGTGTTCGAGCACGACACGTTCCTCGCCGTCCACCATGCCCGCCAGCTTGAACCTCATCCCACCCATGGTGCCTGGCTCGATCCACCCGGAGGCGACCTCGTAACGCTCGGTGGCCAACCACTTGTCGATCGTCGTGTCGACCCGGTCGAGCGGCAGGCCGACGCCGTCGGCGACGAGATGGACCGTCGGCGCCCAAAGAGCTGCGAGCCGCTCGGTCTCGAACAGCGGAGCCGGATGGTCGGGCGGATGACCGAAACCCATGAAGTCGAACATGATGTCAGGCTGGTTGATCGGGCCGTAGTCGAGAATCTCCTGCATGGTGATGGTGTCGACGCGGCTGCTGAAGCCCGTCATCGTCAGCGCGATGACGTCGTTGGCCCACCCCGGGTCCACACCGCTGTTGAAGAAGGTGGTACCGCCCGCCTCGCACGCCGCGGCGATCAGGTCGGCGGTCTGCTTGTCCGCCGCCGGTGGGTAACACATCGGAACCAACGACGTACACACGACATTCTTGCCCGCGCGCAGGCAGCGGGCGATGTCCTCCGCGGCATCCGCATACCGGTAGTCACCCGACGCGAAATAGGCGACCGCGTCGGCGTCGAGCGACAGCGCCGCCTCGACGTCACGGGTCGCGATGACACCGGTTTCGGGCATGCCGCACAGATCGCCCGCGTCCTTGCCGTCCTTGGTTTCGGCGTGCACAACCACGCCCGCGAGATCCAGGCCGGGATGGGCGATCAACGCGCGCAGCGCACCGACACCCACCTGGCCTGGTCCCCAGAGGATCACCCGCGGGTTACGTTGGCAGTCCGACATGTGGCCCCTTCCCGACCGACCCTCACCATCCGTGAGAACATAGCTTCTCAAATATTGATATCACCATTGCCACGATGGAAGAACCGGAGGACACGATGAGCGATTACCAGTTTCTGAAGTGGGAGACATTCGACGAGGGCGAGATCGTGCGGATCTCGCTGAACCGTCCAGAGCAGCGCAACGCGCAGAACCGCGGAATGCTCGTCGAACTCGACGAGGCATTCGCCCGCGCCGAAGCCGACGACACCGTCCGGGTGGTCATCCTCGCGGGTGAGGGACCGATGTTCTCCTCCGGCCACGACATCGGTTCCAAGCAGGCGCGCGCCGAGTTCATGCCGGGACCGGGCCAACATCCGACGGCGGCGATCAACGGTGGCACACGGGAGGGCGCCGAGAAGATCATGCTGCAGGAATGGCACTACTTCTTCCAGAACAACCTGCGCTGGCGCAACCTGCGCAAGATCACGATCGCGCAGGTGCACGGCGATGTGTTCTCGGCGGGCCTGATGCTGATCTGGGCGTGCGACCTGATCGTGGGCAGCGAAGAGGTATGGTTCGCCGACGTGGTGGGCACCCGGTTGGGGATGTGCGGCATGGAGTACTTCGGCCACCCGTGGGAGTTCGGTCCCCGTCGCACCAAGGAGTTGATGCTGACCGGCGACGCCATCGACATCGAGGAGGCATACCGCCTGGGGATGGTGAGCAAGATCTTCAAGCGCGACGAATTAGCCGATCGCACACTGGAAATGGCGCGACGGATCGCCACGGTACCGACGATGGCGGCGCTGCTCATCAAGGAATCGGTCAATCAGTCGGTGGACAACATGGGCTTCTACAACGCCCTGCAGTCGTGTTTCACGTTGCACCAGCTGAACCATTCACACTGGGTCGGCGTCCGCGACGACAAGCGTGCGACCGCCGGTGAGGAACAGGGCGTGCCGAACTGGCGGACCGCTCCCCCGATCGTGTTGTCGGTCAAGGACCGGGTGCGGGCCGAAGCCTGACTCGATGTTCAGCCGGTGACGGGTCCGTAGCGGGCGTCGGCGACGCGGTCCAGGGCGACCGCCGGCTCGCCGTACACCATGGCCCAGCCGCGGACCCGCCGGTAGTACAGCTGGATGTCGCCTTCCATGCCGAAGCCGTAGCCCCCGTGGATGTGCAGGCTGCGATAGGTGGCATCGCGCGCTGTCTCATAGGCGAATGCGAAGGCCATCGCGGCGAGCTCGGTCACGCGATGTGCTTCGTCGGCGAACGCGCATGCCGCTTTGAAGGACAACAGGCGCGCACCGTCGGTCGCCGTGGCGCTGTCGGCGAGCGGGTGGGACACGGCCTGAAAGGCGCCTATCGGGGTGCCGAACGCATGCCGCTGCTTGGCGTAGTCGACGCCGATCTCGACGGCCTTCGCGGCGGCGCCCACCAGAGCCGCGGCGGTGAGGGTGAGCCACAGGTCGACCGCGCCGGAGAACAGCGAGTTAGCGCGCTCGCCTTCGGCGAGGACGGTCGCGTCGTTCTGCATGCTCACGTCGGCCAGCGGTAAGGACCCGAGGTTCTGTACCGGGTTGCGGTTCTGAGTCGACAGCGCGAGGAGACGCCCGCCGACCAGCGCCACCACGGTGTCGGCCACCGCCCCGCCGGGCACGAGTTGCAGAACGTCGCCGTCACAGGCCCGTGGTGCGAAGCTGACGAGTTCGTCGCCCTTCATGGCCGCCCGCAACAGGTCACCGCCGTCACAGGCGGCCAGCAGCCTGGCAGCGATCTGCGCCTCGATCACCGGAGCCGATGCGACCGCCCGCCCGTACTGCTCGGCGATGAGGGCCAGCTCCACCTCGGAAGCTCCCCAGCCACCGTCGGATTCGTCGACGGCCATCTCGACGATGCCGGTCTGGACGAGTGCCTCCCACAGCTTCGGATCGAAGCCGAGAGGTTCGGCCGCCCGCACCCGCTGCGACGTCGACTCGCGGGCATACATCGCTGCGAAGGAGTCGACGAGTTGTCGCTGCTCGCAGGACAGGTTCAGGTCCACCTGGGATCCTTCACATGCGAATATGGTTACTCTCAGTTTTGAGAGTAACATTATCGGCCACGTTGGCCGCACGGGCTTCGCGACAGATTGGTTACCGCTCATGCACTTTCAGTCCGACGCCGCCACCGAAGTGTTCCGCGACGGCGTGCGCGAGCATCTCGGCGACGTGCTGACCCCGGATTTCGAGGAACGGCTCTACCGCGGCGGTGTCGCCCACGACGACGGCTTCGCCAAAGGACTGGTCGCCAAGGGTTACTTCGCTCCGGGTTGGCCTGCGGACTTCGGCGGACAGGATCGCAACGCCTGGGAAGAGCAGGCGCTCAACGAGGAGCTCATGCGGGCGGATGCACCCGTATACCTCTCCGAGACCACACGAATGGTCGCGTCGATCATCCGGCAGATCGGGACACCCGCGATGAAAGAACGCATCCTCGCCGGCGCCCTGAACGGCGACCTGACGATCGCGCTCGGCTTCACCGAACCGGAATGCGGGTCCGATGTGGCCGCGGCAACCACCAGGGCCGTCCGAGACGGTGACGGGTGGGTCATCAACGGGTCCAAGATGTTCACCACGAACGGGCACATCGCCGACTACGTCTTCCTGCTGGCGCGGACGAGCCCTGACAAGCCGAAGCACAAGGGCCTCACGATGTTTCTCGTGCCGACCAACTGTGACGGCTTCGAAGCGCAAGCGGTGTGGACGTTGTCCGGTGAGCGCACCAACATCACCTTCTACAGCGACGTGCACATCGGGGACGAATGGCGCATCGGCGATGTCGACGCCGGATGGCAGGTGCTCGGCCTGTCGCTGCAGGATGAGCATGCGTCGGGATGGGGCCCGCACATCGCCCGACTCCTGCACCACGCCGAAGAATGGGCGTCCAGCGCACCTGTGCACGGTGGGGTCCCGCCGATCACGAAAACAGATGTGCGGCGGCGGATCGCGCGGGTGGCGATGGAGCTCGAGGTGTCGATGCTGTTACAGCGCCGGTGCGTCTGGATGACCGAGAACGGTCAGACGCCGCTCGCCGAGGGGCCGATGTCGAAGGTGTTCTCCACCGAGGCGCTGGTCCGCGCGAGCCAGGACATCGTCGAGCTCGTCGGACCCGATGCGATGCGGGCCTTCTTCGAGCCGACGGCACCGCAGCGCGGCCGCTTCGAACACCTCATGCGTTTCTCGTTGGGGACCACGATCTATGCGGGCACCAGTGAAGTCCAGCGCACCATCATCGCCCAGCGTGGGCTCGGACTACCCCGTTAAATCCTTGGGCTTGCGGCTGGTCCGCCGCCGCGGCGCCGCCTTTTTGGGGGCATTCGCCGGCGGGGTCAACGCCTGCAGGCACCATGCCCACAGCTGATCCTCGGTGAGTTCAGCGCCCTTGACCCCCAGGTGGAACACACCGATCTGGGCGAGCGCGATGAGCGTCGAGTTCAGCAGGGTGGTGAGTTGGGCGGGTGTCAGATCCGTGCGAACCAACCCCGCGCGGGAGCACGACGTGAGGATCTTGGTGAGCAGCTTCTGATGCGGCTCCCAGATCTTGGCGAAGTCGGCGGGCCGTTCAATTTCCAGGCTCAGGTTGTAGATCGTCATCACGCGTCCGCCGATGGCTTCCGACGACTCCGCGCGCGAGAGGAAACCACGACAGAAGGCTTCGAGCTGTTCCATCGGACCGTCCGCGGCCGCGACCTCGTGCCGGATCGCTTCGATGAACTGGCTGGTGGCATTCTCGTAGAGGGCCAGCAGCAGTTCTTCCTTACCCGCGAAATGCTGGTAGAAGGCGCGCAGGCTGAGATTCGAACGGTCGATGAGCGTTTGGATCGTGAAGTCGGCCCGACCGGATTCCTCGACCAGCTCGAGGGCCGTTGCCAAGAACCTCGAGCTGCGGGCGAGTGCACGTGCGCGCGCTTGGCTGAGTCGCCGTTCGATCGTTCGCTCCTGCCAGCTGCCCGGCATCTCGACGTCGGCCTCGACGAGTTCCAGATCGGCTTCCGAGTCGCGGGCGCTCCGCTTCTTAGCAGTCATGATCCCCTGAGAATACGCGTTCCCCTCACCCGATTGCGATTTGTGCGCGTTCTGTTGCGCTGAGCGGTTCCGAAACGCACACAAGCCGCGGGGACGACGAGCTGGTGCGGTACTCTTGGAAACGATCATTCTCGCTTTGCGGGAATGGGTGTTGTCGTAAGCCGTCCCCGAAGGAGTGCAGCGTTGAGCGCAGACATCCTGATCGTCTCGCCGGACGACCATCTGGTGGAACCGGCCGACCTGTGGACCAGCCGGCTGCCCGAACGCTACCGGGGCGTCGGACCGCGGATCGTCCGGCACCGCGGACGGATGGACCCGTCGGTCACCTCCGATGTCGCGTTCATCGAGGACGAGGCCGGCCGCGACGCCGACATCTGGCACTACGAGGATTCGATCATCCCGATCCCCCTCATCAGCGCCGCTGCCGGTTACGAACTCGACGAGCTGTCCACCGACCCGATCACCTACGACGAGATGCGTCCGGGCTGCTACCGACCCGCGGACCGGCTCGCCGACATGGACCTCGCCGGTATCGAGGCCTCCGCCTGCTTCCCCAACACGCTCGTCCGGTTCTGCGGCCAGCGGTTCCTCTACGGCAAGGACAAAGACCTCGCATTGCTCTGTGTCCAGGCCTACAACGACTTCCAGATCGACGAATGGGCGGGCGGCTCGAACGGCCGGCTCATCCCGCTGGGCATCATTCCGCTGTGGGACGTCGACCTGGCCGTCAACGAGGTGCAGCGCGTGGCCGCCAAAGGTATGCCCGCGGTGTGTTTCTCGGAACTGCCTGCGCGACTGGACCTGCCGTCCATCCACAGCGGTTACTGGGATCCGTTCTTCGCCGCATGCGAGAGCAACGATGTCGGCATCATGCTGCACATCGGATCGAGTTCGTCGCTGACGAAGTCCTCACCCGACTCGCCGCACGTCGTCACAAGTGCACTGATGGCGGTCAACTGCACCATCGCCCTGGTCGACTGGCTGTTCTCGGGCAAGCTGAGGCAATTCCCGAAACTCAAGATCGCGTTCGCCGAGGCGCAAGCGGGATGGATCCCCTATTACCTGCAGCGCGTCGACGAGGTATGGGAGGACCGGCGGGCATGGGGCGGAATCCACCCGCTGCTGACCGAGCCGCCGAGCACCCAGGTGCCCGGTCGCGTGTGGTTCTCGACGTTCGGTGATCCGGTCGCGTTCCGAATCCTGGATCTGGTCGGTGAGGACCAGCTGATGTTCGAGACCGACTACCCGCACAACGATACGAACTGGCCCAACAGCATGGACGTCGCGAACAAGGCGACGGAGGGTCTCGACGAGGAGACCAAGCGCAAAGTGTTGTCCACCAACGCGAAGAACTTTTTCGGGCTCGCGTAACGGACGCCTTTCCGCCCGACGGTGCGGTTTCATACCCGACACGCCGCTGCGACCGTATGAGATCGCACAGTCGGCGCTATCCGGGAACGGGCTACCGCGCTTGCCAGTCGGGCTTGCGCTTCTCGAGGAAGGCGCGTGGGCCTTCGATGGCGTCCTTGGTCAGGGCCACCTTCATGCGGTAGTTCTCGGCGAGCAGCTCGGCTTCGTAGATCGGCAGCGTCAAACCCTTGCGCACTGCCATCCGCGAACCCCGAACCGCAAGGGGAGCATTGGAATTCACGATCTCGGCGACCTCCCACGCCCGGTCCATGAGTGTCTCGTGGGCCACCACTTCGGTGAACACACCGAGATCGTAGGCGCGCTGCGCGTCGAGTCGTTCGTGCTTACCCATCAGGATCAGCCGCATGGCCACGGGGAGCGGCAGGATCCGGGCCAGCCGAACCCCCTCGCGACCTGAGGTGACCCCGATGCTCACGTGCGGGTCCATCAGCGTCGCACGTTCGGACGCGATGGTGATGTCGGCCGTCGTGACGAGATCCATACCCGCACCACACGCGATGCCGTTGACCGCACAGATGATCGGCTTGGTCATCTGCAGCCACGGGGGTGTGGCCTCCTGCGGTGCATCCCATTGCCGCATGGAGCTGAGAATGGGTTCGCCTTGGTTGTCGATTCCGGCCGCATTCTCCATGTCGTGGTCGGCCGCCTTGTTGACATCGGCCCCCACGCACAACGCCCGGCCGGCACCGGTGATGATGACGGTCCAAATAGCTTGTGAGCGTTCGATTTCGGAATACACTTCGGCGAGTTCCGCGATCATCTCGTCGTTGATCGCGTTGAGCACCTCGGGCCGGTTCAGCGTCACACAAGCGGTGTGACCGGAAACCTCGAACGTGATGGTGTCGTAATCGGTCATCTCACTCCACTGCCGCAGTGTCACGGGCGGTCGGCCGAATCCCCAGGATCTCTTCGAACCTGTCGCAGTATCGCGGCCACACCTCCGGGTTGAGTAACCGCGGCGGCATCCGCCCGGCGAGAATCGTCTGCCACTGGGTCGCGGTGGCCACCGCGATGTCGCGAGCCGCCTCGACGGTGATCCCCGCGACATGCGGAGTGGCGACCACATTGTCGAGCCGCAGCAGCGGGTTGTCGTGTCTCGGCGGTTCCTCGTGGAACACGTCGAGCCCCGCACCGGCGATCGCCCCGCCGACCAGGGCGTCGTGCAGGGCTCGTTCGTCATGCACAGGGCCGCGTGCGGTGGTGATGAAATACGCCGACGGCTTCATCGCGGCGAATTCCTTACGGCCGAACAATCCTCGTGTCTCGGCGGTCAACGGGCACGTGACCTGAACGAAGTCGGACCTCTCGACCAGTTCGGCAAGCTCGACGCGGGTCGCGCCCCTGGCGCGGGCGGTCGCGTCCTCGACGTAGGGGTCGAAGACCAGGACGTCCATCCCGAACGGAGCGCACAACTCCACGAGCCGTCCACCGATGGCGCCCAGCCCGACGACGCCGAGCGTCTTCCCGAACAACTGAGTGCCCCGCAACGTCAATCGGTCCTCGAGCTGACCGGTGCGCAGCGCCCGGTCCGCGGCGGTGATCTTCTTGGCCAGGTCGAGCATGAGGCCGAGCGCATGTTCGGCCACCGCCTCGGCGCCGGGACCGGAGTTGTTGCACACAGCGATTCCCGCGCGGGTACACGCCTCGACGTCGATCACGTCATACCCCGCCCCCGCCGAGCACACGGCCAGCAGCTCTGGACAGCGATCCACCAGTGCCTGCCCCGCCAGCCACTGCGCACCGTCGTCGATGGATGCGATGTCGCTCCGGGTGGCGACCTGATATCCGTGCGCGGATTCCAATGCTGCCCAGGCCTTGTCGTCAGACCCCTGGAGGTCGAGCTCGACGAGGTCGATGTCGCCCCCCGCCAGGATGTCTCCTGCGACCGGATCGGTCCATCTCTCGTAGACCAGTCTCGGACGGGTTGTCATCGTGTGATTTTGGGCTTCGCTTGAGCCGCCTTGAACATGTCGGCCAATTCGGCGTTGACGTTCTTGTAGTCATTGCGGGCGATCGAGCCGTCGCGTCCCGGAACGGGGTCATAACCCAGGCGCAGATCTTTGTTCTCCATGTGAAAGTACTCGCGCCCGACCGGTAGGCGGCGATCCTCGCGTGGCACTTCCATCCACGCCCGCAGGAAGCAGCGCGCCTTCTTCGGATCGGTGCTGCTGACGAAGTCGGAGCGCGAGTGACACATCGCGAAGTTGTTGGCGACGGCCGCCTCACCGGACTCGAGGCGGAACTCGACCTGTTGTTCGACCAGGATGGTGCGCAACAACTCGATGGCCTCGTTCTGTTCGGGGGTGAACTCGCGACCGAGTGTGTGCATCGCAGGCAGGATGCTGCTGTAGGTGAAGTTGATGCAGATACGACCGTCGACCTGGGAGAAGACCGGCACGTCGTAAGGGGTCACATCCGGTTGGTCGTCGGGTTGCTCGCTGCGCCGGTGGTGCGGGAAGCCCTGGTAGAGCACGGGAAGCAGGTCGGGCCGCTCGCTGAGGATCCGGTTGTGCGCCGCAGGGCCGCTGGCGAACTGGCTTTCGCCACCCTGCGCCGCGGGATACACGCACAGCAGCGACAGGATGTCTGCCGCGTCGTTGTGCATCGCGAGTTCGGCCCTGGACTTGGTGCCCCGGGCCGGCTGTACGCCGTTGGGCAGCACCTCCTCCTGCACGCGCACCATGCGGTGGCCGAAGGAGTTGTTCGACACCAGGTATCCGAGATGCGTGCAGAACGCCCAGTAGATGCGCTCCAGCTCTTCGATCGAATGCTGCTCGACGGGGAACCCACGCACACACGCCAGACCCCTGCCGAACATCAGCTCCCGATACAGCCGCGCGAGATCCTCGTCGAGATCGGGATGCCGGGCGTCCTCGGGCGTGATCTCGTCGCGGTCCTTGTGGCTGGTCTTGGCCAGAACGGATTCCAGCGCCGCCACATTGCGCGACGACAGGTCGAAGGCGAAGTCCTCCTTGCTGGTGAAGTCGGCACCTGTCCATGCCATCGGGTCGGTGACTTGCTCGGTGTAGATCGCGGTGGGCATCCGTCCTCCTGTTGCCGTGACGAGGCTCTCGGTTATCGGCTCGCCGCGCGCCTCTCGAGGTCACGCAGAGCGTGCGCACGGGCGGTGGCGGCCTCGATCATCATCCCGACGTCGGTACCCGCCGAGATGAATCGCAGTCCCAGCCCTGCAAAGCGTTCCAGCAGGTCAACGGACTTGATTCCCGCCACTCCCAGCGCCACGCCGTGTGCACGACAGGCCGCTGCGACAGAGTCTACTGCACGGTGGAAATGCTCATTCTCATATTGCCCGTGGATACCCATCTCGGCCGTCAGGTCGCTGGGTCCCAGCAACACCATGTCGACCCCATCGACGGCCGCGATCTCGTCGGATGCCGCGACCGCGTCGGGGGTTTCGATCATCACCGCCACCACGGTGTGTCGCTCGAGCGTCTCCGTGAGTTCGCTTGCCGGACACGGAACGTAACCGCTCACCGCGTTGGGTCCGGAGATGGACCGATGCCCGACCGGCGGGAATCGAGCGGCGTCTACGACGGCCCGCGCCTCCTGTGCCGAGTTCACGTGCGGGACAATCACTCCCACCGCACCAGCGTCGAGAACACGGGCGATTACGGTCGGGTCGTGCGACGGTACCCGCACCAGACCGGAGATGCCGGCGCCGAGCGCGGCGACACACAGCATTCCCGCCGTTTCGAGCGAGCACGAGGTGTGCTCGAGATCGACGTAGACGGCGTCGTATCCGCAGGCCGCCGCGACCGCCGGGACGTCGGGCGTGCGGGCGTTCAGCAGTGCGAGACACAACACCAGGCGATCACCCCTCAGGGCATCGCGCAGCGCTCCGGGCACCCACCCACGGTAACCGAGCGAGAACGCGGATTCCACCGTGCCGTTAATGCCATTATCGCCTGTGATAACCATTACGTATGTTCGGGAACCGGGTCGCGGTGGTCGGCGCCGCCCTGTCCGATTGCGGGCGGGTGCCCGACAAGACGGCGATGGCGCTGATGGCGCAGGCCGCGCGACGCGCGGTCGCGGACGCCGGCCTCACGAAGGACGACATCGACGGATTCGGCGCGCACGGGACGTTGTTGCCACCTGTCGAGGTGAGCGAGTACCTGGGTCTGCGACCGACGTGGGTCGATGCCACCAACGTCGGCGGATCGTCGTGGGAGGTGATGGCAGGGCATGCCGCCGCGGCGATCGCGGCGGGTGAGATCGACGTCGTCCTGCTGACCTACGGATCGACCGCACGCTCCGACGTCAAGCGCCGGGTGCGGGCGTCGGCCGCAGCGCTGGGCACCGGTGGCGCGATGCAGTTCGAAGCCCCGTACGGGGCCACGCTGATCGCCAAGTACGCCATGGCGGCCAGGCGCCACATGATCGAGTACGGCACGACCGAGGAACAACTGGCCGAGGTCGCCGTCGCCGCGCACGAGTGGGCTGCGATGAACGAGAACGCCTTTGAGCGTGGCCGGATCACCGCCGCGGATGTCGCCTCGGCACCGATGCTTGCCGACCCGTTCACGTCCAAGCACGTGTGTTTGCGGACCGACGGAGGCGGTGCGGTCGTGCTCGCCGGCGAGCGATTCGCGAAGGACTGTGCGAAGGAACCGGTCTGGATCCTCGGCGCGGCCGACGCCGCGTCGCACGTGAGCATGAGCCAATGGCCCGACTTCACGACATCGGCGGCCGCACAATCGGGTCCGCGCGCGTTCGCGCAGGCCGCGGTGACCCCGGCCGACATCGACGTGTGCCAGCTCTACGACTCGTTCACCTCGACCGTCCTGCTGACCGTCGAGGATCTCGGGTTCTGCGCCAAGGGCGAGGGTGGTCCGTTCATCGGCTCCGGTGCGCTTCGTCCCGGCGGCGCACTGCCCACCAACACCGACGGCGGCGGGCTGGCGTCCTGCCATCCGGGTATGCGCGGCATGTTCCTGATGGTCGAGGCTGTTCGGCAACTGCGCGGCGAGTGCGGTGAACGACAGGTCGAGGGCGCTCGCTTGGCATGTGTGCACGCAATGGGCGGCTTCTTCACCCACAGCGCGACGATGATCCTCGGGAGGCAGTGATGCAGTCGCCCAGCGGCCCTGACCGACCGACCATCGACAGCGACAGCGAGGCTTGGTGGGCGGCGGTTCAGGACGGCAGGCTGATGCTCAACGGATGCGGCTCCTGCGGTCGAAGCTCCCTGTACGTCCGCCCGTTCTGCCCGCACTGCTGGAGCGAGGATGTGATTCTGGTCCCGGCCAGCGGACGCTCACGCCTCTACACCTGGAGCGTGGTCCACCAGAACGCCGCGCCTTTCGACACGCGGCTGCCCTACATCGTCGCCATGGTCGACCTTGCGGAAGGCCCCCGGCTGATGACGGAGCTCGTCGACTGCCCTGTCGAAAGCCTCCGTGCCGGAATGGAACTCGAGCTCGACTTCCGCGAGGCCGACGACGGATTCGTCGTACCGATTTTCCGACCCTGATCCTCCGCGAAATTGCATTCCGGCAGGAAAAGTTCGAGTAAATGTCTGCTGGAACGCAATTTCGCGGAACGTGTTACGCAAGGCGGTCGGCAAGGACCCGCGGGCGACCCTTCGAACGCGCGTCGAGCGTGTTGCGTTGCACTTTGCCGTTGGCGTTCAGCGGCAGGGGCTCGTCCCAGAACACCAACTCCTCGGGCAGCTTGTACTTCGGCAGGCCCTCCCCGACCAGAGCGTCCGCCACGCCGGCAAGCGACATCTCGACGCCATCGTCGAGCACCATGGCCACGGCCAACCGTTCGCCGGTGGTCGGGTCGGCGACGGAGTAGGCCGCGCACTCTCGCACACCGGGAATCCGTGCCACCGCCTCCTCGACCTCGGCCGCCGGAATTTTCATGCCGTTGCGGATGACGATGTCCTTGATGCGGCCGACGACGCGCACCCGGTCACCGTTGACTTCGGCCACGTCACCGGTTCGAAACCACTCACCGTCGAACGCGCCGACGTCGTCGTCGGTGTCCGTGTAACCCAGGAATGCATGCGGGCCCTTGATGCAACACTCGGTCGGGTCCCCCACCGACCCGACGCGAACCTCGACGTCCTGCAGCGCCACACCGTCATCCGCGTGCCGAACCGCCCTGCTCTCCGCGCGTAGACCCGACGTGCTGACCGGCACCTCCGACGATCCGTACGCCCGCATCACGACGATCCCGAAGTCGTCCTCGACCCGTTCCACGATGCGCCGGTCGAGCATCGTGCCACCGAGATACACCGCCCGCAAAGGTACGACGCTCCCCCGGGCGACCGCCTCGTCGAGCAGTCGGTCGAGCAGCCGGTCCGGTCCGCCGTACCACGTTGCGCCGGAGGACAACAGAAGATCACACGTGGTGGCGGGATCCCAACGATCTTCGAGCACCACCGGCACGGCGAGCATGGGACCGATGAACAGCGCCTGCAGCACACCGGTCACCGAGCCGAGCGGACTGATGAGGAAGATGCGGTCATCCCGGCCGAGGCCAGCGGCGGCGATGTAGTTGGCCGATGCCTTGGCAAGCGTGCTCAGCGAATGGATGACGCCCTTAGGCCGAGAGGTCGTGCCGGACGTGTAGAGGACGAAGGACGGCTCGTCGGCAGGCCGCGTGGGCCGCAAGGGTGTCGGCGGGTCCGAGGCGGGGGAGGTGTCGACCCAGGCACAGGCGTCACGCAAAGGCGCCTCGGCCGCGGGCGGCCAGTCGGGAGCCACGCCGTACCGAACCCCAGTGCGGGCCACGATGTCGGTGACCTGTGTCGCGCCTGCGGTGTGCGGCACGAGCAGTACCACCGCGTCGACGCGGATCGCCGCGTGTACGGCAACGACCGAGCCGATGTCGTTTCCGACCACGACCACGACGGGCGTCGCCGCGCCGACACCGGCGTCCCGAAGTGCACAGGACGCCTGATCGACCCGTTCATCCAGTGCTGCGTAGGTGATTTCGGTGTCGTGATCGATGAGCGCGGGCCGTGTGGGGCACCGCTGGGCGGCCTCACGTACGACGTCGAGTGGCCGGTCCGACCAGATGCCCGCCGCACGGTATCGAGGCCTGAGGTGGCCCGCTCGTTGTTTTGCGTGGCCCAGCAGCTCGGTGGCCGCGCTCATGGTGTCCTCCGATGCAAATGCAGATTCTCGTCCCCGTAAATGTAACCTCTCATCCATGGCGTCAGCTCATTACTCTTCGCACCAGCGCTCATCGACCCTGACTTTCGATGATCAGGTTGCCGTCGTCACCGGCGCGGGCGGAGGGCTCGGCCGCTGTCACGCACTCGAACTCGCCCGCCGAGGTGCCCGCGTCGTGGTCAACGATCTCGGTACCGCCGTCGACGGAGAAGGCGCTTCGATATCGGCGGCGCAAGCGGTCGTCGACGAGATCACCGCAGCGGGCGGCACGGCGATCGCCAACGGCGACTCCGTCGCGACCGAGGACGGTGGTGCGGCGATCGTCGCTGCGGCGATGGAGGCCTTCGGACGCCTGGACATCCTCGTCAACAACGCGGGCATTCTGCGCGACGCGGCGTTCAAGAACATGACCGCCGAACAGGTGGACGCGGTGATATCCGTCCACCTGTCCGGCGCCTTCAACGTGACGCGCGCCGCCTGGCCCGTCATGCGCGAGCAGAACTACGGGAGAATCGTTCAAACGACCTCCGGCACCGGACTGTTCGGAAACTTCGGGCAGGCCAACTATGGCGCCGCGAAGATGGGACTGGTCGGGATGATGCATGTGCTGGCCATCGAGGGTGCGCGAAACGGCATAGCCGTCAACGCCGTCGCTCCGATCGCTCGGACCCGGATGACCGAGGACATCATGGGCGAGGCAGGCAAGGCGATGGACCCGGAGTTGGTGACGCCCGTGGTCGTCTATCTGTCCCACCGGAACTGTGATCGCACCGCTCACATCTATTCGGTGGGCGCGGGCAGGGTGTCGCGGGTGTTCATCGGTGTCACCAAGGGTATCGAGAACCGCTCACTCACACCTGAATTCGTGGCCGAGTCGATCGACGAGATCGACGACAGCACGACCTTCACCATTCGCGGCGGCCCTGCCAACGGGTGAGCGTCAGCGGCCCTGGAAGATCGGCGGGCGGCGCTCGGCGAACGACCGCAAACCTTCCTGCAGGTCGGCGGTCCACGACACCACCTCCTGCGCCCAAGCCTCTTGTTCGAAGGCCCGGTCGCGGCCCGACTCCGACGACACGGACAGCAGGCGTTTGGTCAGTGCCAACATGACAGTGGGGCCTGCGGCCAGGCGACGGGCCAGTTCCTCGGCGACCGCGTCGGTCTCCTCCGGCGCGACCACGCGGTTCGCCAAGGTGAGTCGCTCGCAGGTCGCGGCGTCGACGGGTTCTCCGAGCATCAGGAGTTCGGTGGCCTTGCGCAATCCGACGATCCTGGTCAGAAGGTGTATCGCGCCCGAATCCGGCAGTATGCCGCGGTGTACGAATGCCTCCACCAGGCGTGCCTCGGTCGACATGACGACCAGATCGCAGGCGAGCACCAGGCTGGCGCCGGCACCCGCCGCGGCACCCTTGACCGCGGCGACGACCGGCTTGTCGCAATCGAGCACAGCCGAGACCAATCGCTGATAACCCTTCTGCAACATCAAGGCGACGTCCCCGGGCCTCTTCTCCGTGGCGGGCGCTGCCGATTGCGGGCCCAAACCCGCACCCGAGCAGAAGTGCCGGTCACCCGTCGCTCGCAGCAACACGCTACGCACGGACGGATCATCGCCGGCCTTCTCGAACGCTTCGGTGAGAGCGTCACGTGCCAACGGAGACAACGAGTTTGCAGAATCCGCGCGATCGATGGTGATCCGGCATACACCGTCAGATCCGACCGCGCTGTCGATGCCCGACTGCTCTTGAGCCAACTCGCTCACCCCTGCGTTAACGACGTTTCCGTTTTTCGGGTATCTTAATTTCCGCGGACGGTCCCACCGACGTTATGTGCCGAACTGAGGAGGCCCGAACTGAGGAGGCATGCGTGACCCAGTCCTCGGCAACGGGCCATATCACGGATGAGGGTCTGGCCAGGTTACGCGCCCGCATCGGCGTCGCCGTCCCGCACACCCAACCGCCGCATTACCGTCGGCCAAACGAAGACACGTTCCGGATCGTCGCGGAAAGCTACGGCGACGCCAACCCGCTGTGGTCCGAGCCCGAATACGCGACGAAATCGGTCTGGGGTGAACCGATCGCGCCGCCCGCACTGATCGGCGGCGACACCCTGATCGGCGAGGACGAGGTCACCGAACTCTCCGAGCATGATCGGGAACTGACGACCGGTGACCCGCTGCGCGGCGTCCACGCTTTCTATGCTGCCTCGTCGCGCGAGTGGTGGGCGCCGCTGCGGGCGAACCGCCGGATTTTCCGGCGCAACGCCCTTGTCGCCGCACTGGACAAGAGCAGCGAGTTCGCCGCCCGCGCTGTGCACGAATGGTCGGCGCAGGTATTCCAGGACGAGGGCGGGGTCCTCCTCGGCGGCCAGTACCGCAACATGATCCGCACCGAGCGCAGCAAGGCCAGGGGACGCAAGAAGTACGAGGCCGTGGAGCTCAAGACGTGGAGCGCCGACGAGATCGCCGAGATCGACGCGCGGTACGCACGCGAGGCACCCCGGGGCACCGAACCGCGGTGGTGGGAGGACATCGCAGAGGGAGACGAAATCGGCCCGCTCACCAAGGGTCCGCTCACCGTCACCGACATGGTGTGCTGGCACGTCGGCATGGGCATGGGCATGTACGGGGTGCGGCCCCTGCGACTGGCCTGGCGCAACAGGCAACGGATTCCGCGGTTCTACACACTCAACGAGCACGGTGTCCCCGACGTCCAACAGCGCGTGCACTGGGACCCGGGCGCCGCGCGCAACGCGGGCAACCCGACGACATTCGACTACGGGCGCATGCGCGAGACGTGGCTCATCCATCTGTGCACCGACTGGATGGGTGACGACGGCTGGCTGTGGAAGCTGGATTGCGAGTTCCGGTTGTTCAACTACGTCGGCGATCTGCACACCATCACCGGCACCGTCACCCGCAAGTACCTCGCCGACGGTGAACGCCCAGCGGTCGACCTGAATCTCGCGGCGACCAATCATCGCGGCCAGGTGACGACGCCGGGACACGCCACCATTCTGCTGCCCAGCAGAAGGCACGGCCCCATACGCCTGCCGGAACCACCCGGCGGGGCAACCAACCTCGCCGATCTGTTGACGGTCGTCTCAGACCGGTTCGCCGAGCGTTGAGCCAGCAGTGACGTACTCGAGCGTTCCCGGACTTCGGGCCGAACAACAGGGGCCGGTTCTGCGGCTGACCCTGGACCGGCCTCAACGTCGAAACGCGGTCGATGACACCATGCTCGACGCGATGATCGGGCACCTGGTCCGCTCCGGAACCGATGAATCGGTCCGTGTCATCCGGGTCGACGCCGAAGGTCCGGACTTCTGCGCCGGCTCCGATCTGGTGGCCAACAACGCCAAGTCGGAACGCAAACCCCGCGTGGGAAGCACGCAGCGACGGCTACCCAACAAAGCCAACAGGCTCATTGCCTTGCTGCTCGAGACTCAGGTGCCTGTCGTCGCTGTGGTTCGCGGCTGGGCTGCCGGATTGGGTTTCCACATCGCCTTGGCGTCGGACTTCTGCGTCGCGGCCGAAAATGCCGTGTTCTGGGAACCGTTCATGGCGCGCGGCTTCACGCCCGACAGCGGTGCGGCCTGGCTGCTGCCACGACTCGTCGGGATGGTCCGCACGCGCCAGCTGTTGATGCTCGGCGAGGAACTGCCCGGGACCACCGCAGCGCAGTGGGGCATCATCCACGGCTCCTACCCCGACGCCGAACTCGAGGATGCGGCAAAGGGCCTCGTCGATCGATTGAGTGCGGCGCCGACGGTGGCGCTCGGACTCACCAAGTGGCTGCTGCACAGCGGCAACGGCCTGGATCTCGATCGTCATCTTCAGAATGAGGCGATGGCACTCGAATTATCCATTCGCAGCGATGATTTCAAGGAGGGTCTGGCCGCCTTCCGGGACAAGCGACGCGCAAAATTCAAGGGTCGTTGAGGCGGACATGACACCACTGCCGATCACCGCCGAGACCACCGCCGACGACGCCGTCGCGGTGGTTCGGCAGTGGGTCGAGGCAGAGGTGCCGTCCGAGTGGCGAGCGGCGGCGGTCGAGGGGTCCGCCGCGTTGCGGGCCGTGCGCACGCCACAGGATTACCGGGACTGGTATCCGGCCTTCGCCCGCTCCGGTCTCGTGGCACCGACTTGGCGACCCGAACACGGCGGTCTCGGAATCGGGAACGACGTCGCTCGCGCCATCGAGAGCGTGCTCGCACCACTACGGCTGACCCGCCTCAATCCGTTGGGCCTGAACAACGCTGCCGCGGCGCTGTTCAGCCACGGAACCGAAGAGCAACGGCGGCGCTTTCTGCCGCCCATCGTCCGCAACGAGGAGAAGTGGTGTCAGCTGTTCAGCGAACCCGGGGCCGGCTCGGACCTCGCCTCGCTGGCGACCCGGGCGGTGCGCGACGGAGACCACTGGGTGATCTCCGGACAGAAGGTGTGGACGACCTGGGCAGATGAAGCGGACTTCGCGATCCTGCTGGCCCGTACGGACCCCGATCAGCCGAAACACAAAGGCATCACGTACTTTCTGCTCGACATGCGCCAACCCGGCGTCGACGTGCGGCCGCTGCGCCAGATCACCGGCGAGGCGGAGTTCAACGAAGTCTTCCTCGACGGCGCGCGCGTGCCCGACGCTCATCGGGTGGGAGACGTCAACGACGGATGGCGGGTCAGCGCGTCGACCTTGTCGAGCGAGCGCCAGATGGTCTCGGGCTCCGGATCCGGCGGCATGGGCCGGCTCGGGGGGTCCAGCGCGGAACGGCTGATCTCACTGGCCAAGGAAACGGGTCGGTGGGACGACCCCGTGGTACGCAACAAGATCATGCGGCTCTGGGCTCAAGAGCAGATCCGCGGATGGACCAACGCGCGTGTGCGCGCGGCGCTCTCGGCCGGTCAGTCTCCCGGCGCGGCTTCCTCGATCGGCAAAGTCCACCAAGCCACGCTCAACCAGCAGATCCAGGACCTGATGGTCGACCTGTTGGGCACCGCGGCGGTGGCGTGGGCCGCGACCGACGATCCGGACGCGATGCCTCGCGAAGTGCACGGCATGATGCGCAGCCTCGCCAACGGCACCGAGGGCGGTACGACCGATATCAACAAGAACATCCTCGGTGAGCGTGTACTCGGTCTACCCAAGGAGCCCGACCCGTGGAAAGGCAAGCCCTGGCGAGAGATTCCACGCTCGTGACCGAATATGCGCGGTTGATCGTCGACAGCTCCGACGGCATCGGGTGGCTCGTGCTGAATCGGCCCGAGGCCGGCAATGCGTTCGACGCGTTGATGCTGGACGAACTAGAGGCCGCGTGGGCAGAGCTGGACGCGGATCCCGATGTGCGCGTCATCGTCAACGCCGCGAACGGCAAGGCGTTCTGCACCGGAATGGACGTGGTGCAGGTCGCCCACGACAAGCAGGCCATGCGGCGTCATTCGCGCCGCACACGTGACGCGGAGCTGAAGATCTCCTCGTGGCATTGCGGAGTGTGGAAGCCGGTGATCGCGGCGGTGAACGGGGTGTGCGCGGGCGGTGGTCTGCATCTGGTGGCCGACGCGGACATCGTGATCGCTGCGGAGGCGGCGTCGTTCGTCGACCCGCACGTCTCGGTGGGGCAGGCGGTCGCGTACGAGGCGATCACCCTCCTGCGTAAGTCACCGATGGAGGCCATCACCCGAATGACGTTGAGCGGCAATGGCGAGCGGATCTCGGTGCAGCGCGCATACGAATTGGGCATCGTCTCACAGGTCGTGCCCGCCGACCGGCTCCGTGCTGAGGCCGACCAGCTCGCCGCGGCGATCGCGACCAACTCGCCCACCGCGATGCGGGCGACCAAGAAGGCGTTGTGGCACTCGCTGGAAGTCGGCCTCTCCGAGGCCAAGGCGGCGGCAACAGAGGAGATCTGGCGGTTGCGGGACCACCCCGACCATGCCGAGGGAGTGCGGGCGTGGCGGGAGAAGCGTCCAGCGCAGTGGCAACGGCTCGAATCGGTGGAGGCTTCGTGACGTATCAGCGGCTGATCGTCGAGCGCCGAGGGCCGGTCGGCTGGATCGTCAACAACCGGCCCGAGCGACTCAACGCCTACGACGCGGTGATGCGCGAAGAGTTTCCCCAGGCGTGGGCCGAACTGGACGCCGACCCCGATGTGCGGGTGATCGTGCACACCGGCAACGGCAGGGCTTTTCAGGTCGGCGCCGACGTCGACGATCTCGACGGTGAAGGCGTGCAGCAATACCGGGAAGCCATGCAGACGTTGGACTTGAAGCTGACCGGCTGGCACTGCAATGTCGGGAAGCCCGTCATCACCGCGGTCAACGGGGTATGCGCCGGTGGCGGCCTGCACTGGATCGCCGACGCCGACATCGTCATCGCGGCATCGGATGCCACATTCGTCGACCCGCACGTATCCATCGGTCAGGTCAGCGCCCTGGAGACGATCGCGCTGATGCGAAAGATGCCCGCCGAGGCGGTACTACGGATGGCTCTGGTCGGCAGCCACGAGCGGCTCAGTGCCCAGCGGGCATACGAACTGGGCATGATCAGCCAGATCGCCGATCCGCCCGACACACTGCGCGATGCCGCGCAGGAATTGGCGGAGAAGATCGCCAGGAACTCACCCGCCGCGATGCGGGCCACCAAACGCGCCCTGTGGGGCGCGCTCGAGCACGGCCTCACCGACGCATGCCGGGAGGGGGCCAAGCACCTGACGTCGATATGGGGTCACCCCGACCAGGACGAGGGGCCAAAGGCGTTCGCCGACAAGCGGACCCCGAACTGGCTGCCACTGGAGTCGGACCCGTGAGCCTCGGCGACCTACTGGCCGGTCTTCCCGACACCGCGGTACACACGCTTGCCGTCGACGTGTCACGCGCGGACCTGATCGCCAGTGCCGACCGGCTCGGCGGTGTGCTGACGGAGGCCGGGTTGACGACCGGTCAGGTGGTCGCGGCGATGTTGCCCAACGACGCCACGACTGTCGCCGCGCTGTTCGGTGTCTGGCGTTCCGGCGGTGTCTACACACCGCTCAATCCCAGGGCGGCCGACACGGAGGTGACCGCCCAGCTCGAAACCCTCGAGCCGGTGGCGGTGATCACGACACCCGAGCTGGCCCAACGCTTCTCGACGGTCGCGTTGCCGGTCATCACCGGGGCGGATTTGGCGTGGTCACTCACCGGGCGCTCCAACTCGGCCAACGAGGCGCGGCGATACGACGCCGATGTGGCGCTGCTGCAGTTCACCTCGGGGACGACCGGACCGCCGAAACCCGTGCCGCTGCGCCACTCGACCGTGCTGGACCTGATCGACCGGCTGCTCGAGAAGCTCCGTGGGACGAAACGTGCCCCTCGCGGCACGGCGCCGATGCCCAACCTCGTGCCGCTGTCGTTGTCCCTGTGGGCCGGTATCTACCAGGTGCTGTTCGCTTTTCGCGCGGGCTCCGGTGTCGTGTTGATGGACCGGTTCTCGCCCGCGGACTTCGCGGCGCTGGTGAAGCGCCACCAACTGCGTTCCACGGTCTTACCGCCCGCTGCGTTGACCATGGTGCTCCACGACGAATCGGTCACGGATCTGTCGCCGCTCAAGATCGTCCGGTCCATCACCGCACCCCTGTCACCGGTTCACGCGGCCCGATTCCGGGACAAGTTCGGTGTGCTCGTGCTGAACTCCTACGGTCAAACCGAACTCGGTGGCGAAGTCGTCGGCTGGTCGGCCGCCGATGCCCGTGAATGGGGTGAGACGAAGCTCGGTTCCGTCGGACGTCCGCTTCCGGGCATCGACGTCACGATCGTCGACGACGAGGTGATGGTCCGCACGCCGACGACGGCTGCCCGCAGGATCGACCCCGCGTTCCTCGACCGGCTCACCGACGAGGGGTGGTTCCACACCGGCGACCTCGGTTGGTTCGACGAGGACGGATTCCTGTGGCTCGACGGGCGCGTGTCGGACATGATCAACCGCGGCGGGCTCAAGGTGTTTCCCGGGACCGTCGAGGAGGTGCTGCTGGCCGCCGACGGTGTGCGGGAAGCCGCGGTGGTGGGGGTTCCCGACGAGCGCCTCGGCGAGGTGCCATGGGCCTTCGTCGTGCGCGGCGACGGCGGGCTCAGCGAGGAAAAGCTGATCGCGTGGTGTCGCGAACGACTGACGCCCTATCGGGTCCCCGTGCGGGTGGTGTTCGTCGAGCGGCTACCGCGCAACGACGTCGGCAAGGTCCTCAAACGGGAACTTCTCAGCCTCGCCGACGCGTGAACCGAAGCCGTCACGACCGGCCCACATCCGCGTCGTGAGTGGAAATAGTTCTTCTCGTTTATGAGAGCGGTGATAATCTCGTTCGGCATCGAGCTTTTCGCGGAGATGAAGGGGCCGGCGGTGTGGCAGGAAATGGTGCGACTGACTCTGACCTGGGTCGTGATGTGCGGACTCGTCGCGTTCTTCTACTGGATGTTGGGCAACATCGGCACGTTCTGACCACGCGAGGTTAGGAGAGTCATGCAGGATCAGGATCGACGGCGTAAGCGGGGCTTGATCGCGTTTCAGATCTTCATCTACGGCGTGCTGATCACGATGTTCGCGATTCAGGTTCAGATGTTCTTTACCAGGGACTGGTAGCGCCGATGACGTCTACGACGCCGAGCCGGTCGCTCACCATGGGTGAGCACGAGGAACAGACGCGTGCGGCCCAGCGACGCGCCGATCGATGGTGTATCGCCGGCACCGCGCTCATGGGCACCCTGGTCCTCGGGATCATCGGACTACCCGTGTTCTGCCGCGGCATCTATCTGCTACGCAAGGCCCAGCGCGAAGGGTTGTCGGTCCGGCCGATGATGGTGACGCTCATCGGATACGTCATCATCCTCGACGCCGCGCTCAACAGCATCGGCTGGGCTCTGGACCTGTTCGCGAACCACGCCCTGATCACCCGCACGGTCTTCACCGCGTGGGGCAATCTCATCGACGCGGGCTACTTCTGGCATTACAACGAACTCTGGATCGGCGGTGCCGGCGCACCCGGGGAGAAAGCGTGGGTGATGGTGTGCGTGCTGATCGCCTTCCCCATGCGAATCGCGGCCGCGATCGCGCTGCTGCAGATGAAGCGCTGGGGCCATCAGTGGACGATCGTAACGTGCTGGTTCGGAATCATCGTGTGGACCGGCTACATCTTCAACATGACGATGTACGCCGACGTCCGCTACACGGCGGTCGGACTGCCGGTGTTCGGGTGGTGGGCGTTCAACATCTTCTACATCACGCCCTTCCTTGCTATCCCGTACCTGCACACCGTCAATCGCGAGATCTTCTCCGACTAGAACGGCAGCCGAGAAAGGACCATCGTGACCAACTCCGCTGTGGAGCCGAAGGATTCGGCCGAGTCGCTACCGCTGGGCACCACACCCACCTGGGCCCGAATGCACAAGTGGCTCAAGCGCGGCCTGTTCGTCTGCCTGTTCGGCCTGGTCATCGAGGGGTCGCTGACCGTGCCGGTGATGGCGATCTGGTACGGGTGGCCGACGTTGTCACTGAACCAAATCTGCAGCGAACTTCTCAAGGTGCGTTTCTCCGATGACAACCTGGAGTGCCAACAGCCCTATCCGATAGGCGGCCCACCGTTCGGCGGAGCACCTGAAGCGGCCGGCCAGCAGACCGCT
This sequence comes from Mycobacterium sp. GA-1285, assembly GCF_001499905.1. GTDB lineage: Bacteria > Actinomycetota > Actinomycetes > Mycobacteriales > Mycobacteriaceae > Mycobacterium. The sequence goes on along the minus strand of NZ_LQIS01000005.1, from coordinate 91,730 downwards.
CGCGACGAGTGGGGCATCCAGCCCAAGCCCAGGTACGAAAGCATCGGGTTCCGCGAATTGGTCAGAATCCACGAAGAACGCGTGGCATCTGCGCCGAGCCGGTGACGTGACCTCCTCCACCGTGGTGACGGGTCTGTCCGGCACGCTATTGAACACGCTCGCAACGACACTCGATGCAGTCACCGTGGCTCCGGGAGGCCAGCTACCGACGGATGTAGAGAGTGTGGTCATCATCGCCGATCCCTGCCCGCAGCCGGCTGACGTTATAGCTGTGAGCGGTGACGATTGGCATCGTCTCGTCGACGCAGCGATGTGGCGCACGCTCACGGCGCTACAACGGGCACGGTCGGCCTTCTCCGACGGCAAGGGGCGAATCGTCGTCGTCGTTCCGACGATCGGGATGGCAGGCGCTCCGGGGCTGTTGGCGTACACCACCGCGGTCGAGGGCATCCGGGCGATGGTGAAATCCGCTGCCCGGCAGTGGGCTTCACAGGGTGTCGCAGCCAACCTCGTCGCCGTGCCGCTGTCCATGTTCTCCGACGACGCGGCTGCGGCCGGCCATCTGACCGTCGCGGCCGTCACGGACGAATCGACACTGATGCATACCGTTGCTGAGTCGGTGAAATTCCTGCTGCGGCCGGACCTCGATCACCTCGCCGGAGAGACGATCGTCGCCGACGGCGGATCGGTGATGCTGCCGTGAACCTCACCGGCTTGACCGCGATGGTCACCGGCGCCGGGGGCGGGGTGGGCCGCGGCATCGCGCTGGCACTGGCTTCGGAGGGAGCCCACGTCGTCGTCGCCACCCGGTCAGAGACCGGACAGGCGGTCGTCGCCGAGATCGCCGCACGAGGTCATCACGCGACGTGGGCGCGCTGCGACGTGACCGACTCTCACTCGGTCGCCGAGGCCGTCGACCTCGCCGTGACGACCACCGGACGGCTCGACGCGGTGGTGCACAACGCCACGAGCAACCTCTCCAGCCAACCGCACCAGTTGACCGACGTCGACCGCGCGCTCTGGACCGACCACTTCGCAGTGTCGCTGGGCGGTGCCCACCACTGCGCCGTTGCGGCGTTCCCTGTGCTCAAGGAGGGTGGCGGAACCTTCCTCGTGATGACCTCGCCGGCGGGCATGGAAGGCAGTGCGACGCTGCCGCTCTACGCCACGATGAAGGGGGCGCTGCGCGGCTTCGCCAAGAGCCTGGCGCGGGAGTGGGCGCCCTACGGCATCACGGTCAATATCGTTTCGCCCCTAGCCTATTCACCCGCCATGACCGCGGCCATCGAGGCCGAACCGGCCATGGAGGAGCGGCTCGCGCGCCGAATCCCGCTGGGCCGCATCGGTGACCCCGAGCGCGATATCGGTGCCGCCGTCGCCTTCTTGGTCGGCCCGCAGGCGCGCTACGTCACGGGTCAAACGTTGGGCATCGACGGAGGCCACTACACCAGCCTCTAGTCGTTGAGTCGGGACTCGAAACTGAAGCTGTGAACGATTTCTCCCGCAGTTTGCTGCAGAACTTCAGTTTCGGCGCCGTGAGAATCGCACTTCTCTTTGTACGATAATGCCGTTACCGTGACGTGGTGGCACAGTGCGAGAGGAGTCGACGGGTGATCGACAAACAGTACGAGGTGTGGGATGCCGACAACCACATGTACGAAACCATCGACGCCTACACGCGCTACCTGCCAGAGAAATACTCGGGAGCACTGAAGTTCGTCGACATCAACGGCCGCAAGAAACTACAGATCCTCGGTGTCATCACCGAGACCATCCCCAACCCGACTTACGAAGTGATCCCGACTCCCGGCGCCTGGGCTGACTACTTCCGGGGCGTGAACCCTGAAGGCAAGACGCTGCGGGAACTGGCCGCGCCCATCAAATGTCCCGACGAGTTCCGCCGTCCCGACCTTCGGCTGGCGTTGATGGACCGCCAGGGCGTCGACGGTGCCGTGATGTTCCCGACCACGGCCGGCATGCTCGAGGAACGCACGAAGTCGGATACCGAACTCACCCACGCGATTACGCACGCGTTCAACCGTTGGCTGCTCGAAGACTGGACGTTCAACTACGAGAACAGGATTTTTCCCGTGCCGGCCATCTCGCTCAACGACCCCGCACTGGGAGTGAAGGAGCTCGAATGGTGCCTGGAGAGCGGCGCGAGGACGGTACTGATCCGTCCGGCCCCGGTCCCGCGCGAAGACGGCACCTCGCGCTCGGCAGCGCTGCCCGAGTTCGATGACTTCTGGCGACTGGTCGAGTCTTCGGGAATCTCGGTTCAGATGCACAATTCGGATTCCGGCTATGAGCGCTACGTCGATGACTGGGAGGACCCAGCGGAGTTCAACGGATTCGCGCTGAGCAAGCTACGGGGTTTCATCTACGAGGAGAGCCGCAACATCTTCGACACCCTCGCTGCCTTCATCGCTCACGGCGTGTTCGAACGCTTTCCGGGGGTACGCATCGGGGTGGTCGAGAACGGGGGCTCCTGGGCGCACCGCCTGTTGGACGTCTTCGACCGCGTGTACCACAAGCGGCCGTACGACTTCAGCGAGCATCCCAGCGATGTCTTCCGCAGACACGTCTGGGTCAACCCGTTCCATGAGGAAGACATGTCGCGCCTCATCGAGATCCTCGGCGCCGACCGCGTGATGTTCGGTTCGGACTACCCGCATCCCGAAGGCCTCGCAGAACCGGCGGATTTCGCCAAGGAACTCGAGGGGTTGCCCGCCGAGACCACCGCCCGGGTGATGGGCGGCAACCTCAAGGAGTTGATCGGGATTTAGGGGTCGATCGGCGGAGCGAGGCTTAACGGATGCGGCGCACCGAATCGCGCACGGAGTTCGTTCTTCAAAACCTTGCCGGTGAGGTTGCGCGGCAACGCCTCCACCAGTTGCAGGCTCTCCGGCGATTTGTGCCGGCTCAGGCCCTGCGCCCGGCAATGCTCGGCGAGTGCGGACAGCGTCACCTCGGCGCCGGGTCGAGGCACGACGACGGCGCACACCCTTTCGCCGGCGCGCGGATCCGGCACCCCGATGACCGCGACGTCATCAACGGCAGGATGGCTGGCCAAGACGCCCTCGATCTCCAGGGCGGAGATGTTCTCCGCGTTGCGGATGATGGCGTCCTTGATGCGTCCGGTGATCACGACGTTGCCGTCGGCGTCGATCCGGCCCCGGTCACCGCTGCGAAACCAGCCGTCGGCATCGAAGGCATCGGCGTCCAGCGCCGCATCGACGTAGCCGAGAAAGCACTGGGGTCCCTTGAGGCGCAATTCTCCCTCCTCGCCGACCCCGACCTCGCGCTCGTTCTCGTCGACCACGCGTATCGAGACCCCAGGCACTGGCCGTCCGACGGTGTGGTCGAGAACCTCCGGTTTACCGTCCGGAGGCGGCGAGGTCACCACCGGAAACTCGGTCAGGCCCCACGAGTTCGCGATTCCCGCCACCGAAAGCGTTTCCCGTGCTTGGCGTCCCAGCTCGGGCGTGATCGGCGCACCTCCCCCGACACACCCGCGCAGATCGGGAAAGAGCGGCTCGGGGCCATGCTCCCGCTGCGCAGCCATATAGGCGACGAAGAAGGGGGTGGCCGAGCCGAGCATCGTCGGACGGTGCGCGGCCACGGCCTTCGGAGTGGAGATCGGATCGAAGGTGTCGAACAGGACCAGGCGCATACCGGTGAGCAGGCTGGCCGCCAGCATCGCGGCGCCGCCGATGTGCGAGACCGGAAACGCGATCGGGTTGATGTCGCTGTTCGAGGCGCCGAACATGCCCACCACCCCGGCCGACCCGGCGATCACCGAGCGGTCACAGTGCCGGATACCCTTCGGCGCCGCGGTCGTGCCCGACGAGTAGTACACCCACCGCGGTTCCTCGGCGTCCGTCGGCGGCGCCGGCAGAAGCGCTGGATCACCCGACGGCAACCGGAGTTCCCCGGTGATCGGCGCGCTGTGGTCGATCACCACGACCGTCATGGGCCGTTCGCGTATCAGCTCCTCGGCGAGCGCGACATGGTCGAATCCGCGCCACAGACCGGGAACGATGAACACCTCGGCACCGAGCTGCGCAGTGACAAAACGGACTTCGCTCTCGCGCCAGATCGGCAACACCGGATTCTGGACCGCGCCGAGACGGGTCAGCGACGCCATCACGACCATCGTCTCCAGGGTGGTCGGCAACTGCCACGTCACCACGGTGCCTCTGGTGACCCCACGTTCGAACAACGCGGCGGCGGTGCGTTCCGCCGCATCGTGCAACTGGCTGTTGGTCAGGCTGCGACCGTAGTCATCGACGAGTACGACGCGGGCGGGGTGGTTCTGGGCCGCCGCTTCGACCAAGTTCCAGTAGGTTTGCGCCATCAGCGCGTCGGCAGCATGAGGCATCGTTTGGCCAGGATGTTGCGCATCATTTCAGAGCTGCCCCCGGACACGGTGTATGCACGGGACCACAGCCAGCATTCTTTCAGACGCTGTTTGGCGAGCGCCACAGCCGGATCGGCGGCGACGGTGCAGACCATCGTCGAGAGCTGCGCGCCGTAGGCCGAAACCCGGTGATACGTCTCGGCGAAGCTGAGCTTGGCGATCGAACCGTCGCCCGTCTGCTCGGCGTCGGCCACCAGCCGTTCGACATGGTCGTCGATGAAGGCTTTCGCGACCTCGACCTCGACCGCCAACTCCGCAACCTGGTGCCGGATATCGGCGTGTTGCAGTGCCGGCATGTCGTCGATCCGACCGTGACCGGCCACCGTGACCAGATCGTCGATGAGAAGTTCCAGCAGGATGACGTTGCCGCCGATACCGAACCGTTCAAAGTCCAGGCCCGCCATGATGATCGACCAGCCCTGGCCGGGCTCCCCGATCAGGCTGTCGGGAGGGATCGTCACATCATCGAAGAAGACCTCGTTGACCTCGATCGCCTCGTTGATCGTGCGGATCGGACGAATCTCGATGCCCGGTGAGGCCAACGGCACGATGAACGCGGACAGCCCGTGATGACGCGACGACGACGGATCGGTGCGGATCAGCGCCAAGCCCATGTCAGCCCAGTGCCCGTCGGTGATCCACGTCTTCTGTCCGTCGATCACCCACGACCCGTCGGGCCGCGGGGTGCCCTTACAGCGCACCGCGGCGATGTCGCTGCCCGCATCGGGCTCGCTGAGCAGCTGGCACCAGACGTGCTCGCTGCTCCGGATCGGCGGCAGCAGAGCGGATTTCTGCTCATCGGTTCCGAAATGCAGCAGCACGTGGGCCGCCAGGTTGACCTGATCGACGGGGCGCGGAGCGCGGGCACGCAGGATTTCCTCGGAGACGATCCGATCATGCAGGGGATGGTGATCGGGCCGGCCGCCGTATTCGACGGGCCAGTCCGCGCCGACGAATCCCGCGTCGAACAGCGAGGCGAACCATGTGCGCAGCAGTGTTTCCTGCTCGTCGGTCTCCGGTGCCCGATGACCCTCTCGGGCCTCGAACGGCGGTGCGTGTTCAGCGATGTGTGCCCGGACGCGGTCCCGAAACTCGGCAAGCTCGGCCTCGGTGGGCCGGGTCCGCGGGGCGCTCACCAGCCGGCCCTGTCGGCGAACAGGGCGCGGCTGGAACGCGCCGTGCCCAGGAGGCACGCGTTCGTGAACACTCGGCGCAGTTCGTGATGCAGCGGGTATTCCCAGGTGAATCCGATGCCGCCCGAAAGTTGCATGCACTCGTCGACCGCCGCCGTGGTGTTCGCCGCGATGAAGGAATGCGCAACGACGGACAGAGTGACCGCATCGCTCGTGACGCTATCGGCGGACAGCGCGCGGGCAGCCTTGGTGAGGACGGCGCGGGCCTTGGCCTCGAACACCAACAGCTCGACCAAACGGTGTTGTACCGCTTGGAAACTCGCGATCGGCGCGCCGAAGGCGGTTCGGTCCTTGAGATAGGTCACCAGCCGCTCGAATGTGGCCGACAGTGCGCCGAGCGAATCCGCACTCAGCAGGATCCTGCCCAGAGCGAGTAGTTGCTCCGCTCGATCGGATCCACCGATGGTCACGTTCTGCGCTCCGGAGAGTTCGACACGCCATACCGGCCGGTTGACGTCCAACAGCTCTTCGTCGACTTCCCGCGGCAGGGTGCTTGCCGCCTCGAACAGCTGAATCCCGTTGGCACCGAGGGTGACAATGATGTCCACCGAGTCGGCGCCCGACACCCGCGTGACATCAGCGGCCAGGGCGCAGGCCGCCGCAGCCGTCCCGTCGAGCATGGCGGGCAACCACCGGTCACGTGCCTCGGGCGGAGCTGAACCCAACGCCGCAGCAGCGATGACACTGCCGAGCCAGTGCGTCGAGTTTCCCGACCGTCCGAGTTCCTCGGCGATGACCGCCGTCTCCACCGGGCGCCACCCGCTGCCGCCGAGATCCTCGTCGACCAGCAGTCCCGTCCAGTCCATCGCCGCGAGGTCTTTGAGGGAGTCGTGGGTGCCGCACCCGGCCAGGTAGTCGCGCGCCGCGTCACGTACCAGTTCGATGTCGATCGAGTCGTCGACCTCGGGGCCCACCGGTGGTCAGCTCCGCAGCAGCAGCTGTTCGGCGTTGTCGCGCATGATGCGTCGCTTCGCCGCGTCGTCGAGCGGGTCGAGGAGCTTGAGGAAATCCGCGGGTTCGGCCAGCCCCTCGGCGTGCGGGAAATCCGAACCCATCACCAGCACGTCGTCATAACCCAGGCTGGTGACGATGCCCGGGATGTCGTCCTCGGGGTACGGGACGACGCGGACGTGCTTCCGGAAGATCGTCGACGGCCGCTCGGTCAGCTTGCCTCCGATCCACGGACCGTTGCGGCCCATGCCGCGGCTCTTGTCCATGTGCTTGAGGAAGAACGGCACCCACTCGGCGCCGTGCTCGGCGACCAACACGTTGAGCTTCGGGAAGCGGCCGAACAGATTGTCGAAGATCAACGCCGAGAGTGTGTCCTCGATCGGCCGCTGACCGTAGATGTTCATCCACTGCCACGCCGACATGTGCCAGGACGCAGGGTCGGGATTGTGGCCCCAGGAAGGCGAGATCGCATTGAAATACCAGAACGGCATGATGTGGTACACCAGCACGCAGCCGGCCTCCTGGAGTCGGGCGTACACCGGGTCGAAATACGGATCGCCCGGCGACCGCCCGTAGGCGGGACCGGTCGGCAGCATCACGAACTTCGCGCCCTCCGCGATGATCGCCTCGGTCTCGGCGATCGCCGAATCGAGGTCGCGCAGGGACAGCAGCGCGGTCGCGTAGATGCGGCCCTCGAAGTCGAAACCCCATTCGTCGTCGATCCAGCGGTTGAACGACCGAAGGTTCGCATACAGCGCCGCCGTGTCGTCGACGTAGTGTTCGGCGGCGAGTGCCATTCCGCTCGGATAGATCACCATCCGCTCGACGTTCTGCTTGGCCATCACCGCGAGCCGCGCGGAACGTTCGATGTATTCCGGTTGCATCGGCTGCGGCTCGTAGGACTCCTCGGGGTTGCCCGAGCCCATCTGGCGCAGCATCTCCTTGAGCGAACCCGGGCGATACGCCACGTCCAGGCCGAGGCCGCCCTCGCTGTTGAACGTCGCGACGCGATGACCGGCGAGTATCACCTCAACTCCGTCGGCCCCCCGCACGGTCGTGATGGCGCGGTCCTTGAACTCTTCGGGTAGGAATCGGGTGAATGCGTCGCGCGTCTCATAGCAGTGCGTATCACAGTCAATGATGCCGTAGTCCAGGGTGGTCACCGCGCTGCTCCTTCAACTTGCGAGAATGCTTATTCTCTCTGACAGGAAAAGATACTATCCTCGATCGGTAATGCCTATCCCGGGATGCCGCGAATGGGTGCGGTCGCTGTCGGCCTGGTCATCACGAAGGTGACCACCGCTGCGCCGACGCGGAAGGAAAACATGGCTGCACCAAGGGTATTGGTTGGGGTATTGGTTGGGATATTGGCTAGCGTATTGGTCGGGGATCTCGTAGGCGGTCTGTGTGTCCACGACTGAAAGTGTCGATCTCGCCGACCTGCGGGAAGCGGTCCGCGATTTTCTTGTCGCCCGATCGCCGAGCAGTGCCGTTCGGGCCGCGATGTATTCCCCCGCGGGTTACGACCACCGGATCTGGCGCGAGCTCACCGCCGACCTCGGCCTGGCTTCGATCGCGGTGCCCGAGGAGTTCGGGGGCGCCGGGGCGGGCATGCGGGAGTTGGCGGTCGTCTTCGAGGAGACGGGTGCGGCCCTGTTGTGCGCTCCCTTCTTCTCCACGGTCGCGCTGGCGATCCCCACGCTGCTCGCAAGCGGTGACGCCGCCGCGGTGCGGGAGTACCTGCCCCCGCTTCTGGACGGTTCGAGGACCGCGACTGCCGTCCTCAGCGGGACCCTCGATGCCTGGGACCGAGGGGCCGCGCCGCTGACGGCGCGCGGCGACGGCGTCGACTATCGGCTCTATGGAGAGGCCGATCGTGTCCTGGACGGGCACATCGCGAATACCATTCTGGCCGCGGCGAATACGGCCGCGGGTGTGTCGCTGTTCGCGGTCAACGCGGATACCGACGAGCTCATCCGCGAGCCGCTGGTGGCGCTTGACCGTACCCGCCGAGTCGCCAAGCTGCGCTTCGACGGGGTTGAGGCCCGGCTGATCGGCGCTGACGGCGGCGCCGCGGCGGGCCTGGAGAGGGCATATCACCTCGCCCTCGTTGCGCTCGCCGCAGAACAGGTCGGTGCAGCGCAGCGATGCCTCGACATGGCGGTCGGCTACGCGAAGGAACGGATCCAATTCGGCCGCGCCATCGGCAGCTTCCAGGCCGTCAAGCACCGCTGCGCGGACATGCTCGTATTGGTGGAGGGTGCCCGATCCGCCGCGCAGCACGCCGCCGAACTTCCCGACGGTGAAGAGTTGGCGGTGGCGGCGTCGGTGGCCAAGATGGCGTGCTCTGAGGCGTTTCTGCAGGTTGCGCTGGACAACATGCGCATCCACGGCGGCATCGGGTTCACCTGGGAGCACGACGCGCACCTCTACGTCCGTCGCGCCAAAGCCACCCAACTGATCTTCGGCACCCCCGACTACCACGCACAACGCCTGGCGACCCTCGTCACATCACGAGCCACTGATCGGAAAGGACGACCGTGACCATTTCGTACTCGCTTGAACTGCCCACCCATCGGGTGGAGGCCGTGCCCGAGTTCGTCACTGCCGAAGCGATCGCGGATATCGCCCGTGTCGCAGAGGCCAGCGGATTCGATGCCGTACACGTCACCGACCACCCGGCCCCCGACGCCAAGTGGCTCGACCACGGCGGACACCACGCCTTGGACCCGTTCGTCGCGCTCGCGTTCGCCGCGGCGGCGACCACCGACGTGAGACTGCTGACCAACGTCTACATCGCCGCCTATCGCAACCCCTTCCTCGGTGCGAAATCGATCCAAAGCCTCGCCGTGCTGTCCGGTGGCCGACTCATTCTCGGCACTGCCGCCGGCTATCTGAAGCCTGAGTTCCGGGCGCTCGGAATCGATTTCGACAACCGTGGGGAGTTGCTCGACGAGGCACTCGACGTGCTGAGCAAGGTGATGACCGGTGCGGACACCGCCCACGAAGGCACATCGTTCAACGCGCGTGGAGTCCGGCTGCGGCCGGTGCCTGTGACACCTCCACCGATTTGGGTGGGCGGCAACAGCAAGCCGGCTGTGCGACGTGCGGTCTCGCGCGCCCAGGGCTGGGCACCGTTCAACACCTTCGGTTACGCGGCCGCGTCACGAACCGCGGAGATCTCCACGCTCGAGGATCTGGAGTCCGCCATCGCGTGGGCCAAGAAATACGCCGCCGAGATCGGCCGCACGGAACCACTGGACATCTGTTTTTCGGCGGGCAACCTCCTCGACGACAGCAAGTCTGCTGACGAGCGGCACGCCACGATCGCCAAGCTCGAGGCACTTGGGGTGACGTGGCTGACCATCGCTCCTGCGGGTTCCGACCGCTCCGAGGTGATCGATCACGCGCGGGCGTTCGCCAAAGAGTTCATCGCGTGACGCCCTCGGCGATGACGTAAACAGAAATTGCCGTAACGCGATAACGTGTGCTCTCATGCCGCAACCACGCCTGCTCGATCTCCTCGATCCCGCCACGACCGCGCTGGTCACCCAGGAGTGCCAGGGCGGAGTGATCGGCCCGCAAGCCGGGCTGCCGATGCTCGCCGAAGAGGCACGGCGCGAGGCGATACCGAACATCGCCAGACTGCTCGACGCGGCCCGCGCGGCCGGCGTCGCGGTGGTGCATTGCCTGATCCAGAAACGCCCCGACAACCGCGGCTCCAACACCAACGCTCGGCTGTTCATGGCCGGCAAGTCATTCGCCGCCGACTTGACGCCGGGAAGTCCAGGCGCCTCCGTGCTGCCCGAACTGGGTGAGGCGCCCAGCGACATCGTCCTCACTCGCCTGCACGGCGTTGGACCGATGACCGGCACCGACCTCGACTCCGTGCTCCGCAATCTCAACATCAGAACCATTGTGGGAGTCGGTGTCTCGGTCAACATCGCGATACCGAACTTCGTGATGGATGCCGTCAACCGCAGCTACCAGTTCGTGCTGCCACGCGACGCGGTGAGCGGGTATCCGCGTGAGTACGCGGAGTCGGTCATCGACAACACATTGGCGCTGCTCGCAACGGTGACCACGACCGACGAGGTGGTCCAAGCCTGGAAAGAGCTTGCCGGCACCTGAGCCGATATGGATGTTGCCAGCGCATGGTGATAACGTCATTCTCAATAACCGTAAACGGTCATATTCGCTGCTCTTAGGAGGTCGGCCACATGCCTACCCGGTCCCTGCCGTACCCGGTCTTCGACATCGACAACCACATGTACGAGACGACCGACGCACTCACGAAGTATCTTCCGAAGCAGCACCGGGGGAAGGTCGGCTACGTCGAGGTCAACGGCCGGCCGAAGCTTGTCGTCAAGGATCACATCAGCCACATGATCCCGAACCCGACATTCGAACGCGTCGCGCGCCCGGGTAGCGCGGAGGACTACTTTCTGGGCAACAACCCCGAGGGGCTGAACTTCCGCGAGTTCGTCGGGGAGCCAATGGAAGTGATCCCGGCCTTCCAGGCGCCCGCACCACGGCTGGAGCTGATGGACGAACTCGGCATCGACCAGTGTGTCATGTACCCCACGCTGGCCAGCCTCATCGAGGAGCGCACCACCGACGACGTCGTCCTGACCCATGCCATCATCCATGCGCTCAACGAGTGGATGCACGAACACTGGACCTTCAATTACCACGACCGAATCTTCGCCACCCCGGTGATCTGTCTGCCTCTGGTCGACGAGGCCATCAAGGAGTTCCGCTGGTGCCTCGAGCGCGGCATGAAGACCTTCCTGGTCCGCCCCGCGCCGGTGCCGAGCCGGTTCGGGGGTTCCCGCTCGATGGGCCTGCCGGAGTTCGACCCGTTCTGGCAGGAGGTCGTCGACGCCGGCATTCCCGTGACGTTCCACGCCGCAGACAGCGGCTACCAGAAGCACCTCATGGAATGGGAGGGCGGCGATGAGTACCTGTCGTTCAAGCCCAGCGCGCTGCGCGAGGTGGTGATGGGCTTCCGGGCGATGGAGGACACCCTGGCCGCGCTGATCTGCCACGGTGCGCTCTCGCGCTTCCCCGACCTGAAGGTCCTCGTGGTCGAGAACGGCAGCGGCTGGGTGCGAAACCTTCTACGTCTGTTGGACAAGGCCTATCGGACGATGCCCAAAGAGTTCGACGAGCATCCGGTCGAGGTGTTCAAGCGCAACGTCTACATCCACCCGTTCCTCGAGGACGACATCAAAGGGATCGTCGAGATCATGGGTGAGGACCATGTGATGTTCGGTTCGGACTTCCCGCACCCCGAGGGCATCGGCGATCCGCTGAGCTTCGTCGACCGGCTGGAGGGGTTGTCGGAAACGACGAAGGCGAAGATCATGGGCGGCAACGCCATCGAGCAGCTCGGCCTTCAAAAAGTCCCGGCATGACGCAGACGACCTCTTCACCGACGGAGTACGACGGGATCGCCGCTTTCGAAGAGCACGTGGGCGAGCATCTGGGGTACAGCGCATGGCGCCAGGTCACCCAGAGGGAGATCGACCTGTTCGCCGAGGCGACGGGTGATCACCAATGGATCCACGTCGACGCCGAGAAGGCCGCGAAAGGGCCCTACGGCAAGACGATCGCCCACGGCTATCTCACGCTGTCGTTGGTGCCGATTCTCGTGCAACAGATCTACCAGGTGACCGGCTTGTCGATGCAGGTGAATTACGGCGTGGACAAACTACGGTTCCCGGCGCCCGTGCCCGTCGACTCACGTATCCGCGCGGGCGCAGAGCTGATCAAGGTGGACCGCGCCGAGAACGGTGCGAGGGCCACGGTGCGGGTCACCGTCGAGGTCGAGGGCTCCGAACGGCCGGCCTGCGTCGTCGACACGATCGCCGCAATGGTGCCGTAGCGCGAGATTGCACTCATGCAGATGTTCTCTCGAACTTTGGCTGCATCACTTCAATCTCGCGAAGCTAGGCGTTCAGTAGGCGTTCACCGATGACCTGCTGCTCGCGCAGGGCCGAGATCTCCTCGCGCGTGAGCCCGAGCGATTCGAGGACCTCGTCGTTGTGTTGACCGAGAGTCGGTGACGGTGTGCGGTGGTGATGCGACGGTCCCGGCGTGATCCGGAACGGCCAACCGGGGAAGCGCTGTCGGCCCGCGATCGGATGGTCGAGGTCTTCGTAGAATCCCCGCGCATCGAGTTGGTCGACGTCGTACATCCGGTCTGCGGTCATCACCCTCTGCGCGGGGACGCCGCGCCCCAGTAGCGCTTCGGCGAACTCCTCGGCGCCCCGCGCGGCCGCGCATTCCGCGATCACCTCGTCGAATTCGTCGTGATGCCGCGAGCGTCGCTCCACCGACGCGAATCTCGGGTCCTCGCGCAGTTCGGGACGGTCGACGACCTCGGTGACGGCGGCCCAGTCGGCGTCGTCGCGTACGGAAAGGGCCACCCAATCATCCTCGCCTGCAGTGGGATAGACGCCCTGCACGTAGTGGCGGTGCCGATTGCCCTCACGTTCACGCACGCGGCCGGTCATCGAGTACTCGATGACGGGTTCGGCCGTGACCGCGGCGCCGACCTCGATCTGCGCTACTTCGATCAGCTGCCCGTCACCGGTCCGTCGCCGGTGTTCGAGCGCGGAGAGCAACGCCACCGCGGCGTGCACGCCCGCGATCGGGTCGGCCGGGCCCTGCAGATTGCACGGCGGACCGTCGGCGAACCCGGTGACCGCCGACATGCCGGCGAGTTGTTCGATGTTCAACGCCCAGCCGACGTAATCGCGCCACGGGCCCTCCAGGCCGAAGCCCGGCATACGGACCATGACCACCCCGGGGTTGACCTTCACCAGTGAGTCGTAGTCCAGGCCGAATTGTTCGACCACCCGCGGGGAGAAGTTCTCGATCACCACGTCGGCATCGGCCGCCAGCCGCAGCGCCAGCTCTCGGCCGGTTTCGGTGCTGAGGTCGAGGGTGATGTCGCGCTTGTTGAGGTTCGTCCCCTGCCACAACGGCCCGATCTCGTACCACTCGTCGCTGTTGCGCAGCAGCGAACCCGAGTACCGATGCCCATCGGGTCGCTGGATCGACTCGACCTTGACGACGTCGGCACCGAACGCGCCGAGATAACACGTGAGATACGCGCCGGCCCAGAACGTGCTGAGGTCAAAGACTTTCAGGCCCGCGAACGGCTGCGAGGCATCGATGTCGATGGCAGCCTCACGCTGGTCTCGAGACTCCCACCGGGCGGAGCCCGGCGTACCAAGAGTCGGCGCGGGCCGCGGAGCGCCCACCGGCGTCTTCGACAACCGAAACGGCGCCCCCGGCCGCCGAAACCGTGCGCCCTCGGGACCGCCATCGACGAAGAATCCGCGGTCGCGGTACTGCGGGCACTCGAGGATCGACGACCCGTCGTTGATAGGGGCGGCCGGGATCCGCATGGCTTGACTCAGTTCGACGAGGTCGGCCACCGAGATCGAGTCCAGCCATGGTTGCGCTTTCGCGAAGAACTCGTCGCGCTCCGGTCCGCCCAACATGATGGCTAGCTGATGTTCGCCGAACTCCGGCAGTCCCACCATGGCGCAGACATCCAGCCAGTGCTGTCCGGTCAGACAGTTGATGCCGATCCAACCGTCGGCGGCCCGGACGATCCCCAACATCGGAGCGGCCTTCGAGTTCGTCGGTAGTCCCATGCTTTTCAACCGCGCAGCCAACAGCATCGGATAGGGCAGCGTGCACAACAACGACTCGAAGGCCGAGATGTCGGCCTCGACGACGCGGTCCCCTTCGACCTCCGCGATTCGCAGCGTGGTCAGCGCCGCGAGCGCCGCGTAACCGCCCACGATGTACTCAGGTATGCGTGCTCCGGCTTGCACGGGCGGCCGGCCGAACTCCCTGACGTTCACCCATCCGGACGCCGCTTGCAGGGTCAGTGAGGTCGACGGCTGGTCACGCCGGGGACCTTCCTGCCCGTAGTCCGAAATCCTCACGACGGCGAGGCCCGGCTTGATCCGTTGTAAAGACTCGCGATCGAGTCCCCAGTCGAACCGGTCGGCCGATCCGGCGGGCAGATCCTCGACCAATAGGTCGGCTTGTGCAATCAGGTCGTGAACCATCGCCAAACCGGGTGGTGTATCGAGATCAACTGTCAGACCCCGTTTTCCGGCGTTGAGATACTCGAAAAGGCCGCCGCCCGGGCCCCAACTCCTGAGCCGATCGCCCCAGGGCGACTCGACCTTGACCACGTCGGCACCGAGGTCGGCCAGGAGCTTCGTGCAATACGGTGCGGCGATGTCGCTGCCCAACTCGACGACCCGCAGCCCGGCCAGAGCGTCACTCACGCCTCGACTCCTCCCCGCTGCGCTCCTCGCTGCGTTCCTCGTTCCTGCGGTACTCGCTGCGATGCTCGCGCGTCGTCGCCTTCGGGACTCACGCCGGGACCCCGATTGCTTTGGGCTCCATGTATGCGCGCAGCCCCATCAGACCACCCTCACGCCCGATCCCGCTTTGCTTGAATCCGCCGAACGGGGCGTCGCCGGGGATGGTGCCGTTGATCGAGACCTGGCCCGTCCTGATGCGCCGAGCGATGCCCACGGCACGCTCCACATCGGCGCCCCACACCGCACCACCGAGCCCGTATGCCGAGTTGTTCGCCACAGCCACCGCCTCGTCGTCGCCGTCATAGCGCAGAACGGTCAGCACCGGACCGAACACCTCCTCCTGCGCGATGTACGAATCGGGACTCGTGTCGGTCAGGATTGTCGGCTCGAAATAGAAACCGCTCGAGCGGTTTTTGGGTCGCCCACCACCTGTCACCACCTTTGCGCCATCGGACTCCGCGCGGTGGACGAAGCCTTCCACCCGCTCGAGGTGCTCCCTGCTGATCAGCGGCCCCATGGTCACCCCCGCGTCGACGGGATTGCCCACCGTCACCTCGCGCGCCAGGTCGGCGAGCCGGGTGACGACCTCGTCGTGCAGTGCGGCGGGCACTACGAGCCGGCTGTTGAGGATGCAGGCCTGCCCGGCATGCAGCGTGCACCCCTCGAACAACAGCCGTTCCAGCAGCTCATCGGTGACCTCGACATCGTCGAGCAGAATGGACGCCGACTTGCCGCCGCATTCCAGCAGAATCCGTTTCATCGTCCCCGCCGCCGCGGCCATCACGTCGCGGCCGACCGCAGAGCTGCCGGTGAAGCTCACCATGTCCACGCGCGGGTCCAGGGTCAGCGCCTTGCTCGCCTCGATTCCGGTGGGAGTGACGACGTTGACAACCCCATCAGGGATGTCGGTCTCGTCGTTGATGATTCGTGCCAGGGCCAAGCCGGCGAGCGGCGTCAGCGGTGAGGGTTTGAGCACGAGCGTGTTGCCCGCGGCCAGCGCCGCCCCCACTTTCATCACGTTGAGGGTGTGCGGGAAGTTCCACGGTGTCATGATCGCCACGACGCCGAGGGGTTCGTACCGCAACAGCGTGGTGCCCGCCGCTCCCCATGCGTCCATGGGTGCCTCGGTCGGCTCGAGCGCGAGCTCCGCGGAGTGCCCCGCCATGAAGGCGGGCCCGTCGACATGGATCAGCCGTTCGTTTGCCGTGCAGCCCCACTCCGTCTGCGCGAGCGCGTATATCTCGTCGCCATGAGCGAGCAGTGCGTCGCTCAACTGCTGCAGGCATCGGGACCGCTCCTGCGGTGTGGCCGTCGGCCATGGCCCGGTGTCGAACGCGGTCCGCGCGGCGGCGATCGCCTGTTCGATGTGTGCCACCCCGGCATCCGGCGCCGACGCGATGACGGCCTCGGTGGCCGGATCGACGACGTCGTATCGGCCGCTTTCGGGCTTCACCCAACTGCCGTTGATGTAGAGGTCGTAGTCGTCGACGAAGGTGGATGCGGCCATCAGATCACTGGACCTTCCTGCTTCCGGCTACCGGCGAGCCGTCGTGTCGCTCAGATTGAACGCCCGACATTTGTGACTTGTGTGTACACCTGGCTGGTGCGACTAGTCAACGTTCGACGCCTCTGTCCTGGGCTGATATGCATTGACATGCTCATCTGACGTGCTGTAGACACAATCTGATCGGACAAATCGGATGCGTTTGTCCGATGACCGAAGTGTTGAGGAGAGCCCGCGTGCCCACTGAATCCACGCCGCGACCCACGTCCACTCATCCTCTGCACTCCCCGGACTTCTACTCCGGCGACCCATACCCGGCCTATCGGGAATTGCGCGCGACGACTCCGGTGGTGTGGAACGACGTCACGAACTTCTGGGCGCTGACCAAGTACGAGGATGTGCGCTTTGTCTCGGGCCACCCGATGTTGTTCTCGTCGACGCACGGCATCACCATTCCGGATCCCAGCCAGCCTGAGCCCGTGCAGGAAGGCAATCTGATCTTCACCGATCCGCCGCGACACCGGCAGCTGCGCAAACTCATCAACGCGGGGTTCACCCGGCGTCAAGTGTCGTTGTTGGAACCCACGATCCGCAAGATCGTCAACGGCATAGTGAACGGCATCGATGCCTCCCGCGAGTACGAATTCGCCGAAGAGATCGCGTCACCCCTACCCACCCGGATGATCGCCGAAATGCTCGGTGCTGCACCGGAAGACTGGGAGAAGTTCCGCACCTGGTCCGATGCGGCCGTCGGTACCGCGGACCCCGACATCGAACTGGACCACCTGGTCGCACTCGGCGAGTTGTACGAATACTTCACCAAGCTGATCGAAGCCCGGCGCTCCGGCGAGGTCACCGGGCAGGACGACCTGTTGAGCATCCTGGCGGCCGCCGAAGTCGACGGGGAACGCCTCACCGACGCCGATCTGCTCAACTTCTCGTTCCTTCTCCTGGTGGCCGGCAACGAGACCACCCGCAACCTCATTGCGCTCGGTACGGCCGTGCTACTAAATCATCCCGCTCAGTTCGCGATGCTTCGTTCGGATCCGACCATGCTGACATGCGCTGTCGAGGAGATGTTGCGCTTCACCAGTCCGGTGACGCACATGGCGCGAAGAGCCATGGCCGACGTCGAGATCCGCGGGCAAAAGATCAGGGCCGGCGACACGGTGGTGATGCTGTACGGCGCGGCCAACCGAGATGAGGAGATCTTCGGGCCCACGAGTGAGGAGTTCGACATCACCCGAAACCCGAACCCGCACATCGCGTTCGGTGCGGGAGAGCATGCGTGTCTGGGCGCGCAACTGGCGCGGCTCGAGGCCAGGATCATGTTCGAGGTGCTCTTCGGCACCTATCCGAGCATCGAACTGACCGGGGACGTGACCCGCCTGCGCGCCACCATGGTGCCGGGCGTCAAACGCATGCCGGTGCGGCTGAGAGCGAGTGTGTGATGGACTTCGACTACACCCCCGAACAAGAGCGACTCCGTGCGGAGTTCCGGGAACGCCTCGAAGCGGTGATGACCCCTGAACGGCGTGCGGCGGTCTCCGGCCTGAGGGAGGGTGGCGCGGCGGTGGCCGAGTGCAGGCGTGCGCTCGGGGAGGCCGGCCTGCTCGGTGTGGCGTGGCCCGTGGAGTACGGCGGCCGCGGGCTCACCGCGCTGGAACAGTACATCTTCGGCGAGGAGGCGCGCCGCGTGCATGCGCCGTTGCCGATGATCACGCTCAACACCGTCGGCCCCACGCTCATCCAGTACGGCACCGAGGAGCAGAAGCAGAAGTTCCTTCCCGCGATACTCAAGGGCACCGTCGACTTCGCGATCGGCTACTCCGAGCCCGGGGCGGGAAGCGATCTCGCCTCGTTGCGAACGACCGCGGTGCGTGACGGCAATGAGTTCGTCATCAACGGCTCCAAGATGTTCACCAGCGGCGCGGAATTCGCCGACTACATCTGGCTGGCGGCGCGAACCGATCCAGAAGCCAAGAAGCACAAGGGCATCACCGTGTTCATCGTGCCCACCGACGCGCCGGGATTCTCGTGGAAACCCCTACACACCATGCCGGGTGTATCGACCTACTACACGTTCTACGACGACGTGCGGGTTCCCGACAGCGCGATCGTGCTCGGTGAGAACCAGGGCTGGAAGCTGGTGACCAACCAGCTGAACCTCGAGCGCGCAGCGCTCGGCAACCTCGGAGCCCTGGAACCGTTGTTCGCCAAGACCGTGGAATGGGCCAAGACCACGCCGCTCGACGACGGACGCGTCATCGACCAGCCGTGGGTGCAACAGGCCCTCGCGCGTGTCGAGGCGCAGGTCGCTGCCTACCGGTTGCTGAACCTGCGGGTCAACAGCACCATGAGCTCTGGTGCGCTCGGCATGGGAGAGGCTTCGGCGGCAAAGGTATTCGGAACGGAACTCACCCAGCAGGTGGCCCGCGAACTCCTCGACGTCGTCGGGCAGGCCGGCACCCGGAAGGGCTCCGACGCACCGCTGAAGGGTGAACTCGAAAGCGCCTACCGCCTCGCCGTCATCAACACCTTCGGTGGTGGCGCAAACGAACTGCAACGAGACATCATCGCCATGGCGGGCCTCGGGATGCCACGCGCACCCCGTGACATGCGAGCGTCCTGAGAAAGGAATCCGGCAGTGACCACAGCGAAAGACGAACTGCGCGAGCGCCTCGACGCGCTCATCGGCAAGCCCACCGACGGTGTCGGCAAGCCGGTACGCGCGCCGGATCCGGTGAACGCCGCCATGATCCGACACTGGGCGTACGCCCTGGGTGACATGAACCCGGCCTACCTCGACCCCGAGTTCGCGAAGAAGTCCCGCTACGGCGACGTCGTGTCACCCCCGGTGATGTTGCAGACCTGGACGATGCCGCCGCCGAAGCTGGAGGGCATCCACGACCGCGGTGGTGTGCCGATCGAGATGAAGGGTGAGAATCCGCTGCAGTTCCTCGCCGATGCCGGCTACACCGGCATCATCGCGACGAACTCCGAGTTCGAGATCGAGCGCTATCCGCGGGTGGGAGACGAGATCACCTCCGAGACGGTCTTCGACTCGATCTCCGATGAGAAGAAGACGGCGATGGGCAACGGGTTCTTCGTCACATGGGTGACCACCTACCGCGATCAGAACGGCGAAGTCATCGGTCGCCAGTGGTTTCGCACCCTGCGGTTCAAGACGGGTGGGCAGTGATCGATGGCCAGCAGACTCGCCCCCTCGATCAGCCCGGACACGGAGTTCTTCTGGTCCGGGCTCAAGGAGCATGAGCTTCGCATCCAGCGCTGTACCGACTGCAAGACCTTCCGCGTTCCGCCGCGACCGATGTGCGGTAGCTGCCAGTCACTCAGCTGGGATTATGTCGTTTCCAGCGGACACGGCACGGTCTACAGCTTTGTGATGCCGAAGTACCCGCCGCTGCCCTTCCTCGAATATCCCTACGTCGTCGCGCTGATCGAACTCGACGAGGGTGTGCGCATCGTGTCGAACCTCTGCGACATCGAGCCAGAAGCGATCGAGGTCGGGATGCCCGTCGAGGTCTTCTACGAGACCTTCAAGGCCCTTCCCAGCGGAGAAGAACTGGCGTTGCACCAGTTTCGGCCGGCCCGCTGAGTAGAGGAACGACACATGGACTTCACCTTCACCGAGGAGCAGGAGACCGTCGCCAAGGTCGCGCGCCAGCTCTTCGAACACCGTGCGACACCGGAGCGTCTGACCGAACTCGAATCCGCAGAAGTCCGGTACGACGCTGAGCTCTGGTCCGAGCTGGCGTCGACCGACCTGCTCGGAATCGCGCTGCCCGAGTCCGTCGGCGGTACCGGCGGGGGTTTCATCGAGTTGGGTGTGCTGCTCAGCGAGGTCGGGTACAGCGTCGCGCCGGTCCCGGTGTACGCGACACTCGTTCTAGGTGCCGATACCATTGCCCGGCACGGTGATTCGGAGCTTCAGCGGCGGTGGCTGCCCGGGGTGGTCGACGGCAGCACCCTGTTGACCGCCGCGCTCGCCGAACCGGGTAATTCGGATCCGACCGCACCGCGAACCACAGCACGGGTCGACGGTGAGGGCTGGCGGCTCACCGGCGTCAAAGAGTTGGTGCCCGCGGCGCAGATCGCGTCGGCCATCGTCGTATCGGCCACGACGGACGACGGACCCGGCTTGTTCCTCGTCGAAGCCGACGGCAGCGGCGTAAGTGTGACGCCTGCGCCCACGACCAACGGCGAGCCCTTCGCCGACGTCGAACTGACCGATGCCATCGGGTCGCGGCTCACCGAGCACGCCGATGCCGACATCGTCCGCGCGTTGTACAGCAGAGCGCTGGTTGGTTTGTGCGCGATGCAGATCGGCGTCGCCGACCGTGCGCTGAAGCTGGCCGCGTCCTACACCAGCGAACGTGAGCAGTTCGGCCGCCCGATCGGATCGTTTCAGGCCGTACAGCAGCGTCTGGCCGACGCATTCATCGACACGGAAGCGATCCGCTGGACCACCTGGCATGCGGCCTGGCTGATCGCCGAAGGCAGGCCCGCTGAGCGCGAAGCGGCCATCGCCAAGTTCTGGGCCGCCGAGGCCGGTGCGCGGATCACCGCGTCCGCGCAGCAGGTACACGGCGGCATGGGCATCGACGTCACCTACCCCCTGTCCCGCTACTTCCTGTGGGCCAAGCAGATTGAGCTCGCACTCGGCTCGGCATCACAGCAGCTGGCTCGGCTCGGCAACGCATACGCGGAAGGACCACACCAATGACCTCGACACTGAACCGCACCACCACGCTCGCCTGGAACGACGTCAACGTCGGCGACGAGGTGACGCCGCTCGACGTGCCAGTCACCACCACCCTGATCGTCGCCGGTGCGATCGCGTCCCGCGACTACATGCCGGTGCACCACGATCGCGACTTCGCCAATTCCCAAGGCTCCAAGGACATCTTCCTCAACATCCTGACGACGAACGGGCTGTGTGTGAGGTTCCTGCACGACTGGGCCGGACCCGAGGCCATGATCAAGAAGTTGTCCATCCGGCTCGGTGTGCCCGCCTACCCGAACGACCCGCTGCGGTTCGAGGGCAGCGTCACCGACAAGTCCGTTGCGGACGGCGAGGGGCTCGTCGAGGTCACGTTCAAGGGGACCAACAGCCTGGGTGACCACGTCAAGGGCACGGCGGTGCTCAGCCTGCTCGAGGGTGTCTCGTGAGAGACGGCATCGGCGCCAGGGCCGCGCTCGTCGGTATCGGCCAGACCGAATTCTCCAAAGAATCCGGCCGCACCGAAATGCAGCTGGCCTGTGAAGCGGTCAAGGCCGCAATCGAGGATGCCGGCCTGAGCCCCAAGGACATCGACGGCATGGTGACATTCACCGTCGATGAGAACGAAGAGATCGAGGTCGCCCGCAACGTCGGTATCCAGAACCTCACCTTCTTCACCCGCGTTCCGCACGGAGGCGGTGCAGCGGCAGGCACGGTGATGCAGGCCGCGATGGCCGTCGCGACGGGCGCAGCCGAGGCGGTGGTCTGCTACCGGGCTTTCAACGAGCGCTCCGGATTTCGATTCGGCGGTGCCGGACGCCAACCCGGCGTCACCCCACTGTGGATGGCCCCGTACGCCCCGTTCGGCTTCATGACACCGGCGGCGTGGGTTGCACTTCATGCTCAGCGCTACATGACCACGTACGGCGTCACCAACGCCGACTTCGGCAAGATCTCCGTCATCGACCGCAAACATGCGGCCAAGAACCCCGATGCCTGGTTCTACGACAAACCGATCACCATCGAACAGCATCAGGAGTCACGCTGGATCATCGAGCCCGTGTTGCGTCTGCTCGACTGCTGTCAGGAGAGTGACGGCGGGGTGGCGATGGTGGTGACGAGTGTCGAGCGGGCGCGCGATCTCGCCAAGCCGCCGGCCGTGATCACGGCCGCAGCCCAGGGCGCCGCCTACGACGGCGAGGTGATGACGAGTTACTACCGCGACGACATCACCGGTCTTCCCGAGATGAGGGTGGTCGGCGACAAGCTGTGGCGCAACTCCGGATTGAAGCCGGACGACATCTCGACCGCGTTCCTGTACGACCATTTCACCCCTTTCGTGTTCACCCAGCTCGAGGAACTCGGATTCTGTGGGCGAGGCGAAGCCAAGGACTTCGTGTCGGTCGACGAGCTTTCGCTGGGTGGCCGGATGCCGATCAACACCAACGGCGGTCTGCTCGGCGAGGCCTACATCCACGGAATGAACGGCATTACCGAAGGTGTCCGACAGATCCGCGGCACGTCGTACAACCAGGTCGACGACGTCGAACATGTGCTGGTGACGTCCGGCACGGGCGTCCCGACCAGCGGCCTGATCCTCGCACCGGACCGCTGAGCGGTTAATGTCGTGCGGTGGCGTCTGACATGACCCAATCGGTGGCGATCGACACCCGGGATGTAATCATCTCGGCTGCCTTCTCCTGCTTCCGGACGCGGGGATTGGCCAAGACGACCATCGTCGACATCGCCCGTGCGGCCGAGGTGTCGCGCAGCACCGTCTACGAGTACTTCCGCGACAAGGAGACGGTCGTCGAAGCCTGCGCCGAGGCGGCGTCACAGCGGTTCTACCGCAACATGGCCAAGGCCATCGACCGCCATGGGGACAGCACGCTGGAGGGACGGTTGGTGTGCGCCGCCGTCTTCGTCGCCCAGGCGCGTCGGGTGGTCGAACCCGAGGCGTACTTCGACGCAGCGGAAGTCAGCCTCATGATGACGAAGAACGCCGCCACCCTCCTGAAGGAATGCGCCGACTTCCTGGCCCCCTACGTGACCGCGGCCAAGCTGACCGGCGAGGTTCGCTCGGACCTCGACGTGCCGTCGGCGTGTGAATGGTTCGCCCGAATGCTGTTCTCACTGTTCACGACTCCGTCAGCAGTGATCGACATGCGAAACGACGACGCCGTGGCCGACTTCGTACGCGCATACGCCGTCAGTGGATTCGTCGACAGCGCTCGGCGCCGACGGTAACGAGTCTTCACTCATGGAGAATTCGGATGGCCTGATGAAAATTTACATTCTCATTATTGGATATTCTCACTATCGTCAGCGCGCTCGAGGAGGGCCCGGGTGAAACCCACCGTGGCGACCGCAACGCCCACACCGAGACAGACGGGGCACCGACCCCAGGACCGGGACCACGCGACACCCTACAAACTGATCGTCCTAGCGCCGGATGCGGCGGAGGCGGTATCGGCGGCCGGCGGACTCGTCGTCGACGCGCTGCGCGCCGGGTGGCGCGTCGCGATCTACCTCGAGAGCGAAACCCATGTGCGGGCGCTGGAAATCCTCGGTGCCACAGGTCATGCGCTGCCGGCCACCTTCGATACCGAGTCGCATCGGCCGGACGCGGTCCTGTTCGCCGCGCCGATGTACCAGCGGCATCGTGGAGTGCGCCGCTTCATCGCCGATACCACGCGGCTACACGGCGTCGATGTGGCGGTGTGGGGCGGAACCTGGCCTGCGGCAACCGCGTCCGTGTCCGAGTTCGAACACCGCCTCAGCTCGGCCGCGTGCGCCTTCAAGCACTATGCGCTGAAAGCGGCCGACACGGAGGCACCTTCGTCCACCAAGGAAGTGTTCACCGGTCGGTTCCACCGTCTCATCGAAATCGAACCCGCGCTTCCGGACTGAACGACCGCCTCAAGAGGTCCGGCGCACCGGGACGTTGGAATAGCCGCAGACATTGGACATCGCCACGCGCCGGAGGCCGTCGCGGTCGACCTCATACTCGGGAATGAGGTCGAGCAGCGCGTCGAGCGCGATGCGGCTTTCCATGCGAGCCAACGCTGCTCCGAGACAACTGTGCACGCCGTAACCGAAGGCGAGGTTGAAGCCCATCTTGCGTTCCCGATCGATGTCCAACCGGTCGGGGTCGTCGAACATCCGCTCGTCGCGCAGTGCCGACCCCGTCACGAGCAATACGGCCGCGTCCTTCGGAATCGTGGTGCCGTGGTAGGTGACATCGCGCGTCGCGGTCCGGATCTGATACTGCGACGGCGCTTCGTACCGCAGGAGTTCCTCGACCGCTGCGGGGATCCTGTTGCGGTCTGCCCGAAGTTTCCGCCACTGATCGGGGAAGTCGGCGAACGCGACCATCGCATTGCCCACCAGTTTGGTGACCGTCTCCGCGCCGGCGCCTCCGAGCATCGTGGCGAAGCCCGTGATGTCGACATCGGTGAGCTTTTCCACCAATCCGTCTCGCTCGATCTCCGTCTCGATGAGACGGCTGATCATGTCGTCCTGGGGCGCCGCCCGACGCTGCCGTACGAGGTCGTAGTAGTAGAGGCCGGTGTTCATCGAGGCCTCGTACCCTTCTCTGGGCACGGCGATCTCGCCGGGACGACGTTCGAGCAGGAGATCCAGCCAGCGGCGGATCTGGTCGCGGTCCTCCTTCGGAACTCCGAGCATGGTCGTGATGACCTCGTTCGGAAACAGGGCCGAGAAGTCGGCGACGACGTCGAACTGGTCCGGGTTCAGCGCTTCGATGCGTTCATAGACCTTCTCGCGCACCATGTCTTCCAGTGCGGCGATCGCGCGGGGGGTGAAGACGTTGCTGACCAGTCGGCGCATCTTCTGATGCTCGGGCGGATCCATCGAGATGATCACCTTGGGAACGGGGATCGCGTCGTCGTGCGCCTTGACCATGTCGAGCGTGGCGCCTTTGGCCGACGAGAAGGTCTCGTGATCCTTGGTCGCGGGCGTTACATCGTCATACCTGGTCAGCGCCCAGAAGTCCCACCTCTCGTTGTAATAGATCGGCGCCTCGTCGCGCAGGCGCCGATAGGTGTCGTACGCGCCGTCGAAGAAATCTTGGGAGAACGGATCGAATTCGACCGGTCCGCCGTCAACCTCGGGCGACGTCGCGTTCACAGAATGGCTCCTGAGTTCTTGAGCTCTTCGATGGTGTCCCAGTCGATTCCGGCGTCCATCAACACTTCCTCGGTGTGTTGGCCATGTTCGGGCGCGCCCGAGGGAATCACCGGATGCTCGTCGAACTGAACGGGATTCGTGGGTAATGAGAACGGGACGCCGTTGACGGTTTCCGTGCGGGCGACATATCCGTTCGCGGTGACGGCAGGATCCTCGCACAGTTCCCCCGGGGTCTGCACGATGCCCCACGCGCCCGACAGCGGTGCCAGCGTGGCGCGCCACTCGGCAAGTGTGCGCTTGGCGAATGCCTCGTCGAGCAGGGAGATCAGGCTGACTCGATTCTCGTATCGGGACGCGGGGTCAGCGAACCGCGGATCGTCGACGAGATCGGGCAGGCCGATCACCCGCATCGCCTCGGCGTAGAACTTGTCGAGTTGCAGCATCATCAGCTGGACGTAACGGCCGTCCTTCGTGCGGTACGTACCCACCAGCGGGTTGGGGGCATCCGCATGCCCGAACTTGGGAATCGCACTCCCGCCGTGAATTTGGCTCACCGCTACGTCTGGGCTGAGGTTCCAGGCCGCCAGCCCGAGCAGCGATACGTCCACAACCGATCCCTCACCGGTCGTCGCTTTCTTGTACAGCGCCGCAGCGATACCGCCGGCGATGGTCATGCCGCCGAGGAGATCACCGAACGCCGGGCGCGAGCGGACGAGCTCGTCGGCGTCTTCGGTCAAAACGGTGGCGATGCCACCGCGCGCCCAGTAGGAGACACCGTCATAACCCGGCTTGTCGGCGTCCGGCCCCTTGGGACCGTGGCCAGATCCCCGGACGTACACGATGCCCGGATTCACTTCGCGAATGTCGTCGACATCGATGCCGAACTTTCTGCGGCGTTCCGGCAGATAGCTGGTCAGGAAGACATCGCAGGTCTTCGCCAGTGCGCGAATCACCTCTTGACCGCCCGGTGTGGTGAGGTCGACGCCGATCGACTTCTTGCCACGATTCGGGATCTCGATCATGTAGTTGACCGAACCGCCACCCTCGTCGACGATCCCCATCGTAACGAGGCCACGCTGCGGATCGCCGCCGTCGCGCGGCTCGACCTTGATGACCTCGGCACCCCATTCGGCGAGCACCGCACCGGCCGACGGCACGAAGGTCCACGCAGCGACCTCGAGAACCCGAACCCCGTTGAGTACGTTGTCGACGGTAATGTCGCCCTCCTACAAGCGTTAACGAACGTTTACGTATTTGAGAATCAGACTATCGGGGCGATCGGTGAACACGCTAGGGCCGCCGGGAGAGCCGTTCTGGAACCGTTGGATCGCCCCTGTCCCAGAATGCTCGCCAGGTCGGCATCCGATGCGGCATCTGCGCGCGAAGAGGCACATCGGTGGGCCACCGGATGAATTCGGGTCCGGGGCGCTCGGTCACGTCGACGGCGTACCAGGGATGCTCTCGTCGCTTGACGAAGTACCAGTCACCGTCGCGACGCTCGTAAACATCGTCGTAGCGCATCGTGATGACGTACCAGCCGTCGCCGTCCTCATGCTCGGCCCGGCAGTAGGTCGACCCGGTCGCGTGGTCGGTGTCGACGAAATCGACCGTATGCCCGCAGATCAGGTGGATGCTTCGATAGAACCTGCGGAGCACCTCGTCATACCACCGTTTGAGTGCTGCCCTGCCACTGCCCTCCGCCCCGGCGGCAACATCGTCGACGAACAATGCCACCAGGGCATCGAGATCACGCGCATCGAGCGCCATGGCGTAGCGGCAGGGCAATTGGGCGATCGCGATGTGGGACTCGAGTCGATCCACCCGGTCGGACATCGACATGGCTGGAGTCTAATCGGCCGCGTAACTCCGCGAGAACCGATATTCTCGGTTTGTGTGAAGATGGCTATCCTGTTGAAACCAGCCCTTCCGAGCACAGGATTGCGAAGGATTTCACGTCGTGCCCTTCCCGATACTCACACCAACGGTGCCCACCCTCGTCAGGTCTGCAGCGCGGTTCGGAGACAAGCCGTTTCTGGTCGCGGATGGTCAGACGCTGACCTATTCCGACCTGGACCAGCGGTCGGCGCGGTTGGCAGGGGCACTGCTGGACGAGGGCTTCGGAAAGGGCGACCACGTCGGCATCCTGATGCCCAACAGCATCGACTGGGCTATCGCCTGGTTCGCGACCACCCGCATCGGTGCGGTTGCCGTCCCGTTGAACACGTTCTACAAGGCGTCTGAGCTGGCGTGGACCGCGCGTCACGCCGATCTGCGCGCAATCCTCGCGCTATCGGATTTCCGTGGCCACAGTTTCCTCGACCGCCTCGAGGAGGCGCTGCCGGGCCTGGCCGACCAGAGGGCTCCCGGGAGGCTGGCCGTGTCCGGCGCACCGTTTCTGCGCACGATCGCCGTGTGGGGGAAGTGCGACCGGCCGTGGGCAACAACGCTACGGGTCAGCGCCGCCGGGACCTACGACGCCGACTTCCTGGCCGAGGTCGAGTCGTGCGTGACGCCGGCCGACGACGTGATGATCATCTACACCTCGGGAAGCACCGGCGACCCGAAAGGCCCTGTGCACACCCACGGGACGTTGGTGCGTCACACGTACAACCTCACCTTCGACTACGGCGTCACGAACACCACCGTGTTGTTCACAGCGATGCCGTTTTTCTGGGTCGGCGGCCTGATCACCGGCATCCATGCGGTGATCCACCACGGCGCGACACTGATCACCCAACCGGCGTTCGACGCCGCCGACGCGCTCGAGTTGATCGAGCGTCATCGCGCGACCATCACGCTGGGTTGGCCACAGCAAGGCAAGTCGCTGGCCGAGCACCCGGACTTCGCGTGGCGCGACCTGAGCTCGGTGCAGCGCACGAGCATGCCCGCGATGGTGCCCCCAGAACGCCGGCCGCAAGGCCCAAATGCGCTGGGGATGACCGAACTGTGCGGCAACCACATCGGTGTCGACCCGTATCCACCACAGCCGCCCGATCGCTCGGTGACCGGCGGATACTCGATCGAGGGGTTGTCGCATGTTCTGGTCGACCCAGCGACGGGAGACCCTGTCCCCCCGGGCGGCGACGGTGAGATCTGGGTGCGTGGCTACTCGCTGATGCAGCGGTTGTACAAGCGCGAACGCGAGGACGTGTTCACGCCGGACGGCTACTACCGAACGGGCGACTGCGGAGTTCAGCACGACGACGGCTGGATCACGTTCACCGGGCGGTTGGGCGACCTGATCAAGACGAGTGGCGGAACCAACGTCACACCGGGCGAGGTGGAGTCGGCCCTGTCGGCATGTGATGGCGTCCTCGAGGCGTATGTCGTTGGCGCGGAGGACAGCCGGAACGGAACGGTCGTTGCGGCGGCGGTGGTGCCGCGCGGTGACGCGGAGCTGGATGCCGAGGCGCTGCGGGCAGATGTGCGCAGCCGCCTGTCGGCATACAAAGTCCCGAAGTTCATTTGGGTGACAGACAAAGAGGCGCTGCCGTTCACTGCCACGGGCAAGGTGAAGAAGTCGGACCTCGCCAAGCAGCTGAGCGGGCTCCTGTCAGACGAGTGAACGTCACGGCAGATTGGTCTCCAGCAGCGTCAGCGGGATCCCGAACAAGGGCTCCAGTTTCACTTCGGTGACCTCGAATCCGTCACCCTCGACATGCTGGCGAAAGTCGGATTCGACGCCGTGACCCATCGCTATGTGCTCGCCCGCTTGACAATCGGCGGTCCGCACGACCACAGAGAACAACCCGTCGCCGCGGCGGGCGAGGAAGTCTGCCGCGGTTCCCGCCTCGGTCGGTGCACCGGGCAGCGGTGAGATGAGTTCGAAACCGCGGTCCCAGTCGAGCCTGATCGCAAGGCCTAATTCCAGGTGTTCAAAAGCCTGGAATTGAAACCCAAGATCGGTGAGATAGTTAGCCGCGCGATCCAGGCGTTCCCATGCGATCGCGAACACCACGTGGTGCAGCAGGGGTAGTGGTCCGGTCACTCCAGTACCTTAAGCCGCCGTGAAAACCGATTTCCGGACTTCGGAAAGTCTTATTCTCGCTGCGGTACATTCGCGATGTGGCGCTTGAACAGTTCCAGCTGGACGGGCAGGTCGCGATCGTTACCGGCGCGGGGCGAGGTGTAGGCGAGGGGATCGCAAAGGTGCTCGCCGAAGCGGGTGCCACGGTGGTCGGAACCGCGCGTACGTCATCCGAGATCGAGTCGACGATCGCGGACATCCAAGCGGCGGGTGGCAACGGCCTCGCGTTGACGGCCGATGCGCTCAACCGCGACGACAGTGAGCGGGTGGTGCAAACCGCGATCGACGAATTCGGCCGCATCGACATTCTGGTGAACAACGTGGGCTTCGCAACCTATGGCCCGTTCCTCAGCCTCACTTCAGACAACCTGCGCGACACGTTCGACTACTGCGTCACCACGGCGTTCGACATGAGCCAACTCGCAGTACCACACATGCTGGCGGTCGGCCGGGGCTCGATCGTCAACATCTCCTCGGGCGCAGGGCGGTTCGGCATTCGCGGCCTGTTGCCGTACTCGGTGGCCAAGGGCGGGTTGGAGGCGTTGACCCGGGCCATGGCGCAGGAACTCGCACCGAAGATCCGGGTGAACGCCATCGCGCTCGGCGCATTCTTGACCGCTGGGTTGCAGTCGAGCTTTGATCTGATGCCCGGCTCGGAGGAGACCCTCAAGGAGCGGACGCCGTTGCATCGCATCGGCGACGTGGCCGACCTCGGACGACTGACCGTCTACCTGTGCACCCGTGACTGCTACGCCACCAATTCGACGTTCATCGTCGATGGTGGTCTCCAAGGGCCGAATTCGGAACTGCCGATCCCCGACCTGTAACCGACAAGGAGCTCAATCCGTGACTGACAAACCATTACGGGTCGCCGTCATATCCACCGGTTGGATCAGCAGCCTGTCGATCCGTGCGATCGTCCGACGGCCGCACCTGGAGCTGGTGGGGGTGTGGGTACACAGCACCGAGAAGGTCGGACGCGACGCCGGCGAGATCGTCGGGTGGGGCCCGATCGGGGTGATCACCACCGGTGATCTCGACGACATCGTCGCGCTGAAACCCGACTGTGTCGTCTACGGTGCGGCGAGCGCCGAGATGGACGCCGCCGCGGTGCGCGACTATGTCCGTCTGCTCAATGCCGGGCTCAACGTCGTGACCACCAACACCCCGGGAATGATGTTCCCCGACAGATGGATCCCGCAGCTGGCCGATCAGGTCCGTGCCGCCGCGTTGTCCGGAGGAGCCACGATCTACACGTCGGGTATCGAACCCGGTTTCGCCGGCGACCAGCTCGCGGTGCTGCTGAGCACGCTGTCGAACACCATCCGGTCCATACGGGCGCAGGAGATCTTCGACTACTCGGCATACCCCAACCGGGACCTCATGATCGACGCGATGGGCTTCGGCAAGCCGCTCGACTTCACGCCGCTCCTCGAACTCGACGGTGCCCAACAGTTCGCCTGGGGACCGCCGATCGGGTTGGTGGCCAAAGCTCTTGGTGTTGAGCTCGAGAAGGTCACCGAGTCCTACGAGCGGGTGCTCACCCCGCGAGATCTGCATGTCGCGTGTGGAACCATTCCCGCGGGAACCTGCGGCGCGGTGCGTGCCGAGACCACCGGGGTCGTCGACGGCCACCCGGTGATCACGATCGAGCACATCAATCGGATGGCGCCTGACTTGGCACCGGAGTGGGCCTCGGCGCCCAACGGCACCTACCGGCTCATCATCGACGGGCAGCCCCATATACGGTGCGACCTGAACCTCGGCACCGAGGACACGCCAGAGTCGGCCAACGCCAACGCGATGGAGGCGACGGCCATGCGGGTCGTCAACGCCATCCCCTACGTCGTCGAATCGGCGCCGGGAATCGCCACGTCGCTGGATCTGCCGATCACGGCACCCCGCAACGCACTTGACTTCGGTTAGACCGTGAACATCGGTCCGCGTGGCGCACCGCGGACCTCGTTTCCTCCGTCGATCGCAAAGCTCTGCCCTGTCATCCAGCCGGATTCGGGTCCAGCCAGGTAGCGCACGCCGGGAGCGATGTCTTCTGACACACCGAGCCGGCCCAGCGGCACCCGTTCCAGGAAACTGCTCGTCAGCTCTTCGAGGTGAATGTAGCCCTGGGTCGTGGCGGCTTCTGTCAGGCCCGGACGTACCGCGTTGACTCGGATGCCGCGCGAGCCCAGTTCTGAAGCGGCGACGCGGATGAACATCTCGAGCGCGGCCTTGCCCGCCGAATAGTGCCCCAGCCCCTCCATCGGAATCTTGGCGACGTTGACGAGATGAACACGATCGAACCGCCGCCCGTCATCAGCGGCGCCGAATAGCGGAGCGCCAGAAAGTTCGAGCGCAGGTTGCCCATCACGAAATTCGTGAACGTTTCGAGGTCCTGTTCGACGAGCGGACCGGTGCCGCCGCTGGCCACCGTGCCGATGACGATATTCAACCGGTCGTGTACACCGTGGGCCGACTGTGCCGCCGCTCGCACGGTGTCTTCGTCTTCGGGGTCACCCTTCTGCAGCACAATCTCCGCGTCCGGTGCGGCCTCATGGATCCGATCGCGCGTCGCCTCCAGCCGCTTCATGGATCGCCCGAGCAGGTACAACGTCGCACCGTCTATCGCCAGCAGTCTGGCTGAAGCCTGGGCGATCCCCGCCGATGCACCGAGAACGAACGCCGTCTGACCGTCGAGCACACCCATGATTGGTGAAGCTATCACTTACGCAACGGCCGCTCTCCAAAAGCGTCAATCCGAATTCTCAGGTGCGGTAGCGTGCGCGTGTGCCAGACATGACCGACAAGGTCGCGCTCATCACCGGGGCGGCCCGCGGACAAGGACGCGCTCATGCCGAAAGACTCAGCGCCGATGGTGCCGACGTCATTCTCGTTGACATCGCCGGCCCGCTACCACCGAGTGTCCCCTACGATTCCGCCACGCCTGAGGATCTGGCCGAAACGGCGGAGACGGTAGCAACCAATGGCCGGCGGGCGGTGACGTCGATCGTCGACACCCGAGACCACGACGGCCTCTGCACCGCTGTCGACGACGCGGTCGCTGAGCTCGGGCGACTCGATGTCATCGTCGCCAACGCGGGAATCTGTGTGCCGGCCGCGTGGGATCAGGTATCGCCACGTGACTTCCAGGACACCATCGACATCAACATCGTCGGTACCTGGAACACGGTGATGGCGGGGGCCAAGCACATCGTCGCCGGCGGGCGGGGTGGCTCCATCATCCTCGTCAGCTCGGCTGCCGGCCTCACGGTCGAGCCCTTCATGATCGCCTACACGGCCAGTAAGCACGCTGTCACGGCGCTAGCCCGGTCGTTCGCCGCCGAACTCGGCAAGTACCACATCCGAGTCAACAGCTTGCACCCCGGCTCGGTGGCGACGCCGATGGGAAGCGGTCGGATGATCGAGGCAATGGCCGAGGCGGCGAAATCGAATCCGGCGCTGCGGCCCGGCTTCACGAAGCAACTTCTGCCTGACGCGATCACCACGGCCGAGGACATCGCCAGTGCGGTCGCGTGGTTGGCGTCTGACGAGGCGAGATTTGTCACGGCTGCCGCCATTCCGGTGGACGTCGGCGTGACGGGCAGCTAAGCGCGGGACTGCCGGGTGACGACGGACGGCCCGGAGAGGGGGCTGGCGATCACGCCGGGCCGGGCTTCGACCACGCTCGGGATGGCGTTCACCGCCGCCAGCGCCGTGGCCGCGACACCGGGATTCACCCGGTCGGTGTCCGATTGCTCGAGGTGCAGTTCGAGATTCATGTTGGGATTTCCGGTGACGCGGAAAACCATTCCGCCCCGGCCTTCCCGCGCCGGCTTGGGCCAACGATCGGGCCACGGCGTACTGCTGACCGTCGCGAAGTATTGAACCGCGACGGCAGGGCGGCCTCTGACGATCCCCGCGAGCTGCCATCGGTGCGCACAGATCGTCCCCTCCGGGATGACACCGAGCGCGGTCGCAAGGTCGGTCGGTGCGAGCAGCGTCTCCCAATCCAGCTCTATCCCATCGAGTTCGAACCCGAGGATGTCGGCGATGTAGGTCACCACCGTGCTCCAGTCCTTGTCGACCTTCCCCGACGCGATTCGAACCGGCACATGGCCGTCGGGCTTACCGAATCCCATCGACTCATGGAGGACGTCCCATATCGGGTATGCCTTGTCGAGGTCGACCGCGTATTCGTCCATCCGGTACGAGTCGACTCGGCCCGCTCCTGCCAGCAGAGCCGTGGGGATGTTCAGGCTGATGAACCCCGGCTCGCTACCGGTGGCATAGAACGTTGAATTACCCTCAGCTGCCGCCCTTTCGAGGTCTTCTCTCCATGGCGCGGGTGCGGCCGGGGGATAGATCATCGGAATCAGCGAGAACGTCACCACATTGACCCCGGCTCTGAGGTACGTGGCGATGTCCGCGATCGCCTCTTCTTCGCGTCGGACGGCGGTCGCGCAATACGTCACGCAGTCGGGTTTCAGCGCGAGAACAGCTGAGAGATCATCGGTCGCACCAACTCCGACAGCTGGTGCACCGCATAGTTCTCCCGCGTCCATCCCGGCCTTCTCCGGTGTCGACACCTTCACCCCGACGAGATCGAGCGACGGGTCCTCGATGACCGCGCGCAACGCCTCCCTGCCGGTCAGCCCGGTGCCGACGTGGACAACCCGGTAGCGACGATCGGAAATGTCGATCACTGTGCTGTCACCCTTCTTACCCCTGCGGGGCAACTGTTCTCGTCACTGTGGGACCGATCCTCCTCACTGGTAGAACGGCCCCGGCTTGCCGGCTTCCTCGAGATGACCATATGGGTCGTACAGGTTCACATCTGGATAGGGGTTTTGGTCGAAGGAGGGCCGCGACAGACCGGCCTCCCGTAGTCCCGACAGCACGGCCAACGGCACAGCGAACGACACCAGGCCCACGCTGACGGATACCAACAACTGCCGAGTCAACGTCACCTTCGGGCGACCCCGCCTCGCGGGCAGCCACCGCGCGAGCCGGTTGATCAACACCAGTTCGCCACTCTCGTCCCGGACGCACATCACGGCCACCATGCCGAAGATCAATGAGTCGTACACCGCCATGATCAGCGGGAAATGGATGTGGCCGATGTGCAGCACCGGCCCGACTGCCTCTGTGTAATAGAAGATTCCGGCTCTCATCCAGGTGAACTGGATGAGCCCGTTGATCGGGACGGCGATGACCGTCGCACCGATGAACACCCGCAGCAGCCTGCGCGGCGCCAGCCAGCCGGTGCGACGCAGCAACGGATCCAGGAGCCCGTCGTGCAGCTTCAGAAAGCCCAGACCGTTGAGCAGGTAATAAGCGGCATAGCCACCCAGGAATGCCAGCGCCGGTTCAAGATTCGGTGAGATGTTCACGTACGGCCAGAACAGGGGGAAGTGCAACATGCGCGGATCGAATATCGCGAACGTCGCCCAGTTCGCCAACGGATCCAGCGCCCCGGTGATCAGGCCTGCGAACGCGATGATGACCGCCCAGTGCAGCTTTCGTTGCCGCCACGACAACCACACCAAGGCGGCGATCAGACCGATCGCCAACGGGATCGAGCTGATGGAGACGGCCAGCGGCCAGCTGTCGAACCCGAGAAACGGCGGATACGGATCAGGACCGGGATTCGGGTTAGCCCTTTTCGGGTCCCCGTGCAGACCTGTCTGAATGTTCGCGATCGTCACGACGGCGAAGACCAGGTAGGTCAGAAAGAACAGCGACCACCCGATCCTGGCAGGCCACGGCGAGAACCGTGGATCGATCCGTCCCCCAGGAACGGAGTTCGCCGTGCTGTCAACGGTATTGGTCATGTCATACCAGCACCGGAAGCGTGGCCCACCCTCTGACGCTGGTGGTGTGAGCGCGTTTTGCCGCCCCGTAGTCGACTTCCCAGTCCGGCCAACGACTCAGAACCTCCTCGAGCGCCACACGCGCTTGCATCCGCGCGAGCGCGGCGCCTAGACAGAAGTGAATTCCGCGGCCGAATGACAAGTGGGTGCCCTGCCGATGGATGTCGAATCGGTCAGCATCCGGGTACTGTCGCTCGTCGCGATTCGCCGAACCGTTGATCAGCAGCATCACCGAGCCCTCGGCCACCGGCTGGCCATAGAGTTCAACATCACGAGCGACATAGCGCGCCTGTACAGGGGACGGGGCCTCATAGCGCAGCACTTCCTCGACCGCCGCGGGAATAAGGGCGAAATCCGCCGCGAGTTCGCGGCGTTGATCTGGATGGTCCGACAACAGTTGTCCGGCAAAGCCGATCAGCCGCGTCGTCGTTTCGTTTCCAGCGCCCACGAGAGTGCCGGTATAGGTCAACACCTCTTCGCGAGTCAATCGCCTGCGATCGCCGTCAGGTTCCTCGATCTCGGCGTTCACCAGTTCCGTCATCAGATCGTCCGACGGGTGGTCATAACGCCAGTCGATGAACTCCTCAAGCATCGAGCCCTGTCGCGTGAGCATGTCGTCGGCCACATCGACGAGTTCACCGCTCTTGAGTTCGAGAAGCCGGTCGGTGTTCCGGCGAATGGCGATCTGCCTGTCCTCCGGTATGCCCAACAGGTATCCGATAGTGCGCATCGGCATCCATGCTCCGAGGTCGGCGATGAAGTCGAATGTCTCAGCGCTCTCGAGGCGCTCCAATGCGCGCTGACAGAACTCCCGCGCCAGCGGTTCGATGGCAGCCATGCGCCGTGGCGTGAACACACCGGACAACAGCCGACGGTGAAAGTCATGGACCGGGGGGTCCTCGAACAGGATGATGCCCGGCGGTACCTCGACCCCACTGAGGATGATGTCGATGGTGGTGCCCTTGCCCGAGCGGTAATCCTGCCAGTTGGCTAGCTCACGGGCGACGTCTGAGTACCTGCTCAACGCATAGAAGCCGTACTTGTCGTTGTGGTAAAGCGGTGCTTCGTCGCGCAGGCGATTCCATACGGGGTAGGGATCGTCGTCGATGTCGAAGTCGAACGGGTCGTAGTACGGCCCAACCTTCACCCTGTAGGTCACACCGTGAGAATAGGCTTTCCCGAGCTCCGTTATGGCGGGTTTCTCGCGGCTCGGCCACCGATTACACGCCCCCGAGCACCCTTGACACGGTCATCTATCGCCTCGCTCTGCCGTATGAGAATATGAATTCTCCCGTCGCGCGAAGGTCGGGCGCACCTGCGAAGAACGGGATCGAAGGAGGCGGGAATGGCCCCAGCCGACGTTCGCAGCTTCATCTTCGCCGTCGAGTTCCGCATCGCCGAATCCCAGCGCGTGGGACCTGTACTCGCGCATCACGAGGAAAGTCTTCGCGATCTCGGCGCCCGGTATGCGTTCGTGTACGAGTCGGTGGTCGACGCCGGGAAGGTTCTGGTCGTCATCGGCATTCGAACCGCGCAGCCGCTGCTGGACCTTCTGCGCTCGCCGTACTTCTTCGAGTGGTTCGACGCGGTCGGCGTCGAAGACCTTCCGGCCGTCTTCGCCGGTGAGGTCGTCGAGCGTTTCGACCTCGGCGATCCGCCCACACCCGGTACCGAGGTGGTGGTCGCCGCCGTCACCCGGGTCGGGGATGTCGAGGTCTTCATGTCGCGCGTACGCGAATCACTGGGCGATTTCGCCCGCGCGGGAATCCGACGCACACTCGTATACCGCGCCTTCGACACCCGGCGCGAAGTGCTCTTTTTTCATCAGCTGGCGACGGCACGCACCGCGTTGCAGTGGGTCTCGCACTCCGACATCGCCTCGGAATGGCTGACATCCGCCGGTGTCGGCGCCTATCCGCCCGTCTTCGTCGGGCGGTTCGTCCATGCGATGCGATTGGCCGAAACGGCCGGGACGGATCTGCACTGATGTATGTCTGCCTGTGTCTCGGCGTCACGATCGAGGCGGTCTCCGATGCCGTCGCCGACGGTGCCAGGACTTCGCGGCAGGTGTCCGAGGCGTGCGGTGCCGGATCGGACTGCGGCAGGTGTCGGCGCACGATCCACTCGATCATCAAGTCTGCGGCAGCGACAACGGAATCAGGTAGGAGAAGCAAGGTATGAGCGATCGATACTCCAACATCGAGGGCGCACGGATGCTCGTGATCGGCGCGTCCTCGGGCATCGGTCACGCTCTCGCGCGGGCGGCTCACGCCAGGGGCGTCCGCGTCGCACTCGCGGCCCGACGGGTTGATCTCCTGTCCGAACTGGCCGAACAGCTCGATGGTTCCGCCCATGAGCTCGACGTGTCCGATCCGCGCGCGATCGAGGGGGTCATCGACGAGGTGGCTGCGACGTTCGGCCAGCTCGACGCGGTGGTTTTCACCAGCGCCGTGGTGCCGTTCGCGCTGATCGAGGAAACCGACGTCACGACGTGGTTGCACGCGTACGCCGTCAACGCGGTCGGTGCCTCGCATGTGCTGCGTGCCGCGCTCCCCCACCTCGCCGACGACGCGGTCGTGCTCGTCGCGTCGAGCCACGATGTCGGCAGGCCACGCGCGGGAGTCGCGGCGTACCACGCCAGCAAGGCCGCCCTGGATGAAATCCTGCGATCGTGGCGGGCCGAGCATCCGGAGCTGGCTGTCATCCGCGTCAGCGTCGGCCCCACGGAGGGCACCGAGATTCTTCGCGGCGCGGACCGCGATCTCCTCGCCGACCTGTACCGGGCATGGGCGCAGGAGGGTCAGATTCCGGCGAAGATGTCCGCCGTCGATGACGTGGCGAACGCCATGCTGTCGCTTATCGCCATGTCTCGCGCGAACCCCACAGTCGTGAGCGACATAGTCCATCTGGCACCCCGAATGAGCACCGGTCGATAGAAGGGGCCAGTCAATGGATTTGGGCTTCGAAGGCGCGACCGCAGTCGTCACGGGCGGCAGTAAGGGGATGGGACTGGCGATCGCCGAAACACTGGGCGCCGAAGGAGCTCGATGACGATGACTGGCGTGCCGCCTTCGACCTGGGCACGATGTCATGCGTCCGGTCCGTGCGTGCAGCGCTCCCGATGCTGCGCGCGGCCGAATGGGCCCGCATCGTGACCCTGTCCGCGCACTCCATCCAACGCCAGAGTCCGCGACTCGTCGCCTACACCGCAACGAAGGCCGCGTTGTCGAGTTTCACGAAGAATCTCTCGAAAAGCCTTGGCCCCGAGGGCATACTCGTCAACTGCGTGTGTCCGGGAACCATCGTGACCGCGAGCTTCACCGAAATTCTCAAGGATGTGCTGGCCGCCGACGGACTGAACTCCGCGAATCCGCACGATGTGATGACGTGGGTAGAACGGACCTATGGTCACCCGTGTGACCTCGGCCGGGCCGGGCTGCCGGAGGAAATCGCCTCGGCGACGGCGTATCTGGCGTCACGCCGTAACGGCTACGTCACCGGTGCCACGCTCAATGTCGACGGCGGCTCGGACTTCATCTGAGTGCGAGCGTACTTGGGGTCGCTCAGCTGTTCTTCGACATCTCGGCGGCGGCCGTGTCGGCCCACTGCGCCTGGTGCCGGCCCATCGTCATGGCGCCGTTCCAGCCGCCGTCGGTCCACAGCACCTCACCGCCGACATAACTGAACCGCGGGCTGCCGAGACAGACCAGCGGCCAGGCCTGTTCCTCGGGAGTCGAATATCGCCCGATCGGTCCGACCGCCTGATCGACGGTGTCCTTGCCCATCAGTTCCTGGAAGGCGGGCATCATCGCCGTCTCGGTCGGCCCGGGGTTGATGCAGTTGATGCGGATGCCGCGGCGGCCGAGTTCGGGATACCACCATCCGACCCACGCGTCGATGATGTACTTCGAATAGGCGTAGCCGCTCCACGACCACAACTTCTCGTTGGCGGTCAGCCATTCGACGGCTCCCTCGAAACCCTTGGTCTCGAGCAGTCCGGTGATGACTTTGATGTGGTCCTGCCAGCCGATCGCGGCCGATGACGAAATCACGCTGATGGCCGAGCCTTCCGGCATTTTCGGCACGAGCTGCTCGGCCAGATGGCGCGCGCCGACGAAGTTGACCAGAATCGTGTCCCATTCGCTGAACGGCGGACCGGGTAGCCCCGCACAGCTGAAGAGCCCGTCGACGGGACCATCGATGTATGCGGCGACCTCGTCGATGCTGGCGCGGTCGCGTAGATCGATCTGTAACGCACGGGCGACGGGAACGGTCGTGGGTTTGATGTCAAGGGCGGTGACCGTCGCGCCGAGATCGACGAGAATTCGGGCGGTCGCCTGCCCCATGCCCGACGCCGCACCGGTCACGACAACCGACTTGCCTCGATACCTCAGCACATCGTCCATGATCCACTCCTGTCGAGAACTTCTTTTATCGAATATGAGAACACACGTTATCACCGGTGCTATCGTCACATCGTGATCGCCCGGAAGCCGGTCGCGTGACCGCAGGCGCCCGTCCACTGCGGATCATCCAGTGGGCCACCGGCGGCGTTGGCACCGAGATGATCACCGCCATCCTCGATCACCGCCCCGACCTCCAGCTGGTCGGCGCGCGCGTATATTCCGACGCCAAGGATGGCGTCGACATCGGGACGCTCGCCAACAGGGCACCGATCGGGGTCACCGCCACCACCGACGTCGACGCGATCCTCGCGCTCGACGCCGATCTGGTGCTGTATGCGCCCTCGTTCACCGACCTCGACGATGTCTGCGCGCTGCTCGAGAGCGGAAAGAACGTCGCGACGCCGTCGTTCTTGTTTCATCCACGCCGCATTCCTGACGCCGACCGGAAAAAGGTGCTGGCGGCGTGCAAGAAGGGCAATAGCACCATCCACGGCAGCGGGCTCAACCCCGGCAATCTCTCCGGCGTGCTGCCGCTGGCGCTGTCGGGGATGAGCCGCACGATCGAGCGGCTGACCCTGCAGGAGAGGGCCGACTGGACGCTGTGGGAGAGCACCGGAATCACCTTCGACGGGATGTGGTTCGGTCGGCCGGTCGACGCGGTGACGCCCACCGCCAACACCTATCTGGCGTTCCTGACGAAGCTGTTCGTCGAGCAGACCTGGTTCCTCTCCGATACCTTGAACGCGGAGATCGACGACGTGTCGGTGACACTGGAAACCGTGCCGGCGAGCAAGGATCTCCAGATCTTCGATCACGTGGTGAGGCAGGGCACGACAGCGGGACAGCGCTGGAACTTCGTCGGCCATCGCGACGGCGAACCGCTGATCGAGTTCGAGATGCTCTGGACCGTCGGCGGTGAATATCCCGGCCACTGGCCCAAGCCGTTGGACGGTTGGACGTTGACCATCGAAGGCGATCCGTCCATGCGAACACACTTCTTTCCGCTCGCGAGCTTCTCGCGTGAGGCCTCGATCGAAGAACATGTTCGGGCCGGCCTCATCACGGTGGCGATGCAGGTAGTCAACGCCATCCCGGCGGTCTGCGCGGCGCCTGCAGGGTTCGCGACGATGGCGGATCTGCCCCTCATTCGCAGTTATACGGGCTTCGGAAACGTCAGGTGAAGGTGCGATTCGTCCAGTGCGCGACGAACGGCGCAATGGTGGACAGGTCGTAGAGTCCGGGTTCGGCGGCGACGACGGTCGGTATGGCGTTGATCGCATGCATCGCGGTGGCCAAGCACCCCTGTTCGGCGTGATCCTCACCGGGAGAACCGATTTCGAGGTGTATGCGCATGTTCGGCTCACCTTCGAAGACGAGGTCGTATCCGATCTCGCCCGGCCAGTGCGGGGCCAAATCGTCAGCCATGCGGGTGAGGTGCTCGACCGATATCGTGGTCTCGCCGCACTCGACGACCACGCCGAACCGCATGGCACCGACGGTGCCCGAGGGAATCTCGCCTGCGGCGACGGCTAAGGCGCGCGGCGTCGTCACGACCTCGCGGAAGCCTTCGACCGCACGAATTCGCAGTCCGAGCGCCTGCGCAAGCACCGTCGCGCTGCCGATCCATGCGCTCGCCGCGTACTCGGCGTTGGCGAGCAGTGGGGTGCTGTCGTCGGGTGCGTGCCCGAAACCCATGGCATTGAAGACCAGGTCGTGACTGGCGTAGGTGGAGTAGTTGAGCACTTCGCGGACGTTGATTCGGCTCGTCTGCTGTGTGAGCCGGGACAGAAGGGGCGCAACCGACTCGCCGAAGAAACCCGGGTACAGCCCAACCCCGAGGAAAGACGATCGGCCTGCGTCACAAGCGGTTTCGATATCGTCGGCCAGCGATTCGTGCAGTGAGCGCGGATGAATGAACCTGCTGCCCGTGGCGACAACATTCTTACCCGACGCGAGCAGGTCACAGACGTCGGTGAAGCAGCCCGGCGTGTCGGTCTCGACCTTCCCCATGTAGAGCACCACGTCGGCGTCGGTGTCGATGATGGCGTCGCGGTCGTCGGTGGTCGACACCCCGGCCTCACCCGTACCGCACAACGTGCCTGCGTCGACACCGGCTTTCGCCGCGTCGTAGACACGGACGCCTACGACCGTGAGTTCCGGCCGGCTGAGGATGTGGCGAAGCGCCATCATTCCGGTGACTCCGGTCGCCCACTGAATCACTCTCGTCATAGGGGTGCTACCTCAATCCCAGACGACGTCGAGGCGAGGGGGCGACCGGAACATGGTTCCGGTGATGTAAGGCGCCGGCGCGTCGGGGTCCAGCCGAAGTCCGGGCAATTCGTCGAACAAGGCGTTGAAGATCTTCGTGGTCTCGAGCCGAGCCAGATGCATGCCCAGGCAGACGTGGGCCCCGTGCGCGAATCCGATGTGCGGCTTGCGTTCCCGGAAGATATCGAACTTCTCCGGTTCGTCCCACCGCGATTCGTCGTGATTCGCGCTGCCGAGGCTCAGCATCATCGTCGCCCCCCGAGGGACCTGCACTCCGCCGATCTCGGTGTCGCGGGTGACCTCGCGCATGAAGTTCAGCAGCGGGGTTTCCCAGCGGATGCCTTCCTCGATGGCCTGTGGCAGCAGGCTGCGATCGGCGCGAACCGCGTCGAGCTGATCGGGATGGGTGAGCAACGCGTAGGCCAGGCTGGCGGTCGACCGTGACGTCGTCTCCGCACCTGCCGGTAAAAGGTTGCGCATGAAACCGTAGATCTGCTCATCGGACATCTTCACCCCGTTGACTTCTGCGGCCGCGAGGATGGACACCATGTCGTCCTTGGGCTCCTTGCGCCGGTCGGCGAGGATCCCGACGAAATACTCCTTCATCTTCGCCGATGCCCGCATAGCGCAGTCCATGTCGCCGCGGAAGCCCAGTAGATCGATCGCGAGCCGGTGGAAATGCAGGACATCGGAATCCGGAAGGCCCAGTAAAGCGGCGATCACGCGTACCGGAATGGGCATGAACACCGCATCGACGAGATCGGCCCGCTTCGCATCCTTGATGCTCGCGATGGTCCGATCCACCAGCGGACCGACAAGTTCAGCGTCCCAACGCTTCATCGATGAGCGGGCGAACGCGAACTCGTGCAGCTTGCGGTAGATCGCGTGCTCGGGGTCCTGCATCTCGAGGATGGTCGGGCCCTGCAGTGGCCGAACGACGTCTTCGTAGCAGCGCGTGCTGAAGGTGATGTTGTCGGTGAAGATCGCCTTGACGGTGTCGAACGTGTACGCCGTGAAGGTCGGCGGGCCGTCTCCCGAATTGCCGATCATGCCCATCTCGGGCCACCCTGCATGCACCGGCGCCTGTGCGCGCAATTCCTTGAGCAACGGGTACGGCGTGGCATCGCCGTCGGCGCCCATGCCCTCGTTGAATCTGTCCTGGGCGTCCCGAATGCTCTGCTCGAGATCCTCGACGCTCGCCGGCTCGAACATGCGACGACTCCTCACTGCGGATCGGCCGCTATCAACATACACCCTGGTGGTTGCTGACCTCCATCATGTACCTTGGCCGGACAGCCACCGTGAAAAGCACACCGGGAGCATTCGATTGGTAACTCGAGTCGTCCAATGGGCCACGGGCGCTGTCGGTCGCGCTGCGCTGGCCGAACTGATCGAAAATCCCGATTTTCAGCTGGTCGGCGTCCTCGTGTACGACCCGGCCAAAGAGGGGCTGGACGCCGGCGCACTGTGCGGCCTCCCGCCGACGACGGGCGTCCTCGCCACCACCGACAAGGGCGAGATCCTCGGCCTCGGTGCCGACGTCGTCATCCACGCCGCCAGCAAGGCCCATGCCGTCGACACCAACGCCGACGACATCTGCCGGCTGCTCGCCGCGGGTACCGACGTCATCACGACGACGTCCTACAACCACCTGCCCACCTACGGCGCCGAGACCGAAACGGCGTTCGTCAAAGCATGTCGCGCGGGACGGTCCCGCTTCCACGCCGCGGGTGAGAATCCGGGTTTCATGTTCGAGCGGCTGGTGGCGACCGTGACGGGGCTGAGCAAGACGATCGACCGAATCGACCTCTACGAAGCCACCGACGTTTCGGCGATCGACAGCCGACCCATGCTCGTCGATCTCATGGGCATGGGCCGACCGCCCGAGGACGTCAGCGTCGACTCGCCGATCATCAAGAAGCTCGACATGGCGTACCGCCAGGCGCTCAACGCCACCGCCGATGTCCTCGGCGTGACGCTGTCGCACGTCGAGGTCGCGGTCGATGCCACCACACTTCCGCACGACATCGAGGTTCTGGCCGGCACCATCGAGGCGGGAACGGTGGTCGGCCAACGGTTCTCATGGGTCGGACACTGGTCAGGTCGCCCGCTGCTGGCGATCCACGAGGAATGGGTCCTCACACGCGACCTGCCCCAGTGGGGGCTCAAGCCGCTGGCCGCCGGAGAGAAGGCGCCGTTGATCCGCGCCGCCATCAAGGGCGAGCCGAGTTTCGAGCTCGCACTCGACGTCGGCTGGGACGGGCAGGTTCCCAGCGGACAGCATGCGCAACCGGGACATCTGATGATCGCGATGGGCGCCGTCCGGGCGATCCCGTACGTGAGGGCCCAGCCACCGGGGATCGTCACGGCGCCGGTGTTCGGGGCTATTCAGCTGGGGAGCCGGCGCCGAAACTGAAGTTCTGCACGTCGATTCACGCGTATTTCGTGCAGAAGTTCAGTTTCGGCAGGAACTCACCGCGCGTGCGATGTTGTCGCTCGGCGCGGCGTGGAATACGTGCCGGGTTCCGTCGGGTATTACTCGTCGCGCGATCAGGTAATCGGAGCCCAGCCAACCCTGTCTGATGTAGCGACCGAACCGGAGAAACGTTCCCGGCGCCCCGCTCGCCGACGGCACGAGCTTCACCTGCTCGATACCGTCCTTGACGCCCTCGCCGGTCAGCGGCCGCGCCGCCGCCAGCCCCCGAGCGATCACCGTCGCGACGTCGTGGCACAGGCCCGGCATCGAGTGCTCC
Organism: Mycobacterium sp. GA-1285; assembly: GCF_001499905.1. Taxonomy (GTDB): domain Bacteria; phylum Actinomycetota; class Actinomycetes; order Mycobacteriales; family Mycobacteriaceae; genus Mycobacterium. Next base: position 47,091 of record NZ_LQIS01000005.1, on the reverse strand, counting down.
GGTCGACGCCCGTAGCGCGCCTCGAACCGGTCGAGGAACGCCTGACCGACACGGTTGCGCTCGTCGTAGCTGTCCAGACCGATCCAGCCCCGCAGCTGACGCATCCACTCGGCGTTGATGTGCGCCATCTCGAACGCGGTGGTGGTGTACCGCGGTGGATCCCAGCCGGCGTTCTCCAGTGCGTCCGAAAAACCCCACAACCCGTGACCGAACCCGACGTGGACAAGTGCGTCGGGGTCGGCGGCGCGTAGTTCGGCTACCGCCGCCGCCTTGTCCGCTTCGACCTGAGGAATGGCGACCGCGGCGACGACCTTCAAACCCGCGGCGGAGTAGGCCTTTTCGGCGAATGCAAGGTATTCCTTGCCAATGAGCGACGCCTCATAGGCGATGGCGATCCGCGACCTTCCGTCGCCGAGCATCACCGCGGCCAGCATCACCGGCTCCTCGGGCATCGACCCGTTGTTGAGCGCGAACGTCCACTCGCCCAGCGCACCCTCGGACCCCGACAGGATGATGTTCGGGACCTTGGCCACCCGGTTGGCGTGCGCGGTCAACGGCACCGCATTGTCGGAGACGTAGGGGCCGAAGATCGCCAGGCAGCCCTCGGCGATCAGCTCGTCATAACCGTGTTCGACGGCGTGGTACGTGCCGTTGGGCAGGCCGATGACGTCGCGCTGCACCACCTCGATCGGCCGGTCGACGAGCCCGTCCGCGACCGCTTCGTCGAACACCAACCGCAGCGTGTCCAGCGTGTCGTCCTCGGTGCTGGACCTGGTCGGATAGTCGTTGAGCAGGCCGACTTTCAGCGGGGCGACCGAACCGTACGCGCGAACACCTTCGTCTGCCATATCCAGCAACATACAACATGCAGGTTGCTACCATGCTCACCATGGCCAAGCGTGGTGGCACCGATTCCGAACGACGTGCTCGCGGAGATCAAACCCGTCGTCAACTCATCGATGCAGGGCGCATCCTGTTCGTGGAGAAGGGCTACTTCAACACCAGCATCGGCGACTTGGTCACGACGTCGGGCGTCGGTACCCGCGGCGCCTTCTATCACCACTTCAAGGACAAGGCCGAGCTCTTCCGCGCGGTGTTCGTGGAGGTCGAGCGGGATCTCACGTTGCGGTCGCTGTCCTCCCCGCCGCGCGGCGCGGACTCCTGGGAGCGCCTCTGCGCCGGTCTTCACGGTTTCCTCGAGTCGGCACTCGAACCCGAGGTGCAGCGCATCATGTTGGTCGACGGACCCGTCGTCTTGGGCTGGCGGACGCTGCGCGCGATTCAGGAAGACAACAGCATCGCGTTGATCAACGAGATGGTGCGCAACGCCATCGCCGAAGGCAGCATCGACGACCTGCCGGTCGCCGAGCTCACGCACATGCTCGTCGCATCGCTCGAGGAGGGCGCGCTTCTGGTGGCACACGCCAAAAGTCCCGGCCGAGCACGCGGTCGTGCGGCACGGATTCTCGACCGGCTTCTGCTCAGCTTCGCGACGGAGCCGCGCAAGGTGGTCAGGTGGTAGCGGTTGACTCGTGACTCCGGGATCAAGGCTCATCACACGGAAATGGGCATTTCCTTTTTTGATTATTGTTCTTCTACCGAGCTGATAATGTTGTTTCGCCCTCGTCTCAAGGAGATCTGATGCCGGACGCGCCACCGCTGCGAGTCGCCGTAGTCGGAGCGTCTGCGGGGCTGGGCCGCTGCATCGGAATGGGCCTGGCTGAGAAGGGCGCCCGAGTCGCGTTCCTCGCGCGCCGTCGCGACCGCCTCGAGAACGCCGCCAAGGAAGCGGGCAACGGGGCCGCGGCCGTCGCCTGCGACGTCACAGACGCGGACGCCTGTCGGCGCGCCATCGCAGACGTCGTCGACACTTTCGGCGGTCTGGATGCACTGGTGTACACGACCGGCGTCGGTGTTCTCGCCCCACTGACCGAGGTGACGGCCGAACAATGGGCAAACCTGTTCGCCACCAACGTCACCGGGGCTTCACTCATCACCGCGGCGGCCGCACCTCACCTTGCCGCCAACACCGGTTCGGCGGTCTACCTCTCGTCGCTGAGCGCGTCATACTCCGCGCCCTGGCCGCTGCTCGGCGCGTACGCGGTGTCGAAGTCGGCCTTGGACAAGCTGGTCGAGGCCTGGCGCATCGAACACCCGAACATCGGCTTCACACGGCTGGCGGTCGGCGACTGCTTCGGCGGTGAAGGGGACTCCCAGACCGAGTTCAACAAGACCTGGGATCCGCAGGCGCTCGAGAACGCCATCCGGTTCTGGATGGACAACGGCTACATGCAGGGCGGTCTCGTCCAGGCTGATCATCTCGTCGACGTCGTGCACAACGTACTTCGTTGCGGAAACAGCAGTTTCATTCCTTATCTCACCTTGGCTCCCCGACCGTCGGGCGCGGTGGCCGAACTTCGACAGTGGTAAGGACACCTGGTGACACACGAATCACGCATGCTCATCGACGGCAAACTCGTCGAGTCCGAGACGGGCCGGCAGTTCGAGAACATCAACCCCGCAACCGAGGAGGTTCTCGGCGGCACCGCCGACGGCACCCGCGCCGACATGGAACGGGCGGTGGCGGCCGCCCGCCACGCGTTCGACCACACCGACTGGTCGCGAGACGGACAGGCTCGGGCCGCCGGACTGCGCCAACTCCAGGCGGCGCTGGAAGCCGAACGCGAGGAGATCCGCGGCGAGCTCATCGCAGAGGCCGGCTGCCCACTGCTGAGCACCTTCGGACCACAGCTCGACGTGCCGCTCAAGGAAGCCTTGAGTTGGCCGACCGACATGATCAGCCAGTTCCCCTGGAAGCGAACGCTTCCCGACAAGGATGCGTTTGGCATGGGCACCCTCGCCGCACGTGAAGTGTGGAAGGAACCCGTCGGGGTCGTCGGCGTCGTCACGCCGTGGAACTTCCCGTTCGAGATCATCCTCAACAAGATCGGGCCGATACTGGCCATGGGCAACACGATGGTGCTCAAGCCCGCTCCCGATACACCGTGGAACGCCACCCGCATCGGCCGGATCATCGCCGAGCAGACCGACATTCCACCTGGGGTGATCAACATCGTCACCTCATCGGACCATCTGGTCGGCGAGGTGCTCTCGACCTCTCCTCTCGTCGACATGGTGGCCTTCACCGGGTCGACGGCGACCGGGCGGCGCATCATGAAGGCGGCCGCCGACACCGTCAAGCCGACGTTTCTGGAACTCGGCGGCAAGTCTGTGTACCTGGTGCTCGACGACGACGGTGACATCAGCGCAACGGTCGGCGGCAGCGCGTTCATCTCCATGCATGCCGGACAAGGCTGCGCCATGCCGACCCGCCTGCTGGTGCCCAACAAGCGTTACGCCGAGGCGGTCGAGATCGTCAAGGTCGCAATGGAGAAGAACAAGTACGGAGACCCCACCGATCCATCGGTGCTACAGGGACCTCAGGTGTCGAAACGCCAGCAGGACCGGGTGATGGGCTATATCGAGAAGGGCAAGCAGGAGGGCGCCCGGCTCGTCACCGGTGGCAACATTCCCACACACCTCTCGAAGGGATTCTTCGTCGAGCCAACGGTTTTCGCCGACGTCGACAACCGGATGACAATCGCCCAGGAGGAGATCTTCGGCCCGGTGCTGTCGGTCATCGGATTCGAAGACGACGACGATGCGGTGCGCATCGCCAACGACTCCATCTACGGCTTGTCGGGCGTGGTGTTCGCCAAGGACCTGGACCGGGCCAAGTCGGTCGCCGGCCGGATCCGCACCGGGACCCTCGGAATCAACGGCGGTCTGTGGTACGGCGCGGACGCCCCGTTCGGCGGTTACAAGCAATCCGGGGTCGGACGGCAGTGCGGCATCGAAGGCCTCGAGATCTTCACCGAAACCAAGACTGTCGGCTGGCCGAAGGAGTCGTAGATGAGAACACGAGCGGCCGTGTTGCGCGGAGTGGGCATCGATTGGGAAGTCACCGAAATCGAGCTGGACCCACCTCGCGCAGGCGAGGTACTGGTCAAGATGGCGTACGCGGGGATCTGTCATTCCGACGAGCACTTCTTCACAGGCGACAGCGTGCCGAGTCCGGAGATGGAAGAACTGATGCGCGCGTCCGGCGTGCCGGTGCCCGAATGGTTCCCGATGCTCGGCGGCCACGAGGGCTCGGGCGTCGTCGAGGACGTCGGACCCGAGGTGAAGACGCTCAAACCCGGTGACCACGTGGCGATCTCGTTCCTCCCGGCGTGCGGTAACTGCCGCTGGTGCGCCACTGGGCACACGTATCTCTGCGACGTCGGCGCCGACATCTACAGCAAGGCCATGACCACCGATGGCACATGCAGGCGCCATGTCGGCGATGAAGACCTGATGGCCATGATGCAGGTCGGCACCTTCTCCGAGTACGTCGTGGCGTCCGAACGATCGTTGGTCAAGATCCACGACTGGGTTCCGCTCGAGGCGGCATCGCTGGTTTCATGCGGTGTGACAACGGGTTTCGGCTCTGGTTCGGTGGCCGCGGGCACACAGGTCGGCGACACCGTCGTCGTGATCGGCGTTGGCGGCATCGGCATGAACGCCGTGCAGGGCGCGAAGGCCGCCGGCGCCAAACACATCGTCGCCGTCGACCCCATCGAGTTCAAACGCGAGATCGCACCCACCTTCGGTGCCACGCACACCGCCGTAGACGCCGGCGCCGCCCTGGAACTGGTCAAAGAGATCACTTGGGGCGTCATGGCGGACCGCGTCGTGCTCACGCCGGGCGTGGTACCGGTCGACCTCGTGATGGTGGCGATGTTGATGCTTCGCAAGGGCGGAACCTGCGTCCTCACCGGCATGGCGAAGGTCAGCGACATCACCGTCCCGCTGAGCCTGCCTGACATGGTGAGTTCGTGTAAGACCCTCAAAGGTGTTCTCTACGGCGAGATGAACCCTCGCGAAGCCATGCCGAAACTACTGTCGATGTATGAAGCGGGCACCATCAAGCTCGACGAGTTGGTCACCGCGAAATACAAGCTGGACGACATCAACGAGGCGATGAAGGATCTGCGCGCCGGGGCCAACATCCGCGGGGTGATCGCCTTCTGAATAGGCCATCCGGCGGTTCAGGGTAGAGTCGGTCACCTCGGGGGCTGAGCCCACGCCTCGCAGTGGATTTGCTTGTCTGCAGGGGTGTGATGCTTTCCAGTTCCGACGTGGTGCGGTACGTGTCCAGCGGTGCTGACCATTGAGCAGCGACAATTGCCTGAAGAGCGGCGCGCCGATCGAAGACGCCGGCTGGCAGTCCGTTCCGCACCCCGTGCTGGTGGTCGACCGATCCGGCGTCATCCGCGATTTCAGTGTCTCCGCGCGGTCCCTGTTGGCCGATGTCGAAGTCGGTAGCCGGTTGGAGAACGCGGCGCCGCTGTGGCTGGCAAGCGCGCATGACCGGTTCGTGGGAGACGTTTCGGCCGATGCGGCACAGCAGGCAGCCGCCGGGAACCTCGGGGGGCGCGAATTCGAGGCGCGACCCACGGGGCTGCCCGACGGCGAGGTCGCGTGGTGGCTGATCGAGGACACCCACCGGTCGCTGCGCCAGGCGCACGCGGAGTTGGCGAGGGAGCGGGAGCGTGCGGCACTCCTCGACGACGTCTCGGCGGTGTTGATGGCGTCGCTGAACGTCGAACGCTGCATGGAGGCGACGGCGCAGATGGCGGACCGCCATCTGGCGGACGCGGCGGTCGTCGTGGCCCCTGTGAAGGGACATCGGATGCCGGTCGTCTGCAGCGGACCGATCGGCGTTGCCGAACACCGCAGTGTCGAAGCGGATCCGGTCGAGGTGCCGGGCCTCAGCGAGGCGCTTCGCGGGTTCCCACCGGTGCCGTCGCGCTGGATAGATCCCGCATCCGTGCCGGACTGGTTGATCCCCTCACACTTCGCCGGTCCGGTCGGATCGGTCCTCATCACTCCGCTGCCTGGCCACGGTATTTCAGCCGGCGCGTTGGTTCTGCTGCGCCGCGATTCGCACACGGCGTTCAGCGAGAACGAGGAACTCTTCGCCCGGTTGTTCGCGACGCGGGCGGGCGCGGCGCTCTCGGCGGCGCGGCTGTACGCCGAGCAGTCGGCCATCACCCGCACCCTGTTGCGCGAACTGCTGCCTCCGGAGCTTGACCAGAGCGACTATTTCGAGCTTGCCGGCGGCTACCGCGCGTCAGAAGACCATCACCTGGTCGGCGGCGACTTCTACGACGTCCACCCCGCCCAGACGCCGGACGGCGAAACGCTGGTGGTGCTGGGTGACGTCTGCGGTAAGGGCCTGGAGGCCGCGGTGCTCAGCGGCAAGATCCGCAACACCCTGCAGGCGCTGGCACCGCTGGCCACCGAGCACGAAGCGGTGCTCCGACTGCTCAACAGCGCCCTGCTCACCCCCGACAACAGCCGCTTCGCCACCGTTGTGCTGGCCTCGATCGCCCGCCGCGACGACCAGTTGGCACTGCGCCTGACCTGCGCGGGACATCCCGCTCCCCTCATCGTGCGCAACGACGGAACCGTCGAACAGGCGGACACCCGAGGCATGCTGGTCGGCGCGCTGCCACAGTTCAAGGCTCGCTCGTGCGAGACCACTTTGGCGCCCGGTGAGACGTGCCTGCTGTACACCGATGGTCTCACCGAGGCGCGCGGCGGTCCGCTCGGGGCTGAAGTGTTCGGCGACGAGCGGTTGTCCGACGCGATGGCGCAATGCGCCGGGTTGCCCGCCGAGGCGGTGGTCGAGCGGATGATGATGCTGGCGTCGCAATGGGTAACCGGTCGAGAACACGACGACATGGCCGTCGTCGCCATCACGGCGCCGCGCAAGACGCATCTGAGCGCGCTCGACGGCCACACCCCGGGTAGGTACATAGCGTGAGCCGCAACGACACCGTCGCCACCACGGCGACGGATCCCGCCGCTGTCCGCGACCGATTGTGGGAAGCGGCGCTGGGCGGCGACGAGAAGGCGGCGGTTGGCGTCGTCTTCTCCGCGATGGACGCCGGCATGGCGGCCGAGGATGCGCTGCTCGAGGTGATCGCGCCCGTCCAGCGCAAGATCGGCACGGAGTGGGCCGCCAACCGGATCACCGTCGCACAGGAACACGCCGCCACGGCGATCAACGATCGCGTGATCGGGGCGTTGTCGCAGCACACCGCCGACGAAACCGCCGCCCATACCGGTCGCGTCACCGTCGCCTGCGTGGACGGCGAGTGGCACGCGCTACCAGCCCGGCTGCTCGCCGAGGTCCTGCGCCTGCGTGGCTGGCAGGTGGACTTTCTCGGCGCACAGGTGCCGACGCCGCATCTGATCGCACACCTGCACCAGCACGCACCCGATGCCGTCGCGCTGTCGTGCTCGATCCCGACCCGGCTGCCGACCGCCCACGGCGCGATCACGGCGTGCCAGGCTGCGGGCGTCTCGGTGTTGGTCGGCGGTGCGGCGTTCGGCCGCGACGGCCGCTACGCGCGCCTGCTGGGCGCCGATGCGTGGGCGGCGGATGCCCGCACCGCCGCGAAATGTCTGAACGATGGCATCGGTCGACTTCGACTCACCCCGAACAGGCACTTCTCCGAAGATCTGCCTCATCTGGCCGACCAGGAGTACTCGATGGTCAGCACCGCGAAAGCACAACTGGTCAAGACCACCGTCACCGAGTTGCAAGACCGCTTCCCGGCGATGCGCGACTACAGCGAGGCCCAACGCGATCACACCACCGAGGACATCGCCCACATCGTCGACTTCCTCGCGACCGCCCTCTACATCGATGACGACGACTTGTTCACCGGTTTCATCGTGTGGACGGCCGAAGTGCTCAGCTCCCGCGGCGTGCCGGCGACGTCACTGATCCCCGCGCTGGATCTGTTGTCGGCTCAGCTGCAAGACTTCCCACGAGCCCAGCGCCTGTTGGCCGCCGCCCGAACCGCCCTGACCTCCGAGACCGCCCGGCTGGTGGATGCGCTGGAACATCTCACGTCGGGTCCGGACACCGATTCGGACCGCTCGAAGGAAACCGAGATCGGTTGACCGACATGGTTGGACAGGTCACCGCGCTGGAACGCTATCCGGTGAAATCGATGCTCGGCGAGGCACGCGAGCGTGTCCGGGTCGGGCCGCTGGGTGTCGACGGTGACCGTCGGTACGCGCTGATCGACGAGGAGACGGGGCGCGTCGCGACCGCCAAACATCCGCGCCGGTGGAGCGCGCTGCTGCAATGCGCGTCGAGCACCGGAGACGACGGCACCGTCGCGGTCACATTGCCCGACGGCCGCCGCATACCGGTTACAGAAGCCGCCGCGCCGCTGTCCGAACTGCTGGGACGCACGGTGCAAATCGCCGACGAGCGGGCGGCGGGCGCGGTCCTCGAACGGTCCGATCCGCTGGAGGTGCTCGAGCACGGCGTCGACGCCGAATTCGATCCGGTGCTGCTCGAACTCGGGCAGGGCGCGCCCGGCGGCGCGTTCGTCGACCATTCCCCCGTGCATCTGATCACCACGGCCACGCTCGACGCGATCGGCGTCGGCATGGGCGAAGCGCTGCGCTACCGTCCGAACGTCGTCATCGACGTCGGTCCCGAACCCTTCGTGGAGAACGGTTGGGTGGGCTCCGAGATCACCCTCGGAGAGGTCATCCTGCGCGCCACCCTCCCGACTCCGCGGTGTGCAGTGCCGACATTGAAACACGGTGACACCGAACGTCTTTCGGATGCAGTACGGTACCTGTTGGACCATAATCGCGTCGAGGTCCCCGGCTGGGGGAAGTTGCCCTGTGCCGGGGTGTACGCCGAGGTCGTCGCCGTCGGCACGATCAGTGTCGGTGACGAGGTGCGAGTCGATTCGGCCGCCTGATGCCGACTCCGGAAAAGCGGGTATGAAGAGTTGATGACGAAACCCTCCACCTCAGGTAAGTCCGTTTTCATCACAGGGGCCGCCGCCGGTATCGGCCGCGCGACGGCGCTGACGTTCGCCCGCAACGGGTTCGTTGTCGGCGGTTACGACATCGACGAGGTCGGGCTGAAGTCGCTGGCCGACGAGATCGAACAGCTGGGCGGTGTCGCGCACACCGGCCACCTCGACGTCACCGACCCCGACGAAATGGCCACGCGGATACGGGAATTCGCCGAGGCCGCCGGTGACCGGCTCGACGTGATGATCAACAACGCCGGCATCCTGCGCGCCGGTCGCTTCGAGGAGATGGACATCACCGGCCATCACAAGGAGATCGACATCAACGCCAAGGGCGTCGTCAACGGTCTGTATGCGGCGTTTCCCTACCTGCGCAAGACCCCGAACTCGGTCGTCGTGAACCTCTCGTCGGCGTCGGCGATCTACGGTCAGGCCGAGCTTGCCAACTACAGCGCGACCAAATTCTTCGTGCGCGGGATCACCGAGGCGCTGGACATCGAGTGGAACCGCTACGGCATTCGGGTCATCGCGATGTGGCCGCTCTACGTGCAGACCGCGATGACCGACGACGTGAAGACCGGCACGACGGAGTCGCTCGGCATCCGGTTGACGGCCCAGGACATCGCCGACGCGATCGTGAAAGCCACCGAACCCTCGCGGTTGCGGCGGGTGTTGCACCAGGTGCACTTCCCGGTCGGCGCGCAGTCCAGGGTGATGACCGTGAGCTCCCGCTTCTCGCCGGGCTGGCTGACCCGGTACGTCAACAAGAAGCTGTCGCATTCCTGACACTCGGCCTTGCCGCCGTGTTGTTCGAGAACTTCCGAGTCGGTTAGCTACGCTCGCCGGGTGGCCAAGGGGCTGAATCGACGGGGGTTCCTTACTGCGACCGCCGGCGCGGCGCTCGTCACCGCGGGATTCACGGCCGGGTGCGGTTCGGACAAGCCGGGCGCCGTGGCCAAGGACGGATCGGTCACCGTCAGGCACGCGTTCGGCGAGACCAGGATCCCCGGTCCGCCAACGCGGGTGGTCAGCGCCGGGTTGACCGAACAGGACGATTTGCTCGCTCTCGGCGTCGTGCCGGTCGCGGTGACCGACTGGTTCGGCGGCGAACCGTTCGCGGTATGGCCCTGGGCGCGACCGAAACTCGGCTCCGCGCAACCAGCCGTGCTCAGCCTCGCCGACGGTATCCAGGTCGACCAGATCGCCGCGCTCAACCCTGACCTCATCGTCGCGACCAACGCCGGGTTGGACTCGGACACGTACTCGAGTCTGTCGCAGGTCGCGCCGACGGTCGCGCAATCTGGCGCCGACGCATTCTTCGAACCGTGGAAAGACCAGGCCAGCACCATCGGGCAGGCGGTGTTCAAACACGACGAGATGCAGGCACTGATCGTGACCGTCGGCGACAGGTTCATCGCGGTCGCCGAGAACAATCCCGGTTTCGCGGGCAAGACGGCCGCGCTGTTGCACGGTCGGCTGGACGACGGCGAACCGCAAGCCCTGACGCCCGCATGGCGCGCCGAGTTCCTCACCGCGATGGGCCTGAGCGTCACCGACGAACTCAGCGCCGACGTGCTGATCTGGGCCACCGAATCCGACGAGGAACAGGCCGCGCTGCTGGCCGACCCGAAGGTCGCCGAGCGCGGCAAGGCGAACATCTTCACGGGAAAGGAACTCGCCGGCGCGATCGCGTTCGCCTCTCCGCTGTCGTACCCCGTGGTGGCCGACCAACTGCCGCAGCGCATCGCCCAAGCGCTGGCCTGAGAAGATTGCGCGGTGACCGCCGACATCGAGACCGAGCACCGCGGGTTCGCCAAGACGGGATCGGCCTACTATCCGACGCTGGTCGCGGTCTTCACCGGCCTTGTGCTGATCTCGAACGTGGCGGCGACGAAGGGCATCGCCTTCGGTCCGATCATCGGGGATTGGTCGCTGATCACCGACGGCGGCTTCGTCGTCTTTCCGCTCACCTACGTGATCGGCGATGTGCTCTCGGAGGTGTACGGGTTCAATGCCACCCGGCGCGCGATCTACATCGCCTTCGTGATGGAGGCGCTCGCGGCATTCACGTTCTGGCTCACCGCGGTGCTGCCGCCGGCCGACTTCTACACCAACCAGGCGGCGTTCGAGGCCGTGATGAAGCCGTTCACCTTGTTGATCATCGCGGGACTGGCGGGGTTCCTCGTCGGGCAGACGCTCAACGCGTGGGTGGTGGTGAAAATCAAGGCCCGGGTGGGCGAGAAGCAGCTGTGGGCGCGGTTGATCGGGTCGACCATAGTCGGCGAGTTCGCCGACACCCTGGTGTTCTGCAGCATCGCCGCGGCCGCAATCGGGATCAGCACGTGGCGCGACTTCCTCACGTACGTGGCGTTGGGATGGGTTTACAAGACAGCGGTGGAGGTGCTCGTGCTACCCGTGACGTACCGGGTGATCGCCTTCATCAAGCGGCGAGAACCGACGTATCGGCCCGCCGCTTGAGGCATCGCTAAAACTCCTCTGGCAAGGCTCATAAAGCACAGGTGTCGGTAGCTACTCACGGGTAATTTCGGAGACATGACCGTGACAGCCGAGATGGAACGTGACGTGCGGGGCGCCGGCGCCATTCCGATCCGCGACTACGGGGACCGGGCGCTGTTGCTCGAATGCGACACCACCGCCGATGTATTGGCGTGGACCGATGCGATCCGACGGGCCGACCTGCCCGGCGTCCTCGACATCGTGCCGGCTTCCCGCACCGTGTTGGTCAAGCTCGCGGGGCCCCGATACCAGGCGCCGACGCGACAACGCCTCGGCGGACTGCCCATCGACGTCGACCCGCAGGCCGAGTTGAGGCCGCCGGCCGACGGTCGAGCCGACCTCACGATCGACGTCGTCTACGACGGACCCGATCTCGACGAGGTGGCCCGACTGACGGGGCTCACTCGCGACGACGTCGTCGCCGCGCACACCGGCAGCCTGTGGCGGGTCGCGTTCGGCGGGTTCGCACCGGGCTTCGCCTATCTCGTGGGCGGTGATCGACGGCTCGAGGTGCCGCGGCGGTCCGAGCCGCGCACCCAGGTGCCGGTGGGCGCCGTAGGCCTGGCGGGTGAGTTCAGCGGTGTCTATCCGCGGGAGTCCCCCGGCGGCTGGCAGTTGATCGGCCGCACCTCGAAAGATCAAGCGGTGCTGTGGGACATCAAGCGGGACAATCCGGCGCTGCTGACGTCGGGCATGTGGATCCAGTTCCGGGCGGTCGAGTCATGACGACGCTCGAGATCCTGCGCTCCGGTCCGCTGGCTCTGGTCGAGGACCTGGGCCGCCCCGGGTTGGCACATATGGGGGTGGGCCGCTCCGGCGCCGCGGATCGCCGCTCGCACACGCTGGCCAACCGCCTGGTGGCCAACCCCGGCGATCGGGCCACCATCGAAGTGACGTTCGGCGGTTTGGTTGCTCGGGTCCGCGGTGCCGATCTCGCGATCGCGGTCACCGGTGCCGACACCGACCCGTCCGTCGACGGAGTGCCGTTCGGCACCAACAGCATTCACTACGCCCGCGACGGTGAGGTCATCACGCTCGGCGCACCACGCTCGGGGCTGCGGACGTATTTGGCGGTGCGCGGCGGCATCGACGTCGAGCCGGTGCTCGGCTCGCGGTCGTATGACGTGATGTCGGCGATCGGGCCGCAGCCGCTGCAGTCGGGCGATGTGCTGCCGGTCGGCGAGCACACCGAGGACTTCCCCGAACTCGACCAGGCTCCGGTCGCGGCCATCGAGAACGACGTGCTCGAGTTGACCGTGGTGCCGGGGCCGCGGGACGACTGGTTCATCGATCCGGATGTACTGGTCCGCACGAACTGGCAGGCGACCAACAAGAGCGACCGCGTGGGCATGCGGTTGGTCGGGATGCCGCTCGAGTATCGCTGGCCGGACCGGCAACTTCCAAGCGAGGGGGCCACCAGGGGCGCAATTCAGGTGCCCCCGAACGGCTTTCCCGTGATCCTCGGGCCGGATCACCCGGTCACGGGCGGGTACCCGGTGATCGGCGTCGTCGTCGACGAGGACATCGACAAGGTTGCTCAGGTGCGTCCCGGGCAAACCGTTCGGATGCATTGGTCGCGGCCGCGCCGACCGTTCCGGGATCGTTGATCACACCTCGCTGGTAGAAAAGCAGTGTGCATGTTCAGGATCCACTAGCTCCCGTCGTGCGCATCCACAGCGCACGGCTGATCCACACGTCCGACCTCGACCCGTTGACGCGCGAGGACGCCAAGCGCATGGTGATCGACGCCTTCGAAGGCGATTTCACCGAAGTCGACTGGGAGCATTCGCTCGGCGGCATGCACGCGATGATCTTCGACCACGGCGCGCTGATCGCGCACGCGGCGGTGGTGCAACGGCGGCTGCTGTACCGCCACAGCGCGCTGCGGTGCGGTTACGTCGAAGCGGTCGCGGTCCGTGAGGACTGGCGCGGGCAGGGTCTAGCCCGCGCGGTGATGGACGCCGCCGAGCAGGTGATCCGCGGGGCCTACCAGCTCGGGGCCCTCAGCGCGACGGAGGCCGGCAGGCCCATTTACATCGCGCGCGGTTGGTTGCCGTGGCGCGGTCCGACGTCGGTGTTGGCTCCGGCCGGGTTGACCCGCACTCCCGACGACGACAACGCGCTGTTCGTGCTGCCGGTCAGCTTGCCGGACGGTTCGGAGCTCGACACCGCCGCCGAGATCACCTGCGACTGGCGCGACGGCGACGTCTGGTGAGACTCACACCCGTGCCGGGTGCGAGGTGAGGGGAAGTTCACGGCCGGGTCACTGCGCGGCACGTTGACGCAATACCGCCTCGTTAACGTGCGATTTCATGGAGAGCTGCAGGTTGCGGGCGGTGTCGACACGCCTGCGCAATGACCAAGTAATCGCTTGGAAACATGCACTGCCTACACAGGTTCCATGACTGAGCCCGACTGGGCGCCGCTGACCGGATTCCGGGTGGCCGTAACCTCCGCGCGGCGCGCCGACGAACTGAGCGCGCTGCTGCGCCGCCGAGGTGCGACGGTGACCAGCGCGGCCGCGATCCAGATGGTGCCGTTGCCCGACGACGACGAGCTGCGCGCGCACACCGAAGCCCTGATCGACGTGCCACCCGACATCGTGATCGCCACCACCGGTATCGGGTTCCGCGGGTGGATCGCCGCGGCCGATGGCTGGGGGCTGGCCAACGACCTGACCGCCGCGCTCGCCAAGGCGCGCGTGGTTTCTCGCGGACCCAAGGCGACCGGTGCACTGCGCGCGGCCGGACTGCCCGAGGAGTGGTCCCCGGAGTCGGAGTCGTCACGCGAATTGCTGCACTACCTCGTCGAGGGCGGTATCGCCGGGCAGCGGATCGCGGTGCAGTTGCACGGGGCCACCGAGGACTGGGACCCGTTCCCCGAGTTTCTCGACGAACTGCGCGCGGCGGGCGCCGAGGTCGTGCCCATCCGGGTGTACCGGTGGCACCCGGCGCCGCACAACGGCGACTTCGACCAGTTGGTGGCAGGCATCGCCGACGAAAAGTTCGACGCGGTCAGCTTCACCTCGGCGCCCGCGGTCGCGTCGGTGTTGTTGCGGGCCAGGGAAATGGGTCTCGAGAACCAGGTGATCGCCGCCTTCCGCCGCGACGTTCACGCCATGTGCGTCGGCCCCGTGACCGCCCGGCCGCTGGTTCGACTGGGTGTGCCGACGTCGGCGCCTGAGCGAATGCGGTTGGGGGCGTTGGCCCGTCACATCACCGACGAATTGCCGTTGCTGTGCTCACGGACCATTCGGGTGGCCGGGCACCTGTTGGAGATCCGCGGCACCTGCGTGCTGGTCGACGGGGTCGTCAAGCCGGTGTCACCGGCGGGCATGGCGACGATTCGCGCTCTCGCCCACCGACCGGGAGCGGTGGTGTCGCGCGCAGACCTACTACGCGCTCTGCCCGGCAGCGGCACCGACACCCATGCCGTCGAGACAGCCGTCTTGCGGCTGCGAACGGCGTTGGGACACAAGGACATCGTGTCGACCGTGGTCAAGCGGGGTTACCGCCTCGCCGTCGAGGACAGTCTGGCGTCCGCACAATGAGTTATCTGCTGGTCGCGCACGGTACCCGCAAACGAAGCGGTGCCGCGCTGATCGGGAGCCTTGCCGAGCGGGTGGCGGCGGAGCTGGGTTCCCATGTCCACGTCGCGTTCGTCGACGTTCTCGGCCCGACACCGAGCGAAGCGCTGCAGACGCTGCCCGATCGGACGGTCCTCGTGCCGGCGTTCCTGGCGCGCGGGTATCACGTCAACGTCGACATCCCCGCGCACGTCGAGGCCAGTGGACATCCCGGCGTGGCCGTGACCGAGGCGCTGGGTCCGAGCCCTGCGCTGACGCATGTGCTGATGGACCGCTTGATCGAATGCGGTTGGCAGCAAGGCGATTCGGTCGTGCTGGCGGCGGCGGGTACATCGGATGCGGGTGCGTCGTCGGACTTACGGCAAACGTCGGCGCTGTTGTCGGCGGTGATCGGCCATCGGGTCGAGCTCGCGTATGCCGCCACCGGTGAGCCGAGCGTCGCGGACGCGGTGATGCGACTGCGTCGCCAAGGTGCGCGACGGGTGGTGGTGGCGTCGTACCTACTAGCCGAGGGACTGTTCCAGGACCGGCTGCGCGACAGCGGGGCAGATGCGGTGGCCGATCCGCTCGGCACGCATCGCGCGATGGTGCGGTTGATCGCCAACCGGTTCCGCCGGGCCCGCATGCCGCTTGCGGCGTAGGGGTTTTTCCCGCGAAATGGCATTCCAGCAGGTGTTCACTCGAACTTTCGCTGCTGGAATGCAATTTCGCGAATGAGGAGTAGGCGTCAGCCGCGGACTTCGACCTGGCCGTCGGCGGTGAGGCGCGTCGGGTAGACCGGCAGCGCTACGTCGGGATCGTCGAGGCACACACCGTCGTCGAGGGCGAAGGCCTGCTTCTTGATCGGCGACTGTACGGTCGGGCGACCTCCGCGATCGCCGACGATGCCTCGTGACATCACCGCCGCGCCGGAGAACGGGTCGATGTTGCCAATCGCGCGCAGCGACCCGTCGTCCAGGCGGAACAGCGCCGCCTGGCCGCCGTCGGCCAGCAGCACGCCGACACCGCGGTTCGGAATCAGGACGTCGTAACGACAGGCCGCGGTCCAGACCTGAATATCGTTGAGGATTGTCATCTTTGGGGCACCTTCGGCATTCCGATGGGAACGGGCACCTTGCGGCCGGAGCGCTCGGTGAACTCGACAGTGGGATCGGCGACGTCGGGGGCGTTGACGAACGACACGAATCGCGACAGTTTGTCCGGGTCCTCGAGCACGCCCTTCCATTCGCAGGCGTAGCCCTCGACGTGGCGGGCCATCGCGGCCTCGAATTCGGCTGCCAGGCCCAGGGAGTCGTTGCACACGACGTCGCGGAGATGATCCAGGCCGGTCTTACCGGGGAAATCCATCGCCTCCAGCCACGGCGCCGTGCGCTGCAGCCGGTCGGCGGTGCGGATGTAGAACATCAGGAACCGGTCGATGTAGCGGATCAACGTCTCGTCGTCGAGGTCGCCGGCCAGCAGCTGCGCATGCCGCGGCGACATCCCGCCGTTGCCGCACACGTAGAGGTTCCAGCCCTGTTCGGTGGCGATGACGCCGACATCCTTGCTCTGCGCCTCGGCGCATTCGCGCGCGCATCCCGACACAGCCATCTTGATCTTGTGCGGGGCGCGCAACCCGCGATAGCGCATCTCGATCCTGACGGCCATGTCCACGGAGTCCTGCTGCCCATAGCGGCACCAAGTGCTGCCGACGCAGCTCTTGACGGTGCGCAGCGCCTTGCCGTAGGCGTGCCCGGACTCCATGCCGCCCTCGACCAGGCGGCGCCAGATCTCGGGAAGCTGGTCGACGCGCGCACCGAACATGTCGATGCGCTGGCCGCCGGTGATCTTCGTGTACAGCCCGAAATCCCTGGCGATCTCACCGATCAGAATCAGCTGTTCGGGCGTGATCTCCCCACCGGGCGACCGCGGCACCACCGAATAGCTGCCGTTCTTCTGGATATTGGCCAGGAAGTGGTCGTTGGAGTCCTGCAGCGAGGCCTGCTCGCCGTCGAGGATGTGGCCGCTGCTCGTCGACGCGAGGATCGACGCCACGACGGGTTTGCAGATGTCGCAACCTTTTCCGGTGCCGTAGCGTTCGATCAGTCCCGAGAACGTCCGGATCTCGGTGGCGGTGATGATCTCGAACAACTCGGCTCGCGACTGGGCGAAGTGCTCGCACAGCGCCCTGGACTGTTCGACGCCCTCGGCCTCCAGCAGCTGCTTGAGCAGCGGCACACACGAACCGCACGAGGTGCCCGCCAGCGTGCATTTCTTCAGGCCGGGCACATCGCTGCAACCCCCGTCGATGGCCTCCTTCAGATCTCCCTTGGTGACGTTGTTGCAGGAGCAGATCTGCGCGATGTCGGGAAGCGCGCCGACTCCCAATCCCGTTGCGCCACCCTCGGACACGGGTGCGATCAACGACAGCGGGTCGCCGGGCAGCTCGCTGGCGACCATTGGGCGCAACACACCGTAGGCCGACGCATCGCCGACCAGGATTCCGCCCAACAGCGTCTTGGCGTCATCCGAGAGCACCAACTTCGCGTAGGTCTGCTTGACCGGGTCGTTGACCACGACGTCCAGGCAGTTCGGCGTGCGACCCTGCGCATCGCCGAAGCTGGCCACATCGACGCCGAGCAGCTTGAGTTTGGTCGACATATCGGCTTCGGGGAACTCGGCGGCGCCGCCCAGCAGGCGGTCGGCCACCACCTCGGCGCTGGTGTATCCAGGCCCGACCAGCCCATAGCAGCGACCCTCGATCGCGGCCACCTCACCGATGGCGTAGATGTCGGGATCGCTTGTGACACAGGACAGACCGGTCAGCACACCACCGCGTTGGGCGATGTCGAGGCCGGCTTCGCGGGCCAGTTCGTCGCGCGGACGCACGCCGGCGGCGAACACGATCAGGCCGGTGTCGATGTGGCTGCCGTCGTTGAGGGACAATCGCACCGAGTCGTCCCGGTCGGATTTGCGCAGCGGTCGGTTGCGCTGCACCGGCACGATGCTCTCGGTGCCCACGCCGGTGTGCACCTCGATGCCGAGGCCCTTGACCATCCGGCTCAGCAGCGCGCCGCCCGCCTCGTCGAGCTGAGCGGCCATCAGGTGCGGCGCCATCTCGACGACGTGGGTCTTCAACCCGAACGCGCGCAACGCGTTCGCCGCCTCCAGACCGAGCAGACCTCCGCCGATCACGACGCCGACCGGCGTCTTGGACGCGAGCGCCGTGTCGGCGCCGGTCCGGATGGCGTCGAGGTCGTCGAGGGTGCGGTAGACGTGGCAGACCGGTAGGTCGCGGCCGGGCACCGGCGGGACGAACGCGTACGATCCGGTCGCGAGCACCAGGACGTCGTAGGGGATGCGGGTGCCGTCGGCGGTCAGCACCGCCTTCTCCGTCCGGTCGATGGCGGCCACCCGCGTGCCCAGTCGCATCTCGACGAGGTCGTCATCGGGATAGTCGTTACCGGCGAGCGCCAATCGGCCGCGGTCCCAGTGTTCGGTGTATCCCGTGAGCCCGACGCGGTCGTAGGCAGCGTCGGCCTCCTCGGCGAGGATCGTCACCCGCCAGACGCCGTCGGCGTCGCGGGACCGCAGCGCCTCGACGAACCGGTGACCGACCATGCCGTGGCCGACCACCACCACGTTTCTCGTTGACCGCATGCCGCCGACGGTAAGCAGCCGACATTGCCGCAATGTCGCCTCGTGTGAAGCACCGATCACGGTGTGCTCACATCCGCGGGTGACTGCTGTGAGACCGACTAGCGCTGGGTTCGCTCGCAGCGAACGCAAGCCGGGGAACATGAGCGTAGGTCACTCAAGTTTTACAGGATGAGCGACCGGCAGCGGGCCGGTCCGACAGCGAGGAGGACAGTATGAGCACATTGGCATTGCGGACTCGTCCCGCGTGGGATCTGGACCGTTGGGTACGCGACTTCTTCGGCCCCGCCACCGCGGAGAACTGGGCCACGGGGGCGTTCACCCCCGCCGCGGAGATCGTCAGGGACGGCGACGACGCGCTCGTCCGCGTCGAGCTTCCCGGCCTCGACGTCGAGAAGGACGTGAATGTCGAGGTGGACCGCGGGTACCTCGTCATCCACGGCGAGCGTCGGGACGAGCGGTCCGAAGAAAAGGACGGTCGCACGCTGCGCGAGGTGCGTTACGGGTCGTTCCGTCGATCGTTCAAGCTCCCCGAGCACGTCACGGGCCAGGACATCAAGGCCGAGTACGACGCCGGCGTGTTGACGGTGCGGATCTCCAATGCCCATACGGGCCCCGAGACGCAGCGCATCGCGATCGAGAGCAAGTAAGCCCGCGACAACCGCAGCCGGTGGAACCGCTCAGGGTCCACCGGCTGCGTCGTTCGAGCCCTCGGTCGTCGTCGTCGAGGTGGCCGGCGGCGGTTCCGGAGCCCTGACTTCCGTCGTCTCCACGCTCGGCATCGTGTAGCTCGGGGTGGTCGTCGTCGTGGTCGTGTACGTCGGCGGAATCGACGTGGCGGCCGGCGGCGGCACCGACGCGGGAACCGTGGCGGCGTCCGAGGTGCGGATCACCGCGTAGATCAGGATCGCCATCAGCACCACCGCGACCACACCGGCGGCCATGATCAACGACTGGTCGTCCTGCCAGCTCACGTCGTCGTCAGGCATGTCTTCATCCTTGAATCCAGTGGCGTCCTAGACCCAGCGCTGCAACAGCTCCTTGGCCTGTGCCGACAGCGCGCGCTGCAGATACGGCCCGAAGCTGACTCGCGCCACGCCGAGCGGCCCGAACGACGCGGGGTCGTCCTGATCGGGGAGCCCGATCGCGTTCACCGGCAGCGGTAACTCAGACGTCAAGCGCCGCAATGTATCCGGATCATGGCGGCCGACGGGGTAAAGCACGTCGGCTCCCGCGGCCGCGGCCTCGGTCAACCGGGCGATCGCACGGTCGACGCGATCGGATTCGTCGCCGTCCTGGCGCAGGAACAGATCTGTGCGCGCGTTGATCACCACGTGGACGCCGGTCGCATCCGCCGCCTCACGCAGCGCACCGACGAGCTCCGCGTGCTCGGTCGCCGAACGCAACCGGCCGTTTTCGCTGTGCACGGTGTCCTCGATGTTGAACCCGACGCCGCCCGCCTCCAGCAGCCCCTCGATGAGCCGCGCGGGCGGCTGGGCGTAGCCGGACTCGAGGTCGACGGACACCGGCACGTCGACCGCCGCGGTGATCTGCTTTACGCGAGCGATCACGTCGTCGAACGACATGCCCTCCTGGTCGGGCTTGCCAATCGAATCGGCCAGCGGGTGGCTGCCGACGGTGAGCGCAGCAAATCCCTCGTCGACCGCGAGCCTGGCCGACCACGCGTCCCAGACGGTCGGCAGGATCACCGGATTTCCCGGCCGGTGCAGTGCCAGCAGGGCGTCGGCCCGCTCTTTGAGGACCTCGTCGGGCATCGAGCCTTCTCCTTCGGTTTGACGTGATCTGTCTCACGGTGCACTGCATGATGTCGCTAGCATCGGGTGTCGTACTGTGATGCCTGACACCCTTCAGCCCAAGGAGGTCAATTGTCCAGCACTACCGAACTTGCCGAGCTGCACGAGCTAATCGGAAGCCTGCGGCGGTGCGTGACATCGTTGGCGTCGAGGTACGGGGACACCCCGGCGACGCGTCGGATCGTCAACGACGCCGAACGCATCCTCAACGACATCGACCGTCTCGATATTGACGCCGAAGAGCTGGAGCTGGCCCGAGGCGTGGTACACCACCATGCCGGAGACCGCATCCCGATCCCGGACACCCAGTACGACACCGATTTCTGGCGCGGCGTCGACGACGAAGGGCTCGGCGGCGTCCGCTGACGCCGACCCCCGAGTACCGGGACAACTCAACACCGAAAGGCAACAGTGAGCGCACCCACCGCCGACCGCAAGGCGACCGGCGTCTTTTCGCCGAGCCGTGCCGAGATACCGCAACGCACCCTGCGCACCGACCGGTGGTGGCAGTCACCGCTGATCGTGAACCTGGGCTTCGCCGCCTTCCTGATCTACGCCACGGTGCGGGCGTTCATGCAGAAGTGGTACTACGTCGCCGACTACCACTATCTGACGCCGTTCTACTCGCCGTGCATCGCGAAGTGGAACGCCGCCGAGCAGTCCGGCTGTATCCCGGAGTCCAGCCATTTCGGTCAGTTCCTGCCGGACGTGTGGTGGCTACCCTATGCGGCGGTGTCGCTGCCGTTCCTGTTGCTGTTCCGGTTGACCTGCTACTACTACCGCGGCGCCTACTACCGCTCGGTGTGGCAGTCGCCGACGGCTTGTGCGGTGCCCGAGCCCCGGGCGCACTACACGGGTGAGACGCGGCTGCCGCTGGTCATCCAGAACACGCACCGCTACTTCTTCTACATCGCGGTGGCCATCTCGATCATCAACACTTACGACGCGATCGCGGCGTTCCGCTCGGGAGATGGATTCGGATTCGGTTTGGGCAACGTCATTCTCGTCGTCAACGTTCTCCTGCTGTGGACCTACACGGTGTCGTGCCACTCCTGCCGCCACGTCGTCGGCGGCCGCCTCAAGCACTTCTCGAAACACCCTGTCCGCTACTGGATGTGGAGCCAGGTCAGCAGGCTGAACACCCGGCATAAGACGTACGCCTGGATCACGCTCGGCACGTTGATGCTCACCGACTTCTACATCATGCTGGTGGCCAGCGGAGCCATCTCGGACCTGAGATTCATTGGCTGAGCGCTTAATTCAATCGGTAGTGAGGTTTATTTAATGGCGGAATCTGATGCTCTTGGCGCAAGCGGCTCATCGGAGATCGAACGGCACTCCTACGACGTCGTCGTGATCGGCGCCGGCGGTGCGGGTTTGCGCGCGGTCATCGAGGCACGCGAACGCGGCCTGAAAGTCGCGGTGATCACGAAGTCGTTGTTCGGCAAGGCCCACACGGTGATGGCCGAGGGCGGCTGCGCCGCGGCGATGGGCAACGCGAACCCCAAGGACAACTGGCAGGTCCACTTCAAGGACACCATGCGCGGCGGGAAGTTCCTCAACAACTGGCGCATGGCCGAATTGCATGCCAAGGAAGCCCCGGACCGGGTGTGGGAGCTGGAGACCTACGGCGCACTGTTCGACCGCACCAAGGACGGGCGGATCAGCCAGCGCAACTTCGGCGGCCACACCTATCCGCGGCTGGCGCACGTCGGTGACCGCACCGGCCTGGAGATCATCCGGACCCTGCAGCAGAAGATCGTGTCCCTGCAGCAGGAGGACAAGGAGGAGTTCGGCGACTACGAGGCCCGTATCCGGGTCTTCCACGAGTGCACGATCACCGACCTCATCAGAGACGGCGATCGGATAGCCGGGGCGTTCGGCTACTACCGCGAAGGCGGCAACTTCGTCCTTTTCGAGACCCCCGCGGTGGTGCTCGCGACCGGCGGCATCGGCAAGTCGTACAAGGTGACGTCGAACTCCTGGGAGTACACCGGCGACGGTCACGCGCTGGCGCTGCGTGCGGGCGCGACGCTGATCAACATGGAGTTCGTCCAGTTCCACCCGACGGGCATGGTCTGGCCGCCCAGCGTCAAAGGCATTCTGGTCACCGAGGGTGTGCGCGGCGACGGCGGAGTGCTGAAGAACTCCGAAGGCAAGCGCTTCATGTTCGACTACATCCCTGCGGTGTTCAAAGGCCAGTACGCCGAGAGCATCGAGGAAGCCGACCAGTGGCTCAAGGACAACGACTCCGCGCGCCGCACTCCCGACCTGTTGCCGCGCGACGAGGTGGCCCGCGCCATCAACTCCGAGGTGAAGGCCGAGCGCGGCACCCCGCACGGCGGCGTCTACCTCGACATCGCGTCGCGGTTGCCCGCCGAGGAGATCAAGCGGCGACTGCCGTCGATGTACCACCAGTTCATGGAACTGGCCGAGGTCGACATCACCAAGGAGCCCATGGAGGTCGGCCCGACGTGCCACTACGTCATGGGTGGCATCGAGGTGGACCCGGACACCGGTGCCGCGAAGACGCCGGGGCTGTTCGCCGCGGGTGAATGCTCCGGCGGGATGCACGGCTCCAACCGGCTGGGCGGCAACTCGTTGTCCGACCTGTTGGTGTTCGGCAGGCGCGCCGGCATGGGCGCGGCGGACTACGTGCGCGCGCTCGGCGAGCGCCCGAAGGTGTCCGACGCCGCCGTGGAGGAATCGACGAAGCTGGCCCTGCATCCGTTCGAGGGCCCGTCGAACGGCGATGCCGCCGAGAACCCGTACACCCTGCAGCTCGATCTGCAGGACACGATGAATGCCCTGGTCGGCATCATCCGCAAGGCCGACGAGGTCACCGAGGCCATCGACAAGCTCAAGGAGCTTCGCGAGCGGTACAAGCGGGTACGCGTGGAGGGTGACCGGCACTTCAACCCCGGCTGGCACCTGGCCATCGACCTACGCAACATGATCCTGGTCAGCGAGTGCATCGCCAAGGCCGCGCTGGAGCGCACCGAGAGTCGCGGCGGACACACCCGCGACGACTATCCGTCGATGGAATCCAATTGGCGCAAGACGCTGCTGGTGTGTCGCGCCGAAGGCGAAACCACGGCGCCCGACATCGACATCACCCGCCAGGATCAGGTGCCGATGCGCGACGACCTGCTGGAGTTGATCGACATCGAAGAGTTGGAGAAGTACTTCACCCCCGAAGAGCTCGCCAACCACTCGTCTAGGAGAGACGCATGAGCTACCAGGCAAAGATGCGGGTGTGGCGCGGTGACGACAACGACGGCGCGCTGCAGGACTTTTCGGTTGAGGTCAACGAGGGTGAGGTGGTGCTCGACATCATCCACCGGCTGCAGCAGACCCAGGCCGGCGATCTGGCCGTGCGCTGGAACTGCAAGGCAGGCAAGTGCGGTTCCTGCTCGGCGGAGATCAACGGCAGGCCCCGGCTGTTGTGCATGACGCGGATGTCGACGTTCGCCGAGAACGAGGTCATCACGGTGACCCCGTTGAGGACGTTCCCGGTGATCCGCGATCTCGTCACCGATGTGTCGTTCAACTATCAGAAAGCCAGGGAGATTCCGGCGTTCACGCCGCCGAAGGACCTGCAGCCGGGCGAATACCGAATGGCGCAGGAGGACGTCAACCGGTCACAGGAGTTCCGCAAGTGCATCGAGTGCTTCCTGTGCCAAAACGTCTGCCACGTGATCCGCGATCACGAAGAGAACAAAGAGGCGTTCGCCGGCCCGCGGTATCTGATGCGTCAGGCCGAGCTGGACATGCATCCGCTCGACGTGCACGAGCGGCGCGCCGAAGACGCGCAGGAGGTGCACGGTCTCGGCTTCTGCAACATCACCAAGTGCTGCACCGAGGTGTGCCCCGAACACATCAAGATCACTGACAATGCGTTGATCCCGATGAAAGAGCGGGCCGCCGACCGCAAGTACGACCCGGTGGTGTGGCTCGGCGACAAGCTCTTCCGGCGACGGTAGGAGCCGGAACAAAGGGCCTGAGCCGGCGACGGTAGGAGCCGGAACAAAGGGCCGGAGCCGGCGACGGTAAGGCGATTTGTGTGCGTTTCGGAGCGCTCAGCGCAACACGCGCACACAAATCCACGATCACGTGGGTACCCTGCGGGTAGCGGCCAATCAACGACGAAAGGTTGCAACCGTGGCACTTCGACACCCGCATAGCATCAACGACATTCGCACCGCGATCCGCGAGCTCAGCACCCGCGCAGATATCGCCCGCAAGGAAGGCCGCGTCGCCGACGCCGACGAGCTGGAGCGGCGGGTCGCCGGGTATCGCGACGAACTCAGCGCACGGCCTTGATCCGGCGACTTCGGTGCGCTTCCGATCGCTGAGCGATCGGTTAGCACCGGGTCACCCGTTGCCGAGGCGGCGGAACGTACTGCGGTGGAACACGATCGGGGCAACGTCGGCGTGCACTGTGATATCGCGGACGCGAAGAATCACGATCGTGTGATCGCCGGCGGGGACTAGTTGCTCGATCGCGCTTTCCAGCCATACCGCGGTGCCGTCGATGAAGACCGCGCCGGATTCCCGCGACACGGTGTGGAGGCCGGCGAAACGATCGCCGGTCTTGGCGGCCAGTGTGCGCGCGGCTTCGTCGTGCGCCTCGCCGAGCACACTGATTCCCAGTGACGGGAGATCCTTGAGTCGAGGCCAGGTCTCCGAGGTGTTCTGGACGCAGAACGACACCAGCGGCGGGTCGAGGGAGACCGGCACGAACGTGCTCGCCGCCAGCCCGATACGGGTACCTTCCGCCTCCGCGGCGATCGCGATGACGCCCGATGGGAAGTGCCCGAACGCTTCGCGCAGCGTCGCCGGGCTGAGATCAGTTGCGCTCATGTCCCGTCCATTTTCACACGGGCCCGCAATCCGCGGCCACGTCCGCGTCATCCACGGGAGCCGTGAACGCCGTTTCGCGTCGGAATCGTCGTGACCACAACCGGTAGCCTGACGCCCATGCTCGAGTGGCCCGCGGATGACCGCTAGGCCGGGGTCGAAGAACATATGTGGATCCCGCTCCTGCTGATGGCGCTCGCGGTCAGCTTGGAGCCGTTCAGAGTTGGCATGACAGTCGTGATGCTCAACCGGCCCCGCCCTGTACTGCAGCTACTCGTATTCGTCATCGGCGGTTTCGTCATGGGCATCTCGGTGGGCGTCATCGTGTTGTTCGTGCTTCGGCCACCGCTCGGATCGCGACAATCCACGCTGCCGTGGGTGCAGATCATCGTAGGGGCGGTCATCCTGATCAACGCTGCGTTGGTGTACACGGGTCTTCTGGGACGGGCAGGCACCGACGCGCCCCCGGGCCCCGCGATCCGGATGCTGACGCCACTCGCGACATTCGCTCGGCGGCTGCTCGACAGCCGGTCGTTGTGGACGGCGGGCGTTGCGGGCCTCGGCATCGCACTTCCGTCGGTCGACTACTTGGCCGCGCTGGCGCTCATCGTCGCCTCCGGTACCGCGTTCACCACTCAGTTGGGTGCACTCATCTTGTTCAACGTCGTGGCTTTTGCGCTCGTGGAGATTCCGCTGCTGTGCTACCTGGTGGCTCCCACCCGCACCCGCGCGGCACTGTCGGCGCTTTACGACTGGCTGCGGGCGCAGGGCCGTCGCGGGGTCTCCCTGCTGTTGGCGGTGGTGGGCGGTGTGCTGCTCACAGTGGGATTCGCCGGCCTGTAGGCGGCGATCAGGGCTAAGGGGCGTTTTTGAACACGTACCGCATCCCGGCGAGCATCTGCGAGAGCGGATCAGCGGCGCCACCGAAGGCGGCCTGGGTCGCGGGCGCCGTGACGGCCGCAGGGTCATACCCGTTGCCCGGAGCCACGGTGACCGGCGCCGTCAGCGGATTGTCGGCTCGCGAATATCCCGCATCCACATAAGGCTGCAGCACCGCATCGAGCTTGAGCAGCGTCTCTTCGGGGACTCCGATGTATTTGAACGGCAGAACCAACGGAAGGTGCTCCTCGGGGATGAAGTAGGTCGTCGTCTTCGCGCCCCGTGAGTTGACGGTCGTTCGGACGTTCTGCGGCGGCACCATGCTCGGTTTGGTGAACGCAACCGAGGTGTGACCCGACGCGAGGCCAGCAAGCGCATTGATGACTGACATCCAGTTGTCCGGTCGGTCCGGCCAGTCCGCGATGCTGTCATACGCGGTGACGAATTGATAGGTGTCGTACTGGCTCTCCACCGGAGGCGGGACCCGATAGTCGAGGAACGGCGTCAGGGTTCCCACCGGGAACGACCGCGTCAGAAAGCTCTCACCGAACGCGTGCCGCGCCACCGGGTCGCCGTACATTGCGAAGCTCAACTGATCCGGGGGCGGCGCGGCAGGGTCGTAGGCGAGTCGCGCCTGGACCTCATTGAGCACCATCGCGCCCTCGGACAGCCCAAGCACGGTGCCGGGCCCGCCCTCTCGGATCGCATTGATGACGTTCGGCGCTCCTACGTCGACCGACTCGGCCACGCTCGGGCCGTCGAGACCCGCTCCGGGCATGATTTCGTCGTCGAGTCGGCCGATGCCCGGGAACAGTCGTTCCAAGGTGTGACCCTGCACCTGCCCGGAGGGATAGTCGACGATCTGACGGTCCAGTCCCGGAAACCAGTCCGCGCCGGTGCGCATGATGTATTCGTCATAGGGGATGCCCAGGACGCGGGCACCGCCGAGTGCGTAACCCTTGCCCGGGGTCCCCATCGGCAGCGGAACGTCCGCCTGGTTGTCGGGTGTCGGCGGCACGACCGGCGGCTCGTCGGCTGTGGCGGTGCCGATTCCGAAACAGCCTGTTGCGGTGAGGGTCGTCAGGGTGAGGCCACATGCGAGAAGTCGCTTTATGGCCATCTGGCACGCTCCCGCCCAACTCGGCTCCGATGCAACGAACCTTACGCCAATCAACGGTTTCACTCAGGCGTCCAACCGAACGAATTGGTCGCGGCGATACTGCTCGACACACGCCGAGCGTCGTATCTTGCCGCTTGTCGTCGTGGGAATCGCGCCGGGAGCCACGAGCACGAGGTCTGAGACACTGATGCCGTGCGCAGTCGATATCGCGGCGGTGACATCGTTCTTGACCGCGCTGAGCCAGCCTGTGGCGGTTTCGTCGAGCTCCCTTGGCGCCTTTAGTTCGACGACGGTCACCAGTTTCTCGGTGCTGTTCACCGGAACCGCTATCGCGGCGGCCCGGCCGCGGGTGATCTCTTGGACGGTCGCTTCGATGTCCTCGGGATAGTGATTGCGGCCTCGGATGATCAGCAGGTCCTTGATGCGGCCGACGATGAACAACTCGTCCCCGAAGACGAAGCCGAGGTCACCTGTGCGCAACCACGGGCGGTCCGGCGTGCCCGGTGACGGGTCGACAAGTGTTGCGCCAAAACAGCTCTGCTCTTCCGGCGCCTTGCGCCAGTAACCCTCGGCGACGTTCTCGCCGTGCACCCAGATCTCACCGACCGCGTCCGCCGCACACTCTCGGTGAGTCTGGGTATCCACGATACGAACCGATGGGGAAACGGGCAGCCGGTACTTGACCAGCGCCGTTCCGTTCCCGTCGGCGCAGGGTTGGACGCGGCCCACGCCCAGTGCCTCAGTATCGAAGTGAGCCGCCGGTGACGTCTCACTCCACGTGCCCGTCGCGACGAAGACCGTTGCCTCCGCCAACCCATACGCGGGACGCATCATGTGGTCGCGGAAATTGAAGTGCGCGAACCGATCGACGAAGCGATGCAATGTCGCCGGTTCTACCCGTTCGGCGCCGCTGATGATGCCCACCACCCCGCCGAGGTCGAGCCCATTCAGGTCGTCGTCGGACGTCTTGCGGGCGGCGAGGTCGAACGCGAAGTTGGGCGCCGACGACCACGCGTGCGGGTTCTCGGCCAGCGCGCGCATCCATCGCGCCGGTCGTTCCAGGAACGCCACAGGGCTCATCAACGCGGCGCGGCGCCCGCACAGGATCGGGGCGCAGACGCCCAGGACAAGACCCATGTCGTGATAGAAGGGCAGCCACGACACCAGGGTCGCGTCCGGTGGGAGTGGAGAGTCCGCGAAAAAGCCCTTCATCAGCTGCTCGAAATTCACCGTGAGATTGCGGTGCGAGAGCATCACTCCCGTCGGGAGCCGGGTCGAGCCCGAGCTGTACTGCAGGTAGGCGATGGAGGGCCACGCCTCCGGCGCAACGCTGATGTCGTTGCGGGCTTCCAGGTTCAGCGCATCGATCTCGATGATCTGAGGTGTGGCTTTGTCGCGTGCCTCAGTCACGAAATCCCGGACGTGGTCTGCGGACGCTGAGGTCGTGAGGACCACCGACGGCTCGGTGTCGGCGAGTACCGCCCTGACTCTGTCGTGACCTGAACCGGGATGCGGCAGTGGGAGCGGCACCGCCACCAGTCCACCCTGCAGGGAACCCAGGAAAGCCAAGATGTAGTCGAGACTCTGCGGGGCCAGGATCACCGCCCGATCGCCGGGCGAGCCGTGACGCCGGATTTCGTGCGCGACATTCATCGTTCGACGTGCCAACTGCGACCATGTGAGACTCTGGGCAACCGCCGAAGCGTCGATGTAATCGGTGAATGTGAACGCGACGTCGTCGGGGCGCAGGCTGGCCCGTCCGTGCAGCATCGACAGAATTGATGACTGGGTCGTGGTAGTCACAATCCTGGCCGCTCCGCGTGTTGTTCCAATATCTGACCTGTGACCTGCTCAGCCTCGGCTAGCTGATCTCGGCCGGCATCCGGGTACTCGATGATGGCCCTCGAATCCGCGAGGGCCACCAGTTCGCCTTGCCGATCAACGCAGCGACGGCGGGAACCGTGATGGTGCGAACCACGAAGGTGTCCAGCAGAATTCCCACGCCGATCACGAAACCACCCTGGACCACGGTGCCGATACTCGAGAACAGAAGCCCGGCCATCGAGGCGGCGAAAATCAGGCCCGCCGCCGTGATCACACCACCCGTCGAGCTCAAGGTGCGAATGACGCCGTAACGCACGCTGTGGGGCGATTCGTCACGCAGCCGCGACACGAAAAGCATGTTGTAATCGGCGCCCACTGCGACCAGCACCACGAAGGCCAGTGGAGGCACGCTCCAATGCAATTCCTCGCCGCGTATCACTTGGAACGTCAAGACGCCGACACCGATTGCCGCGAAGTAGGAGACCACGACCGAAGCGACGAGATAAAGCGGAGCGACGATCGAACGCAACAGCACGGCCAACGTCAACATGACGACGATGAGCGCCATGAGGATGATGAATCGGATGTCGTTCTGGTAGTAGTCGCGTGTGTCCCGCAGCGCGGCGGGGAATCCGCCCATCGATATCGACGCGTCTGCGAGGGCAGTGTTGGGCTGAGCGCCGTGGGCGACGTCGTTGATCGTCTCGACCTGATCCATCGCCTCAGAACTGAACGGGTTGAGTTTGGTCTGCACCAGGTATCGCACCGAGCGGCCGTCCGGCGAGACGAACGCCTCAGCGGCTTTCCTGAACTCCACTGAGTCCAAGACCTGGGGCGGGATGTTGAACCCCGCCATCGAGGAGTCTGCTGCGTCGTGCCGCATTGTCATCAGGAAAGACGATGCCTGGTCGAGGCCCGTGGCCATCAGCTTGATCTGCTCGACCAGTTCGTCGACTCCGTCGGCCACTTGCTGGCTTCCTCCGGCCAGGCGGTCGGCGCCCTTCTGCAGAGCGGCCAGACCCTCCTCGATACCGCCCGGTTTGTCCAGTCCCATTTCACTGACCGCCTCGCTCACGGCGGTCAGCGCAGCGTTGAGCTTGTTCAGCGTGGCCTTGAAGGCCTGCTCGTTCTCGACACTCTGCAACTCGCCCGCCAGCTGATTGATCTGGTTGCGGCTTCCGTCGTTACTTTCATCGACTATGCGCTGGAACTGGGCACGGGTGGCTCTGCAAGACGGATCGGCATCGCAGACCGCGTTGCCGTCGAGTGCGAACAGCACGGGTCCCATCCAGGCGAACATGTCCTCGACGGCGGCGAATCTCATGCCCGAGGCGGTGCCGAGCTTGTTGAGGCTGTCGATGAGCTTGGCCGCGATTTCGACGTACCGGACCAACGTGTCGCCGCTGTACTGGGCTTTCACCGATGAGACGGCCTCGAGCAGACTGCTGATACTCGGCGCGATGGAATCGATCTGTGCACGAATGTCGACGAGGGAGTCGGCCAGCGTGTTGGCGCCGGTTGCCAATTCGTTCAGATCGTCTGTGCGCTGGGCGATTTGGGCGGAGCCCGCGGACAGCCGGTCACCGACGAGTCCCGCCTGGAATGTGGCCCGGAACTCTCTGGGCACCTCTCCCAGCGGGCGTGTGACACCGCTGACGAGAGAAACATCCGGCAGTTGGGCGATGCGCGACGCCATCTGCTCCAAGTCCGCGAGACCGCGCGGTGTGCGTAGGTCATGCGGAGACTGGACGAGGATGTACTGGGGGATGGACTGACTGATGGGAAAGTGACGTTCCAGGGCCGCGTACCCGACCGAGCTCTCCGCCGACGCCGCCACGGCTTTGCGATCGTCATAGTTGAATCGCGCGAACATTGCGAAGCTGGCCAAAAGGATCAGCACCAGCAGACTGGCGACGAGGTGCGGCACGGGTCGGCGCACGATCCGTATACCTGAGCGTCGCCAGAACCGCGTCGTCAGCTCGCGCCTCGGTCTCACCCAACCGCGCGGTCCGGCGATCATCAGAATCGCCGGTAGTAGAGTCACCGCGGCCAGGAACGCAATGCCGATCCCGATCGCCGACGAGACCCCTATCGTCTTGAACACTCCCATCTGGGTGAAGCTCATCAGCAGAAAGGTGATGCCAACCGTGGCCGCAGATGCGGTGATCACCTTGCCGATCGAGATCAGTGCGGCCGTGACCGCTCGCTCGATATCGGCACCTCTTCGCAGATAGTCGTGGAAGCGGCTGATGAGGAAGACCGCGTAGTCGGTTCCGGCACCCGCCATGATCGCGCTGAGGAAGACGATGGACTGGTTCGAGACGCCAGAACCGGTCAGCTCGGAGAAGCCGGCTACCGCAGCTTGCGCGATCAGTAGCGACGATCCGATGGTCACCAGCGGCAGCATCATCGTGACCAAGCTGCGGTAAACCAACAACAACACGGTGAGGACCAGGACAGCGATCGCGATCTCGATCGGCAGGCGATCGTGCTGGCCGGCGACAGTGAGGTCGGCGACGGTCGCCGCAGGACCGGTGATGTAGACGGTGAGGGCTCCGGTCGCGTCCTTTCCGCCGACGTTGTGCTTGACGACGTCGGACACCCGGTTGAACGACTCGAAGGCCCGCGGTGTCCCCAGCTCGCCTTCGAGGCTGACCGGCAGTACCCAGGTCGTCTTGTCTTCGCTCGTCAGAAACGGGCGCAACTGTGGCGTGCTGAGGAAATCCTGCACCGACACGACGTCGGTGACGTCGTCGTGCAGCGCATCAACCACCTTGCGGTAGGTGCTTTCATTGGCGGGCACCAGTCCGGCTTCGTTGATGAATGCGATCACCAAGAGGTTGTCCGAGCCCGACTCGTCGAAAGCCTCTGCCATCTTCTTGGCGGTGACGCTCGACGGTGCGTCGTCGGGCAGGATGACGAGCGGGTGTTTCTCGGCCATCTCGTCGAGGGAGGGGAATGTCAGCGGCAGCGCCAGTGCCATCGCCAGCCAGACCCCGATCACCATCCAGGGCCACCGCACGACGAAATGGGCTAGCCGCCACATATCTCCCTCACCCCCCGCCGCTCCACGCTATGCGTAACCCCCCCAGTTCCCGCTGTCGGCAACCATTTCCGACACCGTTTTCATCGTGTTCATATAGCGGGCGACCGATTTTCTTGCGACCGAATTATCGGGGTGCAGGATCGCCATCGCCGTGCCCTCGCCGTAGCGGAATATGTAGATGGTGAGTTGATACGAGAAACGACCATCCGGATATATCCCGATATTGTTCGCCAGACCCATGTCGGCGGCCGCCAGGACAGCGTTGAGCGGAGCGGCGCCACCGTGGAAGAAATTCGAGACAGGGAAATTCGGCTGGGGCCAACTCAGCCAAGGCACCAACTCCAGAACGCGGTAGTAGGGCACTTTCGCCATATTCAGATTCGAGTCGAAAGCCGCCTGCGCTGCCCAAGCGGCGTCAGCGAAGGACGCGGCGCCGATCGGCACGGTGATCGGAATCAGGCCGGTGAACCATCCTTGCGTCATGAAATTGTCCGTCGCGCTCCGTGAATCCCGCGGAGTGAGCCCGTAATAGGTGAGGGCACCGGTCAGCTCGTAGTCGACCTGGGCAAGGCAGGCGAACAAGCCGCCGATGAAGCGCGCGCCAGCTGTTGTGCAAGCTGATTCGAAGCGCTCCGTCTGAGCCGGGTCCATGAGCACTTCCGACATCATGTCGCTGCTGCTCGACTCGAGCGGATTACCGAGTGGGAGCGGAAACTCCGGGAAGCCGCCGTTGTTGGCTTCGGCGAAATCGATCCAAGCCCGAACCTCAGGCGAATCCACGGTCAAAGCTGACGTGCGCTCGCGCTCTCGGACACAGAAATCGTCGAAGCTACCGGCATCGGGAAGTGTGAGCGCGTTTCCACTCGCGTTGAACGACGAATACATGCCATTTGCTTCCAACATGGTCGTGCCGATCAATGTCGCGTCTCCGTGAACGTGATCCGCGGCGGCGAAGAAAGTGAAGTAGTCCTCGTTCTGGATGATCCCGAAAGTGAAGCAGGCCCATTCCAGTGGGGTCGGTATGCCCACCACATGGGCGTGTATCTCATCAACGGTCAGGTAGCCGTGATTGACGGGCATGAACTCGATGTCGGCGGGATCCTCGAGGGCATGCCGAATGAACTCCCCCTCGTCGGTGTGTTCGAACCAACTGCGGAAAGTGTCATGTCGCCGCAGATAGGCGTTGACGGCGTGGTCCATCGCCGTGATGTCGCACTGGCCGACGACGTCGCAGCTCGCGATGATCTGTCGGGAGAAGTTCAGCCCCGCGGATGTCCGTTCGCAGAAATTGCGGAGATGCTGGCGTTGCATGTAACTGATGGGCACCGCGCTGACCGGCGCTCGCCGCGCCTTCTCCTGGGCGGAGGCCGTCGGATGCCAAGAGGTGACGGTGCCCGGCTTCAGTGACCATTCGTCAAGTGCGCCAACTGTGATCTTGCCGATGCGCAAAACGCCATCCTCCCGCTCGGCTGCGGAGCCACAACAGCCGTGGTGGATCAACATACCCCCGCTTCGAGCGTGGGCGTCGGCGTTCGCCGAACCTGGGACGCGAAGACGGCCATGCCGCGCGGGGAGATGCCATAGTCTCGGGGGGAGTTGCACTTTCCGGCGCGAGACAGATGCCTCAGCGGCCACCCTCACAGCGCCGCCGCAAGGGAGGACCACGGCATGGTATCCGCCGTAAATCCGTTCGAGCCGGGCTCGCGTCTTGCAGTCATCGGTTACGCAGCGCGCTTTCCGGGCGCCCGGGACGCCGATGAGTTCTGGGAAGTACTGCGCGAGGGCCGCGACGCGGTATCGGAGGTGCCA
This sequence comes from Mycobacterium sp. GA-1285, assembly GCF_001499905.1. Taxonomy (GTDB): domain Bacteria; phylum Actinomycetota; class Actinomycetes; order Mycobacteriales; family Mycobacteriaceae; genus Mycobacterium. The sequence goes on along the minus strand of NZ_LQIS01000005.1, from coordinate 13,103 downwards.
GAAGACCGGTGGGATGCCGACGAGTTCTTCGACACGGATCCGGACGCCCCCGGCAAGGTAGTGACGCGTCGTGCCGGTTTTGTTGACGACGCAACGGGTTTCGATGCGCCGTTCTTCGGCGTGTCGCCGCGCGAGGTCAGGTTGATGGACCCGCAACATCGGCTGTTATTGGAAACAGCCTGGCACGCCGTGGAGCATTCCGGAACGGCGCCAACGGCTCTAGCCGGCACGAATACCGGGGTGTTCGTGGGTATGTCCACCCACGACTACCTGGGAATGGCGTCCGACGAGCTGACCTACCCGGAGATCGAGGCCTACATGGCGATCGGTACGTCGCATGCTGCGGCAGCGGGCCGGATCAGCTACAGGTTGGGATTGCAAGGACCGGCAGTCGCCGTCGACACGGCGTGCAGTTCGTCCCTGGTAGCCATGCATCAGGCTTGCCAAGCGCTGCGTTTGGGCGAATGTGATCTTGCCCTCGCAGGCGGGGTCAACGTTCTGCTCACACCGGCGACCATGATCACCTTCTCCAGCGCACACATGCTCGCGCCCGACGGTCGTTGCAAGACGTTCGACGCGGCCGCGGACGGCTACGTGCGGGGTGAAGGGTGCGGCGTCATCGTCATCAAGCGGCTCGAGGACGCGGTTCGTGACGGTGACCGGATTCGAGCCGTGATCCGGGGCAGCGCAATCAATCAAGACGGCGCGTCGGGTGGCTTGACGGTGCCCAACGGCGTTGCACAGCAACGAGTTATCACTGATGCGTTGAAGCGTGCCGGTGTCGAACCCGGCGCCGTCGGGTACCTGGAGGCGCACGGCACCGGGACCTCGCTCGGTGACCCGATCGAAGCCCAGGCCGCAGGTGCGGTGCTCGGTGACGGACGAGAAGCAAGCAGGCCGCTGTTGCTCGGGTCGGTTAAGACGAACATCGGTCACTTGGAGGCGGCCGCGGGTATCGCGGGAGTCATCAAGGTCATCCTGTCGCTCGAGAACGAGATGCTGCCGCAGCATCTTCACTTCCAGCAGCCGTCACCCCATATCCCCTGGGACCGGCTCCCGGTGGAGGTCGTCAAGAAGCCGATCGCCTGGGAACGCAACGGCGCGCCACGTATCGCCGGTGTCAGCTCATTCGGGTTCGCGGGCACGAACGCTCACGTCATCATCGAGGAAGCACCACCTGACGAAACAATTAGGGCGGTCGACGATCGTGTCGTTTCCACCCCGGACCGCCGGTTCCACCTCCTTCCACTCTCTGCGCGCACGCCGACCGCTTTGGGGCAGCTCGCCGCGCGTTACCGCGACTGGTTGGTCGCACACACGGAGGCCACGCTGACCGACGTGTGTTACACCGCCGGGGCGGGACGTGCACACCTGGCCCACCGGGCCGCGGTCGTCGCCAACTCGAGGGAATCCGCCATCGAGTTACTGGGTGCACTCGCGGAGGACCGCCCCGCGCCGGGACTGGTCCGCGGAGAAAGCTCCGAGGTGCCGAAGACGGCCTGGTTGTTCACCGGACAGGGCAGCCAGTACCCCGGGATGGCCCGAGAGCTGTTCGATACGGAACCGGTGTTCGCCGCGACCTTGAGACGGTGCGCGGTTGCGGTCGACGACCTTCCCGAAAAGCCCTTGCTCGACGTCATTTTCGATGTCGACAGCCCGACCAAGAATGACACGCTGCGTCAGACCGCGTACGCACAGCCCGCGCTGTTCGCGGTGGAAATGGGGTTGGCCGCTCTCTGGCAGTCGTGGGGTATGGAACCAGACGTCGTGCTGGGCCACAGCGTCGGCCAGTATTCGGCGGCCTGTGTCGCTGGGGTGTTCAGCCTCGAGGACGGGGCGCGGCTGATGGCCGAACGCGGACGCCTCTTCGGCAGTCTGGCCGCGGGCGGCCGGATGGCCGCAATCTTCACCGACGCCGATCGTGTCGAGAGTCGGACCGATGAGTTCCCAAGTCTGTCTGTCGCCGCATACAACGGTACGAACACCGTGTTGTCCGGTCCTGCGGAGGATCTGGAGAAGGCTGTGGCTGGACTGACGGCCGATGGTGTCCGGTGCGACTGGCTCGAGACCAGTCACGCGTTCCACTCGGCTCTGCTCGAGCCAATCCTCGACGATTTCGAGGCGTTCGCGCAGCAGTTCCAGTTCAATCCCCCGCAGAGGATTCTGATCGACAATCGCACCGGTGTTGCGCTCGGCAGGAGCGTGAAGCTGGATGGCAGCTACTGGCGCCGTCATGCGCGCCAACCCGTCGAGTTCGCCAAAAGCGTTCGCACCCTTGCCGATCAGAACTGCAAGGTGCTGCTCGAGATCGGACCGCGACCAGTGCTTACCGCCACGGCGCTGGGAGCGTGGCCGAATCCGTCCACCGCACCGCGGGTGATCGCGTCTCTCCGAGAGAACACCGCCGACCACCGACAGATCACCGAAGCGGTTGCCGACGCCTATGTCTCGGGCCACCTGCTCGACTTCGACGCATTGAAACAGCCGCGTGCTCGGAAGGTCGATCTGCCCCTCTATCCGTTCGAGCACCGCGATTACTGGTATCGAGACAATCGTGAGCGCCCCAACCTACGACAGAACGTCGAGGGACCCCGCACCGAAGCGGTGCGCCTTCTCGAAGACGGCCGAATCGAAGAACTGGCGGCCCTACTCGACGGCGCGAATGACGACCAGCAAACCGTCGATGTACTGAACAGGCTTGCGGCACAACATAACCGACAACGAGCGACTCATTCAATCACCGATGATCGCTACGAGGTGCGCTGGGAGAAGGCAACTACGGCCAGTCCCACCGCGGAAGCCGCTCCAGGTTGCAGTTGGCTCCTCATCACTGACGACTCTGACCCCGTCCAGCCTCTGATCGACGCGCTGAGCGCAGACGGCCACCGCTGTCGGATCGCCACGCTACCTCTATCCGACACCGACGAGGAACGCCTCCTGCAGGAGTTACGCGCTGCGGCGGAGGAACATCCACCGCTCCGTGTCATGTATGTCCCGACTGCCGAGTCACCGTCGATGGAGTCACTGCAGCGGATGCAACATCGCGTCCTGGGCGGAACACGGCGACTCTTTCGCGCGGTGGTCGCGTCGGGACTACGCGCACCCATCTGGCTGGTGACCAGGGGCGCCCAGCGAGTCATCGACGGGGACGCAGTGGCGCCGGATCAGAGTTGTCTATGGGGATTCGGTCGCGCGGCAGCGCTGGAGCTGCCACAAGTTTGGGGCGGGCTGGCGGACCTGCCGCCCGGCAGGGAGATCCGGGCCGACGATTGGTCTCGGTTGGTGAATCGGATTCTGACGTCGACCAATTCCACGGCCAGGAACGACCAACTTGCGCTGCGTGACGATGGGGATTTTGTTCCACGCCTGGTCCGGCGGGCCGATCAGCCGAGTGGTGTACCGATGACACTGCGCAACGGAGCGACGTACCTGATTACCGGCGGCCTCGGTGCAATAGGACTGGAGATCGCCGGATACTTCGCTACACACGGCGCGACGCACCTGGTACTGACCAGCCGACGCGTTCCCAACGACGCCGTTCAGCGTCGCATCGACGCTTTGAGTGAACGTCACGGTTGCGAAATCCGCGTCGTCGCCGCCGACGTTGCCGATGCCCACGCCGTTGCAAGCCTGTTGAGCACCGTGCGCGCCGAGGGCCCGCCCCTGGCCGGAATCGTCCATGCAGCGGGAGAGGTCGGCACCACTCCCCTGAGCGACGCTGACTTCGAAACCCTGCAAGCCGAAGTCGACCGTGTGTTTGCGGGAAAGGTCTGGGGTGCCTGGCATCTGAGCGAAGCAGCGGTTGACCTCCGACTCGACTTCTTCATCAGCACCTCGTCGATCGCGTCGGTGTGGGGCGGATACGGCCAGACCGCGTACGGTGCGGCGAACGCCTTCCTTGACGGGCTGGCATGGCGTATGCGTGAGCGGGGGATCTGCGGGTCCAGCGTCAACTTCGGTCCGTGGTCGGCAGGAATGGCCGACGCGGAGTCCCGCGCACGATTGGATCAGCGCGGGGTGAAGACTCTGTCGCCCGCCGATGCACTGGCGGGTCTTTCCGATGTCGTCTCAGCTTCAGCCGCACAAGGAGTTGTGGCCCGGATCGATTGGGCGCGGTTCCTGCCGCTCTACCACCAGACGGGGAAACGGGCGTTTCTGGCCCATTTGGAAGACGAGGTGCCGACCGAGCTGTCGGCGCAGGCTGTGTTGCCTTCTGGCAACACTCAATTCGTCGAGCAGTTGATCAACGCTCCGGTGCAGCAGCGCAGGAAGCTCGTGAGCGACTACCTTCGTGGCGCGGTAGCAGAGGTGACGCGGGTAGACGCCGCCCAGATACGCGAAGACGCGGGTTTCTTCGACCTCGGCATGGATTCGCTGATGGCCGTCGAGTTGCGCAGACGCATCGAACAGGCTGTAGGTCATGAGATTCCGATCACGCTCGTCATGGATCACCCTCGTCTGTCCGATGTCGTCGAGTACCTACTCGGCGATGTACTTGGCCTCACTGAGCAAGCTGCTGCCGCATCGCCGGTTGCCTCAGCCGTGACGCGTACCGACGAACCGATCGCCATCGTCGCAGTGTCGTGCCGTTTCCCCGCTGCGCCGGATCCCGAGGCTTTCTGGGAATTGCTGTCGGGCGGTGTGGATGCGATCCGGGAGGTCCCGGAGGACCGCTACGACATCGACGAGTTCTACGACCCCGATCCCGAGGCTCCGGGCAAGATCTACTCGCGCTTCGGTGGGTTCCTCGACGAGATCGACGGATTCGATCCCGAATTCTTTGGCATATCCCCGCGTGAGGCCGTTTGGATCGAGCCGCAGCAGCGCCTGACGCTCGAAACGGCGTGGGAGGGACTGGAGCGAGCCGGATACGCGCCGTCCGCGTTGCGGGGCAGCCGGACCGGCATCTTCATGGGCGTCGCGGCCAATGAGTACGCGCACCTGCTGTCCTCCGAGTCGGTCGACAAAATCGAGCCGTACTTCATCACCGGCAACGCGCTCAACGCCGTTTCTGGTCGCGTCGCCTTCGCCCTCGGACTCGAGGGACCGGCTGTCGCGGTAGACACCGCATGTAGTTCGGCGTTGGTGGCCGTCCACCAGGCGTGCCAGGCATTGCACGCGGGTGATTGCGATATGGCGTTGGCCGGCGGAGTGAACGTCTTGTTGAGCCCGGTGACGGTGATCGCCGCATCTCGCGCCAGGATGCTTTCTCCCGTCGGGCGGTGCAAGACCTTCGACGCTTCAGCAGACGGGTATGTGCGCAGTGAAGGCTGCGGCATTCTCGTGCTGAAGCGGTTGAGCGACGCGGTCCGCGATGGCGACCGAGTACATGCGGTGATCTCCGGCAGCGGTGTCAATCAGGACGGCGCTTCCAGCGGGCTGACCGTGCCCAACGGTGGCGCACAGCAACGGCTTATCGATGCCGTGTTAGCTCGTGCCGGAGTGGCGGGTGGTGATGTCGACTACCTCGAGGCGCACGGGACCGGCACACCGCTGGGTGATCCGATCGAGGTGCAGGCGGCGGCAGCCGCCTACGGCGCCGGGCGCGACCCGAACCGACCACTGCTGATGGGATCGGTGAAGACCAACGTCGGTCACCTCGAATCAGCGTCGGGGTCCGCAGGTCTGATCAAGGTCGTTCTATCGCTGCAGAATGGACTGCTACCGCGGAGCCTGCACTTCGACAACCCTTCACCGCATATCCCTTGGGGCTCATTGCCGGTCCGCGTCGTCGACGAGACGATTCCGTGGCAGACCAACGGCAGGCCGCGCCGCGCCGGCGTGAGCTCCTTCGGGTTCACCGGCACCAATGCGCATGTACTGATCGAGGAGGCGCCAGCGACCGAGCGCGCTGAAGACTCGGCAGGCATGGCGACTGAAGATTCCCCGCAGACCGCCGCGGGTGAGCAGCCGGTCCACGTACTGACGCTGTCTGCGCGGTCACCCGAAGCGCTGATCGCGTTGGCCCAGCGATATGGCGCTTGGTTCGAGAGGAATTCGACCGCCGACCTCGCCGACGTGTGCCTCACCGCGGGTACGTGCCGTTCCCACTTCGAGCATCGCGCCGCGCTGGTCGTCGATTCGGTTCAGAGCGCCCGCGAGGGCCTGGCCGAGTTGGCGGAGAACCGACAGCGCCCCGGTTTGTTGCGCGGCGAGTGCGCCGATCGCCCGACCACTGCGTGGTTGTTCACGGGGCAGGGCAGCCAGTATCCGGGTATGGCGCGCGAGTTATTCGATGCTGAGCCGGTTTTCGCCGAAACGGTGAGACGTTGCGCAGATGCGGTTGACGGTATGCTTCCGCGCTCGTTACTGGATGTCGTCTTTTCCACCAACCGTGACGATGCACAAGTGTTGCAGCACACGTCGTTTGCGCAACCGGCACTTTTCGCCGTCGAGATGGGCCTTGCCCGCTTGTGGCAGTCGTGGGGCGTCGAGCCTGACGTCGTCCTCGGCCACAGCGTCGGGCAGTACGCCGCGGCTTGTGTGGCAGGGGTGTTCAGCCTGGAGGACGGGGCGAGGTTGATGGCTGAGCGCGGCCGGTTGTTCGGGAGCCTTCCCGAAGGCGGGCGCATGGTGGCGATATTCACCGACGCGAAGCTCGTCGAGGAAATCGCCGGCGACTTCCCCCGGGTGTCAGTCGGTGCCTACAACGGGCCGAACACTGTACTTTCTGGCCCCGGCGAGGATCTCGAACAAATAGTCGCCAAAATCAGTGACGAAGGAATCCGCTGCACCTGGCTCGACACCAGCCACGCCTTCCACTCCGAACTGTTAGATCCCGTACTCGGTGAATTCCAGTCATACGCCGAGCAATTGCAGTTCGCCGCTCCGACGCTTCCGCTGGTATGCAACCGCACGGGTGCCGTGCTTACACCACAGACTCCGCTCGACGCTCAGTACTGGCGGCGACACTCCCGCCAGCCGGTGCAATTCGCCGAAAGTGTACGCACCGTAGCCGCGCTCGGCTGCTCGGTGTTGATGGAGATCGGTCCGCAACCGGTGCTGACCGGCGCCGCGGTGCAGGTCTGGCCGGAACATATGCCGGCGCCGCGGGCGGTGGTCTCGCTGCGCAAAGGTATTGACGACCGACGCCAGATCGCCGAGGGGCTGGCCTCGGCTTACGTCGGTGGCCACCGCCTCGATTTCGCGGCGCTGCATCGTCAGCGCTCCAGCAGAGTCGAACTACCCACATATCCGTTCCAGCGCCGCCGCTTCTGGCCCAAGACGTCTGGTATCACCGTGGACGGCCCGGCGGTTTCCGGATTACTGGGAAGCGCGAAGGATCTCGCCTCGGGCGACTCCGTATACACCACCAGGCTGTCGGTCAAGTCGCAGCCTTGGTTGTCCGATCATGTCATCTACGGGACGGTGGTGGTTCCCGGTGCCACGTATGTGGCGATGGTCCTGGCCGCCGTCGGCGCGCCGAACCGGGCGAAGGACATCTTCTTCTATGAACCGATCATCCTGCCTGACAAGAGCTCTCGTGAAGTACAGTTGACGCTGCATCCGCTCGACAACGACGGCGAACTGAGCTTCACACTTCATAGTCGCCCCTTCGGGGTTCGTGATGCCGAATGGTCGCTCAACGCCGACGGGACCGTCGTGGGAACTGATCCCACTGCCACCGACGAGCCGGTCTCGCAGAGCGAGGAGCCGATCAGCGAAGCGGTCGAGCGACTGGGCCGCATGCGAACACAAGACTTGTTCGAAACCTTCGCCGATGCGGAACTCGTGTGGGGACCCACCTGGTCCAGTTCCCTCAAGTCGCTCTGGGTCGGTGAAGGTGAGGCGATCGGCGACATCCTCGTCGGCGAGGATCTCACCGATCACCTCGGGACCGAGCCGATGCATCCGGTGCTGATGGATCTGTGCACCGGCGTCACCTTCCCGGCGTTCCCGTCACACCTCGCACTCGAACGAGGCGTCAACGACATGTTCCTCCCACTGCGGTACGGACAGGTCTGGCTGAACGAGCGAATCCCCCGCAGGTTCTACTGCAGGGCGAAGTGGCACGCCAGCGGTGTCGACAATGAAACACAAGTCTTCGATTTGGATTTCGTCGATCGGGATGGCCGGCTACTGGGGGGAATCCGTGAATTCACTGTCAAACGCGCACCGCGCGAAGCGCTGCTTCGCGGCCTTGGTGGGGATGTCACCCGACTGCTTTATACCCTTGGCTGGCACGAGGTGCCGCTACCGCCGCTGAGTGACGACGCCGCCCCGACAAACGGCACTTGGTTGATCGCCGGTTTCGACGAACTGGCCAGCACGGTGCCCGGTTGCATCCCCTTCGACCGGACCACCGATTCGGCGACGTTGGGAGCGTTGCTGTTGGACGCGTATGACCGCGGCGTCGGATTCTCCGGGGTTGTCTGGCGTGCAACCGTACCCCAGACCGACGAGTCGAGCGCCGAGATCGTCGCGCGGCTCGAAGCCGAGATCGTCAATCTCCTCAGCGCTGTGCACGCGGTGCAAGGTGGTTCGGGGAAGGAGGGCGTGAAACTTCCGGGTGGCATGTGGATCGTCACCGAGCGGGCAGTGGCCACCGAGTCGGGCGAGCCGGTCGACCCTGTGCAAGCTGCGTTGTGGGGCTTTGGGCGCACCGTGATCAACGAGGAACCAGCGCTGCGCTGCAAACTGGTCGACGGCGACGGATCACCGGAGGCTGTGCGCGTACTGGTGAGCCTGTTGGCCAAGCCGATCGACGAACCGGAACTGGCGCTGCGACAAGGGAAATTACTTGCCTCGCGGTTGTTGCCCTGGGCGCGCAGCGGTCACCTCACCGTGCCGCGCTCATCCGACTACATCCTTGCGCCCACCGAACGCGGCGCGATCGACAATCTGCGGTTGACCGAGGCCGACGTTCCGCCGCCCGGCGAAGGCTACGTGCAAGTCCAGGTCGAGGCCGCGGGCCTCAACTTCCGAGATGTGCTCAATGTGCTGGGCCTCTACCCCGGTGACCCCGGACCCATCGGTGGCGACTTCGCCGGCATCGTCACGCAGCTGGGTGACGGAGTCACAGGCATTGAAGTCGGCCAGCGCGTCTACGGGTTCATGCAGGGCGCATTCTGCAGCCGGTTCAATGTCCCGCTCCAGTTGGTGGCACCAATTCCCAAGGGCCTGGACGCGGTTGCGGCGGCGACCATTCCCGCCGCGGCGCTGACGGTTCGGCTCGCGTTCGACTGGGCGCAGTTGAAAGCAGGCGACCGCGTGCTCATTCACGCAGCAAGCGGTGGCGTCGGCCTATACGCGGTCCAGATGGCGCAGCAACACGGCGCCGTCGTCTTCGCAACCGCCAGCAAGTACAAGCGCTCGACACTGCGCAAGATGGGCGTGAAGTACGTCTACGACTCGCGTACAACGGATTTCGCCGATCAAATATTGGCGGACACCGACGGTGCTGGAGTCGATGTCGTTCTCAACAGCTTGACCAATGAGGGATTCCTCGAAGCCACCGTGCGGGCCACCGCCCACAACGGGCGCTTCGCCGAGATCGCCAAGCGCGACATTTGGACGCCCGAGCAGATGGCGGCGACTCGACCCGATATCGCGTACGAGATCATCGCGTTGGATATGACCGCTCTGCAGAATCCCGACCACGTCAAGCGCTTGCTGACCGAAGTCTCGGACGGGATGGCCAGCCGCGAGTGGAAGCCGCTGCCCGCCGAGATCTACCCGATCACCGAGGCAAGGGCCGCGTTTCGCCGCATGCAGCAGGCGCGCCACATCGGCAAGATCGTGCTACAGATTCCGAACCCGTTGCAACCGAAGCCGAATCGGAGCTATCTGGTCACCGGCGGACTCGGGGCGATCGGTCTGCGCATGGCGGCGCACCTGGCGCAACTGGGAGCCGGCGACATCGTCCTGACCAGCCGTCGCGAAGCCGACGCGGCTGCGCAGCGCACGATTGACGAGATTACCGAACGCTACAAGTGCCGCATCCACACCTTCCCCGCCGACGTCGGCGACGAGGAGGAGGTGGCGGGGCTGCTCGATCGGATCCGCGCGGATCTGCCGCCGCTGGCCGGTGTGGCGCACCTGGCTGGGGTGCTCGACGATGCCCTGCTATCCCAGCAGGAAATCGGCCGTTTCCGGACTACGTTGCGGCCCAAGGCTTTCGGCGCCTGCCACTTGGACCGGTTGACACAAGCCGACGATCTCGACTTCTTCATCGTGTCATCGTCGGTGTCCAGCATCTTCGGATCACCTGGGCAGGCCAACTACGCGACGGCCAATGCGCTGCTCGACGGCTTGGTCGCGAGGCGTCGTGCGGCGGGATTGCCGGCCACGGGTCTCAACTTCGGGCCGTGGTCCGATGGCGGGATGGCGTCCTCGGAAGCCGTGCGCGCCAACCTCAACGCGCAGGGCCTGGTGCCGTTGGAACCGTCGACGGCGCTGAGTGCACTGGCCGAGGTGGTCGCGAACGGCACTGGACAGGCAACGATCGTCAAAGCCAACTGGCAACGAGCCGCGAAGCTGTTGGGCGCGGCCCGGCCCCCGATCCTCGATCTCGTCCTGCCTCGCCCCGAGGGAGAGGTGACCGGCGACAGTGAGCTGCTCCGCCAGTTGCAGGAGATCCCGGTGCCGCAGCGGGCGGGCTTCGTCACCGAGTTCCTTCAGCGCGAGGTTCAAAACTTCCTGCGGCTGGCGCAGCCGCCCGCAGCGACCAGTCGCTTCTTGGATCTCGGAACGGATTCTCTGATGGCGATCGAGCTGCGCAACCGGCTGCACAGTCAGTTCGGCGGCGCGTTCACCATCAACGCGACGGCGGTGTTCGACTACCCGACCATCGGCGGGCTCGCCGAGTACCTCGTCGGTCAGCTGCCCGACGCCGATGCGCCCGAGGAAAGCGTGCCCCAAACCGTGCTTGCGGCCGAACCGGGCGGAGACTGAACTCAGTCGGCCCGGCGCTGCGCCCGGACCTCGGAGGAGCGCTAGCGGCACCGCAAAACCCGTTCTCGGGGACCGCGTGACGATTCTCACATTGCGCCGAAACACCCGGTCAGAAGGCTGCAAGCTGCGGATTTCCGGTCCCCGACCAACCCGTCGGTTAGTTAGCCGGCGGAAATTGTTTCGACGTGGTTTGAGTTGAAGTTACTGATGGGTATAGTTCGGGCAGTTACTGGTGGGTAACTTAAGCAAAAAGTACCCAACCGACAGTGGCCGTCTCATCGAGGAGGAATCGTGAGCCACTATAAGAGCAACGTTCGGGACCAGGTGTTCAACCTGTTCGAGGTCTTCGGCGTTGACAAGGCGCTGGGCGAGGGTGACTACGCCGACCTGGACGTCGACACCGCACGCGAGATGCTCGGCGAGATCGCGCGGTTGGCTGAGGGCCCGATCGGCGAGTCGTTTTCCGACGCCGACCGCAATCCGCCTGTCTTCGACCCCAATACGCACACGGTGACCCTCCCGGAGTCATTCAAGAAGTCGGTGCGCGCGCTGGTCGACGGGGGCTGGGACAAGATCGGCGTTTTGGAGGAACTCGGCGGAATGCCGATGCCGCGGGCCCTGCAGTGGGCTCTGGTCGAGCATGTGCTGGGCGCCAACCCCGCCGTCTATATGTACGCGATGGGCGCCGGCTTCGCGCAGATCTTCTACAACCAGGCCACCGAGGAGCAGAAGAAGTGGGCCGTGCTGGCCGCGGAACGTGGCTGGACCTCGACGATGGTGCTCACCGAGCCCGACGCCGGCTCGGATGTGGGCGCCGGCCGCACCAAGGCCGTGCAGCAGCCCGACGGCACCTGGCATATCGAGGGCGTGAAGCGCTTCATCACCTCCGGTGACGCCGACGATCTCGGCGAGAACATCATGCACCTGGTGCTGGCTCGCCCCGAGGGCGCCGGACCCGGCACCAAGGGCCTGTCGTTGTTCTTCGTGCCGAAGTTCCACTTCGACCCCGAGACGGGTGAGCCCGGCGAGCGCAATGGTGTGTTCGTCACCAACGTCGAGCACAAGATGGGCCTGAAGGTCTCCGCAACCTGCGAGCTGTCGTTCGGGCAGCACGGTGTTCCCGCTGTGGGCTGGCTGGTCGGCGAGGTGCACAACGGCATCGCGCAGATGTTCGAGGTCATCGAGCAGGCCCGAATGATGGTGGGCACCAAGGCTATTGCCACGCTGTCGACCGGCTACCTCAACGCGCTCGAGTATGCCAAGGAGCGGGTGCAGGGCGCCGACATGACGCAGATGACCGACAAGACGGCTCCGCGCGTGACGATCACCCACCACCCCGACGTGCGTCGTTCGCTGATGACCCAGAAGGCTTACGCCGAGGGGCTGCGCGCGCTGTACCTGTACACCGCGACATTCCAGGATTCCGCGGTGGCCAAGGCTGTGCACGATGTCGACCCCGAGCTGGCGGTCAGGGTCAACGACCTGATGCTGCCGATCGTCAAGGGTGTCGGCTCCGAGCAGGCCTACGCCAAGCTCACCGAGAGCCTGCAGACCCTTGGTGGTTCGGGCTTCCTGCAGGACTACCCGATCGAGCAGTACATCCGCGACGCCAAGATCGACTCGCTCTACGAGGGCACCACGGCCATCCAGGCGCAGGACTTCTTCTTCCGCAAGATCGTCCGCGACAAGGGCCAGGCGTTGGCGTACGTGGCCGGCCAGATCGAGCAGTTCGTCAAGAACGAGTCGGGCAACGGCCGCCTCAAGGCCGAGCGTGCCCTACTGGCGACCGCGCTGGAGGACGTCCAGGCGATGGCCGCCTCGCTCACTGGCTACCTGATGGCCGCGCAGGAGAACCCGACCGAGCTGTACAAGGTCGGCCTGGGCTCGGTGCGCTTCCTGATGAGCGTCGGCGATCTGGTCATCGGCTGGCTGCTGCAGCAGCACGCCGCCGTGGCCGTCGACAAGCTCGACGCGGGTGCCAGCGGCGACGACCGCGCCTTCTACGAGGGCAAGGTCGCGGTGGCGTCGTTCTTCGCGAAGAACTTCCTGCCGATGCTCACCAGCACGCGTCAGATCATCGAGAACCTCGACAACGACGTGATGGAACTCGACGAGGCGGCGTTCTAAAGCCTTCTGCCGCTCTTCGAACAAAACGCCCCCGGTCTCTTCCCGGGGGCGTTTTGTTCGAAGAGCGGCAGAAGGCTTTAGAA
>NZ_LQIS01000004.1 GCF_001499905.1 Mycobacterium sp. GA-1285 | reverse complement strand
GTGGTCTCGGTCACCCTGCTGGTGTCACTGGCCGTCTATGGTTCCAACGGCAACTTCAACCTGTCCGGATAGGTGGAACGTTGACCAGCAACCACAAGCCGCCAACACAACCGCGTGAATACGCAAGGCCGATCGCGGGTTTCGTTTCCATCGCCGCGATCGCCGCGGTCGTCGCCATCGCCGTCGCGCTCTTCCGGGGGGATTTCACCAGCACTGAACCGGTCACCGTCATCACCGACCGCGCCGGCCTCGTGATGAACCCCGATGCCAGGGTCAAGCTGCACGGCGCTCAAGTCGGCACCGTCTCCGCCATCGAACCGCTCCCCGGCGGTAAGGCCGCCATCCACCTCGCGATGGATCCCTCCGCGATGGAGTTGATTCCGGCCAACGTACGTGTCGACATCGCATCTTCGACGGTGTTCGGCGCGAAATCCGTTGCATTGGTGCCGCCGTCGGATCCGTCTGCGCACTCGCTGCGAGCGGGCCAGGTTCTCGACGCCGATCACGTGTCGGTCGAGATCAACACCATATTCGAACAACTCGTCTCCGTGCTGACCAAGATCGAGCCGGCAAAACTCAACGAGACACTGGGAGCGTTGGCCTCCGGGCTCAGCGGTCGTGGCGAGAAGTTCGGGCAGGCACTGTCCGACCTGGACGCCATGCTTGCAAAGCTCAACCCCAGTTTGGACAACCTCAGCCACGACATCGCGGTTCTACCAGTAGTTCTCAACACGTACGCCGACGCGAGCCCGGATCTCCTGGCGATCGTGGACAGTGCGTCCACCGTGAGTGACACGATCGTCGAGAAGCAGCACGACCTCGATACTCTGCTGCTCAGCGCCGTCGGGTTGGCCGAGATCGGCAACGAAGTACTTTCCGACAACCGGCGCGCGATCACCGAAGTTCTCGACCTGCTCGTACCCACGACCGACCTGACCAGCCAGTACCACCCCGCCCTGAATTGTGTTCTGGCAGGAATGATCCCGTTGGCCACGGCGGCGCCCTCACCGGTTCCCGGGGTTCTTCTGCTCGATTCCTTCGTGCTGGGCTCCGAACGGTACCGTTACCCCGGAAACCTGCCGAAGGTGGCGGCCAAGGGTGGCCCCCAGTGCGCGGGCCTGCCTGACGTGGGATACGAAACGCGGGCACCCTACGTCGTCAGCGACATCGACGCCAGCCGTGCGCAGTACGGCAATCAGGGCATCCTGTTGAACTCCGATGCGCTCAAGCAGGCGCTGTTCGGCCCGATCGACGGGCCGCCGCGAAACACCGCACAGATCGGGATGCCGGGATGAGCGGTGTTGGCACAGCGATCAAGCTTGGCGTCTTCTGCGCGGTGATGCTGCTGTTGACCGGCGCGCTGTTCGCGATCTTCGGCCAGTACCGCACGGGGTCGTCGAACGACTACTCGGCCGTGTTCACCGATGTCTCAAGTCTTAAAACGGGTGACTCGGTGCGGGTTTCGGGAATCCGTGTCGGCACAGTCCGCGATGTTTCACTGCGACCGGACAATACCGTCGTGGTCAGCTTCGATGCCAGTACCGACATCGTGCTCACCACCGGCACCAAGGCCACGGTTCGGTACCTCAACCTCGTCGGGGATCGCTACCTCGAACTCCTCGACGGCCCCGGCTCCACCAGGTTCGCCGGACCGGGCTCGGAGATCCCCGCCGACCGGACCGAGCCGGCGTTGGACCTCGACCTTCTCCTCGGTGGCTTGAAACCGGTGATCCGCGGTTTGAATCCCGACGACGTGAATGCCCTGACCAACTCGTTGATCCAGATCCTGCAGGGGCAGAGCGGCAACGTGGAGTCGTTGTTCGCCAAGACCGCTTCATTCACGACCGCGATCGCCGACAACGGCCAGATCGTCCGGCAGCTCATCGACAACCTGAACACGGTGATGGCGACCGTCGCCGAGGATGGGACCAAGTTCTCCGGCGCGGTCGACCGCCTCGAGAAGCTCATCACCGGTCTGGCCGCCGATCGCGACCCGATCGGGGAGGCCATCACCGCACTCGACAGCGGGACCGCCTCGCTGGCCGACCTGATGACCCAGGCACGTCCGCCGCTCGCCGGCAGTATCGACCAACTCAACCGGGTGGCTCCGTTGCTCGAGAAGGACAAACCGCTGCTCGACATCTCACTGCAGAAGCTGCCGCAGAACTACAAGAAACTCGTTCGTCTCGGCGCGTACGGGAGCTTCCTGAACCAGTACCTTTGCGGTATCTCGGTGCGGGTCACCGACCTGCAGGGCCGCACCGCCCACTTCCCCTGGATCCTCCAGCAGAACGGAAGGTGCGGGGAACCCTGATGCTGAAATACCGTGGTGCCTCGTTGATCCGGGCCGGGTTCATCGGTGTGACGCTCGTCATCCTCATCATCGCCGTCGGGCTACAGCCGGAACGGTTGTGGTCGTGGGCGACCGCCGTCAGGTATCAGGCATTGTTCACCGAGGCTGCAGGCCTAGCACCTGGCAACGACGTCAAGGTCTCGGGTATGACGATCGGATCGGTATCCGATGTCACGCTGAGCAAGGGCAAGGCGTTGGTGACGTTCACCGTCGACGGAAAGATCAGCCTCGGATCGCAGACCACGGCGCACATCCGCACCGGCACACTGCTGGGGGAGCGGATGATGACGCTCGACCCTGCGGGCGACGAGCGAATGAAACCGTTGGATGTGATTCCGCTGTCGCGGACCTCCTCGCCGTACTCGTTGACCGAGGCGGTCAGCGAGTTCACCGCGAACACCGCGGCGACCGACACCGCATCGGTGAATCGGGCCCTGGACACGCTCTCCGAGACGATCGACCGGATCGCGCCTCAGCTCGGTCCGACCTTCGACGGTCTGAGCCGTCTGTCTTCGTCACTGAACGGCCGCGATGAGTCTCTCGGTGAGCTGCTCGCCAGCGCCGCCGACGTGACCGGCGTGCTGTCGGAGCGCAGCAGGCAGCTCAACACCCTGCTGCTCAACGCCAATGACTTGATGGGTGTTCTCGAACAGCGCCGACACGCGATCGTCAACCTGCTGGCCAACACCTCGGCGGTCGCTCAACAGCTGACGGGTCTCGTGCACGACAACGAACAGGAGATGGCCCCAACGCTGCAGAAGCTGAACTCGATCTACGACATGCTCCAGCGCAACCGCGACAACATCGCCAAGGCACTCAGCGGTTTGTCGAAGTACCAAGTGACACAGGGTGAGGCGGTCAACAACGGCTTCTACTACAACGCCTTCGTCGGCAACCTCCTGCCCGCCCAGTCGCTGCAACCGTTCCTCGACTACGCGCTCGGCTACCGCCGGGGCGTGAACGCCGGTCAGCCGCCGGACAATGCGGGGCCACGGGCCGAATTCCCCTTCCCGTACAACGGCATTCCGGGAGGGTCGCGATGATGCGGCGCAAACGTCTGACAACTGCACTGCTGATCGCAATGACCGGCTTGCTCGTCGCGGGAGTCGCCGTCGTGGCGCGACAAGCATTCTTCGGCCCCAGAACCATCACCGCGTACTTCAGCTCGGCAACCGCGATATACCCCGGTGACGAGGTACGCGTCGCGGGAGTGCGGGTCGGCGCCATCGAATCGATCGAGCCCGACGGGGCGCACGCACGCATGCTGCTGTCCGTCGACCGCGACGTCCCGATTCCCGCCGACGCCAAAGCTGTGATCGTCGCGCAGAACCTCGTCTCGGCGCGCTACGTCCAACTCGCCCCCGCGTACGAGACCAGCGGGCCCACCTTGCCCGACGGCGCGGTCATCGGTGTCGACCGAACGGCGGTGCCCGTCGAGTGGGATGAGGTGAAGACCCAATTGACCCGGTTGGCGACCGATCTGGGCCCACAAGGCGATATTTCGTCGACGTCGGTCAGCCGCTTCATCGACAGCGCCGCCAATGCCATGGACGGAAACGGCGACAAGCTGCGCGAGACGATCACCCAGCTCTCTCAGGTCGGTCGGATCCTCGCCGACGGCAGCGGCAACATCGTCGACGTCATCGAGAATCTCCAGACCTTCGTCGCCGCACTGCGCGACAGTAACGCTCAGATCGTGCATTTTCAGGATCGCTTGGCCACCGTCAGCAGTGTGGTCGATGCGAGCAGGTCGGATCTCGACGCGGCACTTACTCACCTGTCCGAAGCCGTGGGCGAGGTGCAGCGGTTCATCGCCGGCAGCAGGGATCAGACTGCCGAGCAGATTCAGCGACTCGCCGACGTCACGCAGAACCTTTCCGACAACCGGCTCGCGTTGGAGAACGTGCTGCACGTCGCGCCCAACGCCATTGGCAACGGCTACAACATCTACAACCCCGACACGGGGACTATGATCGGCGGCTTCGCACTGGCCAATTTCGCCAACCCGGTGCAACTGGTGTGCTCAGCGATCGGAGCGGTGAAGAACGCGACGGCGCCGGAAGCATCCAAGGCCTGTGCCGAATACCTTGGTCCTGCACTGCGCTTGCTCAACTTCAATTACCTGCCGATGCCGTTCAACGCCTATCTGCAGAAGTCGCCCAGCCCCGGCAACCTGATCTACTCGGATCCGGCGCTCGCTCCGGGCGGAGCGGGTGAGAGCCCGCCGCCGCCCGAGATCGCACCGGCCGTATCGGCTTACACGGGTGCTGGTGACACGGCGCCGCCACCGGGTTGGAACACCCCGGCCGGTCCGCCCGGCGCCTACGCGCCGACGGGTCTGCCCGCCGCTCCGCATCCAGCGCTGTTCCCGGGCGCACCGGTTCCGCCGGGCCCGCCGGCGGCTGGCTCCGAGCCGACGACTCTCGAGAACATGTTGATGCCCGCCGAGGTACCGGCGCCGCCGGCGACTTCGATGGGGCCGTCATGACACCCGCCGGCTCGATCCGCCGCCTCATCGTCGTGGCCTGCTGCGCCGTCTTCGCGGTGACCGGGTGCACATTCGAAGGCGTCAACTCATTGCCGCTGCCCGGCACGGTCGGCCGGGGGGAACACGCCGACGTATACCGCGTCCAGATCCACAACGTCGGTTCGCTGGAACCGAATTCGCCCGTGCTGATCGGCGATGTCGTGGTGGGCAGCATCGGCAAGATGAAGGTGACGAACTGGACGGCCGACATCGAGGTCTCGGTGCGGCCCGACGTCGTCGTCCCGGCGAACGCGGTGGCTACGGTGGGACAGACCAGCCTGCTCGGGTCCATGCATCTCGCACTCGACCCGCCGCTTGGCCAGGCGCCCAATGGTGAACTCGAACCCAGTTCGACCATCGGGCTGGACAGGTCATCGACGTACCCGTCGACCGAACAGACGCTGTCGTCGCTGTCGGTCGTGCTCAACGGCGGCGGCCTCGGCCAGATGGGAGACATCGTCCGCGAATTCAACGCCGCGCTGAACGGACGCGAAGGCCAGATCAGGGACCTGCTGGTGCGGCTCAACGATTTCGTCGGAATGCTCGACACCCAACGTGACGACATCAACGCATCGATCGCGGCCATGAACCGGATGTCCGGAACTCTTGCATCGGAACGCGAAGTGATCAGCGGTGCACTGCAACGCATTCCACCCGCGCTCGACGTCCTGGTCGAGCAGCGCCCTCGGATCACGGAAGCGTTGGACCGGCTTGGGCGGTTCAGCGACACCGCCACCGGGCTGATCAACGACACGCAGGACGACCTCGTTCGAAACCTCGCGAACCTCGAACCGACGCTGCGGGCGCTCGCCGATGTTGGCTCGGACCTGGGCACCGTCCTGGCCTACGCGCCGACATTCCCCTACACGCAGAGCTTTATCGACCGTACCATACGCGGGGACTACATGAACCAGTTCATCATCTTCGACTTCACCATCCCGCGCCTCAAGCGGGGGCTCTTCCTGGGCACCCGCTGGGGGCAGGAAGGAGCGCCGATGGTGCCCGCTCCGGGTGACCCCTGGTACCTCACCTACACCCTCGATCCGTTGAAGGCGCCGATCACCGCGACGCCCACCGAGGTGGCAGGCCTGCCGCCGCTGGTGGAAGCTGTTCAGCAACAGGCGAATTCACGGCTGGCGGTAGACCACGCGCCAGGGACGGCCCCCGGACCGGTGCCTGAAGCTCCTCCCGCGACCGCCGGCGCGGTGGACGCCGGGGGAGCGGGGGGCAACTGATGTTGACTCGATTCATCCGCAATCAGCTGATCGTCTTCACCATCGCTTCGGTGGTCGGCATCACGTTGATGTTCTTCACGTACATGCAGGTACCGACATTGCTGGGCATTGGTCGCATATCGGTGCAATTGGAGTTGCCGGGCACCGGGGGCCTTTATCGGTTCTCCAACGTGACGTACCGCGGTGTGCAGGTGGGCAAGGTCCTCGACGTGCGGCCCACCCGGGAAGGTGCCGTCGCGACGCTGTCGCTGAACACGTCGCCGAAAATCCCGGCTGACGCGAAGGCCAACGTCCGTAGCGTGTCGGCGGTCGGTGAACAGTACGTGGATCTGATCCCCGAGAACGCGAACGGCCCTTTCCTGCAGAACGGTTCGGTGATCCCCCGGCAGAACACATCGGTGCCGCAAGCCGTCGGTCCGATGCTCGACCAGGTGAGCGCGTTGGTCGACAGCATTCCGAAGGACAAGATCAGCGGGCTGCTCGACGAATCGTTCAAGGGCCTCAACGGAACCGGTTACGACTTCGGCTCGCTGCTCGACTCCTCGGCCAGGATCATCGGTGACGGCGATGCAGTCGCCGACCGCACTCGGGCGCTGATCGACGACAGCGGTCCGCTGCTGGATGGCCAAGCACAGTCGGCCGACGCCATCCGCAGCTGGGCGCGCAGCGTGGCCGGCATCACCGGCCAGCTCGAGGCCGATGATGCGCAGATACGCACGATCCTCGAGGAAGGTCCAGGTGCGGCGGACGAGGCGGCGCGGCTGTTCAACGATATGAAGGCCACCCTGCCCGTGCTGCTGGCCAACCTCACATCCGTCGGCGAGGTCGGCGTGACGTATCACGCGGCGCTGGAACAACTTCTGGTGCTGTTCCCGCCGTACGTGGCGGCCACGCAGACAGTCGGCGTGGCGCGAAACAATCCCACCGGCATGGCGCTGGGCGATTTCACGTTGGTGATGAGCGATCCGCCAGCGTGCACGGTCGGATTCCTGCCGCCCAACATGTGGCGTTCACCCGAGGACGAAACGATCGTCGACACACCTGACGGCCTCTATTGCAAATTGCCGCAGGATTCACCGATCGGCGTACGAGGTGCCCGAAACTACCCGTGCCTCGACCAGCCCGGTAAGCGCGCCCCGACCGTCGAAATGTGCCGCAGCGACAAGCCCTTCGAGCCGTTGGCGATGCGCCAGCACCCGCTGGGCCCGTACCCGATCGATCCCAACCTGATCGCCCAAGGGGTCAAACCCGACGACCGCGTCGACTTCAGCGAGCGGATCCACGCCCCGCTGGAGGGCACGCCGATGCCGCCGGCGCAACCAGGGTCGCCGCTGTCCGAGGGCCAGGCTCCCGCAGCGGCCCCGAGTTCGTCGCGCTCCGATGGTGGGCCGTCCGTCGCCTTCGCTCCCTACGATCCGCAGACGGGTCGGTACTCGACGCCGGACGGACAGGTTTTCCGGCAAGCCGATCTGGTGGCGCCCGCCGGACCGCGGGCGTGGCAGGATCTCCTCGTCCCGGCCGGGTGAGTCGATCAGCCGTCGTTCATGACGAGCTTGAACGGCATGTTGATGAAGACCGGCTTGCTGACCCCGCATGCGCCACTTGTACCGGTGGTCTGGTCTTCACCCGCCAAGGTCGTCGACGCGGGATCGGTCAAACTGCCGTCCTCGTTGACGGGTACGAACCGGAACACCTGCAGCCCCGGTGCCGTCGTGCCGTCCGGACACGGGATCCAGTTCTCGACCGTGTGCTTGACGTACCAGACGCCACCCGTCTTGTAAATTGGCGCGGTCCAGCCGAAATCGCTGACCACAGTGCCCGTGCATTCGGTCGGATAGCTGCACGTCGTGGAGATGGTCCAGGTGCTGCGCAGGCTGGCTTCGTCGCGGAACACCTCGTTGGTCTTGGCGTATTCGCCGTTCGAGGTGGCGGTGTAGCGGCCGTTGAGGCCCCACTCGTTCTCGGTGGCTTGGGCGCTCCCGACGAACCCCACCCCCGTCACGGCGAACGCGACGACACCTGCTGCAACACCGGGCATCCGCATCGCCGTCTCCTTCATCGATCGTGACGAAGGATCAACCTAGGCCGGTTTCGGCGTCCAGAGCGATCCTCGTCCGCTCAGTGGAACAGGTGCTCCCGCTCAGCGGCACCGGGACCGTTCGCCGTTGTCGATGTGACGTATCAAGGAGGCCGTGCCTGTAGGACGCCGCTTCGGGAGCGCCGTGAGTTCGGCGTTGGTCGCCGTGACGCTTGTCGGCGCGGTGTCACTCGGCCCGGCGCTCGCCCACGCCGACACTCCGTATGGCAACTTCCATCTGGTGATCGACGGGCGCCACGACTTTCACACGTGGCTGTGGGCGATCTCGCGTTGTCCGGGCGACTGCCTGCACATCCAGGCCATTCCTCAGCCCATCGCGAAGGCGTTCCCCTACAGTGGCGATGCGCATCTGGCGGATGGCCGCTACACCCTGACCGTGGACGTTCCGGACGGGCTGCGGTGCGGCAACGTGTACTACGGTCCGGTGATCCCGACCAGGGACGTCTACGCGTGGGATGCGGCAACCAGATTGGGCACACTCGAGTCGTCGTTCGCCGCCGGGTGTGACGGCGCGCCGGGAGGAACCTTCACCTACCCGTTCAGCCTCGCGCGCTTGTAAACGATCGCCGCGTCTCGAGGAAACGCGTGGACGTGATCGGTCGGCATCCCGTTGAATGCCAACATGGTGAGCCAGGCCCGCAGCGGGGTGCTGATGGCGGTCGCGGCAATGCTGTGCGTGCAGACCGGCGCGGCGATCGCCGTCACGCTGATCGACCGCATCGGCGCCGAAGGTGCGGCTTGGCTGCGGCTGGCGTGGGCGGGCCTGCTCATGCTTCTGATCGTCCGACCGCGGCCAAAGGCCTTCACGTGGACAAGCTTTCGTATGTGCGTGGTGCTCGGCGTGGTCATCGCGGGCATCACGCTGCTCTTCATGGCGGCGCTCGCCCGCATTCCGTTGGGCACCGCCAGCGCGATTGAGTTCCTCGGCCCGCTGGGCGTCGCTGTCGCGCACGGCACCGGGCGCGGCCGGCTGCTGTGGCCGGGCCTCGCCGCCGGGGGTGTCCTCCTGCTCACCCAGCCGTGGGCGGGTCACGTCGACGGTGTCGGGGTGCTGTATGCGCTGGCCTCGGCGCTCTGCTGGGCGATCTACATCATGCTGACGCAGCGGGTAGGGGACCAGGTTTCAGGCATGAACGGTCTCGCCGTGTCGATGCCCGTCGCAGGGATCGTCGCCACGCTGGCCGTCGGCCCCCTGGTGCTACCGCGACTCACACTAGACATTCTGCTGATCGGAGTCGGCTTGGCGGTCCTGCTGCCCGTTGTACCGTTCGCGCTGGAACTGCTGGCGCTGCGCCGGCTCACGACTGCCGCGTTCGGCACACTGATGGCGCTCGAACCCGGCTTTGCGATGATCGTCGGCCTCGTCGTTCTGCGACAGGTGCCCGAACCGCTCGGCGTGCTCGGCATGTGCTTGGTCGTGGCCGCCGGTATGGGCGCCGCACGCGCCGGTGCTCGCACACCGCCGGTCCCGGTCGAGGTGGGTTGAGCGCCGACGAGCATGCGCGCCGAGGTAGCGTCGCTAGACGTCGATCCTTCTGCGCCGGTAGAGGGTTCCCGCCGCAAGCAGGATGAGACTGATCACCAGGATCCCCGTGGCGAGAACGTTGATCTGCGGCGGCACCGCGGCCTTCACGGCGGCGTTGACGTACAGCGGATAGGTCACCGTCGAACCGCTGACGAAGTAGGTGATGATGAAGTCGTCGAGCGACAACGCGAACGACAGCATGCCCGCCGCGACGATGCCGGGAACGATCAACGGCAGCGTGACCCGGAAGAAGGTTCGCGTCGGGCTGGCGCCGAGATCCATCGACGCGTCCTCGAGCGTCCAGTCAAAACCGCGCACCCGGGCGCGCACCGTCATCGCGATGAAGCTGACCTCGAACGCGATGTGTGCCAACACGATCGTCACATAGCCAGTGGCCCAGCCCAGATCGAGGAACAGCACCAGCAGCGCCGCACCCATCACCACTTCCGGCGCCGTCAACGGCAGCACGAGAAATGTGTCGACCGCGCGTCGACCCCGCCACCGTTGTCGCACAAGGGCTATCGCCACCAGTGAGCCCAGCACCAACGCGATCGCGGTGGACACCGCGGCGACGTTGATGCTCAGCTTCAGCGCCTCGGTCAGCGCCGGATACTTGAACGGATCCGCCCAGTTGTCCAGGGTGAAACCCTGCCAGCTGTAATTGAACTTGCCCTTCGGATCGTTGAACGAGAAGAGCACGATCACCAAGATCGGCAGGAACAGATACAGCAGCACGAGGCCGGCGACGATCCGCAGCAGCCAATCGCCCCATTTGGGCGAGCCCTTCACCCGCTTGCCCGGTGTGGGATTGGTCGCCGCGTCCATCGCCTGGACGGTCATACGAGTTCCTCCGTGCCCAACGCCCGGGTGTAGAGCAGGACACCGACCAGGATGATGCCCATCAGTACCATGCTGAGCGCCGCCGCGGCCGGATAGTCTTTGACGACCAGGAACTGCTGCTGGATCACGTTGCCGATCATCGTCGTCTGGGTGCTGCCCAGATATTCGGCGTTGATGAAGTCGCCCGCGGCCGGGATGAAGACCAGCAGACTGCCGGCCAGCAGTCCCGGAAGCGACAGCGGCAGAATGACCTTGGTGAAGCTGCGGGTGTTCGACGAGTACAGATCCTTGGACGCTTCGATCAGCCGTGGATCGATCTTCTCCAAGCTGACGTACAGCGGCAGGATCATGAAGATGATCCAGTTGTAGGTGAGGCCGCCGATGACGGCCCAGCTCGTCGACAGCAGCCGTCCGTCGGCGGGCAACAGCCCGACCGCGTCCAGTGCGTCGACCACCCAACCGTCGTCAGCAAGAATGGTTTTCCACGCAATGGTGCGAATCAGGAACGTCACGAAGAACGGCAGGATCACCAGGCCGAGGATGAGGTTCTTGAAACGCCCGGCCTTGAACGCGATCACATACGCCAGCGGGAACGACAGCAGCACGCAGAGCACCGTCGCGGTGGTGGCGTAGCCGAACGACCGCAGTATCTGCTCCTGATACTTGCTGAACGCCTCGACGTAGTTTCCGAAGTCCCACGAGAACGTCAGTGTCGGAAGGAAAATCGAGCCGCTCGCCTTCGACAGCGACATCCGTGTCAGCGAGACGAACGGGACGACGAAGAACACCGCGAGGTACACCATCGCGGGCAGGATCATCAGATACGGCGCGATCCTGCTGCGCTGCCTGCCGCTGCCGGCGACGCCTGCCATTCGTCAGCCGCCGGTGACTTCGGCGTACATCGACGCGTACTGCTGCTTCTGCTCGTCCTCGAGCGGAGCCCAGGCCTTGATCCGGTCAAGGGTGGACTGCGGAGGATTGATCAGCTGGTTCTTGCCCAGGTTCGGGTCGATCCGGTCGAGTTCCGCCGTCATGTCGGAGAGGACCGGAACGAACTGTGTGAAGGCGATGAGCTTGGCGTAATTGGCCCGGTCGTAGACGAAGTCGATCCACGCCTCGGCGGCCTTCTGGTTCTGCGTGGTGTAGGGGATCACCATCGTGTCGAGGAAGTCGGTGCCGCCGGATTCCGGAACCACGAACTGCAAATCGGGATTGTCGGCCTGCAACTGCACGACGTCACCCGAATAGGCTTGCGCGATAACGACATTGCCCGCCGCCAGGTCGTCGGCGTAGTCGTTGCCGGTGAACCGGCGGATCTGACCCCGGTCGTTCTGCTCGCGGACGAGATCGACCGCCTTCTGCACCGATTCGGTGCTGGGCGATGCGGGGTTCCCGCCCAGCGACTGCATGATCATGCCCAGGCCGTCCTGGAAGTCCGAGAGCATACTGACGCGACCCTTGAACGCGGGGTCCCACAGGTCGTCGATTCCGGTGATGTCGCGGCCGATGGCGGCGCGGTTGTAGGCGAGGCCGACCATGCCGGTCATGTACGGCGCGCTCCATTTCCGGCCCGGGTCCATCTGCGCGTCGAGCAGGTCGGGTCGCAGGTTCTTCTTGTTCGGGATGCCGTCTTCGGTGAAGTCGTTGACCCAGTTCAGGTTCCGGATCTGTGACGCCATGAACGCCGTGGGCACCACCAGGTCGGTGCCGATGTCCTGTTTACGCGACAACGGCTCTTTGACCTTGGCGAACCATTCCTCGTTGTCGTTGAAATCCTCCTTGTAGTCGACGGTGATACCCGACGCCTGTTGGAACGCGGCGATGAATCCCTCGGCCATGTACAGCGGCCAGTTCGAGATCCGCAGCGTGCCGCTGGCCGGCCCGCCTTCCTCCGTGGTGGTACCGGAGGTGCCGCTGTCTGATCCGCACGCCGCCAGCAACGACGGGCCGAGAACCACGGCGGCGGCCGCGGCGGCGCCTCCGCCGATGAAGCGGCGGCGCGACGTGCGGTTGGCGGCGAAGCGGGCGAGGCGAGGGTCCGTCTCGTAGGGCATGGCGGCTGTGCCTTTCGTCGGAGGGAGGGGAGGGGCCGACAGCTGTCGAATCGCCGCTCACGGCGGTGCCGGGTCGCCACTGGTGGCGATCAGGAATCGTCGAGCATCTCCTCGAGATCCTCGGCGGTCGGAATATCGGCCGCCGGCAACACCAGTGACGCGTCCGGTGTCCAGCACACGTGGACTGTGTCGCCGGGTCGCAGCAGCGGCAACTCCTCCTCGGGGCCGATGTGGGCGATCATCGCCGAGTCGTCCGGCGCGGCCAGCGACAGCCGGACCACCGGACCCTGGAAGGTCAGATCGGTGACCGTCGCACGCACGCCGACGAGCCCACCGGTGGGGGCGTCCATGCAGACCCGGACCCGTTCCGGCCGCACCATCAGCGTTGCGTGTCCTCCGGGTTCGATCGTGGTCTCGCCCGGCCGCGCTTTCAGCGTCGAGCCGAGCACCTCGATCTCGACGTAATCCCGGTTGGCTCGGCCGGTCTGGCGCCCCGCCCACAGGTTGGCCTGTCCGATGAAGCTCGCGACGAACACGGTGGCGGGTCGGTCGTAGATCTCGGTCGGCGTGCCGATCTGGTCGACGTTGCCGGCGTTCATGACCGCGATGCGGTCACTCATCGTCAACGCTTCCTCCTGGTCGTGCGTGACGTAGACGAACGCGATCCCGACTTCGCGCTGAATGCGCTTGAGTTCGAACTGCATCACCTGACGCAACTTGAGGTCCAGGGCGCCGAGCGGTTCGTCGAGCAGCAGCGCGCTCGGGTAATTCACCAATGCGCGGGCCAGTGCGACACGTTGTTGCTGCCCGCCCGAGAGTTGGCCCGGGCGACGATCGGCGAAGTCCGTCAGCCGGACGATCTCGAGGAGTTCGTCGACCCGCTTGCGGATCTCGCTTTTGGCCAGCTTCCTGCACCGGGGACCGTAGGCGACGTTGTCCCACACCGACATGTGCGGAAACAGCGCGTAGTGCTGAAACACCGTGTTGACGTTGCGCTTGTGCGGCGGGACCTTCGAAACGTCGGCCCCTTCGAGTCGGATCGCGCCGTCGGTGGGGCTCTCGAACCCGGCGATCATGCGCAGCGTTGTGGTCTTGCCGCAACCGGAGGGACCAAGCATCGAGAAGAACTCACCCGAGGCGATGGAGAAATCCGCGTCGGCAACGGCGACGTAGTCGCCGAAGCGTTTGGCGACGTGGTCGATCTCGATGACCGGGGCGCCTGTCGGGCGGGTCGCCTTGTTGTGTCCCGATGATCGGTCGACGGCGGTGGTGTGTGAGCCGGTCAGTGCAAATCCTCCTAGGGGCAGCCCCCGAAGCTGTGGATAAACAATCGCGGATCAAGCGGGCGCTCGCAGGCGATTCCGCAGGGGATTTACATATTCACAATGGAATCCTTTGTCTGGTGTGGTCCCGGGCACCAGATTCGCTGTCGCGGGGCAGTCGTCGACGTCAGTAGGCTGACCGCCCGGCGGCGCCGACGCTGAACCGGTGTCCTCGGACAGTTTCGCAGCCGACGGCGCCATGATCGGTCGAAACGCCGTTTACCTGCCCCGCTCCGCCGGGTACGGGAGTAGGCATGGCAGCAGTGGACGTTTCGGTGTCGTCGGACCTGAGCCCGCACAAGGCGTGGGAGTTGGCCTCGGACCTGAGCCGGTTCGACGAGTGGCTGACGATCTTCGGCGGGTGGCGCAGCGAGGTGCCCGCCAACATCGAGGTCGGCACGTGCGTGTCGTCGCTGATCAAGGTCAAGGGGTTCCGCAACACCATCCACTGGCAGGTCACGCGCTATGACGAGCCCAAGGTCGTCGAGATGGTCGGGCGGGGGCGGCCCGGCATCCGCATCGGCTTGACGCTGTGTGTGCGTGACGACAAGCCGGGTTCGACGTTCCAGGTGGTCGCCGACCTGTCCGGCGGGCTGCTGAACACGCGCATCGGCAATCTGGTCGCCAAAGTGATCGAATCCGACGTCCGCAAGTCCGTTGCCAACCTGGCCGCGTTGCGCTGACTCGCGCAGGGTTCTGGCGTCAGCCCCACTCGTGGTTCATGGCACGCGTTTCGTAGTGCGCCTCCACGGAATCCATCGGTCGTGACGACGGACGCGACATGGCGATCAACACCAGCGCGAGCGTCGACGTGATCGCGCCGCCGAGGAATATCGCGAAAAAGCTGTTCTCCATCGGCACGCCCGTTCCCGGCGCCGACCGGCTGAGCAACATGGCGACGACCGCAGCCGCGATCGAACTGCCGATGGTGCGGGCTATCGCATTCATGCTCGTGGCCACGCCCGTCTCCCCGGCGTCGACCTCGCTGACGATCAACGCGGGCAGGGCGCCGTAGCCGAGGCTGATGTAGGCGTTGGCGAGGATGCCCGCGACGATGATCTGCCACGTGTGGGAGTGCACCAGAGCGACGAACAGGAATCCGGCGATACCGGCGATCGCGGCCACGAGAAGCACGGGCCGGGCGCCGAAACGGTCGATGAACCTGCCGCTGATCAATGCGACGAGAAAGCCGGTGAACGCGCCCGGAAGCAGATAGACGACGCTGGCTTCCAACACCGTCGCGCCGAAACCGTAACCCGCTGCGTCGCGCGGTATTTGGACGAAGAGCGTCAACCCGAGGAACGCGAAGTACAGCCCCATGCCGACGAAGATCGTGGCGACGTTCGTGAGCAGGACCGGTCTTCGGGTGAGCATCGACGTCGATACCAACGGCCGGCTGATGTGACGCTCCCACCGCCACCAGCCGGCGAGTACAGCAAATGCACCAACGACGCAGCCCAAGGTGGCAGGCGATGCCCGACCCCACGTCTGGCCCTGGCTGATCGCCAACAGTAGTGCCGACAGTCCCACCGCCAAGCCAACCGCTCCCAGCCAGTCGATCGATCCGGCAACGTGGCGCGGCCGTCGTGGCACCACCAGAAGCACGATCGCGATCACGGCCACGGTGAACGCGGTCGTCAACCAGAACACCCGGTGGTAGCCGGCGTCGCCGGTCATCAGCAGGCCGACCACGACGAGGCCGGTTCCGCCGCCGAAGCCCAGTGTCCCGGACAGGACCGCCATCGCCGACATCAGACGATCGGGGGGCAGTTCCTCGCGCAGGATCGCGATGCTGATCGGGTAGAGCGCGAACGAGGCGGCCTGAAGCACGCGGGCGACGATGAGCACGTGGAGTGACGACGTGATGGCCGCCAGCAGTGATCCGGCCAGCACGACGACGAGCACGCCGAGCAGGACGTGATGTTTGCTGTGGAGGTCGGCAAGTCTGCCGAGCAGCGGCGTGGCGGCGACGGCGGCGAGCAGATTGGCGGTGACTGCCCAGCTCACGCCGACGATGGACGCGTCGAGTTGGTCGGCGATGATGCCGAGCACCGGGACGACGGCGGTCTGCAGGACGGCGACGGTGAGCACCACGATGGACAGTCCGGCGACGAGCAGGCGCGGAGAGCGCTCACGACCGATCGTGGGCGACTGCGCCGCGCCGGTCCCGACCACAACCGCTCCGATCCTTAGATGACCTTCCGTTTCGTCGATTATGTCTGCGCGTTCCGCGGGCACCCGTACCGGGCGGTGCAGGCGCCGCGGCTACGGTTCGCTGTTGACGACGGGTTGGGCGGTGGTGCTGATGAAATCGTCGAGCAGATCGATCACGTCGTTCGGCCGCTCCACGTGGGCGAAATGCCCGACACCCTCGAGCACTTCCAACCGGCATTCCGGGCGCGCCTCGTGCGTCGCGTACGCATGGGCGACGGGGATGATCCGGTCTTCGTCGCCCCAAATGGCCATGATGGGCAGCTCGTTGGCCACGTGCAGACGGTTCAATGCGCTGACCGCCTGGCCGCGATAGTCGACGACCGAGCGCAGGGTGCGAAGGAAGGCATGGCGCGTCTGGGCGTCCGCCAACGACGAGTAGGCACTCCACATTTCCGCACCGCGTGGCGATTGGATACCGACCGTGCGGAACCAACCACGCAGCTTGTTGCCGACCGTGAGAACCGGCGGGGGTGCGATCGCGGGCAGGATGAACTCGGCTCCCGGCGCCGAGAGCAGGCGAAGCGTCCAGCCGACGTCGGGTCCCAGGCCGCCGCTGCTGATCAGGACGAGGCGTTGGCAGTAGTCGGGATGCTGATAGACGAACTGCATGGCCACCCCGCCGCCCAGCGACTGGCCGACGATGGTGGCCTTGGCGACCCCTAGTTCGTCGAGCAGGTCGCGTAGCCACACTGCGAACGCGCCCAGCGAGTAGTCGCCGCGGGGCTTGTCCGATTGGCCGTGCCCCAACAGGTCGGGTGCGATCACCCGATAGCGCCGAGACAGCTGCGGGATCACCGCCCGCCACGTGTCGGAACTTCCGGCCATCCCGTGGATCAGCAGCAGTACTTCCGCGCCGCTGCCGACGTCTCGGTAGGCGACGCGATCGCCGTGCAACTCCAGATAGTCCATCTCGGTCATGAGCGTGGTCCCTTCCGGTAGGCATCTATACCCGGATCGGGACGCACATATCGCTCGGACGGTCAGGGATCGGCGTGTTCGGCGGCGAGCTGTTCGACCGAAGCGCCGTCGACCAGCCGGTCCAGCGCACCGATCATCGTCGGGCATTCGCGGGCGGGATGGTCGGCGGGGCAATGCAGCGCGTGCGTGAGGAACTGCTGGGCCCCGCGCGCCTGCGCGATCACGTCGTCGAGCTGGCTGATCTGCTGGCGCACGAGTTCGCGCCACTGCGGACTGGGCGCGTCGAGGACGGCCGCTGCGGTGTCGAGCGGAAGGTCCAGTCTGCTGAAGATCTTCAACAGTGCCAGGCGGCGCAGTTCGTCGGTTCCGTACATGCGACGCCCGGCCAGCCGGCTAACAGGGCGCACCAGGCCGCGTTCGTCGTAATAGCGCAGCGTCGACGGCGCCATCTGCAACTGGGCGGCGGCCTCGCCGATGGGGATCGCGTCCATGCGGCCATTTGACTTCAAGCCGACTCGAAGCGGCAAGCTCGTCATCATGAACGCACCCGAGAATCTGCCCGTCAACCATCACGCCGACCATCCCGGCGTCTCCGGCCCGATGGGTGCACTGGTCGGGCTGGTGTTGATGCTCATGGGGCGGCCGAGCGCCCGACTTGCGGCGGACCTCACTGAGGTGTCGGCCGCGGACACCGTGGTCGACATCGGGTGCGGTCCCGGTTCTGCGGTCCGCGAGGCCGTCCGTCGCGGTGCGGTGGCGACGGGGGTCGATCCGGCGCCGGTGATGCTCCGGCTCGCCCGCATGTTCACACCCGACGGTTCCGTCGTGTGGACGACGGGGACCGCCGAGAGCGTGCCTTTGTCGGACCAGTCGGCGACCGTGGTGTGGTCGCTGGCGACCGTGCACCACTGGCAAGACGTTGCCGTCGGGCTCAGCGAGGCGGCCCGGCTGCTGGTTCCCGGCGGGCGCCTGCTCGCCATTGAACGACAGACGGAACCGGATGCGACGGGCTTGGCCAGCCACGGGTGGACGCGCGAGCAGGCCGAAGCGTTTGCGGAGCTGTGTCGTGCTTCGGGTTTCGTGGACGTGACGGTCGGCGCGCACAAGGCGGGGCGGCGCGACGTGTGGGCGGTCACTGCCATTCGTCGGTAGCTTTCGTTGGTCGCTTGCGGTGCCGAGTGTTCGATCTGCTAGACCTTGACGACGGGCAACGGCGCCGGCTGGGCCCTGCGACCGGCTCGGCAATCGGGCTAACACGTTCTCTGGCAGGACATTACGAAAGGGTGAGCGGATGAAGGCAGCGGTCGTCACCGGCGGGGGCTCGGGGATCGGACGCGCGGTCGCGGAGAGGCTGCGCGCCGACGGCTACCACGTCGCCTCGGTCGACCTGGCACCGAGCGACGAGGGGTTCGCCTTCACCGCCGACGTCACCGATCGCGGTCAGGTCGACGCCGCGCTGTCGGCGGTCCGTAGCCAGCTCGGACCGGTGTCGATTCTGGTCAATGCCGCGGGCCTGGACGGGTTCTCGCGTTTCGGCGACATCACATTCGAGCAGTGGCGACGAGTCATCGACGTCAACCTCAACGGTGTCTTCCACTGTGTACAAGCGGTGCTGCCCGACATGGTGGACGCCGGTTGGGGTCGGATCGTCAACATCTCGTCGTCGAGCACGCATTCCGGTGCGCCGTACATGGCGCATTACGTGGCGGCGAAGTCCGCGGTGAACGGGCTGACGAAGACGCTGGCGCTCGAATACGGCCCGGCGGGCATCACGGTGAACGCGGTGCCGCCGGGCTTCATCGACACACCCATGCTGCGGGCCGCCGAGTCGCGGGGCCATCTCGGAGACATCCAGGCCACCATCGACGCGACGCCCGTCCGCCGCATGGGCAGGCCCGAGGACATCGCAGCCACGTGCGCGTTTCTCGTCTCAGAAGAAGCCGGGTACATCACCGGCCAGATCATCGGGGTCAACGGCGGTCGCAACACCTAGCCGTGGCGAGCCGTGAGCCCTGTGCGAGGATCCGCAGATGAGCACTGATCCTGTGTATTTCACGCCGACGACGGACGGCGCTCTGATGCCGTCGATCTTTGCCCAGAGCCACTGGGGCAATGATCACCTCAACGGTCCGGCCATCGTCGGGTTGGCCGCGCAGATGCTCGAGAAGCAGTGCGGTTCGCCCGACTTCATGCCGACGCGGATCACTGTCGACCTGTTTCGGGCGGCGCGCAACGTGCCGACCACTGTGGACGTGCGGGTGATTCGTGACGGTCGCCGGGTACGCAACGCGGAATGCGACGTCATGCAGGACGGTCGGCCGGTCGCACGTGCCACGCTGGTTCAGTACCGGCGATCGGTCGCGCCGCCGGGTGAGGAGTGGACCGCGCCGGACGGTGCGCCGCAATTGCCGGCTCCTGATGGCGAACTCGTACCGTTCATCGGCAGCGATGACAGCGGTTGGACGCGATCGCCCGTGGCTCACCAGAACACTTCTCGCAAACGGTTCTTCTATACGAGCCCGAACATCATTGCCGGAGAACCGGTCTCACCATTCGTCAGGGCGGTCAACGTAGCAGAGTCGACGAGCCTGGTGACGAACTTGGGCACCGAGGGAATCGGCTATATCAATGGTGACCTCACGGTGGCCTTGTCGCGCTTGCCGTTCGACGATTGGATCCTCGTCCAGGGTGACTCGCACTGGGTCGCCGACGGGATCTCTGTCGGCACGGCTACGCTGTTCGACCGGCAGGGCGCGTTCGGGTCCGGGATGGTGACCGCGGTGGCGAACCCGGCCGCGCAGATCGACTTCCGAGGCCGGCCGTTCCCGCGGGGTGAAATCAACTACGAGTGACGTGACGCTTTGTGGTCAGGGCTTCTTGCGGGTGCGTCCACCGGGAGAGTTCTTCTCCGACGGCTGACTCGAGGTCCGTGACGCGAAGCGGCCCACGGTCGCAACGCCGGGGATTCGCCCAACCGCGTTGTAGACGTCGTTGCCGGTGGCAATCAGCGCCTCGAGTTGCGGCAGGATGGCATCCATCGTCCGGATCATCGGATCGGCTAGTGCGAGATAGCGTTCGGCGCGGTCGATCGCCGCGTTGAGGCGTTCGGTCGCAGCGGCCAGATTCTCGATGAGATCAGGCACTTGGGCCATCATCTTCACCGAAGCCGGCGGGATGCGCATCGCTTCGGTGGCGGCGGCCTGGGCGGTCTCGGCGGCCGCCTGTGCCGCCTCTCTGATTTCTTTCGGGGTGGGAACCTTGGGACTCATGTGACAACGATCCCGCACGGCGACCAGGTTGTCCGGTATTTGCCACGAACGATTCGCCGGATGGACAGGATCAATTCAACGTGTGGCGAATTTGTCGCCGACAAGCGGATAACTGGATCGCTCGACCCGAGATCAGAAAGCGTCTGTCCTCCACCTTTCAGCGTCCGCGTCGGCAACGTCGGTGACAGCCTTGTGGTCTGCCGCGCATTGACCCTGTACATTCTCGGTGATCTTGACTTCTGTTGCGCTTCTGCGTGTCTCGTGGCTAGCAAACGTCTGGGCTGCCGCAGTTCACGGAGCTATGTCAGTGGTCGTCGTTATGCTGACCGCATGGCTACGGAATTTACAGTCCGGGGATCCTTTGCGAAGTCGCAGCCACCTGAGCGCGCCACCGTTCACGCTTCCATTAGCTACGAGGGCCCGTCGATGGAGCCGGTGTACACGCGGGTGGCACGCGACTTGGACGTTGTGCAGAAGTCCGTGGCAGAGCTCAAGAACAAAGATGACGCGCCAATCACCTGGTGGTCTGCTGCGCAATTGAGTACCTGGTCGTCTCGGCCTTGGAATCAGGAGGGTAAACAGCTGCCGCTCGTCCATCACGCTGGTGTCAGCATCGAAGTGAAATTTCGCGACTTCAGCGCGTTGTCGTCCTGGGTCGGCGAGCAGATCATCAACGTCGAAGGCTTCCGAGTCACGAGCATCAAATGGGCATTGACGGCAAACCGACGCCATGAATTGATCCGAGAGGCCCACGAGCGAGCCGTCCACGACGCCGTCGAGCGCGCCCAGCAGTACGCCGACGCTGTTGGTCTCGGCAGGGTCAGACCTGTTGCGATCGCTGACTCCGGCATGCTGCAAGCGAACCTGTGGCCCGACGGGGCTCACGGCGATGCGCTGACAGTGATGCGAGCGGAGTCCGGACCGGTCGGAAGTGGGTCTCGCGTCGGTCTTGTGCCGCAGGACATTGAGATCGCTGCCTCGGTTGACGCCCGCTTCGTCGTTGAGGGCTCAGACGTCAGCTCCTTCAGCCACAGCTCTGGCACCGAAGAATCGCGCGAACTGAAGCGGGAGGACGCGCACGATCGCGAAAGTGACGTGGGTGTGGGGGAGTTTCGCGACGACGATCCCGGCTATCTAGCTTGGCTCAACTTGCACCGCGATGGGTACGTGCTCAATATCGCGCGAAGCTACAGCACAAGCGGAGCGCGTGTGCATCGTGCCGATTGCTGGACGATCAGCGGTGAGCACTCGCACGGAAACACTCTGACTGGACCGTATGTGAAGCTTTGCGCGAAGCAGCTGTCCGAACTCGACCAGTGGGCGATCAACGAAGTCGGCGCTCCGGTAGCGCGGTGCGGAACCTGTCACCCGGAAAATGCTGCTGTACAGCCTGATCCAGGTCCGCGAGCGACCGCAGCCCTTGTATCGGCGGCTCGCCACGACATTCGTGGGGCGGCGGACGATGGTGTAGTCGAGGCCTGGGCCGACGATTACATCCGTTTTGAACGCCTGCCTGACTGGCAACGGCAGCTGCGGGACGAGATCCGAAGTCGTTGCAGACAACTGGAACCCTCGGCGGAGCAGGTGTTGCACGCGACGTTCTTTGGGGCCAAACATCCCAAAGCCGACGTCGAGAATCTCTTGCTCTACTACATTGACTCGTTCAAAGTCGCGGGGAGTCAGGGGATCCGTTTCGAGCACGGCTCTGGAGTGCTCCCGGGGCCTAATGCTGGCGAGTTTGCGTTCGGCTACCGTTACGCACTCGCGCCGCGCTCAGGCACTTTCACTCATTGGCGGCAAGGGCGGACGTTGGCCGCGTTCGACTGGACCAACCTAGAGTCGTTCAAGAGTGACAATCAGTTGGCGCCCGTGTGGCTGGCGTTGCGCCGTGGCGAAACGAAGGTCTACGAACGGGCTGCATCCGACGCGCCGTTCGCCGTCCGAGTCGAGATTCGACCGCCGTATAGACGGCAACCTGTCTGGGGCGGGCTGCTTAAGGGGGTCTTAGATGGGGTCACCTGTGCATATCAGGCCCACACTGACACGGCGGTCCTTTCAGAAGCCGCCGCACGGCTCGCCGCACTTCTTCCGGCGGATTCCTTAGAAATAGAGGAGCACCTGCTTGATCAACGGCGTGCCGTACTCGGCGTTGTCCACCGGCTCATCTCCCCATACCGCGGGGGAGTCAAGTGGGACCCTTCCGACCACCTATGCGTGGCTGGAGATCTGCTCGCAGCGGAACCGGTCGACGACCGGTGGGCGATCCGCGGTGAGATCGTCGAGGTACTTCGGTGACAATGCCCGAGCGCCCACTACCTACGCCTGCGTGCCCACACTTCAATACCTACCGGCGACGTGAGGCTTGCTGCGCGAAAGACACGACCGAGCTGGAGGTCCGGGACGCTTGATTCTCCGCTCGATCGGAGCCGGGATGACGACGAGATATGCACCGTGGGGGGAACGGATAGTGACCGAATGTCGCAAGTGCGCGGCGGGGATATGCAGCCACGGGGAGCAGTGTCCGATGATGATTCGGTGGTACGACGATCCGTGGGACGGCACATTCTGGCGGCGCTGCGAGTGCAGAGCCTGGAGACACGCGACGGTGTATCCAGTAACGATCAGGAACATTACAAAACGCTGACAAGTGAGGCCTATGTGCGACTTATGCTCGCCTGGACGGGCATCCACGTCGGGGGACACGCCAAGGTGTGAAACGCCTAGTGACGTAATGCGAAGTCGCGGTGAATAATTCGTGTGCGACTCTATCGGTCACTGCCGCTGTCAGGACAGTGACTCCTTGCTTTGGGTGTCGACAGCGTGTGGTGACACGTTCTGCAGCAGTCAAGGGTGCCGAATACGTCGCCACTAATTGGCCCTGGCAGGGGAACAGAGTTTACCTCGAGTCAACACGCGTCGGTGCCCGGTTGCATACTGGGCCGCGTGCTGACAATCACCGCCATTCGTGGCGACATCACCGAGCAGAAGGTTGACGCGATAGTCAATCCCGCGAACGCTGCTATGCGCGGAGGTGGCGGCGCGGACGGTGCGATTCATCGCGCGGGAGGTCCCGCGATCCTGCGCGACTGCGTCGAGAGGTTCCCCGCCGGACTGGCCACAGGTGACGCCGGTTGGACGACAGCAGGAGACTTGCCTGCCCGGTGGGTCATTCACACCGTCGGTCCGAACTACAACGTTGGCCAGAGAGACCGGTCGCTTCTGGAATCCTGCTACCGCCGGGTCTTGGAAGTTGCTGACGAGCTTGGCGCCCGAATCGTTGCGTTTCCACTTATCAGCGCAGGCAGCTTCGGCTGGCCACGTCAAGATGCCATCGCAGCCGCAATAGACACCATCGCCGCGTCCGACACGCAGGTCGATGAGGCGCGGCTCGTAGCTTTCGACTCGAAGGCGCACGAGGAGATACGTTCGGCGCTCGCTATCTGGACTCCGATCCGCATGTTACCTCATTGCCGGCGAGTTCGGTGAGACTGCCGGTTGGATACAGAACTGAGGTGCCGTCGCAGTTCCAAGTGGCGACGACCCTGCGTACGTTTCCTGGTTCGCCGAACTCATGCGACTCGTCGAGCAATTTCGGTTGTCGCCCATCGCTTACGCCGAATACTTCGACGCCAGCGAGGGATGGGAGACCGGCTGGGGTAGCGGCAACCGGCGTCCTCGCCCTCCCGAGCCGCCCATCGTCGCCCCAAGGAGATCAGCCCCGATGCACCCAATGCCACAGAACTCGATCCCCAGCGACGCCGGGGAAGTCCTGTACCGACTGGCGGCGATTCTGCAGAAGGCGACAGGTATCTTCCCGAAAGTGAGCGCGGTGGAAGGAACGCTTATCCCACGCGGAGACCCGCTGTTGCCCAGCGTCACAGTCAAATTCGACGCTAACCATGTCCGCGGTGCCGACCGCGCAGCTCTCTTCTTTGACGACGAGTACGTTCATTTGGGTGTCTGGCCAGCCGAACTCCAGTCCCAATACACCTATATGTATTCCGACCCGGCGAGAGTTGACGCCCTCCTCGAACTGAACACCCACGGCGGCTTCACCGTCGAACCCAACTTCCAGCTTGCACACCGGTTTGCCCAACCGCTTCAACGCTGGTTTCCAACCAGGTTGCTGTCTGTAGATGACTACTTGCATCAGTGGATTGACGATTTCCGTGACGGGCGCGCTGGCGGTCGAACTCGCGATCAGGTAGCCGATCCGCGCTTCTTCCAGTGGCTGATGGGTCGCCGCTACGCCCTTTCCGCTGAGGAGGAAAGCTTTCACGAGTGGCTGGAAAGCAAAGGAGCCGGCATTCAGGTCCACGTACGCCCGGGCATCCAAATTCTCAGAACCTGGCCGTACAGAGAAGCGCTTGCGATCGAGGGTCAGAACGAGTTTGTTGCGCAGGTGCGGGAAGCGATAGATCGGATACTGACGGTGCTCGGCCAAACGCGGCTAGGTTTCACGAATGGAACGGTGGGCTGAGAAGTGAGAAGAGTAGGCGTTGCGGCACTCGACTCCATCCAGCGCAGCCGATTTGGATCCCTTGAAAGTCAAACTTCAGTATGCAGTACGGCAGAATCCAGCTACTAGCATCCGCGGTTCTGGGAGAAGCCGCTCGAGCGCGCCTGCACATCGTCCGATACCTCGGCGATTGGCGAGAGGCGTCGCGTCGCGGAGGTGCCGGAATGCTCCCAGCCTGTTCGCGACGCCTAGTTGTCAGTGCCTAGTGCTATCCATATTTAGTACGCCGAAATGGAGGTAGCAATGACGCACAGCGCGCCGGTAAAGATCGTCAACGACCAGTTGGTTCTGGGCCCTGTGACGGTGAATTTTCAGCGGACGCTGCGGATCCCCGAGAAGGGGTTGCACCCGCTGCCGCCGGGTCTGGGCCGGTTCCCGTTACGGAGAGTTGCAGACTACCCCGACACCGCGCCGGCCGAGTGGCTGTCTCGTGGCGGTGTCATGCTGCCGATCTACCAGCGTGAGGCAATGTGGCTGTCCTTCAGTGCTTCCGAACCCGCTGCGCTGCAGGTGGGTGTGGGCAAGGTGTGCGCGGTCAGCGGCTTGCCATGGATCGAGCACCTCATCAAGGACCCGCAGAACTACGTTGCGCTGCCTCGGCAGCCGTGGCTGGACGGGATCAACGCGGGTGACGGGTTCATCCGTCAGTTCGTTGCCGTGCCGCTCGGCTCTGGCGCCACGGTCGAGGGACAGGTCACCGGAGAAGAGACTCATGGCGGAGTCCAGTTGCGTGCTGTCGGTCTGACCGAACAGGCGCTTGCGGCGTGGCACGCCGAGCAGGCCCTGCGCGCGGAGCGCTGCGCTGACGTATTCGCGGACGGGGCCCCGTTGCCGGCGCCCTCGGCGAGCATGGGGCTGGGAGCCGGTGGTCGTATGCGGCAGGAGGTGTACTCCGATGACCGACCGCTCACTGACTACGACGAGGCTGGTGCCCGCCGGGTGTTCGTGCACTTGTGCTCGGCCGCGCAGTGGGCTGCCATCACCGCAGAGGTGCCGCCTCCGACCCCGGTGGACCGGGACGCTTACGTAGACGAAGGGCTGCCGTGGTTCGACTACTACGACGCCGACGCACATGACCTCGCGGCATCCGAGATCTTGGCTAAGGTCGAGAGTGTCGGCAAAAAGCTTGGTGTCGAAGAGAATCCGTTTTCCCCCGTCGACCCTAAGACGGTGATTGCACTAGGCGGCGTTGGCTCCGACGTGGTCACTGACGGGACCTGGTAGCTGGTTGGACTTGTCAGCCGAAGGTTCGCACGCTGCGAGGGCGGCATTCGATCGACACCTCGTATTCCCCACGCAGCACCGCAACGTTGACTTTCCGATTTGCGACATCTCGCCGCAGAGCACGTAACAGGTCATTCTGACTACGGATCTCGCGATCGCCGACAGCGACGATGGCATCGCCAGGCTCGAACGGGCCAGCTGAATTATCGCGAACAGAAGTCACTACGAGAGCATGGCCCCCGGGCGCTCGATCGACAGCCCGCCGTGCCACGCTGACTCCAAGCGACGCACGCTCAACGGCGCCGTAGGTGATGAGTTCATGGGTGACCTCGGCGACAGTGTCCGCTGGGATGGCGAAGCCGATGCCGTCAGCCTCGGGAATGATTGCCGTATTCACGCCGATAACAACCCCGTCGACGTTCACCAACGGGCCGCCCGAGTTTCCCGGGTTGATCGCCGCATCCGTCTGGATGACATCAAAGATCGCTTGCTTGTCACCCGTGGGAAGGCTTCGCTTCAAACCGCTCACGATGCCGATGCTGATGCTCTCTGGAAACTGGCCCAGTGGGCTACCGAACGCGAAGCAGAGCTCGCCCAGCCGGGCTCCTTCGTGCGAAATACACAGCGGCTCAGCGGATTGCGGGTCTACGCGAAGCACGGCCAGATCGGTCAAAGGGTCTCGGCCGACAACGCGCGCTTCAGTCTGCTGCGCGCCGGGCAGTTGAACGTGGATTGGATCGTCCAGATCTTCGACCACATGACTGTTGGTGACAAGGTGTTCGGCGTCGTAGAGGAACGCGGATCCACCACCCTCTTCGAAATCGTGGGTCTGTCCCTTGACAATGGCGGTCGACAGCACCACCCGTTCGGCCAGTTCGACGATTTCGTTGCTGAATTGGCGTACCAACCGCCCCGATACGCTAGACATCGAACTCGTCGCCGTCATCGTCCTCAAACATGGTCTTGCCGCCGAATCGCTTCTGGAGCAATGTGTCGTAGTGGTCGGCTCGATCGGCCACAAGCTCGATAGTCGCTAAGAGCTGTTCGGGGGAGAGGTGATCGAAGATGTGCAGCTCAGCTGCCAGCACAATCTGCGCGTTCTGCGGATCGACATAGACCTTAGCGAACGGCGTGTTTCGATTAATGGAGTTGACCGCCGCGTACACTTCTGGGCGCATCGTGAAATCCTCTAGCAGCGGGGAGAAGATCTCGATGCGCGGTGGATCGTCATCGGCAGTGCGGACGTACACGACTGCACTGCCATGGGGGATCGGGATGTCACCATCGTCGTCGCGTTCGATCGCATCGACCTTGAATTCGCGCTTGAGCGTGTCCTCCAGCCACGTATCGAGTTTGTTGGTGCGGCCTTCCTCTCCGGCCCCGAATATCCGGCCGAGGGAATGGCGTCGACTGTATTCGCGGTGCGAATCGGGACATTCATCATCTCCGCTCTGCAGGTTGCCGGCGGTCAGTCCGACTCGAAACCCGACTGATCGAACTTCAGCGTCTTCGCGTTCTCGGACACCGTACGGACTTTGTTCTCGTCGAACCCTGTTGAGTCGACGGCTTCGATCTCGATCTTCACGACCAGGTTGATTCCCTGGTCGCGCAGGTTGGCGATCACCTCATCGGCAATGTTCTTGAAGTCCATCGCGATCTTGTCCGAGTTGAGGGTCTTCACTCCATAGAACCGCGTGAACGCGATATCGATTGGACCGGCGCCGGCACCAGTTCCTGCGCTTGCCCCGGTTGAACTTCCAGTCCCAGTACCCGTGCCGGTTCCAATGCCTGTGCCGGGATCAGTTGTTGGTGGCACTTCATGCTTGCGTTGATGGATCGCCACGTCAGGACGCACGAGGAGTAGCGAGTCTGTAGGGGCAGGAGTTGCGTTGTTGTCTCCCGGAATCCACAGTCCGACATAGCGTCCGGTGGCCTCATCGAAGCCGGTTGCTAATGCGAAAGCGTCGGTTTCCCAGATCATCGGAAGGTCAAGGACGCCCTCGTCGAGCACCCGGCGGTCACGCAGCCGCGGCATATACGGGTACTGGCTGTATAGCTTCCACAGCTCGCCGAGGGATACGTGGCCGTTTATCCAGATCTGCGGCACCTTGCCGATCGCCAGCCGGATTGTCGCCGCTGCCTGCCGTGTCGATAGGTCGCCATCGTTGCCGAGGCGCCGTGAAACCCGTTCGGCCAGCGAGGGGGATTGGCCTTCGACCTTCGTCTCGCGGATGATGAACGGCGCGCCGGCATCGGGTTGCGCGGGAACGAGCGCCCAGGTGAAGGTCTGCAGCAGCCGCGAGGTGACCGTCTGGTCGGCCTGGCCCTGGCGCTGGGTCGCCTGGTTCTTCTGATTCTGTGTCAGGTCAAGGTCCACCTCATTGGCCAGAACGTGCGCCCAGCCAAGGTAGTCCCGTGTCGCATACTCCAGTTCCTCGAGCCGAGCCTCATCGGCAGCCAGGAAAACCAACATGTTTCGATTGCTACGGTTCGCGGTGCCCCGCTGTTCTGTCGCCTTGTGCGCGAAGTCCTTAGCTGGCGAGTCGGTCCCGCGCTTGTGCGCGACTTTCGGATGCAGGATGACCAACCGTGCCTCGTCGTTGTCGGGAATGTCGGCGTTGGATTCCGGGCACACGTGCACTCCGGCGAAATCGCCACGCGTCTTGGCCTGGTCCTGCAGGCGTCGGACGATCTCGGCCCACACGTCCTCCTTGTGCAGGCGCTCGGCCTGATCCTTCGCGGTGCGAGTGATGTTGGCCTGCAGGTCATACCAGTACTTGCCTGAGCCTGAGTAGAAGTAGGTAGCCCTATCGCCGAGCTGTGTCAGTGCCGAGTGAAAGTTGCCCGGGACATCGCCGGGCACGGCAGTGCCAAGGAACACCCGCTGGGTCTCCAGCCCCTTCTGCGCCGACCCGATGGTCGGAGCGGCGCCGAAGAACACCGTGCGGGCAAGACGTTTGGTCAACGACCGCTGCCCGAACAGCGGCTTGTCCTTGTCGATCCGCGCCGGCTCAGAGTTCGGGCCATCGACATCGGCGTCGATGATCGCCTTCCACGAATCCTGCAGGTATTGCGTCAATTCCGAATTCACGTTGGCTGTCGCCAGCGGAATGGAGCCCGGCATGATCAGCGGTGACGCGTCTTCGCCTGTCCACAGGGCATGGATGACCGTGCTCATGAGGCGCAGCACGCCGCGGGTTCGTTGGAACCTCTCCAGTGACGACCACTCTTCATAGAGGCGGTCGAACAGCTCGGGATGGATGGGATAGGTGCGCTTGATCCGCTCCTCGTACGCTGAATCGCGCGATTCGCGGGGGAAGTCGTCGCTGTACTTGCGGTACATCTCGACGTATGCGCGCGCGGTCGCTCCGATCGATGCCAGCGCGGCGGCGTCGGGTTGTTTGAACAGCCTCTGTTTGACGATCTGATAGGCCTCCGCCGACGAGGCGGGACGCCACTGATCCGCTACCCGGCGCACGACGTTCTGCAGGCGCTTGAGGGCCTCGAGCCCGTGCGCGCCGCCGACCTCTTCGGCGTTGC
Organism: Mycobacterium sp. GA-1285; assembly: GCF_001499905.1. GTDB lineage: Bacteria > Actinomycetota > Actinomycetes > Mycobacteriales > Mycobacteriaceae > Mycobacterium. The sequence continues at coordinate 133,198 of NZ_LQIS01000004.1, read as the reverse complement.
CGACGACGATTGTGTCGTCACCGCTTTCCGAGGCGGGGATCGAGATCACCAGCAGCACACCGGAGGTTCCCTTCGCGGCCTCCGTCAACGACTGCGCGAACGTGAACTGGTCGTCAAACGTGCCGCCCGCCAGATCATTTCGACCGACCAGCGAGCGGGCATAGGCGACCCACTCGTCGATCAGGATGACCGCGGGCGCGTAGGCGGCGAGCAGCTGATGCAGCGCCTTGCCGGGGTGGGTGCGGTCGGCATCGGCCTGGGCGACCATCGCATAGGCTTCCGCGCCGCCGAGCTGCCAGGCGAGTTCACCCCAGATCGTGTTGACGTGAGTGCCGTCCTCCTTGTCGACACCCGACGGGCTGAAATGGTTACCGACGATGGCAACACGATTGACGTCGACGCCCGCGTATCCGTTGGCGGTAAGGAGATCTTGTGTCTCCTGCGGGAACTCGCCGACCGGAAGGCCGGACGCGACGTGCCACAACGCCAGCATCGAGTGGGTCTTGCCGCCACCGAAATTGGTCTGGAGATTGATCACCGGCGGTGCATTGTCGTCACCCGAGAGTCGCCGGACAGCGCGGCCGATCAGATCGCTCAGGCCCTCTGTTAGATACGTACGTTTGAAGAACTCGACGGCGTCGGCGTAACCCGCGTCCTGTTCGTCTCCTGACGCGACCTTGTAGAGATCGGCCGCGAATTCCGACGCGGCGAAGTTGCCGGTCGCGACGTCGTCGTGCGGCGGGAGAACCTCGCGCCAGGGCTTGAGGCCAGCCGCTTCGGGATTGTCGACCGCGGCCTTGAGAACCTTCTTGTCGTCCTTGTCCGCCGTGACCCGTCGGAGGTTGAGACGGATGTTGCGGACTTCGTCAGCCTGCTCTGCGGCCCCGATCAGCCTCAGGAGGCGTTCGCCGGTGTCGAGCGCCCGGTAGGCATCGTCATCGGTGAAGGTTCCGTTGTGGGCCCACGTGTTGCGTACCTCACGCAGTTCGATGGCGTAGGACTCGCCGGCCTTGCCGAGTGTCTTGTTGAAGGGGTACCACCCCTTCTTGAATCCAGCGGTGATGTTCGATTCGGTCAGGATGCGGAACTGAATCTGGGGGTCGTGCGGGCTGTACGTCTTGTTACTGGACGCTCCGTCCTTGGCCTGCACCAGCTTTGGCCAAGCTGCGCCAACTGCCGGGTCCCCTTGCCCAATCACCATCGAGATGAAGTCATCCAGGGGTGGCGCGATAATCTCGAACATCTTATTGATGCGGTCACGGTTACTCAGTGCCATGTCATTCGTCCTCGTCGTTGAAGTCGAAGGAGCCTTGTGCGGTCGTTGATTGACGCTCGGAGCGGGCGGCGTCAAGGATCTCGGGCCAACTGGTCACGAGGTTGTTGAAACTCAGCGCGTCCTTGGTCCACCCATTCGACTCGGCTATCCGGAAGAGCAGGTGTGCCAACTCCTTGATGAGGTCTCCATCGACCGCACTGTCGGGGCGGCTGAGTGAAGCCTCTAAGAAGTCGCCAGCAGCTGAAATACCGTTATGCTCAAGGAGTTTGATGAGATGGTGTAGCGCTTCCCAATTACTCGTGCGGAGATCGCCGAGAACGTCGTAGGCCCAGCTCAGATCGGCTGGCCTTATCAACTGCACCTTGCCGGCGCGCGAAGTGAGTACCCCGTCACGGTCCATTGTGTCGACAGCGGTGTTCAGGGCACGTGCGAGGTTATCCGCGTCGCCAAACTTGCCAGTGCCATACCCGTGTTGGCGATACCAGGCGATCGCGAACCGTGACGTCGCATCGAAGTCACCTTCTTGCTCGTTGAGGACCTTGTCGAGAATCTCATTGATCCGCGCCAAAGCAGAGCGCACGGTCATCCTGGACCCGTCACTCTCTATCACCGCGCCGTAGCGGCTATACACCGCCATGCCGGGCCCAATTGCAGCCTGTGGCAGGTCCACGGGTGCGACCCGGCCTTCCTGGAGCCTCCTTACGGCATCCGGCAATTCAGCCTCAAGGGCGGAGATAAGGCCACGCCTATCGGTTGTGGGCGCTGTCGTGGGTCGGGGTCGTAGTGATAGCACAATCGATGACGCAAGTGCGTTCATGCCACTCGCCATCATCCGGTAGCCCTGCTCACTCCGGAGTGGCCACGTTGAAGTAATTTCCCAACCTGAGTGGATCATTCCCTCAAGAAGGGTCTCCCACCCCGTCGAGGATTCTCCGCCCGACGTCGTTTCACTCTGCTTGAAGGCGTAGTACACGGTAATCGGGTAGTCAGTTGACGCGCTCGCGCGCGCTCGTGCAAACACGCGGCGGAACCCTTCTTCGAAGAACTCGCGCGCGCCTTGATTGCCATCGTGACGGTATGGGTTGGCGACCAATTCCTCTGCCTTGGGAACCAGCATGGTCGAGAGCAGCTCCGGGTAGACGGCGCGAAGTGAGCGACGGAGCCAGACGTAGAAGAAGTCGGATAGATCGGAGTAACCAATATTGTCGTAATACGGCGGATCGGTGGAAATCACGACTCCCTCGTATTGGGCGCTCGTCGCGTCCATCTGCGCCGCAAGTCCACGAGCGTGAGTCGGTTCCCTCTCGAAAGCATCAGCTACCCAATCGAACTGGCTAAGGAAGTTGCCGGTTGACGACGAGAATAGGTTGACCTCCGCGAAGTCCCACGTCATAGGGATCGCCTGTCGGCCGAAGGTGTTGCGCACCTTGCCTAGCGACGAATCCCAGCTTGCGATTGTTGACGAACGATCGGCAGTGCGGCTGACGGCGAGTCCGAGGTATGTCGCGATGGCATCGGCGTAATCCCGTGTGCCGCCGTCGGCTTCGACGAGCTCGCGCGCTTCGGCAGCCAAGTCGCTGAAGGTAGTGAGGGCGACGAGCTGGCGACTTGTAAAGAGGTCTGTGAACTCGGTGAGGCCATAGGTAGGTGCCTTCAGGTCACGCGGGTAGTAGCCCAGCGAGCCATTCACCGAGTCATCAGGCGGAGTGACTTCGGCCGCGGTCTCATGCATTGTTGAGGAAGGTAGGTAGACCCGCTGCCGACTACCTTCCGCGACGACAGCGACTAACCGCACACCGAATTCATTGGCTCGGCCACGGTCACGAATGTAAGCCAGAGGTACGGCTGCTGCACACGCAAGGCATACAGCTCCACTTCGGCCAACTGTCCCTTCGCCTACTCGGCTTGGTGGATGGTCTGGAGCCTGTCCGATACTGAAGTCGATACGAACACCGGCCGGGCTGCTTGGGTCGCGGACAACCGTGGGCACAAGGAATGCCTCTTTGCCCCTTCGCCTACTCAACCAAAAGTTTCCAACTAGAGGCATCTCCACTCCGCAGGCCGGGTTGGGGCAGGTGACGGTCCTCGCCCAGATCCACGCGATCACTGGTGCTTCGGACCGATCGTGAAGGACTGCCTTCGGGTACAAATGCCCAATTCGCTTTTCTGCCTCGTCGTGCATCCACTTTCCGTACGCGCGCACATCAGCCGCCAAACCTTCGGCACCTCGCCAGTCCCGAATCTGTGAACCAGCTAGTCCCGGGAATACCGGCGGTTGGTTTCTAAATCTGGGAGGGATCTCAATCAATGCCTTGTTGATCAGCACTGCCACAGGGTTGAGATCGCTCGCCAGCGCGTCCAGCCCGAGTCGTTGCGCCTCAAGCGGAATAGTGCCGCCGCCGGCGAATGGGTCAAGGATGGTGGGTGGCTTGCCGTCAGCCGACTTGAGAATCTCAGCGTGGGCCTCAGCCAAAAGTGACTCATCCCACGAGTTGCTCCAAACGGCGAGCCGCTGGATCAGGGCATGCAGGCGGTCACGCTCCTTGCGCTGGAGTTCGTCGGTTGGAAATTCATCCGGCCGGGCGCTCGGGTCATCAACAAGCTGAGCGAATAGCACTGCCCGCGCCGCCACGTGTGGTCGGCGCGCCCACCACAAGTGCAACGTTCGTGGATGCGGGCGAATAGCTGGGACCTTTTCGTACGCCGCCTCTCGGTTGATCGCTTCCAGCGGCAGCGACACCTCAATCAACTTGCGCTTGTACGGCTGGTTCATCAGAACGGATTCACTCCCTTTGCCCACGTCTTGTCCCAGTCGCCCCGGATACCGGTGGCCTCGAAATCGCCGAGGTCGGTGTTGGCGAACGGGTTGTCGAGATAGCGCACCTCGTCGTACTGAGATCCGCGCGGGTCGACACGGACGAGGGCCAACCGGTAGCGCGGGGCCGCGTTCTTGCCGACCATCACCTCGTTGTGCGTGACGAAGAAGTCCTTCGCCCCCTCGAGCCGGGCCTTCACCTCGATGCGGTACGTATCCCCGTTAGGCGCCGTCGACAGGATGTCGAATCCCTTGTTGTTGTATGCCTGTTCGACCGGGCTACGCCCGAGTTCACGCTCCCGCGCCATCACCAACTCGACGCCGCGACGCTCCACTTCTTTGGTCTCCTTCGCGTGGATCGGCGCGTTAGCAGGCAGATCACCTTCCAACATCGACACCGGAAGCACCAGCGCCGCCGTGATGATGCGCGGCGGTTTCGTCGACATCAGCGCCTGCTTGTCCAGCATCTCCAACCGCCTATGCAACCGCGCATCGAGGTCGACGGCCTTGCGGTTGAGGCTCTCGGCCGACTCCTTCGGTTTCTCGCCGACCTGCTCCTTCTCGGCCGCCACGGCTGCGTCCAACAGCAGTCGGTCCCGTTCGCTCTCAAGGCGTTTCATGACGAGTTCACGCGTCTTGGCCAGTTCGGCGGCCCGACGCGGCTGAACTTCTGCGAGGTACTCCGGCAGCTGTGACGTGATGAACCAGCTGATGGTTCGGTCTTCGGCTTCGCTGAGCCACGGGAGTTGGCGCGCTGCCGCGACGGCGGCTGTCTCCGGCGCGGCGACGCAGTCGAGATACGGGGCCGGCCCGCCCGGTGTGACGGTGCCGAATTCGTCGACGTACGCGTAGCCGAACCGCCGCGACACCGCGGCGCCGGTAGCGTCGGCGACTTCCTCGATGACGCCCACAAGCAGGTGCGGCTTTTCGAGCGTCGATGACACGAGAACCGTCCCACTGTTGAGCGTGCCACCGAAACGGTGGATCGCCTCGTCCATGACGGCGTCGTGTAACGGGTGGCCGGGTGCGAGAAGGTCCGCGCGGGCCGTGTCGTCCGAATGGACGTGCTCCAGGTCGAAGCTCACGCGGTCGTACTTGGTGGCGATCGGTTGATACTTGCTCGCCCTCAGTTGTGCTGGGACATTGGCGATCTCATACCGGCCGCGCTCACGTTTGGCGATCCGCCCACCCAGGCGGGTGAAGGCGGCCTTGAACGCCAACTCGATGTAGTGCGGCTGCAGCCGCCGGGCCCGGGCTTCGTCCATCGCGGCACGCAACTTGGCCAGATCGGCGTCGGCCAGGTTGTCAGACGCGAGCGCACGTTCGTCGAGTAGCTCCTTGAGCCCGTCGGAGACCTTGTGGTCGATCACTTCGTGCATCTTGGCCTTGACATCGTCGCGCTCGCCGTACCGGATCGCATTGAGCAGCAGGTCGCGAAGCGGTGTTTCACTGAACGCCTCGCCCAGGACATCGAAGACCTTGCCGCCGTATGCCTTTCGCTGTTCCTCGATCTTGGTCAGCAGGCGTACGAAGACCTCACCCTCGCGGGTGTTGCTGGCGACGATGTTCCACAACCGGCAGACCTCTTCCTGCCCGATGCGGTGGATACGGCCGAAGCGCTGCTCGATGCGGTTGGGATTCCACGGTAGGTCGTAGTTGACCATCAGGTGGGCGGCCTGCAGGTTCAGTCCCTCGCCGGCCGCGTCGGTCGCCAGCAGGATCTGGCAATCGCGGTTCTTGGTGAACTCCTCGGTGATCATCCGGCGCTCACCGCGGCGGATACCCCCGTGGATCGAGCGCACGGCGTTGGGTCTGCCGAGAAGCGAACGGATCCGGCTGGCCAGGTACTCAAGTGTGTCGCGATGCTCGGTGAAGATGATGAGCTTGCGCGGCCACCCGTTCGCGTCGACCGTGAGCGCCTCGTCCTGCAGGATCTTGCTCAGCTCCGCCCACTTGCGGTCGGTGCCCGAATCGCGGACCTGCTTAGCCACCTTGGTGAGCTCGGCCAGCTCGAGGAGTTCGGCGTCGAGTTCCTCGACGGTCTGCGCCGCCGTCGCCGCGTCCAGCAACTCTTCTTCGAGCTCTTCGAGCTCCTCGCTGTTGTAGTCGTCGGCATCGATCCCGTCGATGTCGACCGCGGGCTCCTTGTCGCGGTAGGTGCCGTTGAGGATCTCCTGCTTCTTGCGCTCGAGCCGGTCGGTGCGGCGCACCAGGCTCTTGTAGATCGCCTCGGGGCTCGATGCGAGACGGCGTTGCAGAACGGTGAGTGCGAAGCCGACGGTGTTCTTGCGCTTGCCGCCGACCCGATCGGCGCGGTTCATGCCCTCACGGACGTAGGCGGTCACCTGCTCGTAGAGGCTGTACTCGAGCTCGGTGAGCTCGTAGGGCACGGTTTCGGCGATCCGCTCGGGGAAGAGCTTCTTGCCCTCGAACGTGAGCAGATCCTCCTTGACCATGCGCCGCATGATGCCGCTGGTGTCGGCGGTCTTGGTCCTCTTGCCTTCGAACCGGTCGCGGTCGAGCAAGGTGAGGAAGAGTTGGAAGTCCTCTTCCTTGCCGGAGTGCGGCGTGGCCGTCATTAGCAAGAGGTGACGCGTGATGCGGCCCAGCAGCTCGCCGAGCTGGAAGCGCTTGGTCTTTTCGAGCTTGCCGCCGAAGTAGTGGGCGCCCATCCGGTGGGCCTCGTCGACGATGACGAGGTCCCACTCCGTCTCCTTCAGCTGAGCTTGCAGCTCCTCGTTGCGGGACAGCTGATCCATGCGGGCGATCAGCAGGGGGTTCGTCTCGAAGACGTTGAGGTTGACGTTGGCATCGATGAGCTGGTTGGTCAGCAGGTCGAAGCGCAGGCCGAACTTGAAGTAGAGCTCGTCCTGCCACTGTTCCACGAGGCCACCGGGGGCGACGATCAGGCATTGCCTGACGTCGTCGCGCAGGAGCAGCTCTTTGATGTACAGGCCAGCCATAATCGTTTTGCCGGCGCCCGGGTCGTCGGCGAGCAGGAAACGCAGCGGCGTGCGGGGGAGCAGCTCGCCGTAGACGGCGCGGATCTGATGGGGGAGCGGACGGACATCGCTGGTGGCCACCGCGAGCATCGGATCGAACAGCCCGGCCAGGGTGATCCGTTGGGCCTCGGCGACGAGCTTGAAGTCGGAGGCGTTGGCGTCGAAGGCGCGGCTGCCGGTCTGCGCGACGGTGAGCTTGTCCTGGTCTTTGCGGAACACGACCTGCTGGCCGAGTGCTCCGTCGGCGGTCTTATACGTCAGCTCCAGAGCATCGGTGCCGTGCCATTGGGCAAAGATCACGGTGATCACCTGGGCGGGTATAAGCCCGTCAATGCGCAGGCCCGGCTTCAACTCCTCCAGCAGCACTGTTGTCCTCCCCGGTAGATAGCTGACCCACGCTAATAGACGGCTCCGACAATAGGCGGGCGAATCCCGTGTCGTGGCGAGGCTCCGCTAATCTTCCCTGTAATCGATTGACCACCGGAACCCATGAGCAAACACGAACAGCCATCGACGTCGGCGATTGGCGATGAAGTACAACGTTGGGTGGACGCCGCCAAGTCGCTGACGGTGGCTCGCCACGAGATTGCTAGCGAGTCCGCCAAGCAGGCGGCAGCACTGCGAGCCCGCACTGTGAAGGCGCGGCGAGACGACCGCGATTTGTGGCACGTCATCCCGCTGCGCCCCGACGATCAGGCGCTCATTCAGGGTATGGCAAGGGCTGCCTGCCTCTCGCCAATTCACCCGGACGTACAACGAGAGCTTGACCGGCTCACCACCGAGGTCGCTGCGGCGACGGCGGACTTGCGAAAGGTCACGGGATTCGGCCGCCTGCTGCTGTTCGGCGGAACACGAGACAAGGCCAACCAGGCAGCGCAGTTCCTCAACGACTACCACCGGTGGTTTCGCACCAGCGGTATCGGCCAAGCTATCGAGAGCGCCAGGCCGGTAGACGATCAACGGATTCACGCACTGACCGTCCGCGACGCACTGGCCGACTGGGTGGGTTTCAAGCAGCAGCTCCCCGAGAATGGCAAATCCGCGGTCCTTGAAGACTCGAGGTCATTCGCGATACTGCCGAACGCGACGGGCATCATTCGGCGAGCGGCGGCCATAGAGTCCAGGATGCGCAAGGCCGCATTCGACGTCGGCAACAACGTCCGAAACAAAGAGACCGACCGGATGCTGGCCGACATGTCAGTCGAACGGCTCCGGGAAGCCACCCGCGACAAAATCCGCGTCGGCGCTCTGGTGGACAACGGCATCACCAACGTACTCGCAGTCTTGACTAACGAGCACCGCCTCCAAACTCTGGGCGGTATCGGGGAAACCTCTGCGACCCGGATCCGCGCGGCGGCGCGAACACTGCGGCAGAACACGTTCGACGAGATACCGATGCGCATCGATATCAAGAACCGCACTCCCGAGCACACCGAGTTTCTGCGCCGCCTCCGGGCCTGGGACGCCGCACGTCGCGCCTGCGCTTCGTCTGCCGACATGGCCATCGTTGAAGAACTGGCGCCCGTCGCCGCGGCAATCGACAAGACGGTCACCCACGCGATCGTCATCCCGACCGCCCTGTCGACCGTCGAGGACTTCCGGGACGCCGTACAGATCGTCGCCCGGTCGGCTCGTGCGGTCGCGGATGCCGAAGACGCGGCAGCAAGCGGCGACCCGTGGGAGGACTTCCTCACTCGCCCCGCGGACTACTTCGCGCTGCTCGCCGAACTGGGATTCATCACCGAAGACGACGAGAAGACCCACGGTGATCTACCGACTGAAATCATCGACGCCGTTCGCGATTTCGAACTGAAGGGCGACTATCTCACCGCGTCGCTGCGCGGCTACCAGAGCTTCGCCGCACGATTCGCCTTGGTGCAGCGGAAAGTGATCATCGGTGACGAGATGGGCCTGGGTAAGACCGTCGAAGCCATCGCCGCCCTTGCCCACCTCCGCGCCAAAGGCGAGCAGAACTTTCTCGTCGTGTGCCCCGCGGCTGTCGTGACAAACTGGGTCCGCGAAGTCAATGCCAAATCGAAGCTGACCGCCCATCGGTTACATGGGCCCGACCGGCGGTGGGCGGCCAAGAACTGGGAACGCAACGGCGGCGTGGCCGTCACGACCTTCGAGACCCTGGCCTGGCTCACCAACAACATCGCGATACCAACGCTTGGCTGCGTTGTGGTAGACGAAGCTCACTACATCAAGAACCCCGAAGCACTTCGCACACAAAGAACATCGCGGCTCATCGACTCCTGCGAGCGGGCGGTTCTCCTCACCGGTACACCGCTGGAGAATCGCCTCGATGAGTTCCGCAATCTCGTCGGGTATCTCCGTCCGGATCTGATACTCGACGCAAATGAATTCGCGCCGAAGAAGTTTCGGCGCCAGGTGGCGCCTGCGTACCTCCGCCGCAACCAAGAAGATGTCCTCACAGAACTCCCCGAACTCGTCGAGGTCGATGAATGGATGCCGATGTCTGCCGCGGACGCATCCGCATACCGCGCCGCTGTAGAACGACGCAACTTCATGGCGATGCGACAGGCCGGTATGAGGCAGGGCCTCAAGTCCACGAAGATGCAGCGCCTTGTGGAGATCGTCGACGAGGCAGAGGCCAACGGACGTCGCGTCGTGGTCTTTTCGCACTTCCTCGACGTCCTCAACGACATCGCACGACATATGCCCGGCAGAGTATTCGGCCCGCTCACCGGTTCAGTCGTCGCTAGCCAGCGCCAGGTCATGATCGACGACTTCTCCGCAGCCAAGAAGGGCGCCGTCCTAGTTGCTCAAATCGTCGCTGGCGGCGTGGGTTTGAATATACAAGCGGCGTCGGTCGTCGTGATCTGTGAACCGCAACTCAAGCCCACCACCGAATGGCAAGCGATCGCCCGAGCGCACCGCATGGGCCAACTAGAATCGGTCCAAGTGCATCGGCTCTTGTCTGATGAGGGTGTCGATCAAAGGCTCCGTGAGATCCTCGCGACCAAGAAGGAGCTGTTCGAGAGCTTCGCGCGCGAAAGCGAAACTGCTGCAAGCGCTCCGGAAGCCTACGACGTCACCGAAGCCGAACTCGCTCGCGACATTATTGCTGCCGAGCGCGAACGTCTGTTCGGGCAAGGCGGCCCTCCGGCGCCGGGGGCGGGGGCAACTTCAACCTCGACGAAGGTCGACGCAAGCACAGCTGTTTCGGAGCAGCCACCTCGTGATCCTGCGCCAGGCGTAACGGCACCCGCTACACGAGTACCTGCCACCGATTCGCCGCCAGCGCCCCGTATCCCCGCGGTCCGACCCCGGTTGCCACGCCGGGAGGCCGCCCATTCTGCGGAGAGCACCGTCGCTGACCGGCCGAGGCGCGTGTCCTCTCAACAGCAGGCGTCACACGTGTCTTCGAGTGCTGTGCCACGGATGACCAGCCCTGAACCACCGACGCTGAAGGCCTACCCCGTCTTTTCCGAAGCCCTCTCACCGATCTCGCAGACGCCGCCCGACCGCATCATCGACAACGTCGTTCGCATCGTTGGTGTCGAAGGTCCCGTCACTGGCTGGCGGATACATCAGGTGTACAGGAGATGCGCCCCGAGTCGAGAGTCTCATGACGAGTTCTCTCGTCTGCTCAATCGCGCTATCTCGGCTGCTGAGCGCCACCAGCGAATCGTTTCGGAGAACCCGTTCGGCCAGACCGGTAACAAGCCAAGGACTTTCAGGCTCCCCAGTCAGTCCTCAGCAGTCGCACGCGAACTCGGTCCGCGGACGATCGATATCGTGCCTCCAACTGAGGTGCTCCAGTACTGCCGGAACGTGTCGGCTGGCCAAACGTTGTCCGAGAACGACCTCATCGAACGAGTGGACAGGTTGCTGCGTACTAGGCAAGTAGCAACTGAGCTACGGAAGGCCATCGTCGCTGCTCAGCGCTTGGATCTGGCAGAGCGACGGTAGTCGTGCGGCCCGCGTGAGCATCGGCGTATGGCTCAATCAGCTCGGGCTCTTGACAGAAGATGCCGCGGTCGACAATGCCTCTTCGATCAAGCGGTGACGCGGCTCTTGTCAAGGTTAACAAGTGGAAAAGCGGGCTCTGGCACCCGGAAAGCTTGACGTGCGACAACTTCGTGCAATTCAAGAATATTGCAGTACAACACAAGTCGCACTAACTAACTCATGGCTAGCTTCTAGCGACGTGTCAGCCGATGCACACAAGAAAACGCGGCAGTGTTTGGCTGCAGGCTCACTTGGGGTTGGGCCGAGTGTCTTTGTTATTGCCAATCTACGATTGTCCAGGTGTCGCCATAGTCACCCAGTCCTCCCTGCACCTTAATCTCCGTTGGGCTCTCAGGTGAAGCCGTGTTGGCCCTATACAGCTTATTTTCGCGGTCTTTCCCCTCGATGACGAACAGAATAGTAGAACCCGTCGGGTCTGCTGCAGCGCTCAGTGGACCGTTCAGGACCAACGGAGAAATTTGTGTGCCAGCCCAACGATCACACATTCCACTGTCGTCGTGTGCGGCAGGTATGGTATCTACTGCCAAATACCTGTCATGGTTAATTCCGCTTCCCTCGTCGCCGGGCAATTTCACCCGGAGGTAACGTCTATCGTCGATCACCCACAGCCCCATGCAGGTGCGGAAATCACTTTTGCCCGGAGTCGCCACCCATCGGAGCCATTCGGGCGCGTCGACAGCTGCCCCGGGAGGCCAAGCGTCGTTCGTGCCGCTATAGGGTGCACTCCTAACGACCCGCTTGCTGTTCGTGTCGAAGTACTTGACTTCTTTCGCTACGTTGTCAATGAATCTGAATAAGCCATCGCGTGTGAATAGTGGCGAGCTGTGCTTAGGCTCAACGTCAAAATCGCCTCCCGCAGGATTAACAATTTCGCTCACGTCTACTCGGTTGCCCAACTGAAGGTCGTAGTAGCCGACATGGTTCGAAAGACCAGGCCCGAGGTCTATAACTCTTTTTCGCCAGTCAGGGCTGTATAACGTGGTCAATCCTTGTGCGACGAAATTGTTTTCACGAGGGTAACTTGTTCCGTAGGCCGGCTTGGTCGCACGCACGCCATCGCATCCCCCGACGGGAAACTGAGCTATCGGTTTCAACTCACCCGTCTTTATGTTGAGTTTGCTGATCGTCGTACCTGGGTCAGGGGTCGGTGTGGCTGTCCAATGGCAGTGGAAGACAATGGGTCCGCTAATGTCGCTTGCGTCTTGTGGTGGGGACTGCGTGGGCGGCGTGGCGCTTCGGGATGACGTTGGTGCCGTAGCGGTCGTCGAGGGCTCTGAATCAGAAGAACAGGCGCCCGCCGTTATGGCCAGAATGAACAGCCAAATACACATCTTTCGCAAATTCAAATCCTTCCGGGGCGTGTCGCGCGGTCACCGCTCCCAGGGGCTGAGATAAGTGTTGGCAGGTACCGTCCGATCAGCGCCGGCAGCGCCAGCCGCTCGAACCGCTGTGTACGGTCACCGCTTTGCCGCCACCCTGCTGATTGCACGCATCCTGTACGTTCACGCCAACGAGACCGTATCGAGTTCCACAACGCCAGCCATCCCACCGATTATTGATATTGGTCGCTGCCGATGGTGCGGCGGTTCCCGATTCTATGTTCCTGGCGCACCATGCGCCGATGTTCACGCCGTAGTCGGCCGCTGATGCTGGAGCGCTAAGGCCCACAGCGAGGCCCGCGGCAGTGATGCCGGATGCCACTAGCGAAATGATCTTCCCCCCGGTATTCATGAGTAGGAGCGTAGCAGCCAGGTAGTTCCTCGCAGCGAATTTCTTGGCTTACCGAAACCTTCGCGGTGACTGCGCAAACGCATGCACCCTTTACGACATACGCCCGCAGGCCGGCGACCCGCATGCCGAGGCAAGCCGTCAGTCGATGGTCGGCGGAGCGGCGCGGAGCCCTGTCTCACGGGAGTAGGAAGATGGTTAGCTGGGGGAACTCGTCTAGTGCGGAGCTTCGACTCGCTTGCGGTATAACAGAGGACCGGCGGCGGCTTCTCGGACAGCGACAGCCACCGCTGCGGTGTGCTGCGCCGACGTGGAGGTGAAGGTATGGGTGCTGAGGCGCCGAGAATCGGATGCGGGTGGTTCCCTCGCAACAGGCCAAGTCACCGACGCAGCCGCGCCGCCATGCGGACCGCCGAAGCTTGGATCGGCTCTTGTCTCAAGGCATTCGAGGCACGAAGCATTCGTCGACCATCATGGCGTCTCTCCCACCAACCTCATTCGCGCCGAGACGATCGTGCCTCCATGAAGAGCCGACGTGTCGCCGGTCCACTTTGCTATACTTCGCCCTCGAAAAGGGGCGGAAGTTAAAGAGGGGGAGACGGTGGACCGACACGGGAAAAGGTGAAGAGTCGACATCGCCATGTGACCACTACGCGGTCCTAATCCGACGTGGGGTCAGTTTGTTGACGATTACATCGGTTACGACGTTTCTGTGGGATGGAGGCGACGATGGCCGTCTCCCTATGGAACGCCCCGCTTGAAGTTCATTGTGAGGGTGGCCCGTCCGACGCCGTCTTGGATACCAATGTGACCCTCGAAAGAAGCTGCTGAGAAGACGCGTCAGACTCTTCGCCCGTGAGATCGCTCGGAAGCGACTTTCTCCGGAGCGCGAACCTCACGATTGATTATCCCTGCGCCACAGAATGATTCGTTACAGTGAGGTATCGGCAGGGCGGCGATATGAAGGAGGGCGGGGTATAGCCGGTCGTTCGTCGATTTGGGGCGAGCGTTGGCAGCTACTTGATTCGCCAAGTGTTTCCGACTAGTAGGCGGGAGCGGTGGTTAGGGAGCCTTGCCGGAAACTGCATCATTTATGAAACATTCGCAGCTGCAAAGAGAGATCAATGACAAATTCGAAACGTCCGAACGGCAGTCCGTCGGGGGAGAGAGCAAGATTCAATCCTCCCCCGGGGTGGCCGCAGCCGCCGGCAGGATGGCAACCGCCGCATGGGTGGCAGCCAGACCCTTCATGGCCGCCGCCCCCGCCGGGCTGGCCCTTCTGGCTGTCTGATCACCGACGGGATGTGCTCAACGGTCTCGGGATTGCCGCCGAACAGTCGCCACGGAAAACCTTGAGCCAGCGACTCATTGACATGGTTGGAAATCCACGACACGTCATCGTTGGGACCGCGGCCATCGTCGGAATTCTTCTAATCGTTACCGCGACAATACGAATGATCGATGGCGGTTCGGAACACCGTATCCCGCAAGGAATGGATGATTGCACCTTCTTAGCCCCACCTAATCCAAGCATCGGTGAGGCCAGGGCGGCTTACGACGAATACTTGGGTCTGCTGCGTAAGGCGGCAGAAGACGCCGGGGTGCACCCGGACGGTATAGATGCAGTGTTCAGCGGCACCGCGGACGACTTCGAAGAAGAGAATTTAGCTTCGATTGTGGAAGGAATCCCTTCCGGGGGAGTCATGAAGCAGCGAGGCATTCATTGCCGATCACTCAAGGAGGCGGCGGCAACACTTCGCACCCGGCCAGCGCAACCGGGTGACCCTGACATTGAAACGCAGCTTGAGTACACGAGAAAGTATCCCTACTGGGCTCTATTCCAGCAGGGCCTTCCGATCTGCCGCCTGTATGCAACAGGTGACGCTCAGCCGTACGACGAGGTCGGGAAACGAATTATGGAAGAAACTAGTGCAGTCCTCTGCCCGCGCCTTCGGTAACTGTGCACGTGATGCGAAGAGACGCGCGATCACGCGTGTATCTGCTTGATGTGTCTAAGTCCGGCCAATTGAGTGCCAGCCTCTAGCGGACAGCGCCCGAAACCTCCTCGTCGCGAGCGGCTTTCGGGGGCGGGGGTGATACAGCATCGATTCGTCACAGTGACGAAACAATCTTGTGCTAGCCGGGGAGGCGGGGGGCCTCGATGCCAGCCAGCCGGACTGGCTGTCGCCGCCACGAAACGGTTTGATCGACGAGGTTGGCGCCGGCGTCGCTAACGGGATGATCTCACGCGCCTGCTGGTGCACGGAATCAACCCGTCAAAGAGTCGTCCGGGCGGAGCGTGTGGCTTGAACGGAGCGAGTCGTCGTCGGTACTCCGGGCGTCGGTCGCGACCAAGCCGGCATCGGCATCCAGCCAGGTTATCCAAACGCCGATAAGCCACACTATGTCAAGTTGGATGTCAGACCATAGTGCCAGACCCTATCGAGGCAGGCAGTTCGGGCAGCAGGACCGCCAGTTCGGGCTGGGTCAATTCGTCGTAGGACATGTGCTTTCACCTCGCTGGAAGCTTTGCCCGCCATAGGGTCGGCGGTTTTAGAAGATGTGGATGCCTTCTCGGTTCGGGCGAAGTGATCCGTAGGCGGGGGTCAAAGGAAGGTGCAACGCGTCGACTATTCCGGGTTCGGCTTCGCATACCCAGGGGATCGCGTTGAGGGCTCGCATGCCGGTGGCCAGCAGTCCCTGATTGCTGGTGTTTTCGTCGGCATTGAAGCCGACTTGGAATTCGCAGTCGATGCTCGGCTCACCCTCCATGATCACGCGCCAGATGCCGTCGGTGTCACCGGCGCGGCCTTTGGGCCAGTCGGGAGCGATGTCGTCGGCCATGCGGTCGACGTGCTCGATGGTCACGACTTCCTTGCCATCTTTCATGCCGATGCAGCGTGACCACACCGCACCCGCGGTGCCCGGCTCGATGATTCCCGACGCCGTCTCAAGGCGACGCGGTGAGGGGGCGAACTCGCAGGATTCGCGGATCTCGTCGAATTCGATACCCAACGCGTCAGCGACCATGGTCACTGCCGCGCCCCACCCGATGGTGATGGCTCCGGGGATGCGCAACCCCCCTTGATAATCCAAAGGCTTTCCCAAACCGAACATTTCGTGCATATCGAAAGCGACCGGGTATTCGGAGTAGTTGGTGATCTCCAAGCCGCGGATGGAGTACACGGTGTGCGACATCGAGGCCAGTGCAATGGGTAGCAGGTCGCAGCCGAAGCCAGGTTCGATGCCGGAGGAAAACAGCGAAGCGTTGCCCGCTTTTCCAGCCTCCACGATCGGTGCAGTGTAGCGCGGCGAGAGCGACCCGCGTTCATAGACCAGACCCGGAATCGACGTGGTCACGATGTTCTTGCCCGCCCGCAGGATCTTGCAGTAGTCGTCGCGCGCCTCTTTGGGCCGTGAGGTGCCCGGTCCGACGTAGATCACCGCGTCAGCGTCGGAGGCCAGTAGCGCATCGGCGTCGTTGGTCGCCAGCACACCGATCGGTTCCATGCCGGCAAGGGTGCCGGCGTCCTGGCCGACCTTCGACGGTGAGTGCACCCACACGCCGACCAGTTCCAGATTCGGCCGATCCATGATGGTGCGGATGGCGTAGCCACCGATCGTTCCGGTGGCCCAGACGATGACCTTGTAGGTCTTCCCGTTGGACAGAGGATCTGTCACAGTCCGCTCCTTTGCGCTGGTCGGCATCGACCACAAAACCATAAACGGTTAATGTTTTGTGTGCAAGGTCGCAGTGCGGGCGTATCTGGGTGAAGTGTGGTGATGTGGAGTCATGAAGGCACCGGCAGCGCCGACTCGCCCGTCGCATGGCAGTCAGCCTCGAGCCGAACGTACGCGCGCGAGCATCCTCGATGAAGCGGTTGCACACATTCTCGAAGCGGGTTTGGCCGGCGCGAACGTCAAGGCGATCGCACAACGCGCGGGCGTCACCTGGGGGGTGGTGCAATATCACTTCGGTGACCGCGAGGGGCTGCTGGTCGCGGTCGTGGACAAAGGGTTCGAGGAGCTGACCACGGCGCTGGCCGTTTCCCCCAGCGGCCGATCCGGGGACGTTCACGATCGGGTGCGTGACGTCGTTGAGACCGCTTGGTCGGCGATGTCGAGCCCGACGTCGCGCGCGGCAATCGAGATCCTGATCGGCACCCGCGCCACACCGGGATCAGCTGCCCGAAAGCAACTCTCGCGCTTGGCATCAACCTTCGCCGAGCTCGCTCAGTCGATCACCGACGACCTCGACGCCACCCAATCCAAAGCCATCGGCGACCTCCTGCTGACCAACATCCGCGGCCTAGTCACCACCCAGCTCATCATGCCTCGACAGATCGACACTGCCACCGAGCGCCGAATGCTCATCGACGTGCTCAGCACCTACATCGCCACAACCGCAAAACCAGGGATCTGACCCCAACGCAACGTCTACTACCGCACGCCGGACACCCACCATCACCCCGATAACTGATCCGAGAGCCAACCCAATTCGCGCTGTCCCAGTTCTAAGAAAAGAGACGGCCTCGATTTCACGCTCCCCTGCTCTATAACCCCTCGAATCCGCCATCTTTGAGGGGAACCTACAAATAGACCGCAATGACTGACTGGCCCAGTTCCCTGACCTCTTCCTACTGAGATCTGACTTGCTCACCCAGCGGACGAGTGCCACTACGGAAAGGACAATCGACTGAGACAAAGCGGGGCCCCACCGTCTCACTGAAGTTGGCATCCTCGCAGTTCGGTGATGACAACAAGAATGAGACCGGACACTAAGCCTGCGGTGTCGACACTCAAGGTGACGACTGTTTGGTTCGTTCGAAGGGATGACGGCGCTGATCTCATAGATCGAGAACGACGCGTAGGGCCGCATCAACGCGGCGCATTTCGTCGAAACTGAGGAATCCGACGCTCTTACCGAGTCGACTTGGAGCAACCGCCGCGGTCTGCTCGGCAAGTACCCGGGTGTTCACGCCGGCGATTTCAACCTCGGGTCGGAAGCTGGCGGCACGAGCCGACGTGGACGTCGGTGCGACCAGCCAAGTCGACAGCGGCACGTGATCCGACTGGATTACTACGGCGTATCGGGAATCAGACTGCTCGTGGCCACGACTCCCCCGCGGGGCGTGTAACCGAAAGACCTCACCACGCACGCAGCGTCTCCATGTCGCGCAACACCTGCTTGGCCTCAGTGCGGTCGGACTCGTCTTCGGCAAGCCTTTCCGCCTCGGCGCGAATCGCCGCTTTGGCCTTTCGGCGTGCGGCATCGATGAGAGCAGTTCGAACGGCTGCGGACACCGCCGTGCCATCTCTCGTTAAAACTTCCAGCGCCTTAGCGGTCTCGTCGTCCGGCCGGAAGGTAATCGTGTCAGCCATAGCAACAGTGTAGGACGTTTTGTAAGACAATCGCTGGTTCTGGGTGTGCCACCGCCGTCGCGAAGGCTCATACCTGCATCGGCTCGAGCAATCCTCGCTTCCGCAGTTCATCCGCCCAGCGCCCAGCGGCCGTGCTGATGTTGCGGCTGAAGATCGACCAACGGTCTTGATGTCCGAAGCAATCGTGCAGCCGTGTCACGTATTCCGTCAGCGTGTCGATGTCATCAATTGCAGCCAGATACCGGCAGGTCTTGTCGTATTCGATGAGCAAGTTGTTGTCGACTGCGTATCGCACCAATTGCTCTGTGGTGCTTATCCGTTCCATCTCGACCAGTACCAAGTCGAAGCCGTCGCAGAGCGCGTCGGCGAACTGTCGCATGTCGGTGCGGCGGTCGAACCGGACCTCGTATGGCAGATCGGGTACCAAGCCCTCCCAACGACGTTGCAGCAGCGAACCTTTGAGGGGATGTCTCACTCGCTCGTATCCAGGACATGCGGCGTCGACCTCGACTGATCCGATTCCGACATTGACGAAGAACCCGTGCCACGACATCGTGCCGTTGTGCCAGTCGGGCTGAAGGTGGATCATGTCGTAGAGCGGCCCCCGCTCCTGCTTGAAACTGCAGTCCGATATGCCAAAGCCGCGTGCGCGTAGGAACGGTCCGACATCGGCGGAGACCACCGCCTCGTAAGCCCGTTGCAATGAACCGTTGACTGCCCCCTCGCCCATGACTCAAGGCTAAGGCGACGGCACCATCCTTCAGCGCACCAATTTGACGCTAGCAAGGCAGGCGCGACCATGCCCGACGATGAGCGCGAAAACTACCTTGCGCGTTAATGTGGTAGCGGTGAGATCCAGGGGCCATCAAGGAGTTCGACTTGATGCCGAGTTCGACTTCATCATCGTGGGAGCAGGCAGCGCAGGCTGCCTGCTCGCCAATCGGCTGAGCGCCAACCCCGATCACCGTGTACTCGTGATCGAGGCCGGCGGTACGGACAGCTGGTTCTGGATCAAGGTGCCGGTTGGCTATCTGTACACCATTGCCAACCCCCGCACCGACTGGTGCTTCACGACCGAACCTGATCCAGGCCTGGCCGGCCGCAGCATCATCTACGCACGCGGCCGCGTGATCGGCGGCTGCTCATCGATCAACGCCATGATCCACATGCGCGGGCAAGCAAGTGATTACGAGCTTTGGGCGCAGGCCACCGGCGACGAGCGATGGCTTTGGGGCGGCCCAGACCGTCCCGGCGAGACACTGGCAATTTACAAAGAGTTGGAGAACTACTTCGGCGGAGCCGACGACTGGCACGGCGCTACAGGCGAGATTCGAGTCGAACGGCCGCGCGTGCGCTGGAAGATTTTGGACGCCTGGCAGGCCGCAGCTGCCGAGGTGGGCATCGAGCCGATCGCCGAGTTCAACCGGGGCGACAACTCCGGGAGTGCGTATTTTCACGTCAATCAACGGCGTGGCAGGCGATGGTCGATGGCCGATGCCTTCCTACACCCCGTCACCCATCGCCCCAATCTGACCGTCTACACGCAGACTCAGGCTCTCCACCTGCTGATGGACGATCAGGTTTACGAGGATCAGCGTCGCGGTGCCTGGACCACGGCGCAGCACCGCGTTACCGGCGTGCGGCTGCTCAAAGACGGCCAGATCGTCGACGTTCGAGCCCGCCGGGAGGTGATCTTGAGCGCCGGTGCCATCGGCTCGCCTCATCTGATGCAGGTCTCGGGGTTGGGCCCGGCCGAGTTGCTCACCCAGCATCACGTGCCGGCGGTTGTTGATCTGCCAGGAGTCGGCGAAAACCTTCAGGACCATTTGCAGCTTCGAACGGTTTACCGCGTTCGGGGCGCGCGGACCGTCAACACGCTGTACCGGAATTGGATCACCCGGGCGGGCATGGGAATTCAGTACCTGCTGCTGCGATCAGGGCCGATGACGATGCCGCCGTCCACCTTGGGGGCTTTCGCCAAGAGCGACCCTGCGCTGGCCAGCCCGGATATGGAGTGGCATGTGCAGCCGTTGTCGTTGCCGAAATTCGGGGAAGCCCTGCACACCTTCGGCGCCATCACGCCCTCGGTCTGCAACCTACGACCCACCTCGCGGGGTCACGTGCGTCTGGTCGATGCAGATCCGCTGACCCACCCGAAGATCAGCTGCAACTACCTGTCCACTGATGCCGACTGCGAAGTCGCCGTGCGCGGCCTTCGGATGACCAGGCAGATCATGGCCGCCCCTCCTCTAGCCCGCTACTGTCCGGAAGAAATGCTTCCCGGCTCGCAACTGGTGAGCGACGAAGACCTCCTGACGGCGGCGCGTGAATTGGGCACCACCATCTTCCACCCGGTGGGCACCTGCGCGATGGGTGCCTTTGATACACGCGGTATCCCACGGTCGGCCGCGACGGTGCTCGACACCGACTGCCGCGTGTTCGGCGTCGCGGGCCTGCGGGTGGCCGATGCTTCGGCGATGCCCACCATCACTTCCGGGAACACCAACGCGCCGGTCATGCTGATCGCAGAGCGCGCAGCGCGAGCGATACTGAATTGAGTCGGTCGCACTGCTCGTACCGCGGCAGAACCACGCGTTTCACGCCGGTCTCGGCGACTGCGAACAGAGCGTGCCTCCAGGACGATACGCCGTATTCGACTGCGGCCCAGAAGTTGTCGCCAAATGCGCGAGGCCAAGCGGTTTCACATCACCTGCGAAGACCTACCCCAATCCTGACCTTCGGCGGCGGTGCCCACTGCTGTCTGAGAGCCAACCTCGCGCGCCGCGAGCTGGCGGAGGCACTTGTAGTCCTCATCCGCCGTCTCGATGCGCCCTGCCGCGTCGGTCCGGCGCCGTGGAAATCCTTGTTGGGAATGACTGATCCTCTATCCACGACTCACCGCGTTGTCGATGGACGACCGGCAACCACCGCGCGTCATACCTCGAGGTTCGCGACAGGCGCGTCAATAATGCCCAGGAAACTCACAGGCGTCTGCTAACTTCGCGAGGTGCCACTTCGCCAGCGAAGCGAGAGAAGCCGGAAGGCCTTCGCCGCAACCGTAATCGCCAGTCTGACTATCGTAGCCGGGGCCGCCTGCGGTGGTGGCGCAGAGCCCGACGAGTCCCCGGCGGCCACCGCCGACGAATCAACTTCGGCTCAACAAGCTGAGGCAAATCCAGAGGATCAACAGGCTCAATCGATCGTCAAAGACGAGGACGGCGATGGCCTGCCCGAGATCGCCGGAGGCGTCTATGGAGATCCTGCGGCCGCGATCCACTACTGGGAGCAACAGACCGAAAGCGACTGCGGGTTGATGGCTACCCGCATGGTGGTCGGCGAGATCACCGGGGCGGCGCCCACTGAACGGGAAATCATCGATCTCGCGGCCAAAACTCCGAGCGACTGTGACCCGGGCGAACCGGTGTATGACGAGAGCGTCGATCCCAGCGATGGCGGCGTCGGCCACGGCACCTGTACGACCGACCTTCTACTTCTGCTCAAGCACTACGGAATCAAAGCCGACTACACCAACGACGACACGGCCGCCAAGGGTGGACTCGCCACCGGAATGGACGCGTTGGCGGACTATCTGGGTGACGGACGGCAGGCGATTGTATGCGTCAATTCCAACACCATCTGGGATGGCGACGGTGATCGGACGGGATGCGGTCACTTGGTCACCGTCGCCGCCATCGATTACGACAACGACGCCGTTTACCTCGGCGACAGCGGTGGCGACGACACCAAGGGCGAGCACGTCACCACCGACGTGTTCGAATCCGCCTGGGCCGCCGGCGACCACGAACTCGTGGTCACTGCGCCGCGCTGACATCACCTGTGCCGCAACCGGTCACAATACGCTGGGGCAAGCCGCGTCTGGGATCACTGACCTTTGCGCCTGTTGTTGGTGATGACCCGCGCCACGTGTCCGGGGCGCATCAGGCTCGTCAGCGGGTCGACGCCCTGCAACATCCGCACGAAGGTTTCGGTGAGCACCATGTCTGTCGACGCGGCAGTCATGTAGGCGGTGGCGTAGCTGTTGAACGCCCGCTGCGGCCACGAGGTCCATCCGCTGGCCGGGGTGAAACCGAAGTCGTTGAGCCGGTTTGCCCACCAGAGTGGCGCCAGGCGCCGTGCGACATCGTGAAAGTAGACCCGGCTCGACGGCTCACCGTCAGAAACAAGGTTCTGCTGAAGACTGCGCGCCTGCAGGAGCGCCGAGGTCATTCCCTGGCCGTACATCGGGTTCAAACTGCACACCGCATCCCCAATTACCAACAGGCCCTTGGGAAATGAGGACAGCTTGTCGTAGCGACGCCACACGCTGGTCGGGAACCGGCGATGATGCGTCTCCCCCAGCGGCGGGGCGTCGGCGAGCGCGGCGCTGACCTCCGGCGGTACGCATTCGGCGACTGCCGCCAAGACTTCGGGTAGCGCGGTGGGAAGCCGGTGCCCGGCGACGCCTATCAGCGTCACAATCATCGTGTCGTCCTCATAGGCGAGCATGCCGACGCCGGTCGGGCGTTCCAATGTGGGGCTCACGAAGACCACCTTGTCGCCCAACGCGTCCGGCGCCAGCCGAAACAGTTGACTGGCGTAGCTGAGCTGTACGCGATATGAGCGCTCGGCCGGGCGCGTAAACCCACGTGCCGCAAGGAAGGCCGGTGTTCGCGCCGAGCGGCCCGTTGCGTCCACCACGAGATCGGCCGGCAACGTCCATTGCCGCGAACCGGTGCGGTCGCTGATACGAACACCGGTTACCGCGCGGTCGCTCAACACGGGTTCGACGACATCGTGACCATCCAGCACGGTGACATTGGGCAGTGCCCGACCCGTTCACGAACAACGGATTCCAACAGCGGTCTGCTGGCCGGCTGGACGGGCATGGCATCGGGATCGACCAATGCTCCCGTTCGACACAGCGAATGCGAACGGACCTCGACGTACACCGCCGACAGGTCGTGCGTGTCGATGGCCGGCGCGCCCGCCGCTTTCAACTCCGTAGTGGCACCGGGAAACATCTGCTCGAGAATCTTCAAACCCGCACTCGTCACATGTGCAGGTGGTGCCCTTGAGGGACGCCTGCGCGATGCGACCCATCGGCGGGCAATTCGTCCCGCTCGACGACGGTCACCGAGTCGTATACATCCGCCAGCACCCTCGCCGCGAACAGCCCGCCCATACTCGCCCCGCACACCACGGCTTCTCGCGTCGCCATCGCGCCCCTCTTCGGCTGGCTGTCTCCCCAACCGTCGCACAGCGCGCGGTCGACGGTGCGGTTTCATCCGCGACGCGCCGAACCGGCGTATCAAAACACACATCCGCGGCCGCCCAGACCATCGGAGCACCGTCCGCTTAGCGATCTGTAGCGTGGCGGTCGTGAACTCCTCGCGTGTGTCTCTTCCCGTAGGGCTGATCGCCCTCACCGCATCGACGGTTATGGCTCTCGCCGCGTGCGGCTCCGACACGGAAGCTTCATCGACCGACACGACCTCCTCGACGACCACGTCCTCGCTGGCCGACGAGTTCATCCCGCCACCAGTCGAAACGGGCGATCCGGCCAGCGCGATGTGCCCGACGGCGGCGCCGCAATTCGGCGGCACACCCGAGTGGACGCTCAACGGCGACACCGGCAGCGTCTCCGTCACCGGGTCCACCGACGCGACGGCACCACTGATCAACGTGCAACCGCCGTTCAGCGTGTCCGAGACCCAGGTGCACACGCTGAAGCCCGGTGACGGGCCCGTGGTCGCGGAGACGGCCACGGTCTTTGTCTGCTACATGGGCGTCAATGGTCGCGACGGGTCGGTGTTCGACAACAGCTACGAACGGGGCACGCCCGTCGACTTCCCGCTCGACGGAGTCGTGCCCGGCTTCCAGAAGGCCATCGCGGGACAGAAGGTCGGGTCGACGGTCGCCGTGGCGATGACGTCCGCCGACGGCTACCCCGAGGGTCAGCCGGCCGCCGGAATCCAGCCAGGCGACTCGCTGATCTTCGCGATCAAGATCCTCGACGCCTCGAGGTGACGTAGGCGGGTCAGCCCCCGGCGGTGACCGGATTCTTGGTCAGGGGGATGAAGCCGCCGTTCTTCCACACGCCCCAACGTCCTCCCCACCCTGAGAACCACACGACGGGCTCCCCGTTCCAGAACTCAGCGGGCTTCCGCGGCGCCCATGCCGGCACCGGTTCGCCGGCCATCGGCCTGGCAGGTGGCGGGGCAGCGCCCGGCGGTGGAGGTGCGGCATTGGGTATCTCCGCGGCCAGCGCCGGCGGCGGCGGTGGCGGCGGAGACGGCTGGGCGATTGCCGGAGCGCTCAGGCCGAGGGTGGCCGCGATCAGCCCGCCTGCTACTGCAACGCCAGGCAGCGTGGTCTTCGAGGAGCTCATCAGCGTGCCTCCAGCGGTAGAGCGAATGATGCTTAGAATTTATAACCTTGGGCCGCGGCGGCCAAACTTTGCAGCTACTGCTTCTCCGTGCCCTCAGTGTCCTCTTCGGACGGGTCACTGTCCTGCGAATCCGGCTCCGTGTCGTCGGTCGGCGACGGTTGCAAGGCAACGCTTCGCATTCGCGGGATTTGCCCCGGCTGGTCGCCGGCCGGCTGGAGACGGGCGACGCGACCGACCGCTCGACGGAGCCCGGGTGGGCCTTCCTTGCGGAGGAAGTCGCCGATGCGCCCGGCGCGGAAGCGCAACGGCGAGCCGATGAACTCCCCCAACACCACCCCGCTGCCGAGAGCGAGCGCGATCGCGATCGCCGACATCATCTGGCGGATCCCGTTGTCGAAGTTACCGTCGACGGCGAAGGAGAACACCGCGCGGAAGACCGCGAGGCCGGGCAGCATCGGCATGATGCCCGCGGTGGCGGTCACCAGCGCGGGCGCCTGCCGTCGGATCGAGATCAGCGTGGCGACGAAACCCACCCCGACGGCGGCCGCTCCGCTGGCGAACACCTGGCCGAAGCCCGCGTTGCCCAGAGCGATCAGCACCGCCTCGGCGAGTCCGGCGACGAGTCCCGCGGTGAGGATCCCCCGCAGCGGCGCGTAGCTCGCGATGGTCAGACACGCGCCCGCCAACGCCGCCCCGAACACCGCGAGCGAGATCCTCAGCGCACCGCTCGGCGCGATGAACGATTCGGTCGCGTCGACGTGCAGCGAGATCGAGATGCCGGCGATCTCGGCGACCTGCAGCCCCGCGAGGATGCCCACGACGATTCCCGACGTGAGCAACACCGCCTCCCCCAGCCGGGCGATCGAGGTCAGCATGTAGCCGGTCACCGCGTCCTGCATGGCGCCGACCAGCGTCAGCCCCGACAGCAACATCACGATCCCGGTGGCCACCATGACCGTCGGCCCCACATCGGCATAGAGAAACGCCGCCACGGCGACCGTGGTGGCTATCGCCGCACCGGTCACCTGCTGGAAGAAGAACGGGGTGCCGATCCGGTTCAGCCTCCGGCCCACCTGGTCGATGACCGCTGACGTCAGAGCAGCCAGCAGACAAGTCAGCCAGTCGCCGCCGAGCAGCATCGCGATTCCCAGGGCAAAGCCGGCCCAGCCCGCGGTCGCCAGCCAACGAGGGTACGGGTGCGGGCGTTCGGTCAAGGCGTCCATGGCCTCATGGGCCTGGTCGACGGTCACACCCCCGGCGGTGATCCGCTGGATGAGTCGGTCGAGGTCGTCCAGCCGCGTGTAGTCCGTCGACCGGGTGTGCACCGCGCGGACGATGGTCAGTGGCGGGCTGTCCGCGGTCGGTAATGCCGACACGATGACGGTGGTGACGAAGATGTCGACGACGCAGTCGGTCAGTCGATAGGCCTGGGCGACGTCTTGAGCGGTCGCGACGACATCGGCGGTGCCCGAGCCTGACGACAACATCACCTCGGCGAGGCGGATCGTCAGATCGAGCACCTTGCGGGTATGCAGGTCGCCCATGCCCTCGGAACGTCGGCGCCGTTGCCCCGCGACGGGCGCCGGATCGCGGGGGCCGCGCAGCGCCTTGCGTAGGCCGCGGCGGACGCGGCCACGCGGCGTTCGATCTAACGGCATCCAGGTGAACGATACTGAGGTGTGGGCATCATGGCCCAGGCAGCTAATCCCCCTGCGGCGCCCGACAACACATGCCAGACACCGTGGTACTGCCACAGGCTGTCCGGCCGGCACAGCGGCGAACCCGTGCGCCCAGCTGCATAGGCGGCCAGACCGAGCGCGAAGATCGCGGCCGCAGCGACCCACGCCGACCGCTGCCCTCGCGCGCCACGGGCCACACCGATGACGCACACCCCCGCCAACGCGACGATGGGCCAGTCGTGGACCGGGCCCGCCCACGGCGGCTGAGGCCCGTGGAACACGAAGCTGCCGACACCGACACCTACAAGCGCCACTCCTGCGGTTCCTGTCAGCAGCGCTCTTCCGCGCATGGCCCAGCACAGGACAAAGATCCCGACGGCGACGTACGTCAGGCTGGTGAGGGCGAGGACGGGCTGGGCGAGCAGGGCGTCGTCGATGAGTTCGCAGTCCGAGCGTCCGAAGGACGCGGCGGCGGTCCAGCCGTGCATTCGACTCACGATAGCCACCGATGGTGTCGCTCAAGCGAACTCGTTCGCGCTCGGTCGACTCCGGGGTACGACACGTTGGATGGGCCCTCGGTCAGTTGATTTCGAGCGGTGCTACGGTCGCCTGCCACCGCCGGCGTCGCTGTTCGTACCCGGGAACCGTTCGGCTACCGATCCCAACTACGCGGTTTCTCCCGTTGGGGGCGGGGGTATCGCTCGGCGAGACGATCCGTGAAGATCACGGCCTAGGAGAAACGATGAGCTCACCCGAACAACCCTCGGACGACGCGAAGCAGGGCGACAGCGCAGAACAAGGTATTCCGCCGACAGCCCCTGCGTATTCGACGCCGCCACCCGAGGGCCTGCCTTCGGCCGACGACGAGGACGGCGCCGAGTAGCGGGGGTCAACCGCACTCGGTGTGGCGCCGGCGGTCGCGCTAGCGTGCATTCAGATCGCAAATCCATACCGAATCACGGCTTTTCGCGATCTGAGTGCACACTAGCGGTGATGCAGATCGGCCAGCGAGTTCTGCAAACCACCGTCCATGCGGATCTGGATACCGGCGATCGCCAACATCACCGCGGCCGTCACCAGATGAACCACCGCGTCGGTGATGTTGTTAGGGAACGTGAACACGTACGCGACCTGATGCGAGAAGAAAGCCCACAAGCCCGGCAACGCGACCGCCACCGCCGCGGCGAGCAGATACAACACCGACCACGACTTGCGCAACACGAACACCAGCCCTGGTCCGAACAGGGCGAGTCCGGCGACGGCGTGCCAGCCGTTGAAGTCCATTCCGAGGATCTGCGCGGTCGGTGCACCCGGGCCCGTCGCGAAGCTCGGCTCCACGATGAAGCCGATCACCGCCTGGAGGATGTGGAAGATGGCGATGACCAGCAGGCCGACTTGGGCGAAACTCCACTTCACGGATACGTCCTCCGCTTCGTCGATCCTGACGCCGTGAATACTACGCTCGGTAGTAGCCCTTGTTAAGGGCTCGAGTCGGGAAATCCTGTCGAGGCCGCTTGCCGATTCCGCCGCTAACCTGTCCGGGTGGCGCGAGTGCTGTCAGTGAATGTCGCACGGGTGCGGGTCAATCCCGATGCGCCATCGAGATCAACGGGTATCGACAAGGTTGCAGTGCCGGATCGGGTCGCGGTGCGTGCGCCGGGCCCGTTGCGCGGCGGCTTGGGTAGCGGACTCGTCGGCGACACCATCGGGCATTCGAAGCTGCACGGCGGTGACGACCAAGCCGTGTACGCATATGCGCGAGAAGACCTCGACGACTGGGAAAGTCGACTCGACCGCCCGCTGAGCAACGGCATGTTCGGCGAGAACCTCACCACGGCAAACGTCGACGTGACGCAGGCCCGCATCGGTGAACGCTGGCGCGTCGGCACCGACGGCCTTCTGCTCGAGGTCTCGGCGCCGCGCACCCCGTGCCGCACCTTTGCGGCCTTCCTTCAGATCGACCGCTGGATGAAGACCTTCACCGCGGCCGCCAAACCCGGTGCGTACCTGCGGGTTATCTCGCCGGGTACGGTGGGGGCCGGCGATGCGATCTCCATCGAGCACCGCCCCGACCACGATGTGACCGTCGAGTTGGCATTCCGCGCAAGGATGTCCGACCGGTCCTTGCTTCCAGAGCTGCTCGCGGCCGACGCGTTGTCCGCCGAACTCAAGGCTTACGCACGTCGGCGCCTGTCGGCCAACGGCAAATGACCACTGCGGCGGCTCGCTAAGACGGTGACGCCCCGACGCGTCGGTAACGGGACCGCCGCCGATGCCGACATAACGATCAGCAGCGGCTACAGGCGGCGGGTGTCTTCCTACGCGGCAGGTGTGAAGCAGCAGCACCTGAACCGGCAGCCGAGACCCGGCACCGGAACGCCCATCCGCGATGACCGCTCGGCGGTATCCCTCAATCAGGAGTTCACAGCGATGACATTGCGACACAATTGGGCGCGGCGCATGATGGCCGGCGCGCTGACGGCCCTGCTCATACCGGGCCTCGTCGCGGCGGTGGGTGGAACGTCCACCGCCGCGGCATACTCCCGTCCCGGCCTACCGGTCGAAACCCTCATGGTCCCCTCGGCCGCCATGGGCCGCGACATTCCCGTCAAGTTCCAGGGCGGTGGTCCGCACGCGGTCTACCTGCTCGACGGCTTGCGTGCGCGCGACGACAACAGCGGCTGGGACATCGAAACCGCCGCGTTCGAGAACTACTACCAGTCGGGGCTGTCGGTCGTGATGCCGGTCGGCGGCATGTCCAGCTTCTACACCAACTGGCAAGGACCCGCGGTCGGCAACGGCGGCACCTACACCTACCAGTGGGAGACCTTCCTGACCTCCGAACTGCCCGCGTATCTGGCCGCCAACAAGGGCGTCTCGCCCAGCGGCAACGCGGTGGTCGGTCTGTCGATGTCGGGCAGCGCGGCGCTGATCCTGGCGGCGTATTACCCCGGCCAGTTCCGCTACGCGGCGTCCCTGTCGGGCTTCCTGAATCTCTCCGAGGGCCTCTGGCCGCTGCTGGTCGGCGTCGCCATGCGCGACTCGGGCGGCTTCAGCGCCACGGCGATGTGGGGCCCACCCGGCAGCGCGGCTTGGACGCGCAACGACCCGACGGTCAACGTCGGCTCATTGGTGGCCAACGGCACCCGCATCTGGGTTTACTGCGGCAACGGCGTCCCGTCCGAACTCGGCGGCGGCGGTGACATCGCCGGTCAACTCCTCGAGACCATCACGCTGGACAGCAACAAGAACTTCCAGCAGGCCTACGAGGCAGCGGGCGGAAGCAACGGCACGTTCAACTTCCCCGCCAACGGCACCCACGGATGGGGCTACTGGGGTTCGCAACTGGCCGCGATGAAGGGTGACATCCAGGCCACGCTGGGCGCCTGAGCTCCTGACGCCACTGGACGACCGCCTCGTGCGGTCGCCCAGTGCGCGTTTGGAGACAATCACTGCGTGACCCAGCAGCCGCGACCGACCGTTCCCGCGCTCTTAGCGCGCGCTTCCGCCGAATTCGGCGACCACACCTATCTGGTCACCCCGACGGACCGACTCACCTACCGCGAGGCGGATCAGCGCTCGGCGCGCATAGCTCGATGGCTCATCGGCGAGGGCGTCGGCAAGGGCACCCGCGTCGGATTGTTCTTCCCCAACGGGGTGGACTGGATCATCTGGTGGCTTGCCGTGTCGCGCATCGGCGCACTGGCCGTGCCGCTCAGCACGCTGTACGCCCCGGCGGAGATCGCCAAAGTCGCCCGGCTGGCCGACATCGCGCTCATCGTCGCTCCCCGCCGCGTCTTGAGCATCGACGTCGCCGACCGATTCGAAAAGGCTTGGCCGGAGTTGACGGCCCAGCAGGGCACACGGTTGGCCATGACGGCCGCCCCATACCTACGCCGGATCGTGTTCGTCGACCACCCAGTCCCCCACTGGGCCACCGGGTGCGACGGCAAGGGTGTGCCCGCCGAGGTGCTGGCCGCCGCGCAGGACGAGGTGAGCCCCGCCGATCTCGCCGTGGTCATCCACACCTCGGGTTCGACCGCGGATCCGAAGGGTGTCATGCACACCCACGGCACCCTTGTGCGGCAGACGTCGACATGGCCGAACGCGATCCGTGCGGTCTCCAAAAGCGAAGGCGCTGTGCGGATCCTGTGCGCGATGCCGTTCTTCTGGGTCGGGGGCCTGCTCGCGGCGACCGGCGCGCTGCACGAACCCGTCACCGTGCTCGTCATGCCCCGACTGGACGCCAGAGGCGCACTGGATCTGATTGAGCGTGAGCGGGCCGCCGGAGTCGTCGGATGGCCCGCGTTCACCCAGCGGCTCCGTGACCATCCGAGTTTCCCCAGCCGGGATCTGGCCTGCGCGCCGATGCTGCGCGACGGACCGCTCGACATCGCGATGGTCGACGTACCCGACGGATATCCCGTGCACCGCACCATGTCCGAGACCGCGGGCGGATTCGCGTACACCGACATGTGCATCGTCGACGACGACGGCACACCGGTTCCCGACGGGCAGGTCGGCGAGTTGCTGATCCGCGGCATCGGCGTGATGGCGGGCTACAACAAGCGCGAGCGGTGGGAGACCTTCGACGAAAACGGTTGGTACCACACGGGTGACCGCGTCTACCGCAGACCCGGCGACCCGCGGCTGTTCTACGTCGGCCGGACCACCGACATGATCAAGGCCGCCGGCGCCAATGTCTCACCGCTCGAGGTGCAGGCGGTCATCGAGGAATCCCCCGGCGTGGCACAGTGTCTCGTGCTCGGCATCGACGACGCGCGACGCGGGGAGGAAGTATGCGCAGTCGTCGTGCCCACCGCCGAAGGCATCGACGTCGAGGCGTTGGCCGCGCACGCCCGCGACCACCTGTCCGCGTACAAGGTGCCGACCCGCTGGGTGCTGGTCTCCGGCGATCAGATCCCGATCCTGCCCAGCGGAAAGTTCGACCGCAAGACGCTGCGCGCCATGATCGTCGACGGCGTCCTCGAAGCGGTTGTCCGGTGACCCGGTCGTCGCCGCACGGGATGATCAGAGGCCGAACTGGTCCTCGATGATCCCGAGCCAGACCTGAGCCGCGTCGATCGCCACCTTCTCGCTGATGAACGCGTGCTGGGTACCGGTGTACATGTCGCGGAACGCACGTTCCAGACGGCTGCCTTCGCGGATCGAGCTGGTGCCCGCGACCAGATGTGCCCACTCCGCACACTGGCGGGCCACGTCGGTGGCATACACCGCGGCCACCCTCATGTCCGCGCGCAGGCCCGGGGTCAAGTCCTCCCCGTCCGCCACACTGGCTTCTGCCGTTGCGAACGCATCGAGCACCAGCAGCCGCGCCGCCCGCCACGCCGCGACGTGGTGGGCCAGCCCCTTCTGGAAGGTCGGCCGACTGGCCAGCGACGCCATGTCACTCATCCGGTATTTCGTGGCGGCCAGTTCTTCGACGTCGTCCAACATGCTCTTGGCGACGCCGAGCGCCCATGACGCATGCCCGGCCGCGGTGACGGGCATCATGCCCATCCGCGTCGCCGGTGAGGATCCGCGCAGCGGCTCGCGCGTGAACAACGCGAACGTCCGCTCGGCCGGCACGAAAACGTCCTCGACGCTGTAGTCGTAGGAGCCCGTCCCCTTGAGCCCCTGCACGTACCAGCCGTCGTTGAAGCTGACCTCCTCACGCGGCAGGATGGCGACCTGCATGTCCGGCACCCCTTCGCTGACCCAGCGCATCTCGGTCCCGTCCATCGGAAGAAAGCCGGCAGCGACATACTGCGCATGCCCGATCCCCGAACCGAAGCTCCACGATCCGGTCAGCCGGTAACCGCCGGGTACCGCGGCGCCTTGACCGTTCGGGAAGAACTGCCCGCCCATCGTGACCCGATTGTCGAGCGCGGTGAACACCTCGGCGAACCCGGCGTCGGGCAGGTACGCGGCGGCAGCGAACGACGACGGCAGGTTGGCGATGCCGATCCAGCCGAAAGATCCGTCCTGCCAGGCCATCTCGATCCACGTCTCGATCATCTCGGCGAAC
Source organism: Mycobacterium sp. GA-1285 (assembly GCF_001499905.1). GTDB lineage: Bacteria > Actinomycetota > Actinomycetes > Mycobacteriales > Mycobacteriaceae > Mycobacterium. The sequence continues at coordinate 100,904 of NZ_LQIS01000004.1, read as the reverse complement.
GACGGTTCGCTGCCACCGGCGGGCGCGGGGTTGAACGCCGTCATCAGCCCGGTGTCCCACATCGCCTCCACGACGGCTGGGCTGAGCGTGCGCAGCCGCTCCGACTCACCGGCTTCCCTCTGCACGATCTCGCGCAGGGTGCGCACCCGTTCGGCGATTCCCTCGGCGGCTTCGATTGTCGACGACATGAGTCCTCTTTATCAGCGATCGTCGCCGCGCACCCACACTTCGGCCACCTCGGGGACTCCCTGAGGGTCAGGTCAAGGCGCCGGGCGCCTGCCGGCAGGCGATCACTTGATGATGCGAACCAGGTACGGCGCCATGTTGTTGGTCCGCACCGGCGACGTCGCCACACCGGATTCGGTGGCCTCCAGCATCTGCCCGTTGCCCAAATACAGTGCCACGCTCTGATTTCCGTTGGGGCCGTAGAAGATCATGTCTCCCGGCAGCGCCTCGGACGGCAACACCTTCTGCCCGACGTTGTACTGCGCGCCTGACGACCGCGGTAGCTTGACCCCGATACCGGCGAACGAATAGACCATGAGGCCGGAGGCGTCGAAACCGACGGTGCTGACCGCGGGATTCAGCCCGACGATGCGACCCTCACGGTCGAGACCCGCGGCATTCTCGGCCGTACCGCTGCCCCGCGTCGGCCCGTTCGCGTCTCCCCCGCCGTACGAGAACGGGACACCGCGCTGCGCAAGACCCCGGGCGATGACGAGGTCGACCGCCTGCTGGTTTGCCGCGGACCGCGAGGATGGTGCGGCGGCCGCCACCCCAGGGATGATCACCAACAGGGCGACACCGAGCACCAGGGCGTAGATGCGTCTCATGGTTCGTTGCTCTTTCTTCGTCTGCGCATACCGATGGCGCTGTAATCACTTGTACCGCGTGGTTTGCTCGTGATGCCAATTCGCGCCTGGCTCAGCGTCAATGAGATGCAGTACCGTAACCGAACAGTGACTACCTTCCTTTGTTGCGGCGTCTGGCGATGACCGAACGAGTCGCGGTGATCGGCGGCGGCATCCTCGGCGTGGCGGTGGCCCGCGAGATCGCGCGGCGCCGTCCCGACTCCGAAGTCACGCTCTTCGAGAAGGAAGACCGCCTTGCATCGCATCAAACCGGGCGCAACAGCGGGGTGGTGCATGCGGGTCTGTACTACCAACCCGGTTCGCAGAAGGCCCTGCTGTGTCGTCGCGGTGTGCACCTGCTCGAACAGTTCTGCGCCGAGCGCGGAATCCGCCGGATCGCTTGCGGCAAGGTCCTGGTCGCGCTCACCGAAGAAGAGAAGGCCAGGCTCGCCGACATCGAGCAGCGCGCGTTGGCGAACAAAGTCCCGGGAGTCCGGATCATCGGAGCAGACGAACTGCACGAACTCGAGTCAAACGTGCGCGGCATCGCCGCCCTGCACTCCCCGTCCACGTCGATCGTCGACTATGCGGAGGTGACCAGAAAGCTTGCCGCCGATGCTACCGCAGCCGGCACGAAAGTCCTTGTCGGACATGAGGTCACGGGGCTACGGGCGGGCGATACCGAAGTGGTGGTCAGGGTCCGCGCGGCCGGAAGCGGTGACCGGGCCCGATTCGACCGGGCCGTCGTGTGTGGTGGCCTGCAGAGCGACCGGCTCGCCGAGATGGCCGGCGACGGCCCCGATCCGGTGATCATGCCGTTCCGCGGCGAGTACTACGCGCTGGAACCCAACCGGCGCGATCTGGTCAACGGTCTGGTCTATCCGGTGCCCGACCCGCGTTATCCGTTCCTGGGGGTCCACTTCACCCCGCGGGTGGACGGCGAGGTGCTGATCGGGCCCAACGCGGTGCTGGCACTGGCGCGTGAGGGCTATACCTGGGGCACGGTGTCGGTGCGCGATCTGGCCGGCATCGCCTCGACGCCCGCCTTCTGGCGGTTCGCCCGGCGGCACTGGCGCACAGGGGTCCGCGAGGTGTCCGGGTCGCTGTCCAAGCGGCGATTCATCACCGCCGCCAGGGCCTACGTGCCGTCGTTGCGCGACGTGGACGTGGTGCGCGGCACCGCGGGTGTGCGGGCCCAGGCCCTCGACCCCGACGGCGGTCTGGTCGACGACTTCCGGATCAGTGTCCGCGGGCGCGTCGTGGTGCTCCGCAATGCGCCATCGCCCGCGGCGACCTCGGCGCTGGCGATCGCCGAGCACGTCGTCGACACCTTCGAAGCGTCGACGTAACGCCTCCGCCCTGCTGATAACGCCATCCCCGGCAAGGGCGGGTCGTACTGTGGGGGCATGGCCATCATCGAAGCGGACGCCGCGCCTCAAACCCCGTTCGAGCAGGAGGTCGCTGCCACGCAGCGGTACTTCGACAGCCCGAGATTCGACGGGATCATCCGCCTCTACTCGGCCCGTCAGGTCGCCGAACAGCGCGGCACGATTCCCTCCGACTACATCGTGGCGCGCGAGGCGGCCACGGCGTTCTACGAGCGCCTGCGCGAACTCTTCGCCCAGAAGAAGAGCATCACCACCTTCGGGCCGTACTCGCCGGGCCAGGCCGTGACGATGAAGCGGATGGGCATCGAGGGCATCTACCTCGGCGGCTGGGCGACATCCGCCAAGGGGTCCACCACCGAAGACCCCGGACCCGACCTGGCCAGCTACCCGCTCAGCCAGGTGCCCGAGGAGGCGGCCGGCCTGGTCCGCGCACTGCTCACCGCCGACCGCAACCAGCAGTACCTGCGGCTGCAGATGCCACCAGGGCAGCGCGACACGACGCCCGCCGTCGACTACCGACCGTTCATCATCGCCGACGCCGATACCGGCCACGGCGGAGATCCGCACGTGCGCAACCTGATTCGTCGCTTCGTGGAGGCCGGCGTGCCCGGTTACCACATCGAGGATCAGCGGCCGGGGACGAAGAAGTGCGGCCATCAGGGCGGAAAGGTGCTGGTGCCGTCCGACGAGCAGATCAAACGGCTCAACACCGCCCGCTTCCAGCTCGACATCATGCGGGTTCCCGGGATCATCGTGGCCCGCACCGATGCCGAGGCGGCCAACCTGATCGACAGCCGCGCCGACGAGCGCGACCAACCGTTCCTGCTCGGCGTGACGAACCTCAAGGTGCCGTCGTACAAGTCGTGCTACCTGGCGATGATGCGGCGCTTCTACGAGGCGGGCGTCACCGAACTCAACGGTCACCTGCTCTACGCGCTGCCCGAAGCTGAGTACGCCACCGCCAACGCCTGGCTCGACCGCCACGGCATCGGTGACGCCGTTTCCGAGGCCGCGTCGGAGTACCAGGACCGCCCCGACGGTGAGATCGACGCGATCTTCGACCGGGTCGAATCGAAGGCCGTCGACGCCTGGCAGGTCGACGCCGGCGTGATGACGTACGGCGAGGCGGTCGCGGAGCTTCTCGAGTTCCGGGAAAGCGAGGGCGAACAACTCGACATGAGCGTCGCGGAGTGGCGTGCGTTCGCCGAGCGCGCGCCGCTGTACACCGCGCGTGAGAAGGCCAGGGAGATTGGGGCGGCCGTCGGGTGGGACTGCGAGCTGGCCAAGACCCCGGAAGGCTACTACCAGGTTCGCGGCGGCATTCCTTATGCGATCGCCAAATCGCTTGCCGCAGCGCCGTTCGCCGACATCCTGTGGATGGAGACCAAGACCGCCGACCTCGCCGACGCGCGCGAGTTCGCCGAGGCCATCCACGCCGAATTCCCCGAGAAGATGTTGGCTTACAACCTGTCTCCCTCGTTCAACTGGGACACCACCGGCATGACCGACGACGAGATGCGGGCGTTCCCCGAGGAACTCGGGAAGATGGGGTTCGTCTTCAACTTCATCACCTACGGCGGTCATCAGGTCGACGGTGTCGCTTCCGAGGAGTTCGCCACCGCACTGCGTCAGGACGGCATGCTGGCGCTGGCGCGGTTGCAGCGCAAGATGCGCCTGGTGGAATCGCCCTATCGCACACCGCAGACGCTTGTCGGCGGGCCGCGCAGCGATGCCGCACTGGCCGCGTCGTCGGGCCGCCTGGCAACCACCAAGGCAATGGGCAAGGGTTCGACCCAACATCAGCACCTCGTGCAGACCGAGGTTCCGAAAAAGCTGCTCGAGGAGTGGCTGGCGATGTGGGGCGAGCACTACAAACTCGACGAGAGGCTGCGGGTGCAACTGCGTCCGACTCGACCCGGATCAGACGTGCTCGAGCTGGGCATCTTCGGTGAGCGTGACGGTGCGGACGAAAAACTCGCCAACGTGATCGTCGACCCGATCAAGGACCGGCACGGTCGCAGCATCCTGACGGTGCGCGACCAGAACACGTTCGCCGAGAAGCTGCGCCAGAAGCGGCTGATGAGCGTGGTCCACCTTTGGCTGATTCACCGGTTCAAGCCGGAGATCATGTATTACGTCACGCCGACCGAGGACAACATCTATCAGACCGAGAAGATGAAGTCGCACGGCATCTTCACCGACGTGTACCAGGAGGTCGGCGAGATCATCGTGGCCGACATCAACCAGCCGCGGATCGAGGAACTGCTCAACCCCGACCGGGAGGCGCTGGGCCGGTTGATCCGCAAGGAGGACTGACGCTTACGGCGAGTCGGAGCCGTCCGACGTCGAACCGTCCGACGTCGAGCCGTCCGTCGAGTCACCCGTGCTGCCACTGGTGGTCCCGCTGGTGGTTCCGCCGCTAGTGCCAGTCGTCGTTCCTCCGGTGGTGCCGGTCGTGGTGCCGGTGGTGCTGCCGGTCGAATCACTGGCGACGGTCGTTGGCGCGTCTGTGACCGTGCTTTCGGTGACCGACTCTGATGTCGGCGCGTTGGACGTCGTCGCATCCTCGGTCGTGGATGAGGGCTCCTCGGACACGGTGTCTGTTGGGCTAGCCGCGTCGACGATTGCGGTCGCTTCCGCAACCGAGGCGCTCGGTTGTGTACTCGTTGCCGAGGGCAGCGCCGCGGCGGTGGTGGGCTGGGTAGTGGGCACAGCCGTCGTCTGTGTGAGCGACGGGAACGTACCCGGCTGGTCGCGCTCGACGATCCACATGATCTGTTCGGTGTATTCGGCCAGCCGCCCGTCGATTTCGTTCGGGTCCGCCTCACCGGCCGCGATCTGATCGCCGTATGCGGCGATCTCTTCCCAGAGTTCGTTCAGCTCCGCCTTGGCTTCCGGCGAGAGGTCCTCGTCGAGTGTGACGAACAATTGGCGGGCGAGCGCGTACGTCATGCAGTTGACGCACTCGTAGTTGAGCGCACCGGCCAAGTTCTGCGGCACGGCGACGTTGTCGTTCGATTCATCCTGATCGATGACGAACACCACTTGGTAGGCGATCGCTACCGCCGCGCAGTTTTCGCACGATGCGTAGGCGTGAGCCTCGTTGACGTTCATCGCGTATTCCTCGTCGGTCGCCCAGACGAGCGCGAACGCGGCGTCGTACACGACGGTGTTGTCGGTCGTGTTCACGGCGAGCGCCTGATTGTTGCCGTCACCGGGTTCGGGTGCGACAGGCTTGTCGAACGGGAACACCCAGCCTTGATCGGCTTGCGTGGCCGGGGCGGCGACGATGTACCCGCCGCCGTTGGCCGCCGAGATCGGCTGTCGCGGTACGAGGATCACCGCAAGCTGCGGCGTCCTGAATGTCGGTGGCGCCGTCCGGGTGTCCCACAGCGCCGGCATCACACCGCGCTGGCCGGGCGCAAGAGCACGTGTCGCCGCAACGGGTTTCGGCGTCTCCTGAACGGTCCGCGGCGAATCGCCCAATCGCTCAACGCGTAAGGCATAGACGATATCGCCGAGGGTGCCGCGCTCGGACGCCTCGATGGGTCGGTAGTTGTCGGCCAGCGGCCACCATGCATACGCGATACCGGCCAGAGCAGCCGCGCCAGCGAGGCCCGCGAGCAGTCGCTTCACCGGCTTACCCGATGTGCCCTTCCATGCGGTGGTGACGATTCGCCGGGCAACCCGGGTCAGCAGATAGATCAGTCCGGCCATCGGGATCACGATCGCGATCATCGCCAGTACGCGCGCGACCGCCTGCACCATGTCACCGTCGACCCACGCGGTGGCCAGCACATCCTGCTGCTTGTTCAACGCTGCCCACGCCGAACCGAGCAGCCGGGGCAGTGCGAGAACGGCCAACGTGATCATGCCGAGCAGCAGCGGGACCACGACGATCACCCAGGCGGTCACCACGATGCGCGCCCACCATTTCAGCTGGCGCGCCTGCGGATCACCCCACCGCCACGGCAGCATGCCGAGCAGCGTCGGCTTCATTCGGCCGTAGAGATCGGGCACCCCGGTGAGGTCTGCAAGCACGTGGTAGCCGTCGAACCGAACCAGCGGCGTGAGTTGGCGGATCATCTGGATGATCTGGGTGGCCACGACAAGCAGCAACGCGTCATATCTCAGCGATAGCCACAGGCAGGTAATGGCTACCGCGACAATGGCGTTGAAGTACAGCCCGCCGAGGTCGGTGCGCAGTCGCCCACGCCGCCCGAGGCGGTACGAGTCGGTCACATCGGTATAGAAGGCGGGCCACAACAGATACAGGCCGAAACCCATGACACCGGGCGTCGCGCCACCGTACCGTGCGGCCGCTGCGTGTCCGAACTCGTGGAAACCTGCCGACAGCACGGTAACCGCGAATACGAGGATCAGCAGTCCCGGGCGTTCGAACGCGTCATAGGCCGCGGCGGCCAGACCCTTGCGGAACGACACCCACCAGCAGACAACAAGAAAGGCCGCCAGAACCGGAATGACGACCCAGGGCCGGAACAGAAACCGGAACGGGTCGGTGAAGCGCCGGGTCTGCTCCGGATCGGTTACCGCCCGCTTGAGATGTAGACCCAGTAGCGGAGGGCGCTTCTTCACTTCGGGTTCTGCGCCGTCGGCAAGCAGCATCAAGCCGAGCGGCCGCAATCTAGCGTCGACGAGTTCGTGGACGTTGTCCTCGGTAACGGTCCGCCCTGTTGACTCCGTTACCGCGGTAGCGACCTCGGAAGCGGTTCGCGTGCCGTCGATTTCGCTCAGCACCGCGTAGAGCAGTGGAGTGAGCTGGATCGTCTGACCGTCGGCGCGACGGACCAAGGCGGGCGGAATCCGGTAGCCGGATCCCGCCATCGCCCCGATCAGTTCGACACCGTCCGCGTGCTGCAGGACGGCACTCTGGGCCGCCGCATCCCGCTCGGTTGTCACGGTCATGTCGGCACCATCGCTTCAGTGAGAGGGCCGAGCGTCAGCCGGCAGAACCGCCGCCGCTGCTGCCGCCACTGTCGCCACCCGAGCCGCTGTCGCCGCCGCTCGAAGTGCCGGCACTGGAGGTGCCGCCGCTGCTGTCCCCTCCGCTCGTGCTGTCACCGGTGCTGGCGCCGGTCGAACCGCTCAAGGAACTGCTGGTGGAGTCGCTGGTAGAGCTGGGCGCCGAAATCACCTCAGTGCCACTCGTCGGGTCCTCGTCGTCGGGTTGGCTGGTTCCCTGCAAGATCTCGGACGTCTGGTCCGCGCCCGCATAGGTCTCGCCCCTCAGTTCCTGGTTGACCACTGCATCCTGATAGGAGAGGGCGTCCGCCTCGGAGTCGATCGACAGCACGTTGGCCGCCACTGCGGCACTGATCGGCGCCGCGACGTTCGCGTTAGCCGCCACCGCGCCGGCGATCGGCGCAGCCAAGTCGGTGTCGAGGTCGACGTTCACATTGACGTTGAGCAGGGGACCCTCGAGGGTGGCCAAATCGCCGACCTCCACCGTGCCGCCGTCGTCCGGGGGCGGCGGGGCCGCATCGCCGTCCGCCTCGTCGGTCTGGTCGATACCGCTGTCCTGAGTGGAGATCGCCGTCGCGTCGGCCTCGAGAATCTGGTTGACGTCGGCCGACTGTTCTACCAAGGCACCGGCAGTGGAACCCTCGGACAGTACGTTGGCTGCCGCCGCTGCGTCGATCGGCGCTGCCACGTTGAGCTGCGCCGCAACGGCGAGATCGATCGGCGAGGCAACGTCGAGGAAGACGTCCACGTCGACGTTGAGGTCGAGTATGGAGACGACCTCTTTGTCTGGTAGCACGGTGGCCACCTCGGCTGCGATTTCTTCTGGGGTCAGTCCCTGAGTGGTCATGGCTCTCTCCCGTGTGCGCACTTCGACGTTGCTGTCGCCGAGTGATCTGGACAACATTGATGTCGAGAGACGTACCCACGTGTGAGCAAGATCAACAACTTATTTCAAAAATCACCGTAAATTTTCATGTTGCCGCAGCTAGATGCACGTCAAGCTAATTAACTCCACCGAAAGCTCAAGCTGGGTTGCCGCCTGGTACGTGGAGAATTTGCACTGATTGGCAAGATCGATACTTTGCTGGCAAGCACAAGTGTGCCGACGTATGAGGTTGCGTCGTCGGCCGGGGCTCAGGTGTTCGGCGGCGAGATGTGTACGACCTTCATCTCGGTCATCTCGTCGAGCAGTTCCGGGCCGAACCCGAAGCCGTTGCCACTAGCGCGGCGCGGCTGTGACGCCCCGCCGGGCGCGCCGCCGAAGACGTCGTTGATCTTCACCGTGCCGACCGGCAGGGCACGCCACGCCTCCTGCGCATGCCCCATGTCGGCGGTCAGCACGGTCGCGGCCAACCCGTAGCGGTCATCGGCCGCTTCGCGCAGCGCGGTCTCGAAGTCCGGCACCACTCGCACCGGCGCGACTGGACCAAAGGTCTCCTCGCGGAACACCAGCATCTGCGGTGTGCAGTCGGCCAGAACGGTCGGCGGATAGAACGAACCCGGACCCGGCCGCGGCGCGCCGCCGGCCAGGACGCGTGCACCGTTCGCGACCGCGTCGTCGACCTGGTCCTGTACGACGTCGCGCTGCCGCCGGTCGACCAGCGGCCCGATCCGGTCCTCCCACGCTTGGGCTTGCGATGCCAACTCGTCGAGGAAGGCCCCGGCCAGCGACTCGACCACGAAGACGCGCTCCACCGAAACGCAGATTTGCCCGGCATTGGCGAACGCGCCCAGCGCGGTCTGCTCGGCCGCCCACCGCGGGTCCACGCCCGCGTCGACGATCAGCGCGTCGTTGCCGCCGTTCTCCAGTACGGTCTTGGCGCCGCGCTCCGCGCAAGCTCGGGCGATCGCCCGACCGGTCGCGCTGCTGCCCACGTGCGCCACGACGTCGACGTCGGCCGCCGAGGCGAGCCGGGCGCCGACCGATCCGTCACCGTCGAGGATCTCCAGCACACCGTCGGGAAGCTGCTCGGCCAGCAGTTCGGCAAACCGCCGACCGGTCGCCGGACAGCGTTCACTTGGCTTGTGCACCACCGTGTTTCCGGTCACCAACGCTGCGCCCAGCAGGCCGGCCGCGACGGCAACGGGATCGTTCCACGGAGTGAGGACCGCCACGACACCGCGCGGTTCGGGAACCATCAGGTCGGTCGCGGACCACGAGCCGTGCAGGCTTCGGCCGCGATGCAGCGGTCCCAGCTCGGCGTACTGCACGAGTGTGCCCGCGCCCGCGTCGACTCCGCCCAGCGCGTCGTCGCGGAGCTTGCCGGTCTCACGTTCGTTGAGCCCGGCCAGTTCCTCCGCGGCGGCCCGCACCGCCGCGGCCGCCTTGGTCAGCGCTGCCGCGCGTTCGGCGGCGGGGGTCCGCGCCCAACCCGGCGCGGCTGCGCGGGCTCGAGCCACAGCTTGGGCGCAGCTCGAGGGATCGGTGATCGGGACCTTGCTGACTTCGTCGCCGGTGCGCGGGTCCAGCACAGTCATCTCCATGGTCTGCGACACGCGAAGCGTGGTACCCGCTGAAATCACGATCAACCGCGTTATGCAAATGCGGCCACGCGGCCCGGTGTTTCAGCCGTAGAGCTCTTCGAATTTGCGGATCGAACGTTCGATGTCGCCTCTGACCGCGCGGGCCGCCGTCGCTCCGATGGGACCGAACAGCGGCGCTCCCCCGAGGTTGAGGGTGAGGGTGAACGCCGAGCCGGTGTCGACCGGCGCGACCTTCATCGTGAGCCCGTACTTGGTGCCGCCGACACCTTTTCCCGTGACCTCGATCAGCTTGGGCGGGTCGAACTTCTGGATGGTCCAGGTGACGCGGTTGCGCAACCCCTTGGCCCCCGCGACGCCCACGATCGTGGTGCCGACCGTCAACTCATCGGGCAACTCGCTACGCCAGCCTTCGTGCATGACCAGCCAGTCCCCCAACGCGTTGAGATCCGATACGTGCTCCCACGCGTCCTGCGGACTCAGCGTGAGCTGACGCGACAACTCGAGCTTGGCCATCTTGGAATCGTAGCCAGCTCAACTCGGCGCGGGCAGCCGCAACACCAGCCGTGCCCCGCCGAGCGGGCTGGCCTCCATCGCGGCGGCGCCCCCGTGCAGTTCGGCCTGCTGAGCCACCAACGCCAGGCCCAGCCCCGATCCGGATCGCGCGGCCGTCGAGCCGCGGGAGAACCGCTCGAACACCGCGGCGCGTTCGTCCTCGGGTATCCCGGAACCGTTGTCGTCGACGGTGATCTGCACGCCTTCACCGGAAGCGACTGTGCCGAGCCGGATTTCGGTGGCGCCGCCGTGCTTGACCGCGTTGGTGATCGCGTTGTCGACGACGAGTCGCAGCCCGGCGGGCAGTCCGATCATCAGCACCGTCGTCGATGACGACAGCGACACCTTCAGCCCCGGATAGTTGCGCATCGCGTCATGTGCGGCCCGGTCCAGCAGTTCGGTGATGTCGACGGGGACGAAGTCGTCGACCGTGGTCAGTTCGCCCTGCGCGAGCCGCTCCAACGCGGTGAGTGTGGCCTCGATCCGGCTCTGGGTGCGCATGACGTCGGCGATCACCTCCTGGCGTTGCTCGTCGCCCATCTGAAGCGTGGAGAGCACCTCGAGGTTGGTGCGCATGGCGGTCAGGGGTGTGCGAAGTTCGTGCGAAGCCACCGCGGCGAAGTCTCGCGCCGACTCCAGTGCCGCTCGCGTTCGCTGCTGCTCATCGCCGATACGGGCGAGCATCCCCTCGACGGCTTCGGCGATCTCGACGGCCTCCTGCACGCCGCGCACCTGAACCTCTTCGGGTTTGGACTGAGCGTTGATCGCGCGCGCCTGCTGGGCGAGCAGACGGAACGGGTTGATCATGATCGACCACATGACCCAGCCGACGAGCACGGTGCCGACGATGACGCCTCCGCAGATCAGCAGCACGCGTCGGTGCAGTTCGTCGATGCGGCGTTGAGTCTCGGCGAGCGGTGCGCCGATCGCGATCAAGGCACCGCCGGCGGTGAACGTCCGAACCCGGTACTCGACTCCGTCGATGGTGGTGTCGGCGTAACCCACGTCGAACCGCGGCAACACGATGTTCTCCGGTATGGAGACCGTGACCCCGCCGACGCGGGCGGTGCGCACCAGGCCGCCGTCCGGGATGGGTGGGTTCAGGTCGGCCTGTTGTGCGGTGCGCAGCAGCTCACTGATGTCGCCGAGGCTGCTCACCGAGTCGAGGCGACGGTCCAGCTGGCTGTACTGGTCGTTGGTGACGCCGAACCACACCCACGCACCCAACGTGATCACCAGTGCGACGACCGACAGCGCCGCGACGATGACGATGATGCGCAGCGACATCACCCGGGTCAGCAGCTGGTAAAGGCGTCCACCGAGTCGCACGATCAGCAACGATAGGACGGATCAGATCCGCCGCGGCAGCTGCGCGCCGATCAGCGGCGCGATCTTCTCCGCCATGTAGCTGTGACCGGCGTCGGTGGGGTGAACGCCGTCGGGGCCGATCAGCTCGGGCCGGTCCACAAACCAGCGGGCGGCGATCGGGTCGACGAATGTCGCACCCGCCACTTCGGCCTGATACTTGAGTGTGTCGCGGATGCGGACGATCGTGGCGGGGACGTCTGCGGTGGGCCACGGTGGTCCGATCACCAGGAATCGCGCGGACGGCGCGATGCGCCGTGCCAACCGGAACGTGCCGTAGACGAGGACCGACAACTGAGTGGGGTCGACGTTCTGGTCGTTGCGTGAACCGAAGAACACCACCAGCGTGTCGTCGGGTTTCACCGTCGCGGCGGTCAGATCCTCGAACAGGCTGCCCCGGTTGCCGCGGGTGCCGTAGCCCGCTCCGCCCTCGGCGCCGACGTCAGCCGTCGTGGACAATCCCTGCGCGGCCAGAATCTGCCAGGCTAGGGTGGTCCAGGATTTCTCGCCGAGCCCGCCTTCCGGACCGCCGGTCGTGTACGAGTCGCCGATCACCGCGATGCGGTTGAGCGCGAAGCTGAGCGCGTCGATCTCCTTGTGCTCCATCGGCTTCGAGAGCTGACAACCGGTGACCAGGAGTATGGCGATCGCCACCGCGACGGTCAGGGTGCTCCTCACCGCACCGGCGTGGGGCCGTGAGAACAGGCGCGTGAGAAGCGTCGTCACCCGGCGCGGGCCGTCATCGCCTCGGACCGTTCGGGCGGCCGAGACACGGTGTGCAACTTGCCCGGCGCATTCGAGGCCGACGCGGTGGGGCCGTTCATCATGCTGCGCATCCATTTTCGGGCGGGCTCCTCGACAAAGTGGTACAGCATGGCCGCGCCGATCAGCGCGGTGCCAAGCAAGGCAACCATTATGAGCTTGCCCGTGAAGTCCGATGACAGGCGCAGCCCGAATTGCTCCACCATCCAGTTCCAGGTGGTGTGCACCAATTCGTGAACCATGTAGAGGCTGAACGACACGTGTCCGAGATACACGACCGGACTGCGTGAGAGAAGCCAGGGCACGGACCCGGCGCCGATCGCCAATGCGAACAGCAGCGGCACGAACAGCACATCGACCAGGCCGGCGCCGTCGACGATCTTCGGCAGCGGATGTGCATCGAGCCGATACAGAATCGCGACGATCGCGACGACGAGGAGTAGTGCGGCGTACCCGGCGGCGCGCCGAGCCTGATCGCTCGGGTCGAGCTTGCGGACCGCCGCAGCGATCAGCGCGCCCGCGGTGAACTGCATGACGATCCGCGGTAGCCAACTCCACGGGGTGTAGAACTGTCCGGACGCCACCAGAAGCAGGATCGGCGGCATCACGGCGACGAAGGCCAGCGCTATCAGGCCCCGCGCCCGCGTCGACCGAGCGATTCGGAAGATCACCAGGATCAGAACGCCGAAAAGCAGATAGGCCAACCACTCCGCGCTGATCGACCAGGCGGGCCCGTCCCAGCTGGAGCCGTCGAAATAAGGCACGAACCACAGTTGGACCATCAGCGCTTGGCGCAGATAGTTGGTGGCCGTCAGTGTCTCGGCCGCCGGTGACGGCACGTGTCCGACCTGCAGGGTGAAGATGATCCACAAGGCCGCCAGATGCATCGTCACCAGGTAGACCGGCCAGACGCGGGCCAGCCGAAGCCACAGGAAACGCAGGATGGCTCGCCACTCGAACGACGGTCCCATGCGGTCGAGATAGTTCCACGTCAGCACGAACCCGCTCAGCAGGAAGAACAGGTCGACTCCCTGGGCGCCGCAGTCGAGCACTGGGGCCAACGCCGAGCGGAACCCCGGCATGGTCTGCTCGAGCAGTGGCCGGAAGTGAAAGAGCACGACCCATACGGCGGCGATGATGCGCAGGCCGGAAAGGGCCTTGATTTCTCCAGTGCGCACAACACTCTCTTCGCGAAGTCCGTAGCGTTTCGTTCGGGTATCGACTGAGGACACTCACCGGGTGGTCCACTCCCCTGACCACAGACCCGGCAGCCAGCGAAGGGTAGCAGCGCGACCGCCCGGTGTTCACGCACCAAAAGTGCGCATCCTGCGGCGCGCGACATTCGAAAGCGTTGGTAACGAGGCACTTCGGCGACGACAGCAACGTCGGTGGAAACTTGCCCGACACGCCGTTGGAACAAGTCTTGCACCGAGTCTTGACTGATTCCAGAAAACAGCGCATATTGGCAGCGTGTCCCCTACGCCCGACTACGCGGATCGGCTACGCGCGGCCGATCTTCGTGTGACCCGCCCGCGGCTTGCGGTGCTGGAGGCGGTGTACGGACGCCCCCACGCCGATACGGAGACGATCTTCAGCGCGGTGCGTTGTGCCCTCCCCGACGTCTCGCGACAGGCGGTTTACGACGTGCTCGCCGCGCTCACCACCGCGGGGCTGGTGCGCAAGATCCAACCGTCCGGTTCAGTCGCCCGCTACGAGTCGCGCGTTGGCGACAACCACCATCACGTGGTGTGCCGGTCGTGTGGCGTCATCGCCGACATCGACTGCGCCGTGGGCGACGCGCCCTGCCTGACACCGTCGGACCCCAACGGCGCGTTGGACGGATTCGTTCTCGACGAGGCCGAGGTCATCTACTGGGGCTTGTGCCCAGAGTGTTTGGTATCGCAGGTTTCCCGATCACAACCGTGATCACAGCCCAATCAACCCACCGGAAGGAACGCTGTGTCATCTGATACATCCGACGCTCGCCCGCCTCACGACGATTCCAAGACGGCCAGTAACAGCGAGAGCGAGAACCCGGCTATCGATTCACCGAAGCCGAAGACGCACGCTCCGCTGACGAACCGGGACTGGTGGCCCGACCAGGTCGACGTGGCGGTGCTGCACAAGCAGAACGAGAAGGGCAATCCCCTCGGCCAGGACTTCAACTACGCCGAGGAATTCAAGAAGCTCGACCTCGAGGCGTTCAAGGCCGACGTCCACAAGCTGATCACGACATCGCAGGACTGGTGGCCTGCCGACTACGGCAGCTACGCCGGGTTGTTCATCCGTATGAGCTGGCATGCGGCCGGCACCTACCGGATCTTCGACGGTCGCGGCGGCGCGGGCCAGGGTGCCCAGCGTTTCGCGCCGCTTAACAGCTGGCCGGACAACGCTCAGCTCGACAAGGCCCGGCGGCTGTTGTGGCCGATCAAGCAGAAGTACGGCAACAAGATCTCCTGGGCCGACCTGATCGCGTACGCCGGAAACGCCGCACTCGAGGTGTCGGGATTCAAGACCAAGGGTTTCGCGTTCGGTCGCGAGGACATCTGGGAGCCCGAGGAGATGCTCTGGGGCCAGGAGGACACCTGGCTGGGCACCGACCAGCGCTACGGCGGCACCAATGATTCGGAGCGCAAGCTGGCCGAGCCGTTCGGCGCGACCACCATGGGCCTGATCTACGTCAACCCGGAAGGGCCCGAGGGCAAGCCGGATCCGTTGGCGGCGGCGCACGACATCCGCGAGACGTTCGGCCGGATGGCGATGAACGACGAGGAGACCGCGGCGCTGATCGTCGGCGGCCATACCCTCGGCAAGACCCACGGCGCCGGCGACGGCGATCTGGTCGGGCCGGAGCCCGAGGCCGCGCCGATCGAGCAGCAGGGCCTCGGCTGGAAGTGCGCGTTCGCCTCGGGTAAGGGCCCTGACACCATCACCAGCGGCCTCGAAGTGGTCTGGACGCCGACCCCGACGCAGTGGGGCAACGGGTACCTGCAGAACCTGTACGGCTACGAGTGGGAGCTGACCAAGAGTCCCGGTGGCGCTTGGCAATTCGAGGCCAAGGACGCCGAGGCGATCATCCCCGATCCGTTCGGCGGCCCGCCGCGCAAGCCGACGATGTTGGTCACCGACATCTCGATGCGGGAAGATCCGATTTACGGCCAGATCACGCGTCGCTGGCTTGACCATCCCGAAGAGATGGACGAGGCCTTCGCCAAGGCCTGGTTCAAGCTGATGCACCGCGATATGGGGCCGGTCAGCCGCTACCTCGGGCCGTGGATCCCCGAGCAGGAGATCTGGCAGGACCCGGTGCCGGCGGTGGATCACGAACTCGTCGACGAGCAGGACATCGCCCAGCTCAAGAGCAAGCTGCTGGACTCGGGCCTGACCGTGCAACAGCTGATCAAGACCGCGTGGTCGTCGGCGTCGAGCTTCCGCGGCACCGACAAGCGCGGTGGCGCCAACGGTGCCCGGATCCGGTTGGAGCCGCAGAAGAACTGGGAGGCCAATGAGCCCTCCGAGCTGGCTCAGGTGCTGCCCGTGCTGGAGCGGATCCAGCAGGAGTTCAACGCCTCGGCCACCGGCGGCAAGAAGATCTCGCTGGCCGACATCATCGTGTTGGGCGGCTCGGCGGCGGTCGAGAAGGCCGCGCGCGACGGCGGTTACGAGATCGACGTGCACTTCGCGCCGGGGCGCACCGACGCCTCGCAGGAGGACACCGACGTCGAGTCGTTTGCGGTGCTCGAACCGCGGGCGGACGGCTTCCGTAACTTCGCGCGGGCGGGTGAGAAGGCGCCGCTGGAGCAGCTCCTGGTCGAGCGGGCCTACATGCTTGACCTGACCGCTCCTGAACTGGCGGTGCTGATCGGTGGCCTGCGGGTGCTGAACGTCAACCACGGCGGCAGCAAGCACGGCGTGTTCACCGACAAGCCGGGCGTGCTGAGCAACGACTTCTTCACGAACCTGGTCGACATGGGCACGGAGTGGAAGTCGGGTTCGGCGGAGAACGTCTACGAGGGTGTGGACCGCGGGACCGGACAGCTCAAGTGGACAGCCACCGTCAACGACCTGGTGTTCGGCTCGAACTCGGTGCTGCGCGGCATCGCCGAGGTCTACGCGCAGGACGACAGCAAGGACAAGTTCGTCGAGGACTTCGTCGCCGCCTGGGTGAAAGTCATGAACAACGATCGGTTCGACTTGGATTAACAGGCGAGTCTGATCGTCGGTAACGGCATGCGGCACCCCGCGGGCTCATCGGGCTCGCGGGGTGTCGTGCCGTCTACGCCGTTTCTGTTGCTGTCCATCCGGGGAGAGGATGAAGCCGCCGACGACGAGTACCGGGCGATGATGCGATTCGCCGGCCTCGATTCCACCGGCATGCACCGGATCCGGTTGACCCATGAAGCCCTGGGACGCATCGACCTCGACGACTGGTCCGGAGTCATCCTCGGCGGCGGGCCCTACAACGTCAGCGATCCCGTCGAGACGAAGTCGGCCACGCAGCGGCGGGTCGAGGAAGAGCTACTGGAACTCATCGGGCGCATCGTCGACCGCGATTACCCGTTTCTCGGCTGCTGTTATGGCGTCGGCACGCTTGGGACGGTCATCGGCGCCACGGTGGACCGCACACATCCGGAACCGGTCGGCGGGCTGACCGTCACCGTCACGTCGGCTGGCCGCGACGACGAACTGTTCGCCGAGGTGCCGGAGGTTTTCGACGCCTACGGCGGCCATCGCGAAGGCGCCACCTCGCTTCCGCCCGGCGTCGAACGCCTCGCGTGGTCACCGGACTGCCCGGTCCAGGCGTTTCGGGTGGGGCGTCACGTGTACGCCACGCAGTTCCATCCCGAACTGGACCTCGACGGAGTGATCACCCGCATCAACGTCTACAAGGACTACGGATACTTTCCGCCCGAGTCCGCGGAAGTGTTGAAAGAGGCTGTGCGCCAATGGGATGTCCGTTATCCGCACACCATCCTGCGCCGGTTCGTCAACCGGTATGCACGCTGACGGTTGGGCATCGGGTTGCCGGGGCACTCCAGGGTGATGCACACCGTCGAGTACTCCCCCGGCAGGTCCGCAGACGTCTTCGGTGATCCCGCGCAACCGACGGTCCTGATGTGGCACGGCGCGCAGACCGATTCGCGCGCCGCGATGCGGCCGCTCGCCGACCGGGTGCACGGGCACGGACTGGCGGTGGTGTTGGCCGACTGGGACTCACACGCCGACGATCGTGGCCGTGCCGACCTTCTGGCCTCGGCTACACATGCCCGAGAGCGCGCCGGCGACGCGCCGTTGGTTGTCGTCGGATGGTCGATGGGCGGACTGGCTGCGGCGGGGCTGACGATTCACGCCCGGCAGTTCGACGTGGTCCACACCGTATGCCTGGCGGGGGCGTTCATGGTGCCCGACCCGGTCAGCGGGACGTCGCTGCCCGCGTCGCTGGACGGAAAGCCCGTGGCGTTCACGCTGTTGCACGGTGCGCACGACGACGTCATACCCGTTGAGGCCAGCCAAGAGTTCGCCTCGACACTGGAGCGCAATGGTTGGCCGGTCTCGGTCGCCGTATTGGAGGCCGATCACGGCTCGATCGCCGGGGCGACCTACGACGCTGCAGCCGACCGCTACTCACCCGCATCCGACGAGGTGTCTCTTGCCGTGGCGTCCGACGTGGCCGGCCGGATCGCCGTCGCCTTCTGATCACTCAGCGGTGTCGATGCGGTGGGCCCAGCGTAGGTGGCCGCCGCCCATGTCGGTACACACGAACGCCACACCGTCGGAGCCTTGAGCCGACAGGTCTTGTCCGGGGCAGTCCATCGCGACATTGTGGATACCGATCAGCGGCCCGGCGGGCGTCCAGACGCCCACCCTGTTGCAGACGAACGTTGCGCCGTCTGGACCGAGTCCGTAATTGAAATACTTGCCGGGCTTACAGGGCGTCCCCTCCACGACATTGCGGGCGACGTTGGGCACGCAGTCGGCGGAATAGCACACGGCCGACGCGTTGGGCGCGACGGCGATCGAGGCCGCGGTTGTCAGGACCGCGGTGAGGACGGCGAGGTGTGAGCGCGCCATCCTTCGATGGTGACATTCGGATGGGACGTTCGGATAGGAATCTTGACCTCAACAATGGTTTAGGTCGCAGAGTCAATGCATGACCACTTCAACCACGCATGATCTGACCCGGATTCGAGACGACCTCTGGCAGACGCGGACGGACACGCCGTTCCCCGGGCTCACCACGCACGCCTACCTGTGGCGTGGGCCGAGCGGCAACGTGCTGTTCTACAGTCCGGCTTCCGAGGCTGACTTCGATGCGATCGATAGTTTGGGTGGCATCAGCGCGCAGTATCTGTCGCATCTCGACGAGGCGGGACCGAACCTGAAACGCATCGAGGAACGGTTCGGGCGCCGGTTGCACGCGCCGGAGGCGGAACTCGACGCGATCACCAAGCACGCGCGCGTCGACGTGGGCATCGGCACCACCCGGCACATCGACGACAACGGTGTCGAGGCGATACCCACCCCAGGCCATTCACGCGGCAGCACAAGCTATCTCGTGACCGGCGTGACGGGTGAGCGTTACCTGTTCACCGGTGACACGATGTTCCCCACGGCCTCGGGAACGTGGGCGACCTTTCTGGTGCCGGGCCGTGGTGACGCACATCAGCTGCGCGAAAGTGTGCAGTTGTTGGGCACTGTCGCCCCCGATGTCGTGATCTCCAGCGCGTTCGGTGGTGAGACGGCGTGGATGGCGGTGGACTCGCGGCGGTGGGCCGACTGCGTGGCGCAGGCGTTGGCGACCGTGCCGTCGTAGACGCGACGGTGCGCCTGGGACCGGCGGCGGCGGATCTCGTTTGTGCAACCAGCGACGGTTTCGTCGAGTTTTCGTCGCTGCTTTCACAATTGGGGTGTGGGATCAGTCGTGTTTCGCCTCGTAGCGCAACAGCACGGCGCCACCGGGGAAGGTGCGGTTCTCCAACAGTCGCAGCGAGATCCATGACGGCAGGGTCGGGAAGAACGGGATGCCGCCGCCGACAGCGGTCGGTGCGATGACGAGGCGGTACTCGTCCACCAGTCCGGCCTGCACGACCGGTGCGGCAAGCGTCGCGCTGGCCACTTCTAGATTGCCGTCGGTTTCGGCTTTCAGCTTCGTCACCACCTCGACGGGGTAGCCGCGTTCCAGGCGGGAGTTCCAGTCGACGGACTGCAGGGTGCGCGAAAACACGACCTTGGGCATGTCGCGCCAGATGCGGGCGAAGTCGACGATCAACGGGGTGGCGTCCGGGGCCTTATCGGCGGTCGGCCAGTACGCGGACATCAGTTCGTAAAGCCGCCGCCCGTAGAACGACACGGCGGTCTCGCGCTCGAAGTCGTTCCAGTACCGGTGCAGTTCCTCGCTCGGATCGCTCCAGTCGATGTTGCCTTGTGCGTCGGCGATGTATCCGTCGACCGACACGTTGAAGCCATAGATGAGTTTGCCCATGCAGACCAGACTGCACCGGAGGCCAGAATTCATCGCGACGCCACACGGGAGCCTGCCCGCCTTCGCAACAGCTGCCCG
The DNA here is from genome assembly GCF_001499905.1 of Mycobacterium sp. GA-1285. GTDB lineage: Bacteria > Actinomycetota > Actinomycetes > Mycobacteriales > Mycobacteriaceae > Mycobacterium. The sequence continues at coordinate 80,958 of NZ_LQIS01000004.1, read as the reverse complement.
CGCGAACGCTACGCGGCCGCGTTGAGCTCCGCGAAACGTGCCAGTGCTCGGTCGCGGTCCTCGAGGTCGAAGGCCTCGATATGCGTGACGTGGTCGCCGCGCCAGAGGTTGATGAGCACGAAGGGAACCTCGATCGCGAGGCCATTGGTGGACGTCCCTCTGACCACGACATGAGTCACGACGCCGAGGGCTGAGTGAGCCAGAATGTCTGCCGATTCGATCGAGAGGTCCGGTGCGAGAGACGCCAGCGTCCGGATTGATTCGATGTAGTCGGCGGTGTTGCTTCCGAGCTGCCGATGATTGATATAGCCGGCGCCGGCGCAGAGAGCGGTGAGCGCATCCCACTCATGGCGGTTGGTCATGTCGAGGTTTCTCCGGTGCGCCTCGATGATCTCCGGATGTGCGACGTCGCCCGAGGCAATCCAGCGCGCATCCAGTTCTCTCATCGCACCGTCGAGGTCGTCGCTGTCGAAAATCACTGATTGGCAGACGAATCCGTCTTCAGTGACTTCGGTAAGCGATAAATCATCGACGGCGACGGGTTGGCCCGGCGCGTCGGTGTCGCGGAACCAGTCGCGACATAGCACCAAACGGTGTCCGCGGATGGCGATCGGTTCGTGCGTCCATTGCCACCCTGCGGGGGCGACGGACAGCATGGTGGGCGCGAATTCTTCTCTGAGTGACCCGGAGTCGCGCAGTCCTTGCCGTCGGTCGTCATATCGTCCGTCTGGGGTCAGCAAACGACAGAAGGTGTCGAGGTCGCGGTGACCGAATGCGTCAATCAAGCGTTCGCGGGTCTGGGTCGCCGTATTGGTAAGCCCATGTGTCGGCCGATTGAGCTCGTCGAACCTGGCGAGCGCAGCGTCGACGTCCGTCTCGTCGAACACCTCGCAGCGGCTGATTGCGTCACCCGAGACCGTCAGAAGGGTGATCTCGCGCCATTCACCATCGAAACCCTCTTGGGATGTCGCTTGCACGATCTGTGTGAATACCGCTCCAAGCGTGTCCAGCCTATGGATCACCTCGGGATACACGTGGATCTTCCGGACAACCTCCCATGTTGCAATGATAAAAGCGCTCTGTTCACCGGGTGCGAACGCGGTGCCGCCCCGCCGGTGATCGACGTTCACCCAGTCCGATGTGGTCTTGAAAAGCTCTCGCCGGTTGAAGACGGTGTACGCCTGTGCGACTGCTGACCATGTTCGGGCGTGCGCGGCCGCCTCGCCGGCAAGGTAACGGGTTTCGAGTTCACCGAATGCGGCGTCGATGTCGTCGCTGTCGAAGTTGACGATGTCGGCAACTAGGTCATCATCGTCGACCTCCACGATGGTCAGCAGCTCCACGGTGATCGGTCGTTCAGTGTCAGCGAAGTCGCGGTAGGTCTGGTGGATCAATGATAGACGTGAACCTCTGATCGCGACCGTTTTGATGGCCGTCCGCCAGCCGTCAGGCACTCCGAACACGGCCTGCGCCGCTCTGATGCGTTCGACGCCAGAGTGTGTACCGCTCAACCCTTTTCGGCGATCTTCCACTCGCCCGGCTGGCGCGACCAAAGCGAGAAATCCGCTCTTGTCGCGGCTGTTGAACGCATCGACTGCACGAGCCCAGGTGGTCGTCGCGGCGTTATCCAGGTGGCGTGTCGGCCGGCTGAGTTCATCGAATCTTGCGATAGCGGCGTCGAGGGCGTCCTCGTCGAACAACTCGCACCGATCGATGGAATGCCCCGTGACGGTGAGGAGTTGAAGGAATCGCCACTCGGCTTCGAAACCATCTTGCGATGTGCCGTCGACGACAGCTGTCATGAGCACTGCTGTGTCAGTGAGGCGATGCACCACTTCGATGTGAGCGCTCAGGTCGGGCGTCACATCCCACATCTCGGGATGCGTCGAGCCGGTCGAGGTGGCTGATGCGAACGGTGTGCCTTGTCGGTGGTCAATGAGGATCCAATCCCACTCGAAATGCTCATGCCGATTGAGCGCGGAATAGGCACGGGTAATGGCAGACCACGTGCGTGCGTACGCGGCGGCCTCCCCGGCGGCATACTTGGCGTCGAGATCTGTGAACGCGATGGCAATGTCGTCAAGATCGAACACCGTATTCGAGATCAGTCGGTTCCCGGCGTCTGTTTCGACGATCAATAAGGCTTCTGCGACGACCTCGTCGCCCAGTTGCCCTGCCGCGAAGCGGCTTTGACACAGAGCGAGGCGTTGTCCGCGAGTCGCGATGACGGTTGACCCGGCGTTCCTCAAGCCGACATCACCAACCGACTGCATGTTCTCGATATGGATCGCCCGACCGCGACGCACTCCGGCGTTGACGACTTGGCGGTGATCGTAGGAGGTGAAGTCTTCGGCCAACACCTCTGTCGCCGCGTCCCAGTCGCGCGCATCGAAGCAGACCCACGCACGTGTCAACGCACGGGTGGCTGCGTTCTCGGGTCGGCGCGCAAGCGCGCTCAATCCGTCGAATTTGGCGAGTGCGTTATGTAGGTCGGCCTCTTCGAACAGCTCACAGCGATTCGTTGCGCTACCGTCCATCGTCAGTAGGGCGACCATTCGCCATTCGGCATCAAAGCCGTCCGGTGAACGGCCATACGCCGTGTGTGTGATGACGGCGCCGTGATCGCTCAGCCGGTGCACGCACTCGACGTACATCTTGTTGTCCGGTGTGACGTCCCATCCCGAACGAATGTATGCATCGAGGTTTTCCGCGGCGAACGTGTCGCGCACCCGGTGGTCGACGGTCACCCAATTCGACACCGGGAAAACCTCATGCCGGTTGAACATGGCGTAGGCGTCCGCGATGCCCACCCACACCCGCGCGTACAGGGCCGCTTCACCCGCGAGGTAACGGGCATCGAGCTCGGCGAATGCAGCATCCAGATCATCGGTATCGAAGATGACGCGTGCCGCGATTCGTTGATCTTCATCGATCTCGACGATGCCCAGGAGGTCGGTGTAGAACCCACCGGGGCCACGGTCGCGGCCGAGGAAACGACTACGACTGAGCGCAAGGCGTTGGCCGCGAACGGCGATGGGGACGGTCTTAACGTCGGTAACACCCAATCCCGCAGTTGTCCGCATGCTCTCGATCTCCGCACTCAGACCCTCTCGGATTCCTCCGTTGACGCCTCGCCGTCTATCGTTGGTGTAGGTGTCTTCAGCAAGCAGAAAGGCCATTGAGTCCCAGTCACGCGCGCCGAAGCACGCATCGAATCGGTCGTCCGCGCGTGTTGCTGCGTTCTCGAGTTGCGTTGACGCACTAATGAGCTCGTTGAAGCGGGCAAGCGCTGCGTCGAGGTCTGTCTCGTCGAAGATTTCGGTGCGATTGATGAGGTCGCCTTCAACTGTCGATAGAGCGACTTCCCGCCACTCGGCGTCGAAGCCATGTCTCGACGTCGCCGATGCGGCGTAGGTGACGACCGCGCCGGTGTCCTTCAGTCGATGCACGGTCTCGATGAAGGCCCTGAAATTGGGTGAGTCGTCCCAAGTTGCTTGTGCGCGCGGGAGCAAGTCACCGGGCCCGGCTGCGACGGCACCACGCCGGTGATCGAAGTTCACCCAGTCCGATGTCACGTTGGGCAACTGCCGCTTGGTGATTGCGGCAAATGATCCAGCGATCGCCGACCACGTCCGTGCATACGCGCGGGCCTCACCAGCGGCATAGCGAGCATCGAGTTCGGCGACAGCGGCGTCCAGGTCCTCAGGCTCGAAGACGATTCTCGACACGAGCTCGCTTTCGTCGTTGACTCCGATGACGCCTAGTGCCTCGGCGTGAAATGCCTCGGGCAGCTGGTCAGACCCGGCGTAACGGACACGACATAGCGCAAGGTGGTCACCGCGAACGGCAACGGCTTGCGACGTCATCGTCGTCGCGCCGATGGCGGCGAGGGCCCGGGATTCAGAGAGGTTGATCTCACGTCCCCGGAGGGCGCCGGAGCCGACCACGGGACGGCGGTCGTCGGCAATGATTTCGTCTGAGACGAGGTGACTCATCGCCTCCCAGTCGCGATCGGCGAAGGCCACGCAAATGCGCTGGACCGTTCGGCTTGCGGCGTTCTCAAGGCGCCGTGCTGGACGACTGAGTTCTTCGAAGCGCGCAAGCGCGGCGTCCAGATCGGCCTCGTCGAAAAGTTCCGACCGATTGATCCGGTCGCCCTCGACGGTCGTCACACCGATTTCGCGCCACTCGGCAGTGAATCCCTCGCGAGACGTTCCTTGGATAACACGGGTGACGACCGCTCCTGTGTCATTCAGGTGATGGACTGTCTCGACATAGATCCTGATATCCGGGTTGAGAACATCCCAGGTTGCCTTCAGGAATGGCTCCAGCTCGTTCGGCGCGAACGACGTCACGCGGCGGTGGTCAACGTTGACCCAATCAGCCGCCGTCGGCGGCAATTCATGCCGAAGCACGGCGGCGTAAGCGCCGGCGATGACTGACCACGCGTGTGCGTGAGCGGAAGCTTCGCCGGCGAGGTAACGACTTTCGAGTTCGGCGAAGGCGGCGACGATGTCGTCCTCGTCGAACACGATGCGGGCGACAACTCGTTCGTCGAGACCGAGTTCCAGGATGTCCACGGCGTCTCCGCGGAATCCCCCATGTTCTTGTAAAGACCTGACACGGCTCAGAACAAGGCGCTCGCCCCGGGTGGCAATCGCTTCTGACGTGACGCTGTCCGCTCCCACCTCGGCCAGCGCCCTGAGTTCGGTGACCAACGCCTCGCGACCCTTTCGGAGCCCGGTATTGACGACCCGGCGACGGTCGTCGCTCGAAAGATCCTCGGACAGCATCCCGGTGATGGCGTCCCAGTCCCCGGCCGCGAAGCACACCTTGAATCGCTCGTATAGTCGGCTTGCTGCGTTCTCGAGCCGCCTTTCTGATCGGCCAAGTTCGTCGAATCTTGCGATGGCTGCTTCCAAGTCGGTCTCATCGAAGAGCTCAAGTCCGCTAACCAGTGGACCGTCAATAGTTGTCAGGTTGAGCATTCGCCATTCAGCTGGGAAACCTTCGGACGTTGTTCCGCGCGAAACCTGCGTGCATAGCGCTCCATGGTCGCCCAGTCGATGCACTTTCTCGATGTGACTGTGGAGATCTGGCGTGACATCCCAGATATTGGTGACCACCGTCCGAAGATCGGTGTGGGCGAGCGGTGTCCCTCGCCGGTGATCAATGCTCAGGAAGTCTTGCGTCGATGGAGGGACCTCATGACGAGCCAAGCTTGCGAAGATCCCTGCAACCACCGACCATGTCTGCGCGTGACCGGCGGCTTCGCCAGCGATGTAGCGAGCGTCGAGTTCGGCTATGGCAGCCTCGCGGTCGTCCAAGTCGAAGATCACGCCCGCCTTGATCCGGTTGTCGGCGTCGATCTCGACCAGCGTGAGGTCTTCCAGCCGGAATGCCTCTGATCCGGGGTCGCTGCCCGAGTACCGCGTGCGAAGCAGCGCCAGGCGGTCGGCGCGCGTAGCGATGACCACCGAGCCGATGTCCTTCGCCCCGAGGCCCGCCCCCGCCTGCATACTGGCGATGGTCGCCTCTCGACCCCGCCGAACTTCGGTATTCACTACCCGGCGACGATCATCGACGATGATGTCCTCGGTCATCAGGTTGCCGGCGGCGTCCCAGTCGCGGTTCGCGAAATACCCTTGCATGCGTTGGTGCGCGCGACTCGCTGCATTCTCCAGTCGCGTTGCCGGATGCCTGAGTTGGTCAAACCGCGCGAGGGCGGCATCGACGTCTTCCTCGTCGAAGAGTTCGTATCGCTGTAGCTGGTCATCATCGATCAGCAGAATGTTGACCACCCGCCACTCGGCTTCGAAACCATCTTGCCCAATCCCCCGGGATCGGTTGGTGATGACCACACCGTGATCGCTCAACCGGTGCACGATCTCAATGTGAGTATGGAGGTTTGGTGTGATGTCTCCGGTTGCACCGGTGACGGTAGTTAGGTCACCGCCCGCAAACCGCATAACCCGGCGGTGGTCGATGCTCGGACAGTTCGTCGCATCGTATTCGTGCCGGTTGTATGCAGCGGTTAGGTGTGTGACGACCGACCATGTGCGCGCGTATGGTTTCGCTTCGCCGTTGGCATAGCGAGCATCGAGTTCCGCGAAAGCCGCGTCGACGTCATCGCAGTCGAAGTCGACCTTAGCGATGATCAAACCGTCGACGTCAACCTCTGTTATCTCGAGTGCTTCTACGCGGAACGGCTCGGAGCCCGCTTGCTCTGCTTCAAACGTCATGTGCCGAAGGCAAAGCCGCTGTCCCCGCAATGCGAGAGTCGAGTTCGTGAGCGTGGCGTCGAATGAAGCGATCGGGCGGATGTTTTCGACCGCGGGTGCGCGGCCCTCACTCTCGCGCTGGAGTCCGCGACGCCGATCCACATGAGATGTGCGGTCTGAGAACAGAGCGCCCACCTCGTCCAGACGACGCTCATGGAACAGCTCTATCAAGCGATCGTCAGAGCGAGTCGCGCTGTTCTCGAGCAGCGACCGCGTATGGAGCCTTTCCTGCTGGTTGTACAGGGCATCCAACTGAACGAGCGCAGCGTCCATGTCGTCCACGTCGAACCACACCTGCAGCGATACCCGGCCCGAGTCATCGATTCCGTAGATCTGAAGAAGCTCGTCCTGTGGCGCACCAGGACTCATGTCTGTACTACCCACCGACAATCGAGAGAGTGCCAGACGCTCGCCTCTCACGGCGATGACCGTTTGAGCAATCCGGATGTTGCCGCTCGCCTCAAAGATGCGCCTGTTCTGGTGCGCCCAATCACCGTGCTGTAGATCATCCAGGGTGAAACCGACGATCCTTCGTCGACTCTCCACCACAGTCCCCGGGGAAAAGAGCCCCTCGAACTCGTCCCAGGACTTGCGGTTGATGGCGCTGACTGCTCGCTGCCCCACCTCGACGCACGCGTTCGTCAACTCGACAGCAGGCCGCTCGACTTCGCTCGGCTTCGGCGCATCGTGAGACCCCAGAATTCTACGCGCCTTCTCGGCGAGCGCCGCGGCACCTTTCCGTTCGTAGAGCGCAACCGCCTGCTCGGCCACGGCTCGCATGCCCGCCGTGTCACCGGCGAGGCGCAACACCGTCGCCAACGCTGTACAGGCATCTCCGTGATCGACCAGGGCATCTGTCCCGGCGGCCAGGCTAACCGCCTCTTCCGCGACCTCCTTGGCCCGATCGTGAGCACGCCCGCGTGCCAACAACTGCGCCCTGACCGAACGCCACGCAATAGACGCCTTCGACCCGTGACCCGCGAGACGCTCGCTCACCGAGCACAATTCGTCCGCCTCCGCGTCCCGGTCCAACGCCAGACAGGCCCGCGCCAACAACGCCGCCGTATCCGCGGTGTCGGTGTCGAGACCCATGCGCCGGAAACCCTCGTAGGCCCGACGCAGATACGGTTCGGCGGCAGCCGCATCGTCGGAGACCAACTCGATGATGCCCGCGAACTGGTCCACCTCCAAAAGCGCGTGACGCAAACCGAGTTCGGTCAACGTCCGCCTCGCCGACTCGATCAGGCGCCGGCCTTCTGCCGCTCGTCCCCGGAACGCATCCAACACGGCCTGACACCGCGTCGACGTCGCTTCCACAAGCGGTGAACCGGTCGTGATGCGGAGCAACCGCACCACGTCCAGACAGCGTCCGCCCGCGCGCGGAACGGGATTGGGTCCCCACAGCGCCGCTAGCGGCGCCCCGGCGAGCACCGCGTTCACTCGGCTGTGGTCACGTGCGCGCCGCGCCGCCGTCAGCGCCTGGTCCAAAGCCGTTTCACAGTCGCCGATCCGGCCGAGGCGCGCCAGGCATCCCGCGCGGACGGTGTGCGCCTTGGCCTCCCCCGCCGCGTCGTCGAACCCGGCGAGCTGTTCTGCGGCCACACTCACCGCCGACTCGATATCGTCCAGCCGCTCAGGATCGGTGAGTATCGAAAGCTCACCGTCGAAACACACACCCCAGGCCGCCAGGCGCCCGGAACTGGCGGCGCCCTCACGCACCTGCCTCACGGCATCCTTCGCCGATGTGACATCACCGGCGGCCAACAACGCCTCGCAATGGGCGATCAACAACTCGGCTTGCAACTCGTCGCGGTCCGGAAGCTCGTCGTCCAACTCCTCGAGAGCATGGAGCGCCCGGTCATACAGGTCGGCCGCGCCCTCATAGGCAACCCGCGACATCGCCTGCTCCGCCGCACGCCGGCAGTACTCGACAGCCTTGGCCGCGTTTCCGGCCCAGGCACATTCGAAGTAGTGATAGGCCAACTCCGCGAGCAGTTCGTCGTCGGCGCCCGCTTCGGTTTCGAGCGTCCCCGCGATGCGCTGGTGCAGCCGCATGCGCCGCACCGAGGGCAGCTCGGCGAGCAGCGACTGTCGCACCAGCGCGTGATTGAACCGGTAACGGCCTCCGGGCTCTTCGATGACGATGCCCGCCTTACCGGCTTCATCGAACGCATCCACGAGGTCTTCACCGACCACCTGCTCAACGAGCGTCAACGCGAACCGGCTTCCGACCACTGCGGCTGCCGCCAGCGCCTTGTTCGTCTCGGCCGTCAGCCGGGAGAGCCTGCGGCTCACCGCTTCTCGAATACCCTGCGGCAGCGTGCTCGGATTCCACCGGCCTCCGCTTTCCTCCACATGGCGTAACGCCTCGATCAGGAAGAACGGATTGCCACCCGTCACCGTCGCCAACGCTCGGCCCAATTCTTCGTCGTCGTAACCTGCTTCGGCGACATAGGCGGTGACGTCACCCTCATCGAGACCGGACAGTTGCAGGCGAGTGGCAGTACCGTCGCGATGAAGATCGGCGAGCATCGCGGCCAACGGGTGAGAGCGGTCCAGATCGGTGCTGCGATATGTGCCGATGATCTGCACGCGGGCCTCTTCGCCGAAACGCAGCAGATGACGTAGCAGCAATAGCGTCGGCTTCGCCGCCCAGTGAAGGTCGTCGAGAATCAGCACGACGGGCGTCGTCGCGGAGGCGGTACCCAGCAGAGCGACCACGGCGTCGAACAGCGCGTAACGTTCGGTGTCCGGGTCGGCACGCGGAGGGGCGGGCACATCGGGCAGCGCGACAGCCAGGCCAGGAATCAATGGCAACAGCGCCTCGATGCCCCGCACATTGCGCAGTCGGCTCGAGTCGACACACGGCGCCAGCGAGCGCAACGCCTCCGCGAACGGCTGATACGGCGCGCCGAGGTCCTCGTCGCACCGGCCGTACAGCACGATGGCGCCTTGCTCGTAGGCCTGACGGGACCATTCACCGGCCAGTCGCGTCTTACCCACGCCCGGTTCGCCGGCGATCAGCACCGCGCGCGTGCCGGCCGCCAATGTCGACTGCCACGCCGATACGAGTCGCTCCAGTTCACGACTGCGGCCTACGAACGGTCCCGGGCCTACCAGCACCGCAGGAAGTGGGGGCCGCTCCATCGGCGCCTCGGTGGGGGGCGGTCCGGTGTCGTCCACGGCCTCCATGCGCAGTTCGAACACATGCTCCGGCCGCGGGAGGTTGCGCAGCCGACGCGTACCCAGGTCGGCGAGCACGACGTCGTCTGGAAGCGAATCGATGACGAGTTCCGCAGTCGCGCCCGAGCAGAGAATCTGCCCGCCGGTGGCCAGTGAACGCAGCCGCGCGGCGCGGTTGACCGCCCGGCCGAAGTAGTCGCCGTCGCGCACCTCCACTTCCCCGGTGTGGAGCGCCACCCGGATCCGCATCGGGTTGGCAAGCCGCCACGGCTCGCTCCGGATTGCTTCTTGTAGTTCGATCGCCGCGGCGGCGGCCGCCGAGGGCCGGTCGAACACCGAGAACGTCGCATCCCCTTCGCCGCGCGTCTTGATGAGCCGTCCGCCGCGTGACGTCACGACCTGTTCGACGAGCTCGTCGTGTCGGGCCAGCGCCGCGGCCATAGCGCCGGCGTCGGCCTCCCACGCCGCCGTGGATCCCTCGATATCGGTGAGCAGGAAGGTGACCGCGCGCGTGACGGTCGAGAGTTGCTGTGACTGAGGCACTTCCAGCGCGGCATCCTGCGCGACGATCGCCGCCTCCAGTCGCCGCAGCTCCGGTCCCGGATCGACGCCCAACTCCTCGGCCAGCAGCGAACGTGCTCTCTTGTAAGCACCCAGCGCCTCGCCCTGGCGGCCGGCCCGATACAGCGCGAGCATCAGATGACCCCAACGGCGTTCGCGTAGCGGAGCTTCGGCGATCGCGCTCTCGAGTTCTCCCACGATCTCTGCGGCGCGACCCGTCGCGAGCAGGGCGTCGGCCCGGTCCTCCACGAGGGCGGCGTGGCCTTCGAGCCAACGTGTCTTCTCGGACGAACCGCGCGCGCTGTCGGGAAGTTCGGGAATCCCCCGCCACAGGGCAAGCGCCTGCTCGAACAGGGCTACCGCGCGGGTCGGATCACCCGCCGTGAGGGCCTTGCGCCCGAGCTTTGCCGCCGTCTTGTAGTGGATGGCGTCGATCTCGGTGGTGTTCAGCGTCCAGCCCGTGCCCTCGGTCAGCACGAATCCGTCACCGAGGGCGCGGCGCAGCGACGAGATGTGGGTCTGCAATGCCTTGGTCGCGGTCCTGGGCGGGTCGTCACCCCACAACAACTCGACGAGGGCGTCGGCCGACACGACCGAACCGCCATGCAGTCCGAGCATGGTGAGAATGGCCCGGGGTTTGGCACCGGGGATGGCGACCGGCAGCCCGTACTGCCGGACCTGGAGAGGTCCCAAAACCCCCAGTTCCACCTGTTGAAGCGTAGTCACATTGCCATCGTCAAAAGGGCGATTCAACATGCGGTCAAGAACCGGTAAAGAACCGTTGAGCTGGGTTTTTGCGCTGGCAATGAAAGGCGGGCCTGTGGTGTGGCAGGCTCGGCTCGTGGCCCTGCCCGCGCCGGATCGCACGCTGCCCCACCTCGCTGATGTCGTGCCGTCGGTTCTGTCGGCGATGGGCGCAGCCGGCTTCCACAACTCCCTTGAACTACCAGGTGACCTCGCCGGGGCCTGTGTCCTGCTGATCGACGGCTTGGGTGCCGAACTTCTCGACCGGTACGCCACCGATGCGCCAACGATGGCGTCGCTGCGGGGCAGGACTTTGACGGTCGGATTTCCGTCCACCACCGCGGCGGGGTTGGCGGCGATCGGCACCGGCCACCGCTCCGGCGAGCACGGGATGGTCGGCTATTCGTTCCGAGTGCCCGACGCCGGCGTCATCAACGCCCTGCGATGGCGCCCGCACCCCTGGGGCCAGGACCTTCGTGGCACCGTCATCCCCGAACAGGTGCAACCGCTGCCCACCACCTTCGAGCGCGCCACCTCGGCCGGCGTCGCTGTCAACGTCATCTCCGGCGCCCAATTCACCGGCTCCGGCCTCACCCGCGCCGTGCTGCGCGGCGGGCGGTATGTGGGTGTCCATGCGCTCGGTGATCTCGCCGCCGCGGTGCAGACGACGCTGACAGGCGGCGGATTCTGCTACGGGTACCACGCCGAACTCGACATGCTGGGCCACCTGTACGGGCCGGGGTCGCCTCAATGGCGCATGCAATTGCGGCAGATCGACACACTCATCGAGTGCGTGGTCGAGGCGCTGCCGCCAGGCGGCCTACTGGCCGTGGTGGCCGACCACGGGATGGTCGAGGTCTCCCCGAGCGAGACGGTCGACGTCGACGCCACCCCCGCGCTGCTTGACGGTGTGGCGGCGATCGCCGGAGAGGCGCGGGCTCGGCACGTCTATATCGAGGACGATTCCCAGGACGATGTGCTCGCAGCATGGCGGGCCGTGCTGGGTGATCGGGCGTGGGTGCTCTCGCGGGACGAAGCCATCGCAGCCGGCTGGTTCGGCCCGCAGGTCAGCGACGACGTTCGGCCCCGGATCGGCGATGTCGTGGCCGCCGCCCGCGGCACTGCGGCGATCGTGCGGCGAAGCATCGAGCCGCTGGAATCTGCGCTGATCGGACACCACGGGTCACTCACCTTCGCTGAACAGACGGTTCCGTTGCTGTTGGCGTTCGGCTGAGCTGCTGTCGCGGCTCTCGTCGTGCTAGTCGGATCCACTGTCACTCAGCATGATTCGCACATACATCCCGTATCGCAGCAGCAATTCGGTTGCTGCGCGGCCGAATTCGTCCAGTGGTAATCAACGTTGCTAAGAAGACTTCAAAAGCATGCTTCCACAACGCTATTCGTGAAGCACGTAATAGAACCGCCAGGCTGTGAACGTTGTCACAGAATTTGGTGGGCCTCTCCGCAGACTTGTAGCGTCCGACCGCGTGTTTGCCATTGCCACGCTTTTGACGCTTGTCAACCAGGTGTCCGGCACGCCGTACGTATCCGGCGGCGACTCCCCTGCCGGTACGGATTGCTCGGGCCTGGTGTCCTGGGTGACGAATGCAGCGACCGGTCGACCCGTCTACGGCGACCGGTTCAACACCGGAAACATCGAGCGCGCCCTGCTCGAGCGCGGGTTCCAGTACGGCACCCAGCCGGGTGCACTGGTGGTCGGCTGGAACAGCGGCCACACCGCGGCCACCCTGCCCGACGGCACGCCGGTCTCCTCCGGTGAGGGCGGCGGCGTGAAGATCGGCGGTGGTGGCGCCTACCAGGACCAGTTCACCAACCACATGTTCCTGCCGGTGCCGCCTGAGCAGCCCATGGCTCCCGGTGCGCCGTCCGCGCCGGTGGTGATGATGGCCGGCCATCAGCCCGCTCCGCCGGCCGATCCGTTCGCACCGCTGCCACCGGCTCCGATGCCTCCGGCCTGAGCGCGACCCGCGCCCGGATAGCCTCTGCGGCGTGATCGTGCTGCTTCCGCCCTCGGAGACCAAACGAGTCGGCGGTTCCGGGCCGCCCCTGCGGCCGGAGTCGCTCAGCTCGCCCGAGCTCGGGCCACTACGCGCCGAACTGCTCGACGAGCTGGTGGAACTGGCCGCCGACCGGCCGGCATGCCGGCGCGCCCTGGGGCTCTCCGTCTCGCAGGATGCCGAGATCGATCGCAACGCGCAGTTGCGTGTCGCGCCGACCATGCCGACGATCAGCCGCTACACCGGTGTGCTCTACGACGCCCTGGACGTCGGATCGCTGCGCGGAGCCGCGGCGTCGCGTGCACGGGCACGGCTGGCCGTTGGCTCCGCATTGTTCGGATTGCTGCGCGCCGACGATCCGATCCCGGCGTATCGGCTCTCGGCGACATCGAAGCTTCCCGGACAACCTTCACTGGCCACGCGATGGCGCCCCCTGCTTGAACCCGTGCTCGCCGGCTGGGCGGCCGACGACCTGGTCGTCGACCTCCGGTCCGGTCCATACGCCGGGCTCGGTCGGCTTCCCGACGCGGTCCGCGTGGACGTCGTCGCTGAGCATCCAAACGGGCGTCGCAGCGTAGTGACTCACTTCAACAAGGCGCACAAGGGCCGGCTCGCCCGCGTGTTGGCGAGCACGCGATCCGAACCGGCCGACGCGGCCGCGGTTGCCGCCGCAGCCCGGCGCGCGGGTATGCGGGTGGAACGCAGCGGAGACGACTTGACCGTCGTCGTCGCTTGAGCGCGCAGTCCGTCAGAATTTGACGACCACGTCGCTGGTGTAGAACTCCGCGGGATTCTGCGAGAACGGGTCCGGGCGCGTGATCCACACCCATGCTCCCGTCGCTCCCGGCTCGATGCTGTCCTGAACACTCACGCGGCCGTGGCCCACGCCGTCGATTTGGAGCACCCCCGCCGCAACACCGGGATCGCCGCCCAGGCATGGCGCGGACGACGGTCGGGGAACCTGGATGAGGCGGACGTCGTAGCGCATGTTCGGAATGGCGGTGTCCATCGTGACTTCCGCGGACAAGTTCGAGCCGGACGTGCGGACGACGCTTGTGGCCCGGGCATAACCGGTCGGCCCGTTGTAGTCGGTCTCGCTGAAATCGCATCGCCGCGAGATTTGGTTCATCGGAACGAAGGTCTCCCTTGCCGACGCGATGCCGGCGGTCAGTAACCCGAGGGGCGCCGCGGTCGCGAGCGCGGCGGCCAAGGCCATCAGTCGGATCGATCGGCGCATGTCTTCCTCCCCGTTCCTCATCCGCGGTGCTGTAGCCAAGTAATTGACCATCGTCGTTACGGTAAACCACCCGACAGCCGTGCCGGACCGGTTCGCCGGGTGTTCGGCGCGATGACGATCAGTCGCGGCACTCGACGACGTCGTAGGCGCCGTCCGCGTACCGCGCCCTGATCAACTTCTTGTCGAATTTGCCGACGCTGGTCTTGGGCACCTCGTCGATGAACGCCCAGCGCTCCGGTAACCAGAAGCGGGGGACGTTGTCGCTCAGATGTTTCCGCAATTCCTCCGGGGTGACGGACGCGTTGTCACCGAGGACAACCGCCGCCAGCGGCCGCTCCTGCCACCGGTCGTCCGGCACTGCGACGACCGCGGCCTCGTATACGGCCGGGTGGTCCATGATGCGCAGTTCCAACTCGACCGACGAGATCCACTCGCCTCCGGACTTGATCACGTCCTTGGCGCGGTCGGTCAGCGTGATGAAACCCTGGGGGTCGATCTTTCCGACGTCGCCGGTGCGCAGCCACCCGTCGTCGAACTTGGTCGGGTCGGCGTTGCGGTAGTACGACCCGGTTATCCACGGGCCGCGAATCTCGATCTCGCCCACAGCTTTCCCATCACTGGGCAGGACTGCGCCCTTGTCGTCGACGATGCGGATCTGCACGCCGCACATCACGCGTCCCGCGGCCGCCCGCAAGGTCCAGTGCTCGTCGCCCGTGACTTCCGGCGGTGGCGTCGCAATGGCCGCCAGCGGAGAGGTTTCCGTCATGCCCCAGCCCTGCCGGATCACCACGCCGAAACGCTCCTGGTACTCCTTCATCATCGCCAGCGGCACCGCCGACCCGCCGCAACAGACGGTCCGCAGCGACGAGATGTCCCTATCCGGGTTGGCGTGCAGATAGTTGAGCACGTCATTCCATATCGTCGGTACCGCCGCCGACACGGTCGGGCGGTGACGCTCGATCATGTCGACCAGCGGGGCGGCCTGCAGAAACCGGTCGGGCAGCAGCAGATCCGCGCCGGCCATCACCGACGCATACGGCTGACCCCACGCGTTGGCGTGGAACATCGGCACGACCGTCAACACGCGGTCACCGTCGACCAGGCCGATGCCGTTGGCGGAGCACACCGCCATCGAGTGCAGATACGCCGACCGGTGGCTGTAGACGACGCCTTTCGGATTGCCGGTCGTGCCGCTGGTGTAACACATTGCCGCGGCGCTTTTTTCGTCCAGATGTGGCCAGTCGTACTCGAGCGGTTGCTCGGCGATGAGATCGTCGTAGCGAATCACCGTGCGGTCCGCACCGGCGAGCTCGGAGATGTCGCCCTCCCCCACGACGACCACGGTGTGCACAGAAGTCAGTTGCGGCAGGATCGGTGCGAACAACGCGGCGAGCGACACATCCACGAGCACAACGGAATCCTCTGCCTGGTTGGCGATGAAGGCGACCTGCTCTCCACCCAGACGGATGTTGAGGGTGTGCAGTACCGCGCCCATGCACGGCGCGGCGAAGTACGCCTCGAGATGTTCCTGGTTGTTCCACATGAACGTGGCGACCCGCTGGCCCTCGGTGACGCCGAGCTCACGCAGCCCGTTGGCCAACTGGGCCACCCGGGTTCCGAGTTCGCCGTAGCTGATCTCGCGCGAACCGTCGGGCGTCGCGGTGATCACCTTGCGGCTGGAGTGCCACCCCGTACCGTGTTGCAGGATCGTGGTCAGGGTCAGCGGGAAGTCCTGCATCGTGCTGTCCATGGGCATCTCCCGGTGCGGCTGGCTCGATACCGACATGATGGTCCACGTCTCGGCGTTTCGACGGGGAACCGCGTATCGCGTCGTTGGCATCTGGGTCGGCTGAAACCACCGAGCGCCCGGACGGTCTGGCCTACCGTTGGTCGGGTGGAAACACACCCGGCAAAAGCCCCCGGCCTGGTAGCGGTCGAGGCACTGCGCTCAGGAGACCCTGTCGTCGATGTCAACGGTGGCGGTCAGCGTTACACGGTGTTGGAGGCCAAAGACCTCGGCGAGGGATGCGTCGTCCTCGAACTGGAGTCGAAGGCCCACGACGAACTGCGGGTGATCGAGATGACGTTCCCCGCCGGTTACCAGATGGAAGTATCGCCCCGCCGACTGCTGTAAACCGCCGCCGGCGTCACCTGAAGATGGGAGTACGCGTGCTGCGCGATATCCGCGAGTTGTCCGATTCGCCCGAGGAGTATGCAGAGGAACTGCGCAGGCGCTGGGGCGGACTGCTGAGCTATCGCTACATCGGTCGCAGTTACGCGCAGATGGACCTCGTCGAGGAGGACAACACCGTCACCGTGCGCCGCGATATGCGCGACGCCGCGGGTGGGCTGCTGTTCGCGGTCCTGGGCATCTCGGCGCCCGAGAGCGGGCACATGTCCGACCTGGAGGCGGTCCCGAACCCGGTCATCCACTCCTGCCAGATCCTCGACCCGGGCCGGGATGTCGGATGCTTCGAGGTGGTGTCCGAGGAATTGCGGGTCGGGCGCCAGATGGGCTACAGCCGCGCGAAGATCGTCGACGCCGACAACCCGGACCGGGTACTCGCCCTGATCGAGGGGCAGGGCGTCAGCATCGGCGTCCCACCCGAGGGGTTGGAACGAATGGAAGCCAATCCTCTCCACATCGTCGACTCGCCCGACCTGCCGCCGCTGTGGCAGGTGTTTGGTGGCCGCCGCCGACCCGACGGCCGCTGGGGGCTGCCGGAGCTATCGGCCGAGGTGGCGTCGCCCGACGCGGCGCTGCACGTCGGACCGCAGTTCGTCATCCTCGAGACCGCCGCCATCGAGGCCGCGGCCGCCGCCGCGGGAACCGACCGTCTGCACGGGGTGTCCTGCCACGTCATGTTCATGGCCCGCGGAAAGGTCGGCCCGTTCCGGGTGGACACCGAACCGGTGCGCGGCTCCGGCGGCACCGTCGCGGTGCGGGTGCTGATGCACGACGAGGGCGTCGACGACCGAGTCACCACCGCGGCGGCCTACGTATTTCGGGTGGTATAGCCGAAAGACCGTCGCGGCGTCATGAGACACTTCCGCCATGCTTGTCGCAATCGCCCGCCCCAAGCTCGAGGGCAACGTCGCTGTCGGTGAGGACCGCCGCATCGGATTCGCCGAGTTCGGCCACCCGCAAGGCCGCGCCGTCTTCTGGCTGCACGGCACCCCGGGGGCCCGTCGTCAGATCCCGATGGAGGCGCGCATCTTCGCCGAGAAGGCGAACATCCGCTTGATCGGCCTCGACCGGCCCGGCATCGGCTCCTCAACCCCGCATCGCTACGAGCGGGTCGGCGATTTCGCCCACGATCTCCGCACGATCGCCGACACGCTGGGCATCGACAAGATGGCCGTCGTGGGGCTGTCCGGTGGCGGACCGTACACGCTCGGGTGCGCGGCCGCGATGCCGGACCGCGTGGTTGTGGCGGGCGTGATCGGCGGGGTCGCCCCCACCGTCGGCCCCGACGCGATCCCCGGTGGGCTGATGGGCAACCTCGGCACGCGCGTCGCGCCGCTGCTGCAGTACGCGGGGATTCCGATCGGATTGGTGGCCTCGGCGCTGATCCGCCTCATCAAGCCGGTCGCTTCCCCGGTCGCCGATCTGTACGGCCGAGTGTCACCCGAGGCCGACCGCAGGCTGCTGGCCCGGCCGGAGATCAAAGCGATGTTCCTCGACGACCTCCTCAACGGCAGCCGCAAACAACTGGCCGCACCGTTCTCCGACATCGTCGTGTTCGCCCGCGACTGGGGCTTTCGGCTCGACGAGATCACGGTGCCGGTGCGGTGGTGGCACGGCGACGCCGATCACATCGTTCCGTTCAGGCATGGCGAGCACGTCGTCTCGAGGCTTCAGGACGCCGAGTTGTACCCGATGCCCGGGGAGAGCCACCTGGCCGGCCTGGGCCGCGCCGAGGAGATCTTGCAGACGACGATGAAGGTGTGGGACGAATACGAGAGCCAGCGCCCCTGACGGCGCGTCAGCTCAGCGCTTCAACCAGCCCGACACGGTCCCCAGATCCCGGGTGTAGGCCATCAGGATGTCGTCGTGGTACAGCGCGCCGCCGCTGATGGCGTCGTTCCCCCGCCAGATCACGTGGATACGCACCGGGCTGCGCGTGTAGTAGTCGGTACGGTCCGCGTCCCTGCGGTGCCATCCGGCCTCTACGGCGCGTTCGGACATCTCCTCGCGCGCATTCTCCGCCATCGGTACTCCTCCTGTGTCGGACCCGTACGTTAGCCGATCAGCATGGCAACGTTGCAGGAGGCTGCGGACGCGCATCAGTGCTCTGGTGCGGCGAACGTGACGACGAGGACGTCGCGGCGTGCCCGCCTGGAGGGATCGACTGGGCGGATGGGCGTCACACCGTGCAGGGTACGACGGTCGTCGCCGAGCAGGAGCGTGCCCGGCTGGCTCAATGTCGTCGACAACAGACGGCGGCCGTCGGCACCGATCACCGAACTCTCCCCACCCACGGCGTTGTCGCGTGCGACCAACAGGGAGGAAACCAGGATGACGCCGTCGCGGTGCACGCCTTCCGGGGTCGGCTCACCACCGTCGGACACCGAAGCGAGAACCCGAAACGGGGTGACCTTCACACTCCAGCGCGGCAGGTCCTCCAGCATCGTGGCCATCTCGCCGAGGTACCGCAGAAAGCGTTGCAGGACAGGATCGTTGACGAAGGAGGCGGTCAGGGGCTCGAAGTGGCGGCTGCGGTCGATATAAAGCGAGTTGGAGTCCTCGGGTTGGACGAACCCGTCGTGGCCGAGGAGTTCGATGGCGTCGTCCACCGGAGTGAACAGGAACCGCCCGTAGCGTCGCAGCCGACAGGTACCCAACTCGGCGGCATAAGGGTCGGCCACCAGATCGTCCCAATGCCTGTTGAACCGTTCCCACGCCTGCCGGTCAGTCCCCAAGCTCGCATCGAGCTCTGCCGGGGCCATCAAATAAGTCCCGTCGGTGATCAACCGGGGCCGAACTCGCGTCATCTCGTACCGGGGTTACCCCCGCCGACGTCGGATGAACGTCGGATGAACGACGCAACCCTCAGCTCAGGGCGCGGCGCAGCAGGTGCATCGCGACCGTGGTGGACCGTTCGCGGATGTCGGCTCGGTCACCGGGCATCCGCAGCGATCGTGTCACCACATTGCCGTCGGCCAGCTTCAGACTGAAACATACTGTGCCCACGGGCTTTTCGTCGGTGCCGCCGCCTGGCCCGGCGATCCCGGTGATCGCGATCGCGGTGTCGGCGCCGAACCGGCTAAGCGCCCCGTCGGCCATCGCCTCGGCGACGGGTTCGGACACCGCGCCATGCTGTTCGATCAGCGCGGGGTCCACGCCGAGCAGTTCGGATTTGGCGTCGTTCGCGTAGGCCACCACCGCGCCGACGACGTACGCCGACGACCCCGCGATGTCGGTCAACCGCGCGGCCAGCAGCCCGCCCGTGCACGACTCCGCCGTCGCGATGCGACGCCCGGTCAGCAACCGTGCGACCTGATCGTCGACGCGGGAGCCGTCCTCGGAGAACAGCGCATCGCCGTGCCGATCGCGCAGCAGCGCCATCAGCTCCGCGTATGTCTCGGCGGCCTCGGGCTCATAACGGGTGACGACCTCGAGTTCACCGCGGCGCAGGCAGGTGGTGATCTCGAGACGTGCGAAGCCGTCGATTCGGCGCTCGGCGTCGCGCAGGGTGTCGGCCAGACCGGACTCGGGAAGACCGAACATCCGCACCATCTCCTGGCGGTACACCGTGCGGTCGGCGATCGCGTTCTGCACCGCAGCGGTCTGCAACGCCAGCGGCCACATCGGCTGCAACTCGCGCGGTGGGCCGGGCAGCACGACGACCGTCGGCGCGCCGGGGACCACCACACCCGGCGCGGTACCCACCGGATCGATGACTTCGGCGCCCTCGGGGATCAGCGCCTGCTTACGGTTGGCCGCCCGGATCGCCTCGGCGTCGACATCCGGGAAGCGTGCCATCAGCCGCGACACGATGCCGGCGATCGTCTCCTCGAGCCGGTTGTCCAACACCAACTTTCGGCCGCTGAACCGTGCCACGGTCTCGACGGTCATATCGTCGGCGGTGGGTCCGAGGCCGCCGGTGGTGATGATGAGGTCCACCCCCTCGCCGGCCAGGAAGCGCAGCTGCGCCTCGATGTCGCCGGGCCGGTCACCGCACATCGTGATGTGTGCCAGTTCGACACCCAACTCCAGCAGTCGGTCGGCGAGCCAGGGTCCGTTGAGGTCTTGTACCCGCCCGGTGAGGACTTCCGTACCGGTGACGACGATGCCCGCGCGTGCGCTCACGAGCTACGACATTACGCACCCGACACGGTGGCGATGCACGACGGTAATGTCGTTACCCATGACGGCACCCAAGTCGCTTCGCGAGTTGTTCGACCAACTCGGCCTGACGGAGGTGCCGTCGCCCGAGGGCACCGTGACGATGGAGATGCCCGTCGACGAGCGCACCACCAACACCGCCGGCGGCTTGCAGGGCGGCTTGGTCGCGACGATGGCCGACGTGACCGCGGGACAACTCGCCGCGCGGGCCACCCCGTTCGGCCATGCCATCGCCACCACGGATCTGTTCATCCGCTATCTGCGGCCCATCAAGATCGGGCCCGCCAGGGCCGTCGCGCGGATCCTGCGGACGGGGAAACGCTCCGTGGTCGTCCAAGTCGACATCTACCGCGGCAACGACGACGAGGTCGGAGCGACGGCCACGGTGAACTTCGCCGCCGTCGACTGACTTCGCTACTTGTGCGGGACGTCGTTGGTGAGCCCGCCGTCCATGACGTACTCCGCCCCGGTCGAGTATCGGGACTCGTCACTGGCCAGGAACACGATGAACGTCGCGACCTCGTCGGGCTGACCGGGTCGGCCCAGCGGGATCCGCAGCATGTTGTCCGGGAAGTGTTTGGTCATCGGCGTGCGGATGAAGCCCGGGTGCACCGAGTTGACCCGGATATTGTGCGGGCCGAGTTCCAGGGCCGCCGACTTGGTCAAGCCACGCACCGCCCATTTCGAGGCGACGTAGGGGTGCACCATCACCGCGCCGCGCAGGCCCTCGATCGAGGAGATGTTGATGATCGATCCGCCGCCCGCGGTCTTCATCGCCTCGACCGAATGCTGCATGCCGAGGAAGGTGCCGGTGAGGTTGACGTCGATGACCTTCTGCCACTTCGCCATATCGAACTGGCCGATCTGCCCGAGCGCGACCGTGCCCGCGTTGTTCACCAACACGTTGAGCTTGCCGAATTCATTCACCGCCGTGGCGACGGCCGCCTCCCACTGGTCGGCCTGGGTGACGTCGAGGTGAACGTAGCGCGCGGCTTCACCGATCTCGTCGGCCAGCGCCTTGCCTTCCTCGTCGAGAATGTCGCCGATCACCACCTTGGCGCCCTCGGCGACCAGTGCGCGTGCGTCGGCGGCCCCCATACCCCGAGCGCCGCCACTGATGAGTGCCACCTTGTCGTCCACACGTCCCATGGGGCGTCAGGCTACCGCACCCGAGAGAACTAGAACCTGTTCCAATTTCGTCGGCCGGCCCGCATACTGCTCGCTATGGCTATTCGGGTGGCGCTCATCGGAACCGGCAACTGCGGCAGCCTCGCACTGAAACAACTCATCAACGACGCGCGGTTCGAGCTCATCGGGGTGTGGGTCTCGTCGGAGGCCAAGGTGGGCAAAGACGCCGGCGAGCTGGCGGGCCTCGACGTCACCACCGGGGTGACCGCGGTCGGTGATCTCGACGCGATCATCGCGGCCGCACCGGAGTGCGTTGTCTACTGCGCGATGGGCGACACCCGGCTGCCCGACGCGATGGCCGACGTTCGCAGGATCCTCGCGGCGGGCATCGACGTCGTCGGCTCCGGTCTCGGCGTGTTGCAGTACCCGTGGCAGGTGATCCCCGACAAGTACATCCAACGTGTCGAAGAGGCTGCGCGGGAAGGCAATTCGACGGTCTTCATGACCGGTGTCGATCCGGGCTTCGTGACCGACCTGCTCCCCTTCGCGCTCGCCGGGACATGTCAGAGCATCGAACAGGTCCGCACGATGGAGATCGCCGACTACGCGAGCTACGACGGCGCCACCGTCATGTTCGACGTGATGGGGTTCGGCAACCAGATCGGGGACCTGCCCATGCTGTATCAGCCGGGCGTGCTGAGCATTGCCTGGGGTACCGCGATCCGGCAGCTCGCCGCGGGCCTCGGCATCGAGGTCGACGAAATCCGCGACTGCGTCGAACAGGAACCGGCGCCCGAGGACTTCGACGTCGCGGTCGGCACGATCAAGAAGGGCACTGTGGCGGCGGTGCGCTTCCAGATCGAAGGCATGGTCGGAGACCGGCCGGTGATCGTCGTCGAGCACGTCACCCGGTTGCGCGGCGACTTACGACCGGACTGGGCCCAGCCCGCACAACCGGGCGGTTCATACCGCGTCGAGATCACCGGCGAACCGTCCTACGTCATGGACATCTGCCCGACCAGTCGCAACGGCGACCACAACTACGCCGCGATCTTGGCCGCCGCCGGCCGCATCGTCAACGCGATCCCCGATGTGGTCGCGGCCGCGCCGGGCATCCGGACCACTCTCGACATGCCGCTCGTGACGGGCAAGGGGTTGTACGCGGCTCAGTAAGCTGAACGCGTTATGAGCCTGCAGCCGACGGTACCCAACCCCGTGGACGCTGTAGCCGAAGTGGCCGCGAGCCCGCAGGATCCCCGCGTCGGCGCGTTCTTCGACCTCGACGGCACGCTGGTCGACGGGTTCACCGCCACCGCGCACGCGGCCGACCGCATCCGACGCAGGCAGGCGCGCATCGGTGAAGTGCTCGGGGTGGTCGAAGCGTCGCTGCGATACCGGTTGGGCCGCATGCAATTCGAGCGGCTTCTCACCCGCGCGGCGGGTTATCTGCGCGGTGAGTCCCTCGCCGATCTGGACCGACTCGGCGAGCGGCTCTTCGTCGAGCGGGTGGCGGCGCGCGTGTTCCCCTACATGCACGAGATCGTCCAGGCGCACCAGCAGCGCGGTCACACCGTCGTGCTCAGCAGTTCGGCGCTGACCATCCACGCCGAACCCGTCGCCCGGTTCACCGGGATCGACCACGTGCTCTGCAACCACTTCGAGGTCGACGAAGCGGGGCTACTCACCGGCCGGATCACCAAGCCCGTCATCTGGGGAGCCAACAAGTCGACCGCGGTGCAGCGTTTCTGCGAGGCCAATGACGTTGAGCTGCAACGTAGTTACTTCTACGCCGACGGCGACGAGGACGTCGCGTTGATGGCACTGGTCGGCAATCCGCGGCCGGTGAACCCCCGTCCAGGACTGGCCGCGACGGCGGCCGAGCACGGGTGGCCGGTGCTGCAGGTCGAGGGGTCGAGCAACCGCAGGCGGGCGTCGTTGCGACGGCTGATCGGATACGACTGACCGCGCGCCCCGAGCCTGCGGTTTCTGATGTAATTGGCCCGAATCCCGTCATAAAGCGAAGTCTCGGCGAAGGATTGGGCGTGACCGGAAAGTTCAACGATGTCGCCGCGGTCGTCGCCACCGGCGACTACGCCGCCGCCCGGTCGTGGTACAGCGATGTCATCGGCCGTGAGCCCGATCTCGAACCGATCGAGGGCGTCGCCGAGTGGCAGATCGCCGCGACCGCCTGGCTGCAGCTCATGGAGGATCATGCGCGGGCGGGCCGATCGGCGGTCCGCATCGGTGTCGACGACCTCGACGCGCAGATCGCCGAGTTGGCGGACCGGGGTATCGAAACCGGAGAGGTCGTCGTGATCGCCGACCTGGTGAGGGTCGTCGACGTCCTCGATCCGGACGGCAACGAGGTCTCTTTCGTACAGGACCTCGACGCGTACTAAACTAGAACACGTTCCAATTTGAGCGGCCGACCCAAGGAGCAGGCATGCGCACCCCGATCTGTAACGACCTCGGCATCGAGTATCCGATCTTCGCGTTCACCCACTGCCGGGACGTGGTCGTCGCGGTCAGCAAGGCCGGCGGTTTCGGTGTGCTCGGCGCCGTCGGCTACACCCCCGAACAGCTCGAGATCGAGCTCAAGTGGATCGACGAGAACATCGGCGACCACCCCTACGGCGTGGACATCGTGATCCCGAACAAGTACGAGGGCATGGACTCCGCCGATATGGACCCGGAGGTGCTCAAGAAGACGCTCAACGACCTCGTCCCGCAGGAGCACATCGACTTCGCCAAGAAGATCCTCGCCGATCACGGCGTGCCGGTCGAGCACAGCGACGACGACGCGTTGCAACTTCTCGGTTGGACCGAAGCCACCGCCACCCCGCAGGTCGAGGTCGCGCTGCAGCATCCCAAGTGCACGCTGATCGCCAACGCGCTCGGCACTCCCCCCGCCGACATGATCAAGCACATCCACGAGGAAGGCCGTAAGGTCGCCGCGCTGTGCGGGTCGCCGTCCCAGGCGCGCAAGCACGCCGACGCCGGCGTGGACATCATCATCGCCCAGGGCGGCGAGGCCGGCGGGCATTGCGGTGAGATCGGCTCGATCGTGTTGTGGCCGCAGGTCGTCAAGGAGGTCGCGCCGGTGCCGGTGCTGGCCGCGGGTGGCATCGGCAGCGGCCAGCAGATCGCGGCCGCGCTGGCGCTCGGCGCGCAAGGCGCCTGGACCGGTTCGCAGTGGGTGATGGTCGAAGAGTCGGAGAACACGCCGGTGCAGCACGCCGCGTACGTCAAGGCCACCAGCAAGGACACCGTGCGCAGCCGGTCGTTCACCGGCAAGCCGGCGCGGATGCTGCGCAACGAGTGGACCGAGGCGTGGGAGGATCCCAACAATCCCAAGCCACTCGGAATGCCGCTGCAGTACATGGTTTCCGGGATGGCGGTGGCCGCGACCCACAAGTACCCGAACGAGTCGGTCGACGTGGCGTTCAACCCGATCGGTCAGGTCGTCGGGCAGTTCACCAAGGTCGAGAAGACCGCGACGGTGATCGAACGCTGGGTGCAGGAATATCTGGAGGCGACCGGCAGACTCGACGAGATCAACGAGGCGGCCTCGGTCTGATCCGGCGGCGGTGTAGTCGGTCGCCGTGATCGCCACGGACTACACCGGAATCACTCGGTGCGCACTCGCTGCGCGGATCGAGTGTGCCGCTAGGGAGCCGGCGCAGCGGCGGGGGCCGGCGCAGCGGCGGGAGCGGCGGGGGCCGGCGGAGCGGGCGGCGGCGCGGGCTCCGGACCGGGCGGCGCGAGCGGAACATTCGGTGCCGGAGCCTGATTCGGATAGGGCGTGTTCATACCGCGCTGCGCAAGCCCCATGATCAAGGCTTCCTTACCGCTGATCTCCTGGCTCTGTACGGCGTGCCACAAATCCTTCAGGTAGCTGATGTTCGGGCTCTCGTTACCCCTGCCGGTCGGGTCCAGCTTGGTACCCGGCGGCAGCGTCTCCGGGCTCGCGAGATGTGGCACGGGCCCGGGTTGAGCGGCCGGTGCTTCGGCGGGGGGTGGCGCCGCGGGCACAGGGTGCGTCAACGCCAACGGACCAGGTGCGGATGCGGGTGCCACCAGCGGGGCGGGCGCCGGCGCAGCGGCTGCCAGAACCGGTGCGCTGTCGGGCGGTGGCGGTGGCGGAGGAACCGGAGAGGCGGGTTCGGCGAAAGCCTGCGGCGCGGCCGTCATTGCCAGCGCCGCGGTCAGCCCCGCGCCCAGCAGTGAAAGGTTCTTCGGGTTGATGACGATCCTCACCGCTGCCCCCTTCCCGGGTTACCGCTCGGGACCGGATCACCGGCCCGTCGACGGCGTCTCTTCTGGTTCGAACAGTGTCGCAGAATTGTTACAGGAGTGCTCGTCGTGACGAAGAGGTCAAATACCGCGACACAGAGAACACGTTCCACTTCCCTTTTCGTCGGACTTTCCCGAACCCGACTCACCCGGCCCTATCAGTGGTGTAGCAATGCGGAGGGGGCACTAGACGACGTCACCGAGGGATGCATCATGCCGACTCCGAACCTTCCACCCGGATTCGATTTCACCGACCCAGACATCTACACCGAACGCCTACCGGTCGAGGAACTCGCCGAGTTGCGCAAGGTGGCGCCGATCTGGTGGAACGAGCAGACGAAGGGTAATCGTGCCTTCGGTGACGACGGCTTCTGGGTGGTCACCCGGCACAAGGACGTCAAGGAGATTTCGAGGCGCAGCGACATCTTCTCCAGCAACAAGAAGACCGCGCTGCCGCGCTACCGCGACGACGCCGATCCGGAATCGATCGAGGGCGGCAAGGTGGTTCTGCTCAACCAGGACGCCCCGCATCACACGCATCTACGCAAGATCATCTCGAGGGCCTTCACTCCGCGCGCGATCGAATCACTGCGCGCCGAGCTCCGCGAGCGCGCGGCCGAAATCGTCAAGACGGCCGCCGCCGACGGCTCTGGTGATTTTGTCGAGCAGGTGTCGGCTGAGCTTCCGCTGCAGGCCATCGCGGGGCTGATGGGCGTCCCGCAGGAAGACCGGATGAAGCTGTTCCACTGGTCGAATCAGTTGGTGGGCGACCAGGATCCGGAGTACGCCCGCAACGACCCGACCGCCGCCTCGGTCGAGTTGATCATGTACGGCATGCAGATGGCCGCAGAGCGCAGCAAGGAGCCGGGCGACGATCTGGTCACCAAGCTCGTGCAAGCCGACGTGGAGGGGCACAAGCTCACCGACGACGAGTTCGGCTATTTCGTGATCCTGCTCGCGGTCGCGGGCAACGAGACCACGCGGAACTCGATCACGCAGGGCATGATGGCGTTCACCGAATACCCGGACCAGTGGGACCTTTTCAAGCGGGAACGGCCCGTCACCGCCGCCGACGAGATCGTGCGCTGGGCCACCCCCGTGACGTCATTTCAGCGGACCGCGCTCGAGGACACCGAGCTGTCCGGCGTGAAGATCAAGAAGGGCGACCGGGTCGTCATGTTCTACCGGTCGGCCAACTTCGACGAAGAGGTCTTCGACGACCCCTACACGTTCAACATCCTGCGAGATCCCAACCCGCACGTCGGATTCGGCGGTACCGGCGCGCACTACTGCATCGGCGCGAATCTGGCCCGCATGACGATCGATCTGATCTTCAACGCGATAGCCGACGAGATGCCGAACCTGAGGCCTCTGGCTCCGCCCGAGCGACTTCGGTCCGGTTGGCTCAACGGCATCAAGCACTGGCGGGTCGACTACGTCGGCGCCGGCGGTCAGTAGTCGGGGGCGGGTCGCCGCCCCGTACCGAGTGCCGTGACGCGTTCCCCCGATCGGTGGACCCACTCCTCCACCGCAGGAGTGTCCGATCGGCGGACGCGAGCGGGCGCCGAGCATCGATACCTTGACTTCGGCACCTGAAAGAGACGGGTGCCTGGTTCCACCCGGACGGGGTCGACTACCAAGCCGGGTCTTGTTCGCAAGACCGGACCGTAAGTTGTCCATCGGGGGCAGAACTTGCCTACGGTCCGTCCCGTCCGGGCCCTCCGGAACACGCCGGATCGTAGTCCGGCCGAACAGCGCATGTGCGGCCGCAAACACCAATAGAGTCTGGCGTCATGGACATCCGACTCGTTGCGGTGGGCGCAGCCATTGTTGTTGCCGGGGTTGCGGGCTGCTCCACGCCGCCCGCCGCACTCGGTGGGACAACCGCGAAGGTGACCATCAACGGTCAGAGCACGGGCGGACCGCATGCGGTGTTGTGCACCCAGTCCGGGTGGATGTGGACGATCGAAACCCCCAACGAGAACAAGGGCTTCACGGCCACGGTCGGCACCGGTGACAAGGTCACCGTCGAATCGGTCAGCTTCCGCGACTTCGGGGGCTTCACCGGCAACTTCTGGCAAGGAAACATCGGCGAGGCCGAGGTGCAGGGTGACGGCGGCACGTTCACCATCACCGGCTCGGCGGACGGTTCGTTCACCGACAATCCCAGTAACGCGGTGACTGCCACCTTCCGCATCGAAGCCAGCTGCTGAGGCTTCGGCTCATGCACGAGTTTCGCGGGGCGGTCGAGGCCGGGGACCTCGATGCCGTCATCGCGTTGTGCCGCGACGACATCGTGTTCCGCAGTCCCGTCGTCTTCACGCCATACGAGGGGCGCGATGCGCTGCGAAAGATCCTCGCGGCGGTGATGGAGGTCTTCGAAGATTTCCGGTACGTCCGTGAGATCGGAGCGGCCGACGCTCGGGATCACGCGCTGGTGTTCCAGGCGAAGGTCGGCGACAAGGACATCGAAGGATGCGACTTCATCCGAACCGATGCGAACGGAGCGATCGCCGAACTCACCGTCATGGTGCGCCCGTTGTCGGCGACGTTGAGCCTGGCCGAGAGGATGAAGGAGCGGCTCACCCAATCCTGACCACCGGTCTGACCACTTGACCTCTGGCCTGTCGGGTGGCACCCTTGCCGCATGGCCCTGCAACCGGTGAACCGTCGTTCCGTCCCCGAGGACGTGTTCGAGCAGATCGTGTCTGAGGTGCTCAGCGGGGCCATGCAACCCGGCGAGTCCCTGCCCAGCGAGCGCAGACTGGCGGAGGTCTTGGGCGTCTCCCGACCCGCCGTTCGGGAGGCGCTCAAGCGACTCACCGCAGCGGGACTGGTCGAGGTGCGACAGGGCGATGCGACCACGGTGCGCGATTTTCGTCGCCACGCGGGTCTGGATCTGCTTCCGCGGCTGCTCATTCGGGCGGGTGAACTCGACCTGTCCGTCGTAAGGAGCATCCTGGAGACGCGGCTGCACAACGGTCCCAAGGTCGCCGAATTGGCCGCCGAACGCACCGGTTCGGATCTGGCTGAAGCGCTCGATCAGGCATTGCGGGATCTGACCGCGGAGGACGATCCCGTCGCCCGGCAACGCCACGCCCTGACGTTCTGGGACCACATCGTCGACGGCGCCGACTCGATCGCCTTTCGGCTGATGTACAACACCCTGCGGGCCACCTACGAACCGGCGCTGCCCGCATTGGCGGCGGTGATGGCCGACGAGGTCGGCAGGCCGCAGGCCTACCGGGACCTGGCCGATGCGATCACCGCGAGCGATCCGCCGCGGGCCCGACAGGCCGCCCAGAACCTTCTCGGACCGGCGACGGCGGCACTTCTGCACGCCCTCGACGATCTGAAGGAACAGCTGTGACAGCCACAGTCACACGCCGTGCCCGCAGGGGGTTCACCCTCACCGATGCGCTCGGCCAATTCTGGAAACACCCCTCCCCCTGGATGATCGGCGTCACCCTCGTCACCGCGGTGGTGGCCCGCATCGCCGTCGGCGACTGGCAGATCACCGATGCCATCGTTCCGGTAGTGATGCTCGCGCTGTTTCCGTTCTTCGAATGGATTCTCCACGTCTTCATCCTGCACTGGAGGCCAAAACGACTCGGGCCCTTGACGATCGACCCACTGCTGGCCCGAGAACACCGCGCGCACCACAGCGATCCGCGCGACGTCCCGTTGATCTTCATCCCGTGGAAGTCGTTGGCCACGTGGGTGTTGCCGTTGACGCTCGCCGTCGGCCTTCTGGCCTTTCCGCGGCTGGGTATGGGGTTGACATACCTCGTCTGCATGGGGGCTCTCGGATTGGCCTACGAGTGGACGCATTATCTGATCCACAGCGACTACAAACCGAAAACCGCTCTCTATCGGGCGATCTGGCGCAACCACCGGCACCATCACTTCAAGAACGAGCATTACTGGTTCACCGTGACCAGTTCGGGGACGGCCGACAGGGTGCTCGGCACATACCCCGACCCGGCCGCGGTGGAGAACTCGCCGACAGCGAAGAGTCTCCATGCCGGGGCTCCGGCGTGACCGTGTCGGTCGGCTACTGGACGATGACCGGGTCGCCGATGCTCACCATGTCGTAGTACCACGCCGCGTTGTCCGGGCTGAGATTGATGCAGCCGTGGCTGACGTTCGCGTACCCCTGCGAGTCCGTCGACCAAGGTGCAGAGTGTACGTACACACCACCCGAGTTGATGCGGACGGCGTAGTAGACGGTGAGCCTGTAGCCCTCCGGATCGTCCAGCGGAATGCCGATGGTGCGGGAATCCATGATCACCGGATTCTCCTTCGCGAGTACGGAAAACGACCCCCTGGGTGTCGCAAACCCCGGCTTGCCCATTGACGCGGGCATCTCGCGCATGACTTCGCCGTCGACGCTGACGGTGAAGGTGTAGGCGTCGATGTCGGCGACCCCGAGCACCGTGGAGCCGGTCTGGAAGCTGGCCTTGGTGTTCCCCGCGGTGACCGTGATCGTCGAATGCGCCGGGAAGAACTGTTCCGGAGTCCACTGCAGTACACGGTCATCGAGCCAGGCGAAAGTTCCGGTCTGAGATCCGGCGGGCATTCCCGGCGCGGCCACGGCGAAGGCGCGCTCGGCGGCGGCCCGGTTCGCGATGGGCTGCTTGAACGTCACCGTGATCGGATGCGCTACCCCGACCGTCTGGCCTGCGGGCTGGATGCTGGCTACAGCAGTAGGCGTTGTGACGCCCGCTGAACTTGTCGGGGCATAGACGACGGTGAGCACCGCGAGGCTCGCCACTGCGAGCATGTTTCGTAGCTTCAGCACACTTGCATCCTAGTTCGTCTCGTGGAGTTCCCCCCGGCAGTCGCAAAGCGGGCCCGGAGCCTGCATGTCACAGCGCAGGTCGAGCTCGCCTCACGACGGTTATCGAACGTGCTGCTCAGAACGTTTCACACCAGTCGGTCCCACCCGGAGCTGGCGTGTCGGTCGGTCGCGAGCAACATCCCGCAGAGGTGGCGTCCACCGGCGTGCAGCACACCGTCTCACGCGGTCAGAGGGTGAGTCACGCCGGCGGCAGCGGTGCGGGTGCCGGGGCCGGGGGTGCCGCGCCCTCGGCTGCTGGTGCGACGACGGCCTCGGGCGGCGGAGTCCCCGGGGGCGGAGCCGGCGGGGGATCGACGGGCGACGGGGCGGGCGCCGGGGCCTGCTGCACCGCGGGCTCGTCGCCGCCGATGTTCGAGAACCGGTCCCTGATCCGTTGCAATAAACCTCGGCGCTCGGGCACCGGAGTCGGCTGGGCCGGCACGAGACCGGGAGCCATCGATTCGGGCGGCAACACCGGCACCCCCGGCGCCGCGGCCGGCGCTTCTGGCGGCGATGCGGCAGGGAGCGGAGCCTCCGCCGCTGCGGGGATGTCGACGACGGCGACGGGCGACTCTTCGGGCGGCGCGGGAATCTCGGCCGGCGGCGACACGGGCGGCGCCGCGGGCACAGGCGCAGCGGCCGGCCGGGGCGCGGGTGCCGCCGCGATGTCGGGCGACGATTTGGCGGCCGGGCTCGGCTCGGCGGGCGTGGTGTCCTTCTCCGGCGCCAACTGCATGCTGATCGCCGCCGAGACCGATACGACGAACGTGACCGTCCCCGCGGCCAGCATGGCCAGCGGACCGGCCGGTGCGGGCTGTCGTCGAGGCTGGCTGCCTGCGCGGTCGAGCGGCCGCTCGGCGGTGAACACAGCGGGGCCGCTGTTCGCCGACGCGAGCGCGGCGCCGCGTGCCAGGGCGAACTCGGCTTCGGCGGGTGCGAACACCGGCACCGACAACACGGTGTTCAGCCGCGGCGTGATCGCGTCCAAATCCGCACCCGATCCAGCCAGCACCAACGCTTCGGGCCGCCAGTCGGCTCTGGTGAACACGGCGTTCAACCAGCGGATCAACGATTCTTCGCTGTCGATGGAATGGGTGAACGCGGTCTGCACGGCACCTTCCCGCGTATGCACGATCAGCGCGAAGACGTCGTCGGACTCGATCACGCACACCGCCGTGACCTCGTTGCCGATCAACTCGGCAACATCCCACGCCAAGGCCTCCGCAGCCTCGGGCAGGCGCACCGCCACCACGTTGTCGACCCCGCATTCGCGCAGCGATCTCAGTAGTAGCGACGCCTCGGCTTGGGCGTCTTCGCTCCACGTCACCCCGATGGGCCGCAACCGGTGACCGTGACTGGCGGCAAGGGCTTCGGTGCGCAGGACCGCCGCTGCAGCCTCGTCTGCGGTGTGGCGCGGAGACGACCGCCGGGTGGGCGGGATCTCAATGGCTTCGCGGTCGAT
This sequence comes from Mycobacterium sp. GA-1285, assembly GCF_001499905.1. Classification (GTDB taxonomy): domain Bacteria; phylum Actinomycetota; class Actinomycetes; order Mycobacteriales; family Mycobacteriaceae; genus Mycobacterium. Next base: position 48,862 of record NZ_LQIS01000004.1, on the reverse strand, counting down.
GGTTGCGCCGTCGGCGTCCTGTCCTTCGACGAGGACAAGGCCGACGGCAGACGGTGTCACCGACAAGCCGAGTACGGCGTCCACTCATTACCCCTTCGGACGTCCACTTACCGGGGTGACCGTAACAGCACGGTGCCCAGCCGGCTTCCCGGGGAGTGGGCCGGCATCCGAAAGCCGCTGCCAGCGATCAGGATCGAAATGTGCTGTGCCGCTGAATCTCCTGCAAGACGAAGCTGAACACCTTTGCCGGGGCGATTGTCTCTATCGCTACGTCGGGATCGTCGGCGCGGTCGAGTCGCGTGCCGGGGTGATCGTGTTCGCGCCCGCATCGCGGATCAGCCGCCTTGTGCAGGGAGTGCCCGGACGGCCGGCGTCCCCGCACGGCTACGAGGCCAGAATCTGCTGCAGCAGTGCGGGTTCGATGTTGCCGCCGGAGAGCACGACTACCGTTCGGCCCGTCGGGCTGCACCCTTTGCGGTAGGCGGCCAGCGCGACCGCGCCGCTGGGTTCGCTCACCAGGTGTGCGCGGTGAACGAATTCGCGTACCGCCGAACGGATCTCGTCTTCCGTCACGGTCACGACGTCGTCGAGCACCCGTTGCAGGTGAGCGAAGGTCAACTCGGATGGCTGCGAGCGCAACCCGTCGGCGATGGTGCGGTTGCGGTCTTGAATGGACCAATCGACGCGGTGTCCGACGCTCAGGCTCTGTGCAGTGTCGGCAGCGAGTTCTGGCTCGACTCCGATCACCTTGGCGTTGGGACACAATGCCTTGATCGCCGTACCGATCCCCGAGGCGAGACCGCCCCCGCTGACGGGTATCAGCACCGTGTCGACGCTCGGCAGATCTTCGGCGATCTCCAGCCCGATCGTGCCCTGTCCGGCGATGATGTCGGGATGGTCGAATGGGGGAATCAGCACGCCGCCCGTCTCCTCGACGACCTCAGCCGCGACCCGTTCGCGTTGTCCCGCACCGCACAACACCACCGTCGCCCCGTGACCCCGGGTGGCCGCCACCTTCACATCGGGCGTCTCCTGCGGCATCACGATGTGGGCCGGAATCGCGTACACCGCCGCCGCGTAGGCCACCGCCTGGGCGTGATTTCCGCTCGAATAGGCCACCACTCCCCTGGTGCGCACCGATTCGTCGAGGTGGCCTATCGCGTTGAACGCACCCCGCACTTTGAACGCCCCGATCGACTGCAGGCTTTCGGGTTTGACCCACAGCGGCCGGTCGTCGTCGCCCGCCCACCGGGCGGGAAGCAGCGGTGTCCGCAGCACGAAGGCCCGGATTCGCGCCGCCGCCTGTTCGATGTCGTCGAGTGTCACCACGTCCACACCCACAGTGTGCTCTCACCGGTCGTCTTCCACGCCGTGCCGGGGTGTTCCCGCACCAGGACGGGAGAGACAATAGCGATATGGCCGGCACCCTGTTTTTCGACGGCAACTGCGGAATGTGCACGCGCGCCGTCTACTTCATCTTGAAGCTGAATCGCACTGGGGATCTGCGAACCGCGCCTCTACAGTGCGAGGGCGTCGCGGATCGGTTGGCTATCCCGCAGTCCCAGATTCTCGACGCCGCGCGATGGCAAGACGAGTCCGGCGTTGTGTACGAGGGCGCGCACGCGATGAACGCCGCAGTGGCGACCGCGCTGGGATCCGGGATTCCGCTCTTCGTCTACCGGCTTCCCGGAATCCGTGCGCTACAGGACGCCGTATACCGGTATGTCGCCGGTCATCGCAACCGCTTCCCGGGTACGACGCCGTACTGCGAGTCGCATCCCGTCAACTGCTGATCGCGTCCGCCTGGCGCGGTCTGCGCGCGCGGGTCGCGCTGTTGTGCGGGCTGGCGTTGCGAGTGCTGGCGTGCCCTGCGGCGGCGCTAACCCTTCGTGAGGGTGAACTGGCAGACGTCGGTGTAGCCCTCGCGGAAGAGGTCAGCGCAGCCGGTCAGATACTTCATGTACCGGTCGTACACCTCTTCGGACTGGATTGCGATCGCCTCGTCCCGGTGTGCTTCGAGCGCAGCGCTCCAGTGGTCCAGTGTGCGGGCGTAGTGCAATCGCAGCGGCTGTACCAGGCCCACTTTGAAACCGGCTTGCGTCGCGTGCCTCTTCACCGCGACGGGCTGGGGCAGATCCCCGCCGGGGAAGATCTCGTCCATGATGAACTTGAAGAACCGGAGCTTCGTCATGGTCAGCGGCAGGCCGCGGGCAGCGAACTCCTCGTCGTCGGGCTTGACGATGGTGTGCAGCATCATCACACCGTCGTCGGGCAGCGCGTCGTAGGCCATCTTGAAGAACTCGGTGTAACGGTCGCGACCGAAGTGCTCGAACGCGCCGATGGACACGATGCGATCGACCGGCTCGTGGAACTGCTCCCAGCCCTGCAGCAGAACCTGCTTGTCGCGGGGGCTGTCGATGCCGTCGAGCACCTTCTGCACATGAGCCTGCTGATTCTTGCTCAGCGTCAGGCCCACCACGTTGACGTCGTAGCGCTCCAGCGCCCGTTTGATCGTCGCGCCCCAGCCGCATCCGACGTCGAGCAGCGTCATCCCCGGTTGCAGCCCCAGCTTGCCCAGCGAAAGGTCGATCTTCGCGAGCTGGGCTTCCTCGAGCGTCATGTCGTCACGCTCGAAGAAGGCGCAACTGTAGGTCTGCGTCGGGTCGAGGAACAGCCGGTAGAACTCGTCGGACAAGTCGTAATGGGACTGCACATCCTCGAAATGCGGCGTGAGGTCCTGGGCGGTTTCAGTGGTTTTTTCTGGCACGGTGAGCCCCTGGCGTCGAATTGGGTCAGGTCGAAGCTCCGCACGGTTAGAGAGCCTCCCCGTCGAGGGCAGTTTACGCACAGCCCCTGGATGCCGCCGTATTGCCCTGGTCAGCAGCGATCGTCACGCATCGCGCCGCACATGGTGGCGCGCCGCCGCGACCGCACTATCGTTGACCTTGTACGGCTAACCCCGACAAGAACGGAGACCGATCATGAACTCACCTGACGGCCTCGCGTTCGGCGATGCCATTCCCGAAGCCGACGTGGCGGACCAGCGCACCCCGGTGTACCCCGGCGACGAGGACACCTGGCAAGACGCCGCGACGATCTCCACCGAACACACGTGGGACGCCAATGAGGCCGATCTGGTCGATCAGGCGATCGAGGTGCCGATCCCCGACGACGACCTCCCGTTCGAATAGCCCACCGTTTCAGGCACGCAGGCCCCGGGGATCCGATGACGCGCCCGCTTGCGGGGAGTAAGCATGACGCCATGGCTATGCTCGCGGAATTGCTGGAAGGTCTCGACTTCGATCCCAACGCCTCCCGGGTTTTCGGCCAGCCCTACGAAACGGCCGACGGCACCACCGTCATCCCCGTCACGGAGATCCGCGGCCGGGCACGGCGCGGCGGTGAACCGAACGTCAAAGTGACGACCAGGCCGGCCGGTGTGTTGGTGATCAAGGACGGCGACGCCGTATGGCGACCCGCGGTCGACGCGACCCGCATCGCCCTGGCCGGGATCCTGGTCGGACTGGTGGCGTCAACGCTCGCCGGGGTGGCGATGGTCCGGCGGCCGCCGTGGCCCGACCTGTACGGCGACGTCTCGTCGCGGTGAGGAGCGGCGGCGACGGTTTCGGCGGTTCGGCGCCGGGTACGCCCGTGCGATGAGCACACACGCAGACGGCGGCAGCGACTACCGTGCCGACCAGGACCCGGACGCCGATCCAGAGATGAAACAGGACAAGGCGATCCGGCAACCCGACCAGGCCGAAGGGGCCGACGACCGCGGCGAGACGAACGGCTGACGGACAGTCGAACGAAACGTCGTCGTGCTCGAGTACCGCACGAAACTTTCACATCGCCGCCACCGTACCTACTTGTACGTTTGGGGGCGGATGCGGTCGACTGGGCGCTAGGGTTCTCGAAAACGCTTGCAAGAGAGCGAGGGACGGTGGACGGAGCGGTGACGGTGTCGATGGCGGCGCCGGCGGAGCGGATCTGGGAGCTGATCGCCGATGTGCGAAACACCGGCAAGTTCTCCCCCGAAGTCATGGAGGCCGAATGGCTCGGTGATGCCACCGGACCCGCGTTGGGCGCGCGGTTCCGCGGTCACGTCAAGCGCAACGAGATCGGGCCCGTCTACTGGACGACATGCGAGGTGACCGCCTGCGACCCCGGCCGGGAGTTCGGCTTCGCGGTGCTCGTCGGGGACAAGCCGGTGAACAACTGGCATTACCGGCTCACCCCTGTCGACGGTGGCACCGAGGTCACCGAGTCTTTCCGGCTCAACGATTCCGTGCTGATGAAAGCGTTCTCGGTGCTGGGAGGTCAGCTCCGGCGCCGGCGCAACATTCGCGACATGCGCAAGACGCTCGAGCGCATCAAGGCCGTGGTCGAGGCGCCTGACGGCAAGTGAGCGGGCAAGAGGCACAACGTTGTCCGTCAACGCGATCACAGGCTTCGCATCGTGAATCCACCCCGGCGGAGCCGTCACCTTTGATAGAAACGGTGCCAGTTCAGCCCGCGAGCCGAGGAGCCTCCGATGGGTCAGTGGTCACGTGAGGAGATCGACGAGGCGTTCCACGCCTATCAGGACGCGGTGGTCGACATCGGCAAGACGTGGAACTGGTCGGGCTATGCCGATCTCTTCACCGAGGACGCGACGTACGTGGAGCACGCCTTGGGCGACATGTCCGGCCGAGAGGCCATCCGCGACTGGATCGTCTCGACGATGAACATGTTCCCCGGCAGCGAGATGCCCTTCTATCCGGTCGAGTGGTATTCGATCGACGTCGACAAGGGCTGGGTGATCAACCGCAACGTCAACAAGATGAAGGATCCCGGCGACGGCAGCGTGCACGGCGCCCCGGTCATCACGGTGCTCCGGTACGCCGGCGACGGGAAGTGGAGCTATGAAGAGGACGCCTACAACCCGATGAACTTTCTGGTGATGGTGCAGGGCTACATCCAGCGCTGCCACGAGCTCGGCACCATCTCCGACGACGCTCGCGTATTCGCCAAGAACATGAACTGGCAGTTGTCGTAATCAATTTGGCCACGGCAGGCGGATTCGGCCTGCTCGGACGGATATCGGCCTACCCTCGGACGGATGGACACCGCGACACCACCCGCCTTCGGCGCGCACCTGGTCAAGGCCAACGGCACCCCTCCGCCTGAGGTGCCGTTGTCCGAGGTCGACTTGGGCTCGTGGAACTTCTGGGTGCAACCCGACGACTTCCGCGACGGCGCCTTCGCGACGCTGCGCCGCGAGGCGCCGGTGTCGTTCCACTCTGCGCTGGAGACTCCCGGTGTGGAGGAAGGTCCCGGACACTGGGCGATCACCAGATTCGACGACGTCTGGTACGCCAGCAGACATCCGCACATTTTCAGCTCGAGTCCGAGCATCACCATCAACGACGCGAATCCGGAGTTGTCGGAGTACTTCGGATCGATGATCGTGACCGACGATCCGCGTCATCTTCGTCTGCGCAATATCGTCAGCCGTGCCTTCACACCGAGGGTCGTGGCGCGTACCGAAGCCTCCGTCCGAGACCGGGCCCGGCGGCTCGTCGAAGGGATGATCGCCGAACATCCCGACGGCCACGGCGAGGTCGTCGCGGAGCTGGCCGGTCCTCTGCCGCTGCAGGTGATCTGCGACATGATGGGGATCCCCGAGGACGACCATCTGCAGATCTTCCACTGGACCAACGTGATTCTCGGTTTCGGAGACAAGGACATCGCCCAGGATTACGAGGAGTTCGTCAAGGTTGCGATGGACATCGGCGCCTACGCGAGCGCGCATGCCGAGAATCGTCGCGCCCATCCCCATGAGGATCTGACGACCGCGCTGGTGGAGGCCGAGGTCGACGGAGAGCGATTGACATCGGCTGAGATCGCCTCGTTTTTCATCCTGTTGGTGGTGGCGGGCAACGAGACCACGCGCAACGCGATCAGTCACGGCGTGCTGGCGCTCACCCGCTATCCACGCGAACGTGAGCGGTGGTGGGCGGACTACGAGGCCGTCGCCCCCACCGCGGTCGAGGAGATCGTCCGGTGGGCGTTTCCGGTGAACTACATGCGCCGTACCCTCACCGAGGACTGCGAACTCAGCGGGGTGAAGATGTCCGCGGGCGACAAGGCCACGCTGTGGTACTGCTCGGCGAACCGCGATGAAGACAAGTTCGCCGATCCGTGGACGTTCGACGTGACGCGCAGCCCCAATCCGCATGCCGGATTCGGTGGCGGTGGAGCGCATTTCTGTCTGGGCGCCAACCTCGCCCGTCGCGAGATCAGCGTCGTCTTCGAGGAGCTGCACCGGCAGATACCCGACATCGCCGCCACCGAGGAACCGGCGCGGTTACTGTCGCCATTCATCCACGGGATCAAGCGCTTACCGGTGTCCTGGACACCGCCTCGCTGAGCTCGTCACGGTTCGCGGTGCCGGGCGCCGCGGGGGGCGACAAATAGCCTTCGCAGGTTGATCCCACTCGTCGGGTGCGTGCGATCCACCCGTTAAGCAGCCGTGGGAGAGGAATGTGCGGACGGCTCACCGTGAACTCATCGGTCGGTGTCGTCGGCTGCTCCATGGGTAACCAACGGCCATGCAACCCGATCACTTTCGTACCCTGCTGACTTCGAACGGCCCCTACGCGTCGGTGTACTTCGACGACTCCCACAACACCGCCGACGCGGCCGCCCAGATGGAATTGAAGTGGCGCGCGCTGCGCGAACAACTCGAGGAGCAGGGCGCCGATCCGGCGGTGACGCAGAGCATCGAGCGGGCCGTGACGGACGCGACTCCCCCCGTCGGCCCCAGTGGTCGCGCGGTCGTCGCGAGCGCCGACGGCGTCCTCGTCAACGAACCCCTCATTCGGCCCGTCGAGCTGGTCGTCCGCGTGTCGGCGCTACCCTACATCGTCCCCGTCGTCGAGCACGGCCTCGACCGTCCGACGTACGCCGTGGTGATCGTCGACCACGAGGGTGGAGACATCACGCTGTACCGCGAAGGCACCGTCGTCTCGGACACCGTCGACGGCGACGCCTACCCGGTGCACAAGGCTTCCGGTGCCGAAACACCGGGCTACGGCGATCCGCAGCGGGCCAGCGAAGGGGCGCGCCAACAGAACATCCGCGCGGTCGCAAACCAGCTGACCACGCTGGTCGACGATGCCAAGCCCGAGGTCGTGTTCGTCGTCGGCGAGGTCCAGTCGCGTACCGACCTCACCGCGCAACTACCCGAGCGGGTCGCTTCGCTGGCGGTCGACGTGGCTGTGGGGGCGCGGCACAGTGGTTTCGACGACGCCGACCTGCAGCACGCGATCGACCAGGAGTTCTTCCGCCGCCGCGTGGCAGCGATCGACGACGCCGCGCAACGCTTCACCGCTGAGCTCGGTCGTGGTGAGGGCATGGCGACCGAGGGGCTCGACGGCGTGACGGCAGCGCTGCGGGCGGGCGCGGTGGAGACTCTGATCATCGGTGAAGTCGGCGACGCGACCGTCGTCTCCGGCGACGACCTGACCACGATCGCGCCGAACGCCAACGTCCTGTCCGAACTCGGGACGGCGCCGACCCAGACTCTGCGGGCCGACGAGGCGCTGCCGATGGCGGCGATCGCCACCGGCGCTGCGTTGATTCGCACCGACGAGCGCATCGATCCGGCCGACGGCGTCGCCGCGATTCTGCGCTACGCCTTGCCCCGCTGACGGCAGAAACCGCTCAGCGCGCTCCGACGATGTTGGCCAGCGCGGCGATGGGGGTGTCGTCGAGGTGCTGACAGAGCTCCAGCGGATGTTCGAAAACCCCTTCTGCCCCGGCTTTTTCGAGCTCTCCGCGGGAGACTCCCCCGCTGAGTACCCCGATGCTGTCGACGCCGGCCCGCTTGCAGGCTTCCACGTCCCAGACGGTGTCCCCGACGAAGACGGCGTGCGAAGCCGTCACACCGGCCCGCTCTAGGGCGACTTCGACGATGTCGGGCTCGGGTTTGGCGGTGTCGACGTCCTCTGATGAAGTCACCGCGTACAGCAGGTGGTCGCTGTCGAGCACCTCGCGCAGCATCGACAGCTCCTCCTCCGGTGCGGAGGTCGCCAACACCACTCGGATGTCGAGGTTGTGCACCGCCTCGAGCAGTTCGCGCGCGCCCGGCAATCGTCTCAGGTGCGGCGACAACTCCTTGTAGTAGCGCGAATGCAGATCCTTGGCGTGGCTACGGGCCTCCGCGTCGGCATCTGCTGCCAGCGTGCTGACCAGCGTCGTGCCGTCCATCCCGATGGAGCGGTGGATGCGCCAGGCCTCGACGGGGTGACCGGCCTCCTCGAAAGCCCGATACCAGGCGTGCACGTGCAGGTAGTTCGAGTCGACCAGGGTGCCGTCGATGTCGAAGAGGACGGCCGAGGCGGTCTTGGCTTGGTCTGTCACGACCGGTGCTGCTGCTCAGGCGCCCGGTTGGCGTCGGGACGCGCGGTGAGATCGTCTCGCACGCTGTCGGTCTTGGTCGAGGACGGATCGGCGACGGGGTCGGCCGCTCGGGTTTCGGGGTCCAGGGCCTCGGCGCGGGCGCGTTGTTCGTCGAGCTCGTCGCGCTTGGTGTTGACCGCGTCGCGGTGCGTGCGGGCGGCATCCTGCAGCCGGGCCGCCTCGGCGGCTTTCGCCTCGGCCTCGGCCTGCGCTGCGCGGGCGCGTGCCTCGGTTTCCTGCGCGACGGTTTCGCGTCTCTGTAGATGCTGCGACTTCTCGTCGACCTCCGTGCGGAGCCGCTCGGCCTCCATGCGGCGGCGCTTGTTGCGCGCGTTACGCGCCAGGACCGCCACCAGAACGACGGCGGCGATCAGGGCGATTGCGACGATGATCCACACGATGACGTTGGTATCCATGTCGGCTCCTCCGGTCTGTCGAGCCGGCTCTTTGACGAACCCGCCAATTCTGCGGGTGCCCGTGCAGCAGCCCACCTAAACGGTGGGTGCCCAGCCGCCCCAGTGTGCGGTCGGCCGCACAACGTCGTCAGCGTGATCCGCGGGTGCGTGGTCTATGGCGTCTGCTACAGCGTCGCGGTGAGTGGCCCCGACGGTTGGCAGACCGGCTCGGGCGGATTACCCGCCGTCGCGCACCCCCGGCCGGTCGCCACATACGTCGCGCCCGGTTGATACGGCGAGTAGTAGGCCCGCGCTGTCAACAGGCCGTTGTTCTGCACGCACCGCTCCGGTCCCGAACTGCCTTGAAGCACGACGCAGGCGATCGACTGATACGGCGTGCCGCCGTCACAGTCGGCCGGCGACATCGTCACCGTCACCATGTCTGTGCCTGATACCTGGACGACGTGCGGTGCGGAGAGGGTGAACCAGCACGGCGGATCACCCGGATCGGCACTTGCCGAGGCGGAAAGTGATGCACAGCTCAGGGCGACGGTGAAGACCGCGACCATCAGCGACCTGATCATCTCCGGATCGTAGGCCACCGCCGCGTCTCTGCGCTCCCCCTTTGCGCGAGCGCTTGGTGTCGAACCGTCGGGCTCTCAACGTGCCGCCAACGCGCGCAGCATGCCGGCCGCCGCTTTCGGCCACGTGAAGTGTTCGGCACGTCGACGTGCCTCCTTGCGCCGCAGAGCCTCTGGCCGACCGATGACCGAGGTGACCGCGCGCGCGATGGCGATCGGGTCGTTGTCGGCCGCCGCTCCGCTTCCGGCGTCGAGGACCTCGGTGAGCGCCGACGTCCGCGACACCACCGCCGGTGTCCCGCATGCCAGCGCCTCGAGAGCGGCCAGCCCGAACGTCTCATGCGGTCCGGGCGCCAGCGCAACGTCTGCGGTCGCCAGGATTGATGCCAACGTGTCGCGGCAGTCGATGTGGCCGGTGAAGTCGACGGGGAGACGGGCGGCCTTGCGCTCGAGGTGGGTCCGCAGCGGCCCGTCGCCGACCACGACGAGCCGCGCGTCCACACCAGAGGCGCGAAGAGCCGCGACGGTGTCGATGCTTTGGTGGGCGTGCTTCTCCACCGACAGACGACCGCAGTGTACGAGCAGCGTCTGCCCCGGCTCGGCCCATCGTTGCCGCAACGACGCCGACCGGCGGCGTGGGTGAAACTGGACAAGGTCCACTCCCAGCGGCACCGTGAACACATTGGGAGCGTGGATACGATCGAATTCGTCGCGCGCGAACGACGTTGTGCACACAACCGCGTCGTAGTTCTGCGCGGTGCGGCGGTTCGCAACGTCGGCGACCACGCGTGCGGCACGCTTCGGAAGAACCTGTGCGACAAGGCGATCAAGCCGCTCGTGGGAGATCATCACGGTGGAGACGCCGTGTCTTTGCCCCCACGTGCCCAGGGAACGCAATGTGAGTCGGTCAGACACTTCGATGGCGTCGGGTGTCAGCCGTTCCAGTAGTGCGGTGACTGGACCGGGCATCGCGGCACGATAGCCGCCGGTGAAGGGAATTCGTCGCGCCGGCAGTGCTATTCGGGTCACGCCGGAGGGCAGTGTCTGCCACTCGAACCGGGCCGCCGGCACAACCAGGTAGACGTCGTGACCGTGTGCGTGATACTCCGCGCCGAGGCGATCCACCGCGGTACGCAGGCCTCCGGAGCGCGGCCCGTAGAAATTGGCGATCTGCACGACGCGCATGCGCTCAATGTGACCGTCGGGCGTGTGCCGGCGTTGACGCGTCGATGGCGGGCAAACGAACTGCCGGTGAACGTGCTGACCGTCCTGGGGTCGCGGAAATGGAGGATGGGTAGATGGGTCAGGCGACGTAGCGGGCGAACCAGTCCTGCACGCGACGCCACGCGTCGGCAGCTGCGGTCGCGTTGTAGCGCTCGCCGGTGTCGTTGAAGAACGCGTGGTTGGCGTCGGGTTCGGTGACCAATTCGAAAACCAGACCGGCTTTTTCGAGCGCTGCCCGCGCGACCGGTTCTGTGGCGTTCACCCGCTGATCCTGTGCCGCGTAAATCCCAAGCACTGCAACGTCTTTCGACTTAGAGAAATCGGGGTCGTCGGGTGTGGGCCCGTAAAACGGGACAGCCGCTGACAGTCGGGGTTCGCCGGAGGCAAGCAGGCGCCACACATAACCGCCGCCCATACAGAACCCCACGGCCGCGATCTTCTTACCGGGCACGCGCCGTTGCAATTCGTCGATGCCCGATTTCAGGTCCGCGACCGCCTCCTCCGGAGAAATCTTGCCCAGCGCGGCCGTCGCTTCGGCGGGATCGGCGAACGTCGTTGTCCCGCCTTGTGCCGAAAGCAGATCGATCGCCAACGCGGAGTACCCGATTCCGGCGAACCGACCCGCCACCGAACGGATGTAGTCGTTGAGTCCCTTGTTCTCGTGGATCACGAGGACACCGCCGCGGGCGTTCGGCGCCTCGGCCCAGGCGGCCTGCAGTTCGCCGCGCGGCCCGGCCCACGTGACCGGTGCGGTCGGCACCGCAGCCTCGCTACCGGGCGGCGGGGCGCTGGCCGTCACCGCGCCGCTCGACGTGACCGGGGCGTCGGCCGTGGGCTCGCGGTTCTGGCCGCATGCGGCGAACAATGCCGTGGCGCCCGCGGTTCCGACGCCGAGCAGCGCTAGCCGGCGGAGCGCCTCCCGGCGGGACAGCAGGCCGTCGACGTGGTCGGTGGCGATCTCCTCGGCGATGTACCGCTGTATCGGGGTCATCCCAGCGAGTATGCCCTGATCCCGACGACGCTGGAGCCCTTCCACGGAGTCAGCTGATTGCCCAATAAGCGCACGTCAGCACGCAAAGTAGACAACATGACGAATCTGTTCACCGATTTCGTTGACATGGCAATCGCCGGGCTGTTCTATGGCGGGGTGCCCTACGACACGATCATCCGCAACGGACGCTGGTTCGACGGCACCGGTGCCCCGTCGGCGATCCGCAACCTCGGCATCCGCGGGGGCCGCGTGGTGGCGGTGAGCCCGACCGATCTCGATGCGTCCGGTTGCCCGCAAATCATCGACGCGACCGGCAAGTGGGTCCTGCCCGGCATGCTCGACATCCACACCCACTATGACGTGGAGGTGCTCAACGGTCCCGCGCTCGCGGAGTCGCTGCGCCACGGTGTGACCACGGTGATGCTCGGGTCCTGTTCACTGTCGACGGTGCACGTCGACGCCAGCGACGCCGGCGACATCTTCGGTCGGGTGGAGGCGATACCGCGCGAACACGTGATCACCGCGGTCGAACAGCACAAGACCTGGACGAACTGCGAGGAGTACATCCAGGCGCTGGAGTCTCGGCCACTGGGCCCCAACATCGCGGCCTTCATCGGACACTCCGATATGCGCGCCGCGACAATGGGACTCGATCGCGCCACGCGGCAAGACGTGTGTCCGGACAAGGCCGAGCAAGCTCAGATGGAGCGCTGGCTGTCCGAGGCGCTCGAGGCCGGCTTCGTCGGAATGTCTTCGCAACAACTGCTTTTCGACAAGCTCGACGGTGACGTGTGCCGATCGAGGACTCTTCCGTCGACCTACGCCAAACCGCACGAACTGCGTCGGCTGAAGGCACTGCTGCGTCGCACCGGCCGAATCCTGCAGTCGGGCCCCGACATTCAGAACCCGCTCAATCTCGCCTCGCAGCTGGTGCAGTCGCTGGGCCTCCTCCGCAACCCGCTCAAGACCAGCCTGTTGTCGGCCGCGGACGTGAAATCGAATCCCTACAGCATCCACGCGCTGGGCCCGGCCGCCCGACTGGTCACCAAGCTCGGCGGCAACTTCCGTTGGCAGCATCTGCCGGTCCCGTTCGAGGTCTACGCCGACGGCATCGATCTCGTGGTCTTCGAGGAGTTCGGCGCGGGTGCGGCGGCGCTACACCTGCGCGACGAGGTCGAGCGCAACGAGCTCATGCGTGACGCGGCCTACCGGCGCAGGTTCCGCAAGGAGTACGAGAGCAAGCTCGGAATCCGGGTGTGGCAGCGCGACTTCTTCGACGCCGAAATCGTCGCCTGCCCGGACGCTTCCATCGTCGGCAAGTCGTTCGGTCAGGTCGGTCAGGACCGCGGCGGCGCGCACCCCGTCGACGCCTTCCTCGATCTGGTACTCGAACACGGTACCGCGCTGCGCTGGCGCACCACGATTTCCAACCATCGACCAGAGGTGCTCAAGAAGCTCGCGACCGATTCCGGCATCCAAATGGGCTTTTCCGACGCCGGTGCGCACCTGCGAAACATGGCCTTCTACAACATGGGTTTGCGTTTCCTGCGCCACGTGTACAGCGCCGAACAAGCCGGCAAGCCATTCATGACGGTCGAACACGCCGTGCACCGACTCACCGGTGAGCTGGCCGACTGGTATCGCCTGGATGCCGGCCACCTGCGTATCGGTGACCGGGCCGACGTCGTGATCGTGGACCCCGCGCACCTCGACGACTCGTTGGACCGTTACGCCGAAGCGCGTGTCGACCAGTACGGCGGGCTGTCCCGCATGGTCAACCGCAACGACGACACGGTCTCGGGTGTGTTCGTCAGCGGCCGCGCGGTGTTCCTCGACGGCAAACCGACCGACCTCGTCGGCCGACGCCGAACCGGACGGTTCCTGCGCGCCGCGCACAAGGCGCCCGCGCTTGTCGAGCAGGAAGGTGAATTGGCCAGTGTCGATTGAGGATACGGTTCTCGGGATGTGGAAGGCGCTGTCGGCGCGTGACTGGGAGGCGGTCAAGACCTTTCTGTCCGACGACTGCATCTACCTCGACATGCCGGTAGGTCCGACGGCCGCTGCGCGCGGGCCGGAGGACATCGTCAAGCGGCTTAAGATCGGCTTGGAGCCGCTGGCCTCGTACGAGAACTTCACTGGGTTGCTGGTCGACAACGGTACCGACGTGATGTACGAGCATTCCGAGGAATGGCATTGGGCCACCGGTGAATCGGCTGTGCTTCAGTTCGTCAGCGTGCATCGCGTCGAGGACGGCAAGATCACGTTGTGGAAGGACTATTGGGACATGGGCGCGCTGGCCAACAACGCGCCGCCCACGTGGATGGAGGACTTCGCGAACGCGGACATGTCATGGGTGTTCGACGCCACTGGCATGGTGTGACTCCACGGCAGCAGACGGCCACATAACGCGAAAACTTATACGCTCCAGGCTAACCGGAACTTGTCGGCAGCATCCTCGGCGCTGAGGCCGCCGAAGTTCTCGTGCTCGTAGCGACGCACCGCCACCACGGACTCGACGACCGCATCGCCGAGGATGGCCCGCATGAGCGAGGAGCTCTCGAGTGCTTCGACCGCCTCGGACTGGTTCTGGACCATCGTCACGATGCCGCCCCGCTGTCGCTGCTCATCGGTCAGCGTCGCGGGATCGACCGTCGTCTCCGGCGGAGGTGTCAGCTTGCGCTCGATCCCGTCGAGGGTGAGTCCGAGGATCGCCGCCGTCGCCAAGTACGGGTTGGCAGACGGATCGACGACCTTGACTTCGACGTTGGCTCCCAACGGGTTGCCGACGCCGTCGATCACGAAACGCACTGCCGCCTCCCGGTTCTCGGTACCCCAGCAGACCGAAGCGCCCGACCAGTGACCGAGCTGCATGCGCTGGCCGGACACCACGGAGCCGGCCAGCACACCCTGAGCCTCGGGCAGTCCGGCGAGTAACCCGGCCACCGCCGACTCTCCCTCGGGTGTCAGCCCGTTGACGCCGTCACCGTCGGAGAACAGCGGGGTATCGCCGCGCTTCATTGAGAAGTGTTGATGCGAACCCGATCCGACCTCCCCCGCAAACGGCACAGGCGACAGGCTCACCCGCATCCCGTGCTGCCGCGCGACCCGGCCGATGATGATTCGCATCAGCACGAGTGCATCGGCGGCGGCAACGGGCGGCAGTGGGGCAAGCGAGATCTCGAACTGGTTGATGCCGTACTCGGGGTGAAACTGTTCGATCGCGACGCCTGATGCGGTTGCCGCGTCGGTGACGTCGCGCACGAACCCTTCGAACTCCAGGACCCCGGCCAGGCCGTATTGGGCCCAGAGGTGCGACGGCAACCGGCTGCCGTCGGGGCCGACGAGCACGAACTCCATCTCGTGGCCCACGACCGTGTCGATTCCCGCATCGGACAACCGATCCGCTACCCGGCTGAGCGCGCCGCGGGTGCAGTAGGCATCGGGCGTACCGTCCTCGTTGAAGAAGTTCCCTGGCGCCCAGGCCAATCCGTCGCCGAGGATGCGCAGTGCGCCGAGGTCGATCCGGATCCGTTGGTCCCCCACCACGCCGATATCACCGCCGAAGACGATTCCGCTCTGGTCGATGGCGAATACGTGCCACACGGGGCTGGCCCCGAGACCGGGATGCGCAAAGGTGCCCATCCGGCGCAGCGGCACGGTCTTGGCGAGCGTGAGGCCGGCCGCGTTGACCACCGTGCCGATGAGGGTCGCAACCCCGTCGGCCTCGAGTTGGGCGATCGCCGCCGCCGCGAGCGGTTTGGCTGCCACTGAATTCACGACAGCCATTGTGCTCGCCCCGTCGGGACCTACAGCGTGATCTTGCAACTTTGGCCGATGTCGAGCGTGCGCAACATGCGGCCCATGCCGAGCCACATCGCACACGACAGCGCCAGGTCGGTGAGCAGTTCGTCGGTGAAGTGCTCGCGGCAGCGCTGCCAGAAATCCTCGTCGTCGCGCAGACCGGTGTGGTCGCCGGCGAAGCGTTCGGCGAACTCGGCGGCGATCCGCTCCTGCGCGCTGAAGCCTGGCCACGTTCGCCATTCGGCGGCGTGGTCGTAGAGGTCCTCGTCGACGCCGGCGGCCAGACCCTCGGAGTCGCGGGTGTTCTGGCACACGACGCATTCGTTGTCCAAAGCGATGACCATCCGTGCCAGTTCGCGTACCCGCATCGGCAGGCGGTTCTTCGTGTAGACCGCTTTGGTGAAGCCGGCCATCGCGATGCCGATATCCGGCGACTTCGTCACCCAGGCGGCAGCGTCATCGTCGGCGAACTCCCCGATTCGACTCATGGCGGCATCGTACGCCCGACGACGTCGAATTGGAACACGTTCTAGTTCTGGACCCGCAGAGTCAGCCGGTGGTGACCAGTTGGGCGCGGTCGTCGGTCCAGTCGCGCTGCAGCAGCATTCGGTGTGCGATGCGCTCCAGCGCGGCCTCGACCTGGAACCGGTCCGGGCGCCCTTCGAAGGACGGTGAGGTGGCCAACTTCTCGACGATGCGGCCCACGATCGCCGTCGAGATGGCGTCGACCTCCCGGATCCCGTTCTGGGTCAGCCAGAGCCGCTCGTCGGTGCGAAGCGCCAGCCCGCGTCGCACCAGATCGTCGAACGTCGGCTCGATGATCTCGTACGGCACACGGAGCCGTTCGGCGATGTCGCTCAGCGTTGCCGAGCCGAATACCTGGTTCTGCCGGTAGATCTGAAGCAGTGCCCACATCTGGCTGACATCAAGGTCACATCCGGGTTCGCGGGCCAGGCTGCGCAGTCGGATCTCCGGCGAGTCGCGGAACAGCCGGCCGACGGCCACTTCGAGGATTTTCTCGGGTGATTCGGTGCGCGGCATGCCGAAGCCTTCACCCAGGTCCGAGGCCGACACCGTCTCCACCTCGCGCAGCTGCACCTCTTTGAGGAACAGTGAGACGACGAAGCCGACCACCGCCACGGGCACCGCGCACAGGAACACCCGACCCAGCGAGTCGGCGTAGGCGTCGATGATCGGCGCGGCCATCTGCGGGCTCAGCATGTGAAGCGCCTGCGGCGACTCCGCTGCGCGCGGCGGCGCACCGCTGGCGGCCAGCGCGGGTCCGATCCGGCTCGCGAGGAAGTTGGCGAACAGGCTCCCGAAAATCGCTGCGCCGAAAGAGCTTCCGATGGTGCGGAAGAAGGTGACGCCCGATGTGGCCACTCCGAGGTCGCTGAAGCTCGAGGTGTTCTGCACGACGAGCACGAGCACCTGCATACACAGTCCGATCCCAGCACCGAGAATGAACAGGTACAGCGACTGTCTCCAGGTAGGCGTCGCGGCGTTCATACCGGACAGCAACAGGAAGGCAACCGCCATGGTCGCGGTCCCAACGATCGGGAAGATTCGGTATCTGCCGGTGCGACCGACGATCTGGCCGCTGCCGACCGAGGTGATCAGCATGCCCGCGACCATGGGCAGCGTGCGAAGACCCGACGTCGTCGCCGAGACGCCGTTGACGAACTGCATGAACGTCGGCAGGAACGTCAAGGCGCCCAGCATCGCGAAGCCCACGATGAACCCGAGGATGCAACACACGGTGAACACGGGGCTGGTGAACAGCCGGATCGGCAGGATCGGTTCGGCAGCACGAAGTTCCACCCACACGAAGACGGCCAGCGCAGCGACCGAGCCTACGAACAACGCGATGATGGTGGCCGACGACCAGGGATACGTGCTGCCACCCCAACTCGTGGCCAACGTCAGTCCGGAGGCGCCCAGTCCGACGAAGACGATGCCCGCGTAGTCGATGACGGCCTTCCCGGATTTCGCCAGCGGCGGGATTGTCACGGCCGCGACGGCGAGCACCACCAGTGCGACCGGTACGTTGATCCAGAACGCCCAGCGCCAGGTGAGGTGGTCGGTGAAGAATCCGCCGAGCAGCGGGCCGATCACGGTGGTGACGCCGAACACCGCGCCGAGGGCGCCCTGGTAGCGACCGCGGTCGCGTAGCGGGATGACCTCACCGATCAACGCCATTGCCGTGACCATGATGGCGCCGCCGCCGACGCCCTGCAGTGCCCGGGACGCGACGAGCATGGTCATCGAACCGGCCATACCGCACAGCACCGAGCCGGCCAAGAAGAACATCACGGCGACGCCGAATACCGTCTTGCGGCCGAACAGGTCACCCAGCTTGCCGACGACTGCCGTGACGATCGTGGACGCCAGCAGGTAGCTGGTCACCACCCAGGACTGGTGGCCCGCACCGCCGAGGTCTGCGACCACTGTCGGCAGGGCGGTTGCCACGATCGTCTGGTCCAGCGCGGCGAGCAGCATCCCGAGCAGCACCGCGACGAAAATGGCGTTGCGGCGCCGCGGGCCGATCTCCGGACTGCCGGCGGCTGGATCGGCGGCCGTTGTCGTGGCCTGACTCGTCACTGCTTCCCTTCCGATGCGAACTCGTCAGCCATATCGTTAGAAAGGCTATGGAAGTTACGTACCGGGAGAGGTTTGCCCCTGCGGGGGTGCACAAAACGCTGTACGACCGTGCATAAAACGCTGAAAAAGCGCGGCGTGTCGTGTGCAAACCCGCACCCTCGCGCCACATGGGAGTCGCGCCACATGGGAACTCGCGCCACATGGGAATAGGGTGCGCGAGCCGCGAGAGGGCGCGGTCGGCGAAAGGTGGGTGCGCTACAGCGACGTCGGCGGGCGCGACACGCACTGTGCCGAGTAGAGTTCCTCGCCCAGCTTGTCCATCAGTTGCAGCTGCGTCTCCAGGTAGTCGATGTGGTCTTCCTCGTTGTTGAGGATCTTCTCGAGCAACGTGGCCGAGGTGGCGTCGCCCTTCTCGCGGCACATGATGATGCCCGGGCGGAGGCGCTCGAGTACCTCGTACTCGATCGCAAGGTCGGCCTCGAACTGCTCACGCAGGGTCTGGCCGATCCGCAGCGAGAACAGCCGCTGATAGTTCGGTAGACCATCCAGGAGGAGAATCCGGTTGGTTATGTCCTCCGCGTGATTCATTTCCTCGAACGACTCTTTACGCGTGTACTCAGCGAGTTCGGTGAAGCCCCAATTCGCCTGCATCTTCGAATGCAGGAAATACTGATTAATGGCCGTCAATTCGCTTGTCAATTGCTCGTTGAGCAGCTTCAGGACGTCCGGATCGCCTTGCATGATGGCTCCTAGGCACTTGGGGCTGGTCGAAGATTCGCTGTCGGTCGTGCACCTTCCACGCTAGTGCAGTTACGGCGTAGAAGCGCGCTTTAAACGATGCGCGCCTCGCGTTCTCGGCTGGATCCTAAACCACTCCGGCGTCTCGAGGCGCAGATCCGGGGCCTAGTCTGGACTGCCTAGGCTAAGTAAGGTTAGACTCCGCTAACCAATGCAGACGGCGCGGGCGAGACGGGAAGAATCGATGGGTCAGTACGACTTGCACTCATTGATTTTGGCGTGCGATTTTCGCGTCGCCGACGTCGAGCGAATGTGGAAATGGCTGAAGAAGCGCCGCGATAATCTGCAATCAATCGGCGCTCACCATGTCGTCGTGTATGAGTCGATCTGGGAGCCGAACCGAGTTCTCGTGACAATTGGAATTCGCAATGCGCGGTCCATTCGCGACGTCCTTCGGTCATCGGCGGTCTTCGAGTGGTTCGACATCGCCGGAGTCGACGACATCCCGCCGATCTTCGGCGGCGAAGTGGTCGAAAAGGTCGACCTCTACCCGCCATCACCCGCCGACCACGTCGGCCGGGTGGTCGTGGGCGTCATGTCGTCGGTGGAGGACGTGTCGGCGTTGATGGTCAAGATCCACGACGGTGTCGAACGCTTCAAGCGCGGCGGAGTGCGCAAGATCTGGGTCTACCGCGCGCTCGACGACGGGCAGGAAGTCATGATCCTGCAGGAGATCGAGGATGAAACCGCGGCTCGGCAGTGGATCGATCATCCGGACGCGGCTGCGGAGTGGACGTCCAACGTGGGATTGGGTCCCTATCCGAGCCACTTCGTCGGTCGGTTCGCCCACTTGATGAGCATCGACGGGCAGGGGTGAGGGGGCGCCGTGTTTGTCTGCTTGTGTATGGGGATCACCAGTCACGATGTGACCGAATGCGTGGCCAACGGGGCGCGGACCTCCAAGCAGATCGCCGACGCCTGCGGCGCCGGCGGCGACTGCGGGCGATGCCGACGCACCCTGCGAGCGATCATCGCGGCGCACTGCGAGGCCGACGGCGCGACGCCCAATGTTGTGAACCACCAGAGCCGCGTCACTCCCCGCGCTTACCGGTGAAGTCGGCCAGCGCACTTGCGTTGGCCGCTGCGCCCATCAACACCGCGAAATGCTCGTTCTCCCGTGCCGTCGCGGCGATGATCCCCTCGCGGGTCGGTGCCGTCATCGTCTGCTTGACGGCCATGAGGCTCGCGACGGGCCGCGAGGCGAGAAGTTCGGCGTGCCGCCGGGCCTCCGCCAACAACTCCTCGGGTGGGCAGACCTTCCAGGCCAGACCCATCCGATGCGCCTCGGCCGCGTCCACCCACTCCGACGACATCAACAGCCATGCGGCGTTCTGCCTGCCGATCAGCCGCGGCAACAGATACGACGATGCCGCCTCGGGAGCCACACCGAGGCTGGTGAACGGGGTCTTGAGCCGCGCGTCGGCCGACATGAAGACCAGATCGGCGTAGCCCAGAATCGTTGCTCCGATGCCGACACCGACGCCGTTGACGGCGCAGATCAACGGTTTCGGGAAGTCGGCTAGCGCGTCGATCATCGCGGTGAAGTGGCTGCCCTGTTCGTTGAACGCGGGATCGGTTATGCGCCTGTGCATCTCGTGGAGATCGTTGCCGGCGCTGAAGGCGCGACCCTCGCCGGTCAGTAAGACGACCGCGACCTCGTCGTCGGCGGCCGCGTCCGTCAGTGCGGTCGCGGTCGCGAGGTACATCTCCTCGTTGAACGCGTTGAGCACGTCGGGCCGGTTCAGGGTGAGGGTGCGGATGCGGTTGTCATCGGCGATCCGCAGAGTCGTTTCAGCCACCGCAGCAGATTATGCGTTACCCGTTGCCGTAGACCGGGTGGGTGCGATGAGCACCGCGGTGCGACGCAGAGCCATTGATGAACGGCGTCCGGTACACGTAGCGACTGGTCGGAACCGTGTCGATGTCGCGATTCGCGCCGAACGCCGACGTGCTGGCCACCATCCGCTCCATGCGCCTGCGCAGATCGTCGTCGTCGGCCGCGCCGAAGAAGGCGTGCAGGTCGGACAGCGCGGCGGAGGGGAACAGTTCCTCGACGATCGCCGAGACCGGCGGTGCGCCCGGTGTGAGAGCCCGCACCACGGCGTTCTGCGTATAGCCGAACGTCGACTGCGTCTCGATGGCCACGGGCGTGTGGTCGATGTCCCAGCGGGTCAACCAGGTCGACTCGTCCAGGTCGGCGGGTCTGCGCAGCAGCGCGATGTTGGCGAATCCCTCGGTCCGCTCCCCCGGCGCGGTTTCCGGCGGAGCCAAGGGGACCGATTCGGTGACGAGGTAGGCGGCCGCCTCGTCGGCCTCCTGGCGGAGTCGCGCCAGGACGGCGGCGACCTGATCGCCGTAGGACTGCTGTGTCCACAGGCTGACGAAGCCGACCACGGGCGGGTCCAACGTCGTCAAGGTCATCAACGAGTCGCGGACCGCGTCGTCGCGCACGTTCACCGTCAAACCCGGAACGCCGAGGTCCAGCAGATTCGGGACGACCTGTTCGTGCAGGCGCGCACACCACGCGTCGTCGATGTCGGCGCCGCGCAGGGTGATGACGACTTTCTCCACGAGGCGAACTTAACGCGTCGCGGCGCTCAGGCTTCCAACCGCTCGCGGACGCGGGCCAGTCGCTGCCTCAACTCGTTTTCGTCGATGACGCCCCGAGCCACCAGCGAGTGCGCCAGCGACACCAGTTGGCTCTCGGGATAGGGCAACTGGGCGTAGCGCGTCGCCGTCAACGCGTCCTCTTCGTCGCGGCGTGCCTGGAAGTCCGGGATGTCGGCATCGCATGCCGCCCGGTCGAGGGCGTCGCACATCCCGTCCAGGCTCGTCTTCCACGGCGGCACAGGGTTTTCCACCCCGTACTTCGCCGCCATCCGGGGCCAGACCTGGTTGCGCTCGACGATCTCTTCGAGCGGGGTGATGGTGGTCTGTTCGATCCCGGGATCCGGTGTGGCGCTCATGCTTCGGAAGCGGGGTGAACGGCCGGACGGGTGTCGGTGATGACGTTGGTGGTGACGCCCGGTTTGGGTAAAGCGACACCGATGAGACAGTCGCGCGTGACGATTTCGGCGAGTTGCTGCTCGGTCCAGTCCTCGGTGCCTTCGGGGCGCATGGGCATCACCATGAAGCGGTGCTTCTGGTTGGAATCCTGCACGCGAACGGTCACCTCGTCGGGTAGATACAAGCCGAACTCCGCCAGCACCTGACGCGGCCACCGCACCATCCGCCTGCGGTAGTTGGGCGTGCGGTACCACTCCGGCGAATTGCCCAGGATCGGCCTCGGGTAGCAGGAGCACAACGCGCACACAATCACGTTGTGCACCGTCGGTGTGTCCGCGAGGATCTCGAAAGCCGTGAAGTCGCTGGGTGTTCCGAACCCGGTCGGCTCCATCCAGTCGACCCCGGCCTCTTTGCTGGCGGTCATGGGTTCGGCCAGCGCGAGTTCTTTGAACTCGGGATTCAGCCACGCCCTGGCGACCAGCGTGGCGGCGGGAGTCGGCCCGATCTGTTCGGCGAACTCGGTGAAGCGCCGATGCTCCTCGGCGGTGAAGATGCCCTTCTCGATGCACAGTTCGCGCAACGCGATCTCGAGTACCTCGAAATCGGTGATCTCGTCGACCATCGGCGCGACCGTGCGATCGTGTTCGTGTTCGTGATCGTGGTCTGTCATGAGACGGCCTCCAGCCAGTGCTCGGGGATCTCGGTCTGTATGACGTCGTCGCCGGTGCCGGTGTAGCCGTGCCACAGCTGCGACATGTTGAACCGCACGACGTAGAACCACTCCGGCTTCGCCGGGCGGTCCCATGTCTCATCCTCGGCCGCCGGGCTTTCGTAGGCGACGGTCGCGATCTCGCCGCGTGCTCCGCGCACGTACTCGGGAGTGCGTGTGTAGAAGATCACCGGAAGTTCCCGCACCACCACCGCGTCGCCGACCTTGAACTTGGGTTCTCCGGCCTGCCCGGCATAGACCTGCGGATCGCCTTTGCCCACCGCGTGCTTGTGGTGGGCGTTGCGCTTGACGTCTGCCCCGTCGCCTTCGAACTTCGGCTCGGCTTCCAGTCTCTTGCCGGCCAGCCCATCCTCGTAGCGCGCCTTGACCTCGGCCATCCGCTCACTCAATTCGGTCAGGCCGATGTGGTGCTTCTCGACAAGCACGCGCGCGACGGCCAACAGCCAGCGGCCGTAGTACGGCAGCCCCAGATATTGGGCCCTCCCCACATCGACGTTGCCGATGCGTCGGCGTTCCTCGGAGAGCCAGATTCCGCGCCAGGCGAGCACTTCGCAGATCACATACGTCATGTGCTCCCAGAGCTCGTACTGCTTGTTCTCGTACTTGATCGGCGCATCCGGTTCCCCGCCGACGTCGTGGACGGGTTTGAGATATGCGGTGATCCGGTCGTGGTCGAGGAGATCCGGTGTCGGGGCATCCGGTAGTTCGGGATAGGCCGACTTCAACCGGGCCACCAAGTCGAGTTGAGCTGCTCGCTCGGCCGCCGTGCTCATGACGATTCCCTTCGTCGACCTTGCCGAGCCACCGTCGTCGTGCGCGGTCCGGCCCGGTAGTTCTGGTCAGACGACCTCCGATGCTGCTACCCGACGCCGTCGGCTGACTCTAACGCCGAACCCGGGCCGTCGCAGGGGAATCGGAACGAGGGCTTCGATCCGCTCCGGAGATGCCGGGCTTGCGCTGTGGCACATCATGTTTGAGGCCGCGGCGTCTGGCTGCGCGGCGGTTGCGCTCGCATCCGCGCAACATCACCGAATTTGACGCGCGCGATGTGCAGGCGATGGCGTGCACAAGCGTCAGAATGGGAACGTGAGCACCCGCAGCAGGGTCATCGACGCCCTACGGCCGGCCATGCCCGAACCGTGGGCGGTGGCCAGAAGCCTCCTCGGCGTGTTCGCCGTCGCCGCGATCACGCTGCTGTGGGACTCGGGAACGACCGCTGTCTGGGTCGCCGGCGCGGGGGCCGTCGCCGGCGCTGTCGCCTTGCAGGACAGTCCGGGCGGACGGATCGCCCGAGTGCTGGTCGTCGCCGTCGAAATGGGCATGGCCGTCTTCCTCGGATCCTTGCTCTCCGCGTTCGACGTCGTGTTCATCGTGGCGCTGGCGCTCTGGTGCTTCGCAGCCGGCCTGCAGTGGGCCGTCGGCAATAACGTCGGCCTGGTGGCCGCGGCGGGAGGCGCCCTGTTCGCGATCGCGCCGCCGCTTTCTCCGTCGGCGTCGTCGGTGCTCGTCCCCACCGCACTGACGATCGGCGCCGGTGCCCTGCAGGCGGGGCTGATCGCGATCTGGCCGCCGCAGCGGTGGCGCACTCAACGCGAGGCGCTCGCCGACGCATACGGGGCGCTGGCCACGGATGCCCGTCAACTCGCCCAGGACGGGGAGACGCCGGCCGGTGCGACGCTGAAGCCGTCGCTGCGTGATGCGTTCATCGACACCCAGGCAGGACGGCGACCCGAGGCGTACCGCGGTGGGCACCGGTTACCCGAACGGATCATGGCAACACTGCTCATGCTGCGAGGCACCCCGGCGGGCGAGCGCGACGATGTCTCCCGTGTGTTGGCGGCCGCGGCCGAAGTGCTCGACGCAATCGCCGACCACACCCACGTCGCGCGGCGTAACGCCGAGCACGGTCTGGTTCGGCTGGATGCCGCGGTGGCCGCACTGGACGAGCCGGGAACCCCTGATGTCCAACGGCTTTGCCAACAACTTCACGAAGCGGCGGAGCTGCGGTTTCCCGATCTGTATCGGCCCGATTTGATCAGCCCCGCGCGTGGGGGCCTGGCCTCTGTACGTTCCCACATGAGCTTGGCGTCGCCGCTCTTCCGCCACGCCATCCGGCTGTCTGCGGCGGTCGCGGTCGCCGCGTGCGCGGACCGATTCGCCCCCGTCGCGCACGGCCACTGGATCGCTCTGACGGTGCTCATGGTGTTACGTCCGGAGACCGCTCACACCTATACACGTTGCGTCGGTCGGCTCGCGGGCATCGCGGCCGGGGTCGTCGTCGCGTCGCTGATCGTGATGCTGGCTCAGCCCACGGGTCTGATCGCCGCCGCACTTGCCACGCTGGGCCTAGCGGCGACGTATGCCGCCACCAGGACGGGATACATCGCCATCAGCGCGGCCGTCGCTGCTTCGGTCGTGTTCCTTCTCGAGACCGATGCCGCCACCTCCGGTGCAACACTCGAGGACCGGTTGTTCTCGATCGTCGTCGGAGGCGGACTCGCGGTCGTGGCACACGTCGCGTTACCCGACCACGCGCTGACCCGGCTGCATCACCGCGCCGGAGAACTACTCAAGACCGAGATCGACTATGCCGCAACGGTCGTCAGGGCTTATGTCCATCCCCTCGAGCATCCGGCCGACGCCGTGTCCTCGGCGTGGCAACACGCGTACCGCGCCCGCGCCGGATTCGAAGCCGCGTCGGGCGCCACCCGGATGGAATCCCGCGAGCTGCGCCGGTGGTTGCGTTCATACCGCACCGCGCTCAACGCCGTCACCATTTCGTGCACCGCGCTGGAGGCCAATCTGCCGAATCGGCCGCCGGCGACGCTGACTCCCGATTTCATCGCCGCCGTCGACGATTTCGTCGATGCGCTGAGAGGCGCACCGCCGAACCCGGGAACACCGTGGACCGTCGACATCGCGGCGTTGACCGCGGCCAATCAGCAGGTACGGGAGAAGGCCGAGGGACTCTCCGGTGACGACGGCGCCGCCCGGGTACTGGTGGCCGAGATCGGTGTCATCACTCGCAGCTTGGCGGGCATCGCCGCTATCCGCGAGCCCACTTCGGTTCGATGAACACGCCCTCGGCTTCCACCGTCACACCCTCGTCGTCGGCGAGATAGCCCGTCGCATAAGACTTGATGCCCTCGGATCTGGTGATTGTCGCCTCCGCGTGCAGCCGCCCGAGACGGGTCGGGCGCAGATATCGCAGAGTGATGGTTCCGGTGAACCGGGGGTTTGTCGAGTTGGCGGCGACCTCACCGAGGACGTGGTCGAGGATCAGTGCCGAGATCCCGCCGTGCACGTGCCCCGGCGGGCCCTCGTAGGCGGCGCCGAGTTCGAAGTCGGTGTACACGCTTCCGTCATCGCCCTGCTCGATGGTCAACGGTGGTGCGATCGGGTTGCGCAGCCCGATCACCGGGTTGCCCCACGGCAGCCGGTCGCCGCCGGTGGTCAAACGCACGCCGAAGGGTCCGTCGATCTGCCGTGACCGCAGAACGGCCGTCGCGCTGTCGATCTGCTCGCGGATCGCCGCGACCGTGTCGGCGTCCACCTCGGTGCGGATGGTGGCGTCGATCAACTGTCGGACCGACTCGGCGAGCGGACCGTAGACGCCGCGCAGCCGGTCGATCTCTGTTGGCGACACATCGCCGATGTCGGTGAACTGCGCCACCCAAGCACTAGAACACTTTCCGGCGCGGGTTGTCGAATCGCTCGTCGTGCCTGGGCGCGAGCGCTCGACCATGTACGGATCGCAGCCCAGAAACCGTACAAGGGTGTGCGCTGAGGGCCGGCGGGGCGACTCGGCCCTGTTCGCGGCGTGTCTGCTCGCAGCCCTCGCCAGCGCCGCGCTGGTGAATTATCGTGCCGTGAATGAGCATCTCGCTCAGCGACGAGACCTATTACGACCTCGGGTCGTATCACCGGCCGATCGACACACCGTCGGCGCAGGCCCAAGTGTGGTTCGACCGTGGGATGGTGTGGTGCTACGCCTTTAACCACGAGGAGGCCATCCGCTGCTTCGAGCGGGCGCTCGAACTGGATCCGGAGTCGTCGATCGCCCGCTGGGGCATCGCATACGCGATCGGGCCGAACTACAACAAGGGTTGGGACGCCTTCGATCCCGTCGACGCGGCGGCGTCGCTGGCGCGCGCCAGGATGGAGCTGCAACTGGCCGCCGGCAATCGTGCGTCGCCGGTGGAGCGTGGCCTGATCGCAGCGCTGCAGACTCGATTTCCCACCGACGATCCGCACGACACCGAGGCACTCGCGGCCGGTGGCGTACGCTACGCCGACACCATGGCGTCGCTGGCGCAGGCCTATCCCGACGACGTCGATGTGCAGGCCCTCGCCGCCGACGCGTTGGTGAACGTGACGGCATGGGCGTTGTGGGACACCAGAACCGGTGAGCCCGCTCCCGGCTCTCGGGTGCTGGCGGCCAAACGAATCCTCGACGACGCACTGGCCACCGAGGCAGGCCGCGACCACCCGGGCATCCTGCACCTCTTTGTGCACACGATGGAGATGTCGGCGGCCCCGCAGGATGCGCTGTCCGCGGCGGATCTGCTGCGCGGCCTGGTGCCTGACGCCGGCCACCTGCGGCACATGCCGAGCCACATCGACGTCCTGTGCGGCAACTACCGCGACTCGGTCGTGGCCAATCAGGTGGCGATACAAGTGGATCGGCGGTTCGTCGAACACGAGGGGCCGCTGAACTTCTACTCTCTGTACCGGGCGCACAACCTGCACTTCGTCGTGTATTCGGCGATGTTCGAAGGCAATTCACATTCCGCGTTCGCCGCCGCCGACGAACTGGCCGGCCAGCTCAGCCCGGAGCTGCTGGCGATCGAGTCTCCGCCGATGGCCGACTGGCTGGAGGCGTTCGTGCCGTTGCGCACACATGTGATGGTGAGGTTCGGCCGCTGGGACGAACTGATCGCCCAACCCCTGCCCGGTGATCGGCAGCTGTACTGCAGCACGGTCGCGACGATCCACTACGGGCGCGGCGTCGCGCACGCCGCCATGGGTAACCTGGAACAGGCCCGAGCCGAGCGCGAGGCGTTCGCCGACGCCTACGGCCGCATTCCCGAGAGCCGATACCTGTTCAACAACACCGTGATCGACATCCTGGCGATCGCCGGTGAGATGCTCGACGGTGAGATCGCCTACCGTGCAGGCGGTTACGACACAGCATTTGCCCATCTGCGGCGGGCGGTCGAACTCGACGACGCCCTGCCCTACGACGAACCCTGGGGCTGGATGCAGCCGACCCGCCATGCCTACGGCGCCCTGCTACTCGAACAGGGTCACGTCGAGCAGGCCGCCTCGATTTATGCCGCCGACCTCGGACTGGATCCCACTCTCCCTCGGCCGTGCCAGCACCCGAACAACGTATGGAGCCTGCACGGCTACCACGAATGCCTGCAGCGGCTGGGCCGCGACGCCGAGGCGCAGATCATCGGGCAACAGCTCACGCTCGCACGGGCGCGCGCCGACGTCCCGGTTCGCGCGTCGTGTGCCTGTCGGCTGGACGTCTCCCCGGGCTGCTGCGACTGAACCGTAGACTCCGACCTGTGGCCATCAGCGACGACGATCTCGCGCGCCTCGGCCGCTGCGTAGAGCTGGCGCGTGCAGCGCTGGAAGACGGCGACGAGCCGTTCGGCTCGGTTCTGGTCGACGGGGCAGGCCGCACGCTGTTCGAGGACCGTAACCGCGTCAAAGACGGCGACCGTACGCGCCATCCGGAGTTCGCGATCGCCCGCTGGGCTGCGGCAAACCTGACCCCCGAAGAACGGGCCGTCGCGACCGTCTACACCTCCGGCGAGCACTGCCCGATGTGTTCAGCGGCCCACGCCTGGGTCGGGCTCGGCCGGATCGTGTACGCCGCGTCGTCGGAGCAGTTGACTCAATGGTTGACCGAATGGGGTGCGCCGCCGGCGCCGGTGGTGTCACTGCCGATCACCACGATCGCCCCGGATGTCGAGGTGGACGGGCCCGCCGGGCAACTCAGTGAGGCGATGAAGACCCTCTATGCGGCGAAGTTCCGGCCATGACGGATTCCTCGCACACCACAGCGGTCCCGGAACCCGGCTGGGTCGAGCACGTCATCTGGTGGCACATCTACCCGCTCGGTTTCGTCGGCGCGCATCCCGCCGACCCGCCCCCGCGTCCGGAGGAGCACCGGCTGGTGCGCATCGTCGACTGGCTGAATCACGCGATCGAACTCGGGACGTCAGGGCTCGCCTTGGGGCCGATCTTCTCGTCACGCACCCACGGTTACGACACCACCGACCACTTCCGCATCGACCCGCGACTCGGCGACGACGACGATTTCGGCACGCTGATCGGAGAGGCGCGCCGGCGCGGGCTTCGGGTCCTGCTCGACGGCGTCTTCAACCATGTCGGAACCGATTTCGCCCACACCGAGTGGCTCCGCGCTCGAGGTGACGGTGTGGACGTGTTCGAGGGACACGGCGACCTCGTGGCGCTCGACCATGACAACCCGGCGGTAGCCGACTACGTCGTCGACGTGATGACGCACTGGCTGCGGCGTGGCGCCGACGGGTGGCGCCTCGACGCCGCCTACGCGGTCGCCGACCGGTTCTGGGCCCGGGTGCTCCCGCGCGTTCGCGAACAGTTTCCTGACGCGTATTTTCTCGCCGAGATCATCCACGGCGACTATGGGCAGCGGGTGCGCTCGTCGGGTTTTGACTCGGTGACCCAGTACGAACTGTGGAAGGCGGCGTGGAGCGCGCTCAACGACGGCAACTTCCACGAGCTGGACTGGGCGCTTTCGCGGCACAACGACTTTCTGGACACGTTCGTTCCGACGACGTTCGTCGGTAACCACGATGTCACCCGGATCGCCAGCCGACTCGACGACATCCGCCACCTCGAGCACGCGTTGGTGCTGCAGATGACGACCGGCGGCACGCCCAGCGTCTACGCCGGAGATGAATTTGCCTACCGCGGAGTCAAAGAGGAACGCTTCGGCGGTGACGACGCGGTGCGGCCCGAGTTCACGACTCCCCCTGTCGACGTCGACGAACACGGTGCCGACGTGTTCCGGTTGCACAAGTTCTTGATCGGATTGCGCCGACGCCACGCGTGGTTACACACGGCGCGTACGTCGCCGCTGCTGCTGACCAACCGCCAGTACGTCTACCTGAGCCGCGCGGGGTCCGAATCGCTGATCGTCGCGCTCAACATCGCCGACGACCCGCTCGCGATCTCATTGCCCCATCTGGGTTTCGATCGGGGTGAAGTCCTCGCCGGCTCCGGTGCGCCGCCGTCTGAGGTCGTCACCACGTACGAGGTCGGGCCGCACGGCTGGCTGATCATCGCTCCGCGCTGAGCAGCTCGAGGGTCAGCGGATCGGGTTCGCCGTCGTAGTACTTCGTCAGTACACGGTCGAAGACCGCCTCGTCATCGGGATCGGCGGCGGCGCGGCTGAACAACGTCATCGACGATCGCACCTTGAGGTTGTCCGGCCACCCGAACAGGTTGTCGGCCGACGACTGCTGGCTGCGCGCCACCAGGTCGGCACACTCCCGCAGTCGCGGGCCGAGCACATCGTGGTCGAGATAGGCCCGGGCTTCGGCGAGCGAGCCGATCCCGTACCGCTGCGCCGCCGGGCTCCTCCCGAGCCCACGTAACTGGGGGAACACGAACCAAATCCAATGGCTGCGTTTGCGGCCGGCGCGCAGTTCGTCGAGCACCGTGTCGTACACGCCATCCTGGGCATCGACGAAGCGCTGCAGGTCGAAGGGGTCGCCGGACGGCGATCTGTCTTTAGACATCTCATCGGCCAGTCTGACAAGCTAACCTGTGCGATTCAATGACGACTATCAGCGGCAGGCCGACAGGGGCGCCATCGTGACGCGCCGCCGCATCCCCCGTCCGCGGGAACTGGCGCCGCTGCTGCAGTTCAAAAAGCCCCAGCCGAACGCGACGCAGCGCAGGCTTGCGGCGGCCCTGACGATCGAGGACCTGCGTCGGATCGCCAAGAGACGGACCCCGAAGGCGGCGTTCGACTACACCGACGGCGCCGCCGAGGAGGAGCTGTCGCTGGCTCGTGCACGACAGGCATTCCGCGACATCGAATTTCACCCCACGATCCTGCGTGACGTGTCGAGCGTCGACACCAGCGCGACAGTTCTCGGCGGGCATGTCGCTCAGCCGTTCGGCATCGCGCCCACCGGCTTCACCCGGCTCATGCACACCGAGGGCGAGATCGCGGGCGCCCGTGCCGCCGCGCGCGCCGGTATCCCGTTTTCACTCTCGACGCTGGGTACCACCTCGATCGAAGACGTCAAGCGAGCAAACCCGCACGGCCGCAACTGGTTTCAGCTGTACATGTGGAAGAACCGCGACCGGTCGATGGCGCTGGTCGAACGGGCCGCCGCGGCCGATTACGACACGCTGCTCGTCACGGTCGACGTACCGGTCGCGGGAGCCCGCCACCGCGACACGCGCAACGGCATGTCCATCCCGCCGACGCTGACGCTTCGCACGGTGCTCGACGCCGTCCCCCACCCGCGGTGGTGGTTCGATCTGCTCACCACCGAACCGTTGTCTTTTGCCTCGCTGGACCGGTGGCCGGGCACCGTGGCCGAGTATCTCGACACGATGTTCGACCCCACGGTGAACTTCGACGATCTGGCCTGGATCAAGAAGCAGTGGCCGAACAAATTGGTGGTCAAGGGAATTCAGACGCTCGACGACGCCAGGGCCGTCGCCGAACTGGGCGTGGACGGCATTGTGCTGTCCAATCACGGTGGCCGTCAACTCGACCGCGCGCCGGTGCCGTTCCATCTCCTGCCGAGCGTCGCCGCCGAACTCGGCGACACCACCGAGATTTTGCTGGACACCGGGGTGATGTCGGGCGCGGACGTCGTCGCGGCCATCGCACTGGGCGCGCGATTCGTGCTCGTGGGCCGGGCCTATCTCTACGGACTCATGGCCGGCGGGGAGGCGGGGGTCGACCGGGCCGTCGAGATCCTTTCGCAGCAGGTCAGCCGCACGATGCGGCTGTTGGGGGTGACATCGTTGAGCGAGCTCGGCCCGCGGCACGTCACCCAGCTGCACCGGCTGCGGCCCCGTGCGGCGGGCACGTCGCGCAATTCCTCTTGAGCCACTTCGACCACACTGGTCACACCGGGTTTTTGGCTGTCCTCGAGTCCGCGCTGAGTTGCAATCGTTAGCCAACCGCGATGTGGCAACCGCATGTCGGGGCGACAGTGCAGGCGCGAGTACGTGTTTCATTACCCACGCACAGCAAACGGCGATTGCTTGTGGAAGCGATGAAAGGTGGGTTGGTTGCCGTTATGAAGATTCTGGAGAGGTGCCGGGGTACCGGTACGAAACTGTTTCGCCGAATGGCGGTGGTGGCGTTCGCGGTTGCGGCGCTGCCCGGGCTGATCGGCTTTGCGGGGGGTTCGGCCACTGCCGGGGCGTTCTCTCGGCCCGGGCTGCCCGTCGAGTATCTGGACGTGTTCTCCCCCGCGATGAACCGCAATATCCGGGTCCAGTTCCAGGGCGGCGGGCCGCACGCGGTGTATCTGCTCGACGGTCTGCGCGCCCAGGACGACTTCAACGGCTGGGACATCAACACCCCGGCCTTCGAGTGGTACTACCAGTCCGGGCTCTCGGTGGTCATGCCGGTCGGCGGGCAGTCCAGCTTCTACACCGACTGGTACCAGCCGTCGCGGGGTAACGGCCAGGACTACACCTACAAGTGGGAGACATTCCTGACCCAAGAGCTCCCGGCGTGGTTGGAAGCCAACAAGGGTGTGTCGCAGAACGGCAATGCCGTGGTCGGTATTTCGATGGCGGGCAGCACCGCGCTGACGTACGCGATCTACCACCCTCAGAAGTTCATCTACGCGGCCTCGCTGTCGGGCTTCCTCAATCCGTCCGAGGGCTGGTGGCCGATGCTGATCGGTCTCGCGATGCAAGACGCGGGCGGGTACAACGCCGAGAGCATGTGGGGTCCGTCGTCGGATCCGGCGTGGAAGCGCAACGACCCGATGGTCAACATCAACCAGCTGGTGGCCAACAACACGCGCATCTGGATCTACTGCGGCACCGGTACGCCGTCGGATCTCGATGGCGGCACGGCCGGCCAGAACCTGATGGCGGCGCAGTTCCTCGAAGGCTTCACGTTGCGGACCAACGTCACCTTCAAGGACAACTATGTCGCCGCGGGTGGCAACAACGGTGTGTTCAACTTCCCGCCACAGGGGACACACAGCTGGGGCTACTGGGGTCAGCAGCTGGAGATGATGAAGCCTGACATCCAGCGAGTGCTGGGAGCACAGGCCAGTGCCTGACGGCACCGCCTAGATCCACCCACAACAGGGAGCCTGCCGTTTCCCCCGAACGGCAGGCTTCCTGCCGTTCGGGGTAGCTACGAACGCCGCCCGACGCATGCGGGAACAAATCAGCCCATCTAAAGGTTGAGCGCAACAGACTCAAACTTTGGAGGATTGATGGCTGAAGCCAAGACAGTTCCGGTCTTGTTCTCGAGCGAGTCGATCGTGCTGCCGGGGATGGTTGTGCCGATCGAGCTCGACGAGGCCGCGCGCGCCGCTATCGACGCCGCCCGCGCCAGCGAGTCCGGAGAACTGCTGATCGCTCCCCGCCTCGGGGATCGCTACCCCTCGTACGGCGTGCTGGCCTCGATCGTGCAGGTCGGGCGGATGGTCGGCGGCCCCGCCGCGGTCGTGCGGGGCGAGAGCCGCGCGCACATCGGCGCCGGCGCCACCGGGCCCGGCGCTGCACTGTGGGTCGAGGTCACGGTGGTCGACGAGACCGAAGCGACCGAGGAGACCTTCACGCTCGCGGCCGAGTACAAGAAGCTGCTGCTGGCGATGCTGCAGCGCCGCGAGGCCTGGCAGATCATCGATTTCGTCAACCAGCTCTCCGATCCGTCGGCGCTGGCCGACACAGCCGGGTATGCGTCCTACCTGACCCAGGTGCAGAAGCGCCAGCTGCTCGAAACGCCGGACGTGGCCGAGCGGTTGCGTGCGCTGATCGAGTGGACGGGTGCTCAGCTGGCCGAGGTCGAGGTCAGCGAGAAGATCGCCGAAGACGTGCGCGAGGGCATGGAGAAGACGCAGAAGGAATTCCTGCTGCGCCAGCAGCTCAATGCCATCCGCAAGGAACTCGGCGAGGGCGAACCCGACGGCTCCGATGACTATCGCGGTCGCGTCGAGGCCGCGAACCTGCCGGAGAAGGTGCGCGAGGCCGCGCTGCGCGAGGTCGGCAAGCTCGAGCGTGCGAGTGATCAGAGCCCGGAGAGCGGTTGGATCCGCACCTGGTTGGACACCGTGCTCGACCTGCCGTGGAACGTCCACACCGAGGACTCCGCCGACCTGAAGACGGCGCGGGCGATCCTGGACGCCGACCACCACGGCCTCGAGGACGTCAAGGACCGCATCGTCGAGTACCTGGCCGTGCGGGCGCGCCGGGCCCAACGAGGGTTGCAGGTCGTGGGCGGTCGCGGTTCCGGTGCGGTGATGGCACTGGCCGGCCCGCCCGGTGTCGGCAAGACCTCGCTGGGTGAGAGCGTCGCTCGGGCGTTGGGGCGCAAGTTCGTTCGCGTCGCCCTCGGCGGCGTGCGCGACGAGGCCGAGATCCGCGGTCACCGCCGCACCTACGTCGGCGCGTTGCCGGGTCGCATCGTGCGGGCCATCGGCGAGGCGGGTTCGATGAACCCCGTCGTGCTGCTCGACGAGATCGACAAGGTCGGCTCCGACTTCCGCGGTGACCCCGCGGCAGCGCTGCTCGAGGTCCTGGACCCCGCGCAGAACCACACGTTCCGCGACCACTACCTGGACCTCGACCTGGACCTGTCGGACGTGGTGTTCCTGGCGACGGCCAACGTCATCGAGAACATCCCGTCCGCCCTGCTGGACCGCATGGAACTGGTGCAGATCGACGGCTACACCGAAGACGACAAGGTCGCCATCGCCCGCGACTTCCTGCTGCCCCGACAGCGCGAGCGGGCGGCGCTGACCGAGGACGAGGTGACCGTGACCGAGGCAGCGCTACGCAAGATCGCCGCCGACTACACCCGCGAGCCGGGGGTGCGTCAGTTCGAGCGGCTGCTGGCCAAGGCGCTGCGCAAGGTGACGACGAAGCTGGCTTCCGGCGACATCGCCGGCGTCACGATCGACGAGCCGGATCTCGTTGACTACCTTGGGCGTCCGCGCTTCCTGCCGGAGTCGGCCGAACGCACGGCGGTGCCGGGGGTGGCCACCGGGCTGGCGGTCACCGGCCTCGGCGGCGATGTGCTCTACATCGAGGCCGGCGCGACCGACGGTGAGCCCGGGCTGCAGCTGACCGGGCAATTGGGCGAGGTCATGAAGGAGTCAGCGCAGATCGCGCTGTCCTACGTGCGCTCGCACGCCGAGCAGTTGGGCGTCGACCCCAAGGCGCTGGACCGCCGGATCCACGTGCACGTTCCCGCGGGCGCCGTGCCGAAGGACGGTCCGTCGGCGGGTGTGACGATGGTGACCGCGTTGGTGTCGATGGCCACCGGCCGGCAGGTTCGTGCGGACGTCGGGATGACCGGTGAGGTCACGTTGAACGGCCGGGTGTTGCCCATCGGCGGCGTCAAGCAGAAGCTGCTGGCAGCGCAACGGGCCGGACTCTCAACGGTTTTCATCCCGCAGCGCAACGAGCCCGACCTGGATGACGTCCCGGCCGACGTGCTCGACTCGCTGGAGGTCAAGCCGATGACCGATGTCGCGGACATCGTCGCGCAGTCGCTGCAGCCCGCAGAGATGGCGGCCACCGCGGCCGCCTGACGGCGAGATTGCACTCAGGGTCGTGGTCTGGCAACGGATCACGACCCTGAGCGCTACCGTCGTGGCGTGGCATACGACGAGGACCTCGCTCACCGCGTCCGCGAACTGCTCAGCGGTGAACAAGGCGTCGAGGAGAAGCCGATGTTCGGCGGGTTGGCGTTTCTGGTCGACGGCAACATGGCGGTGGTGGTCAGCGGTCAAGGCGGGTTGATGGTGCGGGTGCGGCCCGAGGAGACCGCGAAGTTGTTGTCGCGCGAACACGTCGCACCGATGGTGATGCGGGGCAGGCAGATGCGCGGATGGTTGCGGGTGTCCAGCGCCGGGCTCGAAACCAAGCGCCAACTGCGACCGTGGGTCAGCCGTGGGATGGACTATGCGAGGAGTTTGCCCCCCAAAGAGCGCGGGTACGCGAGCCGACGTGGACGCCGCAGCTCCTGAGAAGCCGGTCAAACGCCTCGCCGAGGACGCGCGCAAGCTGGGATTGCCAAGCGACAGCGATGAATTCGCCGCGGGGGCCCCGGCTGGGTGTGCAATGCTCTGCTCCGCCCTGGTGAAGGTGTCGCTCGACGACGAGCTGCGCGAGACAGTGTCGGCGCGGGGATGAAGCGGTGGTGATCCGGATCGGCACGTCCGGATGGTCCTACGACCACTGGAAGGATGTGCTGTATCCCGCGGGCATGCCGGCGGCCAAACGATTGGCCCGCTACGTCGAGGAATTCGACACCGTCGAACTGAACGCCAGCTTCTACCGCTGGCCGAAGGACAGCGCGTTCGCCGGCTGGCGGCAGCGGCTGCCAGACGGGTTCACGATGTCGGTCAAGGCCCAGCGCGGCCTGACGCACTACCGGCGCCTGCGCGAACCGGAGCCCTGGGTCGAGCGCTTCGACCGGTGCTGGAAACTGTTGGGCGACCGCAGTGAAGCCCTATTGGTCCAATTGCATCCGGAGCTCGAGCGCGACGATGCCCGCCTGGAGCACTTCCTTAAGCTGATGCCAGATCGGATTCCGGTGGCCATGGAGTTGCGGCATTCCTCCTGGGACGACCCCGCCGTCTACGCTCTGCTGGAGCGGCACGGCGCCGCGTATGTGGTGATGAGCGGGGCGGGTTTGCGTTGTGTGCCGCGGGCGACCAGCGAACTGGTCTACATCCGGATGCACGGTCCCGACCAGAATTCGATGTACGCGGGGTCCTACCCCGACGACGAGTTGCGGCTCTGGGCCGAGCGGATCGCGGCGTGGGAAAGCGAAGGCAAGCGGATCCTGGTCTATTTCAACAACGACCTGGGTGGGCACGCGGTGTGGAACGCGCAGACGCTCAAGGCGATGCTCGCCCCCTGAACCGCCACCCCGCCGCGCGGACGAAATCGGTGTTCCGGCACGCTTGGGTGCCGAGATGCGAGTTGTATGTCTGATGTCGGCGGCCGCGATCCTGATCGCGGGCTGCTCGGCCGAGCGGATCGTCACCACCGATGAACCGTTCGTGGCGACACCGACCTCCACGACCACGGAACCGCCCCCAGCGCCGAACAGTGCGCACCTGATCGACGCATTCGACTACGTCGCGCATCCGGCAGGGTCGGCTGTGTACTACTTCACCACCCCGAGTGGACGCTGGGCGTGCGCCATCGTGCCGCGTGACAAGGCCGGCTGCCAATCGGCCACCGCCCCGCAGTCCGAGATGAACATCACCGGCGAACCCGACACGGTGCGCAACGCCGCCGGCGAGCAGGTCGCACCGAACGCGGTCGTGATCGAGCGCGACGATGATCCCCGCTTCGTCGCGCTAGCACACCCCGAGTTCGTCTCCGAGGGCGCCAAGGTGCTTCCGTTCAACCGGATTCTGGCTGTCGCCGGGTTCCGCTGCAATGTCCAGGAGGCTGGTGTCTCGTGCATGAGCGAGGCGACCGGCAAGGGATTCACCTTCTCCCCCGAGGGCTTTGCGCCGAAGTACACCGAGGTGCCCGTCAACGCACCGTAGCGATGAGGAAGGCGGGCCGGCATGAGGATCGACGCCGGGAAAGTAGCCGTCGTCACCGGCGGAACCAGCGGGATCGGTTTCGCGCTCGCCGCGCATCTGGTGCGCCGCGGGGTCGACGTGGTGATCGCCGACATCCGCGAGGAGGCGATACCCGCGGCGGCCGACGCACTGTCCGGCCATTCCGGAGCGGTGACCGGACTGCGCGTCGACGTGCGTGACGCGGCCGATGTCGATGCGCTGGCCGCGCACACCCTGAACCGATTCGGGCGCGTCGATCTGGTGTGCAACAACGCCGGCGTGGTGTGCGAACAGACGCCGGTGTGGGAGCAGCGCATCGAGACGTGGCGGTGGCTGATCGACGTCAAGCTGATGGGGGTCGTGCACGGGGTGAAGGCGTTCACTCCGCTGTTCATCGCGCAACGGTCCGGGCACTTTCTCAACACCGCGTCCGCGGGCGGGCTCATCCCGCTACCCCACCTCGGGCCGTACAACGCGACCATGCACGCCGTCGTCGGGTTGACAGAGACACTCGACATCGAACTGCGTTCAGTGTCAAGTGCTTTGGGTGCTACCGTGCTGTGCCCGGGCATGGTCGACACACCCCTTGGGCCCAACTCGGCGCGGCTGACCCCGCCGGGAGCGGTCAGCGTCCCCAACGACCGCGACGACGACGCGATGCGCGGTGCGATCAGCCCCGCCGTCGTCGCCGATGCCGCGATCGCCGCCGTGGAGGCCGGCCGGGTACATGCCGTCGTCGGGCCGGGCGCGACCCAGGCGGCCCGACGACGCGTCGATGCGCTGCTGGCAGACATCGACTGACTACAGCAAGGCGGCCGTTCCGTCTACAGTAATGCGGCCGTTCCGTCTATAGCAATGCGGCCGTTCCGTCCGAGTTGACCCGGACCTTTGCGCCCGCGATGTCGTCGGCGACGGTCGCCGCCGCGCCCGCCGCATCGGGGATGACCGCCAGTACCCGTGAGTCGTTGGGCGTGCGAACCGCGAGGAACGCCTTCTCCGGAGAGCCCTCGCGGTCGAACGGAGTCGTCCATGTCTCCACGGTGCCGACCCCCGCCCAGTCGACGAGCGCTGTCCGGGTCGGCTCGCGGTCGACCTCCGATTGCACGTCCTCCCAACGGAACTCGTGTGGTGGGGGCTCGGTGCCGTAGACGCCGAAACTGTGCTTGGTGAGGTATCCGCCGTTGGCGGTGATCAACCCCAGCGCTCCGGGAGCGGCGACGAGCCGTTCGGCCATGGTCGCGATCGAGTGGGTCACGTAGTTGTTCCACGGTCCGCCCGCGAAGGTGAGCCCGCCGGTCACGGTCAACGGTCTG
This sequence comes from Mycobacterium sp. GA-1285, assembly GCF_001499905.1. Lineage (GTDB taxonomy): Bacteria > Actinomycetota > Actinomycetes > Mycobacteriales > Mycobacteriaceae > Mycobacterium. The sequence continues at coordinate 10,170 of NZ_LQIS01000004.1, read as the reverse complement.
GCGGGATCCGCGATCGGGAGGCGAAGTTCGTTGGCGGCGACCTGAACCGCCGAAGGGAAGCACGAGTAGACGTCGACCAGTTGAATATCGTCGATGCCGACCCCGGCCAGCTCCAGGGCGCGCTGCCCCCCGATCCTGATCGCGGGCGACGTGTAGAACTCGGCCCGCTCGCCGATCGTGTAGGTGTCGTGCGAGTCGCTGCCCGAGTACGGGAACACCCAGCGGTCCCGGGGGATCTGCAGGCGCGTGGCCTTCTCGGCCGAGGTGAGTACGAGCACCGCCGCCTGATCGACCATGTTGTTGGAGTTCATCAGCTTCGGGTAGGGCCAGCTGATCATCCGGTTGCTCGGACCGGCCTGCCAGATCTGCTCCGCCGGCAACGCGTCTCGAACCCACGCGTGCGGGTTGGTGGCGGCGACCGCACTGAACTGTGCCCACAGTTCACCGATCCGGCGCCTGTGCTCTTCGTCGGACTCGCCTGCGGCGATCCGTAAGGCCTGCTCGAACATCGGATAGACGTACACGGGCAGGTGCAGGCTTATCTTGATCTCGGCGGGACCGGCCATCGGCACTCCCTCATCGGCGCCTTCGGCCATCGGAACGGACTCGTCCTGGCGCGGCCAGTCGGGCCTGAGACCTTTGGCGCGCAGCCGACTACGGGTGCGCCAGGTTTCGCCGCCTGCGACCAGGACCACCTCGGCGCGCCCGTTCTGGATGTCCCGGCAGGCCTCGTTGACCAGCGACTGCGGTGTGTTACCGCCGACCCCGGTGTAGCGGGTGCTGGCCTCGCCGGCGCGGAGTCGTTGCGCGAGAAGCAATCCCGGGTCGCGATACCGCCACGAGAGGAGGTTGACAACCCGCACTGAGTCGACGGCCTCGAGGACCCTCGGGTCCGCTGCGTTGCGTGCGGCGGTGACCATCAGCTCGATCGGTGACACTTCGGGTCTAAAGTCGCGTTGGTTGACTTGTCCGTAGCCGACCAACACCGGCGTCCTGGGCTCCATCACGGCCTTTCTGGATAAGCGAAGAGCGTGCCGTCGGCGATGAGCCGATCGGTTTCCGCGACCGACAAGTCGAGGATCTGACTGCAGATCTCCCGGGTCTGCTCCCCCGGCATCGGTGCGGGCCTCAGCCGGGCGGGCGGAATCTTCGTGTACGGCGCCGGGCCCGTTTCGGTCAGCATGGGCGCATCGAACAGCGGATGTTCCATGTCGGAGTACAGCTTTCGGAAACGCACCTGCGGGTCGTCGGGCACATCGACGACGCGGTTCATCGGCGCGGCGGCGATACCCGCGTGCTGCAGTGCGCGCGCCACGGCGGTCTTGTCGCGGGCGCTGGTCCATTCCGCGGTGTCGACGCCGCCGGTGACGGAGTCCAACACGGCATGCTCGGTGGCGGATCGCACCGAGATCACGCACCACTCGTCGTCGCCGGCGCACGGGTACACGGCGTGTGACACGGTGTCGTCGACGACGGGCAGGCCGGCCGCGCGTGCGGCCTCGGTGACATAACGCGTCGTGAGTTGACTCACCGCGGCCTCGGACTGTGAGACGTGAACGAGTGCGGGTTCACCGGTGCGGTCGCGGCGGATCAGCGCCGCCAGCGCCGCGATCGCGGTGAGCCGTGCCGACACGTGGTCCGGGAAGATCGTCGTCGCGTCGTAGAAGCCGCCGTCGGATGACGCCCACAACGAGGTGACCCCGGTCGTGGCGCGCACCAGCGGTCCGTAGCCCATCCGCGCGCTCCACGGGCCGGTCGCGCCGAAGGCGCTGCTCTCCGCGAGCACGATGCGGGGATTCAGTTCGCGCAGCCGGTCGTAGGAGAACCCCAGCGACGCAAGCGTTCCCGGCCTGAAGTTGGCGAACACGGCATCAGACCCTGTGACCAGGCGGCAGAACAGGCCGGCGCCGGCGGGGGTCCGCAGGTCGAGCCCCAGGCTCTGCTCGTTGCGGTGGGTCAGGGCCCAGGATCTGCTCATCACCTGACCGGGCGGCGCCTGGCGCAGCCCGTCGGGATAGGCAGCGCTCTCGATCTTGATCACCTCGGCGCCGAGGTCGGCGAACAGCCTGCCGAGCTCGCCCCCGGCGACGATGACGCCGAGGTCGAGTATGCGCATCCCCTCGAAGGGGCGCTTCAACGCGGCCGTGTCGCGCGACGGCGCCACCGATGACGTTGTGGCCCAATCAGGTTCGTCAGCATCATGGGAGGGGGCCAGCCACCTCAGACCGCGATGGTGCCCGTCGACGACGAACGGCCCCACGGGCGCGACCACCTGAGCGCCCGGCGCGAACTCGGCGGTGGTCAGCGCACCGACCGCCTGGAAGTGCTGGGAGGCCAGTGCCTCGGTGGGGGTGAGCACCGCCGCGATGGGAACCCCTCGCACCTGTCCCTCGGCGACAAGGGCGTCCATGGTCTGCGGTGCAACGAAATCGCCGATCAGGGCGTTGAGTTCGCGAGACGCCGCGTACCGCGCGGCGATCGTGTCGAACTTGGGGTCGGCGAACTGCTCGGGCTCACCGAGCCAGGCGCGCATCGCCTGCCACTGACGCGGGGACAGCAGACAGATCCGTACGTGCCCGTCCTTGCAGGCGAAGATCGGATAGATGTTCTGGTTTCGTGGCCTGCCGCGCCAGATCTCGGCGGTCTTCTTGACACCAACAGCCGCCTGACCCTCCGACCCGAACGGCGGGTCCAACGACTGAAGCACCGCCTCGAACCGGGAGAAGTCGATGTAATCGCCAGCGCCGGTGCGTAAGCGGTGGTAGTAGGCGGCCAACGCCGCCCACGCCGCCTGCGCCGCCGCGGTTCCTGATGCCAGTCCGACGGGGGGCAGCACCGGTGTGCCGGCGGTCGGACCGGTACGGGACAGCGCCGTCGACAAACCGTACAACTCCGCGTCGGTGGCCCGCCACGGGGCGTACGGGCCCTCGGTGCCGAAGTCCGTGACCGACAGCACGACCAGGTGGTTGAACTGTTGCGCCAGCGCGGCGCACGATGTCCCGAAATCGCTTGCACCACTGGGGATTCCACTGTCGACGACGATATCGGCGGTGCTCGCCAGGTCCAGAAGTCTCCGGCGGCCATCGGGGGTGTCGGGGTCGAGAACCGCGCACCGCTTGTTCGCGTTGTTCAACCGGAACGGCACGCTCGCTCCGGCCACGGTCGGCAGTGCCTGCCGGTCGGACCGTCCATTCGGCGGCTCGATCTTGAGCACATCGGCTCCGAGGTCGGCGTACAGCCGGCTCACGCCATCGGATTCGGCGCCGCCCAGGTCGAGCACCCGCACCGATGCCAGAAGTGGTTCGCTCATGCCGCCAGTAGGCCCTCGACCCACCGCAGGTGGTCGTCGGTGTCACCCGCCACGTACATCAGGTCGACGAAGGCGTCCGGATAACCGGCGTCGGCCAGCGACCGTACCGCCTCGGCGACCGCATCGATCGGTGTGCCCTCGACGACGTTGATCCGCACATAGGTGTGAATGGCCGCCGGGTCCCGGCCGGCCTCGCGCGCGGCGGCGTCGATCGTGCTGCGCTGCGTCGCGAGGAACTCGGGCCGCACGCCGCCAGGCACCAGCACGGCAGGGAGCCACCCGTCGGCGCGTGCCCCGATGCGCCGCAGGCTCGCCGGGGTGAACCCGCCGAGATAGATCGGCGGACGCGGTTGCTGGACCGGTTTGAGGTCCACCCACGACAACGGGATCGACCACCGCTTGCCGTCGTATTCGACCGGATTCGTGGTCCACAGCCGCTCGAGCGCATCGAGCAGCTCGTCCAGTTGCGCTCCGCGGCCGCGGAACGGTGCGCCGGCGGCCGAGAACTCCTCCGGCGACCATCCGATGCCGAAACCGGGAACGAGCCTGCCCGCGCTGACCACATCGATCGCGGTCAGCTGGCGACCCAGCTGCACCGGCGGGTACCACGGTGCGACGAAGACGCTGCTGCCCAGCAGGACGCGGGACGTCGCGGTGGCCACCACCGCGAGCGCGATGAACGGATCCAGGCCGGCGCGGAACCGCCCGGGGATGGTGTCTTGACCCGCGTAGCCGACGCTGGGGTGCACCGCCGTCAACAGACGGTCTCCCACCCAGAGACTATCCGCGCCGAGGCTTTCGGCGGTGGCGGCGTAGCGCGCGAGGTCGGCTCGCGCGGACTCCCCGAACTGCGGCACCGCGAATCCCAACACGCCAGACAGGCTAATGGGTAGCTTCACGCGCATCGGGTACAGGAGTGGAACCCGTTCACCTGTTACGACCCGTTCACCTGTCCCGACGATGATGAGCCAGATGACTGCCCAGGCCTTGTCTCCCACGCTGTCCGCCGATGAACTCGACCTGATCGACGCTTACTGGCGCGCCGCCAACTATCTGTCCGTCGGCCAGATCTATCTGCTGGACAATCCATTGCTGCGTGAGCCGCTGGCGCCGGAGCACGTCAAGCCCCGATTGCTCGGCCACTGGGGCACGACACCGGGCCTCAATCTGGTCTACGCGCACCTGAACCGTGTCATCCGCGCCCGGGACGTCAGCGTCATTTACATCACCGGCCCCGGGCACGGTGGTCCTGGCCTGGTGGCCAACGCGTATCTGGAAGGCACCTACAGCGAGGTGTACTCGGGCATTTCCGAAGACACCGAGGGGATGCGAAAACTGTTCCGCCAATTCTCCTTTCCCGGCGGCATCCCCAGCCATGTCGCCGCCGAGACCCCCGGTTCGATACACGAGGGCGGCGAGTTGGGCTACGCGCTGGTGCACGCCTACGGCGCGGCGTTCGACAACCCTGACCTGGTGGTCGCCTGTGTCATCGGCGACGGCGAGGCCGAGACCGGTCCGCTGGCAGCGAGTTGGCATTCGAACAAGTTCCTCAACCCGGTAACAGACGGCGCGGTGCTGCCTATCCTGCACCTCAACAGCTACAAGATCGCCAACCCCACGGTCCTCGCGCGGATTCCGCAGGAGGAGCTCGAGTCGCTGATGTTCGGCTACGGCTACCGGCCCATCACGGTGGCGGGTGATGATCCGGCCAACGTGCATCAGCAGCTGGCGACGGCGTTCGACGAGGCCTTCGACCAGATCGCCGCGATCCAGCGCGCCGCACGGCTCGATGGGGAGCGGGGCCGTCCGCTGTGGCCGATGGTGGTGTTGAGGACGCCGAAGGGTTGGACCGGCCCCCGGGAGGTCGACGGCAAGAAGGTCGAGGGCACGTGGCGGTCCCATCAGGTTCCGCTCTCCGGCACCCACACCAACGCCGATCATCGCGCTCAGCTGGAAGCGTGGTTGCGCAGCTACCGTCCCGAGCAGCTGTTCGACGAGGACGGCGCGTTACGACCCGACTTGCGCGCGATCGCCCCGCGCGGGCAACGCCGGATGAGCGCCAACCCGCACGCCAACGGCGGACTCCTGCTCAAGGACTTGGATATGCCGCCGTTCACCGACTACGCGGTGCCGGTCGACGAGCCGGCCTCCGAATCGACCGAGGCCACGCGGGTGCTCGGAACCTTTCTGCGCGACGTCATCGCGCGCAACTCCGACCGGTTCCGGTTGATGGGACCTGACGAGACCGCATCCAACCGATTGTCGGCAACCCTCGAGGCGACCGACAAAACCTGGCTGGCCGAGGTGACCCCCGACGACGAGAACCTCGGTCCGGAGGGCCGGGTGATGGAGGTGTTGTCCGAACATCTCTGCCAAGGCTGGCTCGAGGGTTACCTGTTGACGGGCCGACACGGGCTGTTCAACTGCTACGAGGCGTTCATCCACATCGTCGATTCCATGCTCAACCAGCACGCCAAGTGGCTCAACAGCAGCCGCGAGTTGGCATGGCGGGCGCCGATCGCGTCGCTGAATTACCTTCTGACGTCCCATGTCTGGCGTCAGGACCACAACGGTGCGTCGCACCAGGATCCCGGCTTCATCGACCATGTCGCCAACAAGCGACCGGAGGTCGTCCGGGTGTATCTGCCGCCGGACGCCAACACCTTGCTCTCGGTGGCCGACCACTGCCTGCGCAGCCGCCACTACGTCAACGTGATCGTCGCCGGTAAGCAGCCGGCGCTGAACTACCTGGACATGGATTCCGCGATCGCGCACTGCACCAGAGGTCTCGGCATCTGGCAGTGGGCCAGCAGCACCACGGGCGAACCCGACGTGGTGCTCGCGTGCGCAGGTGACATCCCGACCCTGGAGACCGTCGCGGCCGCCGACATCCTGCGTCGCAGGCTGCCCGAGTTGAAGGTGCGGGTGGTCAACGTCGTCGACATCATGCGGCTACAACCCGACTCGGAGCACCCGCACGGCCTGTCCGAGCGTGAATTCGACTCGATCTTCACCACCGACAAACCGATCATCTTCGCCTACCACGGCTATCCCTGGCTGATCCATCGGCTGACCTACCGGCACGCCAACCATGCGCAGTTGCACGTGCGCGGCTTCAAGGAACGCGGTACCACGACAACCCCGTTCGACATGGTGATGCTCAACGACCTCGACCGGTTCCATCTGGTCATGGATGTGATCGACCGCGTCGAGGGCCTGGGCAGCAGCGTGGCCGGTTTGCGCCAGGAGATGGCCGACGCGCGGCTGGCGGCCCGGCGCTACACCCGCGAGCACGGCGAGGACGATCCGGCGATCTCCGGTTGGACGTGGGACCCGGATTACCAGGCGCCCTCGCTCTCGCAGGACACCCTCAGCGAACACGGCCGCTAAACTGGCTTTTCATGTCCGACCACGCCGCCCTCGCCGAGCGCCCACACCCGCTGGTCGAACAGCTTTCCGCCCTGCACCACTTCCGCACCTACGTCGACATCGCGGTGGTCGTGGTGGTGTTGGCCCTGACGAACCTGATCGCGCACTTCACCACGCCGTGGGCCAGCGTGGCGACGGTGCCGGCCGCGGCGCTGTTGTTGGTGGCGCTGGTGCGCTCCCGCGGCCTGGGGTGGGCCGAACTCGGCCTGAGCCGTGAACACTGGAAGTCCGGGACCGGCTACGCGCTGGGGGCCGCCGGGGTGGTGTTGTCGGTCATCGCGATCGGTGCGCTGCTCCCGTGGACGCGGCCGATGTTCATGAACAACAACTACGCCACGATCTCGGGCGCCCTCATCGCGTCGATGGTCATCATTCCCCTGCAGACCGTGATTCCCGAGGAACTGGCGTTCCGCGGGGTGCTACACGGAGCGCTCGACCGCGCCTGGGGCTGGCGCGGTGTCGCCGCGGCGGGCTCGCTGTTGTTCGGGCTCTGGCACATCACCACTTCGCTGGGCCTGACCGCAAGCAACGTCGGATTCACCCGGATCTTCGGCGGAGGTGTGATGGGCACCGTTGCCGGGGTGACGTTGGCGGTGGTCGCCACCGGCGTCGCGGGCTTCGTCTTCACCTGGCTGCGGCGCCGCAGCGGCAGCCTGATCGCGCCGATCGCGCTGCACTGGTCGCTGAACGGGCTCGGTGCCCTGGCCGCCGCGGTCGTGTGGCATCTGAGCTGACGTCAGAGCCACGTGCCGGTCGAGCGTCAGACGACCAGCACGGCGGCCCCGGAGACGCGGCCGGCGGCCAAATCGCTCAGCGCGACGTCGGCCCGGTCGAGCGGGTATTGCGGGCTGGTCACCTCGATGTGGTGCTCACCGGCGAAAGCCAGGAAGGCCCGGGCATCGGCGCGCGTGTTGGCGGTGACCGACCTGACCTGACGCTCGTGAAAGAGGTGACTCTGGTAGTTCAACGTCGGGATGTCGGAGAGGTGGATGCCGGCGATCGCAAGCGTGCCACCGCGATCGAGCGCTTCGAGTGCCGGCAGGACGAGCTCGCCGACAGGTGCGAACAGGATCGCGGCATCGAGGTCGACGGGCGGACGCTCATCGGCTCCCTGAGCCGATGCCGCCCCCAGGCTCAGTGCGAGTTCACGCGCGGAAGCCCCGCGCGTCATGACGTGAACCTCCGCGCCCTGCGCGATGGCCACCTGGGCGGTCAGGTGTGCGCTGCCACCGAATCCGTATATGCCCAACCGGCCGCCCGGCGGTAGGTCCGCGCGCAGAAGCGCGCGATATCCGATGATCCCGGCGCACAACAGCGGCGCCAGCTCGGCGTCGGAATAGCCGGCGGGCAGCGGATGCGCGTATGCCGCTGGGACCGTTGCGAATTCGGCGTATCCGCCGTCGGCATCCCAGCCCGTGTAACGCGACTCCGGACACAAGTTCTCGTCGCCCCTGACGCAGTACCGGCATCGCCCACAGGTATGTCGCAGCCACGCGATACCGACGCGGTCACCGACGGAGAACTCCGCGTTCGCGTCCTTGCCCACCTCGACGACCTCGCCCACCACCTCGTGCCCCGGTACGACCCCGGGCCGATGCACGGGCAGATCACCTTCAACGACGTGAAGGTCGGTGCGGCACACACCACATGCCCGCACGGCCACCGCAAGCTCACCGGCTCCCGGGCGCGGAATCGCGATGTCCGCGCGCTCCATGGGCCGGGTAGTCACCGGTCCCGGTCGCCGAACCTGCCAGGCGGTCATGGTGGAGGCGCTCATCACTACATGGTCGCCTCGCGGTGACCGACGCACCACCGGGCGGCCGCTTTCGCTGTCATTGAACTCGACGACATCGGCGGCGCCGTCGACGTGGCTCTCGGGCCTCCAGCACTGCCAAAAGAAAGGGCGAGGAATGAAATCAGTTGTCGCTTTGCGATTGGAACGCTGGTAGCGAGCAGTGTTGCTTTCGCCGCCCCGGCCAACGTGGGTTGCCAGTCGGGTTGGACGGCAGCTTTCAGCGTTGCCAGACGGTAGGTTTTTTCGGCTTCGGCGGTAATCTCCCGTGCTTCACGGCTGACGCGAACAACCTCAACGGTCAGCCGCCGTGGGTTGGGTCACTAAGAGCTGACTGCCGCGTCAAATTCCCCTGTCTCTGAGGCGTCTGCAGTCCTAGACTCCCAGAGATAAGGGTCGGGTGACGATCCGAGGGGAGAGCCCGCATGCGAAACATCAATCATCGGTGGGCAGTCACAGTGTCAGTTGCATTCATTCCGCTCGGAGCAGCGGTGGTATCGGCTCCGGGAGTCGCCACGGCGGCGGAGTGCGGAATGGGGACGGTGTACGACACCCTTTCGAATACGTGCGTCGTCGCGCAGTTACCGCCGCCACCAGCACCGCCGCCACCACCGCCTCCGGCATGGAACGGGGATATCACGCCTTACTTCTCCGTGGGAGTGTGCGTACCTATTCCAGTTCCGTTCGCGCCGTCGGTTTGCGCGAGCGTCTAGCACCTGCGGTCCAAGCGGAAGTGGGGGACGCACCTGCGCGGTCAGCGGCTGACGCCGCACTTGCCGTGCGGGGCGTCATGCCGCGGACCCAGCGGACGTCAGGCCGGAGGCGTCATCCCGGGCGCGTTCTCCGGCGCGACCGGAACGGGCACGCCGACCGCGGGACGCGGTTCAGGCCCGTCGGGAGCGGCCGGCGGGGCAGGCGGCGCGGCCGGCGGTGCATTGTCGGCCGGTGGGGCCGCCGGCGCCGCGGGCGGGGTGTACGGCCGGATCGAGTTGGCCAGCGTCACCGCTTCTTCCTTCGGCACAGGGTTGTTCGCGGTGCCGAGCCAGACCACGAACCACCGCTCGGGTGTGCGCTGACCGCGCGGCGTACCGGGTTCGACCGGGTTGCCGACCACGCCGGCCCAGATCTGACCAGTGGGCTTGTTCGTGTCGGTGAAGTTCACCTCGTAGTACGACGCGACGCCCGGCATGCCGTCGGCGTTGAGCTCGACGGTCTCCTGGTTGACCCGGGTGCCGGGGAACGGCATGAAGAACTCGCCCATGTCGGAGGCCAACCGCTGCGCGGCCTTCGTGTTGTCCGTCTCGGCGCCCGCGAAGAGCTTCAGGTCGAGCCGGCCCAGCAGGATGCTGGTGTCGTTGGGAGGCTCGGCGCCTTCGGGGGCGTCTTTGGTCAGCAACACCTGACCGTAGGAAAGCTGGGTCGAATCGGCCACTTTCCACCCCGCCGGCACCACGTAGCTGAGGCCACCGGCCGCTGAGTCGACACGGCCGGGATCGGCGGGCGACGGGGCCGGTGCGGCCGGATCGCCGGGCGCGGGCGCCGGTGCACCAGGCGCCGGCGCGCCGGGTGCGGGAGCAGGAGCGGGCGCCCCTGGTGCCGGAGCGGGTGGGGGCGCTCCCGGCGGCGGTGGCGGCGGAGG
>NZ_LQIS01000003.1 GCF_001499905.1 Mycobacterium sp. GA-1285 | reverse complement strand
CATCAGACAACAACTCAAATCGCGACATCCCTCAAGCCTCAGGCACAACACCCGAAACCTTTGTCAGACACGCCCTAGTCGAGGTGTTCGCGCAGGAAGGCGATGTCGTCCTTGCGGCCCTCGTCGGCGGTTTCGCAGATCACCGGCGCATCGGCCGCCTTGACGACCGCGACGAGCAGCTGCGGGTCGATCTGACCGGTGCCGAAGTTGGCGTGCCGGTCGGCGCCGGACCCAGCGGCGTCACGCGAGTCGTTGCAGTGCACCAGGTCGATGCGACCGGTGATGGCCTTGATGCGGTCGACGGCGTCGATCAGCGCCTCACCGGCGGCCCAGGCGTGGCAGGTGTCCAGGCAGAACCCGATGCCCTTGTCCCCGATGTGGTCCCACAGCCGGGCGATGACGTCGAAGTGGCGGGCCATCGCGTGATCGCCGCCCGCGGTGTTCTCCAGGTACACCGGCACATCGGTCTCGAGGTAGTCGAGCGCCTTGACCCAGCGTTCGAAGCCGGCTTCCCAGTCCTTGTCGTCGGCGTGCCCACCGTGGACGATGACCGCCGTCGCGTTGATCTCGGAGGCCGCGTCGCAGGTGTCCTGCAGGATCTTGCGCGACGGGATACGCACCCGGTTGTTGGCCGACGCGACGTTGATCAGGTACGGCGCGTGCACGTACAGCGGGATGCTCGACGCCTTGAGCACGTCGGCGTCCTCGCGCGGCTTCGGCTTCTTCCAACTCTGCGGGTTGCCGAGGAAGAACTGCACGACCTCCGCACCGTCGGCCTGTGCCGCAGCGAGCGGATCGTCACCGTGGACATGAGAACCGATTAGCACGACGCCGAGTGTAGTGACCCCCACCGTCACGTCTGGGTGGCCAGCAGGAAGATCAAGTAGCCCACGTACGCGGTGACCATCGCGACGCCCTCGCTACGCGAGACGCGTCGCCCGGAGATGAAGATCGGGATGCAGACCAGCGCCACGATCAACATGATCGGCAGGTCGATCGTCACCAGGCTGGACGGCAGCGTCAGACCCTGTGCCGGCACCAGGCAGGTCACGCCCAGTATGAGCAGGATGTTGTAGATACTGCTGCCGATCAGGTTGCCGATCGCGATGTCCCGGTCACCGCGGATCGTGGAGATCATGGTGGTCACCAGCTCCGGTGCCGACGTGCCGATCGCGACGACCGTCAAGCCGATCAGCGCGTCGGAGACGCCGAACTGACGGGCCATGCCGACCGCCCCGTCGACAAGCCAGTCGGCTCCCAGCACCACAACGGCGATGCCGCCCAACGTCATCGCGACACTGGTCGAGGTGGGACGACGCTTTATCGCCACGGCGCCGACCTCCTCGGTCGCGTACTCGGCGGCCAGCTCGGCCGCGAATTCAACAGCGACAGCGTGGGATTCGCGCCGGGCCGACCAGATCACCGCGGCGGTGTAGAGAAATGCGCAGACGACCAGAATGGCGCCGTCGACACGCGTAAGAACGCCGTCCGCGGCCAACACCCACATCAGCAACGCCGCCACGGCCATGATCGGCAGCTCGAATCGAATGGTTCGCGACTGCAACGTCAACGGCACCAGCGCGGCGCTGAGGCCGAGGATGAGCAGCACGTTGACGACGTTGGTGCCGGCAATGTTGCCGACCGCCAGCGCGCCGCTGCCCTCCCTCGCCGCGACCACACCGACTGCCAGTTCCGGCATGCTGGTCCCGATCGAGACCACCGTCAGCCCGATGACGATCGGACTTATGCCCAGTCGCACCGCGACTTCGGCCCCGCCGCGGACCATCACCTCCGCGCCGACGATCAACGCGCCCAGCCCGAACAGGAACCACGCGGTGTTCGCCAGCATCAGATCCTCACCGCCCAGTGTGGGCTCGTGTCACGGACAACCCGCGCAGGACGTGCGGGTAACCCACGTTCGGCGCAATCCTCGGGCACGAAAAAGCCCCCGGGTCGAAACCCGGAGGCCTTTCCGTTGACTGCTAGCGGTAATCGCTGTAGCCGTAGTCGTCCAACGGCACCGCGGCACCGGTGGCCTGGCCGAAGTCCGGGCTGTAGTACTGATCCTCGTAGGACGGAATCGTGTACGCCGCAGCGCGGGCTTCTTCGGTCGGCTGAACCTGGATGTTGCGGTAGCGGTTGATACCGGTACCGGCCGGGATCAGCTTGCCGATGATCACGTTCTCCTTCAGACCCTGCAGCTTGTCGCTGCGGCAGTTGATCGCCGCATCGGTGAGCACGCGGGTGGTCTCCTGGAACGACGCCGCCGACAGCCACGAATCGGTGGCCAGCGACGCCTTCGTGATACCCATCAGCACCGGACGACCGGCCGCGGGCTCGCCGCCCTCGGCGACAACCCGACGGTTCTCGGTCTCGAACTCGCCACGCTCGGTCAGCGAACCGGGCAGGAACTCCGTCGAGCCCGAGTCGATGATCGTGACGCGACGCAGCATCTGCCGGACGATGACCTCGATGTGCTTGTCGTGGATCGACACACCCTGAGCGCGGTAGACCTCCTGAACCTCCTTGACGAGGTGGATCTGCACCTCGCGGGGGCCCTGGACACGCAGCACCTCGTGCGGGTCGGCAGCACCCTCCATCAGCTGCTGGCCCACCTCGACGTGGTCGCCGTCGGCGAGCAGCCGCTCGGTGCCGTCGTCGTGCTTGAACACCTTCAGGCGCTGACGACGAGAGAGCTTGTCGTACACCACTTCTTCGCCACCATCGTCGGGAACGATGGTGATCTTGTAGAAGCGCTCACCCTCCTCGAGGCGCACCCGGCCGGTGACGTCGGCGATCGGCGCCTTGTTCCGCGGGATACGGGCCTCGAACAGCTCCTGCACGCGGGGCAGACCACCGGTGATGTCCTCACCCACGCCGCCCTGGTGGAACGTGCGCATGGTCAGCTGCGTGCCGGGCTCGCCGATGGACTGTGCGGCGACGATGCCGACGGCCTCGCCGATGTCGACGAGCTTGCCCGTCGCCATCGAGCGGCCGTAGCACATCGCGCACACGCCGGTGCCCGTGGCGCAGGTCAGCACCGAGCGGACCTTCACCTCGGTGATGCCCGCGGCCAACAGCGCCTCGATCGCCGGGTCGCCCAGGTCGTGGCCGCGCTCGACGATCACGTTGCCCTTGGCGTCGACGGCGTCGGTGGCCAGCGTTCGCGCGTAGGCCGACGTCTCGATGTGCTGATCGCGCACCAAGGTCGCGTCCTTGCCGGTGCCCTGCAGTTCGGCCAGCGTGACGGTGATGCCGCGCTCGGTCTCGCAGTCCGTCTCGCGAACGATGACGTCCTGCGAAACGTCGACCAGACGGCGGGTCAGGTAACCCGAGTCGGCCGTACGAAGAGCGGTGTCCGCCAGACCCTTTCGGGCGCCGTGGGTGTTGATGAAGTACTCCAGCACCGTCAGGCCCTCGCGGAACGAGGACTTGATCGGCCGCGGGATGAACTCACCCTTCGGGTTGGTCACCAGACCCTTCATGCCGGCCAGTGTCCTGGTCTGCGTGAAGTTACCCGTGGCACCCGAGTCGACGATCGTGATGATCGGGTTGTCCTTCGGGTAGTGCGCCCGCAGCGCCTCGCCGACCTCTTCGGTGGCGTCCTGCCAGATCTTGACCAGCGCGTCGTTGCGCTCGTCGTGGTTGAGAGCACCGCGCTGGTACTTCTTCTCGATCTGGTCGGCTTCCTTCTCGTAGCGGTCCAGGATCTCCTGCTTCTGCGGCGGCACGAGCACATCGGCCATCGACACGGTGACACCCGACCGGGTGGCCCAGTAAAAGCCGGCGTCCTTGAGCTTGTCGACGGTCTGCGCGACCACGATCATCGGGTAGCGCTCGGCGAGATCGTTGACGATCCGCGCCTGGACCTTCTTGTGCATCTGCTCGTTGACGAACGGATAGCCGTGCGGCAGAAGCTCGTTGAACATCACCCGACCCAGAGTGGTCTCCGCGGTCCAGGCGTCACCGGGCTTCCAGCCTTCCGGGAACAGCTCGGCTTCCAGATCGGCCGACGGACGCAGCTGCGTCAGCCGCACGCGGATCTTCGCCCGCACCGACAGCGCACCGCGGTCCATCGCCATGATCGCCTCGGCGGGCGAGCTGTACACACCCGTCTCGGGCTGATCCTTGGCGGACGGCATGTACTCGCCGGTGTCGCCCTCGATCATCGTCGTCAGGTAGTACAGGCCGGTCACCATGTCCAGACGCGGCATGGCCAACGGTCGACCCGACGCCGGGGACAGGATGTTGTTCGACGACAGCATCAGGATGCGTGCCTCGGCCTGCGCCTCCGCCGACAGCGGAAGGTGCACGGCCATCTGGTCACCGTCGAAGTCGGCGTTGAACGCCTCGCAGACCAGCGGATGCAGCTGAATCGCCTTGCCCTCCACCAGCTGCGGCTCGAAGGCCTGGATACCGAGGCGGTGCAGTGTCGGTGCGCGGTTCAGCAGCACCGGGTGTTCGGCGATGACCTCTTCGAGCACGTCCCACACCTGCGGACGCTGACGCTCGACCATCCGCTTGGCGCTCTTGATGTTCTGCGCGTGGTTGAGATCCACCAGACGCTTCATCACGAACGGCTTGAACAGCTCGAGCGCCATCAGCTTGGGCAGGCCGCACTGGTGCAGCTTGAGCTGCGGGCCGACCACGATGACCGAACGGCCGGAGTAGTCGACACGCTTACCGAGCAGGTTCTGACGGAACCGACCCTGCTTGCCCTTCAACAGATCCGACAGCGACTTCAGCGGACGGTTGCCCGGTCCGGTGACCGGACGACCGCGGCGGCCGTTGTCGAACAGCGCGTCCACCGACTCCTGAAGCATGCGCTTCTCGTTGTTGACGATGATCTCGGGCGCGCCGAGATCGATCAGCCTCTTGAGCCGGTTGTTGCGGTTGATCACGCGGCGGTACAGATCGTTGAGGTCCGACGTGGCGAACCGGCCACCGTCGAGCTGCACCATCGGGCGCAACTCCGGCGGGATCACCGGAACCGCGTCGAGCACCATGCCCATCGGCGAGTTGGAAGACTGCTGGAACGCCGCGACCACCTTGAGCCGCTTCAGTGCGCGAAGCTTCTTCTGCCCCTTGCCACTTCGGATGACCTCGCGCAGCTCCTCGGCCTCGGCCTCGATGTCGAAGTTCTCGATGAGCTTCTTGATGGCCTCGGCACCCATCGCACCGGTGAAGTACTCGCCGTAGCGGTCCTGCAGTTCCCGGTAGAGCACCTCGTCGACGACGAGCTGCTTGGGTGCCAGCTTGGTGAAGGTGTTCCAGATCTCCTCGAGCCGGTCCAGCTCGCGCTGGGCCCGGTCGCGGATCTGGCGCATCTCGCGCTCGCCACCGTCGCGCACCTTGCGGCGCACGTCGCTCTTGGCGCCTTCCTTCTCCAGCTCGGCCAGGTCGGCCTCGAGCTTCTGGGACCGCTCGGCCAGATCGAGATCGCGCTGATCCTCGACGGCCTTGCGCTCCACGGCCATCTCGGCTTCGAGCGTCGACAGCTCGTTGTGGCGCATCTCGTCGTCGACGGCGGTGATCACGTAGGCGGCGAAGTAGATGATCTTCTCGAGATCCTTCGGCGCCAGATCGAGCAGATAGCCCAGGCGCGAGGGCACACCCTTGAAGTACCAGATGTGCGTGACGGGCGCGGCCAGCTCGATGTGACCCATCCGCTCACGGCGCACCTTGGCGCGAGTCACCTCGACGCCGCAGCGCTCACAGATGATGCCCTTGAAGCGGACGCGCTTGTACTTGCCGCAGTAGCACTCCCAGTCGCGAGTCGGTCCGAAGATCTTCTCGCAGAACAGGCCGTCCTTCTCCGGCTTCAGCGTGCGGTAGTTGATGGTCTCCGGCTTCTTGACCTCGCCGTAGGACCACTGACGGATGTCGTCAGCGGTGGCCAGACCGATGCGGAGCTCATCGAAGAAGTTGACGTCTAGCACGTAACTCCCTTTCCCCTTTCGGGATTAGTAACAAATTCCTACAAGGCCAGATCTACGCAAGATCTTCAACAGAGGCAGATTCGTTGCGCGACAAGTTGATTCCCAGGTTCGCCGCGGCGCGCTCCAGGTCCTCGTCGTCGCCGTCGCGCATTTCGATCGCGGCGCCGTCACTCGACAGCACCTCGACGTTGAGGCACAGCGACTGCAGTTCCTTGAGCAACACCTTGAACGACTCGGGGATGCCCGGCTCGGGGATGTTCTCGCCCTTGACGATCGCCTCGTACACCTTGACCCGGCCGACGGTGTCGTCGGACTTGATGGTCAACAACTCCTGCAGCGTGTACGCCGCGCCGTAGGCCTGCATGGCCCAACATTCCATCTCACCGAACCGCTGGCCACCGAACTGCGCCTTACCGCCCAGCGGCTGCTGGGTGATCATCGAGTACGGGCCGGTGGAGCGAGCGTGGATCTTGTCGTCCACCAGGTGGTGCAGCTTGAGGATGTACATGTAGCCCACCGTCACCGGATACGGGAACGGCTCGCCACTGCGACCGTCGAACAGCATCGCCTTGCCGTCCTCGTCGACGAGCGTCTCGCCGTCGCGGTTGGGCAGCGTCGACCCGAGCAGACCCTGCAGCTCCGCCTCGCGGGCACCGTCGAACACCGGTGTCGAGACGATGCTTCCCGGCTCGGCTTCGAGCAGCTCCTTGGGCAACGCGCTCGCCCAGTCGGGCGAACCGTTGATCTTCCAACCGCTCTTGGCCACCCACCCGAGGTGGGTCTCCAAGATCTGACCGATGTTCATACGACGCGGCACACCGTGGGTGTTCAGGATGATGTCCACCGGCGTGCCGTCGGGCAGGAACGGCATGTCCTCGACGGGCAGGATCCTGCCGATGACACCCTTGTTGCCGTGGCGTCCGGCCAGCTTGTCGCCGTCGGAGATCTTGCGCTTCTGCGCGACGTAGACGCGGACCAACTCGTTGACGCCGGCGGGCAGCTCGTCATCGTCCTCGCGGGAGAACACGCGGATGCCGATGACCTTGCCCGACTCACCGTGCGGGACCTTCAGCGACGTGTCGCGGACCTCGCGCGCCTTTTCACCGAAGATCGCACGCAGCAGCCGCTCCTCCGGGGTCAGCTCGGTCTCACCCTTCGGGGTGACCTTGCCGACCAGGATGTCGCCGTCGCGGACCTCGGCGCCGATGCGGACGATGCCGCGCTCGTCGAGGTCGGCCAGCACCTCGTCGGAGACGTTCGGGATGTCCCGGGTGATCTCCTCGGCGCCCAGCTTGGTGTCGCGGGCGTCGATCTCGTGCTCCTCGATGTGGATCGAGGTCAGCACGTCCTCTTCGACCAGGCGGTTGGAGAGGATGATCGCGTCCTCGTAGTTGTGACCCTCCCACGGCATGATCGCCACGAGCAGGTTCTTGCCCAGCGCCATCTCACCGTTCTCGGTGCACGGCCCGTCGGCGATGACCTGGCCCGCCTCGACCCGCTGGCCGGCGTCGACGATCGGACGCTGGTTGGCGCAGGTGCCGTGATTCGAGCGCGCGAACTTGCGCATCCGGTACGTGTGCCGGGTGCCGTCGTCGGCCATCACCGTGACGTAGTCGGCCGAGACCTCCTCGATCACGCCGGCCTTGTCGGCGACGACGACGTCACCGGCGTCGATCGCGGCGCGCAACTCCATACCGGTGCCGACCAGCGGCGCCTCGCTGCGCACCAGCGGAACCGCCTGGCGCTGCATGTTGGCACCCATCAGGGCGCGGTTGGCGTCGTCGTGCTCGAGGAACGGGATCATGGCCGTCGCGACCGACACCATCTGGCGCGGCGAGACATCCATGTAGTCCACCTCGCTGGACGAGATCTGCTCGACCTCGCCGCCCTTGCGGCGGACCAGGACGCGCTCCTCGACGAAGCGGCCGTTCTCGTCAATCGGCGAGTTGGCCTGCGCCACAACGTGGCGGTCCTCCTCGTCGGCGGTCAGGTACTCGATGTCATCGGTGACAACACCGTCTTTGACCTTGCGGTACGGCGTCTCGATGAAGCCGAACGGATTGACCCGCGCATACACCGACAGCGAGCCGATCAGGCCGATGTTCGGTCCCTCCGGCGTCTCGATCGGGCACATGCGGCCGTAGTGCGACGCGTGCACGTCGCGCACCTCGAGGCCGGCACGCTCACGGGACAGACCGCCGGGTCCGAGCGCCGACAGGCGGCGCTTGTGGGTCAGACCCGACAGCGGGTTGTTCTGATCCATGAACTGCGACAGCTGGCTGGTGCCGAAGAACTCCTTGATCGCCGCCACGACCGGACGGATGTTGATCAGGGTCTGCGGCGTGATCGCCTCGACGTCCTGAGTGGTCATGCGCTCGCGCACGACGCGCTCCATGCGCGACAGGCCGACCCGGATCTGATTCTGGATCAGCTCGCCGACGGTGCGCAGACGACGGTTGCCGAAGTGGTCGATGTCGTCGACCTCGACGGGGACCTCGACACCACCCGGGACGGTCATCGTCTTGTCGCCCTGATGCAGCCGCACCAGGTACTCGATGGTGGCGACGACGTCCTCTTCGGTCAGCGTGGTCGACGTGGTCTGCGCCGGGTTCTCGGTGATGCCCAGCTTCTTGTTGACCTTGTAGCGGCCGACGCGGGCCAGGTCGTAGCGCTTCTCCTTGAAGAACAGGTTCTCCAGCAGGGTCTGCGCGGACTCCTTGGTCGGCGGCTCGCCCGGGCGCAGCTTGCGGTAGATGTCCAGCAGCGCCTCGTCGGTGCCCGCGGTGTTGTCCTTCTCGAGCGTGCTCATCATGATCTCGGAGAAGCCGAAGCGCTCGGTGATCTGCTCGTTGGTCCACCCGAGCGCCTTGAGCAGCACGGTGACCGGCTGACGGCGCTTGCGGTCGATGCGCACGCCGACGGTGTCGCGCTTGTCGACGTCGAACTCCAGCCACGCGCCGCGGCCGGGGATCACCTTGACGCTGTGCAGCGTCTTCTCGGTGGACTTGTCGATGCTCTCGTCGAAGTAGACGCCCGGCGAGCGGACCAGCTGGCTCACCACGACACGCTCGGTGCCGTTGATGATGAACGTGCCCTTCTCGGTCATCATCGGGAAGTCGCCCATGAAGACCGTCTGGCTCTTGATCTCACCGGTGTTGTTGTTGATGAACTCGGCGGTGACGAACAGCGGCGCCGCGTACGTCATGTCCTTGTCTTTGCACTCGTCGACGGGCGCCTTGACCTCGTCGAAGCGCGGATCGGAGAAGGAAAGCGACATCGAGCCGGAGAAGTCCTCGATCGGGCTCAGCTCGGAGAGCACCTCTTCGAGGCCACCGACGGGGTTCTCCTCGCCGCGCTCCTTGGCCTTTTCACGCCAGGCCTCGGACCCGATCAGCCATTCGAAGGACTCGGTTTGAACATCAAGTAGCCCGGGAACCTCGAGGGGCTCACGGAGCTTTGCAAAGGAAATTCGGTTTGGTGCTCCTGGGACGGAGTTTTTAGTAGCTTCTGCTGTCTTGCTTGGGCGGGACCCTGCCAAGATGCATCCTTCCAGCACCTCATGCGACTATCGTCCCGGTAGACCACCGGTCCGTTTCGCCGCGATATCTGCGTCGGTTCGGCTGGCCACTCACGACCACGAACTTCCCGGACGCACGGCACGCGACTAGATCACTGAGCTGGGCTCAGGCTAGGACATCGGTGTCAGGTGCGGGTTTAGGTGGGCAGGATGCAGCCAGCGCAACGTCCAACAGTACCGCAGGACGGCGTATTCCTCAACATCCGCGAAACATCCACAACCCAACCGCATGTATGGCACGCATCGGGGCGCTGGCTGGCGACTCGATCCTTCTCATCCGTCCATACATTGCTGCAGAACAGATTGGCCCCTCGGCGGCTTCCCGTCAAGAGATAACACGGGTTGTTGTGGAGTTTTGCGCTCAGGCCGCGATCGTGTTGCTGCACTGCCCGGCCCCGGCCGGCCCGACCGATTGGCGGACGCAGACCGGATCCAAGGTGAACAAGCCGTCGGCCAACGACATGAACGGCTTGAGGAAGTTCAGCAGGAACGGCTTGGTCAGCGTGTTGGGCAGCGCGACGACTGTGGCCTTGCCCGCCGGGGTGTCGAAGCTGTACTGCTCGCCGCGCTCCAGGTAGATGCCGTTGGTCTGCTCACCGGCGAACATGTCGTTGACCCAGCCGACCATCAGCATCTGCGCCGCGGCGGCGTTCTCGGGCCGCGAGAAGCCGGCGACCAGCTCCTGGGCGAACTGGATGAGCGGATTGCCGCCCCTCATGGCGTCGACGTGCGAGCCGTTGACCAACGTCACGCCGATGAACCCCGTCGGCCGCGCGGCCGCCAGCGCGTCGAGACCGGAACCGAAGTTGTTCCACATGTAGACCGGCGCGGCGAGCTGATAGATCGGGATGTCGAGGGGCACCTTTCTCAGCGATTCGGTCATCCGGGACGGACCGCCCAGGGCCACGCCGTCGAGCAGGACCACCCCGGCCAGCCTCTCGATGCGCTCGTCGTCGGCCATGTAGCCGGCCATGCCGGACACCGCGCCGCCACCGAGCGAATGACCCATCAGCACGACGCGCTCCGGGATCGGGCCGTAGTAGCCAGCCGCTTCTGCGCTTTCCTTCAACGCGGAGTTCTCGTCGAGGAACAGTCCCGCCATCGCCTCGTGCATCGGCGCACCTCCGAGCCAGCAACCGTCGAGGGCGAAGAAATTCGAGCTGATCGACGGCGCGACCACGATGCTGTTGGTGCGTTCTGCCAATGCGGCGGCGGTGTGGCTGTACCACGGGGCGCTGGCGAGGAAGCCGTGTTGCAGATAGATCAGCCGGTCCGGGGGCACACCATCCTGCGTCTCGGGGATGTACCAGTCCGCGGGCACTTCCTTGCCTTCACCTTCCGCGCACGCGCAATCGATGCGGAGCGTCGAGGAGCGCACGGTGACGGTGCTGTTGGGCGGCAGCATCGGCGGACCGCCCAGGAGTCGGGTCGCGACGGCATAGAGGTCGAACACGATCGTGCCGATCATGCGCAGAATGATGGGGATCTGGGGCGCCGTCGCGGTGGTCGCCGCCGGTGGTGCCGACGCGAAGGCCACCGCCTGAACACCGAACTCCTCCGTGGTCTCGACCATGTCCGCGACCGGCTGTTCGAGGTCCACCACCGTCCGTCCTTCGGTGGCGGTCGGCCCGACCGCGTCGCCGGTCTCCATACCGATGGCGACCTTCTTCGCGGCATTGTCTGCTTCGGCACGCACGGTGGTGTCGTCGTTGTCCGATGTGACCGTGACGGCATTCGGCGAGACCACCGCCGCCTGAGCAGCCGCGCGATCACGGTCCGAGCGGGGTTTCCCGACGACCTCCTCGATCACCCCGGCGTCGATCGCGGGGGCCTCGGTCACGGCGTCATCGATGACTTGGGTATCCCCGGCCTCGACGTCCTTCGGCTCGATGTCCTTTGCCTCGTCGACGCCTATTGCGGCGTCCTCATCTATTGGCCCCTGGGACTCCTCGGGGTTCGAAGCGCGTCGTTTCCGGTCATCGCTGCGGCCTGCTGAACCGGTGGCGGCGGAACCCTCGGCTTCCTTCGCCTCGTCGGGGGTCTTCGCGCCGACGCGGGTGCGCGGCGCGCCACCGGTCGTGCGGGTGGTGGTCGCGGTCGAGGCGCGGGCACCGGCCGCGGCCGGTGACTCGCTACCGATCGAATCCTTGGCGCTGTCAGTGGTTTTCGACGACCCGGAGGAAGTCGTCCCGCCGGCATCTGAAGTTGAGCCGTCATCGGCGACCGCCGCACCCGCTCCGGCGAGCAGTGCCGCCGACAATCCCGCGGTGACGACACCCGCTCTCAACCACATCAGGAACCGGTCGGCCATGACTTCTCCCGCTCGACGACGGGAGAAAGATAACGGGTTTGCTGGCCGCGAATCGGCCTTATGCGAAAGTTTGCGCGTGCTCAGGTTGCACGGCTGTCGACGCGACCCGCTCCACGCGCACCGGGACACCGGTCAACCGGGCCATCCCGGCCAGGCTCTCGATGTCGGCCGGATCGCTGGACATCAATCGGTTGACGTTGGCGCCGCATGCGTCGTTGGCAAGACGCCATCCGGCCGTGCCCTTGTGTCCCCAACCGTGCGGCACCGCGATCACTCCGGCCACGATGTCCTTGGTGACGATGACCGGCAGCTCGATCTGGCCGTGTGGTGAGGTGATCCGCACGGTGTCGCCGTCGACGATGTCGGCGGCGGCCGCGTCGTCGACGTGCATGCGCGCTCGGTGCGAACGCTCACCGCGCATCAGCAGCGGCGAGTTGTGCATCCACGAGTTCTCCGAGCGTGTTTCGCGCATGCCGATCAGCCGCATGGGATAGCCGTCGGCCATGCGGCGCCGCGACAGCTTGTCGACTTCGCCTGCGATCTCGTCGTGGCGCAGACGCACCCGGCGACCGCGGTAGACGACGACGTCGCGGAGCACGCCGGCCCGCAGATGGTCGGCGAGCACGGTGCCGTGCGGATGGTTCGCGGTGAGTTTGGAGAAACTGAGGCCCCGCCGCAGGCCGAACCGGTCGCCGCCCGCCGCCAACCGGATCACGGCATCAACGAGCATCCGCGGACTGAGCCGAACCCCGAACGCCGACAACACCTTTCGCGCGCCGGCAAGCATCGCCAGGCCGGGCGTCGACCGCCACATCCTGGCGGTGAGCTCGTCGACGATCTCCCACTCAGGGCGGGCCTGCCCGACCGGCGCGACGACGGCCTCGGTGGCCTGGCGGAACGGCGTGGGTTGCAGCGTCTGGAACGGCAGCGGAAAGTCGTCACGCTCGTACATCGACGTCGCGGGCAGCACGTAGTCACAGTGCGCCAGCGTCTCGTTGAGATAGAGGTCGATACCGACCATCAGCTCCAGGGAGTTCAGCGCGCTCTCGAGTTCGTCCCCGTTGGGCACGGAAAGCACCGGGTTGCCCGCGCCGACGAACAGCGCCCTGACCTGCCCGCGTCCCGGCGTGGTGATCTCCTTGGCCATGACGCCCGCGGGTTCGGAACCCAGGACGGAGGGGAACCCCCCGATGCGTGACCGTTTGCGCGTGTAGAGGGCGCGCAGCAGTGCACCGCCGACCTTGTTGAACCACCGCTCCCCCGGCACGCCCAGCCGCCCGAACATGCTGCCGCCGGGCACGTCGAGATTGCCGGCCACCAGATTGACGGCGTCCAGCAGGTACGTCGTCAGCGTTCCGTTCTCGCCGACGCTGGTGCCGACACGGCCGTACACCGCGGCCCGTTCGGTGCCGGCCAGGTCGCGGGCCAGCGCGCGGACGGTGTCGGGGGCGATCCCGGTGTGCGGCTGGGTGACCACCGGGCTGAACGGCGCGGCAAGCCGCTCGAGCCAATCGACGCCGTCGGCCTGCTCGGCGAGTCGTCGGCGGTCGGCCAGGTTCTCGCCGAACATCACCTGCAGCAGGGACAGCAGCAGGTAGGCGTC
This sequence comes from Mycobacterium sp. GA-1285, assembly GCF_001499905.1. GTDB lineage: Bacteria > Actinomycetota > Actinomycetes > Mycobacteriales > Mycobacteriaceae > Mycobacterium. Next base: position 153,585 of record NZ_LQIS01000003.1, on the reverse strand, counting down.
GCCGTCGGGAACGATGCCGAGCCACTCGAACTGTGCGGCGGTCTCGGTCCTGCGGGGGTCGATGACCAACACGCGGCCACCGCGCTTGACGATGTCGTGCATGCGGTCCCGAATCCGCGGCGCGGTCAGCACGCTGCCGTGCGAGACGACCGGGTTGGCGCCGATGACCACGAGGAAGTCGGTACGCAGCACATCGGGTACGGGCAGCGCGAGCGGCGACCCGTAGAGCAACTGACTGGCGACGAAGCGGTTGTTCACGTCCTGCGAGCCTGCGGTGAACACGTGCAGGCTACGGCCTGGGCCGCCGAGCAGACCGAGACCGAACCCGCCCATCAGCATGGTCAGGCTCAGCGTGTAGGAGTAGCTGAACGCGCCCGGGTTGCCGAAATACCAGCCGATCGCACCCGCACCGTGCCTGCGATGGATGTCGGTGAGCCGGGCGGCGATGTCGGACATCGCCTCATCCCAACTGACGGGTTCGAAGCCGCCGTCACTTCCGGCACACCGCCGCAGCGGCGTGGTGACCCGGTCGGGATCGTTGACGACTTCGGTGAAGGCGATGCCCTTCGGGCACGCGAATCCCGCCGAGACGGGATGAGCCTTGTCGGCGCGCAACTCGATCAGCCGGCCGTCTTCGACGGTCGCGATCATGCCGCACAGCGGCTCGCAGATCCGGCAGAACGTCGTCTTTTCGATACGAGGCGTCTTTTCGATACGAGGCGTCTGTTCCGCCCGAGCTTCTCGTTCACCAGCGGCGTGCCCGACGCCCACGCGTGCGGCTTACTGCTGCGCGCGCGGCATGGCGCCCGTCGGGGCGTCCTCCTCGGCCGTGCGGTGCCGGGCCGTGGCGCCGTCCGGGAAGGCGCTGCCACCCTGGTTGTTCGAACCTTCGAGGTCGGCACGGATGGCTTCCTGCGCCTTCGGCGGCAGCGTGTGCATGATCTCGCGCACCCGGGCCTGCCGCCGGTAGACGGCCTGGCGCTCCGGCATGCCGGGCGTCGCCTGGATCTGCGGCGGCACACCCTCGATCTCCTCGACGCCACCGTCGTGGTGACCGGCATCGATCATGGCCTGCTCTTCGGCCATCGTCGACTCGTCCTTCTCCTCGGACATACCGATCGGACCGATTCGGCGACCGTTCAGGAACTGCCGGACAACGGGCTCGTCACTGGTCAACAGCACTTCGCGCGGACCGAACATCACCAGGTGCTTGCGGAACAACATGCCCATGTTGTCGGGCACGGTGCGGGCGATGTTGATGTTGTGCGTCACGATGAGGATCGTGCAGTCGATCTGCGCGTTGATGTCGATCAGCAGCTGGCTCAGGTACGCGGTGCGAACCGGGTCCAGACCCGAGTCGGGCTCGTCGCAGAGGATGATCTGCGGATCGAGCACCAGGGAGCGGGCCAGGCCGGCGCGTTTGCGCATACCACCGGAGATCTCGCCGGGGAACTTGTTCTCGTCGCCGGCCAAACCGACCAGCTCGAGCTTCTCCATGACGATCTGACGGATCTCGCTTTCCTTCTTCTTGGTGTGCTCACGCAAGGGGAAGGCAGTGTTGTCGTAGAGGCTCATCGAACCGAACAGCGCACCGTCCTGGAACATCACGCCGAACAGCGTGCGAATCTCGTAGAGCTCCTTGGCGGTGCACTGGATCACGTCGGTGCCGTCGACGATGATTTTGCCGCGCTCCGGGCGCAGCAGACCGATCAGTGACTTCAAAAACACGGACTTGCCCGTACCGGAGGGGCCGAGCAGAACGCTCACCTCACCCGGCGGCAAGTCGAAAGTGACGTCCTCCCAGATTCGCTGGGGGCCGAAGGACTTGGTCAGTCCCTCAATCTGGATACCAATGCCCACGCGAGATCCTTCCGCCAATCATCGTCACACCACAGGCCTGCCGCTTGTGGCTTGAGTCACTGTAGCTTACCGCCGCTGACCACGACACGAGTCTGGGGTCGGATTGTGACCCATCGAGAAAACGACTGTGGGGCCGACCCGTTTGCTGGATCGACCCCACAGTGGTGGTATTGCCGGCGTGCCGGCGCGGTGTTACTTGATGGTGACCGTCGCGCCCGCGGCCTCGAGCTTGGCCTTGGCATCGTCGGCGGCAGCCTTGTCGACCTTCTCGAGCAGCGGCTTGGGAGCGCCGTCGACGAGGTCCTTGGCCTCCTTGAGGCCCAGGCCGGAGACGATCTCGCGGACAACCTTGATGACGCCGATCTTCTTGTCGCCGGCACCCTCGAGGATGACGTCGAACTCGGACTGCTCCTCGGCGGCCTCGGCGGGGGCGCCACCGGCGGCGGGGCCGGCAGCCGCGACAGCGACCGGGGCAGCGGCGGTGACCTCGAAGGTCTCCTCGAACTTCTTGACGAACTCGGAGAGCTCCAGCAGCGTCAGTTCCTTGAACGCGTCGAGCAGCTCGTCGGTGGACAGCTTGGCCATGTTTGGTCCTTTCCTTACTTACTTCTGGTTGCGATTTGTGGAGTGTCGCCGGCGGTCAGCGCCGGTGCGGCTCCACAAGTCACGGGGTGGTGGGTGCGCGGCTACGCCGCCTCTTCGGTGTCGGCCTTCTTCTCTTGCAGAGCGGCGGCCAGCCGGGCGACCTGCGACGCCGGAGCGTTGAACAGACCGGCGGCCTTGGACAGGTTCGCCTTCATAGCGCCGGCCATCTTGGCCAGCAGCACCTCGCGCGACTCCAGGTCGGCGATGCGCTCGACCTCGGACACGCTCAGCGGGCGGCCGTCCATGTAGCCGCCCTTGATGACGAGGGCCTTGTTGTCCTTGGCGAACTTCTTGATCGCCTTGGCGGCGTCGACGGCCTCGCCCTTGACGAACGCGATCGCGGTGGGACCGACGAACAACTCGTCGAGCCCCTCGATGCCCGCCTCGGCCGCGGCACGCTTGACCAGCGTGTTCTTGGCGACCGTGTAGGTGGCGGAATCACCGAGCGAACGGCGCAGGTCCTTGAGGTTGGCCACCGTCAGCCCGCGGTACTCGGTGACGAGCGTCGCCGATGCCTCCTTGAACTGCTCGGCGATGTCGGCAACCGCGGTGGCCTTGTCAGCCTTGGCCATGCATGCCTCCTCGTGGATGGGTGACCATCGGTCGGCGTGCAAGCAGTCAGGACCCGGAAACGACGAACGCCCCGACGCAGACAGGTCGGGGCGCAGCAATCAGCTATAGCCTCGTCCTCCTGCGTGGGCCGCCCGGGTGATCCGGGACCTTCAACCGATTGCTCGAGGCCTGTGCTCTTCGCGCAAGCGCTCATCGGTGACCGACGGTCTTCGGTGGAACGCCGTCAAGAATAGCCGACCACCCGCTCATCAGCCAAAACGTGCCCCTCTCTTGTCTGCGCGAACGTGCGCGTTGCACACGACACACCGGGGATTCGCAGCAGCTTGCGCACGCTCACCCGCTCGCGGAGGTGCGCAATCCGCCTGAATCTCCGCCATCGACCGGCACCCTCAGCGGTCCACCGTCTGCTGCCGCAACAAGGCCGCCGCCCCGACCAGCCCGGCGTCGCCGCCGAGTTCGGCCGGCACCACCTCGATGCCACGGATGAAGTACAGCCCGGCGTGGGACGCGAGCGCTTCCCGAACGGGGTCGAACAGCAGCTCCCCGGACTTGGCCACACCGCCGCCGACCACGACCCGATCCAGGTCGCAGACCGCACCGACCGACGCGATCATCGCGCCCACAGCCACCGCCCCACGGCGAAACGCTCTCAGCGCGACGACGTCTCCGGCGTTCGCGGCGTCGGCCAGTTCCTTCGCGTCGGCTCCGGCGGGCGCATTCCACCCGTGCTCTCGCGCCCACTGCGCCATGCGCGGACCCGCTGCGATGGTTTCGACGCAGCCGCGCCCGCCACACGTACACGGGGCGCCGCCCGGATCGACGACGATGTGCCCGACATGCCCGGCGTTGCCGGTTCGCCCGTCATAGGGTGCGCCGTCGAGCATCAATCCGCCGCCGACACCGGTCGAGACGACCATCCCGAGCAGGAAGTCCGCGCCGCGGCCCGCACCGCGCCAGTGCTCCCCCATCGCCATGCACAGACCGTCGCCGGCGAGCCTCACCGGAGCGCCGACGGCCGTCGCCACACGCTCGACGATCGGAAAGCCTTGCCACCCGCCGATATTGATCGGACTGACGGTGCCGGCCGACAAGTCGATCGGTCCGGCCGAGGCGATTCCGGCGCCGCGCACCCATCCTCCCGCGGTGGCCAGGGCCTCGGTGAGCAGCGAATCCGCAGCCGCCCAGATTCTTTCGGCATCTCCCACCGGTGTCGGCACTTGTGCCCGGTGCACCAGCGTGCCCGCATCGTCGACGAGACCGACGGCGATCTTCGTGCCGCCGATGTCGAGTGCGAGAGTGAGGTCGGTCATCAGTGCCGGTGCGTGTTGTCGGGTTGGCGGGGATCGCCGGGATGCTCGTATCCGGGGCCCAGTTCGACGACGGCCGCACACCGGGCGTCCAGCCACAGCCGGAAGGCCCGCCGTCGGGCGGCGGCACGCAGATGCTCGGCGACCTGCGCTGTTTCGCTGAACCGCAACGGGTTTCGCTCCTGGTACGACGCGATCTGGTCATCGTCGACGTCGATACCGGCCGTCACCTCGGCGAAGACCGCGCGGGCCAGCGGGTCGCCCAGCACCGAAGCCGCCACGCTGCCAATCTCCATCCGCACGGTCATATTCGGCAGCACGTCGGCCTCGGCCGGCGCGTTATCGGCGTTCAATCCGCGCGCCGCGGCCTCGACCGCCACGACGCGTTCGGCAACCAGGAGCTGGGTCAGCCAACGCCGCAGCTGTCGACCTTCGCTGGTGCCGGGCCGCGGCAACGAGGAGGCGATCCGCGAGTCGCGCAATGCGGCCTCGCGCGCATCGACTTCGTCGAGCGACACCGGGACACCGTCCACGATCGCCGCGACGCCTGCCCACGCCGATTCACTCACCGAACCGTGACCTTCACAGCGGGTGAGTACACGAGGTCTCCGGCGGCGGCCAACCGGACCAGCGCCCACCATTCACCCGGTTCAACCCATTCCGGCGGGGTGATGTCGAAGCCGATCTCAACCGTGCCGCGAGCGGGCAGCTCGACGCCGGACACCGCCGGCCCCAACCACTCCCACGTGCCCCACGGGCTGATCAGGTGTGCTTCGACCGCAATCTCGGCGCACGCATCGGTGCCGACGGTGACTGCTATTCGCGCCGTTTCACCGGCCATCACGTCGACCGGCTCGGGTCCAGCGACGAGCCGCAACAGGGTGTGGTCCGGCGGCGCGTCGACCGCGACAACACACACGTCCTCGACCACCTGACGCCACGACGGCGGAATCGAGACGTGCGCACCCGTCAACGCCAGCTCGGCACGTATCGGATACAGCCCGGGCGACAATGCTTTCGGCGGTGTCACGCTGACGCTGGTGTCCAGGTATTCACCGGGCGGCAGCATGAACGGCAGGACGCCGGGTTCAGCCGTCCACCCGTCCGGACACAGCAGCTGCACCCGGCCGTGCAGTATCTCGTCGCAGCAATCGCTGGCGACGGTGAGGCGAAGGGGCAGTGGGAAATCCGATGCCACGACGTGTTGCGGGTGAAGATGGGCTACCGCCGGCAGGCCGCCGAGCGGGGCCGGACCGCGGTTGTGCAGCCAGTATCGGGCGTAGAGCGGCTGAGCCTCCTCCGCCTCCGGCGCGAGGACGGTATGGTCGGCCGGCAAGACCTGCGGAAGATTGAACCGGGCCAGTACGGTGGCTATCTCGAAGCCGTGTAACGACAGCCCTTCCGACGTCACCTCCCGCACGCGTGGCTGCTCGAGGAGATCGACCCGCACAGCGGCAGATACCCGGCGCAGTCCCGAGGTGACCGCGACTTCGGTTGTACCGCCGGTGGTTTCGACCAGTCTCATCGCGACACCGTCAGACGGGTGGACCGGCCGCGCGCTACCGCTGGCCAGCGGATTGCCTGCGGCCTTCAGCACTTCGAGCCGCACCGAGCCCGCCGGTTGGATCTCCAAGAGCGAACCTGACCGTGGCAGCCCGCCCACCGCTCCCCACTTCTCCGTCACCGTCAGCAGCGGATTCGAGAACTCGGCACTGCGAGCCGGAACGGCGGCTTGGCGCCAGTCACCGTCCCCGGAAACCAGCGCATAGTCGAACATGTGCGTCCAGTGCTGTAACTGGAAGTTCGATCCGTCGGGCGCTGTGCGTCGCGGCGGATCGATCCACGTGCCTGACGGCCAACCGGTACACGAGCGCATCAGCGAAAGATTCAGCGTGCCATCCGATTCGACGGCGAAGCCCGGCACACCGCGGTTCAGCACGGCCACCGTCCGGTCTTCGAACGGTTCGACATCGGCCGGTGTCTCCTGCTCGACGACGATCTCCCAGTCGGCCAGGTCGTCGACCACACCCGCGACCACATCGTCCAGAACGGACCCCGCCAGAATCAGTACCGGCAGCGCCCGCATCTCGCGCAGGTCCGCGCTCGGCAGCCACGCCTCTTTTAGCCGCACGGCCGCCGGCACCCACACTCTGGCTGCATCGGTCGCATCGAGCTGTTGCTTCACCTCCTCGGCGTACGACGGATCAACTGCATCGAGAACCGCTGCGGTGAAACGGTTCTGGTCTGGACCCCCGAGTGCGATCCGCACGTCCGGGAGGTTCGAATCGACAGCGAGGTCGCCGTAGCGCGGACTGTCCGCGGCGCTGCACGTCGCGGTGACACCGGCGCGCGCTAGCGCAACCATCAACGGACGCGCCAGCGCCGACGCGCTGTCGGTCGGCATGATGACCTCGGCGACCGAGACTGCCCGACATCCATCACCGATGCGGACCCGCATCGTCGACGACAGCCCGAACCAGCGGTATGCGGGGTTGTCCAGCGTCCACGGATGAATCGCGGCGTCGACCGCCGTTTCGCGGCCGTGTTCGTGCAGCAGCGCGAACCCGCGCCCGATCACCGCGTCGCCGACCTCGCTGACCGGCATCGCACCGGGCACCGGGCACGGCCAGCGCAGGCGCAATAACCGGTCGGCGCCGGTGAACTCGTTGATCGTGGTTCGGCAATCGACGCGCGCCACGCCGTGCCACAGCGTGAGAACCTGCCTGTAGCGCAGGATCTCACCGATGGCACCGTCGATGACCAACCGCTCCCCGAGCGCTCCCCGGTAGGCCTGCACTGTCGCACACGATGACGAGGAACCAGTCACGGGTCCCTTGGTCAGGATGTGCCACGGCCCTTCACCCGCCTCGGGATGCGCGGGGTACTCGTCGTACACCACCAACTCGTTGCCGACCTCACCGTCAGCGATCAGCGATCGGCCCGAACCACTTTCGACCAACGACTCCACCGCACCGCCCCGTGAAGGATCGACCCGCAGCCGGTAATGGTCGTTGCCGATCTCATTGCCGCTCAACGGTTCCCACGAACTGGACTTATCCGACTCCTCGAGTCGATAGGACTGCCAGCCCAACGACGGCACGTCTCGGGCGAGCCAGCTGACCGTCCGCCCGCCGTGCTCGACGTGAGCCGGTACCTCGTCGCCGGCATGATCGACAACGCGTACTGGCCCGGCGGGCGCCGGAATGCGGGCAGTCATGACGTCGGTGCGCCCGTGCGCGACGGGATTCCACACCACGACCGATCCGTCGACCGCACCCGACAGCACGGAGAGCGCGTTGTCACGTGCCGCCCTGCCCAACTCCCATGCGTCTCGCCAGCACGTCAACAGGTCGAGGTACACCTGGTCGGATTCCGAGCCGGTGATCGCATCGTGGTGCGCGCCGTAAGCCAGTTGAACCCACGCCTTGGCCAGCGCGGCCTGGGGGTACGTCGCACCGCCGAGGAGCCCGGCGAACACCGCGAACTTCTCGGCGTCGAGCACGACGTCTTCGGCTGCCCTGTTGGCCTGCTTGGTGTCGATGTAGGAGACGTCTTTTCCGGTATAGATGGGGTTCATGTCCCGCGTCTGCGGCGACGCCTCGATACCGCGCTCGGCCAATTCGGCACGCACCGCGGCGAAGAACTCCTTCGGCAGCGCGCAGACGAACCGCGGCCAGGTGTAGCGCGTGTTCCACGATCGGTGAATCTCTGTGACCCACTTGTTCGGTGGCGTGTAGTCGGTCCCCACCGGCAGGAGCACGTTGCGGGTCAACGCCACCTTCTTCAGCGACGTGAAGAGTCCATAGGTCTCGGCTTCGGCCGCCTCCAACGTCGGAGCCGAATCCATCCACCAGCCGGCCGCATAGTGGGCGGGCATGTAATGCGTCAGCAACCCGCGCCCGGACGGGGCGAGCCAGTCGAATTCGCTGCTGAACTGCATGCGCTCCGCGTCGCCGCCGCCGGCCATCGGGCCCCATTGATGATGCGGACCGCGTGCCCATGAACTCGACGTCAGCCCGGCATCGGCGGCCATGCCCGGAAACTGGGGGTCATGGCCGAACGCGTCGAGTTGCCAGGCTGTCGTCGGGTCGGCGCCGAGTACGTCGCGCTGAAAACCGATGCCGTGGACGAAGTTTCGGATGGTCGTCTCGGGGCTGGTGAGGTTGGTGTTCGGCTCGTTGTACGTTCCGCCCATGATTTCGACGCGGCCGTCGGCGATGAAGCGGCGTAGATCGTCGCGATCTTCGGGGCGGGTGTCCCAGAACGGCTTGAGGTAGTCGACCTCGGCCAACACGAACTTGTATTCGGGTTCCCGGCGGGCCATTTCGAGATGGGCGCTGACCAGGTCGAAGCCGTTGGTCTGGCGGCAACGGCCGGGCGGGTCCTCGCTCCACACGCTGGTGTAGGCGGCCTGCGTGTTCCACCACACGGGGTCGTAGTGGAAGTGGCTGATCATGTACATCGTCCAGCCGGGTTCGGCGACGGTGAAGACGAACGGCGTGATTGCGTCGCCCGTGACGACCCGTGCCGGTCGCTGCTCACCGGGGATCGGGTCGGTGACCGTGACCGCCACCTCCACGGTGCCGTCACTCGCCGCCCCGCGCGCGTGGCCGACCAGGCCGTCACCGTCGACTCGCACCTCACCCGTGCCATCGGCGTAGGTCACGCGCACGAGCTGCAACGGCGCGTTCGCGGGCCCGACGAACAGTTCCGTCGACTCCGCCGAGATGACGCGCACAATCAAACCCTACGTGCGGGCACCTCGGCATTGCGGAAGAACTCGGTCGCGGGAGATGTCGACGACGAGCGCGCGGTGGTCGGAGATCGAAAGCTCAGGCGCACAGCACCGCTCCACCCGCAGGCCACGGTCGTCGGTGACGATGTGGTCGAGTTGACGATCGGGCTCGTCGGCCGGAAACGTGATCGCCGAGGCGAGCGGTCGCATACGCGCCCACCGCTGGACCGCTCGCGGCTCCATGTTCAGATCACCCATCAACACACGCGGCGAGGGGAAGCCGCGCATGTCTCGTAGCAGCCGCCGCAACTGCATCCGATTCCACCCCGGCACGAACGAGAGATGCGTATTGGCAACGGTCAGTGGCCCCAGCGGAGTGTTCAACTGGCCGACAACCGCAGCGCGCGGTTCCTCGTTGACGACCATCACCCGATTGGGTCCCGGTAGATACATCGGAAACGGCACCGGAATCCGCGGCAGCCGTAGCACCTGCCACGACTCCGCGGGAAACCGCGACAGCAGTGCGATGCCGTAGGCGGCGGTTCCTGGCTGCTCGTCACCGGTGGCCGCCATCCACGTGGCGCCGGGTGTCCCGGAGATCGCCGCCACGAACCGGTGGCTCACCGCACCCATCGCTTCGGCGGCGACCGCGGTCAGGTCGGCGGTCCCGGACCGCGGCTGGTCGAGATCGACTTCCTGCAAAGCCAGAATGTCGGCGTCGATCTCCCGGACGGCTTCCACGAGGCGGTCTCGGTGAACGAGCCCGTCGTGCACGCTGCGGCCGTGCAAGATGTTGAAGGTGGCCATCCGCATCTGCATGGGTACTAGCTACCCACAATGGCTGCTGGCCCATCAGTCGCCCCCAGGAGAGTAGTGCCCCAGAGAAACGATGACCTGCGCGACGCCCTCAAACGGGCGGCGTCGGCGTTGCGCGCCCAGGGCCCCGATTTCGCCTTGGGCGGTAGTTACGCGCTGTGGGTGTTCGGGGGCCCAGAACCCGTGCACGACGTGGATTTCGTGGTCGCCGAGCCCGACACCGAGAAGGCGGCGGCGACGCTGGAGGAGGCGGGTTTCCGGGTCGAGCGCACACCGGAGGACTGGTTGTTCAAAGCGTGCGTCGAGGAGGACTTCGTCATCGACGTCCTGCATCGGCTCAACGGCGTTCCGGTCGACAAGGAGAGAATCCTGGCGGCTCAGGAGTACGACGTGCTGGCGGTCCGGATGCGCGTGCTGGCGCCCAGCGAGGTCATGCGCGAGAAGCTGAACTCCCTCAACGAACACCATTGCGATTTCGCCGCACTGCTTCCCGCGGTGCGCGCGGTCCGCGAACAGCTGGACTGGGAGCAGCTCCGCGCCGACACCGCCGACAATCCGTTCGCGTCGGCGTTCTTGATGCTGGCCGATCGTCTGGAGCTCACCGGCTGACGCTTCGTCGCAGTCGCTTCCAGACCGCCTCCACCGCGTGTATCACTTCCGGCGGCGAGAGCACCCGGAAATCGCATCCGACCGTCGCGAAGTAGAGCACCATGCGTTCGGGATCGTCGGCACCGGCGGTGACGATGCATGCGTCCGGCCCGTCGGGCTCGATCGTCACCGATGTCGGTGAGAAGTGCTGTGCGACAACGCTTTCCGGAGCTTCGAAGTGAACGCGTGCGACATAACGGTACGGTGAGCTGCTGATCGACCGCTGCACGTAGTCAGCAGCGTCGGGCGCCTCGCGGGGAACGAAGGTGCTCGCCTGTGCGCGCACGTCGTGCATCCGGTCCAGCCGCAGGCTGCGCCAGTCCTGTTTGTCGCGGTCGTAGGCCAGTACGTACCAGCGCCGCCCGGTGGTGACCAACTGATAGGGCTCGAGCCGGCGCTGGGTCGCGTTGCCGCGGATGTCGACGTAACCGGTCGTCACGTGTTCGTGGTCGCGGCAGGCGCGCGCCAGGGTCATCAAGACGTCGGGTTCGACCGGCGCATCGGAGGTCGGCGACATCAGCGTGATGGTCGATTGGTGAACCGCGGCCACCTGCGACCGCAGCCGCGACGGCATGACCTGATCGAGCTTGCTCAACGCCCGCAGCGCCGATTCCCCCACCCCGGCAACCGTTCCGCCCGCGGCCAGGCGCAGACAGACGGCCATCGCGACGGCCTCGTCGGGGTCGAGCAGCAGCGGCGGCAACGCCGCACCGGCGCCGAGCTGATAACCGCCGCCATGGCCCTTGCTTGCGTGGACGGGATAGCCGAGATCACGCAGCCGTTCGATGTCGCGGCGCACACTGCGCGTGGTCACCCCGAGGCGCTCGGCGAGGTCCTCACCGGTCCACACCCGGCGCGACTGCAGCAGGCCCAGGAGCCGAAGCACCCGGCTCGTCGTCTCCGACACGCCCAAAGTCTGCCTCAATCTGCGGACCGAAACTGTCCTATAAGCCTGCCATCCTGATGGACATGAAGATGACCGACGAGTTGGCCGAGCAGGTCGACTACCACTGGACCAACTTCCTGCACCCCCGGTTTCAGGGGCTCACCGACGACGAGTACTTCTGGCAGCCGGTTCCCGACTGCTGGACGGTCCACCCGGATGGCTCGGTCGACTTCACTCATCCCGAGCCGACGCCGGCTCCGTTCACGACGATCGCCTGGCGTCTGGCCCACCTCATCGTCGGCGTGTTCGCGATGCGCAATCACAGTCACTTCGGCGGGCCACCGGCCGACTATCAAACATGGTCTTACGCCACCGACGCTGCGACGGCGCTGCGCCAACTCGACGAGCAGTACGGAACCTGGATCGCCGGGGTGCGCGCGTTGTCCGACGATGACTTGGAGCGCCCGTGCGGACCTGCCGAGGGTCCCTACGCCGAGTACCCGTTCATCGCACTCGTCCTCCACGTCAACCGCGAGTTCATCCACCACGGTGCTGAGATCGCCTGTATCCGAGACCTGTACACCCACATCGATCGAAAGGGAAAGTAGCCGTGCCAGGAATGCCGCCGCCCGCCGGAGACGAACGCCAGACGCTGGTGCAGTTCCTCGCCTTCCAACAGAACGCGTTCTCGTCGGTCGCCTTCGGGCTGACAGACGAGCAGGCGCGCTCGACGCCGTCGGTCAGCTCGCTTTCGATCGGCGGACTGGTCAAGCACGCCGCCGGTGTGCAGAAGGGCTGGACGGAACGGGTGGTCGCGGCGCCTGACTTCCCACCCAAAGATGACCGCCCGATGCATGAGGTCATGGCCGAGTACGCCGATCAGTACGTGATGCGCGACGACGAGACGCTCGCCGATTTGCTCGCCGCGCTGCGAACCCAGAACGAAGCGACGCTGCGGGTGCTCGGTTCGGCCGATCTGTCCACACCGGTTCCGGTTCCGCACGAGGTGCCGTGGTTTCCGAACGACATCGACCATTGGGATGTCCGCTGGGTCGCGATGCACCTGATCGAGGAGCTCAGTCGACACGCCGGACACGCCGACATCATCCGCGAATCAATCGACGGCGCAACGATGTACGAGCTGATGGCCGCCAACGAGGAGTGGCCGGAGACGGGCTTCATCAAGCGGTGGCGGCCGAGGTCCGCGAGCTGACCGGGTCTCAGCCGGCGAACAGGCGGTTCCAGAAGCTGTCGGCCTCGCCGTCGGTCGCGTGCGCGGCGGCCTCCTCGCGCAGTGCCATCACACGCTTGTGGATGTACTGCTCGGTGGAGCGGGGCATGCTGCCGGGGCCGTAGTATGCGCGCCGGAGCCGGCGGACGCGACCGCGCCGGATCTCAGTCCGCAGCGCGTCGGAGACCGCCTTGGAGGGCCGGCCGGCGACGTCGAAATAGTGATAGTCGAGCATCGCAATGAGCGAGTCGACGGTGGCGGGGCCGTGGACGGCGAGATGAGTCGTCAGCACGTAACGAAGCTCGGTGCCGCGCAGGACTTTTCGCTTCTCCATACCCCCACGGTGGCATTCCGCACCGACAAAAATGCGGTGGCGCCGCGGCTGCTGTGGACAAGCACCACGGACAAGCACTGTGGCCAAGCACCGCGGGATGGGGCGCCACACTCGATCCTTGCCAACCTCGCAGCGACAATGTCGCTCACCTACTACCGCCCGTAGCGACTTCGCCGACAAAGTCGCTCTGAGGTTGGCAACACAACAGGTGCCCCGAAACTCTCAGCGCAGCCACTGCCGCACGGCGTGGTCGACGACCGCGTCCAAGTCCGTCCCCAACCGCCCCGCCAACCACTGCTGGGCCAACTCAGCCATCGCGCCGGTGTACATCGCCGCGCCGACCTGCGCCGCGATCGGATCCGAATCCGGATGCAACTGCCAGCCCTCGGCCAACACGCCTTCGCGCAACAAGTCCTGTGTCGCCGCACGCCGAGCCGCCAGCACCGGATTCGATCGCGCATCGGTGAACAGCACCCGGCCGCGGCGCGGATCCGCGGAGCTGAACCCGAGCACCGCTCCGATCCCCGCGCGGGTCCGGGCCCGCAGCGAATCCCCGGCCCGCGACATGGCCGCCTCGACCGCTTCGGCCAGTTGACCGCTCACCCGGTCGTAGACGGCGCCGAGCAGGTCATCGGTGTCGGCGAAGCTCTCGTAGAAGTACCGCGTGTTGAGCCCGCATTCGCGACACACCGACCGCACCGACACAGCGGCCTCGCCGCCCTCCCCGAACAGCCGAAAAGCGGCGTCGATCAGTTGTGCGCGGCGCTCGGCGCGCCGGTCCGTCAGCGGCACGCCCGCCCAACGGGTGGGACTGCTCACGGTCTCAGCGTAAGCGAGAAGCCTCGACTCTGGTTACATGCGTGACCAAAATGTATTCTGGCTACATCCGTGACCAGAGTTGGGGAACCTAGGAGTCGACGTGATTCTGCTGCCGCACCAATTCATCGGAGAGTTTCTCAACCAGCGCTTCGACAAGGACATCCGGCGCAACTACTTCCGCGGTATGGAGTTCGCCGCGCCGGTGGGCGATCCGGGCTGGTTCGGCCGGGGCAGCGCGGTCTGGCATGTGCACTCGCACATGCAGGCGCTGATCTTCGGTCTGCAGTGCGCGGCGTTCATGGAACGGCTGGATCCGTCCATCTACTGGATGGGCATTCACCACTCACGGCTGGTGAAACGCGACGAGAACGGCGTCGGCCGACCGGAGATCGACCCCAGGGGCGCGGCGGTACGTCTCGGCCATTCGATCGCGTTCTTCATCGGCACCGCCTACGGCTCAACCCAGACCGCTGAGCGCCTGGCGAAGTCCGTGCGCTCGATGCACCACACCATCAAAGGCACCCGACCCGACGGCGCCCGCTACGACGCCAACGACCCGGACTGGCTGCGATGGAACTACGCCACCGTGGTGTGGGGCCTGGCCACCGCGCACGAGCTGTACCATCCGAACCCGTTGCGTGGCAAGAAGATCGACGGCTACTACCGTGAATTCGTGCGGGTCGGACACGCGTTGGGCGGAACGGATCTACCCCAGACCAAGGCCGAGGTCGCCGACTGCCTCGAGTCCTACCTACCGCGGCTGGCCGTCACGCACGGCACGTCGGTCGCGACGGGTCCGGGCCTGCCGGTGGCACAGAGCGCGATCAACTGGGCCATCCGCGACACCATGCCGCGCTGGGCCAAGCAGTTGATCCAGCACAAGGACCCCAACATCCTCGAGCGCACAGCGCGCCGGGCGACCGTCTGGTCGGTCATCAACGGGCTGCACCTCGCGCAGGGACCCATCCCGGAGTTTCAGCAGGCACAGGCCAGGGTGGCGTCGGGCACCGACGTGGCGCACACACTGCCGACATACCGATTGGGCGACGACCAGGTCCTCAGTCGCGATGAGGTCGAGCGCAGCTTCGCCGAAGCCTGAGAACCGCCGCGAAATGGCATTCCAGCAGGAAAAGTACGAGTAGCGGCCTGCTGGAATGCAATTTCGGCGCCACAGGGCCCCGCAGAAGGCCAATTGTGAGCCCGTCCACAGGTTTTTACGTGTCACCGCGGATTTTGAGACACTGGCTCCCATGAGTGCCACGCGAAAGACGCAGCACCGCGACATAGCCAAGCTGGACAGGGTGCCCCTGCCGATCGAGGCTGCCCGCGTCGGTGCCACGGGTTGGCAGATCACCCGCACCGGCGCGCGGGTGGTTTCGACGATCACCGGCCGCGGCTCGCTGCAGCAGAAGATCATCAAGCAGGTCCCGCAGACGTTCGCCGACCTGGGGCCCACCTACGTCAAGTTCGGCCAGATCATCGCGTCGAGTCCCGGCGCGTTCGGCGAGCCGCTGTCCAAGGAGTTCCGCAGCCTGCTCGACCGGGTTCCGCCGGCGGACCCCAAAGAGGTGCACAAGCTGTTCGTCGAGGATCTCGGCGACGAACCCGCCAACCTGTTCAAGAGCTTCGACGAGAAACCGTTCGCGTCCGCGTCGATCGCCCAGGTGCACTATGCGACGCTGCACAGCGGAGAAGAGGTCGTCGTCAAGATCCAGCGGCCCGGCATCCGCAGGCGGGTCGCCGCGGATCTGCAGATCCTCAAGCGCGGCGCCCGTCTGGTCGAGTTCGCCAAGCTCGGCCAGCGGTTGAGCGCGCAGGACGTCGTCGCCGACTTCGCCGACAACCTCGCCGAAGAACTGGATTTCCGGCTCGAGGCGCAGTCGATGGACGCGTGGGTGTCGCACATGCACGCCTCGCCGCTGGGCAAGAACATCCGTGTGCCACAGGTCTATTGGGATCTGACCAGCGAACGGGTGCTGACGATGGAACGCATCCAGGGCACCCGCATCGACGACGTCAAGGCCATCCGGCAGAAGGGATTCGATGGCACCGAACTGGTCAAGGCGCTGCTGTTCAGCGTCTTCGAAGGCGGTCTGCGGCACGGCCTGTTCCACGGCGACCTGCACGCGGGCAACCTCTACGTCGACGACGACGGCAAGATTGTGTTCTTCGACTTCGGGATCATGGGCCGCATCGACCCGCGCACCCGCTGGCTGCTGCGGGAACTGGTGTACGCCCTGCTGGTGAAGAAGGATCACGCCGCGGCGGGCAAGATCGTCGTGCTGATGGGCGCCGTCGGCACCATGAAGCCGGAGGCGCAGGCCGCCAAGGACCTCGAGAAATTCGCCACACCGCTGACCATGTCGACGCTGGGCGACATGAGCTACGCCGAGATCGGCAAGCAACTGTCGACGCTGGCCGAGGCCTATGACGTCAAACTGCCTCGGGAACTGGTACTGATCGGCAAGCAGTTCCTCTATGTCGAGCGCTACATGAAACTGCTCGCGCCGAAGTGGCAGATGATGTCGGACCCCCAGCTGACCGGCTACTTCGCCAACTTCATGGTCGAGGTCAGCAGGGAGCACGACGAGGAACTCGACAGCGAGGTTCGCGGCTAAGTGCAGATCCGAACCGGCATCGCCAAATCGAAAGATGCCAAGTCCGGCCAGCTCGACATCCACTACGAGGACATGGGCGATCCGAACGATCCGGCGGTGCTGCTCATCATGGGGCTGGGTGCGCAACTTCTGATGTGGCGCAAGGATTTCTGCCAGCGACTCGTCGACCAGGGCCTGCGGGTCATCCGGTACGACAACCGCGACGTCGGCCTGTCATCGAAACTCGTTGGCGTGCACACCAACACCGCACTGGTGCCGCGGATGCTGCGTTCGCTGCTCGGGCTGCGCAGCCCGGCCGGCTACACGCTCGAAGACATGGCCGATGACGCGGTCGCGCTGCTGGACCACCTCGACATCGAGCGCGCCCACGTCGTCGGCGCGTCGATGGGCGGGATGATCGCCCAGGTGTTCGCCGCCCGGCACAAACAACGCACCCTCACGCTGGCGATCATCTTCTCGAGCAACAACCAGGCGCTGCTGCCGCCACCGGGTCCGCGACAACTGCTGGCGATCTTGCAGCGACCCAGGGACTCCACCCGCGAGGCGGTCATCGAGAACGCCGTCAGGGTCAGCAAGATCATCGGCAGCCCGGGCTTCCCGGCGTCCGAGGAGCGGCTCCGCGCCGACGCGATCGAGGGTTATGACCGCTCTTACTATCCAGCCGGGATCGCCAGGCATTTCGCGGCGATCCTGGGCAGCGGCAGCCTATTGCGCTACGACCGCGAGATCACGGCGCCCACCGTGGTGCTGCACGGCAAGGCCGACAGATTGATGCGACCCTCAGGCGGCCGCGCGATCGCCAAGGCCATCGAGAACGCCCGGCTGGTGCTGTTCGACGGCATGGGTCACGAACTGCCCGAACCGCTGTGGGACGACATCATCGGCGAACTCAAAACCGTTTTCGCCGCGACTATTTGACGTCGGCGCAAGCCTTCCCACGAGTGGTCAGCCGGGCCGACTACGCGTACATTCGGCTCGAGCGCTTCGGGCTTGAACTGTTACAGGCGACGCGAGCTCTGATCCCGCCCAGAAAGGCACCCTAGTGGCCGCAACACGCAACTTGACCCCGCACTTCGCCGACGTGCAGGCGCATTACGACCTCTCCGACGAGTTTTTCCGGCTCTGGCTGGATCCGACACAGACCTACAGCTGCGCCTACTTCGAGCGCGATGACATGACGCTCGAAGAGGCCCAGCGCGCCAAAGTGGATCTTGCGCTCGGCAAATTGGATCTCCGGCCGGGGATGACACTGCTCGACGTCGGCTGCGGTTGGGGTTCGACCATGCTGAGGGCGGTCGAGAAGTACGACGTCAACGTCGTCGGCCTCACCTTGAGCGAGAACCAGCACGCCCATGTCGAGAAGGTCTTCGCCGAATCCGACAGCCCGAGGTCCAAGCGGGTGCTGCTGCAGGGCTGGGAACAGTTCGACGAACCCGTGGACCGAATCGTGTCGATCGGCGCGTTCGAGCACTTCGGCAGGGACCGATGGGACGACTTCTTCGCCATGGCTCACCGCGTGCTGCCCGACGACGGGGTGATGCTGCTGCACACGATCACCGCGCTCACGCTTCCGCAGATGGCCGAGCGGGGTCTGCCGCTGACGTTCTCTGTGGCCCGGTTCGTGAAGTTCATCCTGACCGAGATATTTCCCGGCGGCTATCTGCCGACCATCGAACTGGTCGGCGAGCATGCCGAAAAGGCAGGCTTCGCGTTGACCCGGCGCCAGAGCCTGCAGCCTCACTACGCGCGCACCCTCGACTGCTGGACAGCGGCGCTACAAGCCCACGAAGAAGAAGCGATCGCCATCCAATCCCAAGAGGTCTACGACCGCTACATGCACTACCTAACCGGCTGCGCACATGGCTTCCGCGTCGGATACATCGACGTCAACCAGTTCACGCTCCAGAAATAATTCCGGCTCCCCACAATTCGCCGCGCAAGTCGCGGCAAGCCGAATTAGGGTCTGGCAACCGCCGAACGATATGGTGTCGACCAGATCATCACGTGACGACGTGCAGGGCCGCGTCACGTCATTGGAAAGGCCAAGCAGGGGAAATATGTCTGACAACTCAACCGGCACGAAGGATATGCGGCCTCATTTCGAGGACATCCAGGCGCATTACGACCTGTCGGACGACTTCTTCGGCGTCTTTCAGGATCCGACGCGCAAGTACAGCTGTGCATACTTCACCGGCCCGAACGCCACGCTGTCGGAGGCGCAGATCGCCAACGTCGACCAGCACCTCGACAAGCTCGACCTCAAGCCCGGTATGACCCTGCTGGAGGTAGGCTGCGGATGGGGCCTGACGTTGCAGCGTGCGATGGAGAAGTACGACGTCAACGTGATCGGGCTGACCCTGTCGAAGAATCAGCAGGCCTACTGCAATGAGCTGTTGAGCAAGCTGGACACCGAGCGCACCTACGACGTCCGGCTGGAGGGCTGGGAGCAGTTCCACTCCCCCGTCGACCGCATCGTCTCCATCGAGGCGTTCGAGCACTTCGGCTTCGAGCGCTACGACGACTTCTTCAAGACGTGCTTCGACATCCTGCCCGACGACGGCCGGATGACCATCCAGAGCAGCGTCGGCTATCACCCCTACGACCTGGCCGCACGCGGTAAGAAGCTGACCTTTGAGATGGCTCGCTTCATCAAGTTCATGATCACCGAGATCTTCCCCGGCGGCCGCCTGCCGACGACGCAGATGATGATCGAGCACGGCGAAAAAGCCGGCTTCCAGGTGCCCGAGGCCATCTCGCTGCGCAACCACTACATCAAGACGCTGGGCATCTGGGCCGATCGCCTCGAGCGGAACAAGGACGCCGCTGTCGCGGCCGCGGGCGAGGAGAACTACGAGCGCTACATGAAGTACCTGAAGGGTTGCCAGTGGTACTTCATCGACGAAGGCATCGACGTCAGCCTGGTCACGTACCTCAAACCCGGCGCGGCCGCGTAAAGGACAGAACGTAGGGAAATCCCTGATTCGCTCGGCGTGAGGAATCGCTACCGTTCGAAAGATGAGCGGGAGTGCGGAGTCCGCCTGCTACCTGGCGGAGTGGTACCTGCCCGAACTCACGGAGCAATCCGTCGAGGACCTCGTCGCACGCCTCGACGCCGCCGCGGCCGTAGCCACTGATGAGGGCACTCCCGTCGAGCTGTTGGTCACGGTGTCGGTACCCGGCGACGAGGTGCTTTACGGCGTCTTCGGCGCCGGCTCCCGAGAGATCGTCTCGCGGACCTGCCTCGCAGCGGGCGCACCACATCAGCGGCTGTCCGCTCCGGTGGGCACCCGGATCCGGTCTCACCACCGCGGATGACGTTGCCGGGGGCACGCCCCCCTCTTGTCTCCCCGGTTGAGCACACCTCTTAGCTGCATATCCGAGGGCCTGAGACTACTGCTCCCCAGTCTCGGCGGGCTATCCTCGATTTGCTGTCGACGAGGGGTGTGGTTCTGGTGTCCGGCGTAATCGAACGTCCGGCGGAGTTCCGGGCGGTCAGCGAGTTCCTGCGGACCACCGACAGCGGACCCTCGGCTCTGGTCATCGAGGGCGAAGCCGGAGCCGGCAAGACCACGCTGTGGCTGGCGGGTCTGTCCGCGGCACGTGAGCGTGGCTTTCGGGTGTTGATGGCGCGAGCCGGTCAAGCGGAGACCGCACTCGCCTACGCCGCCATCGCCGACCTCCTCGGCGACGTCCCTTCCGAGGTCTTCGCCAGCCTGCCCGACGTGCAGCGCCTCGCCGTGGATCGAGTGCTGCTGCGCGCCGACGTCGGCGGGCCGCCGACCGATCAGCGTGCTGTCGCGGCGGCCTTCACCGCGGCCATCGACCGGCTCTGCGCCGACGGGCCGGTGCTGGTGGCCGTCGACGACGTGCAGTGGCTCGACCCGTCCAGCCAGGCCGTGGTGGCTTTCGCCGCGAGGCGGTTCAGTGAGTGCGTGGGAATGCTGCTCACCGAACGCACCGAGCACGAGGGTCCCGGCGCGGCGAGCTGGCTGCAGCTGAGCGATTCGTCCGAGGTTCGCAGGGTTCACGTCGGCCCCCTGAGCCTGGGCGGGTTGCACGCGCTGATCTCGACGCGCCTGGGGCGGTCTTTTCCCCGCCCGACCATGGTTCGGATCGCCGAGATCTCCGGGGGCAACCCGCTTTATGCCCTCGAGCTCGCGCGGGCGATCGAGGCGGGCGATTCCCTGTCGGTACTACCGCCGACGCTGGCGGAGTTGATGCACCGGCGGATCGGAAGGCTGGAACCCGAAACCAGGGTCCTGCTGTTGGCCGCCGCCTGCGAGGCCGCCCCGACCGTCGACCTGCTGGCGCACGTCGCCGACCTCACGCTCGATCGCGCCGCCGAACTACTCGCGGAGGCTCAGGACAAGGGCATCTTGACGCTCAACGGGGACGACGTCGGGTTCTCCCACCCGTTGTTGGCGCGCAGTGTGTACACCGACGCCAAACCGGGTGAGCGCCGGGCGATGCACCGCTCGCTGGCCGAGGCGGTGATATCCCCGGAATCGAGGGCCAGGCACATGGCCCTCGCTGCGGCCAGCGCAGACCCGGCGACGCTGGAGGCGCTCGACGTCGCCGCCGACACCGCCAGTGCACGCGGTGCGCCTGCCGCGGCCGCCGAACTTCTCGAGCTGGCAATCGGTCTCGGCGGTGACACGGCAACGCGGCGCATTCGTGCGGCCGACCATCATCTACACGCCGGTGACCTCGAGCGCGCGCGTTCCCTGTTGGATGGGTTGACCGAGCGAGTGCCGCGCGGCGTGCACCGTGCGATGGCGCTGAACCTGTTGGCCACCATGAAGATTCAGCACAACAACTTCACCGATGCCGTCGGCCTGCTGGAACAGGCCCTCGACCACGACGACGGTGACCGTGAGGTCCGCGTCCGCACGCTTCTGCTGCTCGCATACGCGCGCCTGAACGCCGGGGAGTTCGGGGCCGCTCTGCAGAGCGCCGAACGCGCGGCGGCGTACGCGGAAGACGTCGGGATCGACGATCTCACCAGCCAAGTGCTGGCGGTGCGGACCCACATCGCGTGCATGTGCGGTCGCGGCGTCGACTGGGCCGGCATGCGCCGGGCATTGGCACTGCAGGACCATGACAGCGAAGCGCCGATCGCGTTTCGAGCCAGCGCCAACAACGCCTTGCTGCTGGCGTTCGTCGGGCGGTTGGACGAGGCGGCCGAGCAGATGGCGTCTGTGCGACAGCATTGTGTCGAGCGAGGCGCCGAAACCGACCTGATCTTCGTCGCCGTGTTCAGCGCGCTGATCGAGATCTGGCGGGGACGCTACGACGACGCGACCGGCATTGCCAAGGAGACCGTCGAGCGGGCACAACAGCTCGGCGGTGAGCACATGCGGGTGGTGGCCAAGACCATCCAGTCCGCGGTCGCGGCATATGCGGGCAGGCAGGACGAGACCCGCGAGGTGGCAACCAGGGCGATCGACCTCGCCAAGCGTTGCGGTTCACCCCGGCTGGCGGACTGGGCCTCGATCAACCTGGCATTCCTGGCGGTATCGCTGGTCGACTACGAGCAGGCGCTGCAGATACTGCAGCCGTTGGTCGACCAGTTCCCGTTCATCCCCGGCACGGAGATCATCACCGTGGGATACGTTCCCGACGCGGTCGAAGCGATGGTTGCGATGGGCCGCGCCGCCGAAACCGAGCCGATGATCGAGGCTTTGGAAGCCAACGGCCGCCTGTTGGACCGGCCGTGGATGCTGGCCATCGGCGCGCGCTGCCGCAGCCTTCGGCTGGCCGCGCAAGGCGATGTCGACGCAGCAGCCGATATGGCGAGACAGGCTTTGGACCATCACGAGCGACTACCCATGCCGTTCGAGCGCGCACGAACCCTGTTGCTGCTCGGCCAGTTACAACGCCGTCAACGGCAGAAGGAGATGTCACGCGCCACGATCGCCGAGGCGTTGCACGCGTTCGAGACCCTGGGCACGCCGCTGTGGGCGCAGCGGGCTCGCGCCGAGCTTGCCCGGGCCGGTACGTCGAACAACGGACATATGGGTTTGACGGCGTCGGAGCACCGCGTCGCCGAACTCGCCGCGTCAGGGATGACGACCAAGGATGTCGCCACCGCGCTGTTCATCAGTCCCAAGACGGTCGAGACCAACCTGTCTCGCATATATCGGAAACTCGGAATCAGGTCACGGGCCGAACTCGGTCGCGTCTTCGGCGAAACCCGTTGATTGCTAACGTGATCCGATCGATTCCCTGATGTAGTTCTGCAGAGATTCATCCGCATCGGCCGGTTCGAAACCCACCGACTGGATCTTCCCGAGATCCAGGACGCTGTTGGCGGGCCGGGGGGCGACGGGTTTCGAGGCGCCGGCGAAGTACTGTGCGGTGGTGACATCGGTGACCCGGCCCGGGTCGTGCCCGGCCAGTTCGAACGTGCGCCTGGCGACGTCGGCCCACGAGGTCACAGACCCAGAACCGGTGAGGTTGTAGGTGCCGTACGGCGCCCGGATGTCGATCAAATAGCGGATGGCTCTGGCAATTTCCGACGTGAACGTCAGGCGCCCGCGTTGATCGTTCACGACCGAGGGGTTCACCCCGCGAGCAGCCAGAGACAGCATCGTACGCACGAAGTTGTGTCCGTCTCCGATCAGCCAGGAAGCCCGAATGATGTAGTGCCGATCAACCGTGGCCACGACGAGGTCACCGGCGGCCTTCGTCTGGCCGTACACACCGAGTGGTGACACCGGATCGTCCTCGCGGTAGGCCGTGGAGGCGTTGCCGTCGAAGACATAGTCGCTGGAGATGTGCACAAGAGTGATGTCGTTGTCGGCGGCGGTGCGTGCCAGCGCGGCGACGCCGGCGACGTTGGTGGCCCACGCCGCCGCACGGCCCGCAGGCGTCTCGGCCGCATCCACGCCCGTGAAGGCGGCGGCGTTGATGATCGTCTCGTATTCGCGCCAACGACAGGCGGACCCGATACCGGCGGCGGTGAGCTCGATGTCGGCGCGTTCGGCGAATTCGACGCCCGGGGTGCCGGCGTACGCCTCGCGCAGGGCTCGGCCGAGTTGTCCACCGGCGCCGAGAACCAGGGTCATCCGCGGCGGAATCGGCTCAACGCCCGCCAGACGCGGATGCTCACGGTCTTTGGCCGACAGCTCGGCGCGGTCCAGCGGAATCGGCCAATCGATGGCGAGGGTCTCGTCGGCGAGGTTGAGCGACGTGTAGTGCGCATCGGGTGAGTAGTGATCGTTCACCAGGTAGATGTAGGCGGTGTTCGGCTCGAGCGTCTGGAACGCATTGCCGACACCTCGAGGGACGAAAACCGCTCTGGACGGGTCGATCTCGGCAGTGAAGAGGGTCCCGAATGTGGGACCGTCACGCAGGTCGACCCACGCTCCGAAGATCCGGCCGGTCGCCACGGAGATGAACTTGTCCCACGGTTCGGCATGGATACCACGTGTGGTGCCCGCACTCTCGTTGAGCGAGACGTTGTTCTGTACGGGTTTGAAGTCCGGCAAGCCGAGCGCGACCATCTTCTCACGCTGCCAGTTCTCTTTGAACCACCCGCGGTTGTCTCCGTGCACCGACAGCTCCCACACGACCAATCCCGGTATGGGAGATGTGGTGGCGCGCAGGGGTTTACCGAACTCCATCACAAGCGGGCCTTCTTCACTGGCCCATCCGGGCGTAGAAGCTCTCGGTGGCATCCTTGGCGGGAGCCCACCAGTCTTCGTGGTCGCGGTACCACTGGATCGTTGCGGCCAGGCCTTTTTCGAAGTCGTGGTATTGCGGTTGCCAGCCGAGTTCCTCGCGCAACTTGGTGGAGTCGATGGCATACCGCAGATCGTGACCCGCTCGGTCGGCGACGTGGTCGTAGGCGTCGGCAGGTTGATTCATCAGCGCGAGAATCAGTTCGATGACCGTCTTGTTGTCCTTTTCACCGTCCGCTCCGATCAGGTATGTCTCGCCGATCCGGCCCTTCTCGAGGACCGTCAGTACCGCCGAGGAGTGGTCGTCGGCGTGGATCCAGTCCCGCACGTTGCGGCCCTCGCCGTAGAGCTTGGGACGGATCCCCCGAAGAATGTTCGTGATCTGCCGGGGGATGAACTTCTCGACGTGCTGGTAAGGACCGTAGTTGTTGGAACAGTTCGAGATCGTCGCGGCGACACCGAATGATCGGACCCATGCCCGTACCAACAGATCGCTTCCCGCCTTGGTCGACGAGTACGGCGAGGACGGGTTGTACGGTGTCTGCTCGGTGAACCGGCGCGGGTCGTCGAGCTCGAGGTCCCCGTACACTTCGTCGGTCGAGATGTGATGGAAACGCGGGCCGTGCTTGCGGGCCGCCTCGAGCAACGTGAAGGTGCCGGCGAGGTTGGTGTGCAGGAACGGCTCGGGGTTGTCGAGCGAGTTGTCGTTGTGCGATTCGGCCGCGAAGTGCACGACCGCGTCGACCGATGCGAACAGCTCGTCGACGAGCGGGGCGTCCGCGATATCACCGTGCACGAACGTCATTCGGTCGTCGGGCAGTCCCGCGAGTGAGGCGCGGTTGCCGGCGTAGGTCAGCTTGTCGAGCACGGTGACGTGATGGTCGGTGTGGTCGATGACGTATCGCACGAAGTTCGAGCCGATGAAGCCCGCTCCGCCGGTGACGAGGAGCCGCGACATCAGCGTCCTCTCTCCAGCAGGTTCAACAGATACCTGCCGTAACCCGACTTCACCAAAGGCTCGGCACGGTCCCGCAATTCGTCGTCGGTGATCCACCCCTGATGCCAGGCGACCTCCTCGGGAGCCCCGATTTTCAGCCCGGTGCGCCGTTCCATGGTGCGCACGTACTCGGCGGCGTCGGTCATCTGGTCGAAGGTCCCGGTGTCCAACCATGCCGTTCCGCGGGGCAGCACGTGCACCTGTAACCGTTCCTGCTCGAGGTAGCAGCGGTTGACGTCGGTGATCTCGTACTCGCCTCGGGCACTCGGCTTGAGGTCCTTCGCGATCTCGACAACGTCGTTGTCGTAGAAGTACAGGCCCGGCACGACATAGTTGCTCTTCGGCTTCTCGGGTTTCTCCTCGAGGGAGATCGCCAAACCGTTGTCGTCGAACTCGATGACTCCGTACGCCGAGGGCTCGGCTACCCAGTAGGCGAAGATCGCGCCGCCGTCGATCGTCGTGAATCGCTTGAGCCGGCTGCCCAATCCAGGGCCGTACAACAGGTTGTCGCCGAGCACGAGTGACACGTTCTCGGTGCCGATGAACGTCTCGCCGATCGTGAATGCCTGCGCCAGACCGTCCGGGGATGGCTGCTTGGCGTAGGTGATCGACACCCCGAAGCGCGATCCGTCACCGAGCAGACGTGCGAAGCCGTCCGCGTCGTGGGGAGTCGTGATCACCAGGATGTCGCGGATGCCTGCCAGCATCAGCGTCGAGAGGGGGTAGTACACCATCGGCTTGTCGTAGACGGGCACCAATTGCTTCGACACACCCATGGTTATCGGGTGCAGACGCGTGCCGCTCCCGCCCGCCAAGATAATGCCCCTCACGCGCCCAATCGTGACACACGATGGGTATGCGGCCGCACAGAGACGCTGGTCCGGAGGTACGGGCCTGCTCGCGGTCAGGCGGCGTGCTGTGAGTCCTGCGAGTTCTCTGAGTCGTTGGTGTCCTCGGAGCCTTTGGTTCCGGCGGGTGCCGGCGTCGTCGTGAGATCCTCGGAGGGATTCGGACTCACCGGGGTGATTCGTTGCACGGTGCCGCCCGCGCCATCATTTGCGGGACCGGCGGAGGACCGGTTCGGCGAGGCATCCAACGACACGCTGCGACCGTCGGCGTCGAT
This sequence comes from Mycobacterium sp. GA-1285, assembly GCF_001499905.1. Classification (GTDB taxonomy): domain Bacteria; phylum Actinomycetota; class Actinomycetes; order Mycobacteriales; family Mycobacteriaceae; genus Mycobacterium. The sequence continues at coordinate 127,311 of NZ_LQIS01000003.1, read as the reverse complement.
CCGGTTCTCTGGCAGGTTCGTCTCGCCTCCGGAGTCCTTCTTGACTTCGGGCTGCGTCACGGCAACCACTGCGTTGCCCTCGGCCGGGTCGGTCTTCTTCTCCTCCACGACTACCGGGTTCCCGATCGGGGTGGGCTCGAGCCCGGTCCCCTGCGGCTCCTCGCCCTCGATCGCTCCCTCGATGCCCGGCGTCTCGCCGCCCTCGGCCAGCGTGAGATCGCCCTCGCTGTCGAGGTTGAGCACAATCTCGTTTGCATCACCGCGCTCGGCAAGCAGCCGCAAACCATTCCTCTGCATCTCATCGGCATCCGCCAGGTTCTCGACTTCGTTGCGTCGCAGCCCCTCCTCCTCGTCATCCTGCCCAGGAGCAACCGCTGTCACCGGCGTGGGCGTGATCTCAATCGGCTTCGGCGCCAACGCCGGGATGAAGTTCCCGAGGAAGTTGACCACACCCTGGAAGACAGCCGGAATCAGCTTGAGCACCAGCGTGATCGGGTTGAAGAACGGGATCAGTCCGATCGGCGAGTACTGCCCGAACGGAATGTTGCGGTTGTATCCGGTCTCTTCGATGAGCACCTCGAGTATCGGCTCCAAGAAATCTGCGATCGGCTTTCCCACGAGTGGGATGGCGTGCAGCGGGCGAACCAGCGGTAACACCTTCGGCCTGATCGTGTAGTACGTCGTGTCCCCGTACTTCTGAATCTGGACGAGATCCGGATGCTTCTCCGGGTACGTGGTGAGCTCCTCCCACTCCTCCACGGTGTATCCGGCAGGAGTTTCGCCAGGATCACTGTCCCCGTTGATCGCCAGGTAGGTGCCGTGGTCGTAGTAAAAGCCCAAGATCGAGTTGATGACGGCGAGTGGATTGAGCAGATACTGCGGGAAATCCGCGATGCCCTCCCATCGGATCGCCCAGTCCTCGGTGGGGAAGTCGGTGTCGGTCGGCGTTGGCTGGCCGGTCGTCACGTCCAGGATCGGGATGTGTCCCAAACTTCCGAAACGTGACAGGATGCCGCCGTTCGGGCGGTTCGGGTTGCCGATGAAGACGAATTGCACGGACTCCATATCGTCGATCAAATGCGCCCATTCGCCGCTGGCGATCTTCGTCTTCGCGATGCTGACGACGCGGGCCCCCTGCGAGTAACCGGCGATCACGAGATGATCGTCGGTGTCGGGGTCGAGGTCTTGCAGAGCCTCGAGCGCCTGTCTCAGGTTCTGCACACCGTCTTCGACTGAGTCGTCGAACTTCTCGCATCGCCCGGGGTCGCACCAACCCGGCAACGGTATCGGCCAGAACGAAGCGAAGTAGTCGACGCCCTCCAGTTCACAGTCTGCGGCCAAGGTGCATGTCGTTTCCTGCATGTAGTAGTCGCGAAAGTTCGGCATGTAGAGGGTGATGTCGTTCGCGTTCGGCGTTCCGGTACCCGGCACGATCAACGCGGTCGAGGCGGCCAGGCTGACGGCCGCCACCAACGCGGTCGCGGCGCCAAGTACGGCGGTGCTCAGCAGACCCAGCAAAGTAAGAAAGAAGACGCGGATGCCCTTGCGCATGCGTCAACTGTCACACAACTGTGATGACCGTCACCGCGGAACAGCGAACTTCACCGACACGAATTTCGTGGCGTTTCACCGATGCCGACGTGCCCCTTCAGCGGCGGAAACGGGGATCGCCATGCGGGTGCGACCCTGCTGCTGGGGCGGATATGCCGCAAAGTCGCGGCGCGGCCTGGATCAGGCTTCGGTGAAGTTGCGCGTCACCGACGGATCGACGGGAATGCCCGGGCCGGTCGTGGTCGAGATGACGACCTTCTTGAGGTAGCGACCCTTCGACGACGACGGCTTGGCCCGCAGGATCTCGTCGAGTGCGGCGCCGTAGTTCTCCGCAAGCGCCTTCTCGTCGAACGAGGCCTTCCCGATCACGAAGTGCAGATTGGCCTGCTTGTCGACGCGGAAGTTGATCTTGCCGCCCTTGATGTCGGACACGGCCTTGGCGACGTCGGGCGTCACGGTGCCGGTCTTCGGGTTCGGCATCAGGCCGCGCGGGCCCAGGATGCGCGCGATCCGGCCGACCTTGGCCATCTGGTCCGGCGTCGCGATTGCGGCGTCGAAGTCCAGCCAGCCGCCCTGAATCCGCTCGATCAGGTCGTCGCTACCGACGGCGTCGGCACCCGCTGCCTCCGCGGCCTCGGCTTTGTCGCCGACCGCGAACACCACAACGCGGGCGGTCTTACCGGTGCCGTTGGGCAGGTTGACGGTGCCGCGCACCATCTGGTCGGCCTTACGCGGGTCGACGCCCAGCCGGATCGCCACCTCGACGGTCGCGTCCTGCTTCTTCGAACCGGTCTCCTTGGCCAGCTTGGCGGCCTCCAGCGGCGTGTACAGCCGGGTGCGGTCCACCTTCTCGGCGGCTTCGCGGTATGCCTTGCTCGTCTTGCTCATCGGTATCTCCTAGTTGCTGAGTTGTGGTTGTGGTGAACGCACTTCGCGTGAGCGCTCATCGGCGGGCCGAAGCTGGCCCTCCCACGCAAGATCCGGTCGAACTACTCGACCGTGATCCCCATCGACCGGGCGGTGCCCGCGATGATCTTGGCGGCCTGATCGATGTCGTTGGCGTTCAGGTCGTCCTTCTTGGTCTCGGCGATCTCACGGACCTGATCCCAGGACACCTTCGCGACCTTGGTCTTGTGCGGCTCGCCCGAGCCCTTCTGCACACCGGCGGCCTTCAGCAGCAGCTTGGCCGCGGGCGGCGTCTTGAGGTTGAAGGTGAAGCTGCGGTCCTCGTAGACGGTGATCTCCACGGGGATGACGTTGCCGCGCTGGTTCTCCGTCGCGGCGTTGTACGCCTTGCAGAACTCCATGATGTTGACGCCGTGCTGACCGAGCGCCGGACCCACCGGCGGGGCGGGGTTGGCCTGCCCGGCCTGAATCTGCAGCTTGATCAGCCCGACGACTTTCTTCTTCGGGGCCATGGGTGTGGTGTTTCCTCTCTCGTTGCTCAGCGACTCGTGTGCGTTTTCGAGCGCTCAGCGCTCCTCAACGCACACAAGTCACATCTAGATCTTGGCGACCTGGTTGAAGGTCAGTTCGACAGGTGTTTCGCGGCCGAAGATGGACACCAGCACCTTGAGCTTCTGCTGCTCGGCGTTGACCTCGCTGATCGAGGCGGGCAGCGTCGCGAACGGCCCGTCCATGACGGTGACCGACTCGCCGACCTCGAAGTCCACCTCGATCGGTGCGCGCTCGATGCCACCGGTTTCCGCGGCGGTTCCACCGGCGGCGGCCGCTTTGCCGGGCTTCTTCGCCGCGGCGGGCGGCAGCAGGAACTTGACGACGTCGTCCAGCGACAGCGGCGACGGCCGCGACGTCGCACCGACGAAGCCCGTCACACCCGGGGTGTTGCGCACCGCGCCCCACGACTCGTCGTTGAGTTCCATGCGCACGAGGATGTAACCGGGCAGCACTTTGCGGTTGACCTGCTTGCGCTGGCCGTTCTTGATCTCGGTGACCTCTTCGGTCGGCACCTCGACCTGGAAGATGTAGTCGCCGACGTCGAGGTTTTGCACGCGGGTCTCGAGGTTGGCCTTCACCTTGTTCTCGTAACCGGCGTAGGAGTGGATGACATACCAGTCGCCGGGCTTGGTCCGCAGCTCCTTCTTCAGCGCGACCGCCGGATCCTCGTCCTCGGGTTCGACCTCGGCGGCGTCGTCCGTGGTGGCCGCCTCGTCGGCGGCGTCGTCCGTGGTGGCCGCCTCGTCGCTCACGGCGTCACCGGCGACGTCGGCGTCCTCGGTCGCCGGGTCGGTGGTCGCGTCGGTCGTCGTCCCTGTCGTTTCGTCGATCAGGTCAACGCTCTCGGCCGAAGGCGTATCGCCCTCGAAGCTAGTCACTTGTCAGTCCTCTCGAAAATTCTCATCCGTCTCGCGTCCTCGTCAGCCGAACACCAGCGAGACCAGCTTGGCGAGGCCGAAGTCGACACCGCCGATCATCGCCAGCATGAAGGCCAGGAACAGCAGCACCACGCCGGTGTAGGTGGCCATCTGCTTGCGGTTCGGCCAGATCACCTTGCGCAGTTCGGCCACGACCTGCTTCAGGAAGTTCCAGACGAACAGGAAAGGGTTCCGTCCACCTTTTCCGGGTCCGTCAGCGCGCTTCTTGGCGGTCCTCTTCGCGGTGCCCGCGCCGTTCTTGGTGGGTGATGCCGCGGTTCCGGTGGACAGGTCGACCGCTTCGCTGGCGTCTTCGCCGACGGCTGCCCGACGGGTCCGCTTGCCCGACGGGCGGGCGGGCCGGGTCACGACGGCGCCGCGGCCGTTTTCGGTGTCGGAGCCGGCACCGTCGCGCTCGTCGCTCACCGCATGCTCCCTTGTCTGGTCATCTGGTTTGTGGGTCACCTTCCAGTGTCCACACTTGTCGAGTATTCAGTTGAGCAGGGGCGACAGGACTTGAACCTGCAACCTGCGGTTTTGGAGACCGCTGCTCTGCCAGTTGAGCTACGCCCCTTCAGAGTGGCACGGCGAAAGGCCACCCGTTCGGGGCTCACACAACTCGCGCGCTCCCCGATCGGCCGATCTTCAAACCGACGGACAGCGCGCTGGACTGGGAAAACCCCGAGGTCCGAGTGTAGCGCGCCAGCCGTCCGAGTTACTAATCACCGGCAAGCCGATCACCTAGCCGGCGAGGTCGGCGTCTGTGCTTTCGTCGCCGGAATCATGGTCGGAATCATGGACGACGGGCTTTCGCACGACCTGTCCGGTCTGCGGATCCCAGCCGGCCGAGATCGAGTTGTCGCCCTCGTGGCCCATCAGCGTGGTGAACGATTCCATCACGAGCTCGCCGTGCTGGTCGACCAGCGTGTTGCGCGTGGTCACGATGTCGGCCCCGAAGCGCTCGTCCACCGACTGGATGTAGAGGGTGCCGGTCAGTTCGTCGCCGGCCTTGATCGGGCGATGAAACTTGAACTTCTGGTCGACCTGCACGATCTGCATCGTCTCGAAGCCCACGTCGTTGTGCTGAAAGAAGTGCCGCTGGATCATCACCGCGAAGATCGACATGAACGTCGGCGGCGCGATCAGCGCATCATGGCCCGACGCCTTGGCCGACTCCAAGCTGTGGCTCTGCGGATCCTCGGCCTTGACCGCACGGGCGTACTGGCGGATCTGCTCCGTGCCGACGACGTAGGGCTCCGGGTACTTCCAGACCATCCCCCTGATGTCGATCTTGAGGGCCACGGCTACGCCAACTTCGCGACGGCCACGGCACGACCGAAGATCTTCTTGCCGCCGGTGGTCGCCGAGAGCGCGATGGTCACCGATTTAGTCTCGGGCTCAACGGATTTCACCCGTCCGTTGAAGACGATCTCCGCCCCGACACCGTCGTTGGGCACCGGCACGACAGCGGTGAACCGCACGTTGTACTCGGTGACCGCCGCCGGATCGCCGACCCACTCGGTGACGTACCCGCCACCCAGGCCCATCGTCAGCATCCCGTGGGCGATCGCGGTGTCCAGGCCGACCTGCTTGGCGATGTCGTCGTCCCAGTGAATCGGATTGAGGTCACCCGAGACCCCGGCATAGTTGACGAGGTCCTGCCGCGTCAGCGGAATCACCTTTTCGGGGAGTTCGTCGCCTTTCTTCACCGAGGCGAACTCACGCAGTGGCATCTGAAAAACCCTCTTCTTCCTCACCCGATCGACCCGCAAGGGTCGTGAATGTCTCCTGTACGACGTCACCGGCTTCGTTGGTGACGATGTTCTTGAGCACGACGATGTCGGTGCCGTGGGCCTGTCGCACGGAATCCACGTACACGTCGCAGAAGAGCTTGTCGCCGGCGAAGATCGGTCGCACGTACTTGAGCACCTGGTCGACCTGCACGATCTTCGCGTCTTTGATACCGACGTTGGCGTACTCGAAAAACGATGTCTGCGCCATGTACCCGAAGACGCTGGTGAACGTGAGCGGCGCGGGGAGCGCCTTGTGGCCGAGTTCGGCCGCGACGTCCTCGTCGAAGAACACGCGATGGTCGTTCTTCACCGCGACCGCGTACTCGCGAATCTTCTCGCGACCGACGACGTAGTGGTCGGGGTAGCGATAGTGCATCCCGACGATTCGCTCGGACAAAGACACAGTTGGTGACCTACCTAGCCCCGGGCAACGCCGCGGGATGGCCCGTCTTACCGCGATTCCTTATGCGGCTGGTGTTTGCCGCAGTTCGGGCAGAACTTCTTGATCTCGAGCCGGTCCGGGTCGTTGCGGCGGTTCTTCTTGGTGATGTAGTTGCGGTGCTTGCACACCTCGCAAGCCAAAGTGATCTTCGGCCGTACGTCGGTACTGGAGGCCACGTTCTTCGTCCTTCGTCTACGCGTTCGATCTTGCCTGTAGCGGTGGGGGGGCTCGATCCCCCGACCTCACGATTATGAGTCGTGCGCTCTAACCAGCTGAGCTACACCGCCCCGGGATCGGGCGGATGTCCGCCCGCTCACCGAGCCCCCTAACGGAATCGAACCGTTGACCTTTTCCTTACCATGGAAACGCTCTGCCGACTGAGCTAAGGGGGCCTGCCTGCTTCGAGGTTCGCGCAGCACGACGCGAGCCTTAAAGAGGGTACAGTCTCGCCGATTGCCGCGCCAAACCGCTGATCACGACAACCGTTAGCACCGACTGTAGTCGCGGAGGGATGACAGTGACCGAACCCGGCGCAACCCGTGTGGCGGTGTACCTCGACTTCGACAACATCGTGATCTCCCGGTATGACCAGGTCCACGGGCGCAACTCGTTCCAGCGCGACAAGGCTGCGGGGTTTCACAAGAATCCGGGCCGGCTGGCCCAAGCGAGGGTCGACGTCGGCGCGATCATCGACTACGCGTCGTCGTTCGGCACGCTGGTGCTGACCAAGGCCTACGCCGACTGGTCGACCGACGTCAATGCCGACTACCGCGACCAGCTCGTCGGACGGGCGGTCGACCTGGTGCAGCTGTTCCCCGCCGCCGCGTACAGCAAGAACGGGGCCGACATCCGGCTCGCGGTCGACGCCGTCGAGGACATGTTCCGGCTTCCCGACCTGACCCACGTCGTCATCGTCGCCGGCGACTCCGACTACATTCCGCTCGCACAGCGGTGCAAACGTCTCGGCCGCTACGTCGTCGGGATCGGCATCACCGGATCGATCAGCCGGTCGCTCACCGCGGCCTGCGACGAGTACGTCTCCTACGACGCGCTGCCCGGCGTTCCCGCGGTGAAGTCGGATGCGCCGAAGCGACGCCGCACCCAAGCCGATGCCGAGGCCGGCGTCGAGCAGGAACCCGAACAGCCCGACCCGCAGGCCGCCGCGACCGCGCTGCTCGAGCGGGCGCTGCGCATCGCCCACGGTAAGGACGACTCCGAGTGGCTGCACAACTCGGCGGTCAAGGCTCAGATGAGGCGCATGGACCCGTCGTTCTCGGAGAAGTCTCTCGGGTTCAAGTCGTTCAGCGACTTCCTGCGCTCGCACACCGACCTGGTCGAACTCGACGAGAGCAGCACCATCCGCATGGTGCGGCTGCGCAGCCAGGACTGAGCCCCGAAATCCGGGCACAGATACGCTGACGGGCATGGCTTCGGATCGGCTCTACTTCCGTCAGTTGTTGTCCGGTCGCGACTTCGCGGCAGGCGACATGATCGCCCAGCAGATGCGCAACTTCGCCTACCTGATCGGCGATCGCGAAACCGGCGACACGGTGATCGTCGACCCGGCCTATGCCGCAGGCGATCTCGTCGACGCGCTGGAGGCCGACGGCATGCGGCTGTCCGGCGTGCTGGTCACCCACCACCACCCCGATCATGTCGGCGGGTCGATGATGGGGTTCGAACTCAAGGGGCTGGCCGAACTGCTGGAGCGTACGAGCGTGCCGGTACACGTCAATCAGCTTGAGGCGGACTGGGTTTCGAAAATCACCGGCATCGCGCGCAGCGAGCTCACCGAGCATCAGCACGGGGACGTCGTCAAGGTCGGTGACATCGACGTCGAACTACTGCACACCCCCGGCCACACTCCTGGCAGCCAGTGCTTTCTGCTCGACGGGCGACTCGTGGCCGGCGACACCCTGTTCCTGGAAGGGTGCGGACGCACAGATTTCCCCGGCGGCAACGTCGACGACATGTTTCGCAGCCTGCAGGCACTGGCGAAGCTCTCCGGCGATCCGACAGTGTTCCCCGGCCACTGGTATTCGGTGGAGTCCAGCGCGTCCCTGTCGGAGGTGCGCCAGACCAATTACGTCTACCGCGCCGGCAACCTCGACCAGTGGCGCATGTTGATGGGCGGCTGAACGCGCCGCCACCGCTCGGCAACTGTGACAGGAACTCCGTCCACGGTTGGAGTTCTGACGTTTTTGCACGTGCACCGGACATAACGGTCAAGAAGGGCGAATTCCTGGACAACATGGTTCCCCGGGGGCAAACTTAGACCCCTAGCGTTAATTTTCGGGCCGGGGGGCCACTATGAAGAAGCTAGTGCTCTGCTTCGACCGCAGTATTGGCCATCCCGAAACCGAAACGGCGACCAACGCGCATCGACTCTTTCGGCTGATCTGCGACATTCCCGATCAGCTCACCTGGTATCACCCTGGAGCCATCGCGAACCGCGTAAAGACGCTACGGCCGTTCAGGGCCGCGGCAGACAACGCTCGCGGCGCCATCGCCGAGGCGTACCGATTCCTGGTCGACACTTGGGAACCTGGCGACCTGATCTATCTGTTCGGCGTCGGTCGCGGCGGTTACTGCGCCCAGACGTTGACCCGGCTACTGTCCACCGTCGGTGTGCTGCCGGAGCTGACCGATTTCGTGCTGAGTGCCTACGCGCTGCCACGAACCGGCCGCAACCCGCAGGATTGGACACGGGTCACGCAGATCGCCTCGCAGCTTGAGCAGCAGCGTGAAATCCCGGTTGCCGTACGCTTTTTGGGCATCTGGGACGCATTGAGTATCCCGGGCCTCACCCGCCGGTCGATGCCGGCTCCGATGCCCAACGTCGAATGCGGCAGGCACGCGGTCGCGATCGACGGCCGCCCCGGCGAGCGGTTGACAACCTCGGCGTCGGAGCGCATCGAGGAAGTCTGGTTCCGCGGCGCGCACTGCGACGTCGCCGGAGGCCCGGGAGCCTGCATGTCGTTGGCCGATATCAGCTTCGACTGGATGCTCGACGGGGCGCTGGGCGCTGGGCTCGCCATCTCCGACGAGCGGAAGGACTCGCTGCCCGCGCCCGGTCAGTACGGCGCGGTCACCGAAACCGCCCACACGATTGCACTCCGCAGGCTGCCCGTGGATGCGGCCGTCCACTCCAGTGTCGAGCCGTACCTCCGCGAGCATCCGCGATATTGGAAGCGCTTACCGGTGCGCGTGACGTGGTCGGACCTCGACTGGGCGGCGCGCGGTGAGCGGCTGGTCCACCTGCGGGGTGCGACGCCCGATCGAGCGATGGCCGACGTGGGCTTCGCCGCCTCGCTCGGCGAGCTGGTCAGCAATACCGCGGAGTTGAGCCCGACGAGCCGGTCGTGACGAATTCCGCCGGTCAAGATCATCGGCGGCGGGCCTTCTGATCGATTGTCCGGCGTGGCGGCTGACCTTTCGCATACCCGCCGGACAGGCGGTCTGTAGCGGTAGCGGTGTTCGTAACATCGATACGACTACTCGGCGCATTCAAAGGAGAAACCGATGACCAGCCTGGTTGGCTACGAACTGAAGGACTCAGTCGCGACGATCCGGCTGGACGACGGCAAGGTCAACGTCCTCGGCCCGGCCATGCAAACCGCGATCAACGAGGCGCTCGATCGAGCCGAGAAGGACTCCGCCAAAGCGGTCGTACTCGCCGGCAACGGCCGCGTGTTCAGCGGCGGTTTCGATCTCAGTGTGTTCCAGTCCGGCGACGCGCAGGCCGCGCACGCGATGCTGGCCGGCGGTTTCGAGCTCGCGGTGCGGTGTCTGACCTTCCCCGCGCCGGTCGTCATGGCGGCGACGGGGCCGGCGATCGCGATGGGGTCGTTCCTGCTGTTGTCGGGCGACCACCGGGTCGGTCAGCCGAAGACCCGATGCCAGGCGATCGAGGTGGCGATCGGCATGACGATCCCGATCGCCGCGCTGGAGATCATGCGGTTCCGGTTGACCCCCGCGGTGTTCCACCGCGGTGCGGCGTTGGCGACGACCTTCGCCGGCGAGGAGGCCGTAAACGGCGGATGGTTCGACGAGATCGTCGAGGCCGATCGGGTGCTCCCACGGGCACAGGAACTGGCAACCGAGTTCGCGACGACGCTGCACACCGGTGCGCACGTGGCGACCAAGTTGAAGGCCCGCGAGTCGGCGATTCAGGCGATCCGCGCCGGGATCGACGGGCTGGCAACCGAATTCAGCCTCGGCTAGGCCGTACCGAATGCAGGGAGGACGGCGGCGTCGACGGGGCGGTCATGTCCCCGTATGTCCAATGTGCGTCGCGGTGCCCCTGCGAGCAGGTCATCGGTCACCCCTGAAGCGACGAGCAGCTCACCGCCGGAGGCATGTTGTTGCATCCGCGCCGCGACATTGACCGGATCTCCGAGGACCGTGAAATCGACGACCGCTCCCCCGACATTGCCCACGAAGGCGACGCCCGCATTGACCGCCACGCCCACCTCGAGCCAAGGTCCCTCGTCGCTGCCGTATCCGACCGCGTTCAGCAGCTCCATCCCCGCAAGAACGGCGCGGCGCCGGTACTTCGGGCCGCTGATGCCCTGGACGAAGAACGCCATGACCTCGTCGCCGATGAGCTTGTCGATCACCGCGTCGTGCCGAAGCAGGGTCTGTGTGGCGCTCGAGTAGAACCGGTTCAGCACCGCGGCGAAGTCGGTGGCCGCATGACGCCGGCCCAGCGTCGTGGAGTTCCTGACGTCGGCGAACAGCACCGCGACATCCACCTCCGCTCCTCCTGCGGGCAGGGAATCGCAACAACGACGGCACAGGTTCGGATTCTTTCTTGACGGGCTGAACCCGCCGACTGCGAAGAGACGCCCGATCGGCCCGCCGAATGGGTTGTTGCACAATTTGCATCGCGGCGCCGACGGCAGATGACGAAACACTCGTCGGGCCTTCACCAAAGGCGCGTGGCCCTCGGTGAGAACCTGTGCCCACGGGTCTCGTGCCACAGCCGAGGCGCTGGTGGAATCGATGTCGGTATTAGTCATCCGCTGATTGTGACCCGAAAAGCACTGCGGCACATGGGGCATTCGCCTCAAGAGCGGGACCATGTCTGCCGACCCGGGCATGCATTGGCCGGACCCGCGGGACTTCTCGCGGGCCCGGCCATATGTGGCATCAGCGCCGGGACGCGCCGGGGCGGGACCGTCGGTCCAGCACCCACGCCGTCGCGATGACGAGAGCAATCGCGAACGAGGCGAGAGCGGTGAGACTGCCGCCGGTGCCTCCGGTGAAGGTGTCGCCGTAGACGGACATCGCCGGCACCGAAGACGTGTACCGATCGAGATCCAGGTAGCGTCCCAACGCGTCGAACGCGTGACGGTTGGACAGGCCGAGACTCATCAGGCGTCCGGGAAGGGCCATCTGGTCAACCGGAACTATCGCACCACCGAACAGGACCTGAGGGAAACAGAGCATCGGCAGGGCCAGAGCGGCCTGTGCGGCGTTGGAGACCGCGGCCGAGGCGAGCAACCCGAGGGCCAGTGCGGAGGTGGCTTCGATGACGATCGTCACGAAAAGCATGGCATAGGAATGCCATCCGAGGGCGGGGAGCCGGCCGAGCACCCGTAGGGCGCCGAGCAGCACCGCGCTCACACCTGCCAGCACCGGCAGCAGCGCGGTGACCTTGGAGGCCACGTAGGCTCCCACGCTGAGCCCGGCAAGGCGTTCACGCCTGAAGACCGCCATCTCCCCGACTATCTGCAGGAGGCCGTAGGTGAGGCCGAAGAAGAAGCCGTCGAATGCGATCCAGAAGACGATCTGGGCCGGACCGACATCGGCTGAACCACCGGGATCGAACGCCCCGCGTGTGAACAACGTCGCCATCATCGCCGTGACCAGCAGGGGCGAGCCGAGGAGGACCGCCACGGTCAACCGGTTCCGGAACAGGACATCGACATTGCGGCGTGTGAGGACCCGCCATTGCCGAAACCTGCTGGTGTGCTTCACTTCTGAGTCGCTGACCGGGACACGCGCGGGCGCCGGGCCGAGCCGGGCTTCCGACGTCGGGGAGCTGTCGGCGAACCGCCGAGCCCAGATCTCGGGCGTGTGCTCACCAGCCAGCCGTTCGTACACCTTGGCAAGATCTGCGACGCCGAAGTAGCGCCGTGCCTCGGCCGGGCTGCCGGTGAAAGCCAGGTGGCCGTCGCGAGCCAGGAAGACCACCCGGTCGCATCCGTCGATGCCGGCGGGCTCATGCGTCGTGAGGACGACCGTCACCCCGCGCTGACTGAGCCGACGCAGCAGACGCATCACATCGGCCGCGGTCGACGGATCGAGCCCGGAAGTGGGTTCGTCGAGGAGGAGGAGACGAGGCCGTGTCAGTAACTCGACGGCGATACTGGCCCGCTTGCGCTGGCCGCCGGACAGCGAACGGACCGGCACCTCGGCGCGGTCAGACAGATCGAGGTCACGCATGGTGTCCTCGACCATCCGGTCCGCCTCGGTCGTCGACGTGCCGGCGGGCAACCGTAGCCGCGCGGCGTAGCGAAGCGTGCGGCGCAGGGGCATCTCGAGATGAATGATGTCGTCCTGGGGCACGTACCCGATTCGGGAACCAGTCGCGGCACGGCCACCGCGGACGACGCCGTCGTGCCGGACCAGCCCCGCAGACGGTGGTTGCACACCCGCGAGAATTTCCAGCAAGGTGCTCTTGCCGGCTCCACTGCCGCCGGCAATGGCGACCAACTCGCCCGGTTCGATCGACAACGACAGCTCCTGCAGAATCTGCCGCGCGCCGACGTGACGGCTCACGTTGCGTGCGTCGACCCGCACGCCGCCCGGCGATGCCGGCGAAGGGGGCTCTCCGAGCTGCTCGGTCGTCGATGCAGTCAGTTCGGTCATGATCGTTCTCTCCTCAGTGGTGAAGCCCGCTCGATCGGTTCTCGGCGCCGCCGCGTACGGGTTTGCCATCCACCGATATTGGGTTGCGGCCACCGGCCACACATGGGGCAATCGCCTCAACTTTCGATCGGCTCAGTCAGGCTCGCGGCCTGTCGCGTGGTTCGCACAGATGGCGTCGATGTCAGGTGCAGAATGAGGGCGTGCACCCCGTCCCGATGCCGCGTGACCCGGGGAAAGGCCTGCGTAGAGCCGAGTTGCTGGCCGCGATCTCCCTGGCGATCGACCTGGGCCTCGGGCAGCCGATGGAACACATGCTCCGGTCGTCACTGATCGCTACGCGCATCGCCGAACGGATGGGTTTCGACGCCGGCCAACGGGCGATCGTGTACTACTCGAACTTGGTGGGATGGATCGGTTGTCACGCGGACTCACACGAGCTTTCGGAACTCTTCGGAGACGACATCGCCTTTCGAGCCGACACCTACGCGGTGGACATGACAGGGCTGCCCTTCCTGCGTCTGATGCTTGACCACGTCGGGCGGGGGTTGCCGGGTTGGGAGCGCGTCATTCGTGCGGCCGCCTTCACTCTCACTGCACGCGATCGGGTCGCCAGACTGATCCAATCGCATTGCAGCTCTGCCGGGGTGCTGTCCGATCGAATGGGGCTCGACCGGCAGGTCGGTGAGGCGCTCGCGTATATCTTCGAGCGCTGGGACGGCCGCGGTATGCCCAAGGGTGCTGCGGCGGATGAGATTCCGGCTGAGATTCACATCGTGCGCCTTGCCGATGTCGTCGAGGTCCATTTGCGGACGGGTGGGCTCGGTCAGGCCCTCGAGGTGGTCCGTTCCCGGCGTGGCACGCAGTTCAGTCCTGCCGTAACCGACGTCTTCGAACGCGACGCCGCCTCGATCGTCGACGGGCTCCTCGAGATGGACGTCTGGTCCGCGGCGTTGGCACAAGCACCGGACCGCAACCGTATCCTGCAGGGCGAGGAACTCGACGAATTGTTGAGGGCCATGGCCGATTTCGTCGACCTCAAGTGTCCGTGCTCGCCCGGCTACTCGCGTGGCGTCGCGGATCTGGCGGCCGCCGCGGCACGCCACCTGGCGATGCCGAAAGCCGACGTCAGCCGCCTCTACCGGGCAGGCCTGGTGCACGGCCTCGGCAGGATGGGCGTGTCCAACCAGATCTGGGAGAAGAAGGGAGCGCTGACCACGGCCGAGCAGGAGCGGCTGCAGATGTATCCGTACTTGACCGGACGCATATTGAGCCGGGTCGGCGGCCTGGAGTCGGTGGTTTCCGTCGCGACCAAGCATGAGGAACGCATCGATGGGTCCGGCTTCCCGGGTGGCCTCGCAGGCGGCGAGTTGAGTGTGCCGGATCGATTACTCGCCGCGGCTGTGGCATATCAACAGCTTCTCGAGCCGCGCCCACAACGGCCCGCTGTCGATCCTGGCGATGCCGCCCGTCAGCTACGCGACGAGGCGCGCGCAGCACGTCTTGATTCCCAGGCGGTGGAGGCGGTGCTGGCGGCGGCCGGGCATCGGGTATCGCGCCGACCGCCCGGATCGGCGGGGCTCACCGCCCGCGAGCTCGAGGTGCTGCGACTGGTCGCACAGGGCCGGTCGAATCGCGAAATCGCCGCCGAGCTGTTCATCGCCGAGAAGACGGCACGCAACCACGTCGAGCACGTCTACACCAAGCTGGGCGTCAACAACCGCACGCAGGCGAGTCTGGCGGCGATCGATCTGGGTCTCGGCTCTCCGCCCTACCAGCGACAGGGCAGCTGACATGTTGGAGCCGTGAATGTCCGGGGCCGGGTGCGGCTTGTGAGTCAGTGCGCGCGGAGTATCTCCCCGGCGCGGCGGTGGTCGTCGTCGGCGTTGAGTGTCAGCACGCCGACGACGTCGCCGCCCGCCTCGTACCAGACCGTGAACCCGGTGTGGTGATCGACGAACCGGGCCTCTACCGGCACCCCGTCGAAGTCGACACCCCAGCCGCGGTACTTGAGCACGGAAGTGCCGATGGTGCAGGAGAATCCGGGCACGGTGTCCCACGCCGCGGGGAAACCGGCGGCGGTCAGGCCGGCGACGTGGCCCTGATGCGCGGCGTCGCGCCAGTGTTCGGCCGGGACGGGACGGCCGGCGGTGACGTTGTGCGCCAGCGCCGCATCGCCCGCGGCGTACACGTTGCGCGCCGACGTGTGCATGTGCGAGTCGACGACGATGCGCCCGTCGCGGGTCTGCAGTCCGGCGGCTTCGGCGAGGCGGATGTCGGGGCGTACGCCGGTCGCGCACACGACGAGGTCGGCGTCGACGGCCTCACCGCTGTCCAACACCACGCGGTTGCTTTCGATCGCGGCGACGGTCGTCTCGCCGGCGAACCGGACTCCGTTGTCCGACAGTAGTTTCGCGACACGTTCACCGGCCTCGAGGCCGAACCGTCGCTGTAGCGGGACATGTTCGCCAGCGACGACCATCGTCGCGACCCCACGCTCGGCCAGGCAGGACGCGGCCTCGCAGCCGATCAGTCCGCCGCCGATCACCACGGCGCAGTCGGAGTAACGGGCGGCCATCTTCAGCGCGACCGCGTCGGCGAACGACCGAAGCGTCAACGCGGACTCGATACCGGGAATGGGCGGTCGCACCGCGACGGAGCCGGACGCCAGCACGAGATGCCAGTAGGGATAGCGCTGGCCGCCCGCCGTCACGACCTCATGACGGTCCAGGTCGATCGAGTCGACGGTGATGCCGCGGATCAGATCGACGGCGTTGCGTTCGAACCAGCGCTCGCTGTGCAGGGCGAGCGTGGTGTCGCGGCCACACAGGAAGTCCTTGCTCAGCGGCGGCTTGGCGTACGGCAGCGCCGGATCGGTGGTCAGAATGCGCACCGGGATATCCGGGTGCTTGCTTCGAAACGTCTCGGCAGCACTCAGCCCGGCAGGACCGCTGCCGACGGCAATGAACCCTGGCGCCACCACAGGATGGGAGTACCAACTTCGGCGCCGCGGTAACCGTCTTGTGGCACCATCTGCGCATGAAACCCGACGACGACCCGGAAGCGCGCATTCGGCAGCTGGAGCAGGCCCACAACGGTGCCGTCGAACTGGGCACGTCGCAGCGGGCTGCCAACGACTACCAGACATCGGCCCTGCCCCCGCCGGTGTACGGTCCGCCGCACCAGTCGCCCTACACCGCGCCGCCGTTCGGCGTCTCCTTCCCGCCGGGGCCGACGAAGAGCGGCGCGCCGTTCGGGTTGATCTTCGGACTGGTCGGGGTCGTCATGGTGGCCATCGTCGTCGGCATCGGTGTGTTCGTGTGGACGCTGTCGTCGGCGCCGGAGGAGATCACGGGTCGCCCCGAGATTGCCAACGCGCCTGGAGACGAGCCCCGCTCCGGCAACGTCACGATCGGACCCTCGCGCGAGGCGCCGTCCGTATTGCCCACGCGGGCCGACGAGCCGCCGAAGGTCGCCGTCGCGCCGGCCGGCGGGCAGTACAGCGTGTCCGGGGTCGACGAGGACAAGACCATCGAATGCAACGGCAGCGACATCAGCGTCAGCGGTGTCAACAACACGGTGACCCTGCTCGGTCACTGCGTGCGCGTGACGGTGTCGGGCGTCGAGAACCAGGTGACCGTCGACAGCGTCGACCGTATCGGCGCCTCCGGGTTCGACAACCAGGTGGTCTACCACTCCGGCGCTCCCGAGGTGGACGCCACCTCGAGGAACACCGTCACCCGGGGTTAGGTGCGCCAGCCCAGGATTCGCTCGGCCAACTCCGGGCCGCAGTCCTCCTGCACGAAGTGGCTGCCGTTGATGCGTGCATGTGGTTGATCGGCCGCGCCGGGAACGTGCTCGATCAAGGGGCGATCAGCGCGGCCGAGGATGGGGTCCTTGGCCCCGAAGATGCACAGGAACGGTTTCTCCCAGCGCCCCAACGCTTCCCACGCCGCACGGTTGGCCGGTAGCGCGGGATCGTCCGGCTCGGTTGGCACCAGTGCGGGAAATGCGCGGGCGCCGGCCTGAAATCGCTTGTCGGGGAACGGCGCATCGTATCCGAACCGGATGCGCGCAGGCACGTCGGTGACCGTACCGAACGCGACGATGCGTCCGGCCGGAAAGACCGGCGAGTGACGCGCGAAGGCGCGCCAGAGGCGGAACGGCAGGTTGGCCGGGGTCTGCCCGGCCGGCAGGAAACCGTTGGCGACGACGATGCGCGCGATGCGCTCGCCCTGCTCGGCGGCGATGCGTAGCCCGATCAACGAGCCCCAGTCCTGCACGAAGATCGTGGTGTCGCGCAGGTCGAGCGCCGAGAACCACGACGTCACCCATTCGACGTGACGCAGGTAGGTGTAATCGTCTGTGCGACTGGGTTTGTCGGAGCGTCCGAACCCGATCAGGTCGGGTGCCAGAACGCGGCAGCCTCCGGCGGCCAGTGGCGGAATCATGGTGCGGTACAGGTAACTCCACGTCGGTTCGCCGTGCAGCAGGACGACCGGCGGGCCGTCGCGTGGGCCTTCGTCGACGTAGTGCATGCGCAGCGGCTCGGTGTCGGACGCGGTGACGTCGACGTAGTGCGGCGCGAACGGGTAGCCCGCGAGTTTTTCGAAGCGGTCGTCGGGCGTGCGTAGAACGTCCATTTGGTGCTCCTATCCGCCTCCTGCAGCTTAGGACGTATCCCCCGGTTCATGTGCCGGGCTGATCGGGTCCATGCGCGCCACGGGGCGTGACGGGTCCGAACTCCACTGCGACCATGAACCGGGAAACAGCGCGGCGTCCACTCCGACCGCCGCGAGGCCCGCGATCGTCACCGCCGCCGTCACACCCGAGCCGCAGTAGACCGCCACCTCGTCGTCGGCCACATCTTCGAAGACCCGGGCCAGCTCGTCGTCGGCCAGCAGCGTGCCGTCGTCGGCCAGCAGGCGGGTGCTCGGGATGTTGACCGCACCGGGGATGTGCCCGGCGACCGGGTCGACCGGTTCGATCTCACCGCGAAACCGTTCGGGTGCCCGCGCGTCGAGCAGGACTCCGCCCGGTTCGAGCAGCGCGTCGGCGGTGACGGTCCGGCGTGCCCCGGCGTAGAGATCGTCGTGGGCGACGGTCACGTCACCGGGCGCCGGTTCGACGGCCCCGGACTCCAGCTGGCCGCCGGCCGCCGTCCACGCCGCGAGCCCGCCGTCGAGGATGCGGACGTCGTCGATCCCGGCCGCCGTCAGCACCCACCAGGCGCGCGAGGACCCGGCGCGGTTCCAATCGTCGTAGACCACGACCGGCACCCCGTCCCGCAGGCCCCACCGGCGGGCGGCGGCTTGAAGCGCGGGTCCGGACGGCAATGGGTGCCGTCCGCGACCGTGCACGGTGTGATCGCTCAGTTCGTCCTCGAGCGACACGTACACCGCTCCGGGCAGGTGTCCCCGTTCGTAGGCGGCACGTCCGTCGGGCTCGGCGAGCTGCCAACGCACGTCCAGCAGCGTCAGCGGTTCACCCGCGTCGAGTCGCCGTGCCACCTCTGCGGCCGAGGTCCACACGGTGTCGCGCGTGTCCATACCTCAGACGGTAGCGGCGACCGGTGGTCCGATCTCCTCGGCCAACGTCTCGATGACGCGGGACAGTTCGTCGACCACCCAGCTGTCGCTGCGGCGCCGGTACACCTCGAGCAGCGAGCGGTAGTACCACAGATGCTCGTGTGGGTCGTCGGTGTTGAAGCGCTGCCACACCTTGGGCCCGAAGCGGCGCAAGTCGCGCAGGATCGCCCTGGCGTTGTCCAGTTTGTCGGCCATCGACACGCGAATCGCGCTGTCGGAGGCGGTGTTCAGGTGTTCGATGTAGCGCTGCTTCCGCTCGCGCCACGGCGGTTTGGGGGTGACGACCGTGTCGCTGCACTCCTCGACGATGGCGGCGACTTCGGGTCCGAAGCGCTCCTCGATCTTTGCGAGCGTCACGTCTCCGCCCTGGTCCTCGGCGGCGTCGTGCAGCAGCGCGGCGATCGCCTCGGTCTCGGTGCCGTCGGCTTCGATCACGAGTCCCGCGACCGACAGCAGATGACCGACGTAGGGCACCTCGCTGGCCTTGCGGGTCTGGGTGCGGTGCAGTTCGGCGGCGAACGCCAGCGCCTCCTGAAATTTCGGGCCCAGGCGCGGTGACGTCGTTTCGGTCACGTCATGCTCCTTCCTTCAGACCCACAGTGGCGGCGTTGCCGGCCGCGGCATCAGCGAGGGGCTTCCCTCACCCGATCGTCGACAAACGTCGACCGCCACGGCAAACGGGGGACGGTGTCGGACCGACCTCCTATCGTGGGCTGCGATGGCGCTTCACATCCATCGGGCGGAACGCACCGATCTTCTCGCCGACGGGCTCGGCGCCCTGCTTTCCGATCCCTTACCTGACCCGTTCGCCGAGGAATTGGTCATCGTTCCGGCCAAGGGTGTCGAGCGCTGGCTCAGTCAGCGGCTGAGCCACGTGCTCGGGCGTGGCGTGGGCACCGACGGCGTCTGCGCCGGTATCGCGTTTCGCAATCCCCGCTCGTTGATCGCCGAGCTGACCGGCACCGAGCGGGAGGACCCGTGGTCGCCCGAGACGATGGTGTGGCCGCTGATGGAGGTCATCGACGCCGCCTGCGTCGAGGACTGGTGCACACCGCTGGCCACTCACCTCGGCCACTTCGAAACCGGCGAGGAGAGAGAGCTGCGGCAGGGCCGGCGTTACGCGGTCGCCCGCAGGCTCGCGGGGCTGTTCGCCTCCTACGCCCGCCAGCGCCCGCAGCTGCTGGTCGACTGGGAGAACGGCGCCGACGGTGACATCCCGTCCGACCTCGCCTGGCAGCCGCCGCTGTGGCGCGCACTCATCGAGCGCATCGACGCCGACACACCGCACATCCGGCACGCGAAAACCGTTGTGCGGCTGAGGGAATCCCCGACCGACCTGCCCGCACGGCTGTCGCTGTTCGGGCACACCCGGTTGCCCAGCACCGAGATCGAGCTGCTCGACGCGCTGTCCACCCACCATGACCTGCACCTGTGGCTGCCCCATCCCAGCGACGATCTGTGGCAGCAACTCAAACAAACGCACGGCCAGATTCCCCGCCGCGAAGACACCAGCCACCGCCGAGTCGGCCATCCCCTGCTGGCCACCCTCGGCCGCGACCTTCGCGAACTGCAGCGTGCGCTGCCCGACGATGCGCACACCGACGAGTACCTCGGCGGCCGCGAGCACCCGGACACCCTTCTCGGGTGGCTGCAGTCCGACATCGCCGGCAACACGATCCGGCGAGAAGGCCGCGCGCACTCCGCCACCGACCGTTCGGTGCAGGTGCACAGCTGCCACGGGCCGGCCCGCCAGATCGACGTGCTCCGCGAAGTTCTGCTCGGACTGCTCGCCGACGACCGCACACTCGAACCCCGCGACATCCTCGTCATGTGCCCGGACATCGAGACCCACGCACCGCTGATCGTGGCCGGTTTCGGGCTGGGAGACATGATCACCGGGGTGCACCCGGCGCACCAGTTGCGGGTCCGGCTCGCCGACCGGTCACTCGTCCAGACCAATCCGCTGCTCGGGGTCGCCTCCCAGCTGCTGGCGTTGGCCGGCGGGCGGGCCACCTCGAGTGAGGTGCTCAACCTCGCGCAGGCCGCCCCCGTGCGCGCGCGCTTCGGCTTCACCGACGACAACCTCGAAGACATCACCCGTTGGGTGCGGCAGGCCAACATCCGCTGGGGCTTCGACGTCGAGCACCGCAGACCGTACGGCGTCGACTTCGTCCAGAACACATGGCGGTTCGGCATCGACCGCGTGCTGGCCGGGGTGGCCATGTCCGACGACTCCCACGCCTGGCTCGACGCCACGCTGCCGCTGGACGACGTGAGCAGCAACCGGGTCGACCTGGCCGGCCAACTCGCCGAGTACATCGATCGGCTGGGCCGTGCGGTCCAGTCCCTCGCCGGGACCCGACCACTCGCGCAGTGGCTGCAGGCGCTGACCGACAGCATCGGCTTGTTGGCCCGGGTGAACGACGACGATGCCTGGCAGACAGCGCAACTCGAGCGCGAGTTCGCCGATGTGCTCGCCACCGCGGGCCCCCGGGCCCACACGATGATGCGGCTGAGCGATATTCGCGCGCTGCTCGACCGCCACCTCGCGGGCAGGCCGACCCGCGCCAATTTCCGCACCGGCACCCTGACGGTGTGCACGATGGTGCCGATGCGGTCGGTGCCCCACCGGGTCGTGTGCCTGGTCGGTCTCGACGACGGGGTCTTCCCCCGGTTGGGTGTGGTCGACGGCGACGACGCGCTCGGCCGCGAGCCGATGACAGGGGAACGCGACATCCGTTCCGAGGACCGGCAATTGCTGCTCGACGCCATCGGCGCGGCCACCGAGACGCTGGTGATCACCTACACCGGCGCCAACGAGTACTCCGGTCAGGAACGCCCGCCGGCCGTTCCGCTCGCCGAACTGCTCGACACGCTCGACCGCACCACCGGACAGCCGGTCCGCGACACGATCGTGGTGCGACATCCCCTGCAGCCGTTCGACACCCGCAACGTCATTCCCGGCGAACTGATACCGGATGTGCCGTTCACGTTCGACTCCACGGTCAAACGCGCGGCACTCACCCGCGCGGCCGAACGCGCGCAACGGCCGCGATTCGTTTCGGGACCCCTGCCCGCACCCGCGGCCGACGACGTCGTGCTGGCCGACCTGGTCGCCTTCTTCCGCGATCCCGTGAAGGGGTTCTTCCGCGCGCTGGACTACACGTTGCCGTGGGAGGTCGACGGGGTCGAGGACGCGATGCCCGTCGACATCGATGCACTCGAGGAGTGGACGGTCGGCGATCGTGTACTGCGAGACATGTTGAGCGGCATGGATCCCGACCAGGCACGCCAAGCCGAGTGGCGCCGCGGCACGCTACCTCCCGGCCATCTCGGATGGCGTCGCGCGAAGGAAATCTGTGAGCAGGCCTCGCTCATCTCCGATGCCGCACGGCCGTACCGGGGTGCCGATCCGTCCGCGGTCGACATCGACGTCGAGATCGGTGGGGGCCGCCGCGTGTCCGGCACCGTGACACCCGTCTACGGCGAACGGCTGGTCTCGGTCACCTATTCCAAGCTCGACGGCCGGCACCTGTTGCAGCCGTGGATCCTGTTGTTGGCGTTGCTGGCTCACGATCCCGGCCGGGAGTGGAAGGCGATCAGCATCGGACGAGCCCGCCGTGGCGCCAATCCGCGAGTCGAATCCATCGGCCGACCCCCGGGGCCGGCGCGTGAGTTGCTGGCCGACCTGGTGGCGATGTACGACGAGGGCCGCCGCGAACCGCTACCGCTGCCGGTCAAGACGTCGTACGCGTGGGCCGAAGCCGTGCACGGTCACGGGGACCCCGAGCAGCGAGCCGGCTACAAGTGGCGCTCCGGCAGCTATCCCGGCGAAGAAGATGAGCCCGCATACAGACTGGCGTTCGGCAAGCCGACCTGGTTGAAGCACCTCGTCGAACGCGGTCTCGACACGTACGCCGGTCGGCTGTGGCTGCCGATGCTGCGGGCGCTGGAGACGTGATGGAACCCTTCGATCTCCTCGGTGATCTGCCCGCCGAACGCTCGACCACCCTGCTGGAAGCCAGCGCAGGCACCGGTAAGACGTTCGCGTTGGCCGGGCTGGTCACCCGCTATCTCGCCGAGGGTGTCGCGACGCTCGACCAGATGCTGTTGATCACCTTCAGCCGTGCGGCGACGCAGGAACTCCGCGACCGGGTGAGGCGCCAGATCGTGGACGCCGTACAGGCTTTCGCCGATCCGGCGAGGGTCGACGCCAACGAGATCATCGGGTACCTGCTCGACGGGACCCCGGACCAACTGGCCGAACGCGAAACCCATCTGCGCGACGCGCTGGCCGCGTTCGACGCCGCGACGATCGCCACCACCCACCAGTTCTGTCAGCTGGTGCTCAAATCGCTGGGCGTGGCGGGTAACAGCGACTCCGGAGTCACGCTGGTCGAGAGCCTCGAGGAGCTGGTCACCGAGATCGTCGACGACCTGTACCTGCACCACTTCGGCCGCGAGCGCGACAATCCGCTGCTGACCTATCGCGATGCGCTGCGGCTCGCCAAGGAGGTCGTCGAGCACCCCGCGACCGAGCTGCGGCCCGAGAACCCAGAACCGGACTCCCGCGCCGAGGTCTGCGTCCGCTTCGCCACAGACGTTCTCGCCGAGCTGGAGGTTCGCAAGCGGCGTAAGGGAATTCTCGGTTACGACGACCTGCTCAGCCGCCTGGCCGATGCGCTGGAGGCCGACGGCTCGGCCGCGCAGCTGCGCATGCACCAGCGCTGGCCGATCGTGATGGTCGACGAGTTCCAGGACACCGATCCCGTGCAGTGGCGGGTGATAGACCGCGCTTTCACCAACCGGTCGACGCTGATCCTGATCGGCGACCCCAAGCAGGCGATCTACGCGTTCCGTGGTGGCGACATCGTCACCTACCTGAGCGCGGCGTCGAAGGCCGACATCCAGAAGACGTTGGCCACCAACTGGCGCAGCGACGAGGCGCTGGTGACCCGGCTGCAGGCGGTGCTGCGCGGCGCGCAGTTGGGCCACGAGAAGATCGTCGTGCACGACGTCGCTGCCAAGCACACAGGTTCGCGGCTGGCCGGCGCACCGTGCACCGAGCCATTCCGGCTGCGGGTCGTGCGTCGAAACACTTTGGGCCGCAGCGGGATCAGTGTCTTGCCGATCGATCAGCTCCGCGACCACATCCCCAAGGATCTGGCAGCCGACATCGGTGCGCTGATCGACGCGGGTGCGACGTTCGACGGTCGCCTCCTCGGCGCCGGCGACATCGCGGTCATCGTCGAGAAGCACAAAGATGCCCGGGTCTGCTACCGCGCCCTGTGCGACGCCGGCATCCCCGCGGTGTACACCGGCGACTCCGACATCTTCGCCTCCGACGCCGCCGACGATTGGTTGGCATTGCTCGAGGCGTTCGACCAACCGCACCGGCCCGGCGTCGTGCGCGCGGCGTCCGCGACCATGTTCTTCGGGGAGACCGCCGAATCGCTCGTCGCGGGCGGCGACCGGCTGACCGACCGCATCGCGGAGACGTTGCGGGAGTGGGCCGGTCACGCCCGCGAGCGCGGGGTGGCGGCGATCTTCGAGGCCGCGCAACTCGCCGGCATGGGCGACCGGGTGCTGTCGTGGCGCAACGGTGAGCGGCAGATGACCGACCTGGCCCACATGACCCAGCTGCTGCAGGAGGCCGCCCACCGCGAGCACTTCACACTGCCCGCGCTGCGGGACTGGTTGCGGGCCCAGCGCGACGAGCGCAGCGGCGCCGCGGAGCGGTTCCGTCGCCTCGACAACGACGCCGCGGCCGTTCAGGTGATGACCGTGTTCGTCGCCAAGGGACTGCAGTTCCCGGTCGTCTACCTGCCGTTCGCGTTCAACCGTCACGTGTTCGAACCGGAGCTGGTGCTCTACCACGAAGGCGATACGCGGTGCCTGCACATCGGCGGCAACGACAGCCCGGACTTCCACGCGGTCTCGAAGGTGGGCCGCGAGGAGGACGCCAGCGATGACAGCCGCCTGATGTACGTCGCGATGACACGGGCGCAGTCGCAATTGGTCGTCTGGTGGGCGCCCTCCCGCGACGAACCGAACGGCGGGCTGTCCCGCCTGCTGCGCGGCCGACGGCCAGGTGAGCAGATGGTGCCCGATGTCATTGTCCCCGGCAAGGTTTCCGACGACGCCGCGCTGGCACGCTTCAAAGAGTGGGAAGCCGTCGGCGGTCCGACGATCGAGGAGTCGGTGCCGCGTCCGAGGCCTTCACGTCACGAGCCACCGAGCCCCATCGAAGTCGAGGCCCGCCACTTCCACCGTCCCATCGACACGGCATGGCGCCGGACGTCCTACAGCGGCCTGATCCGCGCGGTCGAGGCAACACCCGTCAGCAGTGAACCCGAAGTCGTCGAGCTCGACGACGAGGTCGCCGAAATCCCGTTGACCGCTGCGGCCGCCGGCGCCGACGTACCGTCGCCGATGGCCGAGCTGCCGACCGGCGCGAAGTTCGGTTCGCTGGTGCACGCCGTCCTCGAAACGGCGGATCCGTTCGCCGCCGACCTCGCCGCGGAGCTGGAGGATCGCATCCGCGAGCATTCCGTGTGGTGGCCGGTCGACGTCGACGCCGGCGAGCTGGCGGCGGCGATGGTGCCGATGCACGACACTCCGCTCGGACCGCTGGCAGGCGGCGCAACGCTTCGGCAGATCGGGCTGGGCGACCGGATGCGGGAGATGGACTTCGAATTTCCCTTGGCGGGTGGCGATCTGCGCGTGTCCACCCCCGACATCCGGCTCGCCCACGTCGGTGAGCTGCTGCGTGCCCATCTGTCCACGGACGACCCACTCGTGTCTTACGCGGAGCGGTTGACCGGAGCGGGACTGGGACCGCAGCCGCTGAAGGGATATATGTCGGGCTCGGTGGACGCGGTCCTGCGGATCGACGGTCGCTACCTCGTGGTCGACTACAAGACCAACTGGCTCGGCGACCCCGATCGAGTCCTCACCGCAGCCGACTACTCGCGGCCGCGGCTGGCCGAGGCCATGCTGCACTCCGACTACCCGCTGCAGGCGCTGCTGTACACCGTTGTGCTGCATCGATTTCTGCGGTGGCGGTTGGCCGGATACACGCCCGAACACCACCTGGGCGGCGTGCTGTATCTGTTCCTGCGCGGGATGTGCGGGCCGGACACCCCGACCGTAGACGGCCATCCCGCCGGTGTGTTCAGCTGGCAACCGCCGGCGGCGTTGATCACCGCCCTGTCGGATCTGCTCGACGCGGGCAGGGCCGCAGCGTGACCGGTGTGGAGTGGCGGCGAGCGATCAGCGCCACCGGACTGCTGCGCACCTTCACCGACGCCGAAGTCCTCGACCCGTCGGATGTGCATGTCGCGCAACGACTCTGCGATCTGGTCGAAGCGCCCGACGAGCGAGTGTCGCTCGCGATCGCGCTCGTGGTGCGGGCCCTGCGCAACGGTTCGGTATGCCTGGACCTGCGGACAGTCGAACAGCAGGTGAGTTTCGACGGGCTGCCGTGGCCTGCCGTCGACGACTGGCTCGCCGCCATCGCCGCACACCCGTTGACCGGCCAACCACCGGTGCTGCATGTCGACGGGGACCTGCTGTACCTCGATCGGTACTGGCTGGAGGAACAACAGGTCTGCGACGACATCTCCTCGATGATCGCCGAGCGGCCAGCCCAGGCGGTGCCCGATCTCGAGAGGTTGTTTCCAGCGGGCTTCGAGGAGCAACGCGCCGCGGCGGAGCTGGCGCTCTCGCAGGGCTTGACGGTGCTCACCGGCGGCCCGGGCACGGGTAAGACGACGACGGTCGCGCGCCTGCTCGCGCTTCTCGCGAGCGGGACGCGACCGCGGATCGCGTTGGCGGCGCCGACCGGCAAGGCAGCGGCGCGGCTGCAGGAGGCCGTGCAACTGGAGGTCGACAAGCTCGACGCGGTCGACCGCGAAGCGCTGTCAGGACTGCACGCGACCACGTTGCACCGCCTGCTCGGTAGTCGCCCGGACACCTCGGCGCGGTTCCGGCACAACCGCGCCAACAGGTTGCCGCATGACGTGATCGTCGTCGACGAGACGTCGATGGTGTCGCTGACGATGATGGCGCGACTGCTGGAGGCGGTGCGGCCGGACGCCCGGCTCATCCTGGTCGGCGACCCGGACCAGTTGGCGTCCGTGGAGGCGGGTGCGGTGCTCGCCGATCTGGTCGACGGCCTCGGGGAGGGCCGGATCGCGGAGTTGAAGACGTCGCACCGGTTCGGCGAGTCGATTGGGCGGCTGGCCACCGCGATCCGCGCCGGCGACGAGGACACCGTCATCGACGTGCTGCGCTCCGGCGGAGAGCACATCGAGTGGGTCGACACCGAGCAACCATCCGACCAGCTTCGTAAGGTGTTGATGCCCAACGCTATTGCCTTGCGCACCGCGGCGATTCTCGGTGACGCCGATGCGGCGTTGAGCATCTTGACCGAACACCGGCTGCTGTGTGCGCATCGGCGCGGCCCGTTCGGCGTGCGGTACTGGAACTACCAGGTGGAGCGCTGGCTGTCGGAGTTGACGGGCGAGCCGATCTGGTCGACGTGGTACGCCGGACGACCGGTGCTGGTGAGCGCGAACGACTACGGGCTCAACCTCTACAACGGCGACACCGGTGTCACGGTGCTCCGCGACGGTGTGCTGCGCGCGGTCATCGCGGGCACCGAGCGGCTGGAGTTCGCGACCAGCCGGCTCGCCGAGGTCGACACGATGCATGCAATGACGATCCACAAATCGCAGGGCAGCCAGGCCGACGAGGTCACCGTGCTGTTGCCCCCGCAGGATTCGCGGCTGCTCTCCCGCGAGCTGTTCTACACCGCGGTCACCAGGGCCAAGAAGAGGATCCGGGTCGTCGGTCCGCAGGCCTCGGTGCGGGCCGCCGTGCAACGCCGGGCGGTCCGAGCGTCGGGTCTGGCGCGGCGGCTGCGCAACGCCTGACCCCCTTTCCTTCTGCCGCGAACGTGGGTTACCCGCACGTTTTCGCGCTCTGATGCGTGCGGGTAACCCACGTTCGGCGAGGGGCAGGACGCGCTCGCGATGTTTAGCGTCACCTGCACACAGGGCACTCCCTTCCGGCGATTGTGGCGTAGCACACACCACCGGGTGGACGGAGCCGGCAATGAGCACGGAGAACCAGGTCACGCCGACGGACGTCGACAAGGCACTACTCGGAAGCGCGACCTACCGAAGTCTCGGCGAGCAGAAGCTCTCCCCGCAGGAGGAACGGTTCGAGAAGGGGCGCCGCACGATCGGCCTGTTCCTCGCCCCGTTGCTGACCGTCGTCTTCCTCGTCCTGCCGATCGACATCCCGCGCGAACAACAGGTGCTCGGCGCGGTCCTGCTCGGCGTGATCGCGCTGTGGATCAGCGAGGCGGTGCCGATCCCGATCGGCGGCCTGCTCGGCGTCGCGGTCGCGGTGTTCCTCGGGGTCGCACCGGTCGACGATGTCCTCGGCCCCTTCGGATCGTCGACCATCTTCACGTTCATCGGGGCGTTCATCCTCGCCCAGGCGATGCTCAAACACGGTGTCGCGCGGCGCTTCGCATTCCGCATCCTGGCCCTGCCGCGGGCCGGTCGCTCCACCACCGGGGTCATCATCGCGTTCGGCGCGATCACATGCCTGCTGTCCGCATTCGTCTCCAACACCGCGACAGTGGCGATGCTGCTGCCCACCGCGATCGGCATCCTGTCCGTCGTCGCCAAACTGCTGCAGCAGCGCGGCGACGTCGAACCCGACTTCGACCCGCACCGGCTGCGGGTCGACTTCGACCCGCACCGGCTGCGGGTGGGCACCGCCCTCATGCTGATGCTGGCCTACGGCGCCAGCGTCGGTGGCCTGCTCACCCCCGTCGGCAGCCCGCCGAACCTGATCGGGCGCGGACTGATCGAAGAGGCCACCGGTGAGCGGATCAGCTTCGGCCAGTGGATGGTCATGGCCATCCCCATCTGCTTCGTGATGTTCCTTCTGCTGACGCTGATCCTGCTGCGGCTCAACAAGCCCGAGATCAAACGCATCGACGGCGTGGCCGAGTACGTCGCCGGCGAGCGCGAGAAGTTGGGGTCGCTGTCGCGGGCGGAGAAGAACACCCTGATCGCCTTCGGCATCACGGTGACGCTGTGGGTCCTTCCCGGCGTGGTCGCGTTGATCACCGGCACCGAGTCGAACACGTACGAATTCGTCAGCGATCGCCTCGACGAGGGAGTGGTCGCGGTGTTCGGCGCGTCGCTGCTGTTCCTGCTGCCGACGGACTGGCGCAGCAGGGAATTCACCTTGCGCTGGAAGGACGCTGCCGAAATCGACTGGGGCACAATCATCTTGTTCGGCACCGGCATCATCTTCGGCTCGCTGATCTCGTCAACCGGGCTGGCCGAGACCATCGGCACCTCCGTCAACGACGCACTCGGCCTGTCGAGCAGCGTCGCGATCACCGTCTTCGCGGTGCTGCTCGCGATCATCGTCTCCGAAACCACCAGCAACACCGCGTCCGCTGCCGTGGTCGTGCCGATCGTCATCCCCGTTGCCGTGGCCGCAGGCGTGAACCCGTTCGTGCCCGCACTGGCGGCGACGTTCGCGGCGTCGTTCGGCTTCATGCTGCCGGTGTCCACCCCGCAGAACGCGATCGTCTACGGCTCGGGCGTCGTCCCGATCACGAAGATGATCCGCTCCGGCGTCGCGTTCGACATCGCGGGCGCGATCCTGATCATCATCTTGTTACCGCTGATGATCAGCCTCCTGGGGTTGGGTACATGACCGCACCGTCGGCCGAGCCGGCAACCCGATCAATCGCCGTCATTCCCGGTGACGGGATCGGCACCGAGGTGATCGTGTCGGCGCGCGCGGTGCTGGACGCCGTGGGGCACAAGCACGGAATAGCGTTGTCCTACACCGAGTTCGACTGGTCGTGTCAGCGCTACGCGGAGGAGGGCGCGATGATGCCCGCCGACGGAATCGACACACTGCGCGGGTTCGACGCCATCCTCCTGGGCGCGGTCGGGTGGCCGGGCGTCCCCGACCACGTGTCGCTGTGGGGGCTGCTCATCCCGATCCGCCGCGCCTTCCGCCAGTACGTGAACATGCGACCGATCCGGGTGTTCGACGGCGTCGAAAGCCCGCTTCGGACGGCCGATGACGTCGACTTCGTCGTGGTCCGCGAGAACGTCGAAGGCGAGTACAGCGAGATCGGCGGGCGGCTGAACCGCGGCTTCCCCGACGAAATGGCACTGCAGGAATCGGTTTTCACGCGAAGCGGGGTCGGCCGCATCGCGGACTTCGCGTTCGAGCTCGCGCGCACCCGACGCGGTTACGTGACATCGGCGACCAAGTCGAACGGCATCGTGCACACGCTGCCGTTCTGGGACGAGGTGGTCGCGGAGCGCGCGTCGCGCTACCCGGACGTGCGGTTCGACAGCGAGCACATCGACGCGCTGGCCGCCAAATTCGTGTTGCAGCCGCGGCGGTTCGACGTCGTCGTCGGCTCAAACCTGTTCGGCGACATCCTCAGTGACCTCGCGGCCGCGGTGGCGGGTTCGATCGGGATAGCCCCGTCGGCCAATCTGGACCCCACCAAGCAGTACCCGTCGATGTTCGAGCCCGTGCACGGCTCGGCACCCGACATCGCCGGGGAGGGCATCGCCAACCCGATCGGCGCGGTGTGGTCGGCGGCCCTGATGCTCGAGCACCTCGGACACGCGGCGGCCGCCGCTGAGGTGATGGCCGCCGTCGAGTCGACGTTGGCGGCCCCCGAGACCCGGACCGGGGACCTGGGTGGGCGGGCGTCGACATCGGAGGTGACCGACGCGCTCGTCGCACGTTTGGGGTGAAGGGACAACTCAGCACATACAGGTTCGCCTGACGGCGTCGTCAGTTTCACGTACGGTGGGGCCGTGGCCGAAGTCGACCGCAGTCGCGTCATCGCCGCCAGTCCGACGCAGATCTGGGAAGTCCTCGCCGATTTCGGCGGCATCGCGTCGTGGCTTGACGTCGACCACTCCAGCATCCTGACGCGGGGACAGGACGGCGCGATGGTCGGAACCGCCCGGCGCGTGCAGATGGGGCGCAACACCCTGGTCGAAAACGTCACGGAGTGCGACCCGCAGTTCGTCCTCGCCTACGAGATCGAGGGCCTGCCCAAGTTCGTGGGCAAGGTCGGCAACCGCTGGAAGCTCGAACCGACCGGCGGTGGCGAGACGGTGGTGACGATCACCAGCACTGTGCGGAAGGGCCGCGGCAGAACGCAGCAACTCGTCGAACGGTTGGCCTGCCGGGCGTTGGCCCGCGGATCCGACACCATGCTCGCCGCGCTGGCGAGGCGATTGGAGAACAGCTCATGACAGATCGACCCGACATCATCATCGTGATGACCGACGAGGAGCGCGCCGTGCCGCCCTACGAGGCGCCCGACGTCCTCGCCTGGCGCCGAGACACGCTCACCGGGCGCGCCTGGTTCGACGAGCACGGCGTGAGCTTCCAACGGCACTACACCGGATCGTTGGCCTGTGTGCCCAGCCGTCCGACGATCTTCACCGGCCAGTACCCCGATCTACACGGCGTCACCCAGACCGACGGCATCGGCAAGGTCTACGACGACTCCCGCATGCGATGGCTGCGCCCGAACGAGGTGCCCACGCTCGGCAACTGGTTCCGCGCGGCAGGCTACGACACGCATTACGACGGCAAGTGGCACATCTCGCACGCCGACCTGACCGACCCGGCCACCGGTCACCCGCTGGCCACCAACGACGACGACGGCGTCGTCGACCCGAAGGCGGTGCAACGCTACCTCGACGCAGATCCGCTTGCGCCGTACGGCTTTTCGGGATGGGTCGGTCCCGAACCCCACGGTGCGCCGCTGGCCAACGCCGGGATCCGGCGGGATCCGCTGATCGCCGACCGCGTGGTGGCATGGCTCAAGGACCGCTATGACCGGCGCCGTGCGGGAGACGTCGACGCCATGCGGCCGTTCCTGCTGGTGGCCAGTTTCGTCAACCCACACGACATCGTGCTGTTCCCGGCGTGGCAGCGGCGCAGCCCGGTGCGCCCGTCGCATCTCGATCCGCCACCGATCCCTCCGGCGCCGACCGCCGACGAGGACCTGTCGACCAAGCCCGCCGCACAGATCGCGTTTCGGGAGGCCTACTACTCGGGTTACGGGCCGGCGCCGGCCATCGACCGCACCTACACCCGCCAGGCCCAGCGGTACCGAGACCTGTACTACCGGCTGCACGCCGAGGTCGACGGCCCGATCGACCGGGTGCGACGCGCGGTCACCGAGGGCAGCTCGGAGAACGCAGTGCTGGTCCGCACCTCGGATCACGGCGATCTGCTCGGCGCGCACGGCGGCCTGCACCAGAAGTGGTTCAACCTGTACGACGAGGCGACGCGGGTGCCGTTCGTGGTGGCGCGGATCGGTGCCCACGCGACTGAACCGCGGACGGTGACGGCGCCGACGTCGCACGTGGACATCGTCCCGACGTTGCTGGGCGCCGCCGGTGTCGACGTCGAGGCCGCGGCGGCGACGCTGGCCGAAACCTTCTCCGAGGTGCACGACCTGCCCGGCCGCGATCTGATGCCGGTGGTCGACGGCGGTCCGGTGGACGAATCGCGCGCGGTGTACGTGATGACGCGCGACAACGTGCTCGAAGGTGACACCGGCGCGTCGGGTCTGGCTCGCAAGCTGAAGTTGTCGGCGAAGCCGCCTGCGCCGCTGCGGATCAGGGTGCCGGCGCACGTCGCATCGAACTTCGAGGGTCTGGTCGTACGCGTCGACCAGGCCGGCGGTCAGGGCCATCTGTGGAAGCTGGTGCGGACCTTCGACGATCCGGCGACGTGGACAGAGCCAGGGGTGCGTCATCTCGCGGCGAACGGCATGGGCGGTGAGGCCTATCGGACGTCACCGCTCGACGACCAGTGGGAGCTGTACGACCTGACCGAGGACCCGACCGAGGCCCGCAACCGCTGGACTGATCCGGACCTGCACGACCTGCGTCAGCACCTGCGCATGCAGCTCAAGCAGTCCCGCGCACAATCCATACCGGAACGGAACACTCCCTGGCCGTACACCTCACGTCGCTCCCGAGTGTGAAACCTCGGCGAAATTCGGCCCGACAGTCGTTCAGCCGCGTCGACCTTCGCTGCGAAGTGTTTGCTGACCACCGAGCCGGAGGCTGTACGGTTCTCCGGGGTTGATATCCCAGTCTCGCGGTAAATGTCACGGCAGCGATCTGACATCCCGCCGCCAGTGGCCCAGCCACATCCTCAGCCGTGACCCGGCGCGCTGCCACCACCAGCGCCCCCGAGGTGAGTACAGTCGGGATGCCTGACAAGCTCCGCACCTCGCTCCGACCGAAGCGACGGATCACCTAGGTAGAGGAAATCGCCCGGCAGCGCTGCCGGGCCACGCAACACCTACATACGGCGTCGTCACGCCGGGAGCTGAAGGATCTAGTGAGTCAATTCACCGAGACGATGTACCGGAACGCCCGGTGGAGCACCAGAGGGATGGTCACCGGCGAGCCGGTCGTCCCCGTACGGCACACCTGGGCCGAAGTCAACGAACGGGCCAGCCGGATTTCGGGCGGGCTGGCCGCGGCGGGTATCGGACACGGCGACGCGGTCGCCGTGCTGGCCGGCGCCCCGGTCGAGATCGCGCCGACCGCGCAAGGCATCTGGATGCGCGGCGCCAGCCTGACCATGCTGCACCAACCCACACCCCGCACCGATTTGCTGCGCTGGGCCGAGGAAACCACCGCAGTGATCAACATGATCGCCGCGAAAGCCGTCGTCATCAGCGACCCGTTCATGGCTGCCGCACCAGTGCTGGACGGGTTGGGCATGACGGTGCTGACCATCGAGTCGCTGCTGGCAGGCGCTTCCATCGACCCGGTGGAGACGACCGACGACGACGTCGCTTTGATGCAACTGACGTCGGGGTCCACGGGTTCGCCGAAAGCTGTTCAGATCACTCACGCCAACATCGTCGCCAATGCGGAGGCCATGACGGTCGGCTGCGATTTCGACATCGACAACGACGTGATCATCAGTTGGCTGCCTTGCTTCCACGATATGGGGATGACGGGCTATTTGACCGTTCCGATGTACTTCGGCGCCGAGCTGGTCAAGATCACACCGATCGACTTCCTGAACGATACGCTGTTGTGGGCCAAGCTGATTCACAAGTACAAGGGCACCATGACGGCCGCCCCCAACTTCGCCTACACGCTGTTCGCCAAGCGGCTCCGGCGGCAGGCCACGCCAGGCGAGTATGACCTGTCGTCGCTGCGCTGGGCGTTGTCGGGCGCCGAACAGGTGGGTCCGCAGGACGTCGACGATCTCTGCGAGGCGGGCAAGCCGTTCGGTTTGCGACCTGAGGCGATCGTGCCGGCATAGGGAATGGCGGAAACGACGGTGGCCGTGTCGTTTTCCGAGTGCGGCCGCGGGATGGCGGTCGACGAGGTCGACGCCGATCTGCTGGCCGTGCTGCACCGCGCGGTCCCCACGGCCAAGGGCCACACCCGGCGGCTGGTCAGGCTCGGCAAGCCCTTGGACGGTCTGGAAGTACGGGTCATCGACGAGGACGGCGCGGACCTGCCCCCGCGCGGTGTTGGCGTCCTGGAGGTGCGTGGCGACCCGGTGACCAGGGGCTATACCACAGCGGCGGGGTTCATCCCGGCGCAGGACCAGCGCGGCTGGTACGACACCGGGGACCTCGGCTACCTCACCGAGGACGGCGAGATCGTGGTGTGCGGACGCGTCAAGGACGTCATCATCATGGCCGGTCGCAACATCTACCCGACCGACATCGAACGTGCCGCCGGTCGCGTCGACGGGGTGCGGCCCGGCTGCGCAGTAGCGGTGCGGTTGGATGCCGGGCTGTCGCGGGAGACATTCGCGGTGGCCGTCGAATGCAAGAACTTCGAGAATCCAAGCGAGGTACGCCGCGTGGAACGGCAGGTCACGCATGAGGTCTTCGCCGAGGTCGACGTGCGACCCCGCAACGTCGTGGTGCTCGCGCCGGGCATGATCCCGAAGACACCGTCAGGCAAGTTGCGGCGTGCGCACGCGTTGACGCTTGTGAGCTGATATCGCCGCGGCGCAATTCGGGCCGGAGACCAAGTCTCCTCGGCAGTCGATGTCCAAAAGTCCGGCAAGTCTCTGAAGGAGAAACGGGCGGACAAGCAGGCCAAGGCCGCCGCCAAATCGGCTTCCGCCGATGCGGTGGGCGATCTCAGGAAGCGCTGAGGCTAGTCACCTCAAGATCCTTTCGACCTGAATACCTCCGCTTGCTGAGCAAGCTGCCCGATGTTCACCACCACTACGCCGGCCAGCCGAATTTTCGTTCCGACGCCGTTTCGGGAGCGTCATCGCTCGTCGCCGTGAGGAACCGGTCGGGCAGGGCCAGCTTGTGGATGGTCCGTAGGGTCAAAAGGTATTGACGCACAAGCGATCCGGACGTGTAGGGCAGGCCGTACTCGTCACACAGGCCTCGGACCCGCACCGCGATCTGCGCAAGGCGGTTGCTCGGAAGGTCGGGGAACAGGTGGTGCTCGATCTGATAGCACAGGTTGCCACTCGAGAATGCCAGCAGGGGACCGGCTTTGAAGTTGGCGGCGCCCAGCATCTGACGCAGGTACCAGTGTGCGCGGCTCTCCTCGTCGACGGCGTCGGCGGTGAACTTCTCGGCCCCATCGGGAAAGTGACCGCAGAAGATCACCACATACGCCCACAGATTGCGGAGGAGGTTGGCGACCGCGTTCGCGGCCAGGGCACGACGCCAGCGCCGTCCGTTCAGCGCCGGGAAGACCACGTAATC
This sequence comes from Mycobacterium sp. GA-1285, assembly GCF_001499905.1. GTDB lineage: Bacteria > Actinomycetota > Actinomycetes > Mycobacteriales > Mycobacteriaceae > Mycobacterium. Next base: position 91,882 of record NZ_LQIS01000003.1, on the reverse strand, counting down.
CTTGACGGCCTGGCGGGCGATCTTGCGAGCCAGCTTCCTTCTCTCCAGCGTCACGCGCTCGGTGTCCCCCTGGGCGCGGTCGCGTTCGGAGTGAACGCCGTGCAGGGCGATTCCCCACTCGAAAATGCTCGCCAACAACAGGTTTCGCAGCGGCTGCAGTAGATGAACGGGACTCCACGGAATGTCCCGGGTGATCCGCATGATGCCGAACCCGAGGTCGTCGTCCACGCCCACGACGTTGCTGAACACATGGTGGCGGTAATTGTGCGAGTACCGCCATTGCGACGAGACAGCGACCATGTCCCATTCCCATGTACTGGAATGGATTTCAGGATCGTTCAGCCAATCCCATTGGCCATGGCTGACGTTGTGGCCGATCTCCATGTTCTCGACGCTCTTGGCGAACGCCAACGCGGCCGTGCCCAGTAGCCACCCGGTACGGGACCGGCTGGTGCCGATGAGCAGCCGCGCGAGCACTTCGAGCGCTCGCTGGAACTTGATGGTCCGGCGGATGTAGGCCGCGTCGCGTTCCCCGAGCGAGTCTTCGACCTCACGGCGGATAGCGTCCAGCTCGGCACCGAGGGCCTCGATGTCCGCCTTGGTCAAATGGGTATACGCACCGACATCGGTGATTGCCAATAGGTGTCCTGTAGGCGTTCGGGTGGTGGGGCGGGCTCGTGTGTGAACCCGGCGTGATTGCGGACCACCGGCCGAAATCGACGGAGACGACGCAGTGCGTCGGCGTTGCCGCCAGTCTAGAGAAGCTCGCCAGGCGTGTCGATGCCGCTGCACAAAGGCCCACATCGTCGGCCATCGGCTCACCGCGGCCATACGACGGTTCGCGTCGCGGGATCCGTCGCAGCGCCTAGCCTGATGTGATGCTGACCGAGCTGATCGAGTTGCCCGCAGGCACCTTCCGGATGGGGTCGGTCGACTTCTATCCCGAGGAGGCGCCCGTCCACGATGTGGCCGTGGAATCGTTCTCGATCGAGCGCCACCCGGTCACCAACGCCCGGTTCGCCGAGTTCGTCGCCGACACCGGGTACATCACGCTTGCCGAGCAGGAGCTCGACCCCGCCGCCTACCCGGGCGCGTCGCCCGAGGACCTCGTTCCCGGCGCACTCGTGTTCCGCCCGACCCGCGGACCGGTCGACCTTCGCGACTGGCGGCAGTGGTGGACCTGGGTGCCGGGCGCCAGCTGGCGACACCCGTTCGGGCCAGGATCCTCGATCGACGACCGACTCGACCACCCCGTCGTGCAGGTCGCCTATCCGGACGCGGCCGCCTACGCCGCCTGGGCGGGCCGCCGCCTGCCGACCGAAGCTCAGTGGGAGTACGCGGCGCGAGCCGGATCCCGTTCCCGATACGCCTGGGGCGACGACCCGCAGCCCGACGGACGCCTGATGGCGAACACATGGCAGGGCCGCTTCCCGTACCGCAACCAGGGAGCGCTGGGCTGGGTCGGCACCTCGCCGGTGGGCACCTTCCCGCCCAACGCACTCGGCCTGGTCGACATGATCGGCAACGTCTGGGAATGGACGACGACGCCGTACGGGCCGCGCCATCGCCCCGACGCCCAGAAGGGCTGTTGCGCGCCGCCGACCGGTGACCCGTCGAAATTCCAGACACTCAAGGGCGGCTCACACCTGTGCGCACCCGAGTACTGCCATCGCTACCGTCCGGCCGCCCGGTCGTCTCAATCGCAAGACAGCGCCACCACGCACATCGGATTCCGCTGCGTCGCCGACTGATGGACCGCGTAGGCTACGCGGCCTGCGTGATGTGCGATCCACCAGGCCTTTGCCGAGGCAACGGATTATTGACACCCGTGACAATCCGGCGTTGAGTCTAAGTGCCTTCGCGTCCACCTGAGGGCGCGCCGAGGCTTGCACCCGGCCGCCCGGCCCCGCGCAAATCGATCGAAGGGGCTGCTCATGTTGGACGTGGACTATTGCGTCGTGGGTGCCGGATTCGCCGGCCTGACCGCGGCGCTGCGCTTGAAGCAGGCGGGCCACTCGGTGGCGCTGCTGGAAGCCCGCGACCGCGTCGGTGGCCGCACCTTCACCGAGGTGCGCGACGACGGAGCGTGGATCGACCGCGGCGGTGCGTGGATCGGCCCCGGACAGGACGCGATCTACGCGCTCATGAAGGAATTCGGGGTCCCGAGCTACAAGCAGTACACCGACGGCGACGCGATGATGTACGTCGACGGCAAGAAGTACCGCTACACCGGGACGATCCCGTTGTCGATGAGCCCGTGGGCGGTCGCCAACATCGGCGCGGTCTTCCTCGAGCTGACGCAGATGTGCAAGGGCATCCCGATCGAAGCACCGTGGACCGCGCGCAAGGCGCAGAAGTGGGACCAGATCAGTTGGGCGGCGTGGCTGGACAGGAATACGTTGTCCAAGCCCGCTCGCGAACTGTTGGAAAGCGCCGTTGCGGGGCTGTATACGTCTGCGCCGTCAGAGATCTCACTGCTGTTCGTGCTGTATCAGATGGCGGCGGCGGGCGGCCCGAGCTTCGTACTGGGGGTCAAGGACGCTGCCGAGGACGAGCGCCCCGTCGGCGGCATGGGCGCCATTCACCGTGCGGTCACGGCCGAACTCGGCGACGTCATCCACCTGTCGCAGCCGGTGCGCAGCGTCGAGCAGAATGCCGACGCGGTGATCGTGCGCTCCGAGGACATGGTGGTCACCGCGCGCCGAGCGATCGTCGCGGTGCCGATCTCTATAGCAAGCCAGATCCTCTATGAGCCAATGCTTCCCGCGGATCGCTCGTTTCTGCATCAGCGGATGCCCAGTGGGGCGGTCTACAAGATCGCCCTGGTGTTCGACGAGCCCTTCTGGCGGGCCGATGGTCTGTCAGGACAGTCGTTCGGGCCGGGATCACCTGCGAACCTGACGATCGACTCGTGCACGGACACCGGGACTCCCGGGATGCTCACCGTCATCACCGAAGGACCGAAGGCGCGTCGGTTGACCGGCCTCGACGACGACGAGCGTAAGAGCGCGGTGCTGGCCGCTGTCGCGGAAAGATTTGGCGACAAAGCACTTTCCCCGGTGGACTACGTCGAGCAGAACTGGACCGTCGAACGGTACTCCGGCGGCGGGATGATCGCCCACGCCCCACCGGGTGTGCTCACGGAGTTCGGCCCCGCGCTGCGCGAGCCCTGCGGGCGCATCCACTGGGCCGGCACGGAGACCTCGGCGGTGATGTATGGGTTCATCGACGGCGCCGTGCGTTCCGGCGAGCGCGCCGCGACGGAGGTCATGGAGCGCGAAGCGGTGGCGGTTGTGTGACCGAAGGGTCACTCACCGGGTCGTGCGCTTCACGCCACGCCTGCCAGATTTCGGGGCGCAGCCGACCGCGGTCGGGTACCGGCAGGCCCGCACCGCGTGCCCATGCGCGGACTTCGGCGGTGGTGGGTCCCCCATCCGGGCCCGCGGCTGCGGGTGTCGCGATGTCGATCTGCGTTCTGGAAATGCGCTGCAGCGCAGCCTCTTCGGTGCTGGCCCAGGTGTGTGCAGCCGCAAGAAAGCGGTACGTCCATTCCTCGGCGAGCTGACGTGTCTCACAGAAGACGATCGGCACTCCGGGCCATCGAATCTGCAGCTCCGCGAGGGCATCGGCGACCACGGCGGGGCGGACGAAATTGTGCCGAAACAGCTGCGAGTAGCGGTCTTCCACCACAACCGCCGCGCGCGGAAGCGCCGAAAGATGGGCAACCTGAAATCGAAGCTTGCCGTTGGTCAGACCGGACACAAGATCGGGCAGTGATTTTCGTTCCACGCTGGCGACCAGCGACCCGTCGACGGTGATCCCGTAGTCACCGCACGGCAGCGCCCGCTTCACGATGTCGACCTGCTGCGAGCTGAACGTGTAGGCGTACCGCTCATGCGAGTCCACCAGCACCTGCAACTCTTCGATGCCTTGTGCACGCGCGGTCGGCGTCCGCACGTTGGGGCGTGCTTGTTTACGGGTGCGCGGCGACTGCCAGAACACCACCTCGCGGCCCCGGGCAGTGGTGAAGACCAGCTGGGAGCGGTTCTCCCTCCCCCGCTGGAGGATCACGTCGATGGCCGCGCCTCGGCGCCGGCATGATCGGAGTGGAAGCCGTTCGATGACCTCGGCGTCGGCGGGCCATTCGTCGAGGCTCATCGGGTGGCAGTACAGCGCCTTGACGCGAGGCCAGGTCCCCGACGTCCGGAACACCAGATCCCCGCCCGGTTGGGGAAGTCGCAGGAGGTACCGCAGCCGCGAATCCGGCTGCGGGTTCGCCGCGATCACCAATTCCGCCACGCGCTCCAGTCTGCCCGGTTTCGCCAGGATGCGGCAAAACACCGCGGATCTGTTCGGCAAGCCGGTGTTCACCGCCGAAGAGTTCTTCGCGTGGCTGGCGGATCGCTGATTCAAGTTCAGGCGCACCATGTCCGCAATTGGGTAGCGATCTCATGCACATCGTCGATCACACCTGACGCGATGGCGATCATGAAGTCGAAGCGCGCATCCTCATCAGCTGTCACCCACTCATCGTTGAGACCGAGAAACACCTGACACGCCGTCCACGCCAAGCGCTTATTGCCGTCGACGAGCGCATGGTTGCGGCAAAGCGAATGCAGCATCGCGGCCGCCTTCGTGTGGATGTCGGGATACGCCTCGGCCCCGCCGACGATGGTCCTCGGACGTGCCGCCGCCGATTCCAGCAGGCCGTAATCCCTGACGATGACCTCGCCCGGAACAGCCCGCTCAGCGATCAACTGCAGGTCGTCGAGGTCCAGATAGACGGTCATGTGTCGGCGAGGCGCCGCAGCAAACCTTGCTCACGTTCGATCACCTTGTCCAACACGGCTTTTACGTCGTTCTGATGAGAGCGACGCTCGATGTACTCGTCGATGGCCGAAAGCGCCACCGCCTGCATCGAACGCCCCTCGGCCTCGGCCTGCCGGCGCAGCGCTTCCGTCTGCTTCTCGCTGGTCCGTAGTGTCATGCCCATTCGCGCGATGATACCACTCTGATACCACACTCCCGATCGATCGTGTCGCCCCCGGAAGTATGGTCGACTCATGGCGAACGTGAAGACGCGTGTCGAGCGGGTTGCCGAGGCGCTGCTGGACGAACGAGGAGCGGTCCGAACCATCGACGTTCTCGTGGGCCTGGGCTGGCTCGCGCAACCGAACATCGAGCGGTGGGATCAGGGCCGCTTGCCACGGTTGGAGATGCGCGTGCAGGTCGGCGGCGATAAGGTCGTCGAAGCCGCGGAAGCCCTGCGGCACTGGGCCGAAGAGCGCGGACTCGAACGCCGTGAAGCCAGCTATGGCGACCTCATCTTCACCGCCGACGGCGATCCCGACGTCGAACAGGCTTACCGCACGCACTGGGCGACGGCGAACCACGTGCAGCCGGTGCCCGAGCAGCCGCGTCCCCGCGACATCGTCGTGATCTCACCGCACAACGCATGGGACTGTGCGGCCTGCGGCGAGGCCCACGACCCCGGTGATCTCCTTCTCAAGAGCACGGTGGGCACCCTGTGTCTCGACTGCGCCGACCTCGGCCACCTCGAGTTCCTACCATCCGGTGACGCCGCGCTCACCCGCCGCGCCAAGAAGGCTAGCCGGCTGTCCGCCGTGGTGGTGCGCTGGGCCAGGCGACGCAATCGCTACGAACGACAGGGCATTCTGGCCGAGCCGGCAGCTATCGAACAGGCCGCGCAAGAATGTCTGTCGGACGCAGACATCCGGGCAAGGCGCCGCGACCGCGACAAGATTCGTCGCGCCGATGAGGACGTGCGCTTCCAGGCCGAGTTCGCCGCCGCGATCCGTGCGCAGTTTCCCGGATGTCCTGCCGCCCGTGCGGAGGCGATCGCATTGCACGCCGCCGCCCGCGGAAGCGGCAGAGTGGGGCGCAGTGCCGCTGCGCGACAGCTGAATTCAGAGGCAGTCCTACTCGCCGTCGCCGCGTCGATCCGCCATATCGACACCGATTACGACGACCTGCTCATGTCCGGTGTCGACCGCGATACCGCCAGGGCGCGGGTGTACGACCGCGTCGAGGATGTCCTCACCGCCTGGCGCGAGGGTGCCACCATGCTCGACACCTGACGCGATTTCAACTGTCACACCATAGATCTCGGTGGACACCGCATCGCGGCGTAGGTCAACGTATCCCCCAGTTCCCGACGGCCGAAACGACATGTCGCCAGTCGGGCGCGACGATCGAGCCGTTGCTGACCGGTGAGCGGGGCGATGCGTGCCGCGTGGGCGAGATCGCTGTCGTCGCGCTCGACGATCTGCAACTCGAGGTCGAATTCACAGAGGCCAATAAGGCGAATGGCGTCGTCGAGACTCACTGCTGTGCGTCCTGGCGGTGGAAGTACCGCCACAGCCGCGCGCCCCCGGAGAGCGCCACGAGCACGCCGAGGCCGCCGATCACGATGCCGGCGAACAGCGACAGAAACATCGGATCGACGGAGTCGCCGGTCGTCCCGGCTCCGAATATCCCGCCGACGAGGAACCCGAACAGCGGTGCCAGCACGGCGACTGCCGTTCCCAGCAGCGCCCGCCACAGGCCGGGCGGCGTCGGCTCGAGCACGACGGGACGGCCGTCGTCCGGGGCAACGTCGGACTCGCCGACGGCCGCGGGGTCAGGTGTGGTGCTACTCATCGGATTTCACCCTCCTGATGTGGGGAACCGCCTCACTGGGGCCGCCGGTGTCGACGGCCTTGTCGGACCGTGAACCTTCGAGGAACGGGCGCACGATGTCCATCGGGATCGGGAAGACGACGGTGGAGTTCTGGTCGGCGCCGAGTTCGAGCAGGGTCTGCAGATACCGCAATTGCAGTGACGCCGGGCTCTCGCTGAGGGTGATCGCGGCGTCGCGCAGTTCGGTCGACGCCTGCAGTTCGCCGCGTGCGCTGATCACCTTCGCGCGCCGTTCCCGTTCGGCCTCCGCCTCGCGGGCCATCGCCCGCTGCATCATCTCGGGGATCTCGACGTCCTTGATCTCGACGACCTCGACGACGACTCCCCACGGTTCGGTCTGCTTCGCGATCGACGCCGCGAGATCCTCGTTGAGATCGGCGCGGTGCGCCAGCAGCGTGTCGAGGTCCGCGCGTCCCACGACCGAACGCAGCGTGGTCTGCGCGATCTGCGACGTCGCGATCGCGAAGTTCTCCACGGCCATCACCGATTTCGTGGGATCGGTCACCCGAAACAGCACGACGGCGTTGACGCGCGCGGTCACGTTGTCGCGGGTGATGACCTCCTGCGGCGGAATCGTCAGGGTCACCGTCCGCAGGTCCACTCGCACGAGCTTGTCGATGCCAGGCAGGACGACGACGATGCCGGGCCCCAGCGGTCCGCGCAGCCGGCCGAGGCGAAACGCCACCCCACGCTCGTACTCCTTGACCACGCGTACCGACGCGACCGCGACCGCCAGCAGCGCGATCGCGAAGAACACCACGACCACCAACCACGCGTCCATCAGAGCACCTCCCGCGATTCGGCTCGCCGGTCGGACGCATACGAGCTACGACGCCGGATCTCCGCTTTGGCCAACCGCTCTCGTTCCTCGACGTTCTCGTCGAGCGACTGGAACACGACCCCGTCCGGCACCGCGGGGGTGCGGCGCAGATGCGACCACAGCGGCAACGACAGCACACCGACGACGACGGCGGTTCCCAGCAGCAGCAGCGCCTCCGGCGCGGTGTCGGCCGCGATCGCGGTCACCAGGGGCAGGATGACCGCGATGACGGTGACGGCGCAGGCGATTCCGCGGTGGAACCGCGCCGCTTCCGATGCCGGCCAACTGTCGATCGCCCGGCTCACCTCGCGTCCGTCATGCGACGAGGTGCAGGTGTGCTTGACCGGGCAGGCGTTGCAGATCGACGGGGTGCCCCGGTAGCGCATGACCCGGTTGTCGGGGTCAAAGGACGTGGGCCACAACCACTGATCCTCCGGGCATTGCCAAGCATCGTGGTCCTCGTGGTAGACGAATGCGCCCGTGCGGTGCCCCTCGATTTTGGCTGCAGCGCGCCGGGCGAATGTGTCGATCCCGTAGGCAATGGCGACGAGCACCAGCGCGTAGCCGATCGTCAGCCAGGCGGCGATCCCGATGCCGGCGATCACGGGCCCTCACCGCTTTCGTCGGGCGTCACCCGCCGGTCCGACGCGTACCGACTGCGTCCCGGTACCGCCATACCGGTGCGGTCCTCCTCGGCGTGGGCGTGCTCCTCGACGAACAACGTCTCGGCGGGCAGCGTGTGTGTGGTCGCCTTGATGCCGTAACGCACACCGAGCCAGGCGATCCAGACCAACGGCAGGACGCCGCCGAGGATGAACAGGAAGTCACCGGGCATGCGCAGCCACTCGAGCACGACGTTGCCCGACTGGGTGATGTAGTTCAAGGTGCGGGCCTCGTAGTAGCCGTCGTTGACCGAGTGCCACAGCTGCAGCACGCCGAGCGGCAGCAGCGTGGCGAACACCATCCACGCCAACCCGATGTTGAGCGACCAGAACGACAGCTTCGCCAGCTTCTCCGGCCAGCGTTGCGGCGGGATGATGTAGCGAAGCGCGAAGAGCGCCAAACCGACGGCGAGCATGCCGTAGACGCCCATCATCGCGCCGTGCGCGTGGTTGGCCGTCAGCGCGGTGCCGATCTGGTAGTACGACACGATCGGCAGGTTGATCAGGAAGCCGAAAATGCCTGCGCCGACGAAGTTCCAGAAGCCGACGGCGACCAGGAACATCACCGCCCATCGGTGTGGGAACGGCGCGCTGCTGCGCGACTGCTGCCGCGAACCCAGCTGCAGGAACGTCCACGCCTCGACGGTCAGGAACGTCAGCGGGATGACCTCCAGCGCGGAGAAGAACGCGCCAAGAGCCATGTGCTCCACAGGAGTTCCGGAGAAGTACAGGTGGTGCATCGTGCCGATCACGCCGCCCATGGAGTACAGGATGATGTCGAGGAAGATCAGCTGGATCGCGATCTTGCGTCGCACCACGCCCAACATCACGAAGATGTAGGCGACCATGACCGTGGTGAACAGCTCGAGGAAGTCCTCGACCCACAGGTGCACCACCCAGAACCGCCAGAATTCGGCGACGGTCAAGTGGGTTTCGGTGCCGGCGAGCATGCCGACGGCGTAGAACGCGGGGATGGCCAGCCCGGCGTAGAAGAACAGCCACGGCATGTTGAGCTTGCTCTCGGTTTTCAGCCGAGACCGGATCGCGCGGAAGATGATCGCCATCCACAGGAACAGCCCGATCACCAGCAACGCCTGCCAGAAGCGCGGCAGGTCAAGGTATTCCCACTGCTGGTCGAAGAAGATCGAGCCCTTCGCCCACTCGACGCCGAAGGTGCTCAGCGCCGTGCCGATCAGGGTGCCGGCGACGACGACGAACAACGCGCCGAGCAGGCCGTAAGTCAGCCAGGACTGCCGGCGCGGTTCGCGGCCGGAGATGATCGGCGCCAGGAAGATCCCCGCGGCGAGGAACGACGCCGCGGTCCACAGCAGCGACAGCTGCACGTGCCAGGTCCGCGCCAGGTTGAACGGCAGCAGCTGGGCCAGGTCCAGACCGAAGAAGTTGCTCAGCTCGGCGCGGTAATGCTCGATCGCGCCGCCCAGTATCGCCTGGGCAAGGAAGAGCACCACGACGACGAGGAAGAACCACGCGGTCGCCTTCTGGGACGGGGTGATCGCGACCTCGCCGGGCTGGCGGAACTTCAGCGACGGGGTTTCGGTTGCATGCCAACCGATTTTGCGGCTCCACCGGCCGTAGAGGGCGAACAACGCGCCGAGCCCGGCGAGCAGCGCGATCAGCGACATCGCCGACCAGACCAGGATGTCGGCTGTCGGGGTGTTGTTGACGCGCTGTTCGGGTGGCCAGTTGTTGGTGTACGAGTAGGAGTGGCCGTCGCGTTGGGCCGCACTGGCCCAGGCGGTCCAGCTGAAAAACGCTGTCAGCTCCTTGATTTCCTGCGGGTCGGTGATGACCTGCGGGATGAGGCCGTACTCGGTGGAATCGGTGCCGAAGAAGTCGGCGTAGTAATCGCGGATCTTCTCGAAGGCGCTCACCTGCTCGGCGGTGAACTGCAGCGTTCCGGTTGCCTCGTCGTAGCGGTTGGTCCGCATCATCTCGACGACGGAGGCGGTCGGGTCCTGCGCTCCGGCGTCGCGCAGTTCCTGGCCGACGTGGTCGGCGGACAGCCGCAGGTATTCGGCGGTGTAGTCCGGTCCGAGGTAGCCGCCGTGACCCATCACCGACCCGTACTGCTGCAGCCCGCGGCGAAGGAAGATCTGCTGCCCGGCGGTGATGTCTTGCTCGGTGTAGAGCGTCTGGCCGTCGGGTCCGACGACGCGCTGCGGCAGCGGCATCGAGTCGGAGTAGGTCCGGGCGGCCAGCATGCCCATGATCAGGAAGCCGAACACCATCACCAGGGCGACGCCCTGGACCCAGCCTTTGGAGATGGCGAGTTCTGCCTTGCTCGGCGCGGGCTCCAAGAACTGATCTGTCACGGCCATCCCTTCCGGCGACATCGGTTCACGATCTCAGCGTCTAGCCAAAGTAACGAAAGGCGTCGCGGAAGTGGTGGACGTTTCGAAAGTTCGCGTCGGCCTTGTCCGTTGTGAGTGGAGGCTAGCCAAAGCGCGCGTGGCAAATCGCAGGCCGCGCGTAAGGTGCGACTGTGCACGTCGACGTGATGACCACCCCGCAGCCGCTACAGGAGATCGGTGAGCTGGCTCGGCGGACGCAGACGGCCGGCTTCTCGGGTTTGCTGTTCACCGAGACCGGCCGCACGCCGTACATGAATGCGGCGGTAGCGGCGCAGGCGGCGCCGGGGTTGGAGTTGTCGACGGGCGTGGCAGTGGCGTTTCCGCGCAGCCCGTTCGTGACGGCGGCGACGGCGTGGGAGTTGCAAGAGGCGACGGCGGGACGGTTCCGCCTTGGTTTGGGCACTCAGGTCCGCACGCATGTGGTGCGCCGCTACGGGATGGAGTTCGAGCGCCCGGGTCCGCGGTTGCGGGATTACGTGCTGGCGGTGAAGGCGTGCTTCCATGCGTTCCGGACGGGCAAGCTGGAGCACCGCGGCGACTTCTACAGCCTGGACTTCATCACGCCACAGTGGAGCGCGGGCCCGATCGACGCGCCCGATCCGAAGGTCGACGTGGCAGCGGTGAACCCGTGGATGCTGCGGATGGCCGGCGAGGTGGCCGACGGGATCCATGTGCATCCACTCGGCGAACCCGGATACATCGAGCGGCACGTGCTGCCCAACGTGGCTGAAGGAGCGGCGAAGTCGGGGCGCTCGACCGATGACATCGCCGTGATCGTGCCGGTGATGACGATCGTCGGCGACACCGGCGAAGAGCGCCATCGTGAGCGGGAGCTGGTGCGCACGAGCATGAGCTTCTACGGCAGCACGCCCAACTACGCCTTCATTTGGGACGAGGCGGGATTCGAGGGCACGACGGCACGCATCCGGGAGAAGCAGAAGGCCGGTGACTTCGCAGGCATGGCCGCGTGTATCAGCGATCAGCACATCGCGACGTTCGCGACGGAGTCGACGTGGGACGGGTTGGCGGACGCGCTCATCGCGAAGTACGGCGGGGTGGCGTCACGCGTCGTACTGTACAACGCGCTGGCGGACCCCGATCGGTTCGAGCGTTACGGCGAGGTGGCGCAGCGCATTTCGCAGCGCTGATAGATCCGGGCGGCCAGGCGGACTCGCCTTGACCGAGTCACCACTGGCTGCCGCATTCGGTGCAGGTCCAGTCGTCGTTACGGCGGACACAGCCCCGGTAGTCGTCCCAGGGCGGAAAGTCCAGATGAAAAACGTGCCCGAACTGCGCGCTCTGCGTCCGCTGGGCGCCGCAGTAGGGACACCGCGGATGCTGGGAGAACAGGTAGTCGATCAGGCTCGTGAAGCCGCCCTCACGCATGGCGGTGTCGCAGCGGGGGCACAGTACGCCGGGCCAATCGGCGGGAAGCTCTGGCAGCCAACACTTGTCGGGTATCGGGCCGTAGAAGTAACTCGGCACGTTGGTCGCTTCCCTGATCACCGGCTGCGGTTGCGGGCGTTCGGGGAAGTCGACCGTGCGGATGCGAATCCTCCAGCAGAGTGATCACCGCGTCCTTCCAGTCGACTCCCTCGACGATATGAAGACGTTCGATTGCAGTTTGCGTCACTACACCATTATTCCAGGTACATATGGCGATTCAAGCATTCATCAGTTTGCTGCTCCTGTTGAATCACCACAGCACGGCGATGGCGGCGGCGGCGAACGACAAGACGCCGATCGACCAGAACATCGGGCGCGGTATCGGGTGGCCGGTGCGCTTCTGACGGGCGCTGCCCATGCCGAGGACTCCGCCGAGGATCACGAGGATGACGAGTTTGACCCCGATCTTCGGATAGTTGAGTTCGATGCCGGCGGGCCACGGCGCGGCCAGCGCGAGTCCGGTGAGCAGCGAAAGCAGCAGCCCGTAGTCCATGGCGCGCGTCGTGCGGAAGCGTCGCGCCAACGCCTCCGCCGCCCACCCGCCGAACGTGATCGCGAAGCCGACGATGTGCAGCAGTACAACTACGTTGCGTAGTAGCTCCATGAAGGAGAGCTTAGCGCGACGTCGGAGTACTGGCGATGCGGTTTCACCGACACGCCAGCCCGGCCCAGAGTCGCCGGCGTGACTGTCTGGGCACGGTTCGGCGCTGAAGGACAATCGGCCCTGTCCGCGTAGCGCCAGAAGCTCCTGAGCCATTCTGGTTTACAACCCGGTAAATGGGGAACAACCCTGTCCGACAGGGCTTTCCAGATGCGGAGCGTGGGCCCCGCCCACGCCTTCGCGACTGAAGGGTTGGTCAAGCCTAGCGCCAGGAGGCCAGCATGTCGGCCAGGAATATCACCGGATTCGCGGGTGCTTGCGAAGAGGCCGTGGCCGCCACGCTTGACGCCATTGCCACCGCCGGCGACGAACGACGACGGCACCTGACGGCTGCGAAGTCGGCTGTCGACAAGGCTCTACGCGATGCCCATCGCGGAGACGAGTGGTATCTAGCCGATCAACTACGACGGGCGATCAAAGAAGTTGAAGCCCGATCGCTCAACGCCGCATAGATCCGGAGGGAATGGGAGATCAGCTCACGCTGAATCATCCTTTCGCAGCCGATTCAGGGCGGGTGCGGGCATTGCGTTGAAAGTCCCGGCTCGATTCCGCGCGTCAGACCCTGCGGCGTCTCGGCGCTTCCGCTCCGAGTCGGCGGAAGAGCTCCGCCGGCCGCCCCCTTAAACCGGTCGTCGTGGTTCCGGTCGCGACGAGGTGTGGCTCCATTGCGCGCCGGAACGTGTCGCGCTGCAGCGCGCGGCCGGCGATCGCTTCGTGTGCGATCCGCAACTCCCGCAGAGTGAACTCATCGCCGAGAAGTCCATCCGGATCGGGCTTTTCGCGATAGCGCGCCTGAACATCGTCGACCGCGAGCTCGATGATGTCCGCGTGGTCGTACGGCAGCCGCCCAGGCGAATCGATCGACACCAGCCTCGTTGTCTCAGCAAAACGGTCGGCCAACTGTTCTTGCCGAACCACCTGGACGTGAGCCACGGACAAGACCCACCCGCGGTCATCTCTCGCGGGATCGTCGAAGACATGGAGTTGTCGCGGACGCAGGCCCCGCACGTTGGCCTTCGTCCGTAGCGACCGATCCACCGCGTCCGCGAGCCTCTCCCCTTCGTGCAGGAAGGTACCGGGCAGCGCCCACCCGGTTTCGTGCTGGGGGCGCCGCACTTCGAGCACCACGAGCCCGAGATGGTCGTCGAGGGTGAGCACGGCCGTGTCCACGGCGACGGAGGGCCGCGGATAGTCCTCGAGGGTCCGTCCGCTGGTGTCTCGATACCGTCGCTCGCTCATGGTCGCGGCCACAGCGTACCGCGTCTTGACATTTAGCGCATATTCGCGCAAACTTGCATTGGGAGGAGGCGGCTGGATATGAGTTCTTTCAACGATCGGATAGAGGGTGTGCTGCTGGCGACCGCGGCCGGCGACGCGTTGGGCGCACCCTACGAGTTCCACCCGCCTCGCGGGTTCGAATCCGAAGTGGCGATGGTCGGCGGTGGCGGGTGGGAACCAGGCGAGTGGACCGACGACACATCGATGGCGATCGCGATCGCGGAGGTTGCCGCGACGGGCGCAGATCTCCGCCACGCCGCCGCGCAGGACGCGGTCGTCCGACGGTGGCACGAGTGGATGCGCGATGCGAAAGACGTTGGCATCCAGACGCGTTCTGTCTTGACGGCCGCCTCGCGCGGCGGTGAGATCACCGCGGCGGGTGCCCGCGCTGAATCGGCACAGTTGCATCAGCGTAAGGGCCGCACCGGAGGCAATGGCGCGTTGATGCGCACAGCGCCTGTCGCACTCGCATATCTCGACGACGAGGATGCGATGGTCGACGCAGCCCGGGCGATCAGCGAGCTCACCCACTTCGGTCCGGACGCAGGCGATGCCTGCGTGTTGTGGTGCAGCGCAATCCGCAACGCCGTACTGACCGGCGAACTCGATGTGCGGATCGGGCTGCGTCACCTCGAAGCGGACCGTCGCAAGCTCTGGGCGAAGCGTCTCGACGACGCTGAAGCCGCGCGTCCGTCGTCATTCCCCAACAATGGCTGGGTCGTTACCGCGCTGCAGGCGGCGTGGTCTGCGATCGCGACCACGCCGGTGCCACGGGATGATCCGCGCGCCGGTGTTTTCCGGGCAGACCATTTGCGACTTGCCCTGGATGCGGCGGTCCGAGCGGGATACGACACCGATACGGTCGCGGCGATCGGTGGCGGTCTCCTAGGTGCAACATATGGCGCGTCGGCAGTGCCCGGTAGTTGGCGACGGCTACTGCACGGCTGGCCGGGAATGAATGCGCATGGCCTCGTGCAGCTTGCCGCGGCGATCGAGCGCAGGGGCAAGCCCGACCAATTCGACTTCTCCTACCCAGGGTCGGCGATCGACACCTTCGCGCGGCACCCGTACGACGACGCCGTCCTTCTCGGCGGCATAGGGGTACTGCGCAAACTGCCTGGGGGCGTGGACGCTGTTGTTTCATTGTGTCGGCTGGCCGACGAGGACGTGATCACCGGATTCCCGCAAGCCGAAGTCCGCCTGATCGATCAGATCGACTCCGACGAGAATCCGCACCTGGACTTCGTCTTGTTGGACACGGTGCGCCTGGTCGAGCAGTTCCGGCGCGAGGGACGCACCGTACTCGTGCACTGCGTTGCCGCGTACAGCCGCACACCCACCATCGGGGCGCTGTACGGCGCCCGACTGCGGGGCGTCGACGTCGAGGACGCGATACGCGACATCCAGGCGGTCCTGCCGGCTTCGTATCCGAACCATGCTTTCCGAGAGGCGTTGCGACGCATAGGACCAAAGACCGAATGGCGGGATCAATGAGCAGACACGGCTACTACAAGGAGATCGGCGGCGGGGTGTACTGGGAACCGGCCAACCCGTACTGCTTCTACGGCGAGGACTGCGACACATGTAACCGGGACGGCCGGTACAACGACGACGACGACCGCAAACCGCCGTGGGAGTACGACTAGCTCTGAGCGGGAGGCAGATTCAGCCGCCGCGCCAGATCCGGCCCACCCACCTCACGGATGAACTCGGGATCGCCGCACACCACGAGTCGGTCACGCGCCCGCGACAGTCCGACGTAGAGTCGTTCGCGGGAGCGCTCGAACTGGCTCGAATCGTTGACCACCAGGACGACCGCGCGTCGCTCGAGACCCTTGAAGCCGAGCACGTGGCCGTAGAACACCTGGTCGTTGTCCCAGAAGCTGTCCCAGTACGCCTTGTGGCCTGCCTTCTGCCGCTCGGTCTGCTCGGGGTGCCGGCTTCCGGTCGTCAACAGTGCGAGATCCTCGGGCCGCCAGCCCTCTTCGAGGAGTGCCTCGATCTGATCGTCGCCGACGTCCAGCGCGTCCTCGCGACTGCAGGAGACGAACTCGACCGCCGGCCCCTCCCCTCCGAGAAACCGCATCGGGTGGTCGACCAGCGGTTGGAACGCGTTCGCGATCTGGCGCGTGTTGCGCAGGTTGTGATCGAGAATCAGCGGGACCAACGGCACCGGTGGAGACCCGTAGCGATTGAAGACACGCTGCCCTTCGTCGGTGAACACGTACAGGCCGCCCTCGTCGGGATCCTTCAGCGCGATCAGCAGCGGTTCCCACCACGAGTCGGCGAAGTCCTGCGCCTCGTCGACGACGATGGATTCGAAGCGATGACCGGTTTCCAATTGCATAGCCAGCTCGGCCATTTGCACGGGGAGATCGTGTTCCCAGAACTTGACGGTCTCGTCGGTGCGCAGTGACTCGTCGGGTCCCTCGGGTGCGCCCCACAGCATGCCGAGGGCATGGAACTCGCCGACGTAGCCGGGCTGTTGTCGCCGCGGCCAGGTGGCGGTGATGCGATCCAGGTACGACGCCAGGCCGTGGGAATAGCAGACGAGCGCGACGCGCTGCCCTCGCTGCGCCAGCCGACGAGCCTGTTCCATCGCCAGGAACGTCTTGCCGCTGCCCGCGCCACCGCGGACCTCGATGCGGTTGAGCAGCCGAGTCGCGTCGAGGATGACGGCCTGGTGCTCGGTCAGCGCGTCGGCGGCATCCTCGTTGGCCATCGCCCGGGCGACGACGTCGCGCTGCGGCAGCCCACGCCCGCTGAGCGCGGTGATGATCTGGTCGATGCCGTCCGCGTTGAGCAGCGGACGGTTGAGTTCCTGGCTGACCAGAACGTAGCGCAGCTTGCCGTCGATGTCCTTGAGGTCGTTGCGGTCGATGACCTTCCAACGCGGGCAGTCCGACAACGCGAAGTCGTCGGGCAGTTCGGTGTTGGGCAGCACAACGACGTGGTCCCAGCGCAGCCGGCCCTGTGTCCAGCGGGGGTCCTTTTCGATGTAGTCGCGCAGGGCGTAGCACGCTTCCCGCGCCTGGCGGACGGGCTCGATGGTGTACTCGCGCCCACCGCGCTTCTGTCGCCAGCTCTCGCCGTCGTGCCAGACTTCGCCACCCTTGACCTCCAAGCAGACGATGCCGGCGCCTTCGATGGCGACGACGAAGTCGACCTCGTGGTCCTTGAGGTGGTCGGTGACGCGTTGGCCGGCGATGACGAGGTCGTTGGGCTGAAGTTGCTCGAGGAGCGCCTGGTAGACCCGTCGTTCGGCGCGGTTGGCCAGCCGCGGCGTATCGGTGGGCGTGATGGTCATCGGCGCGTCCGTGCCGTGCTTCGATGCCACCACCGCATGTCGAACCCCTCCCCCATGAGCTTGGTCTCGATGTTAGCCACGGGGTCCGTCACTGCGGGTGAGGCTGGTGCCGCGGATTTGTCGGTGGGTCGGTTTATGGTCACCCTCAAGCGCTAAATCAAGGGGGGATCATGCGCGAACGTGGGGTAATCGCGGGTGCGCTCGCGGTCTGCGGATCGGTGCTGTCGTCGACTCCGGCGCACGCCGATCAGTACGACTTCATCGCGCAGCTCGACAACATGGGCGTCTACTACAGCTCGATGGTCGACATGATCGACATCGGCAAGGAGCTCTGTCACGAGCTTCGCTTCGGGGCGCCGCCGCCGGCGGTCCTGGGCAAGCTGCAACGAACGGGGTTCGCGCCGGCGGAGTCGGCGATCGTGCTGCTGTCGGCAGTCAACACGATGTGCCTGGACGCCAAGCCGGCGGTCGTCGAATGGGCGCGCGGGATCGGCTACACGCAGCCGCTGTAGGTGCTCGAGATGTTCGCCAAGGTGTACGGGCGGTCGTGATGGCAAGCCGCGGTTCGGATTCCGGTGGAGTGGCCGGTGTCTTCGGCATGCTGATCCTGATCTGGTTCGTCGTCACCTACTACTGGATCATCATCGGGGTTGGCGTCGCGATCGGGCTGTTCTTCGCGATCCGGGCGATCGTCCGACGCGAGCAGGAGCGCCGGCTCGCCGCCGCACGCGAGGCCGAAATCCTGGCTCACCGTGCCGACCGGCAGCATCGGTGGGCGCGTCGCGGCGACGCCAGGGGGATCTACGGCGTCGAGGGCGCAAAGTTGATGAGCTCGCTCTCGCCACAGCCATCCGTACCGCCGGCCGATGCGGCCGAAGAGAACCATGGCTTCGCCGAGATCGTCCATACCTCAGCCGAACTCGACATGCTGTTGGCTGAGAAGCGGAGGGAGTGGCGGTGGGCGGCGTTCGTGTCCGTTCTCGTCCAACGACTCGCGGACGTGCGGCCGCGGCTCCGCGATCTCGATCTCGGCTACACAACGGCGCGGGGTCCCTACGCACCCAACGGTCCGCAGGTGGCCGCTTTCGTCGAGGACTGCCTGGACGACCTCTACGAACTCGCCCATCAGGTCGAATCCTTCATCCGCGCACCAGCACTCATGGACGTGTTCGGTGACAGCGACGACGAGAGCACCGCCGATGCCGAGGGCATCGTGCACGCGGCCAACCGGCTGATGGACTTTCACGAGCGGTTCCTCGAGCTGGCCGAGCGGTGCCGTGATGTCCGCGTGCCATCGGCGTACACCGGGCTGCTCGCCGACTGCAAGCTGCTGATGGATATCCCGCTCGACGGCTTCCATGCGTTCATCGACGAGCTCGCCGAGCTGGTCGAGGAAATGCCCACGGTGGCGCGTTACGCATCAGGCGATGTCGATTACGGCACGGTCGTGCTCGAGGTCGTCGTCGATGACGACCTCATCGACCGAATCGACAAACAGGTGCGCGCAGCCGCGAAGGGTTAACGCCCGGGCGGCAGTTCCCGGGGGCCGCTACGTGCGCTCAATTCACGAGGGCCGCCCCCGGTGAGTTCGGCGCGGTCGTCGCCCCCTTTCGGCACTGCGGGCGACGAGTGCTCCGCACCGCCGCCAAGCAGGCCGTAGCCCTGTTCGTCAACGTCCCCCCACACCGTCGAGGTCGTCTGTGGCCGAGCCGCCGCTTCGGAATCACGTTCTCCCGCAACGTCTTCACCCTCTTCGAGGTGAGTGGTCACCTTTCGGGTGCGTCGCAGCGAGAAGTGGATCTCCTCGGTTTCCTCGAAGATGTGCCGCGCGCTCCGCAACGGCTTGGTGGTGGTGTCGATCGCGTTGACGATTATGGGCGGCACCAGGGGGCGAATCCAACGCGCGGCGGCGCGGGTGACGTCCGGGATAGCGGGGATCAGCGGCCGTCCGGCTTCATTGGCCGGCTCCCCCGGTCGGTCGTCGTCAACCGGTGCCGGCAGGTTCTCGGGTGCGTCGGCCGCGGGCACCCGCTCCTCGACCGCACGCAGGCTCGCCGCCTCTGCTTCGGCGGCGATCGGCAGGTACACATCCTCTGACTGCGGAATGCGTTCCGCACGTGCGGGAATCGGCGGCTCGATCGCTTCCATCACCCGGCGGCGTTGCTGTTCGCGGTCGATCTCGAGTTGTGCCTCGACGGCGATCCGGGCGCTGGCCAGTTGCTGTTCGGCCCACATGGTGTCGATGGCCGCGCGCACCTCGGCGCGTTTCACCGCGACCGCTGTGTCGGCCTGCAGTTCGGCACGTTCCCGCTCGACATCTGCGGCGATCCCGCGGTCCTGCGACGTCTCACCCCGCCACCGCCGCAGCATCAGCGGCAGCAGGGTCAGCAGCACGAAGAAGCCGTCGACGAGCAGCCGCAGGACCAGGGCAGCCGGGTGGGCGAGCGTGTGGTCGTTCATGGCGACCCACCGCGCGCCCAGTCCTCGGTCCGCATCGGCCGTGGCGGCCTGTCGGGCCTGCGCCAACGCCTGCTCGTCGTCGGCGATCTGAGCGTCGATGACCGGTGCGCGACGGTCACGCTCGGCCAGCGTGGCGTCGAGCGTCCGCTGAGAGTCGGCGAGGTATTCGTTCGCTGTTCGATTTTCCGGACCGGCGCCGGGCACCCCGGTGATGACGGTCTGTGGGCACTCGGGGCTGGGGTTGAACTCACAGCGAGCCACCACCAACGCTTCCTCGCGGCGCTGCACGGCCTTCTCGACGGCGGCGTCGAGCTCGCCGCGGGCGGTGCGGCTGCGCTCCAGATCGGCGGCGGATTGCGCGACCGCCGGGGTCGACTCGGCCGTGCGCGCCGCCCGCTCGTCCAGCAGCCGCTCGACCGATCCGTTGAACACGACGATCGCGGCAAGCTCGCCGACCACAAGCCCGACCACGACCGCAACAGCAGGACGCCCGGCGACAGCAGGGCCGTGGACCGCACCGGCGGCGATCGCGCGGCTCAACGCACCGGTCAGCAGGCCGAACACCGAGGCCGCCGCGATGACGGCCGCCGTCGGCCAGGACGTCGCCCCAGCCATCGCGAGGGCCGCCACCAGCCACGCCAGCAGCGCCGCAACCAGGACCACGACTCCGGCGCTGATCAGGGTGGACCGCTCATGGCGAGGACTCGGCTCATGGCGCTCGCCACCGCCGAGCCAGACGAGCGCCGCCGCGACCGGCGAGGCAACGAGGTCGTGCTCAGAAACTTTCTGGGCGGACATCAAAACTCCAACAATCTTGCGGGTAGGTGCAGGCGTGACAGAGCGCCGACCGACGACAGTGTCGGTGGAGTGACCAGGTGAAACCCCCCGTTAGTCGCATGATCACGCCGATGCGAATGTCGAGATTCTCTCACAGGCCTGGAGCGGTGCGTCGCCGCAGGCCAACAGCAGATCGTCGATCTCTTGGGAAGGCCCATCGCCGATCAGGGCTGACGTGCCATGACGGCACGGCCTCGCCTCGTATGGTGGCCGCATGCAGAAGGCTCGGATCGTCCACATCGCCCGGCAGGTCGGGGCGTTGATCGTCACGGCGGTGACCGCGGCGTCCACACTCAACGGGTACCGACCGCTGGCGCGTAAGGGTTACCCGTCGATTTTCTCGTTCGGTTTCGGCCTGGTGGTCAGCGAGTTCCCGCTGCAGACGCTGGCGAGCCAGCTCGGCGGGCTGGCGTTGACGGCTCGCCGGCTGAGCCGACCCGTGCGCGTGCTCTCGTGGGTGGTCGCCGCCATCTCGGCGGCCGGTCTGCTGAACTTCAACCGCGCCGGCCACAAGGCCGGTGTGTCGCTGACCGAGGCGTTGGATGCCGGCCTGGGCCCCGACCGCCGCACCGACTCAACGGGCCTGTGGCGCCGACCCGCTGGCGCCGGCACGGCCAAGAGCCCGGGCGCTCTGCGGATGATGCGGATCTACCGCGACTATGCCCATGACGGCAACATCAGCTACGGCGATTTCAGCAGCGCCAACCAGCTCGACATCTGGCGGCGACCCGACCTCGACCGGAACGGCAAGGCGCCGGTGCTGTTCCAGATCCCCGGTGGCGCCTGGGTGACGGGAAACAAACGCGGACAAGCCCATCCGCTGATGAGCCATCTCGCCGAGCTCGGCTGGATCTGCGTGGCGATCAACTACCGGCACAGCCCACGCAACACGTGGCCCGACCACATCGTCGACGTCAAACGCGCGCTGGCGTGGGTCAAGACGCACATCGCCGAGTACGGCGGCGACCCCGACTTCATCGCGATCACCGGCGGCTCGGCCGGCGGGCATCTGTCGTCGCTGGCGGCGCTGACGCCCAACGACCCGCGGTACCAGCCGGGCTTCGAGGACGTCGACACGCGGGTGCAGGCCGCGGTGCCGTTCTACGGCGTCTACGACTTCACCCGCTTCGAGGACGCGATGCATCCGTCGATGCCCGAGCTGCTCGAGCAGATGGTCATCAAGCAGCCGCAGAAGTCGGCCTTCGAGACCTACTTCGAGGCGTCGCCGGTGAATCACGTCACCCCCGACGCTCCGCCGTTCTTTGTCCTGCATGGAACCAACGACTCGCTGGTGCCCGTCGAGCACGCGCGGGCGTTCGTCGCGAAGCTGCGTGACGTCAGCACCCAGACAGTCGTGTACGCCGAATTACCGTTCGCCCAGCACGCTTTCGACATGCTGGGCTCGGCGCGGGCCGCCCACGCGGCGGTCGCTGTCGAGCAGTTCCTCGCCGAGGTCTACGCGACGTGGCAGCTGGCGACGCAGTCAGAGGGAATCAGCGCGACCTCATAAGACCGGAGATCAGCGGACTGCGCGATTACTGGTTTGCCCCGCCGAGCCAATACCATCGCTGACGCTATGACCGAGACTGCACTGACGGCTGCGCCGAGCGCCGACGCCTCGCCACCTGGCCGGATCTCCGCCGAGGCGGACCGCCGCAGGACCTTCGCCGTCATCAGCCACCCCGACGCCGGCAAGTCGACGTTGACCGAGGCGCTGGCGTTGCACGCCCGGGTCATCACCGAGGCCGGCGCGGTGCACGGCAAGGCAGGCCGGCGCGCGACGGTGTCGGACTGGATGGAGATGGAGAAGGCCAGGGGCATCTCGATCACGTCGACGGTGCTGCAATTCCCGTACCGGTCGAGCGTCGTCAACCTGCTCGACACCCCCGGTCACGCCGACTTCTCCGAAGACACCTACCGGGTGCTGACGGCCGTCGATTCCGCGGTGATGCTCATCGACGCCGCGAAAGGCCTTGAGCCGCAAACCTTGAAGCTGTTCCAGGTCTGCAAGCACCGTCAAATTCCGATCATCACGGTGATCAACAAATGGGACCGCCCGGGCCGGCACGCGTTGGAGCTGATGGACGAGATCCAGGAACGAATCGGGTTGCGCCCCACGCCTTTGACGTGGCCGGTGGGCATCGCAGGCGACTTCAAGGGTGTGCTCGACCGCCGAAGCGGAAACTTCATCCGGTTCACGCGCACCGCCGGCGGTGCCACCGCGGCCCCCGAGGAGCACATCGCAGCGGCCGACGCGCACAGCGCTGCCGGTGACGACTGGGATACCGCCGTCGAGGAGTCCGAGCTGCTGTCTGCGGACGGCTCCGACTACGACCGCGAGGAATTCCTCAGCGGGCAGGCTTCACCGGTGCTGTTCACCTCGGCGGCGTTGAACTTCGGCGTCAATCAGCTCCTCGATGTGCTGGTCGAACTGGCGCCGTCGCCGAGCGGGGCGCTCGACGTCGACGTCACGCGGCGCGCGGTCGAATCACCCTTCAGCGCTTTCGTGTTCAAGGTGCAGGCAGGGATGGACTCCGCGCACCGCGATCGCATCGCCTACGCGCGGGTGGTTTCGGGCACCTTCGAGCGCGGCGATGTCCTCACGCATGCCGCAACAGGTAAGCCGTTCGTCACCAAGTACGCGCAGTCGGTGTTCGGCCAGCAGCGCGCCACGCTGGAGACCGCGTGGCCGGGCGACGTGATCGGGTTGGCCAATGCGGCCGCGCTGCGCCCGGGTGACACGCTGTATCGCGATGTGCCCGTGCGGTATCCGCCGATCCCGAGCTTCTCCCCCGAGCATTTCGCGGTTGCGCGGGGAACCGATCCCAGCAAGCACAAACAGTTTCGGCGCGGGATCGAGCAGCTCGAGCAGGAAGGCGTCGTCCAGGTGCTGCGCTCAGACCGGCGCGGCGATCAAGCGCCGGTGCTGGCCGCGGTCGGGCCGATGCAGTTCGAGGTGGCCGTGCACCGGATGGCCGCAGAGTTCAGCACCCCGATTGCGTTGGAGTCGTTGCCCTACCAGGTGGCGCGGGTCGTCGAACCCGCCGACGCCGAGTTCATGGACAAGCAGGTGTCGGCCGAGGTGCTGACCCGCAGCGACGGCGTCATGCTCGTGCTGTTCTCCACCCCGTGGCGACTGGAAGGCTTCCAGCGCGACAACCCCGACATCAAGCTCGGCTCCCTGGTGGCGGCGTAGGTCGACGCTCCTCGGGCGCCGTATCAACCCGGCGGGTCGAAGGTCACGACCTTGCCGCGGTTGATCGACACCCAGTCCCTGGCCTCCAGGTAGGGGCGGAAGGTGTCGGTGATCGCCTGCTGGTCGGCGGGCGTCTTGGGCCGCTGCAGCTCGTAGAGGTGCGGGAACTCGGTCCAGGCGACGACAGAGTCCCACAGCCGCAGCGCCGCCTCCCCCGCCGGCGGGTCGATGAGCACCGGCCCGAACAGGCACTGCCCGTCGGGAAAGAACAGGGTCGGCACTCCGTATCCGCCGGCGTCGACGACGCGCTGGTGGTCGGCCATCACCTCGTCGCTGGTGGTCGGGTCGCCGATGGCCTGGTCGACGAGCCCGGGATCGAAGCCGAGTTCCTCCAAAAGGGCTCGGGCGACGGCCTTTTCGTGTGGCTTGTGCCCGTCGACATGCAGAGCCCGTGCCGCGCGTTCGTACCATGCGTCGACGTCGGCCATCGACTGCCGGCGCAACAGCGCACCGATGCGCATCATCGACCAACCGTAAGACCACTCCCGCTCCCACGGGTGCTTCTTGCCGTCCTGGCGGTTGATCTCCTCGAGGCTGAAGAAGCGCCAGTTCACCTCGAGCCCGCTCAGCTCGCGCACCTCGCGGATCCACCGTGATGTCTGATACGCGAACGGGCACATGACATCGAAGTGAAAATCAACGGCGACAGGACGATTAGTCACAGCGGAACCTCGGATCGGCGCGGCCACTGGTCGCCATCCTGCCAGCTGGACATGCCGGAGTCGACAGCCGGCGTCGACCCGTCCAGCGGCGAAGGAGGCCGGGGCAGCTGCGCCATGAGGTGGCGGTAAATTTCAGGCCCGCACGGTCGGCCATAAGAGGTCGAAGAGTCGCGCTTCCCAGTCTCTGGCGACGCGCCCGGCGCGTGCGCGCTCGGCGATGACTGCGCCGACCACCGCGTCGATGAGGGTGGCGCCGTCAAGGTCGGCGCGAAACGATCCGTCGGCCTCGGCCGCATCGATCACCGCCGTCAGTTCGGCTCGCTGCTTGACGAGGATGCGCCGGAAGAGCTTGGTGAAGTCCGGGTCGTCGTCGGTGAGCATGGCGGCGAGGCCGCCGAAGCCGATCCCGACCTCGATGGCCTTGACCGCCTCTGCGATGAGCCAGCGGAACCGATCCGGTGCCGCGGTTGATGCACCGAGCGGTTCAGGAGAGGTCACCTGCGACAACGCGGCGGAAAGCATGTCGCGGCGGTCGCGATGTCGCCGGTAGATGGTGGTCTTGGCGATGCCGGAGCGCGCCGCCACCGCCTCGACCGTCACGGACTTGGGCCCTCTGTTGCGCAGGAGCGCCAGGGCGGCATCGGTGATGCTGTCGTCGACGTCGCGTCGCTGTGCCATCGCACCTCCTATGACCGGGAATATCGCCGACTGCAAAAACGCTACGCTATACGTAGCGCTACGCTGTGCGTAGCGTTTCGGTGAAGCTTTCGAGAGGTGATATTGATGTTGAAGGCGATAGGTCGTATTCCGCCCACCGCAGTTGCGTATGTGTGCCTGCTGCTGAGCTTCGCGGCGCTCGGGACATTCGTGTACGCGCTGGCCGCTCAGAGTGCGGTGGCCGGGATCATCGGGGCCGGCATGGTCGCGTTGATGGTGGCGGCAGTGGCGGGATTCCGCGCTGGTGCGCGCAAGCGCTCCGAGTCCAACGACAGCGGTATCGAGATTCCCAGCGAGAACATCTGGGCGCGACCGCTGCGCCGCGAGCAGATCGACCACTATCTGTCGACGTACCGAGGTGTGCGCGACAACCACGAGCAGTTGTTGAAAACGGCCACATCCGTGCCCGCCGAGCCGACGAGGGAAATGGAACGGCAAGCCGCCTGACGCTTGGCACGCTGCGCCGGTACTGACGTGCCGTGGCGCCCGGAGGTCCCCCGGCGCGACAAAACCCGGATACTAAGCTCTGCTCGTTGGTGGCGGTGTAGATCTCCGCTTCGGCGAACCGCCGCCGACCAGGTATCCCGTCGTCGGCGTCGGGCTGAATGGGTCGACCCAACTTCGTAAACGCGCCAATTCGCGAGCAGCGGCGATCGACGCGATCGAGCCGCTTTTCGTCGCGGCGAAGGCACGGTTACCGGCCTCTCGCGCTGCCGCATCGATGGCGTCGCCGTCGACATCGATGTCGGCCGACATCCTCGCGTGTAGGACCGCCTCCCTGAGGGGATCCCCGCCATCACCGCTCATGAACCCGCCTTTAGCCATGGCTGCCACCGCACTGGCGGGGCTCGTGCCACTGAGGCGCAGTTCGCTTGGGTCGTCGAGTTTCGCGTGTTCACGGAGCGCCTGCACCGTATACGCAGCAACCTCATTCGGTTCCGTCCGCGGGACTTCGACGGCGGCGCCTTCCTCGTCACTCCACGAATGCGCACCCAGACTGAACCAAAGGCGGCCTGCCGCGTCGCACCGGAACTCGACGAGCGGAGGGGCCACAGCGGACTCCCGCGATATGGTGAAGACGTCGCGGGGATGCAGCATTCCCGCGATATACGCGGCGACGAAGGTCTTGAAAGACCGCCACTGGGCGTCCGAAGTGAACTCACTCATCACGCCCCCGTCCGCGATTCGTCTGCACAGCAACGCGTTTCGCTCTTGACGTCACGCGCAAGTTATCCAGCCGGCTAGCCATACGACACTCCGAAGAAGTCGGGCCCCTGCTTGCAGAGGCGCTCTTGCCGGGCACCGGTCGGTGCTCGACCGCGTCGTCATCCGAGCCACCCACGAGCGTGGGGTTGGCGTGCCGTCAAGTCGGAGCTTGGCGACGGCAACTCATGACGCTGCCGTCAAGGTAGCATGCGCCGCCGACAATCGGCGGCGATCGCGGTGACGGCGTACGCCCCCGGCGGCGTGTGAGTTACCGTGGCCACGTGTTCGGTCAAGGCTCGACCCCGCGACCCGAATTGCGTCGGCCCCGGCGGGACGAGGTGGCGATCTATCGCATCCGCGTCGACCTCGACGATGCCCGGCCGCCGATCTGGCGTCGACTCGATCTACGGTCAGATTTGACGCTGGACGTCGTGCATCAGGTTCTCCAGGCGGCCTTCAGCTGGGATGATTACCACCTCCATCGATTCTCGTTGGGCGGCAGGCCTTTCGATCGTGGTAGCCAGGTGTTCCTGTGTGCGTACGACGCCGATAACCCCGAATTCGGAGACGACGACGGTCCGGAGGCCGCGCAGGTGCGCCTGGACGAGACTTTGCAGGACCCAGGGGACGAGCTGCACTACCTCTATGACTACGGCGACAACTGGGAGCTGACACTACAGCTCGAGCAGGTGACGTCGGCCCTCGACGACTTCCCCACCGCGGTCCTGGTCGATGGCGGCCGTGCGGCGCCGCCGGAGGACTGTGGCGGCTTGACCGACGCCGAGCATCTCGCCCAGGTGCTCGATGATCCGGCCCGGTTCGAACCCGACGAGATCAACAGGGCGCTTCGCGGCACCTACTTCGTCATGCGCGAGGCCGGCGTCGATCCCCGCCTGGCCGATCTCGTGCACCGGCTGGAACCGACGCCGCTCGGCGCGGGGCTGGTCGACCGGGTGGCGCGACTGGCTTCGGAGCCGACGACGGTCGACGATGCTGAGCTGAGGGCGTCGCTGCGGGCGTATCAGTGGTTCCTCGATAGAGCGAGCGACGACGGTATCCCGTTGACGTCGGCTGGTTACCTTAAGCCGGCTGACGTCGCTGTATCGACGAAAGTCGTTCCAGCGATGGGTGATTGGCCGGACGATAGTGATCGAGAGGTGCATTGTCCTCCCCTGCTGGAGTTCAGGCAGTCGCTACAGTCGCTGAGACTGCTGCGCAAGCACAAGAACGCGCTGCTGTTGACAAAGGCCGGTTCCGCCGCGCAGCGTGATCCGGCGGCGCTGTGGGACCACTTGGCTCGGCGGTTGGTGCCCGCCGATGAACGCACCTTCGAAGGCCAGGCGAGCCTGTTGTTGCTCGCTTATGCGGGCGGCAGTGAGGATGGCCGCCTGCTGACTGACAAAATCGCCGCTGCACTAACCGAACTCGACTGGCGCCACGGTGACGGTGAGGTCGTAAGAGGCTACGATCTCTACCGACTGCCGGCACATACTGTGCTCGTCAATGTCTCGGACAAGCCTAGGGTTTGGGCGGACCGCGCCCGGATCAGCCCGGCGGCATCCGCGCTGGCGCGGGCCGCGTTGCGACGCCGCGCCTGATCAATCGTGGACGCCGCTCAAGTGACTCCAGCGCCGAGCGAGGCGTAGACCGCGGCTTCGAATTTGAGGATTGTCTCGACCATCTTGGCGTCGAAGAACGGCAGCAGCTGCGTGGCGATGACGGCGCCGATCCCCGCCTTGCGGTCGATCCAGAAGAAGCTGTTGAACAGTCCCGACCAGTCGGCCGAGCCGGCGCTGCGCATACCGGGCAGGTCGACCAGGTACAGGTGGAACCCGAGGCCCCACCCCTGCGGCACGTCCAGGAGCTCGACCGGGTTGGCCAGCTCGGGGACCGTCGGTTCCATCTTCTTCGGTAGCGGCGCGCCGTCGAGATGGTCGCGCAGGGCAAGTTCCACAGTCTCCTGTTTGAGGATGCGCGTGCCGTAGAGTTCGCCGCCGTTGAGCCAGGCGCGTACGAATCGTCCGTAGTCGGCGATCGTGCCGTAGGACCCGTGGCCGGCGGCGTTCCACTCGGGGTTGGCTGGCAGGTCGAGGTCGGTCGGTACGAGGCTGCCGTCCGGTGCCCGAAAGCGGATGGGCAGCAAGCGAGAACGCTGCTCGTCGCTAGGGGCGAATGTCGAGTCGGTCATCCCGAGTGGTTCGTAGACGTGCTCGGCGAGGTAGTCGGCGAGCGTCTGGCCGCTCACGGCCTCGACGACCATGCCCAGCCAGTCAGTGCTGACGCCGTACTCCCAGACCGTGCCGGGATCATTGACTAGCGGCGCGTGGATGCCCTGCTTGAGTCCGTCGAGCGGGGTGGGAAAGCCTTGCTCGGTGCAGAAGGTGAAGAGCTTCTGGTTCATGAAGTGGTAGCCGCAGCCGGCGGTATGGTTCATCAGCTGCCGGACGGTCGCCTGTGTCTTGGGCGCGCGGAGGACGGGTTCACGGCCCTCGTAGCCGTCGAGCACTTTGAGCTCGCCGAATTCGGGCACGATCGAAGCGACGGGCGTGTCGAGCTCGATGCGTCCCTGTTCGACGAGCTGCAGCGCGGCGGTGGTGGCGACGGCCTTGGTCATGGATGCGTTGCGGAACATGCTGTCGGGCTTCGCATCTCCTGCAGCACTCTGGTAGAGGACGCCGTCGCGGCCAACGATTGTGGCAGCAACTCCGTGTAGCGACCCGTCGGCGGTCACGCTGTTCAGTAGGTCGTCAATACGCTCGAACCCCATCTCAAGCTCCTTTGCTTGGGGATGCAGAGTCATCATCGCACGCTATATAAGGCGTGCCGCCGGAGGTACGCAACCCACCGCAGTCACAGCCGCGACGACCCGCCGCTGTGCATAGATGTTTCGCGGACAGCGCGATGAAAGTCTCGCGATAAGCTCCCGCGCTCAACGTCTTCATGTGCGCGATCCGGTCGGAAGCGTAGATCAAGTAGGACTTTGTCTCGAAGGCGTTTGCCCACCCGTTGCCCCAATCCTCGCAATAATGGCGTAGTGCACTTGTTCTGTGATCAGCTGACTCGGCAGATTCGCCATGTCAGATGACAGCGTGGACCCGCTACTGCTTGGACAGCGCGTCATAGCCATACTGGAAACCGGGCTACGTACCGCGACCTACAAGTTGGCGACGTTGATGGCGCTCCTCGAACACTGCATCGAGAACCTTCCTGATTCGCCCGCTGCGACGCTGAAAGTACCGCTGGTAGAACTCGCTCACCGAATACTTGACATTTATTGGCCGCAGGTGCAGCCCTTTGATGGACACGAACTACGCCAATCGACGCAGCCACGCGCGCGGATCTTGATCGCCGTAACTACGTTGCGTGCTGCTTCGGGCCGTTTGACAAGATCGGTAGATGTAGCGCGACTGCGTGTGCCGACCGCATACGAGGCCGCGATCGACGAGGTCGTCATGTGCCTCGCGCAACAGCCGTTGCATCGGCTTCAGAGACTCCCCGGCTCATCGACCAGCGACCCCTTCTTGTATGACGACTCGTTCCTTCATGACCACGTATCGCGGTCGACGCTGTGCAAGCACGAGGATGCGATCGAGCTGAAGCCCGGAGTGGCGCACTCCTTGGCTCGTCTTGCGGGGCTGCTCAAGCCGGCACTGGAAATTATGTGGGTCGAAGACGTGCGCCGGATGAACAAATTTCTCGACGCTGAGGTCCCGGATGTCGCTGGTCATCTGTTCGGGCGGGAGCGCACAGCTCTTGCTGCGGTCCGAGAACCATTCAAAGAGGCGTTCGGACCGCATTGCTTCTATTGCGGCGTCCATCTGCCGGCGAACAATCCGATTGACCACGTTCTCCCCTGGTCGCTCGTAGGGATCGACGGTTTATCGAATCTCGTCCTCGCATGCACGCGGTGCAACGGCGACAAAAGCGGGGCGTTACCCGCGGTGCACCTCGTCGACCAAGTGCTGCAACGGGATCGGCAGGTTCTCGAGCAGATAGCCACCCAGCTTCAGTGGCCGACACAGCATGAGCGTGTCGTCGCCGCGGCGCGCGGAATCTATCGCGGTCAACCTACAGGAGTACCGACGTGGTCGGGGTTCAAAGCTGTTGAGCGGCTGGATATCAGCTTCCCACGGTCGTGGATTAATTCATGATCGCCCGCCGCAAGTGTTTGACCCGGCGGCGGATTGGTGTCAGAGTCATGTGCTGCAGATTGAGCGGTGGATCAAGCTGAGCAAGCACTTCTCGTTCGATCCGCCCCAGCGAGTCCCTGTCTTGATAGGGGAAGGCGACGAGCCGTAGATGGCTGTGCATCCACCGAGTGAGACCTTCTTCGTCGATCTGCGTGACGCCGTCGGAGTGCGCGACGATCGCGCCAAGTGTGCGCCGGAATGTGGAGAATTCGTGGTTTCCTCCGAGGTGCATCGTCATGACACGCAACCACAGTGTGTTGTTGGAACGCATACCGCTTGGCCAGCGAGTCGCGCCGGCAAGGCCGGCATAGATGAGCCCCGGCGTGACCTCTTGTCCCAGGCCACGGCTTAGATCGTCGGCGCCCTCCTCGTCGACCCACCAGCTGTATAGGCCGGGCGAGTCGCTTGATGTTCGGCCTCGATCGATGAACTGTTGCGGCGATAGTGCTGCGGTCATATCGCTCAGCCCCTTCACGCAACGCTCGACATCGTCGGCGGCTGTGGCGACCTCGGTGGCAGTATTGCCGTACCAAGCAAGGCGCGATCCCATCTGCAGACCCTCGAGCGGGTCAACGATACGCGCGTCGCGCTTCTCCAGCTCTGGGCGAACCACTTCGAGATACGCTGACGCGGCATGAATCTCGATGATCTTGTCCTGCAGCGGCCCAGCGAGCAGCTCCAGTCTGGCTGCTACCCATACACCCCACGCCCTGCGGTAGGACGCTGGAGTCTCGGGTAGGTACCGCTCATATGGCGCCAACCATTCGTCGGGCGCGACGAGCCCGTGTTCAGCGGAAAGTATGAACCACGGAACGCGTGCCTTCTCGGCGTATGCCCGCTGCTTCTTGAATAATGGCGAGATGTAGAGATCCTTTGCAGCGGAAGGTCGAGCCGTCTTGGACTTTACGCAAGTGACAAGGATGATGTCCGCGGCCGAGTTGTCGATCATGCGACCGCAACCGTCGACGCTTGAAAGACCTCTGTTGGCATCGACCGATGCAACCGCCAGGTAATGGCCATCGGTCGGTCGCCTTCGTGAGATACGTAATCTGCGGGCCCGAGAAAAGTGTAGGGCGATGCGCCTAGGGCATTCGTCTTGGCTTCACGGACGAATAGAAGGACGTAGGATCCTCGCGCTCGGTGGTGGATATAACGCTGTCCGGTCGGCGATTTGGACGAGGTCGTGGATTGTGACTCCCAATGAAACAGCTCTGGGCTCAACGCGAAGTCGCGGTACATCGTTGTCGGAGAGTAATCACGATCCGATTTCTTCAAAGTAATGAGGAAGGCGTCGGCATTAACGGACTGACACCAAGCCACACCCTCACGCATCGTATTCGGTGTCCGCTGTAGAGAAGCGAACCCGAGAGCGGCGAGAAGTTCCTCACGAGAGTACGTCGCGTGCACTTCTAGCGGCACATCTCCGAGCTCGGGCGCCAAGCTTCCTAGGTCGTACGTAGTTCGCCGCGCAGCGTCGAAAGCGATATCGACGACCTGTCGCATCTCATCGGCTACCGGCTCAGTCCGAAGGACGTCGAGACCCGTTGAAATACTGTCGAATCCTCCGCCGTTCGGGAACAGCGAGAAAAACAACATCTCGGCTAGCCGCTTTTCAGCGGGACTTGACGTGTCGATGCGTCCGTAGAGCATCGACTTATAGGTCGCCCATCTTCGTCGGTCGTCCACGTGAGCAAGGGCACGCACCCGCCTGACCAGATCAGGTTCGCGTGCGCCGGCTGACCGATTGATTTTGCCCGCTTCTCTGCAGAGAGTGGTCCAGGAGCGGTTGTTGCGCAGTATGTCTTCTAGGGATCGTCCAGATACATCAAGGTATGACGCCAACTGATCGTCTGGATGAGCACGCACCTCCGAAATCAACGCAGCCCATCTTGGCGCCACCTGCTGGCGAATGTTCTCGATCACCAGCGTTTGTGCGACGCGATCCAAGACGATTTGGCTGCCTGACGGCAGAAATGGAAAGCCGTCCTCGACTTGACGCTGCAGTGCCTTTCCGCCCACGCCGCTCATGGCCCGAAACCGCTGGTCGAATCGGAATTCACGGCGCTGATGACCAACGAAATCCAATGCTGTCAGCACTGTCTTGCCTCGGGTCAATCTAAGACCACGCCCCAACTGCTGTAGAAAGACGGTCGCGCTTTCGGTCGGGCGGAGGAAGAGGACGGTGTCGACCTCTGGGATATCGAGGCCTTCATTAAAGAGATCAACCGCGAAAACGATATTGATCTCGCGATTTCTCAACGCTTGCAGCGCTTCTCTGCGATCAGTCGCTGATGTCTCGGCCGAAATCGCCCGCGCAGATATACCGGCTTCCACGAAGCGTTGCGCCATATATCGGGCATGGTCGACGCTGACACAAAAACCCAAAGCACGAATTTCTCCGATGTCGGACACCTTGCCGCGAAGCTCTTTGATGACGGTCCGCGTGCGCGCATCATTGCCGGTGTACAGGCTGTTTAGCTCTGAGAGGTCGTATCTGCCGCGCCTCCATTGGATGCTTTCGAGGTCCGTTCCGTCGTGAATGCCGAAGTAGTGAAACGGACAGAGGAGGTTCTGTTCGAGGGCCTCCCACAGCCGCAGCTCTGCGGCGACACGCCCGCCGAAGAACTCCCGAACGTCGACGCCGTCAGCTCGCTCCGGTGTTGCAGTGAGACCGACGAGCTCCAAGGGAGCGACATGGTCTAGCAGGCGCCGATAAGACGCCGCCTCGGCGTGATGAAACTCGTCGACTACGACCACATCGAAGTGCTCGGGATCAATCTCCGAAAGCCGACGTGCAGAAAGCGATTGGATGCTCGCGAACACGTGACGCCAGCGTGCTGGCTCCTGTCCATCGACTAACATTTCACCAAACGTCGCGTCGGTAAGTACCTCCTGATACATCCGCCGTGCTTGTTGGAGGATCTCCTTACGGTGTGCGACGAAAAGCAGCTTCAAGTCGCGGTTGTGAACGTCACGAACCAGACGTCGGTAGTCGAGGGCAGCTATGACGGTCTTGCCAGTACCCGTCGCGGCAACGATGAGATTGCGATGCCGATCGTGGATGGTCCGTTCGGCGTCGAGCTGCTCTAGCATCTCGGCTTGATAAGCCTTCGGGTGCACCTCCAGCCCCGAGAGCGTGACGGTCACACGATCGCTACTGCGGCTACCGGATGCTGTCTCAAGTGCCACGCGGAGGCGGTCGCCGTCGTTGCTCGGCGAGTAAGGCTCGAATTCCCGGTTTTCCCAGTAGGAAGCGAATGTAGCGCGGAACTTGTCGAGGAGGTGTGGTGTTGAGATCGCAGACAACCGCACATTCCACTCGAGGCCGTCGACGAGCGCGGCATGAGACAAGTTGCTCGAGCCGACGTAAGCAGTGTGGAATCCGGTCTTACGTCGAAGCAACCATGCTTTCGCGTGCAGGCGAGTGCGGTCGGTCTCGTAGTTGACCCGGACTTCGGCGCCGAATTCGTTCACTAGCGCGTCTAGCGCGCGTGCGTCGGTCGCGCCGAGGTAGGTAGTCGTGATTACCCGTAGCGCTACACCACGTCGCTTTAGTTCTAGGAGCTGATCCTCCAGTAGTCGGAGCCCCTGCCATTTCACGAAAGCGCAAAGGAGGTCCACTTCATCGGCGCTGCCCATCTCGGCACGCAGTTCGGCCGCCAAGGTGGGCTCGTCGCGCGCATTTGTCATGAGGGCGGTGTCAGAGAAGGGCGTCGCGGGACGGGGTAAGCGAAGAGTGCCCAGTGCCGTTGCGGCGGCCACTTCATCGAGCCGAGTGATTATTCCAGGCTCAACGTTCTGGAGCGCCTCACCTTCCGCGAAGGTTTCTGAAAGCACATCGAGGACTCGACGAGCGATATCTGAGCGATCCTCTGCCGAACGGGCCACGCGCAGGGAACGTTCAATAATCGGGAAGAGATGGCGTGCGATCGCCATGCTCTGTTCCGCGTCGTCCACGTTGCTGTACTCAGCGCGGGTGGCATCCTCCAGCGCCAGCTGCCGAACAAGGCGCTCTGTCAGCAGCGATTCATAAACCCCCAAGTCCACGGGGCGGAGGGTAGCCGACTCTTACGGCAAATCGCGTCAGAACTCTCCACACAGGAACCGCGAATGCATCAGAACTTCGCTTCACGGATAACGGTCAAATGGACAGCCGTTTTCTGCGCGAATTGTGCACACCGCCTTCTCCGAGCGCTCGAAGTCTGGCTGGGTCCGCATGGCGAAGCCGCCGAGGAGCGGAAGCTTTTTGATGACGTCGCGCTGCGTGAATACGTGACAGGATTCTTCGTAGCCCTCGGCGCAATTGGCCGGGCCTTTAAGCCACAGTGGCTAGCGAGGCTCTGACCCCGGCAGTTGATCGAGCCAGTCCGACTCTCCACCGGCGGGCACCCCGTTGATCAAAACGAGCGGGACACCCGGCTCAGGAAATTGCTTCAGAAGCACCAAGTTATTGGCTGCGATAGCGCGGGCGTCATAACCGATCGGCAGGCCGAGCCTAATGAGGTCTTGAGTCGGCGCGGGGGCTCCGACGCGGTTGGCCAGCTCGGCGAGCTGATTGTTGTCGAGATCTGTGGCCCCTTGCTCTTCCGGCTGGTGTTCGGCGGAGAAGATCTGCTGAACGAAGCGCCACGCGGTCTCGCTCGATTGCGACTCGCCTGCCACTACGTAGGTCGCATAGATCGCGCGATTGTCGTATGTCTTGCTGGCCGAGTACTTGTCGAGGAAGTCGACGAATCGAAGATTGATGCGGAGCGCCCCGTCCTCGATCCGTTGCCCTATCTTATCGCCTTGGGTGCGGATCATTCTCCCGCTGAACGGGCACAAGGGATCCAAGTAAAGATCGACCTGCCCGAGTGCGTGCGGGTCGCCGAAAGCGATCGCATCCCCTACGGGCGCCGCGACCGCGGCCCGGGCAGTTCCCGTTGCCATTCCGGACATCAGCAGTAGTACGACGACGGCTGCTATCACCCCGTCAGCTCTAATTCTCCGATGCACCCCTTTTCCGTCCATGGCTCCATCATGTCGTGTATTTTCACGGGCGTTATTCGCGCGGGCTTCGGGAACTCAGCATGTCTGGAACGCGATGCCACATCAAGCCCTCATGCGTTGGATTCACACCAGCTCCGAAACCAAGACGAAGGGCAATCCGTTCAGCACAAGGAGATTCGCTGAGACCGATACCAGAAATCGGAGAAACATTCGTCGATGAGATCCGCCGCCGCTACAGCTTAAGACCCGAGCGCACCAACCCCACGCTTTCCGCCACGATCTGCCCCAGGTCCCCAATGCATCCTTCACGCCCCCAATTCTCCACGGCCACAACCAGTGTCGCCGCCAGCACCGCGCCCGCCACGTCGGCCTTCAGATCAATCGCTGAAACGCCGGCATAGCGCGTCCGCACGAAGTCGGTGATCACCGCCGCGAACGACGCCTGCAC
Source organism: Mycobacterium sp. GA-1285 (assembly GCF_001499905.1). Classification (GTDB taxonomy): domain Bacteria; phylum Actinomycetota; class Actinomycetes; order Mycobacteriales; family Mycobacteriaceae; genus Mycobacterium. The sequence goes on along the minus strand of NZ_LQIS01000003.1, from coordinate 55,872 downwards.
CACCCGCAGGTGACCGGCCGCCCGCTCACCGATCAGGCTCGCCCGCAGCAGCGCCGCCTGCCGCACCACCTCCAGATCATGCGGGAAGCTCCCCACACTCGCCATCACCGCATCGAACAGCGACTCCGACGCCGGCCGCCGCGCCAGCGCCTCGGCCAGCCACTCCAAGTGCGTTTCATAGTCCGCGAACAGCACCGCTTCCTTCGTCGGGAAGTGCCGGAAGAACGTCCGCTCGGTGACGCCGGCCTCTTCGGCCAGCTGCGACACCGTCACGTTCGCGAACCCGTCCTTCGCGAACCGCGCCAAGGCCACCCGCCGCAGCGCCTCTCTGGTCGCCTGACTGCGCTGCTGATGCAGGTTCACGGGCGTCGCCATAGTCCGCCGATCGTAACGCACAACTTTGTCAGTACCGCCACAAATATGTCAGTACTGACATAGCCTGCCCGCATGACAGATTACGACGCGATCGTCGTCGGCGCCGGCCACAACGGACTGACCGCCGCCGCCCTCCTCCAACGCGCCGGCCTTCGCACCCTGTGCCTCGAGGCCAACACCTACGCCGGCGGCATGGCCGCCACCGTCGAACTCATCGACGGCTTCCGCTACGAGATCGCCGGCTCCGTCCAGTTCCCCACCCCGACCGAAATCACCAAGGACCTCGGCCTCGACACCCTGCCCACCGTCGACTCCGACGTCATGTCGGTCAACATCGGCGAGGCCGGCGAAGAAGCCATGGTCTTCTACCGCGACCCCATGCACCTGATGACCCATCTCGCCGACAAGCACGGAACCGACGCCGTCACCGGCATGGCCGAACTCATCGCCTGGAGCCAAGGTCCCGCACGCGCGCTCGGACGCTTCGACGTCCGCAAGCCGCCCAAGACCCTCGACGAGATGTACGCCTGCGCCACAAACGAATCCGAGCGACGCGCCATCCACGAAACCCTATTCGGCTCCGCGATGGACGTCATCGATCGCTATCTGCCCGACTGCAAGCGCCACGCCGTCATGCGCGGCATGCTCGCCTTCCTCGCCATCAACTCCACCTACCGCGGGCCCTATACCCCCGGCAGCGCCACCTGTCTGGCCTTCGCCCTCGCCGTCCCCGACGAAGGCACCGCCATGATGACCAAACTCGAAGGCGGCATCGGCGCCCTCACCGAGCACCTGCGCGAGATGTTCGAAAGCCGCGGCGGCGAGATCCGCTACCGCACCAAGGTCGAGCAGATCCTCGTCGACAACGGCAAGGTCACCGGCGTCCGCTGCAAGGACGGCCACACCATCACCGCCCCCGTCGTCGTCTCCAACCTCGCCCCCGACACCACCCTCACCGAACTGGTTGTCCCAGAACATCTCTCGGCGCAGCTGCTCGAACGACTTCAGGGACGCGACCACCGCGCCTCCTTCGTCCAAATGCACTTCGCCCTCGATGGACTGCCCGAGTTCGCCCCGCCGTACGACCTGCTCAACGAGCCCGGCATGCAACCGTCCGTCGGCATCTTCGGCTCGCCCGAAGAGCAGCAGCGCCAATGGGAGAACGCCTGCCGCGGCATCGTTCCCGACAACCCGTCGCTCGGCATCCAGATCCCGTCCGTGCACGACCCGAATATGGCCCCGCCCGGCAAGCACGCCGCCAGCGCCTACGCCTACGCGTTCCCCGTCGAGACTCCCCGCGACCAACACGGCCACCTCAAGAACGAGATGGCCCAACGCGTCATCGACAAGATCACCCGCTACGCACCCAACTTCAAAGACACCCAGATCCGGCACATCACCTTCGCGCCGTACCACATGAACACCATGTTCGGCGCACCCGCCGGCGACTTCTGCCACGGCCTGCTGCACCCCGACCTCATGGGCCCGAACCGGCCCGGCCCCAAAGGCTTCCGCGACCTGCCGATCGGCATCGACGGCCTCTACCTTGGCGGCGCCGGCTGCCACGGCGGCCCCGGCATCACCTTCATTCCCGGATACAACGCCGGGTATCAAGTGCTCGACGACCTCGGCTATTCGCGCTGAGCGACATTGTCGCTCGTAGGTTGTCACGACGAACAGTCCCCCGAAACGGCCCCATCAGACCCCCGTCGCTAGGCAACTCTCGGTGGCTCCACAGCGGCGTAGGGAGTGCCGCCGCCTAACGCGGTCAACCAGCGCTGATCAACGCAGGTAGACCTGGCCCTCGTGGGGATACCCGCCGCCTGCCGTAGCGACGTGCACGTGGTCGTAATGGTTGGCGGTGTCCGAGCCGCGGTCCGACATGGCTCTCTTCGAGCCGTCGGGACGATAGATGGTCTGCCGCCAGATGGCGTGCTCGAGGCGGAAGCGTTGCGCATTCGCCAATATGTAGGCGAGGACCTTGTCTCCGAGCTCCACCCCGGCCGCCGAGCGGGCGTTCGGGATCATCACGTCGATCGCCAACCCGTGCGGATGCCATTTCAAGGGATCGGAGCGGACGCCGCCGATATCGAGGATCTCGGGAAACTCCGCACTGACGGCGCGCGCGGCCAAGATGGTGTCGACCTGGAGCCCGTTTTCCGGTGCCCGGCCGTGCGGCAGCACGGGCGGAACGCTCGGGGCGGGCGGCTCAGCGGCGGTCAGGTTTACCGCTACCTGCGGCGGTGGAGGTGCGGCCGCGGCTTCGCAGCACGCACCTGCGTCGCCGACGTCCGGATAACTGTCCGCGCCGACAACGCATAACGTGGCCGCCGAAATCACGCCTGCAACCAGCGTGAAGTGCGGCCAACGCCTGGTCTCGGCTAATGCGTGTCTTCCCATTGCGGGCGCAACATATCTGCCACACCAACGCGTTGACCAATCGGTCGCGGGCTAATGAGCAACTACAACCGTCGATGCTTCAGGCAGCAAATTACCAACTCAGCCGGGGTGTGCCGGGCCGTTCGATCCGCTGGCAGCAAATTGCTCCCGTGTATTCCACGTGGCCAACGTCATCGAGGACCGAAGGATGTGACGCACGCCCCGTATCTGCGCAACGGCTGCTCTGCGACCGGTGCAACGGGTTCACCTTGGTCGCGCCTAACCCAGAACCGGGAACCGCCGCTGCCGCGCCAGCCGGTCGAGCGCTTCCTGCATCACCGCACGCACGTGGGCATCCACCTCGTCGACGTCGGGGTCGGCACCGAACTGCGCGGGAATGTCGATCGGCTTAAGCACCTCGGTGACGATCTTCGACGGCAGCGGGAAATTGGCCGGGATGGTCGACGTGAGTCCGAAGGGCAAACCCAGACCCAACGGCAAGATCTCCATCCGGAAGCGGTGCAGGCCCAAGCGTTTGGCCAGTCGATCGCCTCGCATGAGGAACAGCTGCGTCTCCTGTCCCCCGATGGAAACCGAGGGCACGATCGGCACGCCGGCTTCGATCGCCGCACGCACATAGCCCTTTCGGCCGTGGAAGTTGATCGTGTTCTGGGCGAAGGTGGACCGATAGGCGTCGTAATCGCCGCCGGGAAACACCAACACGATTCCGCTCGAGAGCAATGCCTTGACCGCATTCTCCGGGCTGGCGTGGATGACCCCGATCTTGCGCAGAGTTGCGGCCAGCGGCAACTTGAACAGCCCGTCGTGACCGAGGGTGTAGAGCGGCCGGTCGTAGCCGAACTTCTCGTAGAACGCGGGAGCCAGCACGAGCAGATCCGGCGTCATGGCGCCGCCCGAATGATTGCTCACCAGGAGCGCCCCGCCGGCGGGAGGCAAGAACTCCAACCCCCGGACCTCCGCACGGAACCACAGCTTGGCGATGGGGTCGCACACTTTTCGTACTTGTTCGATGAACTCCGGATCCCACTTGGCCAGCTCGGTGTTGTCGAAATCGTTGCCGCTCATGGTTTCCCACTTCATTGTGTAGCGCCGATAAGGTGAGGCGCCCGAAGCCGGAGGCCTCTATTCGCGATGTGCGTCGAACATAAGCCCTGGTAACCACCCGATTCACCAGCCATAGGACTCTGTTCGTGTGGACGTTGGTCACTTCTGGTGGCCTGCGGCAGCCCGGCCTCGTCGAAACCTGATCGAACGTTCGCGACCCGCTGATTCGGGCGCCCCGCGCTGATCAGCACGTTAGGCTCCGGCCGTGGCCAACTACGTCACCGAGATCGGCCTGCTGATCATCGGCGCGTTCCTGCTGTTTCGCGGGCTGCCCGGAGTGGTGCAACTGCTCGGTTCACTGAGCTGGCAACGCGCCCCGGGCGTGATGCTCGGCTCCGGCGTCGCCGGTTATCAGACCCAAGCCGGTGGCGGGCATGCTGGGGCTAACGTCAAGCGATCCGTCGTCGCCTACCAATACCAGGTCGACGGCCAGACCTTCGTCGGGCAGCGCGGCGCATTCGGCACACCCCTCGGCTTCGGCATGGGCCTCAGCGGCATCGCCTCCGCGCAAGCCGCGCGGTACAGGCCCGGCCAGCCCGTCGACATCTGGGTCGACCCGAAGAACCCGATGAACTCGGTGTTGCGTCGCAGCGCCCCTTCGTCATTGGTGATGACGACGCTCGGCGTCGTCCTGCTGATCGCCGCAGCCGTCGCCTTCTTGGTCTGACGTGTGCGACGCATGGGGCGGACACCGCCACCGGCTACGAATCCCCCCAATCGACGAGCCCGGACTTCACCAGCGCACCGTCGATGAATCGCTGTACCGCTCGTGAGCGGAAGAATCCGGTGTGGCTTCCCGGAAACCAGCAGATCTCGGGTTTGTCCCAGTGCTCCCAGAGCCGGGCGGCCTCGTCCCGCGGATGCACCAACCTGTCGGCGATGCCGACGCATAGGAAACGGCCCTGCACCGGCACGCGAGGCGTGAGTCCCAGCGGGGAGATCATGCGGCTGATGGGCTTGGCCGACGTCAACATCTGACGTAGGTCGAGGTAGTCGCTGACACCGGCGTGGCGAGCGACCAGCTCCACCAGATCGGCGAGCGGAATGCTGACGATCGCACAGCTGAGGTCGTCCTCCAGGCTGGCGACCATTGAGGTGAGGTAGCCGCCGAGCGAGATGCCGTTCAGCCCGACCGGTGAGTTTCCGTCCTGCGATCTGATCCAGGACAACAGCCGCCGGATGTCCCACACCGCCTGAGCGACGCCATGAACGTTGTCGAGAACATCCTCACTGGGAAACGCGGCACCTCCGGGCAGCCCCCGAGCACGAGGGCCGTGCATCGGCAGCACCGGTAGCACGACATTCAAGCCGAGACGCTGATGCAGATGCCAGGCCCGAAACAGCCTCAAATCCAGTGCCGCCCGGCCCATTTCGGCGCCATGCACACATATCAGCCAGGGTCGCGGCTCGGAGTGTCGCAACATCAGGGCGTACTCGCGGGCGTTGGAGGTGTAGCTCAGCCAGCGGTCCCGGCCTGGTTCACCGACAGATGGCTGGTATCCGCTGTCGAAGAAGATGCGCTCGTAAGTGTGGCCCATGCTGTTGACGTTCCTGATGGAGACTTCGGTCAGAGGCGGCGGCGCCGCGAAGAATCTCTCCGGCTCTTGCAGCCAACCGTTGTCGCCATAGAACTCGAGCGCTGCGAGCACCTCGCGATGTATCCGGTCCAGCCGTGTTGCGTCGGGCGCCCGGCGCAGCAGGTGAAATCCCAGCAACACGATCTCGTCGCTCAGGGCCTGCGCCGCCAGCCCGAGGGTCGGCCGAGTTCCGGGAAGCTCGTCGGGCTGCCGATCGAGGTAGGTCGCCCACGACCGAGCGTAGAAACCGCCCGTCCGGGTGAAGGGCCTCAACACCTGGGTCAGCGGTAGAGCTCGAAACCCCAACGGGTTGGGGAGGCCTCGGCTTCTACGCGTGCCGTCGTCCGGTGCAACGGCACCCGTGTGCTCGCTGTCCCGCATCTGTCCTCCACTTCGCCGTCACGCCGATCCAGCCACGGTGTCAGCCCGCAGGCCGCTCACCGGCAGCGACTTCGTCGGGGTACTCGTCGTAGAACGGGACGTAGCCCTCGTCGCGACCCATGAGCACGTACACGGGGTCGTCGACATCGGATCCATAGCCCTGCTCGCGCAGATCGACCTTCTTGGCCTTGACCGTGGCGGTGTGCTCCAGCGACTCGACGACCCGTATGAACAGCGGCACCGCATAATCGGGCAGATGGTCGTACACGGTCTTCGCCAGCGATGCGCCGTCGAATTCTCGATCGCTCTTCAGCACCACGGCCGCCATCCCCGCGCGCCCGTCGGCGCCCGGCACCTTCACCCCGAAAACCGTGACGGCTTCGACAGCCGGATCGGTGGCCACGGCGGCCTCGACGTCCGTCGTCGCCACGTTTTCACCCTTCCACCGGAAGGTGTCACCTAGCCGGTCGACGAACACGGCATGGCGCCAACCCTGCGGACGCAGCAGGTCGCCGCTGTTGAGCCACACATCACCGTCACGAAAAGCGTTGCGCACCAGCTTTTTTTCACTGGCTTCGGGATCGGTGTAGCCGTCGAACGGCTGAGCCTTGGTGATCTTGCTCAACAGAAGACCCGGTTGACCGCGGCGCACTTTGCGGACACGGCCGTCCTCGTCACGAACCGGCTCACCGGACTCAGGGTCGTACTCGACGAACGCCACCGCAGTCGGGCAGAGGCCGGCGGTCTTGGGTATGTGGAAGATGTTGACGAATCCGGTATTGCCTTCGCTTGCTCCGTAAAACTCGAAAACCCTTGGGATATCGAAGCGAGCGGTGAACTCCTCCCAGATGTCGGGCCGCAGTCCGTTGCCGCCGATGACCCGTACCTTGTTTGTGCGGTCGGTGTCCTTCTCGGGCTGATTGAGCAGGTAACGGCAGACCTCGCCGATGTAGACGAACGCGGTGGCGTCGTAGCGAATCACGTCATCCCAGAACCGGGAGGCCGAGAACGACCGACCGAGAGCGAGTGTGGCGCCCGCGCTGATCACGCCCGACACCGCGACGGTCAGGGCCGTGTTGTGGTACAGCGGCAGACAGCAATACACCGTGTCGCTGCTCTTCAATCGCATGCCGAGGGCGCCAGAGCCACCCATCGCCCGCAGCCACCGGTAGTGCGTCATGACGCTGGCCTTCGGCGCGCCGGTGGTTCCGGAAGTGAAGATGTAGAACGCGCTGTCCTTGGCCAGCACCGACGATGTCACCGCCGGGTTATCCGTGGGTGCGTCGGCAGAAAGCCGACCGAACTCGTCGAAGGTCACCGGGTCGGCGACATCTGCGCCCGACTCGTCGACCGCCGCCAGCAGGTCGTCCTCGCCGATGAGGACCTCGGCATGCAGGAGTCCGACACTGTGCGCGAGCACATTGCCGCTCTGCTTGTGGTTGAGCATGCCGGCGATCGCGCCGAGTTTGACGACCGCCAGCATCAAGAGAACGGTTCCTGGCGAATTGCGCATCATGATGCCCACCACGTCGCCGCGACCGATGCCGCGTTCGGCCAGTGTGACCGCGTAGCGGTTGACGGTCTGGTTGGCGTCGCGGTAGGTCAGCGCCTCGTCCTCGAAACGGATGAAGATGTGGTCGCCGTAGCGCTCCGCACGGTCTTGAAAGACCCGGCCGATCGACCGCTTGGCCGATCCACGGGCAAGGAATGCTGTCAGCGTGCCCCGCACGACGACGGGCGCGTCCATGACCAAGGCCGGTATCCGCGTGATGATGTCGGTCAGCCCGACGGTGTCACCGGCCATCAGCGCTTACCCCGGTCGTGGCGGTCACTGGCGCCCGCGCCGGCGAGATTGAGTACGCGAGTTCAGGTCTGCGGCCTGTTCGAGTTCGCGTAGTGCGGGCTCGATGCCATCGGCCAATTCGTCGATGTCCTTGGCGATTTCAGGGGTGGTGACGAAGCCGAAGTCGACCGAACCCCGGTAGCTGAAACAGGTGACATTCAGACCGACATCCATCACCAGCGGACCGATCGGAATGAGTGTCTCCAGCACCGCGCCGGCCATGTAGATCGGGAAGTCGGGGCCGGGCACGTTGGAGACGACGAGGTTGATGGGGGCGACGTTTTCGCCGAGCCGGGCGGCAGTGTATGCGCGGGCGGCGAGGCCGAGCACGCCCGGCGGCGCAGTCTCGGTCAAACCCACGACCTGGTTAGCGGTGAGCGCCTTGGCGACTGCTTTGGCGCCCTCCGCGCCGGCGTGAATGGCTTCAATCCTTCGAGTCGGATCCGAGACGTCTGTGGGAAGGCTGACCGTCGTCGAAGTGATCTGATTACCCACCTCGGCGTCATCGCCACGGGTGGACACCGGTATCTGCGCCAGTAGCGGCCGGTCGGGAAGCTCTCCGCGCTCCTGCAGGTAGCTGCGCAACGCCCCGCAGACCATCGCCAACACGACATCGTTGACCGTCACCCCGAACGCGTCCTTGACCGCCTTGACCCGGTCCAGCGGAACCCGGCTACCGCTGATGCGCCGGTGCGGCGAAAGCGGGGCGTTGAATCGTGTGATCGGGGCGTCGAAATAGCGGGGCGGCTTGTTGGCCAATCCCAGCACCGCCAATTGCTGACGCACTGTCTGCTCGACCATCCGCATCATCCGAAAGGGTGTCATCACTGCGACGTTGAACATGCCGCCGATGGCACGTAGCTCGAAACGCGGCAGGCCGACGCCCACCAGAGACTCCTTCGGCTCCGGCGCCGGCGGCCGCGGTTCGGGCGTCGCGTCGAGCAGGATCTCACTGAGCCCGGCACCTGAAACGCCATCGATGAGCGCGTGGTGCATCTTGGTCAGCACGGCAACGCGGTCGTTCTCGACGCCCTCGATGAACCACAGCTCCCACAGGGGACGCGCGCGATCCAGCTTGTACGACATCAACCGCCCGATGAGGTCATCGAGCTCCTTGCGCCCGCCTGGTGGCGGCACCGCGATCCGGCGAATGTGAAAATCCAAATCCAGCTCGCCGTCCTCCACAAACCACGGACGGTCGAGCCCGAGCGGCGCCCCGGCGACTCGGTAACGCAGCTGCGGCACTTCGGGCAGCCGATCGGCCAACAGTTGACGAACCGCGTCGAAGCAGAAATCCGGAGCATCGGTCGGATCACAGATGACGAGGCCACCGATGTGCATGTGCCAGCTGGGTGTCTCCGCGTACCAGAAGGCGGCATCAACACTCGACAGCCGCTTCATGGTCACCACCGTCCAGCGACGCGCCACCGAGGTAGCTGGGCACGTCTACATTTCTGCTCGAGTTCACGGCGATATCAATATAGCTAAATTAGTAAAGATGGGAGTGAGATCGTCAGTCCCCGGAACCGATCACGAGCCGTCAGGCAATGGCACCCTGGTCGTGGGCGCGGAGCGCACCTATTGTGGTGAGATGGCGGCGGAGGTTGCCGAGCACGTAGATGTATTGATCGTCGGTGCCGGGATTTCGGGCATCGGCGCCGCTTACCGCATACACGAGCGCAATCCGCAGCTGAGCTACGTAATCCTGGAACGGCGTGCGCAAATCGGCGGAACGTGGGACCTGTTCCGATATCCGGGCGTGCGTTCCGACAGCGATATCTACACACTCTGTTTTCCATGGGAGCCGTGGACCAGGCCGGAGATGATCGCCGACGGCGAGCATATCTGGCAGTACCTGGCCGACACGGCGCGCAAGCATCACATCGACGAGCACATCCGGCTCAACACCTACGTGCACTCCGTCGACTGGAACTCCGACACCGACACCTGGACCGTAAACACGCGACAAGACGGGGCGGAGAAGACCTACCGATGCCGATTCCTGTTCCTCGGGACCGGCTACTACGACTACGACAACCCCTACCAGCCGCCGCTGCCCGGGATCGAGGACTTCACCGGGGAGGTCGTCCACCCACAGCACTGGCCGGAATCCTTCGACTACACCGGAAAGCGGATAGTGGTCATCGGCAGCGGCGCCACGGCGGTCAGTCTGATCCCCTCGTTGGCTCAAGAAGCGGCACACGTGACGATGCTGCAACGCACGCCGTCCTACATGATCTCGGCGGTCAAGGAGGAGCCGACGGCCAACGCACTTCGCAGAGCGTTGCCGCTGCGGCTTGCTCACTGGATTGTGCGGTGGCGCAACGCGTTCGTCGCCCAGCTCATATGGATCATCGCACGGAAGGCGCCGAAGTTCAGTAAACGGGCGCTGCGTCGCATCGCGGAGCGCAACCTACCCGAGGGCTATCCGATCGACACTCACTTCGCGCCACCGTACGACCCGTGGGATCAACGCCTGTGCTTCATCGTGGAGGCGGACCTTTACAAGGCGATCAGTGACGGCGGCGTCGAGGTGGTGACCGATCACATCGATCACCTGGACGCCACCGGAATTATGCTCAAGTCCGGCCGGCACATCGACGCCGATGTGGTGATCACGGCCACCGGGCTGCAATTGCAGGCGTTCGGCGGCATCACCGTCAGCATCGACGGCGAGAAGATCGATCCCCATGACCACTTCCTGTACCGGCGACACATGCTCGACGGCGTCCCGAACATGGCCTGGAGCTTCGGCTACATCAATGCGTCATGGACACTGGGCGCCGACCTGACCGCGCGGGCCGTCGCAAAACTGTTGGAATACATGCACGCTCGCGGCTACACCCACGCGTATCCTCGCCTCGGCGAGACGGAGATAAGCGAGCAACCGACGTTCCACTTGCAATCAGGGTATGTGCTGCGGGGTCGACATGTGCACCCGAAATCCGGCACCGACAGGCCGTGGAAGGTCAGCCACAACTTCGTGAGTGATGCGCTCAGACGGCCTCTCGACCGGATCGATGAGTCAATGGTGTTCGGCCGCACCGCAAATTCCGACGAGCCGCAGGCGGTCAGCCGCGGCTGATGAACTTGGTGATGCTGCGGGACAGCGGCTGCGTGAGCCGTGGGGACAGCCGGTGCAGCAGATAGGGTCCCAGGACGTGCAATCTCGGCGATGCGACGATGAGCCGCGGCCGCGCGATCGCGTCGAGCACCGACGCGGCAACCGTCTGCGGCGATGCGGCGTACTTGGCGTAGAAGGCGACGATCTTCTCCTGGTCGCTGGCCAGCTGTCCGCGCATGGTCCCTTCACGCATGATCGCGGTGTCGACGATGCCGGGACATAGCGTGACTACGCGAATGCCGCGCGATCGCAGCTCGGCGTCGAGCGACTGGCTCAGCCCCACCACACCGTATTTCGAGGCGCAATAAGGCGCCATCCGTGCAATGGGGATCAGACCCGCTTCAGAGGCGGTGTTGACGATCGTGGCCGCTGTGCCCTGCCGGAGCAGTCGCGGGATGAACACCTGCATGCCGTACGCGACGCCGAGCAGGTTGACCCCGATGACCCGCTGCCAGTCCTCCACGGTCGTCGCCTCGATGTCGCCGGCGTGGCCGATACCGGCGTTGTTGTGGAGAATGTCGACACGGCCGTCGCTTCCGAAGACAGTCTCAGCGAGCGCCTCCAGATCATCTGGTCGAGTGACGTCAACAGTGTGACCCCGTGCGCCGCCGCCGATTTCAGCTGCGACAGCGGTGGCCGCATCAGTGTTGATGTCCGCGACGTGAACCTTTGCGCCATGCCGTGCGAGCAACTGCGCGGTGGCCCGCCCGATGCCGGATCCCGCGCCGGTGATCACCGCGATCTTGCCGGTCAGGTCGGTTCTTTTCGCCATCGGGGAGGCTCCTTAACGACGACGGCTGACTTCGCCGGAAACGCAACTCGCTTCCGATCGAAAGATACACATGGGCGCAACTACGCCGGTGTGAATTCGACAGGCAACGACGACGGGGATCGGAACGCCACGCCCTTGATCACTGGTTCGGGTGCGGTCGCGTCAAGACGCAGATCCGGTAGCCGGTCGAGCAGGGCATTGATCGCCACCGTTGTCTCCATCCGAGCCAGCGGCATGCCCAGGCACACATGCGGGCCGGCGCCGAACGTCAAATGCGCGAAGTTCTTTCGCGTTGGATCGAAGAGGTCCGGGTTCGGGTAGTGCGCCGGATCCCGATTGGCCGCCGCGACGCTGACACTGACGTTCGTGCCCCTGGGGATGGCGATCCCCCCAAGCTCACAGTCGCATCTGGCCACCCGAACCACGGTGCTGATGGGCGGCTCCCACCGCAGCGCCTCTTCGATCGCGCCTCGCAACATCCCTCGATCGCCGCGCACCGCCTCCAGCAATGACGGCTCGGTCAGCATCGCGACCAGCAGGTTGCCCGACGCCCGGTAGGTCGTCTCAACGCCCGCCGGGAGGATCAACAGCAAGAACGCGAAGATCTCGTTGTCGGTCAGCCGCTGCCCGTCGATCTCCGATACCGCGAGCGTGCTGATCAAGTCGTCCTGCGGAGCTTTCCGTCGCTCGGCGAGAATCTCGCTGAAGTAGTCCTTCAATGTCGCCGACGCCGCCATTCCGATGTCCCAGTCGTACACGACGCTCAGCAGCTCGATCGACAACTGCTGAAATCGGACATAGTCCTGCCGCGGGAGTCCCATCAGGCGCGCGATCACCTGTACCGGGAAGGCGAAGGTGAACTCGCGCACCAGATCTGCTCGCCCGCGCGCAGCGAACCGGTCGATCAGCTCGTGCACGACAACCTCGACGAGTTCCGCGCGCCACCGCTCCAACAGCTTCGCCCGAAACAGCGGCGAGATCAGTGCCCGGTTCGTCCGATGCTCGTCTCCCTCCTGTTCGAGCAGCGTGCGTCCCATCACCGGCCCCATGATGTGCTCATAGATCGACGAGGAGAACCGCTGGGAATCGGTGAGCACCGCCTGGCACTCGTCGTAACCCAGGACCGTCACCCCCGCGACATCGATGTTCTGCGACGGCGTCTCGAAGATCGGGCTGCCGACCATCACCGGATGCTTCTCCCGTGCCTCGCGCAATTTCTCGTGCACATTCTCGACAGCCATCAACAGGCCGTCCTGCAGCTTGGCCGGGTCGAATTCGGCCAACGGCACCCGGTCTGTCATGACGGCGTGACCGTGGTCGTGTCACGCCCCGACCGCAACACAGTCCCCGGCATCGCGCCGGTCGGGACACCGTTGCGGCAGACCTCCACGCCGCCCACCCATACGGACGTGATTCCTTTCGCTTCGGCGACCAGACGTGGTGCGCCACTGGGTAAGTCGTAGGTCGTCCGTTCCGGCCCGTGGTCGACGGTCGCCGGGTCGAACATCACCAGGTCGGCGTGCCAGCCCGGCGTGATCCGACCGCGTCGCTTCAGCCCATACAGCCGCGCCGGCACGTCGGTGATCAGTCGGACCGCCTCCTCCAACGTCACCACCTGGTGCTCTCGGACGCCGTGGCCCAGCAGCGATGTGGTGTAGATGGCGCCGCACATCATGTCGAGGTGTGCGCCGGCGTCCGACCCGCCGATCACCGCGTCCCGGTGGCGCCACACCTCGGCCCGCATCTTCCAGTCCGCCTCATCGTCGCCGAACGGCCGCGGCGAGAGTCCCGTCCGCAGTTCGTCGGCGATCACGACGTCGAGCAGTGCGTCGAACGGCTCCTTGCCGCGGGCGGTGGCTACCTCACCGACGGTGCGGCCCGTCACATCAACGTTTTCGGGGGCGAACGTCTCGACGATGATCAGCCGTCCCCAGTCGGCCAGGCCACGAAGGATTCCCGCCTCCTCGGAATGGGCTCCGTCGTTGAGGCGGCGTCGGACTTCCGGATCGGTGAGCGCTCGCATCCGCTCAGGTGTCGGTAGGTGCATGGTCTCGCTCCAGCCGGGCAGCCCGTCGAGCACGAATCCGGACAGGAACGACAGTCGGATCTTCGTCGCGTGCGGCAGGGTGAGCGCGACAATGCGGCCACCGCGTTGCGCGGCGATTTCCGAGGCTCGCAACTGCTTTTGGTGCCCATCAGGGTTGGCCGCCGACACTCCCAACACGTTCCAGTTCAGCGGACGGCCCGCGGCCTTGGACATGCCGGTGAAGAGGTCGATGTCGTCATCGGTGAAGCCGGACAGACATCCGGGAATGATCGCTTCCAGCTGGGTGCCCGGTTGGGCCCTGACCGCTGCCGCGAGTGCGAGCAGCTCCTCCCGCGAGGCACTGCGTGAGGGCACCGGCTGTCCGTCGCCGTCGTTGTGCGTGGCGGACTGCGACGTCGACAACCCCAACGCACCCTGGGCCAGCGCTGCACCGAGTAACGCGGCCATCTTCCCGATCTGCGCCGCCGAGGCGACGCCGCCCACCGCGTCGTCACCCATCGCCGCCAACCGAATCGCACTGTGGCCTACCAGGAAGCCGGCGTTGACAGCGGTCCTGCCCTCCAACCGCGCGAGCCAGTCGCCGAACGACGACCACTGCCAGTCGAGGCCTGCACGCAAGGCCTCGAGCGGCATGCCTTCGACGCGGGCCAGCATGCGGGTGAGGTAGTCCTGTTGCTCAGGCCCCGCGGGAGCCAGTGTGAAGCCGCAGTTGCCGCCGAATACCGTCGTAACACCGTGCTGGATCGACGGGCTGGCGGTCGGATCCCAGAACAACTGGGCATCGTAGTGCGTGTGTAGGTCGACGAATCCGGGAGCGAGTGTCTGGCCCTCCGCCGCAACCGTTTTCCCTGCCGGCTCGTCGACCTCACCGACCGCGACGATCCGCCCGTCATGCACACCCACGTCACCATGACGGGCGGGCGCTCCGGTGCCGTCGACGATCGAGGCGTCCCGGATCAGTAGGTCGAGCATTGCGGACTCCTATGCTGCGCCGTCGTGGGCCAGCCATCCCTTGTCCGGCAGCGGATGGCCGAACAGCTCCGCGGCGTTGCGGTGGGTGATGCGGGCCGCATCGTCGGCCGACAGCTTCGCGACGTTGCGCGCGACGACTTTCTGGGTGTCGGGCCACGTCGAGTCTGCGTGGGGGTAGTCGCTTTCGATGAGTATCCGCTCGGCGCTGATCGCCTTGAGCGCGCCGAACGCCGACGGGTCGTCGATCGAGCAGAACCAGAAGTTGCGCCGCAGCACCTCGCTGGGCAGCAGGTCACCCTTCCACGCCCCGCCCTCTGCGCCGGACGCGGAGTGGGCGAGGACGAAATCGGCGCGGTCGGCGAGCATCGCGACCCAGCCAAGGCCGCCCTCGTCGAGGGTGATGTTCAGCTTCGGGAAGCGGACCGGGATGCCCGACCAAAGCCAATCTGCGGTTGCGACAAGGGCATTCACCGGGAACAGCGTTGTGATGGTTTCGAACGGGGTGTCCGGCGCGGGGATAGGTGCCCACTGCGCGGAGCCCGTGTGCAGGCAGATGACGGTGCCGGTCTCCTCGCATGCACGAAGGAACGGGTCCCACACTCCGGTGTGCAGACTTGGCAGCCCGCATTGGGCGGGCAGCTCGGGGAAGCTCACCGCTTTGAAGCCGCGCTCGGCGTTGCGACGCAGCTCATCGGCCGCGAGCTGCGGGTCGGCCAGCCACGGAAGCTGAAGCGGGATGATCCGGTCCGGGTATGCACCGGCCCACTCCTCGAGGTGCCAGTCGTTCCACGCCCGCAGCACCGCAAGCCCGAGTTCAGGGTCGTCGCTCTTCCAGAACACCGTCCCCGAGAACCCGGCGATCAGCGACGGGAAGTTCAGCGACGCCCAGATACCCGCGAGGTCCATGTCCGCGATACGCGCGTCGATGTCCCAGCAGCCACGGCGCATCTCGTCGAAGCGTGCGGGCTCCATGCTCCATTCTTCTTTGGGACGGCCGATGACCGCGTTCAGCCCGATGTTCGGATACGTGCGGCCCTCGTAATGCCAGACCTGGCTTCCGTCCTCGGACTCGATGATCTTGGGCGCACGGTCGGCCAGTCCAGCGGGGAGGCGGCCGTCGAACATGTGAGGTGGCTCGATGACGTGGTCGTCCACCGAGATCAGTATGTGCTGTCGTTCCCGGGGTGTCGGGTCTGGCAGCAGCGCCATACCTGACGACTATCGTCGCTTTTCCCGGTCTGTCAATGCTATTTGTATAAAAACACGCTATTACGGCGCCGGCTGGCGGATGAAGGCTCGGGGCTGAGTGAACGCCCGGATCCCGTCGACGCCGAGCTCACGGCCCAGGCCCGATTGCCCGACGCCGCCGAACGGTACGCGCGGGTCCTGTGCCGCCATGCCATGACAGTTGACGCTGACGGTTCCCGCGACGAGTTCAGCCGTGACCCTGTCGGCCAAGGCGTCATCACCGGTCCACACCGATGCGGTCAGTCCGAACTCGGTCGCGTTAGCCGCTTCGACGGCCTCGTCGACGTCGTCGTAGCCGAAGATCGGCAGCACCGGACCGAACTGCTCCTCGGTCGCGAGCGCGGCGTTCGGCGCCACGTCGGTGACCACTGTGGGAAGCACGAAATACCCGCCCGCGTCGGCGTCCTCATCACGGAGCCGGCCCGCGGTGCTGACGGTCGCGCCTTGAGCCGCGGCGGCTTCGATGAGCGCGGTCACCCTGTCGCGCCCGGCTGCGGTGTGCAACGGTCCCAGCGTCACCTCGTCGGCCAAGCCGTCGCCGATGACCTCGCGCCCGCACCGCGCCAGGATGGCCTCCGCGAACTCGTGCACCCGCTCCCGTGGGACGAAGAGGCGCTTGATCGCCATGCACACCTGGCCACCGGTGGTGTATGTCGCAGTGGTCAGCTGCTCGACGAGCCCTTCGCTGATCGTCAAATCGGGGGCGACGATGGCTGCGTCGTTTCCGCCCAGCTCCAGAAGGAGCGGTGTAAGCCGCGGCGCGGCGGCAGCCATCACCGCGCGCCCGGTCGCCGGGCCACCGGTCAACGAGATGATGTCGATACCCGAATGCGCGACCAGCGCCTGCGCCAGCTCGACTCCGGGCGCCGAGAGCACATTGACCACACCGGGCGGCAGTGCCGCCGCGAACGCCCCGCCGAACCGTAGCGCCGCCAGCGGAACCGTCGGTGGCAACTTCACGACCGCGGTGTTTCCGGCGGTCAGCGCCGATGTCAGCTTCGTCATCATCACCGCGAGTGGCCAATTGAACGGAATAACAAGTGCCGCAACGCCATAGGGCTCTCGATGCACCCGGGGATAGGGCGCCTGCGGGTCGATCTGCTCAGGCGCGAGAGCAACCTCCGCCATCGGTCCCAGCACCGCCGCAAGCATCGGTGCGGTGTCGATCTCGAAGCCTGCCTCCGAGAGCACCTTGCCGTGCTCGCAGGTGTACAGCCGTGCGCCGTCATTCTCTTTGAGTTGCTCCGCGGCCGTCGTCGCCGCGGCGGCGACCCTCGCCGCCCGCTCGGCGACGTCCAGCGCGCGCCAGCCAGGCACGGCCTTGCGAGCCGCGGTCACCGCACGGTCAAGCTGAGCGTCATCGGCCGCGGGGGCCTCGCCGACGACATCCTTCGGCCTGGCCGGATTATGAACGGGGTAAGTTCCCGCCGCACCGGGATGCGCCTCGCCGTCGATGGTGAGTGTCGGCAGGGTTGTTGTCGTCATCCCAGGTCCCCCTTGACCGCGTGATGTGGTGTCGCCATCGTAAGTCCGTATGAAGGCGGTCGTACTGCGTGAGGTCGGGCGACCATCCGCGGTCGAAGAGCTGACGCTGCGCGCGGTGGGACGCCACGACGTCAAGGTTGACCTCGTGGCCAGCGGCGTATGCCACACCGACCTGTCGGTGCGCGACGGTGGCATGCCCGCGCTGCTGCCCTGCACCCTCGGCCATGAGGGCGCGGGGATCGTGACCGAGGTGGGCGCCGATGTCTCAACCGTGCGACCCGGCGACCATGTCGTCCTCACCTGGAACGTGCCGTGCCGACGCTGTCTGGACTGCCTGCGCGGTGATTCACACCTGTGCCCCCGCGGACTTGAACATGCCTTCGGAGAACCATATGCTTTCGGCGCCGACGGTGCGGTGTGGCCGTCGATGGGAGCGGGAACGCTTGCCGAGCAGACGCTGGTACCCGCCGACGCCGTTGTGGCGGTGAATCCGTCGATGCCGCTGGACTTAGCGGCCCTACTAGGCTGCGCGGTGACGACAGGCGTGGGGGCGGTGATGCACACGGCGGCCGTTCGGCCGGGCGACAGTGTGCTCGTCATCGGTTGCGGCGGTGTGGGGTTGGCCGCAATCCAAGGAGCACGACTCGCCGGTGCCGCGCGCATCATCGCCGCAGACATGGTGAAGGGTCAGCTTCCCGCCGCGATTGCCAATGGCGCAACCGACGTGGTGGACGCGAGTCTCGACGATCTCGTGACCGCAGTTCGAGAGCTCACCGGGGGCGTCGGCGTGGATCACGGAATTGAGGTCGTCGGTAAGGCCACGACGTACCGCACGGCGTACGACGCGACCCGTCGCGGCGGGACGGTCACACTGGTGGGCGCGGCCGGGGTCGACGACTCGGTGACGTTTCCCGCGCTGTCACTGATGGCGGACGGCAAGACGATGCGGGGCAGCGTCTATGGTGCCAGTGATCCGGTGCGCGACATCCCGGTTCTCGCGGACTTGGCACTGCGCGGCCGGCTTGACCTCAATGCATTGGTGACGCGGCGCATCGATCTCGACGACGTCGAATCAGCCTTCACCGACATGGCTTCCGGCCGTGGAGCGCGCCGGTTGGTGTGCTTCGGCTCCGGCTAGTCGGTGCTGCGGGTGCGCCGCCACCAGGCCTGCGTCACCCGTTCCACGGGCCTCCGCAGCAACACCGTCGCGACTTCGGCCGGCCACAGCCACCACGGCGCCACCGTCCGCGGCCGTTCGACGATCGCCTTGACGACGATATCGGCGGCTTCATCGGCGGACAGGGTTGGTGCGTTGCGCAGGCTTTCCGTCGGCGCGGACATCCGGGTGTCGATCAGCCCGAGGTAGATCGACGTGACGTCCACGCCGTCGGCGTGTAACTCGGGTGCGACGCTGCGAAGCCACATGTCGAACGCGCTCTTCGACGCCTGATACACGCCCCACCGTGGACCGGGCGGTACGCGGACCGCGACGCTCGAGACGTTGACGACGTGTCCGGAGCCACGCTCTCGCATCGCAGGAAGCAGTCCCAACAGAAGCCGGACCGGGCCGAGGTAGTTGATGCCGATGGTGCGATCGAAGTCGTGCGGCCGCTCGTACTGGTCATGCAACGCTCGCCGGATGGACTTGCCGGCATTGCTCACGATGATGTCCGGCGGGCCGTGCTCGTCGAGGAGGCGTGTCGTCAACGTGCTCACGGCGATCGGGTCGCTCAAGTCAGCCGGGTAGCCGATCGCCTGTCCGCCGTCAGCTCTGACGTCCTGCGCGATCTCGTCGAGCTTGTCCCCCGAGCGCGCTGCCAAGAGCACCGTCGCTCCTGCCGCCGCCAGTTTGTACGCGGTGGCTTCACCGATGCCGAACGAGGCGCCCGTGACCAATACCGTGGCCCCAGAGACCCTGTCGCGGAGGCGGTCAAGATCAACCGCTCGTGCTGGATTCACGAGTTTGTCGATCACCTTCGCCGTTGGGTCCATGAAGTGCGGAATGCCCCGGAAGACGTCTGCCGAATCGCGTGGGCATCACCGCTCCCGCTTTCTGGGCCATGCATGTTGCCCGCCGCATCGATTAGCGAGGTACGCGTCCCGCCTCTCCGTATGGTGACTACATGAACGGGTTCACGGTCCGAGCCGACGACGGCGTCGCACTCAACCGCCGACGGCTCCTGCAACTGGCCGGACTGGCGGCCGTCGCCGCCGGTATCTGCGTGCATCCATCGGCCAAGGCGGCTCCCCCGCCCCACGCGGTGTTGTGTCGCGACGCATGGGGCGCGCAGCCGCCCCGGCCCGGCGGGACACCCCACACCCCCGTCCGCATGACGATCCACCACACCGCGGTCACCCTCGGCGACAACGCCAACGCCCCCGCCCGCCTGCGCCAGCATCAGCACTACCACCAGGACACGCACGGCTGGATCGACATCGCCTACCACCTCAGCGTCGACCGCAACGGCAACATCTACGAACTGCGCAAGCCCGAACTCGTCGGCGACACCGCCACCAGCTATGACCCCACGGGCCACTTCCTCGTCGTCTGCGAAGGCAACTTCGACGAAGAACAGATCACCGAGCAACAGCTCAACGGGGCGGCGCTCGCATTCGCCTGGGCCGCACAGCGATTCGACATCCCCACCGATACCCTCGCCGGGCACCGCGACGCCAGCCACGACACTTCATGTCCGGGCGCCAACCTCTACGCCCACGTCGCCGACGGTGACCTCAAGAACCGCGTCGACGGTCTCCTGGCCGCCGGAACGGTCGACCTCCACACGATCTGCGGTACTGAGGCATCCGAAGCGGTCGCCGATATCGAATCGGGCCTTCGCTGAACCGGTGACGCTGGACGGGATGGCGGCGTCTGCGACCGAGCTCTACCGCATCTCGCGTTACCTCTGTGACGCATGAGGTACGAACCGCAGCTGTCTTCCGCGAAAAACCGACATACCCTCTTACAGCAAACTAATGATAGGGAAATCCCTGATTCCTCCGCCGGGGTATCTCCGTACCGTTTACCTCAGAGGAACCTGAAACGGGCTGATCGTCGAAGTTTCCCCAATCAAGCACAAATGCATAGCCAAACGATGCACGCCTGAGAAGCGGCGCCCACCATTCGCCGCAGCAACCTCGACGCGACCGTCTCCGCCGTGTCGTAACCAAACACGGGCACGGCCTGACATGACGTCGCGCCGCTATGTGAAGGCGGTCCCCGAGCATAAGGACACCACGATGGTCTACCCCAACCCGTACTACGACCACCAACAGCCGGCCGTTCCGTGGCCCGACGGTTATGACGACTCAGATCCTCGGCGCGGCAGGCGGAATCCCGTCGTCGCCGCCTCACTTTCCGGAGGCATCGCAGTTCTGGTGCTGGCGGTCGGCGTCCTGGTCGGTCTCCAGCTCAAGGGATCCGATCCCGACGAGACGACCCCATCGAGCCCGGCACCCTCCGTCGTCGCAAGTGCTCCGAGCGCGCCGGTGCCCTCTGTGCCGCAAGAGCCAACCGCGCCCCGGCCCGCACCGGACACCACACGCTTGGACCGGTCAACCTACGACTCGCTGACTGCGCGTGAATTCGCCCTCATGGCGAAGGATCCCGACGCTTGGGCCCGCCGAAAGATCGTCGTCTACGGCGTGATAACGCAGTTCGACTCCGCGACGGGTGCGACGTCGTTCCGCGCGGACACCGGGCCCGCGCCGATGACGAACGTCTACGACTTCGACCAGAACACCCTCGTCACGGCTTATGACGCGGACATGGTCGCCAACTTCGTGGAGAAGGACCGGGTCACGATGTACGCGGAGGTGCAGGGCGCCATGACCTACGAGACTCAGATCGGCGGCTCGACGACCGTGCCGTCGTTGATGGCCAACATCATCGAGAGCACCAGCCGCCCCGCGGCACGCCCGGCGCCGCCGACGTACCCGGCTCCGCAGCCCGATGTCGAGACCACGAGCGGGAACCAACTGCGCGCGATTGCCGCGAGCGACAAGCCGCTCGTGCTCGCCGACCTCGCCGACAGCTGGGTGCCGCAGGTGAGTTCCAAATGGGTGGGATTGGTCGCCGAAGGACGCACGTGGACCCAGTCGGCGATCCTGGCCGAGCACCAACAACTTCGACAGACCTACCCCGGTGTCCGGCTCCTGTGGTCCGGAGACTGGTCGACGTTCTCCGATTCGAACTTCTGGGTGTCCATTGTGGGACCTTCCTTCCCGACCTCCGAGGGCGCCTTGGCGTGGTGCAGGAACGCCGGGCGCGACCGTGACCACTGCTTCGCGAAGCTGGTCAGCACCACCCATCCGGTCGAGGGGAGCACGGACTACAACTAGCGGCGGTGGCGGTACCGGAGCCCCTACCGCCACCTCGACCACACGTAGGGCACCAGCGCACGCAGGAAGTCCAGATCCGGACCGGGTCGGGCACCGGCGAACGCCTCCTCGAAATACTCCTCGGCGACGAGGAGGATGCCTTCCGCGTACTGCCCGGTGAAGTCGATGCTGCCGTACTCGTCCATCAGGGCGCGGATCCGCAGCACAACCTCCCGCGACCGCTCAGAACGCCGCAACCGCAGATACTTCCGGACGAACTCCCTATCCGCTCCCTGCACCGTGGACAGCAGATGCATCAGCGTCAGCGTCCGCTTGCCCTCGTACAGGTCGCCGAGGATCTCCTTGCCGTACAACCGTTCGTCGCCGATGAGGTTGAGCAGGTCGTCACGGATCTGAAACGCCGCGCCGAAGTGAAAGCCGAAGCGCACCAGCGGGGCAAGCTCCGCGGTGCCCCGGGAACCGACGATCGCGCCAACGCGCAACGGGTGGATCGTGGTGTACCAACACGTCTTGTGCATGATCAGCTCGAGATAGTCCGAGGGGCCCAGATCCTCGTCGTGGTCGGCTTGCCAACCCACTTCGAGCGCCTGGCCCTCGAGCGTGCGCATCGCCATCGTGTCGAACTCGGCCCACACCAGGTCGGCCAGGTTGCGGTCCAGGCGGCGGGTGGCACGCCGCAGCACCTGTCCCGCCACGACGGCCAGTCCGTCGCCTGCGTTGAGCGCCGCCGCGATCCCGTAGCTCGCCGCCAACGTCGGCCTCCCACGACGCATCTCACTGCCGTCGGCGATGTCGTCGTGCACGAGAAAAGCGTTGTGCAGCAACTCGATCGCGACGGCGACACCGAGCGCGTCGTCTGATTCGGCACCGAACGCCCGGCTGGCGGCCAGACACAGTGCTGGGCGCAACGCCTTACCGGGTCGGGACGGATACTCGCGCATCGGCGCATAGAGCCAACGGCCCGGCTCCCCGTCCGGCAACGCGTCCAACATCGCGCGCCGCACCGTGCGCGCCACCTCGCGCAATCGCTCGTCGACCGACGCCACCAGGTCGGCCCGATCGGCCGTGCTGGTCATGACGTCGGCGCTCGCATCGTGAGCGCCACCGGAAGCCACAGGCTGTCGTCGGCGTCGACGAGCAGGGTTCCCCGGTACACGCCCGGTTGCGTTGAGTCCGAAACCTCAAGTGCCACAGCGATTCCTCGGCTAGATCGCGGCGGCATCTCCAGCACCTCCGGGTCCAAGACCAACTCGTGTGAGCTGATCACCGAGCCGCTTCGCGCGAGAAGATCGCTGCACCGCAACCGGATTCGCCCGAAATCTTCGTCGGTGCGATTGTGCAACCACACCACCGTCTCGGCACGTCCGGGTATCGTCGACTCCAGGACAACGCCCTGCTGCCCTCCCGGACCGGACAGGTCGAGTTCCGTCTCGCGAGCCCGGCCGCCACCGAGCAGAAACTGCCCCACCATCGACCACCACGCGCGGGTGAGCTGCTCGAGGTCCGGTGAACTCGGCGCTCGATCCGCCGTCATGGTGGAGTCACCATCCGACCGGGTAAGGCGCACGAACCGGTCGACGAGCTGGCTGGCCGCCCGGAATCCCTCCGCTTGGATCGCGCTCAGTGCGCGGGCATTGGCGGCGGGGTCGAACACCGACGCCCACGGAAGGTCTCCAAGGCTCCCCTCCTCGCCAAACGTGCGGGTCATAAGCCGTTTTACCTCCCCGGCAATAGCCTGCTGATGAGGCGATGCCACGGTATGCTAAGCCCACCCCTGGGGGGAGGAGACGCGAATGGCCACCCTTCACTCCGTGCTCGCGCTCTACGGTGCCCTCGACGACGCCGTCGTTGCCCTTGACGACCCCAACGTCACCGAGACAGTCGAGGCGTTCCTGCCGGGAACCACCGGCCCGGGTCGTCAGGGCTGGTTCGGTGATATCCGACGCTTCGTTCGCGAACTTTCGGTGGATCCTGATCAGACCGAATTTCCCTCGCGCACAGCCGCCTTACGTGAGTTCGGCGAGATGCGCAGTGACACCGAGGTGCAGGAGGACGTCGGCATCGAGCCCGTCGAGATGGCCCGGCTCCTCTACGTCATCGGCGCTCACTGGCAGTTGACCGGTCGCGCCGAGGAGGAGCGCGAGCTGTTTGCGAACGCATTGTCGGTGGCCGTTCCGGGCCCAACTGGGCTCGAATCTGACTCCGGTGGCCAGGCGCTGCTGGATTTGTTCGGCGGCGACCTTCAAGGTCAGGAGAGTTTCCTCGAGGTCATTGAAAGGGCAGCAAACGAGGGACTGGTCAGCGAAGAGCTCCTTCTGTATGTGCGCAGCGCGTCGTACAAGTACGGCATCCGGCGCGACGCGTGCGGCGAGTACGCCGTCTTGAAGGTCAGATATTTCCGCGACGGGTTGACCGTCGACAAAGTGAAGAAGGTGGTCGACCCACTCAACTGGGACAACTGCTGCCCGTTCTTCTGCGACATGAAGCCCATCCCGAAAACGCCGGACAGCTACGGCTGGAGCAGGGTGCTGGAAAGCATCAGCACGTTGTGCGGCGTCGTCCCGGGCTACCGCATCAGGACGGCGATCAAGTACTGGAAGGGCGAGAAGGATGATGGCGCGTTCGTCAACTACGACATCGACGACGGCCGCGCCAACACCACCGACGACGGGTTCACTGTCCTCGACCGCGGCTACATCAGCTTCGAGAAGGAAGAGCGCGGCGTCCGCATCACCACCCTGAAGGAGGTGAAGTTCGCCGGCGTACCGCCGCTCGCCACCCTCATGTTCGCCCTCATCGGCGGATACGCCGCGATCGGCGAGCACATGCTCGTCGACTGCGCACTGAACCCGCCGCCGGGCCTCGTCGGTTGGAAGGTATCCGTTCCCACCGGCAAGCCGGCCAAGCCGATCGATCCGACGGTCTGCGCCTCGGCGGCCGCGCCGGCGCCGTGCGGGTGCCAACAGTCCTTCCCTCCCGCCGTCGCCGAGGCCGTCGACCTGTGGGCCAGCTGCGTCACCGAGGTCTCGACCGAATACGCCGAACTGGTGAACCACTGGGCCCAATGCGGTTTCGATCCGACGGAGATGGCCGAGTTCGGCGCCAAAGTATCCGCCCGGATGGCGACCGACCCCTGGCGAATCTTCGGCCTGATGCTCGGCGAGAGCCCACAACACAAGGGGCACTGATGAATTGCAGCCACACCGTCCGCGGGCCAGCCGGTCGCATCGACGTCGGCGAGCCCCACCCGCAACGCCCCCTACCACACGACTGCACGGCCACGATCCGACAACTCACGGATGTCGCGATCAAAGGCAGCCTCGCCTTCACCACCGCTGCGCTCAACTGCTGGTCGTCACAGAAGACCTGTGCACCGATCGGTGACTGTGGCTGCGGATCCGCGAGCGCTGCGAGCGGCGCCGCGAGTTCTTCGAGCGCCGCCGCGCCCACGCCGGCCAAGCGCACCGTGCACTCGCAGAAGTTCCCGACCATCCGCGTCGAACTGCAGCGTCAACTCGCTTTGGCGACACCTCTGTCCAACGGCTACCACTCCATACCGAACGATCGGATCACATTTCTGCCCAGCGCCGGGAGGGATTCGCAACTGAGGCCGCTCGGCGTCCTGGGACCCACCGAAGTGACCTTCCAGATCAAGGTCGACGCCACCGGACTGCCCGGATCGGTCTACTTCGGCGACGTTCGGGTGGGATATCCGGACGGCAAGGGCGACCAGATCGTAAAGGTGTTCATCGAGCTGTGACCGAACGCGATCACCGGCGAGCGGTCGATGAGTTGCTTGATCGAGCGGTGCAAGCCATCAACCGCGGTGACCGGGCGACCGCGACCTCGTTGGCCGAGCGGGTGCTGGCCGTCGACCGCAGAAATCCCGACGCCGAAGACCTCCTGGCGGCGCCGGCGACCGGCGGCGAACTACGCCGGCTGACGCTGCTGTTCTGCGACCTCGTCGACTCCACCGTGCTCTCGACCCGCATCGAGCCAGAGGCGTACCGCATCATCGTCGGCAAGTACCGCGATCAGGTGCAGCGCATCGTCGACCGCTACGAGGGCCACATCGGGTCGACGAAAGGCGATGGCCTGCTCGTGGTCTTCGGCTATCCCCAAGCCCACGAGAACGACGTCCGCCGGGCGGTGCAGGCCGGGCTGGAGATCACCCGCGACGTGGCCCGGCTCAGCGCGCAGGCCCGCGAGCGCTTCGGCGTCGATGTCAGTGTCCGCGTCGGCGTGCACCGCGGTCTGGTGTATCTCGACACCGGCCAAGACGACGTCTACGGATTCGCCGCGAACCTCACCGCGAGAGTGTCCAGCATCGCGCCGCCGGGCACCGTCGTGGTCAGCGATGCCGTCGAACCACTGATCCGCGACACCTTCGACCTCGCATCGCGGCCGCCACAACCCGTGAAGGGCGTGGAGGAACCGGTTGCTCACCACGAGGTGCTCGGCGAGCGGGCTACACCGACCCGAATTGCCTTGGGCCCGTTGGTCGGGCGTCTCGACGAGCTGACCTACCTCGAGAAATGTTGGGCGCGTGCGCAAGCGGGGACCCTCGAGACGGCGGTCGCGTTCGTGGGTGAGGCCGGCATCGGCAAGAGCCGCCTCGCGCAGGCGGCCGTCGACCTCGCCGAGCAGTCCGGGGCCACAGCCCTCACGGTCTTCGGCTCACCGTTCCACACCACCGCGGGCCTTCACCCCATTCGAGATCTACTCGAGCGCCGTTGTGGCATAACCCGCCTCACCGCCCAAAGCGAACGACTACGCCTGCTCGAGAAGGAGATCACCGACCTCGGGCGGGATCCGACGACCACGGTGCCGCGGCTGGCGCCGGTGCTGGGAATCTCCGCCGAGGCGGGTTATCAAGCAGCCGAAGCCGAAGGCGGCAAGCTGTACGAGGACATCGCCGAGACCATTCACGACTACCTCATCGCCTGCGTCGGCCGGGATTCGGCGCTTCTGGTGATCGAAGACCTGCACTGGTTCGACCCGTCGACGGTGGATGTGGTCGATAGGTTCTTGAACGCCCGGCTCGGCCGCATCCTCGTGGTGATCACTGCGCGGGATGCGACCAAGCTGCCCGG
This sequence comes from Mycobacterium sp. GA-1285, assembly GCF_001499905.1. Lineage (GTDB taxonomy): Bacteria > Actinomycetota > Actinomycetes > Mycobacteriales > Mycobacteriaceae > Mycobacterium. The sequence continues at coordinate 29,110 of NZ_LQIS01000003.1, read as the reverse complement.
TGACGTCAAGATCTTCGACCTCAATCCCCTGACCGACGACGACACCGACGCATTGATCGTCGCGCTCGCCCCCGAACTGTCCACCGATGTCCGCAGATCCGTGCGGCAGCGATGCGACGGGGTGCCGCTGTACATCGAGGAGGTCGTCACGGCGCTCGACCGCGTGCCGCTGACGGCAGCCCATGACGGGCATGTCCCCGATGCGCTGTACGAGTCGTTGTTGTCGAGGTTGCGCGCGACGCGTAACACCGTGCCCGTCGTGGAGGCCGCCGCCACCATCGGCAGGGAGTTCGACCGCCAACTGCTGCTGTCGGCGACGGACCTACCCGAAGCCGACGTCGACGACGTCCTCGGCGCCCTCGAGGACGCCCGCGTCATCGAACGGACGAGCGCCGACACCTTCCGTTTCCGCCACGAACTGCTCCGCGAGGTCGCCTACGAGTTGTCCCCGCCGAGCGTCCGGCGGGCTTTGCACGGCCGGATCGCCGCGGCCCTGGATGCCGGATCTGCCGACGCGAAGCCCGACTGGCGGCTTGCCGCACGGCATTACGACGAGGCACATCGATTCGACGACGGGGCGACGGCGTACCAGCAGGCCGCTTCCGACGCTCGGCGACGCGGGGCCCTCGGAGAATCCCTCGGCTTCCTCAACGAGGCGATCACACGGGTCGAGCGCATGGCGCCGGGCAGCCACCGCGACCGGCGGGAAGTCGAGATCCGGCTCCGCCGAGGCTTTCTCGCGTCGGCGGTCGAGGGCACCTCCAGCGCCTTGGCAGCCATCGATTTCGAACGCTGCCTGCAACTGGTGGGCACCGAACTCACCGAGGAGTTCCTGACCACGATGACGGCGCTGTACGGCTATTTCGCCACCCGCGCGGACCTCAAACGTGCCGAGCAAGTGCTCACCACCGTTCGCGCCGGCCAGGCGGGAAACGTCGCATGGTTCCTGGTGAACAACGATGCAGGGTTCGCGATGCTGGCGTGGTACCGAGGCCAATTCGTCGCAGCGAGAGAAGGTTTGGAATCGGTGGCGGCGCGCACCGACGTCGGCGCCGGAGAGGACGAGGCGCACTGGTTCACTCCCAACGAGCCCCTGGCGTCGATTTACACGCACCTGGCTGCTGCCCGGCTGGTGATGGGCGACTCCGCGGGTGCGCAAGCAGAATTCGACCGCACCGCTCGCCGCGTCGAACACCTCGGTTTCCCGCAGGGCCCGTACAGCGCCGCCTACGCGCGAAGCTACCAAGCGTGGATGTACATCGAAGCCGGCGACCTCGGCCGGGCCGCAACGACCGTCGCCGCATTGGCGGCCGACGCCGAACGGTATGGGTTCGACGCGTTCGCGCTCATCGCCGCGACCCAGCAGTGCACCGTCGACGGGTTGCGGGCACTGGCCGCCGACGATGTCGAGCCTGCCGCTTTGGAAACGCACATCGGCACCATGACTATGCTCGTCGAAGCCTGGCGCGCAGCCGAAGTACGAATGTTTCTCACCTTCTACGACAGCATCGTGGCGAGGCTCCTGTTCGCGGCGGGCAGGACCGGCGAAGCCCGCACGCGGCTCGACGCGGCGCTGCAGCTGGCAGCCGAAACGGACGTGCACTTCTACGATGCCGAGCTTTCCCGGTTGCGGGCGCACACCGAAGTCGATACCGACGCCCGCGACCGCTCCCTGCGGGAAGCTTTAGCGCTGGCGCGCAGTCAAGGCGCGGCCATCTTCGAATTGCGCACCGCCGCCGATCTTCACCAGCTGGGCGGTGACTCGGAGCGCGAGCTCCTCGCCAATGCCGTCGGGCGGTTTCCGCCGGACAGCACCTGGCCCGAGCTGACCCGGGCACGCGCCCTGCTGGCGTGAAACGGCCCGGAGGCAAGGTCGCCGTCCTCGGCGGCGGCATGGCCGGGCTCAGCGCGGCCTGGCGGCTCAGCGAGCCCGGCTGGCAAGACCGGTTCGACTCGATCACCGTCTACCAGCGCGGTTGGCGACTGGGCGGTAAGGCCGCCTCCAGCCGCGGACCTCACGGCCGCATCGAGGAACACGGGCTGCACATTTGGCTGGGCTCCTACGAGAACGCCTTCGGACTGCTTCGCGAGTGCTATACCGAACTCGACCGCGCCACAACGGATCCCGCGGCTCCGATCCACACCTGGGACCAGGCGTTGATTCCCGCCGACAACCTCGGGCTGGCGGACCGGTGGGGTGACGACTGGCTGACCTGGCTGGGCACGTTCACCCGCAACGACGAGCTGCCGGGCGAGCCGGAGTCGGCCGGACGCGAGATCACCGCCGTCGGCTTCCTGCGTCGGGCCGCGCAGCTGCTTGTCGACTTCACCCGCTCACTGCGCGACACCGAGCCGGTCGGTCTGGTGCTGTCGCCATCCCCGCACCCGCCGTCGGCCGAAACCGCCATCGAATCGGTGCAGCGCGCGGCGCTGGCGGCGCTGATCGCCGCGACCAACCCGCAGTCATCGGCGGCGCCGCTCGACGCTGCCGTCGCCGCCGTCGGCGAGACCCTCGACTGCGAACATCGACCCGATCACCGACGGTCATGGCTGCTGGTCTCGCTCGTGGTGGCGGTGGTTCGCGGGCTCGTCGTCGACAACCTCGTGACCGACCCGCGCGGTTTCCGCGCCATCAACGACGAGGACTTCGGACAGTGGATCCTGCGTCACGGCGCTCATCCCGATGTCCTGGAGTTCCCGTTGATCCGCGGTCTCTACGATCTGGTCTTCGGGTATGCCAATGGCGATCCGCAGCGACCCGCGTTCGCGGCCGGGCTTGCCGTATTCCTCACGGGCCTGGTGCTTTTCGAATACAAAGGAGCGATCTTCTGGAAGATGACCGCGGGGATGGGCGAGATCGTGATCGCGCCCATCTATCAGGTGCTGCACAGGCGCGGTGTCCGGTTCGAGTTCTTCCACCGTGTCGACAGCCTGCACCTGGACGCGGAACGCCGACACATCGAGGCCGTCGGTATGGGCCGCCAACTCGCACTGGCCGACGGCGTCGACGAGTACCAGCCATTGGTGCGGATGGGTGGGCTGCCCGTCTTCCCGAGCGAACCGCTCGCCGAGCAGGTTCGGGGTCGCCCCGGAATGCACACGCTCGAATCGCATTTCGGCGACCGCTGCGACGTCGAGCAGCGAACACTGCGGCGTGGAATCGATTTCGATCATGTCGTGCTCGCGGTGTCGCTGAGCATGGTGGAACTGGTCGCCGCAGAGCTCATCGACGATCAGCCCGAGTGGCGGGCGATGACCCACCACGTGCGGACAGTCGCGACTCAGGCGTTCCAGATCTGGCTGCGACCGGACGAACCGGCCTTGGGCTGGCCCCGCCCGGGGGTGACGACCAGTGCCTACGTGCCTCCGTTCGACACGTGGGCCTCGATGCCGCAGACGTTGTGGGCGGAGGGTTGGCCGGCCGACGATCGACCGGGCACCGTCGCCTACTTCTGCGGCGCCTTCGACGCGGCGTGGCCGGCCGACGAACCCCATGACGACTACGTCCGCCGCAGCCGCGACGCCGTGCACGCCGCCGCCGTCCAATATCTCGACCACGATGTCGGGCTGTATCTGCCCGGTGCGACAACCGCCGACGGCTTCGCGTGGCACTTGCTCTGCGGCGTCGACGGGCATCGCGGACGCGACGCGTTGGCCACCCAGCATGTCAGCGTCAACATCGATCCGTCCGACCGCTACGTGCAATCGGTGCCGGGCTCGGACAAGTACCGGCTGCGCCCCGACGAGGGCGGCTACGACAACCTCGTACTGGCGGGAGACTGGACCGACTGCGGCATGAACGCCGGGTGCATCGAGGCCGCGGTCATGTCCGGGTTGCAGGCCGCCAATGCCCTGCTGGGCCGCGGCCGCTTCTACCGAATCCGCGGCTTCTATCTGCCCTGACCACGTTGCCGGACACAGTACGATCCGGCCGTGGCCCGCTGTCGTCGTCGGATGGTCGTCGTTGCGATCGCAGCGGCGTGCACGCTGCTCGTGCAGTGCGGTTCCCCACCACCACCGGCTGCATCCACCCCGCCACCGAGCACGACCACTGCACCACCGACCACCGCCGCACCTCCTCCTCCGGCGCCGACGACCACGCCGCCCCCTGCCCAAGTCCTTCCCGTCACCGCAGCCGAACTCGGTGAAAGTTGGCGACCCGGTTGCCCGCTGGGGCCGGAGCGGTTGCGACGGGTCGAGATCGACTATCTCGGAATGGATCTCCAGACGCACCGCGGCGAGTTGGTCGTGCACGAGGACCTGGTGGCCGAGGTCATCGCGATCTTCGAGGAGCTCCGCCAAGCGCGCTATCCGATCGAGAAGATGCAGACTCCCGACCATTACCCGGGGGCCGAAGACGAATTGTCCATGCGCGACAACAACACTTCGGCGTTCAACTGCCGCGACATCCCCGGGTCCGGCAACTGGTCCCACCACGCGTACGGCCGGGCCATCGACATCAATCCCCTTCTCAACCCGTACATCGACGACGCGGGCGACCTCCAGCCCGCCAACGCCGGCCCCTATCTCGACCGCAACCGCATCGACCCGGGCCTGCTGCACGACGGCGATCCAGCGGTGCGGATTTTCACCGACCGCGGTTGGACGTGGGGCGGTGATTGGCAGAACCCGAAGGACTACCAGCACTTCGAACGGCCGCAATGACATCAGGCACAGAAGAATGCATGTTCTGTATTCGCAACGCATTCCATACCGGATAGTTACCCGGCACTGCTAACCGCTGCGTAGCGTCATGGGCTGTTGCCCACGCCGATGGAGAGCGTATGCCATTCCCCTGGGAATTGAACTGCGACTACCCATACCATCACGAGACCGATCCGGATCCGCCCTGTCAGCCAACTGATCTCGCCTGCCCAGAGGAGACTCCTCCGCCGGTTTCCGAATAGTTCGTTTCCGGCCGGACGCCCGCTGGGCGTGTTTACGATTCAGTCGGAATGGTCAACCTGGTACGCCACCCGGTTCGAGTCCCTCGGGTCGAGAAGCCCCGCGCCGAGGGACGCTTCTATCTGCGCGACGGACGCCGCCTCGGTTTTGCGGAGTTCGGAGCCCCGGCCGGTGACCCGGTGCTGTGGTTCCACGGGACACCCGGCGGCCGTCGCCAGTTCCCACTCCTCGGGCGCCGCGCCGCCGAGAAGCTCAATCTGCGCGTGATCGTCGTCGGCCGTCCGGGAACCGGCCTCTCCGACCCGCACCCCTACGAGTCCGTGGCGGACTGGGCGGCGGACATGACGCACGTCGCCGACGCCCTCGGCGCCCAACGCCTCGCCGTCGTGGGCCTGTCCGGTGGCGGTCCCTACGCCCTTGCCTGCGCCGCCGTGCCGCCGCTTGCCAGCCGAGTCGTCGCGGTGGCGGTGCTCGGGGGCGTCGTCCCGTCGGTCGGACCCGATGCCCTCGCTACGGGCGCCATCGACCTGGCCCGCCGCTTCGCACCACTTCTGCACGGGCTTCGCCGGCCGATCGCCGAGACGGTTCACCTGTTGCTGCTGCCGGTGTTACCCCTCGCGCACTACGCCTGCCAGGCCTACGCCGGCGTGGTGCCCGAGGGCGACCGGCGAGTGCTCAAGGATCCCGAGATGGAGGGCATGTTCATCGACGACCTCGTCCTGATCTCCAAAGGTCGCTTCCAGGCGATCGTCGACGACGCCCGACTCTTCGGTCGCGACTGGCGTTTTCGGCTCAGCGACGTCAGCGCACCGGTGCGGTGGTGGCACGGCGATGCCGACAACATCGTGCCGCTACGGTGCGCGGAGGCCGCCATCGACCTGTTGCCGAACGCGGAACTCGTTCTGCGGCACCAGGAAAGCCACCTCGGCGGCTTCGCCACCGCGGACGAGGTGCTCGGTTATCTGCGATCCCAGCTGGACTCCACGCCATGAACGCCACTTCACCGAGCCTGCCCGCAGGATTCGACTTCACCGACCCCGACATCTACGCGCACCGGCTTCCGGTCGAGGAGTTCGCCGAACTGCGTCGCTGCGCGCCGATCTGGTGGAACGAGCAGCCACCCGACGTGGGCGGCTTCGGCGACGGGGGCTACTGGGTGGTTACCAAACATCGCGACGTCCGGGAGGTCTCGCTGCGTACCGACGTCTTCTCCTCAGCGGCCAAATCCGTGGTGCCGCGCTACAAGGTGGCCGGCGGCGGAGGCCAGGTCGAGGCGGGCCGGGCGTCGATGATCATGATGGACGACCCGGAGCACGCTCGCCTACGCAGAATCGTCGCGCGCGGTTTCACGCCCCGCGCCGTCGAGCGACTGCGCGAGGAACTGAGCAATCGCGCCCAACGCATCGCCGCGCAGGCCGCTGAAGCCGGCTCCGGCGACTTCGTCCTGCAAGTCGCCCGCGAGCTACCGCTGCAGGCCATCGCCGGGCTGCTCGGTGTTCCGCTCGAAGACCGCGAGAGACTCTTCGACTGGTCCAACCGCATGATCGGCGACGACGATCCCGAGTTCGCCGAGTACGACGCGCTCGGTTCGGCGGCCGAATTGATGTGGTATGCCATGCAACTCGCGCAGCGCAAAGCCACCGATCCGGGTGACGACATCGTCACCACGCTGATCGACGCCGACGCCGACGGGCAGCTCAGCGACGCCGAATTCGGCATGTTCGTCGTCACGCTCGCGATCGCCGGTAACGAGACCAGCCGCAACTCCATCACCCAGGGCATGATGGCCTTCACCGACTTCCCCGACCAGTGGGAGTTGTTCAAACGGGATCGGCCGAAAACCGCCGCCGACGAGATCATCCGGTGGGCGACGCCGATCACCGCGTTCCAGCGCACCGCGATCGCCGACACCGAATTGTCCGGCGTGCCGATCAAGAGGGGCCAGCGGTTGGTGCTGTTCTACCGGTCGGCGAACTTCGACGAGGACGTCTTCGATGATCCGTTCACCTTCGACATTCTGCGAAGCCCCAATCCGCACTTGGCTTTCGGCGGTACCGGTGCGCACTACTGCATCGGCGCCAACCTTGCGAGGATGACGGTCGACCTGATGTTCAACGCAATCGCCGACCACCTACCGGATCTGGAAGCCGTCGGCACGCCGGAACGGTTGCGCTCGCCCATGATCAACGGCATCAAGCACTGGCAGGTCGACTACCACACGACCCAGTAGGCTTTCACCCGATCATCTACGACTGAACCGGGGTGCTTACTTCTTGAAAGCGTCCTTGATTTTCTCGCCGGCGTCTTTGAAGTTGGCTTTCGCCTGATCGCTGCGGCCCTCGTCGCGGGTGAGCGGGTCACCGGTCAGGTTGCCGAGCGCCTCCTTCGCCTTGCCTGCAAGGTTGTCGACCTTGTTCCGTGCTTTGTCCGCTGCGCTCACGATGTTCCTCCTCGGACTCTCCTTCCCGCTCGGATACCTCGCCAGCCACGAATGGAAACGTCACATACGGGAGTACCGAGCCAAAGCGAAGCAGTACAACCCGTAGGCCGCGAAACCCGTTGCCGCGACGATCAGGATTGCCTCGCCGTAGTGCGCACGTCCGAGCGCCTTCACCGCACCATCGAGGCCGGTCGACTTGGCCGGATCACTCACATAGGTCGCCACCACCACCGACAGGCCGGCCGCGAACAGCACCAAACCCTCGGCGACGTGGCCACAGATGCCCAGCACCGTGATCAGCCGGCCGCCCGGGACGGTGAGGTCTTTGAGGAATCTCCTCGACGCGCCTTTATGGACGAAATAGGCACCGGTCACCGCGATCGACAGGCCCACGAGCACCAGAACCGCCTTGCCGCCGTCGGACTGCATCAACCTCGCGCTCAAGCCGGCGGTCTGCTCGCTGCCGCGCGTCCGTGCCCCCAGCGCGAACTGGATCGCGGTGAAGGCGACTGCGCAGTAGACCAGCGCCAGCCCAAAAGCCCTGAGCCGGTTCATCAGTGGCGAATCACGCTTGTGCGCCTCGGCGCTTTCACCGGGATGCAGACCCAACACCGTCTCCGCGAATCGCCACATCGCCAACGCGATGAGCCCGCCGGCGACTATCCACAGCGAGAACGTTCCCCCACCCTCGGTGGCCAGGGTCGTCAGCGCGCCGGACTGGTCGGCCTCGCCGCCGAAGCCCAACGCGATCCGCAGGATCGTGTAAGCCACGAGCAGGTGCAGTGTTCCGCTGACCGGATATCCCGCGCGCGCGAAAAACTGGACCACGCGATTTCCGGTGGCATCGTTGACTGCGCCCTTGAAGCTCATGCTCCGGCCGGACCGCCTGACACGCGGCTCGATTACCCCGGCCCATTTCCGGCAAAACGGTACTAAGTCACCGAACACCCACGGTCGTGGGAGTAACCTGCAGTGCGGGGTGGAGGTGTGCGATGAGATTTCGACCGAGTGCACTAGCAGTGGCGGCGGCGGCCGTCGTCTCCGGATGCGGCTTGACCGGGTCGACACCCACCGAACCATCCGCGCAGTCCGGCGAAGTCACCGTCGACGGCACCACCGTGGAAACCCAATCCGTCGAGTGCACCCGGCAAGAGTGGACGTTGCTGATCGACGCGAGCGCCAAGCCGGGACGGGCCGAGGTGTTCTTGGAACTCGGCGGCGCGCAGCCGATCGTCCGGACCGTCAACATACAGAACATCAACGACCTGAACGGCGTCGCCGGCGGCGACAACGGTAAGGCCGAGGCGACCAACGACGGCAGTATCTACACCATCTCCGGCACCGTCGTCGGCTCCGACCCGGGCAATCCGGGCCAGTCGCGGACGATGCCCTTCGAGATCAAAGCGCCCTGCTGAGACTCCGGCCGTAATCCCCCGCGGGACGCCGCACTCCTCCTACGTTAGGGCCATGTCCCTCATCGACCTGGCGCTGCAGCCCATCCGAATCGGACTCCGCGCAACCGGCAACGTCCTCAGAGCCATTACAGCCGAATCATCCGCTCCGCCTTCCGAACTCGTCGTCATCAACGGGATGCCCGAGGGCGTCCCGTCCGCCGCGCTGCGACCCGAGCCTCGACTCCCCGCGCCAAGCGACTGGCCGTTCGGCGAGCACTTTCCGCGCACCTGCGGTACCGGCCGCTACGCCGACGGCGCGTTCTTCTGGACCGACTTCCTCTACGACGACCACGGCGCGACCGGATTGCTCGTCGACATCCCGACCGGCGGACTGGTGCCCCCGCGCGGCACCTACGTCTACCCCGACGGACCCGCGGCCCGCAACGGCGCCGACATCTTCCGCGTGGCGATCGGCCTCACCGACACCCACACATGGTGGCGCGTCGACTGGAACACCCTGCTCGACCCGTCAATCCCCATCGCGCTGTTGACCTTCGACACCGACCGCTCCGCAGCGCCCACCAACAAGTGGCCCGCGAACGCCGGCGCCACCTCCGCCGGCATCGACACAGCCCTGCTCGTCTCTGCAGAGGGCGCGCGGCTGATCGACCTCACCACACAGGCGTCGACACCCGTCGAACACGCTGTCGACATGCAGTCCCGGTCCTTCATCGCGAAGGTGCCCCGCGCACTCGTCAAGCCCGAAGGCACCTGGACGATCCGGCTTGCCGCCGGGTTGGCCAACGCCGCCGGCGACCGCTTCGCCGACGTTCCGGTGAGCCGCGGCGCCCGGCCCGGCCAGCCGAACGTCTACAACGTCGCCTTCCGCACCCACCAGCAGGAGAAGGCGCACCTGAACTTCTGGTCCGATCAGGCCCAGGCCGCCGCACTCAGCGACGGCGACGTCACCGAGTTCTCCGTGGCGATCGCGTGGGACCGACTCGCCGACCGCGCCACCACCGAAGAGCCGGTCGTGCTCGGTACATCCACCCGCTGGTACGTCTCCTCGATCGAACTGGGCCAAGGTGTCGCGAAGACGAACATCCTGAGCACCGATCCACAGTTCCTCGGCCGCGTGCAGCCCTACTCGGTGTGCCTGCCCTCGACCTACACGCCCGGCCGCAAGCTGCCGCTGACGCTGCTGCTGCACTCACTTGCGTTGGGCCAGAACCAGTTCGCCGCGATCGATCCGCGGCTGCTCCATCAGGTCTGCGAGGACCGCGAATCGGTGGTGGTGACACCGCTGGCGCGCGGACCGTCGTGCTGGTACTTCGACGAAGGCGAACTCGACGTGTGGGAGGTGTGGGCGCGGGTGGCCGAACAACTCGGCACCGATCCCAACCGCACGGTGGTCTCCGGCTACTCCATGGGCGGCTACGGGGCGTACAAGCTAGGGCTCACGTACCCGGAAGTGTTCGCGCAAGCCGTGGTGCTGGCCGGACCGCCTGTCTGCGGGGTTCGACTACTGCCGAACGTCGACGTCCCCGGCGACTTGGACCTGAACTCGCACTGCGCCCGCGAAGGCGATACCTGGGAGCTGCTGCCCAACGGGCGATGGCTTCCGTTCGTCATCGCCCACGGCGTGCTCGACCAGTTCGTCCCGATCACTTCCGTGCTGTCACAGGTGCTCGAGTTGGACCGGCTCGGTTACCGCTACCGATTCACCGTCTATCCCTTCGAGGATCACGTCACGTGGATGCTCGACGACGAGTTCGACGACCCGATCGCGCACATGGGCACCGGACTCCGCCAGGCCGACCCCGGACACATCACCTACTCCTGGTATCCGCGACTGGTGCGGCCGGATCTCGGCCTTGGGCCGCAGCGGGTTTGGTGGTTGTCGAACCTGACGGCCGATCCCGCGCTCGCCGGTCGGCGTGGCGCCGTCGCATCCGTCGACGCGCGGTCGTATGCGCGCCCCGACCCGACGCGCACGATCCGTCGCCGCCGCGGCGTCGAACCCGACCTCGACCTGTCCCCCGGCCTGTACACCGAGCTGCTGTGGCGCACAGGTCCTGCCGTTGAACCGATACCCTTCTTGACGCTGAAGCTGACCGGCGTCGCCGACATCACCGTCGATGTCGACAGGGCCGGGCTCGCGTCACTGGACACGTCGTCCATCGACGTCTCGACCGACACCGCCACTCGTGTCGAACTCGCCGCGCTGCCACCCGATGTCGCGGTGTTGCTCGACGGCGAGCCGACCGGTCCAGTGGTGCACGTGCCCGTCGGGCGGCACACCATCGCGCTGACCACCGCGACCGTGCCCTCCAAAGAGGTGATGGCTGCGCTTCTGCGCCGGTAACATCCCGCGCGTGCCGGACGGTACTCGTGTCGACGCCGAGCAGCGTCAGGTGTCGGGGCTGGCCGCTGTCATGACGGTGCTGGCCATGGGGCTCGGCTATGCGATCGCGATCGGCGACCCGACCACGTTCTCGGCCAACCTCCAGCTGGTTTCGACCGGCGTGGGCATCACCGGGTCCACCGCGACATTCGTCGCGAGCCTGGCCACCCTGACGCTGGCGGCCGCCGTCCTCAGCGCCGGCGCACTCGGTGATCTGTACGGCATGCGGCGGATGTATCTGCTCGGGCTGGCGGGGGCCATCGCGTTCAGTGTGCTGGCGGCCGCCGCACCCGTGCCGGCCGTGCTGATCGTCGCCCGGGCGGGCGTCGGCGTGATGCTGGCGTTCCTGATCGGACTGTCGCTGGCGATCACCAACGCGGTGTTCCCGCCGGGGCGGCGGGCGGCGGCAATCGCCGCCTACTTCGGCGTCGGGTACGCGGTCGCCACCCCGATGCCGGCGATCAGCGGCATGTTGGGCCACGCGATCGGTTGGCGCGCATGCTTTTTCGTGGTTCCGGCCATCGGCGCCCTCGGCTTGCTCGTCACGTGGCGCTTCGTGCCCGAGACGGTGCGCGCGGGACGTCGGCTCGACCTGTTGGGGATGGCGTTGTTCGCCGTCGCGCTGCTGGGGCTGATCTTCGGGGTGTCGCGCATCGAGACCGGCATCAACACCGTGGGGCTGGTCGCGATCGGCGTCGGGCTGCTGGCCGGTTTCGCGTTCGTCATGCAGGAGTTGCGCGTCACGGACCCGGCGCTCGACATGCGCGTGTTCCGGTCGGGGCGGTTCAACGCCGCCGTGACCGCCGGCGTGCTCTTCAACATCGTGCTCGGCGGGTCGATGGTTCTGCTGTCGTTCTATCTCGTCACGGTTCGCAAGGAGTCGCACGAGCTGTTCGGCCTGCTGCTGATCCCGGCCACCGCGTTGGCCGCCGTCGCCGCCACCTCCGCCGGCCCCGCCGCGAACCGGTTCAGCCCCAGCACCGTGATGGTCAGCGGGCTCGTGGTCATGCTGGGCGGGTTGCTGTCGATGAGGCTCTTCGACCTCGACACGACGCGTACGACGGTGTTCGCGACCACCGCGCTGATCGTGATCGGCGGCGCCCTCGTCACCACCCCGCAAGCGATGATCATGATGAGCAGCGCCCCAACCGACCTCGGCGGCGCAGTCTCGGCCGTCAAGAGTGCGGTCAACGAAGGCGGATACTCGCTGGGGCCCGCGCTTTTCGCGCTCGTCGGGATCAACCTGTTCCTCACCGACAGCGCCCGCGACCTGTCTCAGTCCGGGATCACGCGAGCCGAGACGCGCGAGGCACTCATGACCGTGCACGGCGGTCACGGGGCGCAGATGGTCAACCCCGAGCAGGCGCGGTTGGTGGTGGAACAGGCCCCGCACAACGCCGTCGACGCCATCCACACGCTGAGCTTGATCATGGCGGTCGGGCCCATCGCGGCGATCATCCTGGCGCTGTGGTTGATCAAGCCGGCGAACCGCTCAGCAAGCGGCCAGTAATTCGTCCAGCGCCGCGTCGAAGCGGTCCGCCAGATCCCAGAGGTCGTTGACCAGTTTGCGGCACGAGATGATCCCGATGTTCAGCTTGCCGCTCAACGACATCACCGTGATGTTCAGACCGGAGCCGTGGAAGATCGGGCCAAGCGGGTAGAGCGCTTTCATCTCTGCGCCCATCGCGTACAGCTTTCCCTGTGGCCCAGCCACATTCGAGATCACCACGTTGTGGATCGCCGCGCGCTTGAGCGGCGTGTGGGACAGCACGTCCATCGCCATGCCGAACAAGGCGGGCGGCAGCGCCTGCGTCACATCGGCCAGCAGCGTCGGTGCGATGTCGGCGCTGTGAGCCTTTGCGCGCGAGCTGGATTCGGCGATGGCACGCAACCGCTCGGCGGGGTCCTCGATGTGGGTCTGCAGGTTGTTGAAGAAGCCGGAAAGCTGGTTGCGGCCGGGCCGGTCGGACTTGTCGTGCACCGACGCGGGGACCACCGCGATCAGTGGCTTGTCCGGCAGCTCACCCCGTTTGAGGAGGTACTCGCGCAGCGCACCGGCGCACAGCGCCATCACCACGTCGTTGACCTTGACGTCGAACGCGTTCTTCACCCGTTTGACGTCCTCGAGGTCGAGCTGTGCGAGCGCGATGGTGCGGTCGGAGGTGATCTCGGTGTTGAACACGGTCGTCGGAGCACGGAACGGGGCGGCCATGGCCGTCCCTGCGCGTGCCCGGGAGATCGTGCTGAGGATCGTCGACATCGTCGCCGGCACAACCCGCCTCAGCTGCCACGGCCGCGTGAACGCGCGCATCAGACCACCCGCCGCGATCTCCAGCGGCTTCGCGCCGCCCGGACCTTCGACCGGATCGGGTGGCGGGCCGTCGGGCTCGACGTCGCAGAGTTTGCCGATCAGGTTGGCCGCCGAGACACCGTCCACCGCGGCGTGATGCACCTTGATCATCAACGCGACCTCGCCCGCCACATGGGGATCGGTTTCGGAGATGCCTTCGATCACCCACATCTCCCACAACGGCTTGCTGCGGTCCAGGGGTGCCGCCGCGATGCGCGCACAAACCTCGACCAGTTCGTTGCGCCCTCCCGGTGCGGGCAGCGCGCTCCGGTGCAGATGGTAGGTCAGGTCCAACTCGTCGTCTTCCACCCACACCGGATGGTCGAGGTTGAGCTGGCTGTTGGCAAGTTTGGCGCGTAGTTCCGGCAGTGCCCTCAGCCGCGTCGCCAGATGCTCGCGAACCCGGTCGAAGTCATACCCGCCGGGGATCGTGGACGTGTCGAGACAGGCGATCGAACACACGTTGAGCGGAACACTGGATGATTCGCTGTAAAGCAGAGTGGCATCAAACGCGCTCAGCCGTTCCATCCATTCGGCGTACCCGGATTTACAACCGCGTCAAACCATGAGCGGTATTAGGGATCAGGACGGCCCTGCGGTGGCTTGCGGAGCGTGGCGGGCGACGGTGGCGTCCATCGCCTCGCGCAGCGCCGGCATCTCACCGATCAACCGCGAGAGGTCGTCGCGGTTGATGTGCAGCACCTCCGCGCGCCCCGTCGTCGTCACGGTCGCGTTGCGCAGCGCACCGCGGCGCAACACCGATTCTCCGATGACCTCGCCCGGGCCGACGACGGCGATGCGGTCCTGGCCGACGTACACGCCGACCTCGCCGCTGAGCAGGATGTAGCAGGCGTCCGACGGGGTCTGTTCCTGGATCAGCGGCCACGGCCCCGACGTGGACGTGCGGTGCGCCGCTTCGACCAGCCGCTTGAGGTCGCTGTCGGAGAACTTCGAGAAGGTCTCGAACTCCCGGAGCCGACTGGCGTCCTGTTCGACTTCCTGTTTGCGAGCCTTTTCGCTCTCGCGTGAGTACCTGCGGTTGTCCATGAGATCCCCCGATCTGCGGAATTCCTGTCCGAACCGTAGTCCTCCTGCGGTGATTTGTGTGCGTAAACGATCGCTCAGCACAAGATCTGTCTGTGTGGCGGCGTGACGTAGTCGAGCCATTTCCCGTAAGCATCGCCACCCGCCGCGCAAACCGCGGAACGGACCTCGCTCACGGTCCTACCTGCGTAGCGGTACACCGCGTAGATCGGGTCGCCCTCATCATCCGCCTGGCGCAGGGAGGGGCAGGACTGATCGGTGCGTAGGTAGGAAGCGCCCGGGTGTTGATTAAGCAGTCGTTGAATGCCTCCGGCATACATACCCGGTGTGGTCACATTCCCTAGCACAACGATGCCCTGGCCGTTACACAGCGGAGTGCTGATCGGCGTGGAAAGACCGAGATCTCCGGACGGCCGGGTTGGCGTACGCCGCGGAGGGGGCGCTGGCTGCGGAGGCGGCGGCGCAGGTTGCGTCACGGTGGACGTCTCGGTCACGGTTTCTCGCCGAGGCGGCGAGGTCTGGGTTGGCGCTCGTTCGTCCCACGGCGGCGACGTTGGCGCTGCGGTGGGAGGTGGGGATGGCGAGTCATTATCGATGACCGCGGCGACGAGGACGACGATCACGACCGCCAGTACCGCCGCGACTCCCATCGCGATCAGCGCGGTGCTTTTCGACGACAACACCTCGGCTACCTTTGGCGCCGTCGTCACCGCTGACGAATCAGTCCGCTCGAGCGAGGGCACGGGGGCTGCTGCGACAGGGAATGCGAACTGTGTTTCCGCGCTGGATTTCGCCCACGCCATATCGCCGTGTCGTAGCGCAGTTGCGAATTCTTCGCAGGTCTCGAAGCGTTGATATGGCTCTTCGGCCATACCTTTCGCCAGAACCTCGTCCATCGACGGCAGATCCGGACGCACGCTTGACAGAAGTGGCCGTGGCGCCGACAAATGGCTGCCGATGACCGCGGCCGGGTTCGAGTGTGCAAACGGCTGGTGCCCGGCGAGAAGATGGAACGCCGTACAAGCGAGTGCGTACTGATCGGCTCGTCCGTCCAATCTCTTCCCGGTCAGCTGTTCGGGCGCGGCGTACGCCACGGAGCCGACGGTCATGTTCGTCGCTGTGATCCCGTGGGTTTCGTTCGCCGCCTTCGCGATTCCGAAGTCAGCCAGCAGGATTCGTCGGTCGTCGGATCGAAGGTCGGTGAGCAGGATGTTCGCCGGCTTGACGTCGCGGTGAAGCAGATACCTTTCGTGTGCGTAGTCGAGCGCATCAGCAATCGCGGATACGATGTCCAGCGCATCCTTCGGCGGCATCCCGTGCGGGTACCGGTTTCGTACCAGCCTTGCAGCGTCGGTCCCGTCGACGTAGTCCATCGCGATCCACAGTTGGCCGTCATACTCGCCTCGATCGTGAACCGCGACGATATGCGGATGCCAGAGCGAAGAGGCAATATCAGCTTCCCGCGCGAAGCGCTGACGGAATTCGGGATCGGCACTCACATCCTTGGGAAGGATTTTGAGAGCTTCCAGGCGGGGTAACCGCGGGTGCCGTGCGAGGTAAACCTCGCCCATCCCCCCGGTACCCAGCAGGCGGATGATGGTGTATCCAGCAAATTCCGCCCCATCAGCAATGGGCATGCTGCAAATCTTACAAAGCCGATTCCAACAGAGAGCCGCAAACGGGAATCAGCTGCGGCAACTGAACGCGAAAGTCCCCCGCCTACCTCCCCTGACTTCCGTATCGTAAGCGTGTGGACAGCACTTCGTCCGGCGAGCGCAAACCGGAAGTAGAGTTCACGCGCCGACGGCTTCTTCGACTCGCGGGTACGGCCGGGCTGGCGGCTGCCGCTGTCGCCGCTTGTGAGGCGCCACCCGGTTATCGCGGAACATCCACGCCATCCGCTCCGCCAGCGCCCGCCGCACCGCTTTCATCGCCAACGACCGTTCCGCCGCCGGCACCCGCGCTTGTGACAACGCCGCCGGTCGTTCCCGCCTCGCGACCCCTGCTCTGCAGAGACGCGTGGGGAGCCACACCAGCACGCCAGGGTGGAGACCCGAACCCCCTCAACCGCATGACGGTCCATCACACCGCTGTAACACTCGGAGACAACAGCAACGCCCCGTCGCGGCTTCGCCAACACCAGCGTTATCACCAAGACACTCAGGGCTGGATCGATATCGCGTACCACGTCAGCGTCGACCGGAACGGCAATCTCTACCAACTGCGCGATCCCGAGATCGTGGGCAACACTGCAACGAGCTACGACCCCACGGGTCACTTCCTGGTCGTCTGTGAAGGAAACTTCGACGAGGAAGAGGTGACACAGGAACAGGTGGAGGGAGCCGCGCTTGCGTTCGCGTGGGCAGCCTCGCGGTGGGGGATCCCCACAGAGACGCTGCGAGGCCATCGAGACGCGAGCGCGGACACCGCTTGCCCTGGCGCCAGCCTCTATCACTACATCGCGTCGGGTGATCTTCGTCGCCGTGTCGACGCCTTACTGGCCAATGGGCCCGTCGAACTCGTGACGCTGTGCGGCCCGGAGGCTACGCAGCGTGTAGTCGACATTGAAGCTGGAAGGTAAAAGCTCACCCGCCGATTGTCTGCAATAGGGCTGGCCGCAGTTGATTCCAAACTGCTTCTGGGTCTGAGCCTTTCAGGACCTCAATGGTCAGAACGGGAATTCCTCGATCGCGACCAAAGTAGGAACCCAGCGAGCCAGGCGTAGGTGCGAATGCGCTCGATTCTTCAACCGGTAGACCGCTGGCTTCTGAGAATCGTTGCGCGATCTCTGCCGCTGGGCCGTCGAAGTTGATGAACTCTCGTCCAGCCCATGAGTGCGCTACGAGAATGAGCGCCGGAGCGATCCGGTCGACCGTCTCGACTATCGCGCGAGCTTCCGGCTCGCTCAATGGAGCTCCACCATTCACCGGATCTGTTGGGTCGAAGTTCTTGGCGGGAAAGTTTCGATTGACGTCAATCCCGTTTGCGTTGAAGCGAGTATTGGCGGCCCGTCCATCCGGGTTGGCGTCTTCCAGGATGGTGAGGGTGACGGTGTCCGCGAGACCTGCTGATTCGAACGCTGTCGGCAATTCAATGGTCGTCGTCAATCCTTCCTTCTCGTCGCCGTGAATTCCCCCGATGAACAACACCTTTCGCGGCCCGCGACCGACATGGAGGATGCGAATCGGCGCGCCCCGAACCGAGCTGCCAATGGTCTGCCATTCGCCCGTGTTCACCGCCGGTGGCGGAGGCGGCGAAATTGTCTCGGACTCAGTCGGAAGAGCACCGGTAGTCACTTGCACCGCGTGCTGATCGGGCTCGCCAGCGGGGCCTGACGCGCCCGTCGCGCTCTCCTCCGAGCGAATGCACCCGGCTGCTACCAGGCTAACGACAGCGAGCAGAGCGACTGTTGCGACGCGCAGCGTCCAAGCAGGAGTCAGCACGACGGCATACCAATCGGCGACCTCAAGTCGGTGTAGACCGCGTTGACATATGCGCCATTGATAAGCTGATACCAAACGTTACTCGGGATCCCCCCGCTCACCTGCGTATCACCCGTCGCATGGCAGACCGCCCTTACGGTCATGCCATCTTTGAGGTCATTCGAATACAGGCGGTCAGCATCGACGTACGGGGCCCGGCGTTGCTTGACACCGCAGGACCCACCCTCGTCGCACGTACCGACAATCGTCGCGAGCCAATAAGGCACCCCCGTTGGAGTAGGGGCGGCGCTGGGTTGCGGGGCGACGGTCACTGTCTCTGTATGCGTCGCAGGTTCACGGGATGGCGGCATCGTCACCGCCGAGCTTCGCTCCGGCCGCGATGTCGGGATCGTGGGCTCTGCGAAGGTGCGGGTCGTCTCCGCGGATGGTTCTGATGTGTCCGATCCATCTCTTCCCAAGGCAACTAGAGTGACGACGATGAGAGCGGCTGCAGCAGCGGCTGCAGCAGCAACTGAAAGCCAAGCCCCCCAATGCTTTCGAGACGAGTCGTCCGATGCGTCTCCGTCTCGCGGGCTTGCCTTCGGCAGCGGAGCCGTGTGCCATCCGCGGCCGTCCCAATAAAGGGTTCCGTTGCCACCGCTCGGGTCTGGATACCAGCCGGGGGGCAGCGGACCCGGTGGACTTGCTCGCTTCATGTCGTGGACCGGGCGTTTGATCGGGGCCTGGGCCGTCGGCGCTGCGGAGATCGCGGCAGCGCCGCTTCCCATGGCCTGCTCTCTCAGAGCTTGTGCGAAGTCGCTACACGTCGCGAACCGATACGTCCGATCCTTCGCGAGGGCAGCCGCCAGTACGTGATCCAGCGAACCGAGTTCAGGCCGCGCGTGCGCGAGGCTCGGTGGGTCTGAATTGAGATGTCGTCCGATCACTACGGCGGCATTCGAATCATGAAAAGGTGGCGCACCCGTGAGGAGATGGAACGCGGTAGCCGCGAGTGAGTATTGATCGGCGCGACCGTCGATGTCCTCGCCCATCAACTGTTCGGGAGCGGCGTAATCTACCGTCCCGACAGTCATGTTGGTGTCCGTCAAGCCGCTGTCGTCATCAACGGTGCAAGCGATCCCGAAATCGGTCAACAGTATTCGTTGGTCTCCCTGATCGTCGCTTTGGGTGAGCATGATGTTGGATGGCTTGACGTCGCGATGTAGCAGGCCCTTCTGATGGGCATAGTCCAACGCTGAACCGACCGCGGAGACGATCGCGACAACAATTTCGGCTGGCATACCGGCGGGGTACTTCCGGCGAAGGAGACTGGACGCATTCTCACCGTCGACGAAATCCATGGAGATCCACAACTGGCCTTCGTGCTCACCGCGGTCATGCACGCCAACGATGTGTGGATGCCACAGCGTGGATGCCAGGTCGGCCTCGCGTAGAAATCGCTCGCGGAAGTTCGCGTCAGCGGTTACGTCGCCGGTCAGCAGCTTTATCGCGTCATATCGGGGCAATCGCGGGTGTTGGGCCAGGTACACCTCTCCCATCCCGCCTGCACCCAGCCTCCGCACGACGGTATAGCCGGCGAACTCCTGCCCCTCCCCCAGTGACATGTCCGGATCGTACCCATCACAGCAAACACATGGCCCACAGCGTGACGCTCAAACTCGCGCTAGGCGCGGCCGGCCTTACTAGCGGGGACCGTCGACCTCGTACGTGCCAGCATCGTCACGGAAGACGACCTGCACCTGGCGCTGGGCCCCGTTAACCGTCACATCGCATACGAAGCTGTTGCCTGGTTCCACCTCTGGATCCGCGCCGCCATTGCACCTGACCGTGGTGACTTTGTTTGCGCCATAGCCATTGATCGGATCTCCGAGAATCTGCGCAACTCCTCGTTCGGCCTGACGTACATCCAGGACGGTGCCGCCGTCGAAGTATCCGAAATAAGTGAGAGCAGCAGCCAACACCACGGCTTCGAACAGGATGATCGCGCTGCCGGCCCAGAGGAAAGTCCGCCGTCGTGACCTCTTCGAGTCGCCTGGCCTGGGTTCAAGCGGCCGATGTGGCGGCGGGACGGTTTGTCGCGGCGGGAGCGACGTTCGCGGTTGCTCGTAGTGAGACGGCCGAATCGGCGGCCGACCCCGAAGCGGCGCACCGCCGGGGCGGGCCCACCACGGTTGGTCCGGGGGCCCGATCACGACACGGCTTTCGGCATGTTGGATCTACGTGAATCGTTGAAAGCAGTCATCGAGGTCACTCGACAGACCGAGTCGGTAAGCGAGGATGCGGGTGAAGCCGGCCGGAGCGGGTTGCCCGTTGACGTCACTCGCGACAACGGGATTGGTCAGAAGACCAGATACTGCCTCGTCAGTATCGCCAGGCGACAGAACGAAGTCGAAGCCCGCCTCGTCGGTCATCTGTCCCTGGGCCACCCCCGTGAGGCAAGCCGTCCGCAACGCGGCCACGGGCGTGTCGAGCCTGACGCCCCGCTCCTGCTGAACCGCCAAGGCGTATCTGGACGTCACCATGGACAGTGCCGTGTTGTCGCCCTGGATCAACACCTCGTCCTCATCCTCGCTCTTGGGTTCACCCACCTCCTGTAGCGCTGGAAGATCGACGTGAATCACGTTGTTGGCGGCGCAGTATGAGACCGGTGCAGCGGGCGTCGCAACCGGGCATCCGGATGGACCGGTGGTCAGCGTGGGCTCATCTGCCGGTTGAAAGATGTCGGTCAGAACCTCCATGAGTTGAGACAGCGTGTCCTCATTGATGGGGCTGTCAAGCACCGGCTCGCCGTACGAGTCATACGTCAGTTGCTGCGGCAAATCGCCGCGTCGCCTATCGATCTCCGCGAGGTCGATTCCCGCGCATTGGTCGGCGCCTCCAGTAAATCCCAGTTGGAAGGCGCTGATGCGGTCCAGCGCCGAGCCATGTGCATCACCTACCGAGTCGGCCGACACCGGGTCCCGGAGATAGATGAGACCCGCGAGGACCTTATTGAGGCCATCACCGGTACTCAGCATGAATCGCCGCGAACTGCCCGCCGCCACCGAATGCATATAGACGCCGGCTAGACAGTCAGCTTGCTGTTCCTTCACGAGCACATCTGTGCGTTGGTCCGCCATGCCACTCATGTATTGCAGCGCGTGCCCGTACTCGTGGGCTAGGACCCCGACAACGCCCATCTCACCGAAATACTCGACGGCCACGGGGACGAGTACACCGCGATCCCATGCAATCGACTCGGTCAGCACGCAGTACATCGCATTTACTAGACCGTAGGTGTCGCTGAGGCAGACCATGGGACTGTCTGGATCCTCCGAGTCGTAAGAGATCAGACCGTCGACGGGTTCGAATTCACCATGCAGGTACTTGCCATAGTGCGTCCGCCAGAACTCTTCGATGTCGTTCAGTGCCGACAAAGACAGATGATCTGCCGCGCTCCCATCTGTGTTCTCGATTGTGCCTACCGGCTGCGGCGCGTTAGGCCGCAGGCCGCTGGGTCCCTCCGTGACCGGGAGTCCGCCAACGCGGTTGGGGTTGAAAAGCATGGACGCAGCGCGACCGTCGACCTTGGTGGGCGCGCACGCAGCGATCAGCAACACGGTGGCAGCGGCTAGGGCGATTCGGACAGACATGGTCACCGCGTCCGGTCAGCCCCCGGAAGCTCATATTGCCCACCTGCCTGGGATTCGTCCGCCGAGCTCCCCGGGTAGACCACCGGAACCCCTTCCCCTCGCTCGATGCACTAGCCACTTTGCCGTGAGATTCGCCGCGAAGCAGCGGAATTCCCCGACTGAACGCGTACGGCTTTGCTAAACCTTGCATGGGAAGCCAGGGCGACCGCGCAGACTCTGCGCGCCGGTGAAGGATTTGCCGCAGTCTGCCTCTCGAAAGGAGGAAGGGGGTGACCACGGGTGGCCCGCGGGTCGGTCAGATGTTCGGGCATTACAAGATCACCGGCCTCCTCGGCCGAGGGGGGATGGGCGAGGTCTATCGAGCCGAAGACACTAAGAAGGGGCGCACTGTCGCGCTGAAGATCCTCGCCGAACAGTTTTGGCAGGATGACAAATTCCGCAGCCGTTTCCAGCGAGAGTCCCGCGCGGCGGCGATCCTGCAAGAGCCCCACGTCATCCCCATTCATGACTGGGGTGAGATCGACGGCCACCCTTACATCGACATGCGCCTGGTCGACGGACAGACGCTTCAGCAACTGCTCGCCGCCGGACCACTTGATCCGGCCCGCGCGGCACTTCTCATCAGTGGGGTGGCCGCAGCGCTCGATGCCGCTCACGCGGCCGGGTTGGTCCACCGAGACGTCAAACCTCAGAACATCATTGTCACTCCGTCCGACTTCCCCTACCTCGTCGACTTCGGCATCGCCGAGACAAAGGGCGACAGCGGTCTCACCGCGACCGGGATGCAGATCGGGACCTTCGATTACATGGCCCCGGAGCGATTCAGTGGTCAGGAAGTCACGCCGGCGGCCGATGTCTATTCGCTGGCGTGCGTGCTCTGCGAATGCCTGACCGGCACCGCGCCGTTCGCGAAAAGCAGCCTCGAGCAGAAGGTGTCGGCCCATCTGATGGCGCCTCCGCCGCGGCCGAGCGCGGTCAATCCCGGCGTTCCCGCCGCGTTCGACGAGGTCATTGCCCGAGGCATGGCTAAAGAACCGGATGACCGCTACGGCAGCTGCGGTGCACTGGGACGCGCGGCTCAGCGAGCGGCGGATTCGGGACACGCAATGGTGATGTCGTCAACCGACACAATGCAGGCACCCGCCTTCTACGCCGCCCGAACCGCCGAACCCCCGCCCTATGCTGCGCCTTCCACGGCACCCCCGATGCCGATTGCGCCTGCTCCTACTGCTCGACCGTGGCTGCTTCCTGCCGTCATCGCTGTCGTCGGAGCTCTGCTATTGGGGGGCATCGGCGTCATCATCGGATTTCTTGCGAGTCCGGGATCGGACCTGCCGACTACCGCGACGCTCGATACCCCTGACCCAACCGAACGGCAGACCAACACCCGAACGGTGCAGCCGAGCACCTCAGGGAGATCTCCTCGACCCCCGGAGGATCCGCTCGGAGTCGGGTCACCACCGCCGCCAGCGGTGGCCGGGCTCGACAACAGTGCGAACCCGCAGAGCTGCGAAGACGATTACTACCTCACGGAACGGTCCGGCGTCGGCACTCGTTCGCGCCGAGGGTCTCGGGAGACGTCCTGTTTCTTCACCCGAAGCGTGCTGAGCTCCTACTGGACGACATACGACGATGCGAGCCGGGAACCTCGGAAAGTGTTGGCTCCTGGCGCTGTGGATTGTCGAACGGTTCTCGGTAGCGGATCTGGTTGTGCGGGACCAAATTTCGTCGTGCAGTGCGTTGCCCACCCCGGCGACGCGTACATCACATGCACCGGCGGGCGGGACGCCGTCGTTTACCTGTATTAGGGGCAGTTGCCTGCGGGTAACAAGTCCATACGTTGGCTAAGCCATTCGGCGATGCGGGTCAGTACCCTTGTGCCGTCCTCGAAGGAGCCGGAATCCGGTTCTGCCGCCATGGTCACGACTGTCGATCCCCGGGAAGTCGAGAGGATGCCCATCTGCCGCACTAGGTAGGCGCCTGCTTCCGATGGCCCCCAACCACCTTTGTATTGGGCCTCCGGTATGGCCGCCAAGCCCCACCTCTGCTCTGGTTCGATCCGGCGCATAAGCGCGAGGATTGGTTCGTTACGGGCGTCGCAGACTGCCGACGATAGGAACACGGCTTGATCCGCGAGAGACCATTGCGTTTGCCCGAATGCGGTGAACTCGGGCCTAACCTTCTCCGATTCGACGACGGTAGGGTCGCCAGCCTCGGCGAGAACATCCTGCACCTTCTGCGCAGCAGTGGCAGGATCGCCGAGGCTCTGCCAGATTGACTCCGCTGCGGAATTGTCCGACCGCGTAACTGCTGCACGCATTGGTTCAGTCACCACCGGCGGATCAGACGCCCGCAGCCCAGCGATCGCGAGGGGCACCTTGATGGTGGACCAAGCCGGCCCAATGCTCCACTCCCCAGCGCTCAGGGGTGCCGGTCCCTGCCCGACAGGACGCACGACGATTCCGACGTCGGCAGATATTTCCGCCGCTAGAGCCTCGAACTCCGCTGTGAACCGCGCACCGCCGTTATCGGCTGGGGCATCGGCTCCAGATACGGATGGGTGCGCCGCGGGGAGTTGCACAGGCGTCGGATTGGGCACCGCCGTGGGGCTGCGGGCGACCGATACCGAGCCGATGGACAGATGCCAGCCCAGCACCGCACCCCCCGTCACGACGGCAAGCGCGAGCACGACAATCAGCCCAATCTGCAGCCGGGACAGCGGCGAACGTCGGTCCGCCACCCGCGCATGGCGGGGCTTCGATTCCCGGTCGCGGAGCGTGTCTCTGGCCATCCACTTCAGTATTGCTCCGAAGTGGACGGAGTCGGTGCAGCAACGCGGCTAGCTGTGGACAGCCACTCCTGTGGTGATTTGTGTACATAAACGAGCGGTGAGCGCTCCTGAATGCACACAAATCGCGCTGTCAGCGGGCCCCGGAGCCGTATTCGAGCGCCGGTTCTGCCGAGTCGACCTTGCCGTTGCTCGAGATCGTCAGCAGGCCGGGTTGCACGTCGTAGCGTGCGCCGTCGGCCGGATTGGTGGCCACGAACCCACCGCCCGTCGGTCGCGCGTTGTTGAGCTGCACATTGGCACCGTCGCGCAGGCGTTCTCCGCGGTACTGATAGGTGCCCGAGCCCGTCTCGCAGATCACCGCCAGCGACTGCGCCGTCCGGATCGCTGCGACCGGCGTGCTACCCGCGTCACATCGTGTGGTGTGCCCGATGAAGCCCTGCGAGTCGGTCCCCGAGACCCCGGCGATCGGCGGTCCGGTGGTCGTGGGCGTCGTTGTCGTGGTCGTCGACGGGGTGGTCGTGCGGGTCGTGGGCGGCGTCGTGGTTTCGGTTGTCGTCGACGGCGGCACAGCAAGCCGCGTCTGCGGCGCCGAACCGCCTCCGTTGTTGCCGAATGCCAGCACCATGGCCAGCACCACCGCCGCGGTGAACAGCACGATCGTCGTCACGACCAGACCGACCTGCGTCGGGCTGAACCGCTTGCGGTTGGCCGGCGGGGGCGGTAACGGTGCGTACGGCTGATACGCGGTGCTCGCCGGGTTCGGGTCGACGGCCGAGAACTGCCGCGTCGACGGCGGTGGCGGCGCCACCGACGGCGCCACCGGCGGGGTGACCGTCGCCGGCTCGGTCGCGGCAGCAGCCGCCTTCGCCAACTCCCCGGCCGTCGAGTACCGGTCCGTCGGTTTCTTCGCCATGCCGCGCGCGATGACCTCGTCGAACGCCCGGCTGATGCCGCGTCGCATGATGCTCGGGCGCGGCGGTGGCGAGAACAGGTGCGCGCCCATGACCTCGCGTAGGTCACCGGAGTCGTAGGGCGCTCGGCCGGTCAGGCATTCGTAGAGCAGGCAGGTCAGCGAGTAGATGTCGGAGGCCGGGCCGCCGCGTTCGCCGCTGATGCGTTCCGGGGCCATGTATGCGCACGATCCGATCACCAGGCCGGTCTTGGTGACATTCGCTTCGCCACCGCCGTGCGCGATGCCGAAGTCGACGATGTAGGCGAAGTCGTCGTGGGTCAGCAGCACGTTCTCGGGCTTGATGTCGCGGTGCACCAGCCCATTCGAATGTGCGGCGTCCAACGCTGACGCGACCTGGGTGATGATCGACACCGCGCGCGTCGCCGGCAACGGACCGTGGGTCCGGATCAACTCCTTGAGGCTGGCCCCCTCGACGAGGCGCATGTCGATGTAGAGCACACCGTCGATGTCGCCGAAGTCGTGCACGGGGATGACGTGCGGTTCCTGCAGGCGCGCCGCGACACGCGACTCACGTCGAAAACGTTCCTGAAAGTTGGGATCGGCCGCCATATCCGGACGTAGCAGCTTGATGGCCACCGTCCGTTCCTTTGCGGTGTCCCACGCGCGGTAGACCTCGCCCATGCCGCCGACGCCGATCAGAGACTCCAGCTCGTACGGCCCGAATCGCGTGCCCAGACGGGAACCGCCCTTCGGGGAGCTCACATGCCATCCTTTCTCTTCGCGACACCAGCGCGGCAACCAGTGGTGTTCCCGCAACGCCGTCTGACGTAACCCGCTCCCCGCAGCGAGTATCGCGGCGACTCCGATGTCGCAGCAGCACAGGCGATTTCCTCAGTGCGCCAGGCTACCGATTATTTCGTTTCGCGGTGAATGCGACGGTCACGACGTCGGCGACCTTCATCGATCCCATCAGCATCGAATACGGCTTGAGTCCGAAGTCGGAGTGCCGCACCTCGGTCTCGCATGACATTCGCCACATGTCGCCGACTGCGCCTACCGTCAGATCGATTACCTGTTCACGCGACTTTCCGTGAATCTGCAGCGTGCCGGTGAGACGGTATCCGTCGCCGGTCTTCTCGATGTCGCTGGTTTCGAACTCGAGTCGCGGAAACCGCTTCGCATTCAGCACTTTCAGTGCGTTCGACCGCGCGAGCGCCTTCTCCGGCCCCGTCAGCGGCGTGACACCGCCCTCGCCGCTGAGCACCTCGAGCGAGTCGACGTCGACGGTCATCGCCACTCGGGTCGGTTCGCCGTCGGACCATTCGACCGTGGCATCCCAGGAGTTCATGGCGATGGTCAGGCGGTGGCCCATCTTTGCCGCCCGGCCCTCGACGCCGGTGCGGATCTCGAGGCGGCCGTCGGATTGATCCATGGTCCACGTGTGAGCGGTCATGCATTCATTGTCGCGGTTTCCGGAGAGTGATCGTGACTGTCGGAACGTCGACGAAGGCCTTTTGTCCCTAGCCGTCGATATCGGGCGAACGCGACACTTCAGCAGGAGGCGAACGGAAGGACTGGTGAGCGATGACCCCGATCACGTGCCCGCAGTGCGACGAAGACTTCGATGAACAGGAAGTTCACTGGGTGACCAACGCCGAGGGCGGGATCATGTATCGCCTGCCGTGCGAGCACATGGCGGTCGGCACCTGGAACGACGGTGTCGTCAGCTACGGCCCCGAACACGTTTGGGAGCGGCCGATCGATCCGGTCCACCATCATCGTTACTTCCACGACCACCGCCACAGCATCATCGACGAGCTGGACAAGATCCTCGAAGAGAAGTTGCACGAGGTCTAGCGCCGCTTGACGACACCTCGCACGGCGCCGGTGAGATCGACATCGGCGGCTCTGCGGCAGCGGCTGTGAACG
This sequence comes from Mycobacterium sp. GA-1285, assembly GCF_001499905.1. Taxonomy (GTDB): domain Bacteria; phylum Actinomycetota; class Actinomycetes; order Mycobacteriales; family Mycobacteriaceae; genus Mycobacterium. The sequence continues at coordinate 1,865 of NZ_LQIS01000003.1, read as the reverse complement.
CCGTCTCTCACACCACGGCATCCGCGTTCGGGAAAGGCCCGGGATGTGTGACGCGCTGCTGAGGGGGTAGCCGGACCCGACCGACCTCCGAGGAGAACGCATGAACGTCGTGGATACGGCCAAGGCACAGGTCAAACAAGTGATCGGAAAGGTCACCGAGAAAGTCACCGACGCGGCGACCACCGAATCGCACATCCAGGCGATCACGATCGGCCGGCCGCGACGCGAGGTGATCGACCTGTTCCGCGACCCGATCGGCCTGTCGCAGGTGTTCGGCGACATCGCGGAGGTCCACGAAGCCGGCCATGACCGACTGCGCTGGACATTCGCCGACGGACCGGCGTGGGACTGCGTGGTCTCGCTCGAGGACGAGGCCCGGCTCCGCTACGTCGACGTCAACCCCGAGAAGGACACGGGGGTCACGCTGGTGTTCCGCGATGCACCCCAGGACCGCGGGACCGAGGTGATCGGCAAGGCGAGCGCCCCGGCGCCCGGCGCGCTGACCGGGCCGCTGCTCTTCAAAGTGCTTTACCGCGCGCGGGCTCTTCTGCAGACCGCGGAAGTGCCGACCATCAAACACAACCCCAGCGCACGCGACTCGCAACGCTGACCGAAAGGCATCCCATGAAGGCACTGGTGTGGAACGGCGTCAACGACCTCGCCGTCGAAACCGTCGACGACCCCAAGATTCTCAATCCGCACGACGTTATCGTCCGGGTCAAGCTCACCACCACCTGCGGGTCGGATCTGCACTTCATCGACGGCTACCTCCCCGGAATGCGCGAGGGTGACGTGTTCGGCCACGAGTTCATGGGCGAGGTGGTCGAGGTCGGCTCGGAGGTGACGTCGACGGCGGTCGGCACCCGCGTGGTGGTGCCGTCGTTCATCGCGTGCAACCGGTGCTGGTACTGCGATCGCGACCTGTATTCGTTGTGCGACACCACCAACCCGAACGCCCATCTGCAGCGGCCGATACTGGGCACGTCCACCGCGGGAATCTACGGCTACACGCATCCGTTCGGCGGATACGCCGGCTCGCACGCCCAGTACGTCCGTGTGCCGTTCGGTGACGTGAACTGTTTCGCGGTACCGGATTTCGTCACCGACGAACAGGCGCTGTTCATGTCCGATGCGGTGCCGACCGGTTACATGGGCGCCGACTTCTGCGACATCGCCGGCGGCGACACGGTGGCGGTGTGGGGCGCGGGTGCGGTGGGCCTGATGGCGGCTCGCAGCGCGCTGCTGAACGGCGCCGGACGGGTGATCTCGATCGACCGGTATCCCGAAAGACTGGCGCTGGCAACCAAACTCGGTGCGGAGGCCATCAACTACACCGAGGTCGACAGCGTGCAGGAGGTGCTCGGTGAGTTGACCGGCGGGCGTGGACCCGACGCGGTGATCGAGGCCGTCGGCATGGAGTCGCACAGCACCGGTGTCCAGCACGTCTACGACCGCGCGAAGCAAGCACTGCGCATGGAGACCGACCGCGCCGCCCCGCTACGGGAAGCGATTCTGGCGTGCCGCAAGGGCGGTGTGGTGTCGGTGCTGGGCGTCTACGGCCTGACCGACAAGTTCCCGATGGGCGTGCTGATGAACAAGGGCCTGACCCTGCGTTCGGCGCAGCAGCATGGGCAGCGCTACATTCCGCAGTTCTTCGACTACGTCCAGCAGGGCGATCTCGACCCGTCGCTGCTGATCACCCACGACCTGCCGTTGGACGAGGGTGTTCGCGCCTACGACATGTTCAAGAACAAGACCGACGGTTGCATCCGGGTCGCATTGCGGCCCTAGGGCGTGTCTGACAAATGGGGTAGCCAGAGGGTGATGGCGCGTAGGACTGCTGCGCCGCGGTAGACGATGGCGAG
>NZ_LQIS01000002.1 GCF_001499905.1 Mycobacterium sp. GA-1285 | reverse complement strand
TTTGTCGTCGGTCCCACCGCGACGCACACCACCGCCGCCGGGCGTCCGGCCGACGGCTCCCGGCGCGGCCCGGGGGGCGGGCCGAACCCGCGGGGCGGTTGCCGGTTGTCGGTCATCTAAAGGAATCTACGTCGCCCACCCGCCTGTTCATCGCAACCAGCCCAGGTGGCCGGCGGCCAGGGCATAGCCGACGAAGGCCACGGCGTCGATCAGCGCGTGCGCGATGATCAGCGGCCACAGCCTGCCGGTCCGCAGATACACGTAGCCGAACACGACGCCCATCGCCAGGTTCCCCAGCCCCGCGCCGAAGCCCTGATAGAGGTGGTAGAGCCCGCGCAGGACGCTGGTCACGACGACGGCGGCCACGGGGCTCACACGTAACTGCCGCAACCTGGTCATCAGGTAGCCGACGACGATCACCTCTTCGGCCCAGCCGTTGGCCAACGCCGTCAGCAGCAGCACCGGTATCCGCCACCAGGTGTCGTACAGCTCGGCCGGCTCGACGTCGGCGTTCATCCCGAGAAGCCGGGCGACCTGGTACAGCGCGAGGCCCGGTAGTCCGATGAGCGCGGCGAGACCGAGCCCGCCCAGCAGATCGCCCCGCCAGCGGGGCCGGCCCAGTCCGATTGACTTGAGGGCAATCCCGCTGCGCCACAACAGGTATACGGCCAACGCGCCCCATGCCGACAGCTGGAACACCCAGACGAGGTTGAGCCCGAGGTCGATGAGGTCGAAAGGAGAGCGGCGCGGATTGAGCGCGACAACCTGACCGGAGAGGCCGAGCAGCACCGACTCGATCAGGTTCAGCAGCGCACTGTAGGCCGACAGCCCGAACGTCACCGCCAGCACGACGACGATCTCGATGCGCAGGGCCCGGCGCGCGGGGTCGGTGAGCTCTTCGGAGGCGCCGGTCACCGGAGTTACGGTAGCGGCGTCACAATTTTCGTGCGCGCAGCCCGTTGAGGAACGGGCAACCCATCAGCACCCGGATCGCCTGGCTCAGCCCGGTGACGTCGTCGACCGGGCGGGTGAACGGCAGCCGCACATCGTGGTCGCCTTCGTCGGTCTCCACGCGCAGTTGGACGCCGTAGCGGTCCAAGCCCAGGGGCCGGACGCGGCCGCGGCGCAACGACATCGGAAGCCGGCTGGCCAGCCGTTCGACGACGTCGCGGTGTGCCGACTCCATGTGCTGCAGCCAGCACGACTCCATCGCGCAGAACGGGTCCGGTCGCGCGTCCAGCAGCGTGGCCACGCCGACCGATTCGGCGCCGGTGGAATCGGCGACGACCACGGAGTCGATCTCCAGCCGCAGTAGTGTATGTCCCTCGTCGCCGTCGGCGACCGCTGAATTCACTTGCAGTAGCGCCGGATTGGGGTCCTCTGAGGCGATCAGATCGAGCAGGGCCGACACCTCACCGGCGGGCACGTCGTGCAGGCGTCCCTGGATCCACACCAGCGAACGCACCGGCTCGCGTAGCGGCAGCGGCGCGTAGTCCGTCATTTCCAGCACCGCCTGCACCCCGTTGGCGCCCGCGCTGACGGCCTTGGCCGCCGCCGCACTGTCGGCGGGGACGGTGATCGCGAACGAGCCGTCGTCGAGCAGGTGGTGAACCGGTGTCTGGCAGGGAGCCCCGTTCTCGCCGCCCTCGACCGCGAGCATCGCGCCACCCGCCTTGGCGCACGCACTGCGGATCCGCTCGGCCGTCGTCGGTGCCGTGACCGTTGTCGCCATGCCGCCTCCTTCGAGATAAGGTGAGCCTAACTTAACTAAGCGACATTGAATCTCGCAAGGCTTTCGTGCAGGGGAACGGCATTACCGCAGTGACCGATAGTGTTGACCCGTGCTGCGCATCGCTTATCTCGGCCCCGAGGGGACCTTCACCGAGGCGGCGTTACTCAAGATGTCGGGCGGCGGCATGCTGCCCGGCGGCCCGGGCGCCGACCAGGTGACCCCGGTCCCGTGCGACAGCGCCGCCGGCGCGCTCGCCGCCGTGCGCGACGCCGATGCCGACTACGCCTGCGTACCGATCGAGAACTCGATCGAGGGTTCGGTGCTTCCCACCCTGGACGGGTTGGCCGGCGGCACACCGCTGCAGATCTTCGCCGAGCTCACCCTCGACGTCTCGTTCACGATCGCGGTCCGCGACGGCACGGCGGCCCAGGATGTCAAGACGGTCGCCGCCTTCCCTGTCGCCGCCGCGCAGGTGCGGCACTGGCTGGGTGAACATCTGGCCTCGGCGCGGGTGGTGCCCGCCAACTCCAACGCCGCCGCGGCCGCCGACGTCGCCGGGGGCCGCGCCGACGCGGGGGTGAGCACCGCGCTCGCCACCAAGCGCTATGGCCTGCAGGCGCTGGCCTCCGACATCGTCGACGAACCCAACGCGCGCACCAGGTTCGTGCTCGTCGGGCCGCCCGCCCCGCCGCCCGGGCGCACGGGCGCCGACCGGACGTCGGTGGTGCTGCGACTCGACAACGTCCCCGGCGCGCTGGTGTCGGCGTTGACCGAGCTCGCCGTCCGCGACATCGACCTGACCCGGATCGAATCACGCCCCACCCGAACGGGATTGGGCACCTACATCTTCTTCCTCGACTGCGTCGGCCACATCGACGACGATGCGGTGGCCGAGGCGCTCAAGGCGCTGCACCGTCGTTGTTCGGATATGCGATTCCTCGGATCCTGGCCGACCGGAGCGGCCGCGGGCGCACCCCCTCCCGGACTCGACGAGGCCTCCCGCTGGCTGGCGCGACTCAGGGAGGGACAGCGGTGAGCGGGCGTCTCGTGCTGGTGCGTCACGGACAGTCGCTGGCGAATGTCCATCGGCGCCTCGACACCCGCCCGCCCGGCGCGGAACTCACCGACCTCGGCCGTGATCAGGCTCGGTCCTTTGCCAGGGCCATGCCGGCCGCGCCGGCGCTTTTGGCGCATTCGGTGGCCAACCGGGCCCGCCAGACCGCCGAGGAGATCGCGGGTTCCCTGCGGTTGCCGCCGGTGCAACTCGAGGGCGTCCATGAGGTTCAGGTAGGCGATCTGGAGGATCGCGACGACGACGAGGCGATCGCGACGTTCGAATCGATCTACCAGAAGTGGCACGACGGCGATCTCGACGTGGCGATGCCCAATGGCGAGACGGGTCACGACGTGCTGGACCGGTATGTGCCCACGATCACCGAGCTGCGGATGCGCCATCTCGACGACGACGCCTGGCACGGCGACATCGTGGTGGTCAGCCACGGCGCGGCGATCCGGCTGGTGTCCTCGGTGCTGGCGGGCGTCGAGAGCAGTTTCGCGCTTGACCACCATCTCGGGAACACAGAGTCCGTCGTGCTGGCACCGATCACCGACGGCAGGTGGAGCTGCCTGCAGTGGGGGTCGATGACGCCGCCGTTCTACCCCGAGCCCGACGTGCGTCCGGTCGAGGACGCCCTGCGCTCAGCCGACCCGATGGGCTGACACCGAGTCGGTGCACGCGCAGCTGAGCGCCTCGCAGTCAATCACGAACGCGTGCGCCACTTCTGGGGTGACGCAATCCGGTTCGGTGCATTCCGACCGATACGCGACGTGGTGAATGACGGTGCCATGACAGTGCTCGAGGCCCGCCACACATTCCCGGCACTCGGTCATGGCCTCTTGATAGCACCCACGGGAGACAAAGCGTGGTTGCCGCGCGGTGCTTTCGGCCGGCTATCCCCACCCGAGTTCGTGCAGGCGCTCGTCGTCGATGCCGAAATGATGCGCGACCTCGTGGATCACGGTGATCGCCACCTCGTCGACGACTTCGTGCTCACTGTCACAGTGCTCGAGCAGCGCCTCGCGGTAGATCGTGATCGTGTCGGGCAGCGAACCGGCGTACCACGAATCGCGTTCGGTCAGGGCGACGCCGTGGTACAGGCCCAGCAGGTCGGGCTCGTCGTCGTTGCGGGCCTCGACCAGCACGACGACGTTGTCCAGCGCGTCGGCGAGCTTCGGCGGTATCAGGTCGAGCGCCTCGGAGACCAGTTCGTCGAACCGTTGCGGGCTCATCCGCACGGCCACGCGGCTACGGTCCCGGCGGCGGAGGCGCGGGCGCCGGTGGTGGCGGTGCGGGCGCGGGCGCGCCAGGCGGCGGGGGCGGCGGCGCGCCAGGTGGTGGAGGTGGCGGCGCACCGGGCGGCGGCGGCGGTGGCGGCGCACCGGGCGGTGGCGGTGCACCGGGGGCCGGCGGCGGCCCGCCGTCGATGAAGGTGTTGCCGGGGGCGGGCGCGGGGTTGGCAGGTGCGTCGCCCTGGTGGACATCCGTCGACGCCGGACCGTGCGTCGACTGCTGCTGGTCGCTGGTGTCGCTCGAGCCGCTACTGCTGCCGCTGTCGCTACTGCTGCCGCCGGAGGACTGGCCGCTGGTGGCCTGGGACGTGTCGACCGGCTCGTTGTCGGTGATCGGGATCGGTGGGAAGTTCAGCCGTTCTTCCGGGATGTCCGGGGGAGGCACCGGGGGCTGACCGTTGATCAGCAGCGGGCCCTTGGCGCTGTTGAGCAGCGTCGACCAGCCGCCGTTGCCCAGTGTGGCACCGATGCTGCAGGACACCTGGCGGCTGCCCGCCGACCAACTCGGCAGCGAAATGGTGCTGTAGATCAGCGTCAGGGTGGTGCTGCGCAACTCGATGGGCGCCAGGTAGGCGTCCGTCATCCGGGTGCACGCATCCTTGATGAAGCTGTCCTGCTCGGGCTCGGGCGGCAGCCCGCCGGGGAACCTCTCGGCGAGGTTCACCGCGCCGGTGACCTCCATCGCGTGCGGGGCCGCGCAGTCCACCGGAATGTCGGTGGGCTGGTTGGTGGTGGGGTCGATGCCCAGGCACGTGCCCGGCGGCCACACCTTGGACTGGTCGATCTCGGCGACCTTGCCGGAGAACGGCAGCTGCTGGTTGTTCGGGCCGGGCAGCTGCAGTCCGCACAGCATGCGGCGCTCGCCGGATTGGCGCCAGGCCTTGTCTCCGGACCACAGCATGCTCACGGTGAAGCGGCTGTTCGGGTCGAAGCGCGGACCCAGGTAGTTCTTCACGGCAGTCGAGCACTGCTCCTGGCTGATCTGCTGGATGCGCGCACTCGACGGCGGCGCGGCGTCCGGACCGTACTCGCTGCCGGGGAAGGTCCGCATGTCGACCGACTCGGCGACCTCGAACCGGTGCTCCTTGCTGCAGTCGACGATCTCGGCGGCATCGGGTGTGCGGTCGGGCCAATTGAGGCAGTCACCCGCCTTGGCGTGTTCGAACGTCGCATTTCCGCGCGGGCCGAGGGAGATCGTGCTGGCGGTCAGGCCGCTGGAGCCATCGGTCTGAGGTAGTGCGGTGATGAGGCCGGCGATCAGCAGCCCGCCCAGGGCCGTCAGCACGAGCGCTCGGCGCGTCGGCGTGGCACTCAGACTGGTCCACCACGCCACCCGCTGCGACGCCTGTGTGTCGCCTTCCTGCAGATCGGCGTGGTCGTGCTCGCCGACTGGGCGACCGGGTGCCTCCAACATCTGCTCCATTGTGACAGGCGCGTCGAGTGCTGTGACAACTGTTGCAGTTGTAAAGTTATGCGGTTGTGCTGGCCTGGTCCGTCGACCAGTAGGGTTGCGCCCGTGATCGACCTCAAGTTGCTGCGCGAAAACCCGGATGCGGTCCGTGCCTCGCAACGCGCCCGCGGCGAAGATCCCGGTCTCGTCGACATGTTGCTCGAGGCCGACGCCGCCCGCCGCGCCGCGGTGTCGGCGGCCGACAATCTGCGCGCGGAGCAGAAGGCCGCGAGCAGGCAGGTGGGCAAGGCCGCGCCCGAGGAACGGCCCGCGCTGCTCGAGCACGCCAAGCAACTCGCCGAAAAGGTCAAGGCCGCCGAGGCCGAACAGGCCGACGCCGCGCAGGCGTTCACCGTCGCCCACATGGCTCTGTCGAACGTGATCATCGACGGCGTGCCCGCGGGCGGCGAGGACGACTTCGTCGTGCTCGACACTGTGGGTGAGCCGCCGCGCATCGACGATCCCAAGGATCACGTCGAGCTCGGTGAGTCGCTGGGCCTCATCGACCTCGAACGCGGCGCCAAGGTGTCCGGCGCGCGCTTCTACTTCCTCACCGGGGCGGGCGCGCTCCTGCAGTTGGGTCTGCTCCAGCTGGCGGTCAGGCTCGCCACCGAGAACGGGTTCACGTTGATGATTCCCCCGGTGCTCGTGCGTCCGGAGATCATGGCCGGCACCGGTTTCCTCGGTGCGCACGGTGAGGAGGTCTACCGGATCGAGTCCGACGACCTGTACCTGGTCGGCACCTCGGAGGTGCCGCTGGCCGGATACCACGCCGACGAGATTCTGGACCTGTCGGGCGGACCGTTGCGCTATGCGGGCTGGTCGTCGTGCTTCCGGCGCGAAGCCGGCAGCCACGGCAAGGACACCCGCGGCATCATCCGCGTGCACCAGTTCGACAAGGTCGAGGGTTTCATTTACTGCAAGCCCGAGGACGCCGAGACCGAACACGAACGGCTGCTGGGCTGGCAGCGCCAGATGTTGGCCAAGATCGAGGTGCCGTACCGCGTCATCGACATCGCCGCAGGTGATCTCGGGTCGTCTGCGGCACGCAAATTCGACTGTGAGGCTTGGGTTCCCACGCAGCAGACCTACCGCGAGCTGACCTCGACATCGAACTGCACGACGTTTCAGGCGCGCCGGTTGGCGGTGCGGTACCGCGACGAGAACGGCCGCCCGCAGACCGCCGCGACGCTCAACGGAACCTTCGCGACCACACGATGGCTGGTGGCGATCCTGGAGAACCATCAGCAGCCCGACGGCAGCGTCCGGGTGCCGCAGGCGTTGACGCCCTTCGTCGGAACGGATGTGCTCACGCCGGCCGAATAGGACGGCGCCTCACGGAAGCGTTGGTGGTTTCGCGCGCCCGCACCGGGGTAAAGCGATCGGATCCCCGACCCTAGGAGGCGCCGTGAAGGCGATGGTTTACCGCGGTCCGTACAAGATACGCGTGGAAGACAAGGACATTCCGCCGATCGAGCATCCGAACGACGCGATCGTGCGGGTGACGCTCGCGGCGATCTGCGGTTCGGACCTGCACCTCTACCACGGGATGATGCCCGACACCCGGGTCGGGATGACGTTCGGACACGAGTTCATCGGCGTGGTCGAGCAGGTTGGCTCGTCGGTGCGGAACCTGAAGGCCGGCGACCGGGTGATGGTGCCGTTCAACATCTTCTGCGGCTCGTGCTGGTACTGCGCGCGTGGGCTGTACTCCAACTGCCACAACGTCAATCCGAACGCGACGGCGGTCGGGGGCATTTACGGGTACTCCCACACCTGCGGCGGATACGACGGTGGGCAGGCCGAATTCGTGCGGGTCCCGTTCGCCGATGTCGGCCCTGCGATCATTCCCGACTGGATGGCCGACGAGGACGCGCTGATGTGCACCGACGCGCTGGCCACCGGTTACTTCGGGGCGCAACTCGGCGACATCGTCGAGGGCGACGTCGTCGTGGTGTTCGGCGCCGGCCCGATCGGGTTGTACGCCGCGAAATCCGCGTGGCTCATGGGTGCGGGCCGGGTGATCGTGATCGACCACCTCGAATACCGACTGGAGAAGGCCCGTACGTTCGCCCATGCCGAAACCCTCAACTTCACCGAGTACGACGACATCGTCGTGGAGATGAAGAAGACCACCGGCTATCTCGGCGCCGACGTGGCGATCGACGCGGTGGGCGCCGAGGCCGACGGCAACCTGCTCCAGCATGTGACCGGCGCCAAGCTCAAGATGCAGGGCGGTTCGCCCGTCGCACTGAACTGGGCGATCGACTCGGTGCGCAAGGGTGCCACGATCTCGGTGATGGGGGCTTACGGGCCGATCTTCTCCGCGGTCAAGTTCGGAGATGCGCTGAACAAGGGCCTGACGCTGAGGATGAACCAGTGCCCGGTCAAACGGCAGTGGCCGCGGCTGTTCTCGCATATCCAGAACGGCTACCTCAAGCCCAATGACATTGTCACCCATCGTATTCCGTTGGAGCACATCGCCGACGGCTACCACATCTTCTCCGCCAAGCTCGACGACTGCATCAAGCCGGTCATCGTGCCCAACGCCGCCTGAAGGGGATCGCCATGACTTACACCGCCGACCATCCACCCGTCCCGACGTCGGACGACCTGCGGGCCCGTATCCCGGGGTGGGGTGCCGACCTCGACCCGGCGGACCGGCCCTCGGTGCCGAAGCTCAAGCCGGTCGAGACCGGCGCTCACTGGGACTTCCCCGAGCGCCAACCCGAGAAGTGGCCGCGGGAGCGTTCCATCGAGCATCAGTTCCTGACACCGGTGTTCGGCACGTCGACGCCGCCGCGGGGACTGTCGGGTGCGATCCGGCGCTACTCCTACCGCACCTACAGCGAGGGCCGCGCCGCGCACTGGCTGCTGCTGATCCTCGCCGACCGCGTGGACGCCGCCGAACACCACCTGCAGTCAATGCTCAGTCTCCGCCCGGACAACCCCATCACCCAGACCGGCGTCAAGACCGAGTTCACGTACAACGGTCTTGCCGCGCGCGCCAAGAGCAAGCGGGCGGACGCCAATCACATGTGGCTCGATCCGGTGATCGTGGCCGGTCCGTGGGTGGCAACTGCGGGGGCGGGACTGCTGGCTGCGCGCCGGCTACGCCGCAACCGGGGCTAAGGCTTCAGCAGTTCGTCGAGTGCCTCGATGAGCTGTTCGGGGTGTTCGGGCGTGAACGCCGGTTGCCACCGGTTACCGTCGACGTCGAGGGTGACGAGCGTGTCCTTCAGCGGCCTGCGCATGTCCAGGGGTAGCCAGCGGCGCAAGTCGGAACTGCCCCACAGCCGGAAGCGGTGCACCCAGTCCAGCGGTGACGCGGTGTATCCGCGGATCGACCGCAGCGGAATGACTTTCGACGTACCCGAGGGGAAGTGGTACCGGCGCAGCGTGACCGCCTCTCGGTCGAGCTGGATCATGCCGTCGTCGTAAAACTGTTGGGGCGCGGTCACTTCCGGGCGCACCTCAACTCGTGACCCCGGGTGGTCAGGCATCGGCCGTTCTGCAGATTCCACTGCCACCCGTGCAGATTGCAGGTCAGCGTCGAGCCCTCGACCACGCCGAACTTCGACAGGTCGGCCTTCAGGTGGGGGCACCGGCGCTGGATCTCCCAGCCGTCGAGCGTGATCGATGCGGAATCGTCGTGCGCTTCGGCGAACCAGCCGTCGGCGTAGGCGATCCGCTCGTCGGTCAGGCACTTGAAGAACGTGTACAGGTACTCGTTGTACCCGCCGACCCGCCATGCCCGGAACCGGGTGGACAAGAAGATGGTGTTGACCCAGTCCGGTTCGTTGTCGCGCAGAACGGTGCGCACCAACTCCGGCGGGATCGCGAAGCCGTACCGGAACTTCTCTTCGGGAACCGGTTCGCGCACAGCACGTTTCGGGAAGTCGATGACCACCGTTTCCGGGCCGAGTCGCAGCTCGACCGGGTAGCCGATACCGTCGCAGATCTGATCGCTCTGGATCATGATCGGCTCGAACGCGGTGCGCAGCGGTTCCAGCAGCGACTCGCCTGCCGCGTCGGCCCAGCTCGCCTTCTCCGCAGCGAGCACGGGCGCCATCCGCTCGGCGTAGTCGGCGATGTAGCCGGCCTTGCCGGTGGTGAAGATCGATTCGACCTCGTCGTCGGTCAACGGGTGGTTCAGCGAATCCAGTTGCGAGCCACTGAAACTCGCGGTCGTACCCGGAATCATCAGCAGCCCGCCGTCGTGGCCGTGAGTGCGCATCTGGTCCAGGAACACCATCTGGTCGGGGAAGATGTTGGCGGGGTCGTCGTGGTCGTCGTTGAGGTCGCGCAGTTCCGGGTCGAGGAAGCACGGCGGGCCCGCGGACGGGATGACCCACGTCGCACCGACCTGTGCGATGTACTGGCGGCAGCGGTCCATCTGGCGCTGACGCTTCTGGACGCCGAACGCCTCCTTGGCGCGCGCGGGCATGTCGTAGACCATCGGGTACCAGATCGCGCCGGAGTACTGCAGCATGTGCACGTCGACGTGGCCGAAGTCCGCGTGCAGCACGTCGAGGTCGACCGGGCGCGCATCGTTCATGTTGAACGCCACGGTCTGACCGTCGTCGACCACGAGTCCCGAATCGCCGATCGGGCCGTCGGCCGGGGCGCGCAGCGCGATGATCATCACACCGAGCTCGCCCTTTGGGCCGGCCACGGTGTGTCGCACGGAATCGGTGGTCTCGAAGAACCGGTGGAAGCCGAGCTTTTCGAGTTCGCGCTGCAGATCGGGCACCGGATAGTCGGGCAGCAGCACCACCGCGTCCTTGTTGACGTGTTCGCGCAGCAGTTTGGGATCGAAGTGGTCGCGGTGCAGGTGGGAGACGTAGAGGTAGTCGCAGTCGCCGAGCGCGTCCCAGTCCAACCCGCTGTTGTCGGGGAACGGGAACCACGACGCGAAATACGCCGGGTTCACCCAGGGGTCACACAGGATGCTCCCGGCCTTGGTGTCGATGCGAAAACCCGCATGGCCGATGCTGGTGACCTGCACTGATGCCCCTTCTTCGACGGTGTGGTCCTCGCGGCGAGTCTAGCCCGCCGACGGCCCCTCCTCGTCCCACGCGACTAGGCTGCCTGATGTGGAACCCGTATACGGCACCGTCATTCAGCTGGCGCGGCTGATCTGGCGCGTGCAGGGACTCAAATTTACGGTCACCGGCGTGGAGAACCTGCCGACCACCGGCGGCGCCGTCATCGCCATCAACCACACGAGCTACTTCGACTTCACCTTCGCGGGCCTGCCGGCCTACCGGCAGGGCCTCGGCCGCAAAGTCAGGTTCATGGCGAAGAAGGAAGTCTTCGACCACAAGATCACCGGGCCGATCATGCGCAGCCTGCGCCACATCGAGGTCGACCGCGCCAGCGGCGCCGCGTCGTTCGACGAGGCGTGCCGGCGCCTCAAGGAGGGCGAACTGGTCGGGGTGTATCCGGAGGCGACGATCAGCCGCAGCTTCGAGATCAAGGAGTTCAAGTCCGGGGCCGCGCGCATGGCGATCGCCGCCGACGTGCCGATCGTGCCGCACATCGTGTGGGGCGCCCAGCGGATCTGGACCAAGGATCATCCGAAGAAGATGTGGCGGCCCAAGGTGCCGATCACCGTTGCCGTCGGTGAGCCGATCGAGCCGACGTTGTCCGCGGCGGACTTGACGGCCCTGCTTCACTCCCGGATGCAGCACCTGCTGGAACGGGTTCAAGACGACTACGGTCCGCATCCCGCCGGCGAGTTCTGGGTGCCGCACCGGTTAGGCGGGGGTGCGCCGACGCTCGCCGAGGCCAACCGGCTGGATGCGGAGGAGGCGGCCGAGAAGGCCGCCAGGCGCGCCCAGCGTCCCGACCCCAGCGGAGCACCCGGGTAGCCGCCATGGAGCCCGTCTTCTACACGCTCGAGGTTCTGGTCAAGGCGGCGGTCAGGATCAACGGCTACCAGATCGGCTACCGGGGCTTGGAGAACATCCCCACCAGCGGCGGCGCGGTGATCGCGATCAACCATACGAGCTACGTCGACTGGCTGCCCGCCGCGCTGGCGGTGCACTACCGCAAGCGCCGCCTGCGGTTCATGATCAAAGAAGAGATGCAGGACGTGAAGGTCGTCAACTTCCTTATCCGCCGCACCGGCACCATCCCGGTGGATCGACGTGCCGGAGCCAGGGCGTACGCCGCTGCGGTGGAACGCCTGCGGGCCGGTGAGCTCGTCGGCGTCTACCCGGAGGCCACCATCAGCCGAAGCTTCGAGCTCAAGGACTTCAAGACCGGCGCCGCCCGCATGGCCCTTGACGCCGACGTGCCGATCGTCCCGCTCATCGTCTGGGGTGCGCAACGGTTGTGGACCAAAGATCATCCCCGTCGTCTGCGCCGCAACAGGATTCCGATCACGGTGCAGGTGGGTAACCCCCTACGGGCCGGCGAGACCATGGAGCAGACGTTGCAGGAACTGCGTTCGGCGATGACCGAACTGCTGCATGAGGCGCAGCGCGACTACCCGCGTCCCCAAGGGGCGTATTGGGTGCCGCGCCGACTCGGCGGCTCGGCACCGACCCTGGACGAGGCGAAGGTGCTCGACGAGGCGGAACTGGCCGAGCGTGCCCGCAGACGTGCCCTGCGCGAAGCCAAGAGTCAGCGGTGAGACAGGGCAACGGGGCACGCCGTTCGCCGCGACGGTCTGCGCTATGACCCAGCCCTTGCTGATCGCCTCCGACGTCGACGGGACGTTGCTCGACGACGACGAGAAGGTGTCTGCGCGCACCAGGGCCGCGGTCACCGCCGCCGTGGAGTCGGGGACGACGTTCGTCCTCGCCACGGGACGGCCGCCGCGGTGGGTACAACCGGTCGTCGACGCACTGGGCTTCGCCCCGATGGCGGTGTGCGCCAACGGTGCTGTGCTCTACGACCCGGCCGACGACCGCATCGTGACCGCGCGCACGCTGAGCACCGACGTGCTCGGTGAGCTCGCCGAGATCGCGACGCGGGCGATCCCGGGAGCCGGCCTGGCGGTCGAGCGAGTGGGTCGCAGCGCCCACGACGCAGCGACCCCGCAGTTCGTCAGCTCACCCGGTTACGAACACGCGTGGCTGAATCCGGACAACACCGAAGTGTCGCTCGAGGACCTGCTCAGCGCGCCCGCGGTCAAACTGCTCGTCCGTAAGGCGGGCGCGCGCAGTTGCGACATGGCGGCCGCGCTCGCCGATCACGTTGGGCGCGTTGGCGATATCACATACTCGACCAACAACGGCCTGATCGAGATCATGCCGGCCGGCATCAGCAAGGCCACCGGGGTGGCCGAGCTGGCCGAGCCGCTGGGCATCGCCGCCGATGAGATCATCACGTTCGGCGACATGCCCAACGACGTGCCGATGCTCGAATGGGCAGGGCTGGGAGTGGCCATGGGGCACGCCCATCCGGACGCGTTGGCCGCGGCCGACGAGGTCACCTCGACCAACAACGACGACGGCGTCGCGCGTGTGCTCGAGCGATGGTGGACGTAGACCTCAGGTGCTCATCGGCGGGGTGAAGCGCTCGAGTTGCACGGGCGCGGTGTCGAAGTCGGGCTTCGGCAGCTCCACGGGAATCCCGTCGAGAACCCGTGTCAGCGTGCCGTTTTCGCGGTCGAAGTTCAGCGTGCCGTGCTGGAAGTTCTGCACGATCCACAGCGGCTCGTGGATCTCACCGCTGGTGGGCAGGCCGAGCGCACCGCGTTCGAAACCCAGTGCCCCCCAGGCTTTGTAGATCTCGCCGGTGACGGGTTCGGCGCCCGTCTCCGGTGACCAGTAGATCGCACCGCGTTCGAACGGGACGTAGCGGGCACCACCCTCACCCGAGGCCTCCAACGACGTCGGCCTGCCCAGTGGGCTCTTCATCGCGCCCATCGCCTCCCACTTCGCGAAGATCGCGCCGCCACGCAGTGATTCGGCCAGGTCGTCCGGCCCCGGCGGTTGATTGAAGCGTGCGGCGATGTCGCGGATGCGGTCCATCAGCGCATACGCCGCGTTACCAGGGCACTCCGTGGCGCCGACGTCACGGTGGGTGAAAATCGCGGGCAGCCGCGGTGTCGCCCCGGTCGGGAAACTCGAGAACGACCCGCCGCCTGACGTCAGCACCACCGAGCCGCGGGGGTCGACGTGGTCCAGTCCGAGCCGCCATCCCAACAGCCGGGCCGTCGTGCGCAACTGAACAGGCGTCGGCGGTACTGCTTCGAAATTGCCCATCATCGCCACACCCCAGGTGTCGCGATTGAAGCCGCCGGTGTGCGCCCCCTCGACGGGCCTGGTGATACCGCCCGCACGTCCTTCGAAGACCTGTCCGAACTTGTCGACCAGTGCGTTGTATGCGATGTCGCACCAGCCCAAAGTGCGGGTGTGGTACTCGTAGATCGAGCGGACGATGCCCGCCGAGTCCTGCGGTGTGTATTCGTTGCTGCCCGCGGTGTGGTGCACCACCCCCGCCCGAACCCCGGAGTCGAACCGGGGACCTCCGCACCGCATCGATTCGTCGGCGCCCCACTGCGCGCGGTTGATGATGTTGGGCGGCACCCCGGGCGCGTTCACCGCCGACGGAGGAGGCAACGTGTCGACCGGCGGCGCTTGCGGTGGGCTGATCAGCACCGCGTTGAGGTTCTGGCCGAAGGAATGCTCCGTGTTCGCAGGGACATAGCCCAGATCCGGGGTTGGCCGGGGCATCGCCTCCGGCGTCTCGGGTGCGCCGGGCGGACGGGTCACCGCGATCTGCACCGTCGTGGTGCGGCCCACGAACACGGGCTCGGTGCCGGCAGGTCCCGCGGACGGAGCGTCCGGGCCGACACCTTCGAGGGGTTCGGCGGCATACCACGGCCCCCACGTGCCGTCAGCCTTCTTGGCGCGCACCCGCGCGGTGGTCCCGGTGAAGTCCTGTGCCGTCAGCGCCACCATCGAGAACGGCGTTTCCTGGTGGATCTCGCGGATCGTCTCCCCGCCGCCGAGGCCGGTCAGCGGAAGCTCCGCCATCTGCGGCGCCTGGGTCGCTTGCTCGCCGCCGTCACCGGGCAATCCGAACAGCGCCATCGGCAACATGACCACCGTCGCCGCAAGCGCGGTGAACAGCAGCGACGGCGTGGGACGGCGAGTCGGCACGGACTGATGTTACGTATGTGCCATGTGGTGCTTGTGGTGCGACACGGCCCGAAGCAGAACTAATCGATCGCGAACCCCGCACCGGCACCGCAGAGCCGAAGCGGCTTCTGCGGTGCCGTCTCTGGTGCCAGGTCTCAGGCGCCGGGTGCGGGCGCGGGCACGGGGGCCGGGACAGGAGGCGCGGCCGGGGCACCAGGCGGCTTGGCCGCCGACATGATCGCCGGCATCACCATGCCCTTGAGCAGATCGATCGCCTGTCCCGCGCCGAGCTGATCGGCCATGCTGGACAGTTCGCCGATGATGCCGCCGCTGCCGGAGGTGCCGGTGGCCGCGGGCATCGTCGCCAGCGAGGGATCGCCGAGGATCGGATAGGTGCCGGCGGCGGGGTCCAGTCCGATCGGCGCTGCGATCGGCACCTCGCTCGAGGCGGGAAGCCCCGCCGCCGACGAGATCGGCGTGGTACCGAGCGCCGGATCGGTCAGCGCCGGCGGCGTGGACAGTCCGGGCGTGGTCAGCCCCGGCGTGGTCAACCCGACGTCACCGGCCGGACTGGTCAGCCCCGGACTGGTCAGCGCCGGATCGGTCAGTGACGGCGCGGTCGCCGTGACACCGGGAACCGTTGCGCTCGGGGCCGTGAGGCTCGGCGACGTCAGGCCGGGCGTGCTGAGCCCGGGCGCCGTCAGGCTCGGCGACGTCAACTCGGGCGTGGTGAGGGCCGGCGTGGTCAGCCCGGGCGACGTCATCGTGGTGGGCGAGCTCGATCCCGTCCCGGTCAGGAGGCCGGTCGGCATCGGCGGAACGTTGATGCCGAACTGCGAGAGGCCCTGGGACAAGGCGGACATCAGCTCGTTCGGAAGATCGGTGATCGTCGCCGCCTGCACGAATTCGCGGTGCTGGGGGGCCGGCTCGGTGGCATCCGACAGCTCGGTCACGGCGACTACTGCAGCGGGACTTGCGACTGCCAGGGCCAGGACTGCGCTGGTGGCTGTCGACAGCCTGCGTCGACGTCGGTTCGGCACGGAAGTCTCCTCAATACATGGGCTACGACTATTAGTGGCGGCTAGGCGATTCAGGTGAACGGCCCAGGTCGTGCGCTGTCGGCGGTCGGAACCGACGTGATCGACGGTACTGGTGTGACTGATGAGACGAAAGTGACGATATGTAATCGTGAGCCGATCGCAATATTCGGCTCTTGTCGGATTCGGGCAGCGCGGTCGCGGTCGGATACCCTTGCTGCCGATGACAGCTCGTTTTGACCTCTTTGTCGTCGGTTCCGGATTCTTCGGTCTGACGATTGCCGAACGCGTGGCGACTCAACTGGACAAGCGTGTCCTGGTCATCGAGCGTCGCCCCCACATCGGCGGCAACGCCTACTCCGAACCCGAGCCGCAAACAGGGATCGAGGTGCACAAGTACGGCGCCCACCTGTTCCACACCTCCAACAAGCGGGTGTGGGATTACGTGCGCCAGTTCACCGAGTTCACCGGATACCAGCACCGGGTGTTCGCCATGCACGGCGGGCAGGCCTATCAGTTCCCGATGGGGTTGGGGCTGGTGTCGCAGTTCTTCGGCAAGTACTTCACCCCCGACGAGGCGCGGCAACTGATCAAGGAGCAGGCCGCCGAAATCAAGACCGAGGACGCGCAGAACCTCGAGGAGAAGGCCATCTCGCTGATCGGGCGTCCGCTCTACGAGGCGTTCGTCAAGGGCTACACGGCCAAGCAGTGGCAGACCGATCCGAAGGATCTGCCGGCCGCCAATATCACCCGGCTTCCGGTTCGTTACACGTTCGACAACCGCTACTTCAACGACACCTACGAGGGGTTGCCGGCCGACGGCTACACCAAGTGGTTGGAGAACATGGCCGCCGACGACCGCATCGAGGTCCGGTTGGGCACGGACTGGTTCGACGTCCGTGGCGAACTCCGCCGGGAGGCGCCGTCGGCTCCAGTCGTCTATACCGGCCCGCTCGACCGGTACTTCGACTACGTCGAGGGCCGATTAGGTTGGCGGACACTGGATTTCGAGTTGGAGGTGCTCGACACCGGCGACTTCCAGGGCACACCGGTGATGAACTACAACGACCTCGACGTGCCCTACACCCGGATTCACGAGTTCCGCCACTTCCATCCCGAACGCGCGTACCCGACCGACAAGACGGTCATCATGCGCGAGTTCTCCCGGTTCGCCGCCGACGACGACGAGCCCTACTATCCGATCAACACCGAAGCCGACCGCGCGCTGCTGGCCGCTTACCGGGCCCGGGCCAAGGCCGAAACCGCTTCTGCGAATGTGTTGTTCGGTGGCAGGCTGGGGACCTACCAGTACCTGGACATGCACATGGCCATCGCCAGCGCGCTGAGCATGTACGACAACACCCTCGCCCCGCACCTGCGCGACGGTGCGCCACTGACCGAACCGAGCCCAGAAAGCAGTAGCGCATGAGTGAGATCCCCTCCGGCGCACTGGATTCCGCGGAATCGAAGGCGGTCAGCCTGCTGGCCCGCGTGATCCTCCCGCGTCCAGGCGAACCCCATGACGTCCGCAAGCTCTACATCGAGGAGGCGGAAACCAACGCCAAGCGCGCGCACGCGCCGTCCCGCACCGAGCTCGAGATCGGCACCGAATCGCAGGTGTCGTTCGCGACCTACTTCAACGCGTTTCCGGCCAGCTACTGGCGACGTTGGTCGATCCTGCAATCGGTGGTGCTGCGGGTCGAGTTGACCGGCAGCGCCCGCGTCGACGTCTACCGGTCCAAGGCCACCGGCGCGCGGATCACCGTCGGTGGTGCCCCGATCGTCAGCGAGCGCGACGGTGAACCGGCCCATGTCGAGTTCGAGGTCGACCTGGGCCCGTTCGAGGACGGTGGCTGGATCTGGTTCGACATCGCCACCGACGCAGCGTCGACCTTGCACCACGCGGGCTGGTACGCGCCGTTGCCCGCGCCGGGCCGGGCCAACATCGCCGTCGGCATCCCCACCTTCAACCGACCCGCCGACTGCGTCAACGCGCTGGCCGCGCTGACGTCGGACCCGTTGGTGGACAAGGTGATCGGCGCGGTGATCGTGTCCGATCAGGGCACCGCCAAGGCCAAGGACCATCCGGGTTTCGACGAGGTGGCGGCCGCGCTGGGCAACCGGTTGACCATTCACAACCAGCCGAACCTCGGGGGCTCCGGCGGTTACAGCCGGGTGATGTACGAGGCGCTGAAGAACACCGACTGCGAACAGATCCTGTTCATGGACGACGACATCCGCGTCGAGCCCGACTCGATCCTGCGGGCGTTGGCGATGAACCGGTTCGCGAAGACGCCGACGCTGGTCGGCGGCCAGATGCTCAACCTGCAGGAGCCCTCGCACCTGCATGTCATGGGTGAGATGGTCGACTCCGAGAACTTCATGTGGACCAACGCGGTCAACACCGAGTACGACCACAACTTCGCCAGACACAGTCTGGCCGACGAGGATTCGGCGCGCAGCAGGATGCTGCACCGCCGCATCGACGTGGATTACAACGGCTGGTGGATGTGCATGATCCCGCGCCAGGTCGCCGAGGAACTCGGTCAGCCGCTGCCGCTGTTCATCAAGTGGGATGACGCCGACTACGGACTGCGTGCCGGTGAGCACGGCTATCCGACCGTCACGCTTCCCGGCGCCGCGATCTGGCACATGGCATGGAGTGACAAAGACGACGCGATCGACTGGCAGGCGTACTTCCACCTGCGTAACCGGTTGGTCGTGGCGGCGCTGCACTGGGACGGCAACGTCGGTGGGCTGATCGCCAGCCACCTGAAGGCGACCCTCAAACACCTTCTGTGCCTGGAGTATTCGACCGTCGCAATCCAGAACAAGGCGATGGACGACTTCCTGGCCGGGCCGGAGCACATCTTCTCGATCCTGGAGTCCGCGCTGCCCGAGGTGCGCAAGATGCGCCAGCAGTATCCCGACGCGGTGGTGCTGCCCAGCGCGGCCGAGCTTCCCACACCGTCGGACAAGCGTTGGCGCAGGAAGGTGAAGATCCCCACCAACGCGCTGGCGATCTCGGCGCGGTTGTCCCGCGGCGTGATTCATCAAATGCGCCCGCATGACCCCGAGCATCATCGCCGTCCGCAGATCAACATCGCCACCCAGGACGCCCGGTGGTTCTCGCTGTGCCGGGTGGACGGTGCCACCGTGACGACCGCGGACGGCCGTGGTGTCGTGTACCGCCAGCGCGACCGCGAGAGGATGTTCGAACTGCTGCGGGAATCGCTCAAGCGCCAGGCGCGGCTGGCGCGCAGGTTCAACCGGATGCGCAAGGTCTATCGCGAGGCGCTGCCGACTCTGACGAGCAAGCAGAAGTGGGAGACGGTCCTATTGGAGTCGTCTGCACATGGATGAGACTCCGCGCGGCGAGGAGGCCGCGCTGGTCGCGGTGCAGTCGGCCCTCGGTGACCGCCCGCAGGTTCTGTCGGCCGCGCGCGCGTTGTCCCATTTCGGCGAGCACAGCCTCGGATGGCTGGCAATCGCCCTGCTGGGAGCGCTGTTTCAGGCCGATCGTCGGCGTGCCTGGCTGATCGCGGGCGCTGGTGCGTTCGCTGCACACGCCGCCGCGGTATTGATCAAGCGGGTGGTTGGCCGCGAACGGCCGCACCATCCCGCCATCTCGGTCAACGTCGGCACGCCGAGTCGGCTGAGCTTCCCGTCCGCGCACGCGACATCGACCACCGCGGCCTCTGTGCTGATGGCCAGGACCACCGGCTTACCGCTGCCGGCGTTGTTGGTACCGCCGATGGCGTTGTCGCGGTTGGTGCTCGGCGTGCACTATCCCAGCGACGTCCTGACCGGCGTCGCGGTCGGGGCTGTCGTCGCGAAGGTCGTCGGCACGGTGGCCGACCGCGCCGAAGGGAACGCATGAGTATCTCCAGTGACAGCAGCGCAGAGAGCGCACGGCCTATGAGCGAGAAACCAGCACCGGGCGAGAAACCAGCACCGCGTGAGCAACCGGCACCGAGTGGAGAACCGGCACCGCGGAAGGGGCCGCCACGCAATGTCGCAACGGGTTTGGTCAAGGCGATCCGGCCGCGCCAATGGGTGAAGAACCTGCTCGTGCTCGCCGCGCCCATCGCCTCCCTCGGCGGGGACGTCGACTACGACTATGGCGGCGTCGCGATCAACATACTCATCGCGTTCGTGACGTTCTCGCTGGCCGCCTCGTCGATCTATCTGGTCAACGACGCCCGCGACGTGGAGGCCGACCGCCAGCATCCCACGAAGCGGTTCCGGCCGATCGCGGCAGGTGTCGTACCCGAATGGCTTGCCTACACCGCAGCGGTGGTGTTAGCGGCTGCCGCGCTTGGCATCTCGGTGCTCGCCTCGCTGAACCTGACGGTGGTCATCGCGGTCTACATCGCGATGCAATTGGCGTACTGCTTCGGTCTCAAGCACCAGGCGGTGCTCGACATCTGCATCGTGTCGTCGGCGTACCTGATCCGTGCCATCGCCGGCGGTGCGGCGGCGGGCATCCCGCTGTCGCAATGGTTCCTGCTCGTGATGACGTTCGGCTCGCTGTTCATGGTGGCCGGTAAGCGGTACGCCGAACTGCAACTCGCCGAACGCACCGGCGCCAAGATCCGCAAATCGCTGGAGAGCTACACGGCGTCCTACCTGCGTTTCGTGTGGACGTTGTCGGCCACGGCGATGGTTCTCTGCTACGGACTGTGGGCCTTCGAACGTGACGGCGCCACCGCGTCGTGGTACGCGGTCACGATCATTCCGATCACCATCGCGATCCTTCGGTACGCGGTCGACGTCGACGGCGGATTGGCCGGGGAGCCCGAGGAGATCGCCCTCAAGGACCGGGTACTGCAGCTGTTGCTGCTGGCGTGGATCGGGACCATCGGTGCCGCCGTCTTCCTCAGCTGAGACCATCCGCCGGCCAGGTGCGGGCGGGTGGGCCGATGAGATCGGCCGCGGCTTCGCCCGCTGGCCCGCGTTCCGGTACGACAACACCGTCCGGATCAGCCTGTGGCTCAGCGTGCTGGTGGTCGTGGTGCTGTTCGGCTGGGGCGCTTGGCAGCGGCGCTGGATCGCCGACGACGGCCTGATCGTCTTGCGGACGGTCCGAAACCTGTTGGCAGGCAACGGCCCGGTGTTCAACGCCGGTGAGCGCGTCGAAGCCAACACCTCGACCGTGTGGACCTATCTGGTTTACCTCGGCGCCTTGGTGGGTGGCTCCGCGCGGCTGGAGTATGTGGTGCTCGTCCTGGCGCTGGTGCTCAGCGTGTCGGGTTTGGCGTTCGCGATGTTGGGCACCGGCCGGTTGTATGCACCGAGCCTGCAAGGCCGGCGCGCGCTGATGCTGCCGGCGGGAGTGCTGGTCTACATCGCGCTTCCGCCCGCGCGTGACTTCGCCACCTCCGGGCTTGAAAACGGTTTGGTGCTGGCGTATCTGGGTCTGCTGTGGTGGATGATGGTGTGCTGGTCCCAGCAACCGCGGGGCCACCGCGCGACCTCTCCCCCTGTCCAGCGCGGAGGCGCACCGACCATCCGCAGGCATCCTGTCGGACCGCAGGCGTCACGTCCGGTCAGCCGAACCTTCGATGTCGCACTGGCATTCGTTGCGGGCCTGAGCGTGCTGGTCCGCCCCGAGCTGGCGTTGATCGGCGGGTTCGCCCTGGTGATGATGCTGATCGCCGCGCCCGATTGGCGCCGCCGCGCGGTGATCGTCGTCGCGGGCGGCCTGCTTCCAGTGGCCTACCAGATCTTCCGAATGGGCTACTACGGCTTGCTGGTTCCCGGTACCGCGCTGGCCAAAGACGCGAGCGGATCGAAATGGTCGCAGGGCTGGGTCTATTTGGCGAATTTCAATCAGCCCTACCTGCTGTGGGCGCCCGCGATCCTGCTTGCCGGGCTTGCCGGGGTCGTCTGGGTCATTCGCGGGCGTTCTCGACCGAACCGCGGTGCGGTGGCCCGCGGCTCCGGGTGGTTGGCGCGGACGGTGCAGAGCCCCGGTGCGGTGGTGATCTTCTTCCTCGTCAGCGGTCTGCTACAGGCGCTTTACTGGATCCGTCAGGGTGGGGACTTCATGCACGGCCGGGTGCTTCTGACACCGCTGTTCGTCATGCTGGCACCAATCTCGGTGATCCCCGTCGTCCTTCCCGACGAGACCCGAATGGCCCGTGGCGCAGGCTATCTGTTCGTCGGCGCCACCAGCCTGCTGTGGCTGGCGGTGGCGGGATGGGCGCTGTGGGCGGCCAATTCGCCGGGAATGGGCCGGGACGCCACCCGCGTCACGTACTCCGGCATCGTCGACGAGCGGCGGTTCTACGCGCAGGCCACCGGCCATGCGCACCCGCTGACCGCCGCGGACTACCTGGACTATCCGCGGATGCGTGCGGTGCTCGAGGCGTTGGAGAACACGCCCGACGGCGCACTGTTGCTGCCGTCGGGAAATTACGACCAGTGGGACGTGGTGCCCGCGCTACCGCCGCCGCCGGACGCGCCGGACGATTACAAAGGCCCGCACACGGTCTTCTTCACCAACCTCGGCATGCTGGGCATGAACGTGGGACTCGACGTTCGGGTCATCGACCAGATCGGGCTCGCCAATCCGTTGGCGGCGCACACCGCGCGTCTCGAGGACGGCCGAATCGGCCACGACAAGAACCTCTTTCCCGATTGGGCGATCGCGGAGGGGCCGTTTCTCAAAGAGCCGCCGTTCATTCCGAACTACATCGACGAGGACTGGGTCAGACAGGCCGAGGCGGCGCTGGAGTGTCCGGAGACCGACGCGATGCTGAACTCGATACGCGGCCCGATGAGCCCGCGTCGGTTCCTGTCGAACCTCGTGCACGCCTACGGGTTCGCGCAGTACCGGATCGACCGCGTACCCCTCTACGAACTCGCACGGTGCGAATTGCCCGTGCCGGAACCCGTATCCGAGCCGTACACGGGCATGCCCGCCACGGGTCCGTAACGCCGCGACCCATCTCGGCCGATAGCAACAAAGGCATCCAGACGGTCTACCGATGGCCGGAGGAAACCTGAAGGAACTGGAGGAACCCTGCATGGTCGCAGCACTCCGCAATGAAGCGGCGTGACCAGGGTGGACATGTCTCGAATGGGAAGATCACGCCGACGTGTGGTTGACTGCACGGGTTACGCGGCAAGCCTCGTGGGCGGTTCCGCGTGCGGCACACGACAGATGGGATAGATGAAGCATGAAGTTCGTTGGCAAGATCCGGGGTGCCTGGGTCCGCCGGCTTGCGGGAGCCGCCCTTGCGGCCGCCGTGCTGCCGGGCTTGGTGAGCGCCATCGGAGGCTCGGCCACCGCGGGGGCTTTCTCTCGTCCGGGTCTGCCGGTCGAGTACCTCATGGTTCCGTCCGCGGGGATGGGCCGTGACATCAAAGTTCAGTTCCAGAACGGCGGGCCGAACGCGCCTGGCGTGTACCTGCTCGACGGTCTTCGTGCACGCGATGACTTCAACGGCTGGGACATCGAGACCGCGGCGTTCGAGTGGTACCTGGACTCCGGCCTCGCGGTGATCATGCCGGTGGGTGGCCAGTCCAGCTTCTACAGCGACTGGTACAAGCCCGCCTGCGGTAAGGCCGGTTGCCAGACCTACAAGTGGGAGACGTTCCTGACCCAGGAACTGCCCGCGTACCTGGCGGCCAACAAGGGCGTGAACCCGAACCGCAACGCCGCGGTCGGGCTGTCCATGGCGGGGTCGTCCGCAATGACGCTCGCGATCTACTACCCGCAGCAGTTCCAGTACGCCGCTTCGCTGTCGGGCTTCTTGAACCTGTCCGAGGGCTGGTGGCCGATGCTGGTCGGGCTGTCGATGGGTGACGCCGGCGGCTACGAGTCCGAGGACATGTGGGGCCCGTCGAGCGATCCGGCGTGGAAGCGCAACGACCCGATGGTCAACATCGACAGGCTGGTCGCCAACGGCACCCGCATCTGGGTGTTCTGCGGTAACGGCAAGCCGGCCGACATCAACGGTAGCGGCGTCGCGGCAGGCGACAACTTCAACGCGAAGTTCCTCGAGAGCTTCACGCTTCGCACGAACGAGACGTTCCAGGAGCAGTACCTCGCCGCGGGCGGAAAGAACGGTGTGTTCAACTTCCCGCAGGCCGGTACCCACAGCTGGGAGTACTGGGGCCAGCAGCTGCAGCAGATGAAGCCCGACATCCAGCGGGTGCTGGGCGCCACGCCGCAGCCGTCGACCCCGATCGCGACCGAAGCCTCGCTCACGACGACGGACGCCGGTAACTGACTGGTACGGCAATAACTTCATAGTCGGCGGCGGCGATCCTGCGGGGTCGCCGCCGTCGGCCCTTTTCCGACCACGTCTGCGGCCGTGTGTGATTGACTACCTCGCGCGGGGACAGCAGACCAAGGTGAGGTGGACGAGCCGATGCAAGGGATCTTCCGGGCAATCTTGACCGTGGCGCTGGCCGCGGGCTTGTGGACGGCGGGGACGGCCATGGCGCCGTCGGCGAACGCGCAAGTCGAGATGCTGATGGTGCCGTCGGCCGCGATGGGACGCGACATTCCCGTCGCCTTCCAGGGCGGTGGCCCCCACGCGGTCGTGCTGCTCGACGCGTTCAATGCGGCGCCCGACGTCAGCAACTGGGTCACCGCGGGCAACGCGATGAACACCCTCGCCGGTAAAGGCATCTCGGTGGCCGCACCCGCGGGCGGCGCGTGGAGCATGTACACGAACTGGGAGGCCGACGGCAGCCGCCAGTGGGAGACCTTCCTGGCCGACGAGCTGCCGAACTGGTTGGCCGCCAACAAGGGGCTGGCGCCGTCCGGGCACGGCATCGTCGGTGCGGCGCAGGGCGGCTACGGCGCGATGGCGATGGCCACCTTCCACCCGGACCGCTACCGCTTCGCCGGCTCCCTGTCGGGCTTCCTGACCCCTGAGCGCACGGGCGTCGACGGTGCCATCACCGCGGGGCTCGCGCAGTTCGGCGGTGTCGAGACCCGCAACATGTGGGGCATGCCACAGCTGGGCCGCTGGAAGTGGCACTCACCCAACGTCCACGTGCAGTTGCTGGCCGACAACAACACCCGCTTGTGGGTGTGGAGCGCCCCGGCCGGCGGGTGCACCGATCCCCCCGCGATGATCGGCTACTGCGACATCGCCCAAGGCACCAATCGCGAGTTCTACCAGCACTATCGCTCCGTCGGCGGGAAGAACGGACACTTCGACTTCCCGACCAGCGGAACCCACGACTGGGGTTCCTGGAGCGGTCAGCTCGCGGCCATGAGCGGCGAATTGGCGGCGACGATCGCTTAGCCGGCGACCCGCTCCGCGGAACCGGGGCCGCACGTCGGCAGCCGGTACCTTGGAGGGGTGCAACGCTCGGTACGGACGACGGCGGCAGGGTCGCTGCTCATAGCTTCGGCGACGGCGTTGCTGACCGGGTGTTCGGGCCCCGACGTCATGGCGGCCATGGGTTTGCCGACGTCGGAGGCAGCGCCCGCGCCCGGGCAGGCCAGCGAGACAACGGCTCCGCCGTCGGCGACCGGACACTCCAACACGCTCGTGCTGACCGACCGGCAGCGGGGTTATCTCGACGCTCTCGCCTCGGCCGGGGTGACGCCGTCCAGCGACCTGCTCGCGCTGCGGATCGGGTCGTACGTGTGCCAGGCCCGGGCCGCCAAACACGACGACCAGAAGGTCTGGGACTCGATCCATCCGCTGGTGCGCGGCGATGCGATGGATCACATCATCGGTAGGTCGCCGACCGTCGACGTCGACGCCGCCACCGCCGATTACATTCGCATCGCAACCGAACGACTCTGCTAGCAGGAGCCCAACCGAAACATGGCCACTACCAACCGGCGGAAACGCCACCGCATTCTCGCGCTCGTCGCCGCCGGCGCGATGGCGCTCGTGGTGGTGCTGCTCTTGGTGATCGTCGTTGTGATCCTGCGCAAACCCGAGGGCCCGACCGGTGTGCCACCCACCGGGGTGCCCCCGACCGCAATCAGCCCCACCAAGAAGCCGCGCCCGGAGTTCCAGGATGCGAGCTGCCCCGATGTGCAGATGATCTCGGTCCCGGGCACCTGGGAGTCCTCACCGCAGCTCGATCCGTTCAACCCGACGCAGTTCCCGATCGCGCTGCTGCTCAATGTCACCAACCCGATCCGCGGGCAGTTCGGCAACGACCGGGTCGAGGTGTTCACCGTCCCCTACACCGCGCAGTTCCACAACCCGTTCTCCAAGGACGGGCAGATGACCTACAACGACAGCCGCGCCGAAGGCTTCCACGCAACCGTCAAGGCCTTGACGGACATGAACAACCGCTGCCCGTTGACCAGTTACGTGATCGTCGGGTTCTCCCAGGGCGCCGTCATCGCCGGAGACATCGCCAGCGATATCGGCAACGGGCGAGGCCCGGTCGACGAGGATCTGGTGCTGGGTGTGACGTTGATCGCCGACGGCCGCCGGCAGACCGGCGTCGGCGTGGACGTCGGCCCCAATCCACCGGGTCAGGGTGCCGAGATCACGCTGCGCGACGTGCCCATGCTCGACGGCATGGGTTTGGCGATGACGGGTCCCCGGCCGGGCGGGTTCGGCATGCTCAACGATCGCGTCAACGAGATCTGCGCTCCCGGTGACCTGATCTGCTCGGCCCCGCCGGAAGCGTTCAACATCATGAACCTGCCCAAGACCATCGACATCCTGCTCGGCGGTGCGGGACAACCGATTCACGCGATGTATGCCACCACGCAGTTCTGGAATTCCGACGGGCTGGCGTCCACCGAGTGGACGCAGCGCTGGGCGCGGGAATTGATCGATAACGCCCCGCGCCCGAAACATGGCTGACCTGTGACCAAACCTGATTTGGACGGTGACAACCCGTCCCCTAACATTAAGAAAAAACTAAGAGCAGTAGGCGAATAGCCGACCGGTACGATTTGGCGGGGCTTGGGGGCGGCTCGGGGATCAAGTGCGAATCGGCATCGAGAAGCGTGTGCCGCTGACAGGAGAGTGCGATGGGGTTCCATAACCCGTTCATCAAGGACGGACTGATCAAGTTTCCCGACAACGGGAGCCTGGTCAAGCACGTCGAACGATGGGCGAAGGTGCGTGGAGACAAGCTCGCCTACCGGTTCCTGGACTTCTCCACCGAGCGCGACGGGGTCGCGCGCGACCTGCGCTGGGCCGACTTCGGCGCTCGTAACCGAGCGGTCGGTGCTCGTCTGCAACAGGTCACCCAGCCCGGTGACCGCGTCGCGATCCTGTGCCCGCAGAATCTCGACTACCTCGTCGCGTTCTTCGGCACCCTGTATTCGGGCCGCATCGCCGTGCCGCTGTTCGACCCCAACGAACCGGGGCACGTGGGCCGCCTGCACGCGGTGCTCGACGACTGCGAGCCGTCGGCGATCCTGACCACCACCGAAGCCGCCGAGGGGGTGCGCAAGTTCTTCCGCACCCGTCCCGCCAACCAGCGTCCGCGCGTCATCGCCGTCGACGCGGTGCCCGACGAGGTCGGCGCCACCTGGGAGCCCGTCGACGTCGACGAGCACACCATCGCCTACCTGCAGTACACCTCCGGTTCGACCCGCATCCCGACCGGCGTGCAGATCACCCACCTGAACCTCGCCACCAACGTGGTGCAGGTGATCGAGGCGCTGGAAGGTGAAGAGGGCGACCGGGGTGTGTCCTGGCTCCCGTTCTTCCACGACATGGGTCTGATCACCGTGTTGCTGTCGCCGATGATCGGCCATTACGTCACGTTCATGACCCCCGCCGCGTTCGTGCGTCGCCCGGGCCGCTGGATCCGCGAACTCGCCCGCAAGGAAGGCGACACGGGCGGGACCATTTCGGTGGCACCGAACTTCGCGTTCGACCACGCCGCGGCCCGCGGTGTGCCCAAGGACGGTGAACCGCCGCTCGACCTGTCCAACGTCAAGTGCATCCTCAACGGCAGCGAGCCGATATCCGCGGCCACCGTGCGGCGGTTCAACGAGGCGTTCGGCCCGTTCGGCTTCCAGCCCAAGGCGATCAAGCCGTCCTACGGACTGGCCGAGGCGACACTGTTCGTGTCGACGACGCCGGTGAGCGAGGAGCCGAAGATCACCCCGGTCGACCGTGACGAGCTCAACAATGGCCGCTTCGTTCCGGTCCCCGAGGATTCGCCCAAGGCCGTGCCGCAGGCCGGCGCCGGCAAGATCGGCATCGCCGAATGGGCGGTCATCGTCGACAACGACACCGCCACCGAGTTGGCCGACGGGCAGATCGGCGAGATCTGGATCAGCGGCCAGAACATGGGCACGGGTTACTGGGGCAAGCCCGAGGAGACGATTGCGACGTTCCAGAACATCCTCAAGTCGCGGACCAACCCGTCGCACGCCGAAGGGGCCGCCGACGACGCCACCTGGGTGCGCACCGGCGACCTCGGTGCCTACTACGACGGTGAGCTCTACATCACCGGTCGCGTCAAGGACCTGGTGATCATCGACGGACGCAACCACTATCCGCAGGATTTGGAGTATTCCGCGCAGGAGGCCACCAAGGCGCTGCGGACAGGGTTCGTCGCGGCGTTCTCGGTGCCCGCCAACCAATTGCCCGACGAGGTGTTCGAGAACGCCCACTCCGGACTCAAGCGCGATCCCGACGACACCTCAGAACAGCTGGTGATCGTCGGTGAGCGGGCACCGGGCGCCCACAAGCTCGACATGGGCCCCATCGCCGACGACATCCGCGCCGCGATCGCGGTGCGCCACGGCGTCACCGTCCGCGATGTGCTGCTGACCCCGGCAGGCGCGATTCCGCGCACCTCGAGCGGAAAGATCGGTCGCCGAGCGTGTCGCGCGGCCTACCTGGACGGCAGTCTGCGGAGCGGGAAGATCGCCAACGCCTTCCCCGACGAGACAGACTGAGACCAACCCCGGAATATGGCTGATACACAAGACGAT
This sequence comes from Mycobacterium sp. GA-1285, assembly GCF_001499905.1. Lineage (GTDB taxonomy): Bacteria > Actinomycetota > Actinomycetes > Mycobacteriales > Mycobacteriaceae > Mycobacterium. The sequence goes on along the minus strand of NZ_LQIS01000002.1, from coordinate 156,524 downwards.
TCGCAGCAACCCGAGATGCCGTCCGGCGACGACATCCAGCTCGCACCCGAGAAACCGCTCGCCGCACCCCGCACCGATATGACGGTCAACGAGATGCGGCAGTGGCTGCGCGACTGGATCGGCAATGCCACCGGCCAGTCACCCGACTCCATCAGCGAGAGCGCGCCGATGGTCGAACTCGGGTTGTCGTCGCGCGATGCCGTCGCGATGGCCAGCGACATCGAGGACCTGACCGGTGTCACGCTGACCGCCACCGTGGCGTTCCGCCACCCCACCATCGAATCGCTGGCGACGGTGATCATCGAGGGTGAGCCGGAACCCGAGGACACGGGCGACGACGACGAGGACTGGACGCGCTCACGCGACGTCGAGGACATCGCGATCGTCGGCCTGGCCACCCGATTCCCCGGCGACATGAACACCCCCGACGAGACGTGGCAGGCGCTTCTGGAGGGCCGCGACGCGATCACCGATCTGCCGGAGGGTCGCTGGGAGGAGTTCCTCGGCGAGCCGCGCATCGCCGAGCGCGTCGCCAAGGCCCGCACCCGCGGCGGTTACCTCTCCGACATCAAGGGATTCGACGCCGAGTTCTTCGCGCTGTCGAAGATGGAGGCCGACAACATCGATCCGCAGCAGCGGATGGCGCTCGAATTGACCTGGGAGGCACTGGAGAACGCGCGCATTCCCGCGTCGAGTCTGCGCGGCGCCAATGTCGGCGTCTACATCGGAAGCTCGCTGAACGACTACAGCTTCCTGGCGATGTCGGACCCCTCGGTCGCGCATCCGTACGCGATCACCGGCACGGCGAGCTCGATCATCGCCAACCGGGTTTCGTACTTCTACGACTTCCGCGGCCCCTCGGTGGCCGTCGACACCGCCTGCTCGAGTTCGCTGGTCGCCGCGCACCAAGGTGTGCAGGCGCTGCGCTCGGGTGAGGCCGACGTCGCCGTCGTGGGCGGCGTCAACGCGCTGATCACCCCGCTGGTGACGGTCGGCTTCGACGAGGTCGGCGGGGTGCTCGCGCCGGACGGCCGGATCAAGTCGTTCTCACAGGACGCCGACGGCTACGCCCGTTCCGAGGGCGGCGGCATGCTCGTGCTCAAGCGGGTTTCCGACGCCCGGCGCGACGGTGACGAGATCTTCGCCGTCATCGCCGGCAGCGCGGTCAACCACGACGGCCGGTCCAACGGGCTGCTCGCGCCGAACCCGGACGCGCAGGCCGAGGTGCTGCGCAAGGCGTACAAGGACGCCGGCATCAACCCGCGCCTCGTCGACTACATCGAGGCGCACGGCACCGGCACCATCCTCGGTGACCCGATCGAGGCCGACGCGCTGGGCCGCGTCGTCGGCAGGGGCCGCCCGGCCGACAAGCCCGCGCTGCTGGGTGCGATCAAATCCAATGTGGGACATCTGGAGTCGGCGGCGGGCGCGGCGAGCCTGGCGAAGATGGCGTTGGCCCTGCGCAACGACAAGATCCCACCGTCGATCAACTACACCGGCCCCAACCCCTACATCGACTTCGACGGCGTGCACCTCAAGGTCGCCGACACCGTCACCGACTGGCCCCGATACAGCGGGTACGCGATCACCGGCGTCTCCGGTTTCGGTTTCGGCGGCGCCAACGCCCACCTGGTGTTGCGTGAGGTGCTGCCGTCGGACCTCGTCGAGCCCGAACCGGAGCCGGAACCCGAAGCCGTGCAGGACAAGTCGTCCGACGCCAACGCCGTCTATATCGGCGGGGTGCGGATGGACGAGTTCGGTGAGTTCGTCGATGATGACGACGACGCTCTGGACCGCCCAGCCCACGCACTGCAGGACGAGCCCGAACTCCCCGGCCTGACCGACGCTGCCAAGCGGCTACTCGAGACCGCCCGCGAGGAGATGGCAGCCGGCGAACAGCCGACACCTGTTGTGCCGCTGGCCGTCTCGGGATTTCTGACGTCGCGGAAGAAGGCGACGGCGGCCGAGCTGGCCGACTGGATTGACAGCCCGGAGGGGCGCGCGTCGTCGCTGGAGTCGATCGGCCGCGCGCTGTCACGGCGCAACCACGGGCGCTCGCGCGCCGTGGTGCTGGCCCACGATCACGACGAGGCCATCAAGGGGCTGCGCTCGGTGGCCGAGGGTAAGCAGCACCCGAGCGTGTTCAGCGCCGACGGCCCGGTCACCAACGGACCCGTCTGGGTGTTGGCCGGTTTCGGCGCTCAGCACCGCAAGATGGGCAAGAACCTGTATCTGCGCAACGAGGTGTTCGCCGAGTGGATCAACAAGGTCGACGCCCTCATCCAGGATGAACGCGGTTATTCGATCCTGGAGCTGATCCTCGACGACGCGGTCGACTACACCAACGAGACCTGCGAATACCCGATCGAGGTCGTCCAGACCGTCATCTTCGCCCTGCAGATCGCTCTCGGTGAGCTGCTCAAGCACCACGGCGCGAAACCCGCTGCGGTGGTGGGCCAGTCGCTCGGCGAGGCGGCCGCCGCGTACTTCGCCGGCGGGCTGTCGCTGGAGGACGCCACTCGGGCCATCTGTTCGCGTGCTCACCTCATGGGTGAGGGCGAGGCGATGCTGTTCGGCGAGTGGATCCGGTTGATGGCGCTGGTCGAGTATTCGGCCGACGAAATCGTCGGGGTGTTCAGAGAGACCGAAGCCTTCAAGGACCTCGAGGTGTGCGTGTACGCCGCGCCCACCCAGACCGTCATCGGCGGTCCGCCCGACCAGGTCGACGCGATCATCGAGCGCTGCGAGGAGGAGGGCAAGTTCGCCCGGAAGATGCAGACCAAGGGCGCCAGCCACACCTCGCAGATGGATCCGCTGCTCGGTGAACTGGCAGCCGAACTGGTCGGCATCGAACCGCACCCGACCAAGATCGGTTACTTCTCGACCGTGCACGAGGGTCGCTACATCCGGCCCGGCGAGACCATCCACGACGTCGACTACTGGAAGAAGGGGCTGCGCCACAGCGTCTACTTCACCCACGGCATCCGCAACGCCGTCGACAACGGCCACACGACGTTCTTGGAGTTGGCGCCCAATCCGGTGGCGCTCATGCAGGTCGGCCTGACGACCGCGGCGGCCGGCCTGCACGACGCCCAGCTCATCGCGACGCTGGCGCGCAAGCAGGACGAGGTCGACTCGATGACCGCTGCGATGGCCCAGCTGTTCGTCTACGGCCACGATCTGGACTTGCGCACGCTGTTCCCGCGGCGGTCCACGGGGCTGGCCGGGGCATTGGATTTCGCGAACATCCCGCCGACCCGCTTCAAACGCAAACCGCACTGGCTCGATGCGCGGTTCACCGGCGACAGTTCGGTGATGATGCCGGGTAACCATGTCGCCACCCCGGACGGCCGGCACGTCTGGGAGTACGCGCCCAAGGGTGAGCCGGACCTGGCGGCGCTGGTGAAAGCCGCTGCGGCACAGGTCATCCCCGATGCCAAGCTGGCCGCCTCCGAACAGCGCGCGGTCCCCGGTGAGGGTGCGCGGCTGGTGACGACCCTGACCCGTCATCCCGGCGGGGCCAGCGTGCAGGTGCACGCGCGTATCGACGAGTCCTTCACCCTGGTGTACGACGCCGTGGTCAGCCGTAACGGCGCCGCGGGAGCACTGCCCGTTGCGATCGCGACGGGAGCAACTGTGGCCGAACAGGTTTCGACGGCACCCGCAGACGAGCCCGAGGAAGACGCCGAGATCCTGCAGGACAATCTGACCCAGGGTGCTGGCATGGGTGCCGGCTTCGCCAAGTGGTCGCCGGACTCCGGCGAGACGATCCACGACCGGCTCGGCGCGATCGTCGGCGGCGCAATGGGTTACGAGCCCGAGGACCTGCCGTGGGAGGTGCCGCTGATCGAGCTCGGGCTGGACTCGCTGATGGCCGTGCGGATCAAGAACCGGGTCGAGTACGACTTCGACCTGCCGCCGATCCAGCTGACCGCGGTGCGCGACGCGAACCTGTACGCGGTCGAGAAGCTGATCCAGTACGCGATCGAGCACCGCGACGAGGTCGACCAACTCGCCGAGCACCAGAAGACCAAGACCGCCGAGGAGATCGCCGCCGAACAGGCCGAGTTGATGGGTGGTGCGACCACCGTCGCCGAACTCGAGCAGGTGCTGGCCGAGAAGACCGGCATCGCCTCGGAGGTGACCAGCGCGGGCACCGCGACGGCCTCTGACATTCCCGCGCCGCCCACCGACCCGAGCGGCCCCGCCGTTCCGCCGCCGCCCACCGACCCGGCGGGTCCGAACATCCCGCCGCCGCCGACGGATCCGAGCGGACCCTCAGAGTCGACGGTCGCGGCCGCCAGCAAGATCCTCACCCAGGAGGCGGTCACCGAGGCGCTGGGCTCCGACGTGCCACCGCGGGACGCCGCCGAACGCGTCACGTTCGCGACGTGGGCGATCGTGACCGGCAAGTCGCCGGGCGGCATCTTCAACGATTTGCCCGCGGTCGACGAGGCCACCGCGACCAAGATCGCCGAGCGGCTGACCGAGCGCGTCGACGAGGGCACTGTCACCGCCGACGACGTGCGCACCGCGAAGACGATCGAGGAGCTGGCCACCACCGTCCGCGAGTACCTCGAAGGCGGCAAGGTCGACGGCTTCGTGCGGACGATCCGAGCGCCGCAGGACGATTCGAACCGGATCCCGGTGTTCGTCTTCCACGCCGCGGGCGGCTCCACCGTCGTCTACGAGCCCCTGCTCAAGCGGTTGCCCGCCGACACCCCGATGTACGGCATCGAGCGTGTCGAGGGCTCCATCGAGGAGCGCGCCCGCGAGTACGTGCCGAAGCTGTTGGAGCTCAACGGCTGGACCGACGGCAAACAGGGCAAGCCGTTCATCCTCGCCGGCTGGTCGCTGGGCGGGGTGCTCGCCTACGCGTGCGCGATCGGGCTCAAGCAGGCGGGCGCCGACGTACAGTTCGTCGGTCTGATCGACGCGGTGCGCCCCAGCGAGGAGATCCCGCAGACCAAGGAGGAGACCCGCGCCCGCTGGGACCGCTACGCCCGCTTCGCCGAGCGTACGTTCAACGTCGAGATCCCCGAGATCCCCTACGAGGAACTCGAGGCGCTCGACGACGAGGGTCAGGTCAAGTACGTCCTCGACGTGGTGAGCCGAAGTGGGGTGCAGATCCCGGGCGGCATCATCGAGCACCAGCGCACGTCGTACCTGGATCAGCGGGCCATCGACACCGCCGCGATCAAGCCGTACGACGGCAAGGTCACGCTCTATATGGCCGACCGCTACCACGACGACGCGATCTACTTCGAGCCGCGCTACGCCACCCGCCAGCCCGACGGCGGCTGGAGCGAGTTCGTCTCCGAGCTGGAGGTCGTGCCGATCGGGGGTGAGCACATCCAGGTGATCGACGAGCCGTACATTGCGAAGGTCGGGGCGCATATGAGCGAGGCGATCAACCAGATCGAGGCCGACCACGAGGATCAGGAGAAGCAGGCGAAGTGACCACTGAAGCCACTCCCATCCGGACGAAGACCACCGCGGAACTGCTCGCCGAACTCCGCGAGAAGCTGGAGCAGGCCAAGGAGCCCGGCGGGGAGAAGGCGGTCGCCAAGCGGGAGAAGAAGGGCATTCCGAGCGCCCGCGCGCGCATCCACGCCCTCGTCGATCCGGGCAGCTTCCTCGAGATCGGTGCGCTGGCTAAGACGCCGGGTGATCCGAACGCGCTGTTCGGTGACGGGGTGGTGACCGGTCACGCCCGGATCAACGGCAGGCCGGTCGGCGTGTTCAGCCACGACCAGACGGTCTTCCAGGGTTCGGTCGGCGAGATGTTCGGGCGCAAGGTGGCCAAGCTGATGGAGTGGGTGGCGATGGTCGGCTGCCCGATCATCGGTATCAACGACTCGGCGGGCGCGCGGATCCAGGACGCGGTGACGTCGTTGGCGTGGTACGCCGAGCTGGGCCGCCGCCACGAGTTGCTGCGCGGACTCGTTCCCGAAATCTCGATCATCCTCGGCAAATGCGCTGGGGGAGCGGTGTATTCGCCGATCCAGACGGATCTGGTGGTCGCCGTGCGCGATCAGGGCTACATGTTCGTCACCGGACCCGACGTCATCAAGGACGTCACCGGTGAGGATGTGTCGCTCGACGAGCTCGGCGGGGCCGACGCACAGGCCCGCTACGGCAACATCCATCAGGTCGTGGAGAGCGAGGCCGCGGCGTTCCAGTACGTGCGCGACTATCTGGAGTTCCTGCCCGCCAACACCTTCGACGACCCGCCGATCGTCAACCCGGGCCTGGAACCGGAGCTGACGCCGCACGACTACGAGCTCGACTCGATCGTGCCCGACAGCGACAACATGGCCTATGACATGCACGAGATTCTGCTGCGGATCTTCGACGACGGCGACGTCTTCGATGTGGCCGAGCAGCAGGGTCCCGCGATCATCACCGCGTTCGCGCGCGTCGACGGCCACCCGGTCGGGGTGATCGCCAACCAGCCGATGCACCTGTCCGGGTCGATCGACAACGAGGCCTCCGACAAGGCGGCGCGGTTCATCCGGTTCTGCGACTCCTACAACCTGCCGTTGGTTTTCGTGGTCGACACCCCCGGCTTCATGCCCGGCGTCGCCCAGGAGAAGGGCGGCATCATCAAGCGTGGCGGCCGCTTCCTCAACGCCGTGGTCGAGGCCGACGTGCCGAAGGTGACCATCACGATTCGCAAGTCCTACGGCGGCGCATACGCGGTGATGGGTTCCAAGCAGCTGTCGGCGGACCTGAACTTCGCGTGGCCGACCGCGCGTATCGCGGTGATCGGTGCCGAGGGTGCGGCGCAGCTGCTGGTGAAGCGGTTCCCCGACCCGACGGCACCCGAGGTGCAGAAGATACGGCAGGACTTCATCGAGGGTTACAACTTGAACATGGCCACGCCGTGGATCGCCGCCGAGCGCGGCTTCATCGACGCGGTGATCCAGCCGCACGAAACCCGGCTGCTCCTACGCAAGTCGCTGAACCTGTTGCGGGACAAGCAGATCACCCGAGTGCAGCGCAAGCACGGTTTGACACCGATCTAAACCCGCCATCTCCGCGAGCGTGCGGGTCTGCACACGACACGCCGCGGAAAAGCAGCGCGTTGCGCACCCTGGTGACCGCGCCACCGTGCGCATCGGCATGCACGACGCCCCACTTCTCAGGACGTAACCGGCCCCGTGCGGTTTGATTGACGCTGTGTCGAACCATTTCACGGGCCTGAGCCTCGGTCCGCCGCTGGGCGATCAGCGGCTTGACCTCTGCGATCTGTACGCCTTCCAGTCACCCGCCGATCCCACTCGAACCGTGCTCATTCTCAACGCGAATCCGAACGCAGACGCGCTGCATCCTGACGCCGTTTACCGGCTGGCCATCGACAACGACGGTGACCTGCGCAACGACATCGCGTTCAGCTTCGTCTTCTCGCCTCCGCAGGACGGCCGGCAGACCGTCAACGTCTCGCTGGCAACAGGTGATGAGGCCGAGGAGCCCGAAGCCGTGGGCGAGAAGATCTTCGACACCGTCGATGTCTCGTTCGGCAACACTCCCTCCATCGCTCACTCGGGCGCTTTCACGTTGTTCGCAGGGGCGCGCAGCGACGCGTTCTTCTTCGACTTCGACGGCATCAAGAACCTGTTCGACATCTCCGGAGCGCGAAACTTCACAGCGCCTCGCCCCGGCGCGCTGGGCGGCGAATCACCATGGACTGGAAAGGATTCCAACGCCACTGCCAACGTCTTCTCGATGGTCCTGGAGCTACCGACGGCCTATCTGGGTGCGGACCCGGACATCCGGATCTGGGGACGATGCAGCGTGCGCCAAGACGGCGAGCTCCACCATGTCGACCGGGCCGGCCATCCGTCGGTCAGCAGCTTCTTCAACACCGACGACACCAAGTTGGAGTACAACGCCAGCGAACCCATCGACGACCGAGCACGATGGATCGGCCAATTCATCCACCTGATGGGACACACCGGCGGCTACACGCGGGAAGAAGCCATCGCGGCGATCGATGACGAAGGCACCCTGCCAGACATGTTGACCTTCAACCCGTCCAAACCGGCGAAGTACCCCAATGGCCGGACATTCACCGACGACGTCATCGACTACCGCCTGGCCTTCCTGACCAAAGGCGAATGCCCGCCCAGCGGTCTGAGCCCCCACACCGACACCCTGACCGAGTTTCCATACCTGGGTCCACCGCACTGATCGGCTGGGCCTTCCCAGCGGTCGAACGGCGGCCTACGCTTGACGCTATGGACAGGCAAGTCCTGGTGCGCGCCATCGCGCTGCTGGGCTCCTGGGCCGTCGGACTACTGGTGGCGGCCTGGGTGGTGCCGGGAGTGTCCGTGACCGTGCCGGCCTTCGTCGTCGCCGTGCTGGTGTTCTCGGTTGGCCAGGCGCTGACGTCGCTGGTCCTGCTGAAGCTGCCGCATGACTATGCGTCGCTTCTGCTCGGCGGCGCAGGGTTGGCGCTGACCCTTCTCGGGCTGGCGGTCGCCGCCGCGCTGACCCATGGGCTGACCGTCAACGGGTTCGCGGCGTGGTTGACCACGACGCTGTTGGTGTGGCTGGTGACGACCATCGGCGCCATCAGCCTGCCCGAGATGCTGGCTCGCGAGCGTATCGACCAAACCTGACAAGGGAGTTGTGATGGGAACCACGCATCACGATCCGACGGATCACCATCGGACCACGCAACCCCACGCCGGCATCTTCATGAAGGACAACTTCTACTGGCCCGGCTTGATCCTGCTGGCGCTGTCGGCGGCGGCGATGATCGCTACGGTCGCCGTCGCGGCGTATGGACACTACGAGTGGCTCGGCTCGACGGTGCTCATCGCCGTACTGGCCGCGCTCGCCGGTGCACTGTGGATCGTCGTCGAGAACCGCCGCGTGCTTCGCCTCGAGAAGCACTGGGACGCAAGCGGACGCGGGACAATCGGCTGAGGACGACCCTGCGCGAAGTCGCTGCCGAGCGTGCGCAAAGTCGCTGCCGAGCGTGCGCAAAGTGGTTTGATCTAGCGGCGTGTCGTGTGCAGGCTCGCACGCTCGCGGCGGTTGGTTACGGCTTGATGCGGATGTGGCCCGGGCTGTACAGACCGCTGCGCGTGGCCGTGCCGAAATCGAGTGTTGCCGGCGTCGCCCCCTGCGCCTCAGGAGTCATCTCGAACCGGCGCAGCGAGCCCCAGTCCCGACCCCAGTCCTCCGACAGGTACGTCGCCATCACGTGCGCGCGCAGCAGCAGATCCGTGATGCCCAGCAGGCCGCCGTTGAGGCCGTCCTGCCACGTGTCGGTGTCCTTGCGTTTGGCGTTGTAGTCCGGAGTTATGCGGAATTTCGGAATCTCGGTGACGCCGTTGGCGTGCAGCATCGGCTGCTGGCACGGGAACGCCAGGCCGACGGCCCAGTCCATCAGCACCGGCTGCTCCGATCCCACATACTCCTGCACCGACCGCAGTTCGGGCACCCGTGGCGGAGTAACCGCCAGCCAGTCGCCCGGCGTGAGCGAAAGGTCTTCGGCGACAATACGTACGGCAATCGCGTCGGTGGGAATGTTCGCGCGGGGGAAGCGCAGATTGCGCCAGGACGGGATCGGACCGAGGTCGTAGGGCACCATCCGGCCGGCGGGTAGCAGCGCACCGTCCGGACCCCGACGCGCGTACTCCAACTCGACCGTCTCGCCTTCGGTGCGCCCGTTGAACACGCTGTCACCGGTGATGGTTCCGGCGGCGGTGACCACGACGAGCGGATGTGCGTCGTCGGGGGCCGGTAGTTCGTACCAGGCCGACGTCAACCTGCTTTGCTGCTGGGGCCCCTCGACATAGGTGCCCGCCAACGGCACCCGGTTCGGGTCGAGCCCGTACGGCAGCGGCACCGTGGAGCCGTTGACGCCGGGGTCCTTCAGCTTGGTGGGCTGGTCCCAGTCGTAATCGGTGCCGGGCATCGGCAGATTCACCCGGATGGCCTCGGCGACAATCTTTTCCGGCACACCGTCGGCGGTGAACCCGACGGGACCGACACCGCCCAGCGGACCCAACGGTCCGTACTGCCCGGGCAGCGCCGTCAGGAAACCTTCGTTGGCGTCGGGCTCGACGAGCACGTCGTCGGCCAGGCCGCAACCACCGGCGAAGGCGCGCAGGTTGGCCCACGCGTTCGAATAGGTGGGGTACTGGCGAACCGCACCGACGAGCATCGAACCGACGAAAACCATCACCATGAAGCCCGCGACGACCGGGATGGGCGCCGCGGTCAGCGCGCGGGCGATGCGCCCTTCTCCACGGGTTCGCGACGAGAAGTGCAGCCACGCCGCCCATATCGCCGCGATCACGAACAGCGCGAAGAAGATCGTGCTGATCGTGATCCCACCGATGGCCGGTTCGTCGTTGTTGAACGGAACGCCGTAACTGGACACGTACCACCAGCCGTTGGTGGTCGCGAAACACAGTGCGACGACGAACAACACGGCGGCCAGGAACGCCATCCGGTTGCGCGACCACTTCAGCACGGCGGGCGACACCAGCACGGTCGCCAGCGCCGCCATCGCGGCCCCGACCGCGGCGAACAGTCCGAAGTGATGCACCCACTTGGTGGGGGTGAACATCAGGAAGAACACCGTGCCCAGAATGATCCCGATCAGCCGCCACGCGGGACCCCGCGCCACACCGGGCACCCGCCCACGCCGCAACAGGATGAACATCGAGGCGAACAGCGACAGCGCGGTGATCAGGAAGCCGAACCGACGCGACAGCGACCCGTCCACCGTCGGCAGGATCAGGTAGTAGTAGCGCAGGTTCTCGGTGTACCACTCCTGGTTCGGGCCGATGGCGGTGCGAATCCTTGTGGCCTCCAACACCGTTGCGATGGTCTGGTCGAAGAACACGACCGTCAGGATCACCGTGCCCGCGGCCAGCAGCGGCAGCACCAGCGGCCAGACGCCCACCACCTGACGCCGACGCACGAGGATGCGCAGCAGCGGTCGGCCGCCTGCCAGCAGCGCGGCGACCGCGATCAGGCCCGTCGGCTGGATGCCGAGCGTGAACGCCGCCGTCATGATCGCGAACGCCGCGGGAGTGAGCCGTCCGGAGATGATGGCCCGCTCGATCAGCACGTACGTGATCAGCGCGCCGGTGGCGATCTGGCCCTCCGGGCGCAGGCCGTTGTTGAACGGCATCCACGCCGCCAGCAGCACCAGCCCCGCCGCCCACAGCGCAGGCTTGCTCGCGGCAACGGCCGGACCGAGTCGAGGCAACACCTCGCGAGACAGCAACAGCCAGCACACGATTCCGCACACCAGGTCCGGCAGCCGCATCCAGATGCTGGCGTCGCTGACGCTGGTCATCATCGCCAGCAGGTTGTAGTACCAGCCGAACGGGTCCTCGGGGCTGCCGAACCACCGGAAGTAGTTCGACATGTAGCCCGCGTGACCGGCCACGCGTGCCATGGCCAGGATGTAGCCGTCGTCGGAGGAGTTGGCGCCGATCACGTGCCAGACCGCGAAGCCTCCGATGACCACGACGTCGGTGGGGGTGAACGTCCGCCATCGCTGCGGGATCAGCCGCCGCATCCGCCTGCCGTCCATCCGGTCCAGGCGCCACAGCGCGAGCAGCGCGATCGCCGTCGACACGATGGCCAGCACCATCGCCGTCAGCTTCAACGGCGTCGGCTCGGTGGTGAACCGGGTGTCGATCTCTGCCGACAGGCTCAACCCCGGCGGGGCGGGACCGGTCAGGTCGGTGAACACGCCGACGATCGCGGGCCGCAGGTTCGGGTCGGGGAAACCGGTGTACTGCGGCGAGCCGTCCGGCTTGGTCAGCCCGACGAAGGTCGCGAACGTGCCCTCCTCGGAGGAGGTGATCTCGATGCGCGAGCAGCCCGGGGCTTGCCCGGTTCCGACCACCCGGGCCCGAGGGACGCTGGCCACCACCACATTTCGGTCGGTGATGTCGACGCGTTGCGGGTTGACCGTGACGAACAGAGCCTGCAGCGCGGCCTGCTTACCGTCCTTCGGCGCGGTGCCCAACACCATTCCGCCGCGCGGAGGCAGTGTGCGGATCACCTCGCACGGCACCGTCACCGACATCCGCACGGGCGTCTGTGTGATAAATGGCGCCGTGACGCTGTTCAGCCGGTCCTGTTGCGGCCAGTTCAGCGTCGCGGTGGTCTGTTCCACCGGAAGCAGGGGCGTGGCCACCGACAGCACGAATCCGATCAGTCCCGCGATCGCCGCCACCCAGCGGGCGACCCTCACCTCAGATCTCATGGCAGCGCCCTGATCGGTCCGTTACGGCTCCAACCGAAGACGCGCACCGTCCCCTGTTCGACGACGGCGTCCGGCGCCTCGGATTCGGGCACCACCCGGACATAGCGCTCGATCGAACCCCAGTCCCGATACCAGTCGTCACGCAGGTAGGTGGGGACGGTCGAGGTGCGCAACAGCGCTTGGATGAACAGGAACGGGCCGCCGTCCTGGGCCGATTGCCACTGGTTCGAGGACACGACCACCTGCTTGAGGTTCGGAAGGATGCGGTACTCGGGCAATTGGGCGATGCCGAGGCGCTGGGAGAACGGGTGCTGGCAGGGGAAGTTCGCGGCGGTTGCGATGTCCATCAGCACCGGTGTCTGCGAGCCGAGGAACTGCTGCGCGGTGACGAGCACCGGGACCCGTGGCGGGGTGAACGCGAACCACTGGTCGGTGGACAGGTTGGGGTCGTCGGCGACGATGCGCGCGACGTTCGCCTCCGGTGGGGCCCATGCGAGCGGGAAACGCAGGTTGCGCCAAGCTTTTTGAGGCCCGGGTCCGATGTCGATCGGTTGCACCTCGGCCAGCGGCTGATAACTGCCGTCGGGGCGGTGCACGCCCCACTGCAACTTCAGCGACTGCCCGTAATTGAACGAGCCGTCCTCTTCGTAGAACCAGATCGCACCCGCGGCCGCGACGGTGACCAGCGGCCGGTCCGGTGTGCGTGCCGGCAGCTGGTACCACGCCGACGTCACCTTGGCGGCGACGGAATTCTCGTCGTAGCTGCCCATCACGGGGGTGCGTTCGGGGTCGAGGCCGAACGGCAGGAACACGTTCGAACCGTTCACCCCGACGGGTCCGTAACCGCCGCCGGTGCCCGCGGCGAAACCGATGCCGATGTTCGGTTCGTTCGGCGACCCGTCGGAATTGACCGTGCCCGGGTTGGCGGTGATCGGTTCGGGCGGTTCGAGCGTGTCGCTGACGCCGTTGGGATTGAAGCCGACCGGGTCCTCGCCGCCGAGCGGGCCGTACTCACCGAACCGCTGGCCCGGAACGGGTTGCAGCAGACCGGCGTTCGTGTCGGGTTCGACGAGCACGTCGTCGGCCATCGCGCAACTGGCGTCCGAGAGCCCCGACTTCAGTGCGGAGAAGTTCGCCTTCGCGGTGGTGTAGACGGGGTACCGCTGCACGGCGCCCTTGGCCATGGAGCCGACCTCGAGCACCACCATGATCGCCGCGACCACGAGCAGCGGCGTCGAGGCCAGCACGCGGTTTCGCTTGGTGTCGGCGACCTCCGTGTGCCCCGCGTAGTCCATGCGGAAGTGCAGCCACCCCGCGAGCAGGCCGGTGAGGATCGCCAGCGCGAGGAAGATCCCGGTCACCGGGATACCGGCGATCACCGGCTGCTTGTCGAACCACGGCACGCCGTAGTTGCCGATGTAGAACCAGCCGTTGATACCCGATGTCGCCCAAGCCAATACGAACAGCAGCGCGGTGACGTAGAGCGCGAGGTTGCGACGGCTGTGCAGCCCGACGCGGCCGAACGCGAACGCCGTCACCGCTCCGAGCGCACCCGCCAGCCCGGCGAACGCGCCGAACTGCACGGCCCACTTCGTGGGTGTGAACGTCAGCAGCAGGAGGCCGACCGCCGTCGCCGCTATCAGGCGCCACACCGGGCCGCGCGCCATGCCGGGGACACCGCCGCGCCGCAGCAGCACCGCGAGCATCCCGAACAGACAGAGCAACAGCACCAGCACCGCGAAGCGCCGGGTCAGCGACGAGTCGACGCTGTCTTCGACGGTGAGGAAGTAGTAGCGCAGGAACTCCTGGTACCACGCGATCGTCGGGCCGACGACGTACTTGATGCGGGCCGACTCCGCGACGGTGGCCAGGGTCTGGTCGCGGAACACCACCACGAAGATCAGCGCCAGCGCGGACAGCAGCGCAGCCAGGGGCGCCAGGACACCGTCCACCGGACGGCGCGCGCGGATCGTGCGCACGACCGCGCGGGCCCCGACCAGCAGGGGCGCGATCGCGATCAAGCCCTGCGGCGCGAGCGTCACGCTGAACACCGCGACGACGATCGCCAGCGCGGCCGGCCACGTCCGACGGGTGGCGACGGCGTTCTCCACCAGCACCCACACGGCGACCGTTCCGAACGCGATGAGCGGCTCGGGTCGCAGGCCGTTGTTGAACGGCAGCCACGCCGCCAGGAACACCGCTGCGGCCGTCCACACCGTCACCCGGTTGGCGGCGAGCCGACGGCCGAGGCGGGGCAGGATGCAGCGGCTGACGATCAGCCAGGTGCCGATGGCCGCCAGCGTCGCAGGCAGCCGCATCCACACACCCGCGGTGCTGATCGAGGCGAGCGCTGCGAGCAGGGACTGGTACCAGTCGAACGGGGCCTCCGTGGCGCCGAAGAAGCGGTAGTAGTTCGCGGTGTAGCCGGCGTCGGCCGAAACTCGGGCGATGGTGAGGTTGTAGCCGTCGTCCGAGGACAGGGCGCCGATGACGTGCCACAGCAGCAACGTGCCCACAACGGCCAGATCAGCCACCCAGTGCCAGAAGCCGACGCGCCAGAACCGCCGCCAGGCGCGCGCCACGCGTCGGCCGCTGCGGAGCCCAATGTCGCCGCCGGAGCGGCTCCGGCGGTCCAACACCGCCAACGCCACGATCGACGCGATCACGCACACGACTCCGAGCGCCATCACGGCGAGTTTGAGTGCGGTGGGCGAGGTGATGAACCGCGTGTCGACGTCGATGCGCACCGACAGGCCCTCTTGCGCCGGCACTTCCATATCGGTGAATACGCCGGCGACCTGCGGCTTCTCCTCGGCGGGCAGGGTCCCCGCGGCCCCGGGCAGTCCGATGAAGTCGGCGCCGGCCTCACCCGCGTTGGCCCAGATGTGCAGCGTGCTGCAGGCGCCGCCCTCCACGGCCGGCCGCGGTGCGACCGCTGCGACGGAGTCGCGGAACGCGACGACGACCACGTCGGAGGTCGCGCGAACGAACAGCCCGTTGCGGCTCGCGTCGATGCCGCCCGGCGGAACGGTCGCCAGCACCAGGCCGCCGTCATCGGGCAGGGTGGCGACGGCCTGGCAGGGTATCGAGATGTCGAGGGCCTGCGGCGCGCCGGACACCAGCGGGGCGGTGATGTCGGTGACGAACCCGTCGGGTCCGGCGCCCTGCGGCCACAGGATGGTCGCGGTCGCCTGTTTGACCGGCAGCAGCGGGACCAGCCCACACAGCAGCACACCGGCGATGCCTGCCACGACGGCGATCAGACGCGCGATTCGATGGGCAGGCACGAGCGTCGATGGTAGGCGAAGCGCTCGCCGGAGTTGATGACGCACGGCCGATCGCGGCTCGGCCGTTGCTCTTGCGCCTTAACCGGTTGATCCCACGTACGACGTGCATGCGATCCACCGGTCAAGCGGTTATCCACAACCGCGCGGCGTCGGGCTGGCCGTCGCCCGCCGGCACGTTCACGCTTAGCCGAGTGACCCGTTGGCATCTGGGCTGTGTCGAGGCCATCACGGCGTCGCAGGACGGAGTCGTCGCGCGTCGGCAGGTACTGGACGCCGGGGGAACCGATTTCGACATCGCCAGGCTGGTGCGCCGCCGGGAGTTGACACCGCTCGAGCGCGGCGTCTACGTCGGCCACAGCGGCCGCCTCACGCAGACGCAGCGGCACTGGGCCGCGGTGTTGGCATTCTGGCCGGCCGCGCTGGCTCACGCGTCGGCGCTGCCCGATCCGCCGACGACGGTCGTACACGTGGCCGTCGACGAGGCTCGCCATCTGCGGCCACTGCCACGAGTCGTGCTACATCGCGTGCCCGACTTCGCGCAACGCGCCGAACTCGATCGCAGCCCGCCGGCGATTCGCCTGGAACATGCGCTGATCGACGTGATGAGCAGCGAACTCCGCGACGAGGACACTGCTGCCGCATTCGCCGTGTTGGCGCGGGTGTGTGCCACCAGGCGCACCACACCGCAGCGGATACTGCAGGCGTTGGAAACTCGAAGACGTGTTTCGGGTCGGCGCACGTTGGAGGAGATGCTCACCGACCTTCGCGACGGCGCCTGTTCGGTGCTCGAGCGTGGCTACCTGCATCGGGTCGAGCGCTCGCACGGGCTGCCTCGAGGCGAGCGCCAGCTTCGCAGCACCGCGACCGGCCGGTCGACGTTCCAGGATGTGCACTACGAGCGCCAAGGGGTGGTGGTCGAGTTGGACGGCCGCGCGTTCCACGAATCGCCGCGAGATCGCGATCGCGATGCGCTGCGTGATCTCGCGGAGTTGAGCCGGTCTGATGTGGTCACGATCCGGTTGACCTATGGACTCGTATTCGGCGATGCATGCCGCACCGCTCAACTGATCGGTGACTTGCTGCGTCGTCGCGGCTGGGCCGGTCAACGGCGAAGCTGTCCCGCGTGTCGTCCCGCGGTCCCGCTAACCGGTTGATCCCACGTACCACATGCATGCGATCAACCTCTTAAGGCCCGCGGCGCAAAGCTCAGGACAGCCGCAGCGGCGCCGGGCTCCACAGACCGCTACGCGTCGCCGTGCCGAGGTCCAGGCGGGCCTGCGCGGCGTTCGGGTACCACGGCGTGAGCTGCTGCAGCGAGCCCCAGTCCCGGAACCAGTCGTCGTGCAGATACGTCGGCACCGTCGTGGCC
Source organism: Mycobacterium sp. GA-1285 (assembly GCF_001499905.1). Classification (GTDB taxonomy): domain Bacteria; phylum Actinomycetota; class Actinomycetes; order Mycobacteriales; family Mycobacteriaceae; genus Mycobacterium. Next base: position 139,621 of record NZ_LQIS01000002.1, on the reverse strand, counting down.
CGCACCAGCAGTTCGGTGATGCCGAGCGGCCCCCCGCCGAGATAGTCCATCACCGGCGAGTTGGCCTCGGCCCCGAACCGGTCGGGCAGGATCCGCCACTTCGGCACCTCGATGACGCCGTTCTGGTGGCCGAACGGCCGCTGGCAGGGGAACGCCAACCCGACCAGCCAGTCCAGCAACACCGGATCGGACGACCCGACGACGTCCTGAAGCGTGCGTAACTCCGGGATCCGCGGCGGGGTCACCGCGATCCAGTGCTGCGGGTCGAGGTCCTCGTCGGAGGCCACCAGCCGAATCTGAGTCGCGTCGGGCGGTATCGCGGTCAGCGGCGCCCGCAGGTTGCGCCACGCGGGCACGGCGCCGACGTCGGCGAACCCGATCGAACCGCCCGGCTCGTCGGCCGCGGCCTGCTCGTCGGTCGCCCATTGCACTGTGACCTCGCCCGCGTCGAACCGACCGGCCGCCGAGACGACCAGCAGTGGACCGGTGTCATCGCGGGACGGCAGGCGGTACCACGCCGACCGCAGCTGCGCCGGCTGCTGCGTGCCGGAGCGCCAGCTGCCCATCACCGGGGTCGTGGCCGGATCGAGTTTGTAGGGCAGCCGGGCCCGTGAACCGTTGACACCGGCGGCGGCCGTCGTGCCGCCCTCGGTCCCGCCGTTGCCCGCCTGGTCGTCTTCGCTGTCGGTGTCGGCGAAGTTGGTGGAGGTGCCCTGTCCGCTCATCGTCTCGTCGGCGGAGACGTCGCTGGGAATTCCGTTGGGGCTGAAGCCCTGTGCGGTACCGGCGCCGAGCGCCTCGCCGACGGGCGTGTCGATCGGGGTCAGCATGCCGACGTTGGGGTCCTCCTCGACGAGGACGTCCTGGGCCATCCCGCACGTTTTGCCCGCCAGGGCTTCGAGGTTGGATCGGCCGACGCTCCACGCCGGGTACTGGTCGATCATGGCCAGCGTCAGCGACAGCACCTCGAAAACCACCAGCAGCCACGTCGCAACGGCCAACGGCGCCTGCAGGATTCGCTGCCAACGCCGTTGCGGGCCCGGCGGCGACACGTCGCGGCCGGAGAAGTGGAACCACGCGGCGGCGATCAGGGCCAGCACGGCCAACCCGAGCAGAATCGTCGAGAAGCCGAACTTCCACTCCGGCATCGCGTTCGACCACGGCACACCGAAGTTCGACACGTACCACCAGCCGTTGACCGTGGCGAACGACAACGCCATCGCGAACAGGACCGCGGCGCCGAACACCGAGCGGTTGCGGCGCGAGCGCATCGCCGTGGCGGTGACGGCGACCGCGGCCAGCGCGCCCAACGACCCGGCCAGGCCGGCGAACACACCGAAATGATGGGTCCACTTCGTCGGCGTGAACATCATGGCCAGAAACGAGATGACCGTGATGCCGATGATGCGGCGGCTCGGTCCCAACGCCGTGCCCGGAATCTTGAACTTACGCAACGACATCGCGATCGCCACGCCCAGCGCCAGCAACAGTGTGAGCACCGCGAACCGGCGCGCCACTGAACCGTCGGGGCTCAGAGTGAAGAGCCGCTCGTAGCGGATGTGCTCGTCGAACCAGCTCAGACTCGGACCGACCGCGGACTTGAAAGCGCTGGCCTGCATCTCGGAGGCCAGCGTCTGGTCCCGGAAGATCAGGATGATTGTTACGGTGGCGGCGGCCAGGATCGGCGCCAGCAGCGCCAGGTAGCCGAAGCGTGAAACATGTGCGGCGACAATCGTTTTCAGTGGCCCGACCGCTACCAGCAGAGCGCCCACGGCGGCGATGCCCGTCGGCCCGGAGAACAGTGTGAGCGCGCCGATGATGATCGCGATCGCCACGGGCAGCAGCCTGCTGGTGGCCACGCCCCGCTCGACCGAGCACCAGGTGAGAAGGATGCCGAGCGCGATGATCGGTTCCGGGCGCAGCCCGTTGTTCAGCGGGAGCCAGAACGCCAGGAACAGGCCCGCCGCCGTCCACGCCGCCGCAGGCGTCTGCTTCACCGCGTGGCCGAGGCGCGGGATCACCTCACGGCTGATGACCCACCAGCACGCCAGCGCCATCACCAGCGTCGGCAGGCGCATCCAGACGCTGTGCGTGCTGACGTGCGCCCACAACGCCAGCAGGTCGTAGTACCAGCCGAACGGCGCCTCCGGCGTGCCGAACCATCGGTAGTAGTTCGCCATGTAGCCGGCCTGTTCGGAGACCCGTGCCATGGTCAGGATGTAGCCGTCGTCGGCGGTGTTGGCGCCGACGAAGTGCCACCACACCAGCACGGCGGCGACGAGGCCGTCGAGCGGTCGCAGCGTCCACCACCGCGGGGGCAGGAACCGTCTGACGCCGCGGCCGTCGGCGGTGTCGAGAAGATGCAGCGCCGCCAACGCGATGACGGTCATCGCCACCCCGATGATCATCGCCAGCGTCTTGAGCAGGGTCGGCGATGTGCTGTAGCGGGTGTCGAGCGTTGCGGAGAAGTCCAGTCCCGGTGGGGCCGGGCCGCTGAGGTCGGTGAAGACCCCGACGATCTGCGGGCGGAAGTCGTAGCCGCCGCGCTCGCCGCGCAGCGGTTCCCCGGGGTCCTCGTTCGGAATCCGTCCCGGACCCTGGACCAGCCCGACGAATCCACCGGTTACCTTGTCGGCGTGTGCGGTGAAGGTCAGCCGCTGGCACTGCGGGCTGAGCACTTGATCCAGCGGGGCGCTGACCACCGGGGTGTTGCGCACGATCACCAGCAGGTCGTCGTTGACCCGCTCGATCAGCAGGCCGCGGTCGATTGCCTTGGGCGCTTGCTTGGGCACGGTCGACAACAGCACCGTGCGGTCCTGAGCATCCGGCCCGGCCAGCCCGGCCGCCGCGCGACACGGCACGGAGATCTCCAGGTCGGTGGCGACGTAGCCGATGAGCGGGGCGTCCACGCTCTGCAGCACGCCGTTCTGCGGCCAGGTCAGTTCGGCGGTCGTCTGCGTGACCGGCATCAGCGGCGTGGCGAGGGCCAGCAATGCGCCCAGCAACCCGGCGACGATGGCAATGAGCCGCACCGTCCGATGGTTCGATCCGACCCCGGCTTCACCGACCACGGCGTTCGATCCTAATTGGGCGTGCGGATGGCCAGGACGAACGGGCCGATGCTGGAGACCTCGAAGCGCGGGTCGTCGAACAGGGCCTCGTCCAGGGCGACGTGGTAGCGGCGGACATTGGGTTGGTTCGGATAGACGTCGGAGGCCAGCCGCAGCGTGTAGGTGTCAGCCGAACCGGACGGGCCGCCGCGGCGCATCAAGAACACCGTCGGCGGCTCCCACGGCAGCGTGTCGAGTGCCTCGACGAACTGCTCGGCGTCGGTCAGCGTGGCCCAACTCTCGATGGCTTCGGCGCGCTTGTCGAACTGCGCGAGGGGATTGGCGTAGTGCGACGTCAATCCCTGGAAGCCGTAATAGGGATAGTAGGACAGGAAGCTGTAGTCGGCGGTCAGCACGACGGTCTCGTCACGGGGACGGCCGGTCACCTCGGTGATCTTGGCGTCGATGTCGCGGTAATAACGCTCGGCGCCGGGCGGTCGCCGGTCGGCGCGCTGACCGTATCCATCGGTGTCGGTATACGCGACGACGATGTCGGAGCGCAGCACATCGGGGATGTCCTGGCTGTAGGTGACGGCGCCGATCGCACCGAGCGTCACCGCGGCCGCGACGACGCGGCGCGCGTTCTCGGGCCGCACCCGCGCCGCGACGGCACGTGTGACGTCGATGAAACCGAAGGCGCCGGCCGCCGTCAGTAGCACGGTCAGTGTCGGATTCAGGCGGAACGACAACAGCGTGGTGCCCGCCAGCGTGGTGAGCATCGACAGCAGCGACCAGGCGTAGACGGCCAGCACGGCGATCGCCAGAGCGCCGGCCCGGGTCGACGAGCGCGCACGCCAGACCAGCCACAGCGTGCCGAGCATGCACAGCGCGCCCAGCAGTGTGAAGTGCAGCATCGGAAACTCCAGCTGCGCGCCGTCGGTCGGCAGATAGTGCTGCGCGGTTCCGGACTCGGCGGGCTCACCGGAGATCGCCGCGAGCAGGTACGGCGCCCATCCGATCAAGGCGATGGCCGCCGAGATCGCCGCGACGACCGCCAGCCGTAGCAGCGGGTCGATGCGCTTGCGCACGACGGCCAGCAGCACACCCATGATCGCCAACGTGAATGCGGCATAGGCGAACAGCAATGTGTAGAGCAGGGCGGCGCCGCCGAGGAAGAGGCCGGTGCCGACGACGGCGGCCCACCCGGCTCGCGTCCTCCCACCCGCTGCATGCGGGTCGCCGGCGCGCAACCCCGACCACGCGAGCACGAACACCGGCGGCAGGAGCACACAGATGATCGCGGCGTAGGGCTCGGCCGGAGAGTATGCGAGTGTGGCTGCGGCGGTGGCGGTGGTGACGACGAGCGCGTACTCGAAGCGAATCATGGCCGCCCACAACACGAACGCCACCGCGATCGCGGCCGTGATCGACATGATCGCCCACGGTTTGAACATCTCCCACGCGGGTGTACCGGTCAGCGCGGCCAGACGGCCGCCGATCCAGAACCAGCCCGGTGGATAGAACGGCGGCAGGCCCATGTAGGTCATGTCGCGCAGCGCGGCGCTGTCGGCGAGCCGGGTGAGGTACTCGGTGCGGAACTGCTGATCGACCGAGATGCCGTACAGATAGAGCTTGGTCGCACCAAGAGGCATCGCGAGCGTCACCACCGAGAACGCGGACAAGAACAGCGTCGCCGCGACCTTCGCGAGCAGCCGACGTCCCCGCCGCCAGACCCATCCACTCGCCAACAGCCCTGCCAGACAGGCGAACTGGCCCACCGTGGTCAGCGCGTGCAACTGATTGGACGAGTTGTACGCCGGCCACTCCACCCGCGCGATCGCGGCCAGCGAGACCACCGCGACGACGATCGCCACCGCGGCGGCTGCCACCATCTGGCCGGCGACCCTGACCGGTCGAACCGGCGTGCCGTCGCGCATCAGATGGGTAGCTTGCGGAAGATCGGCCGTGGGATGTGGCGCAACACCATCATCACGTACCGGAACGCTCCCGGCGCCCATACCAGTTCCTTGCCTTTGGCTGCCGCCGTGACGGCCAGTTCGGCGACGTCTTCCTTGTCGACGGTGAACGGCGCTTCCTTCGCGCCGGTGGCCTTCCAGTGCTCGATGGTGGTCGTGGTGCGCACCTGGCCCGGCCGGATCACCAGCACCCGAACGCCGTACTCCCGCAACGCCTCTCCGAGTCCGAGGTAGAAGCCGTCCAAGCCGGCCTTGGTCGACCCGTACACGAAGTTGGACCGCCGCACCCGTTCACCGGCCGCCGAGCTCATCGCGATGATCTGCCCGAAGCCCTGCGCCCGCATCTTCTCACCGATCAGCACGCCGACCGAAACCGCTGCGGTGTAGTTGATCTGGGCAACCTGCACGGCCTTGGCCTGGTCCTGCCACAGCTCCTCGGCGTTGCCGAGCAGCCCGAAAGCCACGATCGCGACGTCTATGTCTCTTGAGTCATCACCGTCGCTCCACGCCTGATCGATCACGGCGCGGTGACCGGCGGTGTCGGTGCCGTCGAAGTCGATCCATTCGACGGCCTTGGCTCCCGCGGCGGTCATCGCGGCGATCGCCTCGTCCTTGCGGGGGTGATTCGGCAAGTCGGCCAGGATGATGCGGGCGTGCGCGTTGCGCAGGTAGCGCTCGCAGATCGCCAGCCCGATCTCCGACGTCCCGCCGAGCAGCAGGATGGTCTGGGGGTTACCTACGGCATCAAGAACCATCTACAGGAGCTCCAAGCGTCGGGCCATGTCGGAAGCGAAGACGCCGTTCGGGTCGGCCTTGCGGCGCACGGCGATCCACTCGTCGATCCGCGGATACATCTTGTGGAACCGTTCGGCGCTGACCCTGGAGTCCTTCGCGGTGTAGACCCGGCCACCGAACTCCATGACCCGCTCGTCGAGTTCGTTGAGGAACTCGTTGATGCCGGGCTTGTTCGGGAAGTCCATCGCCACGTTCCACCCCGCCATCGGAAAGCTCAGCGGCGCGCGGTTACCGGGCCCGAACAGCTTGAACACGTTGAGCGCGGAGTAATGCCCGCGGGTCTGAATCCAGCGGATGATGGCCTTGAACTCCTCGAGCGCGTCGGGCGGTACCAGGAACTGGTGCTGTGCGAAACCCGCTGGGCCGTAAGCGTTGTTCCACCCGCTGACCAGATCCAGCATGTGGTAGAACTGCGACAGGTTCATGATCTTGCCGGTGTAGGTGCCGCCGAGCCGGTAGTACACCTCGCCGATCGCCATGAACGACAGCTTGTTCATGGCGCTGACGGGAAAGATGTCAGGCACCGAGAGCAGTTGAGGCGCATCGAATTTGAGCGGATTCTTGGCCAGCTTCGGGGGCAGCTGGTCGAGCGTCGCGAGGCTGCCGCGGCTGATCGCGGCGCGGCCCAGTTTCGGCGGCGGACTGATCAGGTCGAACCACGCGCTGGAGTAGGTGTAGCGGTCCTCGCTGCCGTCGAGGTGCACGACGACGGTCTCGTCCAGGTTGCCGGTGGACACACCGTCGGCGATGAAGTACGCGGTTTCGGTGCGCGTCATCGCGATTCGGGCGCGCACCACAATCCCGGTGAGGCCGTTACCGCCGACCGTCGCCCAGAACAATTCGGCTTCCGGCCCGTCCGGCGTGAGGGTACGAACCTCGCCGTCGGCCATCAGCAGGTCCATCGACAGCACGTGGTTGCCGAAGCTACCGGCGCTGTGGTGATTCTTGCCGTGGATGTCCGACGCGATCGCCCCGCCGACGGTGACCTGGCGTGTGCCGGGCAGCACGGGCACCCACAGCCCGAACGGCAACGCGGCCTTCATCAACTGGTCGAGGCTGACGCCCGCGTCGACATCGGCGACGGCCGTGTCGGCGCTGATCGAGTGGATCTTGTGCAGCGCGGTCATGTCCACGACCAGGCCACCCCCGTTGCACGCCTGATCGCCGTAGGAGCGGCCCAGCCCGCGGGCGAGGACACCCCGGTGCAGGAACGACGGGCTCGACGCGCTGCGGTCGGCGGCCTCGCGAACAGCCTGGGCGATGAGTTCGACGTCCGGCGTGGTGAGGACCTGCGCGACCGACGGTGCGGTGCGGCCGAAGCCGGTCAGGGCACGCGTGGTCGTCGGCAGGTTCTCGGACATCGTGACGAGGGTACCGTGTGCCCGGCGGCGCCCCGGTGAGCTGTTTTCAGCGCGTACCGGCTAGCGCAGGCGGAAGATCACCGCGCGCTGGACCACGAAATTGATCACCGTCGCGGTGCCCTGCGCGATGACGAACGCGACCGGCACCCGCCACGGCTTCCCGTCCCAGGCCATGTAGAACACGTAGTTGATGCCGACCTGCACCGCGTAAGTGACCGCGTACAGGACGCAGACCGCGATGAACCGGGCGGCGCTCGGCGGCGCCTGGAAGGTCCATCGGCGGTTGATCAGATACGCCGTGGTGGTGCCCGCGATGAAGCTCAGGGTCTTGGCCACGTTGACATGCAAACCGGCGGCGAGCAACGCGACATAGAGACCGAAGTCGACGACGGCCGCAAGACCGCCGGTGACGATGAACCGCCAGATCTGGGTGCCCAGGGTCAGGGTGGGCTGCATCGGAGGCTCGGCCACCCGGGCAGCTTACGGTGCGGCGCAGACTCATCGACGCCCGGCGCGAGCCGCGGCCGCCGCGTCGCTAGGTTGCGAGGGTGCAAACCCGGTCCGGTGCCGAGATCGTCGTCGCCGGTGACGTCGTCTACAAGCTGCACCGGCCGGGTACCGATCCGCGTGCGTTGACCGTTCGGCTCGGTATCGCTGCCCGGTCGGATTGTCTGGTCTCGCCGCTGTCGACGGTTCCCGAGCCGGTCGCAGCACGCTGGCGCACCCGGTGGCCGCGCGTGGAAACCGTTGCACCACAACCGGAATGCGTGCCGTGGGCCGAAGCCGGTCAGCTGCTGGCGCGGTTGCACCGGGAACCGCGGCCGACGCGGACACCGCCGCACGGCTGGCCACAACGACTACGCCGGGCCGTCGACACGCTTCGCACCGGGAACCAGACAGTGCGCCGCGCCGCAGCCGACCTGCCAGACAAGGTCTGGCGCGCGGGTTCGCCGGACCGTCCGGCGACGCTCGTGCACGGCGACTTCCACTTGGGGCAGCTCGGCCGTCGCGGCGCACAGTGGCTGCTCATCGACGTCGACGATCTGGGCGTCGGCGACCCGGCGTGGGATCTCGCCCGTGCGGCCGGATTCTGGGCCGCCGGACTCATTCCGGACGACGACTGGCAGAGCTTCGTCGACGCGTACCGCGCCGCGAGCGGACCCGCGCTGCCCGACGGCGATCCGTGGCCGGTGCTCGACGGGTTCGCCCGCGCCGCGGTGGTACAGGCGGCGGCTCACCACCCCGACGACGAATTGTTGGTGGCGGCCTGCGCGCGGATGCTCTGACGGTCTAGCTGGAGAAGAACAGCCGGCCGAACCCCTGTTTGCGGTAGTACTTGTTGCCGCGATGCCCCCAGCCCGGGCCGTAGCCGTATCCGTGCTGAGCAGGCGGAGGCGGCGGCGCGGACTGCACGAACCGGTTCTCCATCTGGGTCAGCGCCTCGAGCTCACCGAAGTCGAGGAAGATGCCGCGGCAGGTGTCGCACTGCTCCAAGTGGATGCCGTTACGTTCGTAGGTGCGCATCGAGCCCGCGCACTTGGGGCAGGTCAATGTGCCTGCCGGGCCGGACGGCGTAGACGACGGAGGCTGATATGGCGGGATGCTCATATCCGCATAACGGCCGCACCCGATGCCCGAGTTCCGCCGGAAGCCGTGCCCCGGCCCTCTAGACCCAGTACGCGACGCGGGCGCGGTATTGCCGCATGGCGAACGCCGCGAAGATCCAGCCGACCACCGTCAGCACGATCACCACCAACCAGTGGCGCAGTTCCTGATCGGCGCCGAGCAGCGGGGCCCGCACGATGTCGAGATAGTGCAGCAACGGATTGAGCTCGACGATCTTGGCGTACCGCTCCGCACCCTGCTGCCGCAGAGTGGACTCGTTCCAGATGATCGGGGTCATGAAGAACAACAGCTGCACCAGGCTGACCAGCAGGGGACTGATGTCGCGGTAACGGGTGGCCAGGATGCCGAAGCACAACGCCACCCAGATGCAGTTGAGCACGATCAGGCCCAGCGCCGGGATGACCGCCAGGTCCGTCCACGTCCACGGCTTGGGATAGATGATCGCGATGATCACGAAGATGATCATGTTGTGCGCGAACAGGATCATCTGTCGCCACACCAGCCGGTAGACGTGCACCGACAGCGGTGTCGGCAACTGCTTGATCAGACCCTCGTTGGCGACGAACACGTCGGCGCCCTCCAGGATCGCCGCGTTGATCAGGTTCCACACGATCAGCCCGAGGGTGACGTACGGAAGATGTTCGGACAGCTCGAGTTTGAACAACTTGGAGTAGAGCAGGCCCATGGCGACCGCGGTCGCGCCGGTGGCGATCGTGATCCAGAACGGGCCGAGAACCGAGCGGCGGTAGCGCTGTTTGATGTCCTGCCAGCCGAGGTGCAACCACAGTTCGTGCTTGCCGAAGCCGGCGACCAGGTCACCCCACGCCCGGCTCATCGTCCTCGACTGCGCGGCGGCGTCGGTGAACGTCACTGTGGGAACCTCCCGAACCTCTCCTTGCGGCCCATGCGCCGCAACCGGATCCACTCCATCAGGCCGGTGGGGTCCCGACGGGACACCAGGAAGAACCAACCGAAGCGGGCCCACTCCTGCAACTGCAATCGACGCAGGCCCGGCTGGGACAACAGATAGCCGCGGTTGCGGTAGGTATAGAAGCGTTTGGCCGCGTTTTCCGGATACTGCGTGTGCATGCGGCCGCGGAGGATCGGTTTGAACTCGTCGCCGCCCTGCGGATGCAGGTACACCGCGTCAAGGCAGGTGCCGAACGGTAGCCCGGAGCGGACCAGCCTGCGGTGCAGTTCGGTTTCGTCGCCCCGCACGAACAGCCGGAGATCGGGCACACCGGTCGCCTCCAGCGTCGCTGCGGCGAACAGCGCGCCGTTGAACAGCGATGCGATGCCCGGCAGCAGTCCCCCGCAAGCGGGAGGTGCCCCCACTGAACCGGACTCGGTGCGCAACTCGTCGACACGGCGACGCCATACGAGTCCGCGTCGCAGGGGGAAGGCCAGGCGTCCGGGGTCGGCCATGTCACAGACCATCGGCGACACCTCGGCGAGCCCGTGGCGAGCGGCGCAGTCGATCAGCGTGCCCAGCACCTCCGAGTCGGCTGGGCGGCCGTCGTCGTCGGCCAACCACACCCAGTCCGCGCCCAGGGCCAGCGCATGCAGCATCCCCAACGCGAAACCGCCTGCGCCACCGAGGTTTCGGCGCGACCCGAGATAGGTGGTCGGGATGGGTTGTCCGGCCACCAGCTCGGCGACCCGGGGGTCCCCACCTTCGGAGAAGTCGTTGTCGACGACGATCAAGTGGTCGGGCGCGCGGGTCTGGGCCGACACCGCCTCCAGTGACTTCGCCAACTCGTCGAGACGACGGTGGGTGACCACGACCGCGCATATGACGGGGCTGGTTGGCTGCTCGGGCAAGCCCTCGTTGGCGGTCATCCCTGGCGTGTCTCTTCGAGCACTTCCCGGACGTGCCGGGCGGCGTCCTCGCCCTCATAGGCCCGCACGACGTCTTCGATGTCGCCGGTCATCTTGATCGTGCCGTGGTCGATCCACATGGCGGTGTTGCAGAGTCGGGCCAGAAACTCGTTGGAGTGGCTGGCGAACACCAGGATGCCCGAGCGCGCGACGAGTTCGGCCAAACGACTCTGCGCCTTCTTGAGGAACTCGGCGTCGACCGCACCGATGCCCTCGTCGAGCAGCAGGATCTCGGGGTCGATGCTGGTCACCACGCCCATCGCGAGACGCACCCGCATACCGGTGGAGTAAGTGCGCAACGGCATCGACAGGTAATCCCCGAGCTCGGTGAACTCCGCGATCTCGTCGATCTTGGCCAGCATCTGTTTACGCGTCTGCCCGAGGAACAGGCCGCGGATGATGATGTTCTCGAAGCCCGAGATCTCCGGGTCCATCCCGACGCCGAGGTCGAACACCGGCGCCACCCGGCCCGTGACGGTCGCCACCCCCCGCGTGGGCTCGTAGATACCCGACAGCAGTCTCAGCAGGGTCGATTTGCCCGCACCGTTGTGCCCCACCAGGCCCACCCGGTCGCCGAGTTCCAACGACATGGTGATGTCCCGCAGTGCCTCGATGACCACGACGTTGGAGTCGTTGCGTCCGATCGCGCCGCCGGCCTTGCCGAGGAACGCCTTCTTCAGCGAGCGTGATTTCGCATCGAAGATCGGAAACTCCACCCATGCGTTGCGGGTCTCGATGTGTGGGACCACCGGCCGGCTCCTACCCGAGGATCAGAGGTACTGTCCGGTTCCCGGATGCGACGGAGCGCCGCGCATCGCCACCCCGGGGGGCAGCGCACCCTGTCCCCGCATCTGCTCCAGCTGCTGGCGCGCGGCCATCTGCTGGGCGAACAGCGCGGTCTGGATGCCGTGGAACAGACCCTCCAGCCAACCGACCAATTGGGCCTGCGCGATACGCAGCTCGGCGTCCGAAGGCACCGCGTCTTCGGTGAACGGCAGCGTGAGCCGCTCGAGCTCCTCGCGCAGTTCAGGGGCCAGGCCGTCCTCGAGCTCGGTGATGCTGGTGTGGTGGATCTCGCGGAGCCGGTTGCGGCTGGCCTCGTCGAGCGGCGCCGCGCGCACCTCCTCGAGGAGCTGTTTGATCATGGTGCCGATCCGCATCACCTTCGCCGGTTGCTCGACGAGGTCGGTCAGCGACCTGCCGTCCCTGTCCTCCTCGTTCTCGGCGCCGCTGTCGTCACCGCTGATGATCTCGATGTTGTCGTCGTCGGTCATAGTCCCTGCGTTCCCTCTAATCTCCACGCCATTCGTCGCGCCAGCCTCGCGATCCCGCCCTCGACCGCGAACCATCTAGCGACACTAGTCTGGTCGTACGCGAGGCGGTCGCCACGCTGGGCGCAAGCGGACTTCGGCCGATCACCGCAAATCCATCCCCAGATCGCCCCAGGCGCCGGGGCAAACAGGCTCACCTCGTACCACCATCGTGAATGCGCTCGCACGTTAACCTCTCGTCGCTTTCTTGTCGCACTGTGCGGGTGACCAGCAACGACGACGGGTTCAACGCTCGGAACGGCAAGGTCACTGGACTAGTATGGCTGCCCAGCAGACCCAGTCCGACATGGCGGGTCGGGCCGATCATCGGCCAGAATCGTGTGGGTTGGCGAACTCACGGACGCTCGAAGGTGGGCTGGCATGGCATACGACGTCGCCCGGGTGCGCGGTTTGCACCCCTCTCTGGGCGACGGTTGGGTGCGTTTCGACGCCCAGCACGGCATGTTGTTGCCTGACACCGTCGGCCGAGCGGTGTCGACGGCGTTCCGTGGGTCCATGCCCACTCCGGTCGGTCCGCACCCGTCGGCGCAGCGCAGCGCGGCGGTGCTGGAGGCCGCTCGGCTGGCCGTGGCCGATCTGGTCAACGCCGATCCCCGTGGTGTGGTCCTGGGCGCCGACCGCGCAATTTTGTTGACGTCGCTGGCGGACGCGTCGTCGTCGCGTGTCGGTCTCGGTTATGAGGTGGTGGTCACCCGTCTCGATGACGAGGCGAACATTGCGCCGTGGCTGCGTGCCGCGAATCGCTATGGGGCCAAGGTGAAGTGGGCCGAGGTGGACATCGAGACCGGCGAACTGCCCAGCTGGCAGTGGGAGAGTCTGGTCACCAAATCGACGCGGTTGGTCGCGATCACTTCTGCCTCATCGACTTTGGGCACCGTGACCGATCTGCGCGCGGTGACGAAGCTGGCACACGATCAGAGTGCGCTGGTCGTCGTCGACCACTCCGCGGCCGCGCCCTACCAGTTGATCGACCTCGACGAGATCGACGCCGACGTGGTGGCGGTCAACGCGTTGGCGTGGGGCGGCCCACCCATCGGAGCCTTGGTTTTTCGGGATCCCGCGCTCATCGACTCGTTCGGTTCGGTATCGCTGGATCCGCACGCGACCGGGCCGGCTCGGCTCGAAGTCGGCGCGCATCAGTTCGGCTTGCTGGCCGGAGTGGTGGCCAGCATCGAGTATCTGGCCTCCCTGGACGAGAGCGCGCGCGGCACGCGCCGCGAACGCCTGGCGATGTCGATGCACTCCGCGAACGCCTATATGAGCCGGCTGTTCGACTATCTGCTGATCTCGCTGCGGTCGCTGTCGACGGTCATGATCATCGGTCAGCCCGAATCGCGAATCCCTGTGCTCAGTTTCGCGGTCAACGGCGTGCCCGCCGAGCGGGTGGTGCAGCGCCTGGCCGACAACGGAATCTTGGCGATATCGAATGCGAGTTCGCGGGTGCTGGACGTGATCGGCGTGAACGACGTCGGCGGCGCGGTGACGGTCGGATTGGCGCACTACACCACCACCGCTGAGGTCGATCAACTGGTACGTACGCTGGCCTCGCTGGGCTGAGAAGCGTTAATCCGCCACGCGCAGAAGCACTTTCCCCGAGACCTCGCCGGACTGCAGCAGCTCGTGCGCCGCGCCGGCTTCCTGCACCGGGTACTCGGCCCCGATGATCGGCCGCACCTGACCGCTCTCGACCATCGGCCAGACGTTGGCGACCACCTCGGCGACGACCTCACCCTTGCTTGCCCGACCGCTGACCGGGCGCGCGCGAAGAGCGGTGGCGAAGACACCCGCGCGCTTGCCGAGCAGCTTGCCGATGTTGAGTTCGGCCTTCACCCCGCCCTGCATCCCGATGATCACCAGACGGCCGTCGGAGGCCAGCGCGTCGATGTTGCGGTCGAGGTAGGCCGCGCCGATGATGTCGAGGATCACGTCGGCACCGCCCTCGGCCCTGACCCGTTCGACGAAGTCCTCGTCGCGGTAATTGATCGTCACCTCGGCCCCGAGTTCGGCACACAGGTCCAGCTTGTGGGCGGACCCAGCGGTCACGGCGACGCGGCATCCGAGCGCGCGGGCGACCTGGACGGCGTGGGTGCCGATGCCGCTGGCGCCCCCGTGTATGAGGACGAGCTGCCCCGTCGTCAAGCCGGCGGTCATCACCAGGTTCGACCACACGGTGCAGGCCACCTCGGGCAGGCCGGCGGCCTCGTGCAGGGACACCGAGTCCGGAATCGCCATCACCTGCCCGGCCGGGACGGCGACGTACTCGGCGTAGCCGCCGCCCGCCAGCAACGCGCAGACTCGTTGTCCCACCGACCATTCGGAGGTCTTGTCGCCGACCGCCTCGACCGTCCCGGAGACCTCGAGACCGAGGATCTCGCTGGCGCCCGGCGGTGGTGGGTATTTGCCCGCTGCCTGCAGCAGGTCGGCCCGGTTGATGCCGGCGGAGGCCACTTTGATCAGCAGCTCGTCGTCATTCGGCGCGATGTCGGGAACTTCTTGCCAGGTCAATCGGCCTTCGGGCCCGGCCACGATCGCATGCATTCAGATAACGCTACTAGCCTGCGACAACAGTCTGACGAATCGGTCAACAGCAACAATATGGCCGTTTACTATGGCCGCATGGAGGGGATTATCGGGGGTCGTACCGCGGGGGATATGCCGGGGCTGGACATCGCGGAGCAGCGGTCCTGGCAAAATTTCTTGGACGCCGCGCTTCGGCTGTACGCGACCTTGAACCGGTCGCTGGTGGATAAACATCATCTGACGCTCAACGACGTCAGGCTGCTCGACATGCTGGACAAGTCAGCGACGGGATCGGCCCGAATGGGCGACCTCGCCGAGTGTTTGATGTCGTTGCCCAGCCGGGTCACCCGGCAGATCCGTCGCCTGGAGATGCGGGGCCTGGTGCGTCGCGGGGCCAGTCCTGACGACGGCCGTGGAGTGCTCGCCAGCATCACCGACGACGGGCGGACCGCGGTACGCGATGCGATGGTCACCTACGGCGACAGCGTAAGAGCGCATTTCCTGGACCGGCTGTCGCGGCCCCAGGTCGCGGCGATGGGCGAGAACTGCAGGCGGATCAGCGTCGCGCTCAAGAACGGGTCGATGAACGCCAAGCTCGGCCGGGTCTGAGGGGATTCCCCATCGCGACTAAGTGAGCCGCCCCGTACTCTTGTCGGCGGTGGCGTGGCAGAGCGGCCTAATGCACTCGCCTTGAAAGCGAGAGACGGCTAACACCGTCCGGGGGTTCAAATCCCTCCGCCACCGCTCACTTGCCTTGTTTCGAGTGTGTGAGGCGTCTTCACAGTTGCTGCGCTCCGGCGTCCAACTGCTTGTCGACTTCCGAGGCGACGACCTGATCGAACCACTTGGCGGGTCACGCTTCTCACCTGACCCGGCCACCGTGATCCCGGTCCCCGACAAATACACCGAGGCCGATATCGCTTCAGGACGACGTCGGACGTCAAGGACCAAAAACGATCCCACATCCCGCCCATGTTGTGGCGGCGGCGACCTATGGCATCGCGCCAGCCAATATCCGCACTCCCGAATCGATCTGCGACTCAGTGAGGTTCGCGTAGCCCAAGAGCAGACCCGGAGGCGCCGACTCGGAGTCGGCGTAGCACGGTGCGAGCGGTTCGACCCGTACGCGCTGTGCTGCGGCCCTGTGCACCAGCTCCTCGATCGGGAAGCCGTCGGGAAAACAGACGGTCAGTTGCAATCCAGCGGCCGCACCCAGCACGGTCACCTGTGGCAGGTACCTGTTCAGAGCCCGCAGTAATGCGTTGCGGCGCATGAGGTAGCGGCGGCGCATCTGGCGAAGATGCCGGTCATAGCCGCCCGAGGTCAGCAGGTGCGCGAATGCCAACTGGTCCATCACCGAACTACCGGTATCTGCAAGCCCTTTCGCGCGAACGACGTCGGCGACGAGCTGTGCGGGCAGCACCATCCAGCCGATGCGAAGCCCGGGCGCCAGTGTCTTGCTGGTCGAGCCGACATAGATCACACGGTCGGGTGCGATTCCCTGCAACGCGCCGACCGGCGCGCGGTCGTAGCGGTACTCGGCGTCGTAGTCGTCCTCGACGACCAAGTGATCGGCTCGCGCCCAGTCCATCAGCTCGGTACGCCGCGCGGCCGACAGCACGAACCCGGTCGGGCATTGGTGCGCGGGGGTGGTGAGCACCGCCTCGGCGCCACTATCCGCCAGTGCACCGACGTCGAGCCCGTCGTCGTCCACAGGAACCTGCACCGGTTCTATCCCGTTGTTGCGCAGCACCATTCGATGTAACCAGAATCCCGGTTCCTCCATCGCCAGCGATGCGGTGGGCAGCGACTGGGCGAGCAGCGCCACCGCCTGCGTCGCTCCGGAGCACAGCACGATGTGATGCGGGTCGGCCAGCACACCGCGGGCGCGCCGCAGATAGTCGGCCACCGCGCACCGCGTCGTGAACAGCCCCTGGGGGGAGACGTAGCCGAAGGCATCCGAGCCGATCTCGGCCAGTCCCTGCCGCAGTGCCCGCAGCCACGCGTCACGGGGGAAGCTCCCCAGATCTGGCGACCCCGGCTGAAAGTCGACGTCGTAGCGGGCCGTCGGCCCGTCGTGGCCGCGTGCCGGTTCCTCGACGCTGTCGACCGTGGCGACCACCGTGCCCGACCCGTGCCTGCTGAGCAGGAACCCTTCGGCGACGAGCTGGCTGTAGGCGTCAACCACGAGCCGACGGGACACTCCCAGGTCGGCGGCGAACACGCGACTGGACGGCAGGCGGGTGCCCGGTGTCAGGCGGCCCGTCCTGATGGCTGTCCGCAGCCTGTCGGCGAGTTGGCGGTGCAGCGGATCGGTGGCGTCGCGGTCGAGTTCCACTAGCAGCTCCGGACCCGAAGTGGTACCCGATTTCGCGATCAAAGTGGTGCCTATCTTGAGGCCAGTGGCGCACTAGCGTGACCGTATGACATCGACACCGACGCGCACAAGGGCCGGGTTCGTCGAAGTGACGCTCATCGTGTTCGGGCTGTACGCCCTGGCGGTGGGGCTGTTCATGATGTTCGCCCCCGGCGCCTTCTTCGATACGCTCGGCAACTTCGGCGCACGAAATGACCACTACATCTTCGACAACGCCACGTTCGAAGTGCCGCAGGGTCTCATGCTGCTCGCGGCGGTTCGGTGGAGGACGTGGCGCACTCCCGCATTGGCATTCGCGACGCTGCACTGGGCGCTGCACTCGGTCAGCCACCTCATCGATCCCCACCATGGAGCGGGCGACTGGATCGGCTGGCTGGAAGCCGGCGGATTGGTGCTCACCACCGCGATCCTCGCGATCGCGCTGCGCGCCAGCGCCATTGCCGATCGGAGGCCATGATGCGTGTTCTGGTGGCCGGTGCGACGAGTGTGCCCGGCCGCCCGCTGTTGCGTGAACTCCACGCCCGCGGCCACGAGGTCATCGGGCTGACGCGGTCACCGAACAAGATTCGTGAGATCACGTCTGCGGGAGCCGAACCCGTGGTCGCCGACGTGTTCGACGCCGGCGAGATCGACAAGGTGGTTGCCGATATCGGTCCGGAGGTCGTGGTTTCGCTGTTGACCACGCTGCCGAAACGAGGGCCCATGCGGGCCAGAGACTTCGAGCCCGCGAGGAAGCTGTGGGGTACCGGTGCGCCGAATCTGTTGGCCGCGGCGCAGCGTGCCGGTGTCCGGCGCGTCGTCGCCGAATCCGTGATGTTTGCATACGGATACCCGACCACGGGTCCGGCGCTGATGGACGAGAGCGATCCCTATCCCGGCCCGGCCCCGCCTGGTGGAGAGGCGATGTTGGCGGCGCTGCGCGGGATGGAGCAGAAGGTCCTGGCCTCCGGTGAGCGCAGTGACACCGAGGGAATCGTGTTGCGCTACGGCGCATTCTACGGACCCGGTGTGCCGCACGACGAGTTGTTCACGCGGATGGCGAGATGGCGGGTGGCGCTGGATATGGGAGGAAGCGGCGTCGTGTCCTGGATCCACATCGACGACGTCGCGAAGGCCACTGCGGCCGCACTCGACCGCGGGCGGGGCGGCCAGATCTACAACATCGTCGACGACCGGCCGCAGTCGTTCAACGACTACATCCGGGAGCTGGGCGAGAAGATGGGACGTCTTCGACAGCTGCGCATTCCGCGAATGGCGGTCAGGCTCGTGGCGCCCTACGGCGTCACCGCCTTCGGCGACACCTGGCTTCCGCTGTCGAACGCGAAAGCCAAGGCCGAACTCGATTGGACGCCTATTCGCCGGTGAATTTCGGCGGCCGCTTCTGGAACATCGCCGTCACCGCCTCGCCCAGATCCTTCGACGGCAGAAAAGCCGAATTCCACGCTGCCACATAGCGCAAACTCTCCGACACCCTGGCGATGCGCTGCTGATCGAGCACATCCTTGATGCCGTGCACCGTCAGGGGTGGGTTGGCGGCGATCTCGGCGGCGGTCGCATGCGCTGCGGCAAGCGAGGCGTCGGCGTCGTCGTACACGTCGTTGACCAGACCGATCTTCTCGGCCCTGGCCGCGTCGATGTCCTTGCCCGTCAGCGTCAGTTCGCGCAGATGTCCGTCGGACAGGATCAGCGGGAGGCGGGCCAGCGAGCCCACGTCGGCGACGATCGCCAACTTCACCTCACGCACGGAGAACTTCGCGTCGGCGCTCGCGTAGCGGATGTCCACGGCGCTGATCAGGTCCACGCCACCGCCGATGCACCAGCCGTGCACCGAGGCGATGGTGGGGGTGCGGCAGTCGGCGACCGCGTTGATCGCGCCCTGCATCCTCTGCAGCGTCGTGTGGAACTCGAGCCGGCCCTTTGCGCCGGACTCCAGGCCTGGCAGGCTGCCGCCCATCGCGACCAGGTCGAGCCCGTAGCTGAAGTTCTTGCCCGAGCCGGTCAGCACGATGGCGCGCACCTCCGGGTCGGCATCCAGCGTGCCGAACACCTCGGGCATCTCGGCCCAGAACGCCGGGCCCATGGCGTTGCCCTTGCCGGGTCCGATCAGCGTCACCCGCGCGACGTGATCGGAGATGTCAACAGTGACGGATTCGTAGGTCTGGCCCATGGGGCAACACGCTAGTTCGTCGCGGCGCGGGTCACGGCGGCGGCTTGCCCAGGAGCACCTCGTTGACGGTGGCGCTGGGCAGGAACTGGCAGGCGGCGTCGACGAGCATCTGGCCGATGCCCTCTCCGTCGGGCCCGAGCGGGTTGCCCTCCTGCTTGAGGATCTCGCGGATCACCGCGACCTGGGACGCCTCGTCGAGCCCGTTGTACTCGGAGCACTGCATCGACAAGGCATTCGGCGGCGCCGGTACCACCGGGACGTCGGTGTTGCGGGTCGGCAGCGGAATCTCGGGAAGACCGATATCGGGAAGCCCCGGAATCGAGGGCGACGTCGGCCGCGCCGGCGAAGTCAACGGCGGACCCGGCTCGGTGGTCATCGCGACGGAGCCCTCGGTGGTGCGCTGGCATCCCGTCGTGACACCGACGAGAACCAGCACCGTCGCCGCCAATCGCACGTGCGTTTTCATCACGGCAACGATATGCCCATCGGCGACGTAGCGTGGCGTCATGCCCGACGACCTGCGTGCAGGACCCGATTCACCGCCGACCGACGAACTGCGTAGCGCGGAGAAGTCGTTCGCCGTGTTGCAGCATGTGCTTCACGGCATCGCCGACGACGATCTGCACAAGCGCACACCGTGCCGGGAGTTCGACGTGGCAGCGCTGACCGACCACCTGCTCAATTCGATCAGCACACTCGGCGCCATGGCGGGTGCGCAGTTGCCCGAGCGCGACCGCGACGCGCCGATCGAGCAGCAGGTGGTGTTCGCGGCGCGGTCAGCGCTGGATGCCTGGCAGCGTCGCGGGCTGGATGGCACCGTGGACTTCCGCGGAAACGACGTCCCCGCTCGAATGATGGTCGGCATCCTGTCGATCGAGTTTCTGGTGCATGCCTGGGACTACGCGGCAGCGGTCGGACGCGAGGTCAACGCCCCCGAGCCGTTGTCCGACTACGTGTTGGGGCTGGCGCGCAAGATCATCACGCCCGAGGGTCGCGTCAACGCCGGCTTCGACGACGCGATCGACGTCGCCGACGACGCGGACGCGCTCACGCGGTTGCTCGCCTATACCGGTCGGCGGGCCTAGGACTTCGCGAGGCTTAGCCACTTCGCGAGGCTTAGCCACTTCGCGAGGCGTACACCAGGGTCGTGGATCGCCCATCCTGACGACCCTGGTGTTGATCTCGCGAGCGCTACACCCGCTCGAGGTAGAAGTACAGGTGCCGGGTGCCGTCGAGCGCGCCCTTGCCGTTCATGATCCCGACGACGGCGTTCTCGTCGACGACCTTGAAGTGGTCGTGGACGGGGGCGCCGTCGTAGACCATCGAGGCGGTCACCTCGCCGCGGAACTCCTCCATCCAGAGGCTGGCCTCACCCTTCATCGCCTCGGTGTTGGAGAACTTGTTGCCGTCGGCGTCCAGGCACACCAGCGGTTTGGCGTCGGTCGCCGACACGAAGGTCTTGCCGAACCAGTTGAGGCGCTCCATGAATCCGTTGGCCTTGTGGCCGGTATGGAACTCGCCGCCCTGCCACTCGCCGATCATGAAGTCGATGGTGGCGGGAGCAAGCTTGGCCCAGAAGTCGTCGAGCTCGGAGTCGGAGATGGTGCCGGTGCGCTCCTTGAGTTCGGTGAAGGTCTCGCGGGCGTCGCTCATGTCTGTCCTATCCATCGGCGGGCGAAATCGAGGAACGCGTCGTTCTCGTACGTCGCGGCCACGGTGACGCGCACGCCGTCGTCACCGTAGGGCCGCACGATGATGCGGTTGTCCGCCGACGCCTCGGCGAACCGCTGGGCCCGCCCGGGCAAGGGGAGCCAGACGAAGTTGGCCTGCGACTCGGGCACGGTGTAGCCCGCGTCGCGCAGTGCCGCGGTGACCCGGGTGCGTTCGGCGACGACGTCGTCGGTGCGCTCGAGCAGTTCGTCGGCGGCGTCCAGGGAAGCGATCGCAGCGGCCTGCGAGACGCTGGTCGTGGTGAACGGTACGTACACCTTGCCGATCGCGGTGATCAGATCCGGGTCGCCCACCGCGTATCCGACCCGCAGACCGGCCAGCCCGTAGGCCTTCGAAAACGTCCGTAGCACAACGAGGTTCGGATGGGCGCGGACCAAGGCCAGGCTGTCGGGAACCATCGGCTCGCGAATGTACTCGACGTAGGCCTCGTCGAGCGCGATCGCGATGTGCGGCGGCACCGCGGCGACGAAACGGGCGAGCGCGTCGGGTGCGACGACGGTGCCCGTCGGGTTGTTCGGATTGCAGACGAAGATCAGCCGGGTGCGGTCGGTGATCGCGGCAAGCATGGCGTCGAGGTCGTGAGTGTGGTCGGTCAGCGACACCGGCACGGGCGTGGCCCCCGCCGTTCGCACCTGCAGCGGGTAGATCTCGAAGCTGCGCCAACCGAACAGCACCTCGTCTCCGACGGTCGAGGTGATCTGGATCAACTGCTGACACAGGCTGACCGACCCGCAGCCCACCGAAATGTGTTCGGGGGCGAAGTTGACGTGCTTGGCGAGCCGCTCGCGCAGTTCGACGTAGCCGTTGTCGGGGTAGCGGTTGACGTTGCCGACGGCGTCCTCGATCGCGGCGCGCACGCTCGGCAGCGGGGGATGCACGGTCTCGTTGCTGGCGATCTTGATCGCTCCGGGAACCGTCCTACCGGGGGTGTAGGCGGGCAGATCAGCCAGTTCGGGGCGCAGCCGGACGGTCACCGGACCAGTTTATGGGTCGGCCGAATGCGCTTTGCCTCGCGCGGCGGCCCATGTGTACGCTGTCGGATCGGCGGTAATCGTCAGGAGGCGTGCCAGAGCGGCCGAATGGGGCTCACTGCTAATGAGTTGTCGCCCTTAAAGGCGACCGGAGGTTCAAATCCTCTCGCCTCCGCCGCGGCTGATCCTCAGCCGACAACTGAAGATCGACCTGCGCCCGTAGCTCAACGGATAGAGCATCTGACTACGGATCAGAAGGTTGGGAGTTCGAGTCTCTCCGGGCGCGCAACGGGAATGTCGCGAGCCGACGATCCCGAAGATGTCGGACCTCCATGGGAGACTCCGCCTCATGAGCAGTGACAAGTCGGCTGGAGAGGTCGATTACGCCGACCACCGTTCAGACAAGCCGCATATTCGCGCGTACCGATTCGCGCTCGAGCCCACGCCGCTGCAGGAAGAGCAGTTGCGATCACACTGCGGCGCGCAGCGCTTCGCGTACAACTGGGGTTTGCGCCTCGTCAAAGCGAATCTGGAACAGCGCGCGGCAGAACGCACTTACGGACTTTCCGACCAAGAACTGACCCCGGCGCTGAATTGGTCGGCGTACTCCCTGCGCAAAACCTGGAACAGCGTCAAGAGCGAGATCGCGCCTTGGTGGCAGGAGAACTCGAAGGAGGCGTACTCCTCCGGCTTGGCCAACCTCGCGACAGCATTGAGGAATTGGGTAGCGTCTCAATCAGGTGATCGACGAGGCCGACCGACGCGATTCCCTAGATTCAAGACCAAGAAGAGCCACCTGTCGTGCCGATTCACCACTGGCGTCTTCGGTCTCATCAATTCAGACCGGCGACACGTCAAACTGCCCCGCATCGGGAAGGTGCGCACCCACGAGTCAACTCGAAAACTCGCTCGACGCGTCGACCGAGGATCGGCGCGGATCAGATCAGCGACTGTTACCTTCACCCGCGGTCGGTGGTTCGTGTCGTTCTCCGTCGAGGTTTACGACTCTCCGGCGCTTGACGTCCGGCCGCATCACGTCGTCGGTGTGGACTTGGGCATCCGCAATCTAGCGGTCTTGTCGACCCCGGTCCCCGGCCTCTCCGATGCTAACGGGGTTGTTCCGAACCCGGCGCGATACGAAACCTCACTGAAGAGGCTGCGCCGGTTGCAGCGTAGGGCTGCAAGGCGGGTCGGTCCGGACCGACGTACGGGGACAACTCCCTCTCGACGTTGGATTCGTGCAGCTGCAGAGGTTGATCGCCAGCACGCTCGGATAGCGAACCATCGGACCGAGACTTTGCATCGATTGACCACGCGTCTTGCGGAGCGCTTCGAAACCGTCGTGGTCGAAGACCTGAACATCGCGGGCATGCTCCGTAATCCGCACTTGGCGCGCGGGATATCTGCCGCGGGCTGGAGTGAATTGCGACGACAGTTGAAGTACAAGACTTGCTGGAGGGGCGGCAGCTTGCTCATTGCTGACCGGTTCTATCCAAGCTCAAAGACATGTGCGGGATGCGGCGCGGTGAAAGCCAATCTGCGTCCGTCCCAATGGGTGTTTTCTTGCGATGCATGCGGAATGTCGATGGATCGAGATCAAAATGCCGCCCGCAACCTGGCTGCCGTTGCGTACCGGATTGCTGACGACGCGTCCTCCCCGAGTTGCGGGGCGACGAAAAACGAGCCCGCTGGAAACCCACAAAACGGCGGTCGTCATGGCCGTGGGTACCGCCACGGGAAGCCCCTTGAGGGCAACGTCGCCTGAGCGATCAGGCGGCTGCCAGCAGGTTGCGGCACTTCGTCCGCCCTCGCGGTAACGGTTCGAATCCCTTCGGGCGCGCGCTTTCGATTCTGGTAAGTGTCGGCCAGGCGGGTATTCAGTGCGTCATGGCCACCGATCGTGAACCACCGCAACAAAGCCACGCCCTCGACGAGGTACACGAAGCCGAGCGACGGGCCGCCCGGGCCCGCGAGCGCGCGGCGCACGTTGGGCTGTCCGCAGCCAAGAGCTTCGAGCGATCCGCGAAGCGACACGACGAACTCGCCGACACACAACAGGACTCGATCCGCCGCGGCATGCCCGCCCCCGAAGTGAACGAGGAGTCATCGGCCCGCCACCGCGAGGCCGCCGATGAGGACCGCCACCTCGCGCAGCGCAAACGCGACCAGTCGGAGGCCGGCCTGTCACCGAGCCCCGAGGGCTGACGCCAGCCGCGGGCGGGGGCATTGGCTAGATTGGGAACAGTGCGGCTGTTGCTGATCGCCGATACTCACGTTCCCAAGCGCGCCAAGGACCTGCCCGCCCGTGTGTGGGAGGAAGTGGCGGACGCCGACGTCGTCGTGCACGCAGGCGACTGGGTGGAACCGCCGCTGCTCGACGCGCTCGAGGCGCGTGCCAAGCGCCTGGTCGCATGCTGGGGCAACAACGACGGCGCCGAACTGCGCCGCCGACTGCCCGAGCGAGCCGACGTCACACTCGCCGGGCTGCGCTTCACCGTCGTCCACGAGACCGGCGCGGCGACCGGTCGTGAAGCGCGCATGGCCAAGGCCTATCCCGGCACCGACGTGCTGGTGTTCGGCCACAGTCACATCCCATGGGATACGACCACGAAAACCGGTCTGCGACTTTTGAATCCGGGCTCGCCAACCGACCGGCGACGCCAGCCCCACTGCACGTACATGACCGCAACGGTGCACAACGGCACCCTCGCCGACGTCATCCTGCATGCCCTGGACCGCCATGCGTGACCGGCCGGCGCGGATCGCCGACGTCCACGAGATCGCCTCGTCGATGCCGCACGTCAAGCGCATCGAGGGCCCGAAGGGCAACCCGATCTACCAAGTGGGCGGAAAATCGTTTGTGTTCTTCCGCACGCCCCAGCCCGACGCCGAGGATCCGAAGACCGGGGAACGCTACGCCGACGTGATCATGATCTGGGTGGAATCGGAGATGGACAAGCTGGCGCTGGTTCAAGATCCCCACTCCCCGTTCTTCACCACCGACCGCTTCGAGGGCCATCCTTCGGTTCTGGTGCGCGCCAGCCGATTACGGGAGATCGGGAAGGTCGAGCTGACCGAACTCATCCAGGACGCGTGGCTCTCGCGTGCTTCGAGACGCCGGGCCGATCGGTGGCTGGCCGAGCACCAGGGTTGATCGCACGACTATCGGTCACCACGCGGCGTACTCCATGGGGGTCAGTGAACCAGCTCCGCGCCGGCGCGAAGGTGAATATCGTGTCGCCATGCAGCAGAAGCCGCCCACCGCCGTCATCGAGTCCGCACACCGCGAGCACCTCACGGCGTTGCCGTTCGACGACACGACAGACTTCGAGGATGCCGACCGCGGCTTCATCGCGGCGCTGGATCCCTGTGAGATCACGGCGGCCGACGGCCGGGTGGTCTGGGACAACGACGCGTACTCGTTTCTCGATGCGGATGCCCCGCCCTCGGTGCACCCCAGCCTGTGGCGGCAGAGTCGGCTGTGCGCCAAACAAGGCCTCTACGAAGTGATCGAGGGCATCTACCAGGTGCGCGGATTCGACCTGTCCAACATCACGTTCGTCGAGGGTGACACCGGCGTGATCGTCATCGACCCACTGATCTCCACGGAGACCGCGGCGGCGGCGCTGGCGCTGTACCGCGAACACCGGGGTGATCGTGCCGTCACAGCGGTTATCTACACCCACAGCCACGTCGACCATTTCGGGGGCGTCCTAGGCGTCACCTCTCAGGCCGACGTCGACGCGGGCAGGGTCGCGATCTTCGCGCCCGAACACTTCACCGAACACGCCGTGCAGGAGAACGTGTATGCGGGCACCGCCATGGGGCGCCGAGCGAGCTACATGTACGGCGCGCTGCTGCCGCGCGGACCACAGGGGCAGGTGGGATGCGGTCTGGGACAGGTGACGTCGACGGGTGAAGTGGCGCTGATCGTTCCGACGGTGGACATCCGACAGACCGGCGAGACGCACACGGTCGACGGCATCGAGATCGAGTTCCAGATGGCGCCGGGCACCGAGGCGCCCGCCGAGATGCACTTCTACTTCCCGAAGTTCCGCGCGCTGTGCATGGCCGAGAACGCCACTCACAACCTGCACAACCTGTTGACGCTGCGGGGTGCGCTGGTGCGTGATCCGCACGGTTGGGCCGGCTACCTGACGGAGGCGATCGACACGTTCGCCGACCGCACCGACGTCGTGTTCGCGTCTCATCACTGGCCCACCTGGGGCAGGGACCGCATCGTCGAATACCTGTCGCTGCAACGGGATCTGTACGCGTATCTCCATGACCAGACGCTGCGCCAGCTGAACCAGGGCTTCACCGGTATCGAGATCGCCGAGGACTTCGCACTTCCGCCGGCGTTACAGAAGGCATGGCACGCACACGGCTACTACGGGTCGGTCAGCCACAATGTCAAGGCCGTGTATCAGCGCTACATGGGCTGGTTCGACGGCAACCCGGGACGACTGTGGGCGCATCCACCCGAAGCCGCCGGCCCTCGCTATGTCGACGCGATGGGAGGCCTGGACCGCGTGGTCGAGATAGCGCGCGAGGCCTTCGAGCAAGGTGACTACCGTTGGGCTGCAACGCTTCTGGACCATGCCACGTTCACCGACGAGAGCCACAACGCCGCTCGCGAACTCTACGCCGACACATTCGAACAGCTCGCCTATGGCGCGGAGAACGCGGTGTGGCGCAACTTCTTTCTCTCCGGAGCGACTGAACTTCGCGAAGGCAATTTCGGCACGCCCACCCAGACCGCGTCGACGTCGATGGTGATGCAACTGGCGCCCGAACGGATCTTCGACGCGCTCGCGATCACCGTGAACGGGCCGCGCGCGTGGGATCTCGACATCTCCGTCGACATCACCTTCCTCGACACCGCCACCAATTACCGGTTGACGCTGCGCAACGGCGTGCTGGTGCACCGCAAGGTGGCCGCCGACGAGGCGTCCGCCCAGGCGACCGTCGAAGTGGCCGGCAAGCTGCGCCTGCTCGCGCTGGCGGCGGGCGACGACAGCTCACCCGGACTCGACGTCTCCGGCGACACCGGCGCGCTGCAGTCGTTGATCGCGGTGTTGGACCGCCCCGACCCGGCCTTCAACATCGTCACGCCCTAGTGGTTTCGCCCCTAAGGTATGCCGCCGTCGACGCGGATGATCGAACCCGACGTGTAGCTCGACGCGTCCGACATCAAATACAGTGCGGCGCCGACGATCTCGGGCGGCTCGCCGAGACGTTGCAACGCGAAGTGCTGCGCACCCTTCTGCGTCGCTGGGATGTCCCACGCCTTGCTGATGTCGGTGAGGAACGGACCCGGCATCAGCGTGTTTACCCGCACCGTCGGGCCGTAGGCCAGGGCCAGCCCCTCGGTCAGCGCGTTGAGCCCCGCCTTGGCCGCTGAATAGGGCAGCTGCTCGGGGCGGGGGCGGCGCGAACCACTCGAGCTCACGTTGATGATCGATCCCCCACCGTCGACGACCATGCGTTCACCGATCAGCGCGGACAACCGGAACGGACCCTTCAGGTTGAGGTTGATCACCGAGTCGAAAAGCTTCTCCGTGACGGCGGGCAGCGACTCGTAAAGCGGCGACATCCCCGCGTTGTTGATGAGCACGTCGACCTTGCCGAACCGCTCGTAGGCCGCATCGACCAACCCGTCGAGCTCATCCCAGTGCCCGACGTGCACCTGGTAGGGCAGCGCAGCACGGCCGGTCGCGGCGGTGATCTCCTCGGCCGTCGCCACACAGGACTCGTACTTGCGGCTGGCGATCACCACGTCGGCGCCACACCGCGCGGCGGCGAAAGCCATCTCCTTGCCCAGCCCGCGGCTTCCGCCGGTGACCAGCACGACGCGGTCGGAAAGATCGAAGAGCTCGGCGGCGAAATCCTTGTCGGTACCCATGGGCCATATGGTGGCACGGTGCAGTTGCTCATCATTCGACATGCTCTGCCGCTCCGCAGCGAGCCGGGGCAGGGCTCCGACCCCGACCTCTCCGAAGAGGGCATCGAACAGGCCAAGCGTCTGCCCGACGCGTTGGCGCGGTTCCCGATCACGCGGTTGGTCAGCAGCCCGCAGAAGCGCGCGATCCAGACCGCCGAGCCGGTCGCAGAGGCGCTCGGCCTGTCGATCGACATCGATGACCGGCTGGCCGAATACGACCGCGACCTCTCGCACTACACACCGGTCGAAGAGATCTCCGAAGAGGACATGCGACGCCTCGCCAACGGTGAGCTGCCCAGCGGCGTCGACAAGTCGGCGTTCGTCGACCGGGTCAAGGCCGGGGTGGACGACATCGTCAAGGCCGCCGAACGGGAGGACACCGTCGCGCTGTTCAGCCACGGCGGCGTCATCAACGCCCTGGTTCACGACGTCATGGGCACCGAGCGCCTGCTGTGCGTGCAGGTCGACTACGCCGGCATCACCCGGCTGCTGTACTCGTCGTCGCGTAAGACGTTCTTCGTCGCCGGCGTCAACTCCACCGAGCACGTATGGGACCTGCTGCCCAGAAATCAGCAGTGGTAGACAGATTCCGTGACTTCACCGCCGACGTCCCTGGAGGGGCTCGACCTCGACGCCCTCGACCGTCATCTGCGTTCGGAGGGCATCGCCCGCTCCGGTGACCTGCGCGCCGAGTTGATCTCCGGCGGCCGCTCCAATCTGACCTTCCTGGTGTGCGACGACCGATCGAAGTGGGTGCTGCGCAGGCCCCCGCTGCACGGGTTGACACCGTCGGCGCACGACATGGCCCGCGAGTACAAGGTGATCTCGGCGTTGCAGAACACCGCCGTGCCAGTCCCCCGAGCGGTGACCATGCGCAACGACGACTCGGTGCTCGGCGCGCCGTTCCAGATGGTCGAGTATGTCGAAGGGCGGGTGATCCGTCACACCTCCGAACTCGAGGCGCTCGGCGACCAGGCCGACATCGAAGCCTGCGTCGACGCGTTGATCAAGGTGCTCGCCGACCTGCACGCCCTGGACCCCGAGGAGGTCGGCCTCGGCGACTTCGGAAAGCCCACCGGATATCTCGAGCGCCAAGTCAAGCGCTGGGGTGGACAGTGGGAGTTGGTGCGCCGCGACATCAATGGTGGGGACGAACGCGATGACGACGTCAAGCGGCTTCACACGGCGCTCGCAGAGACGATCCCGCCGCAGAGCCGCAGCGCGATCGTGCACGGCGACTACCGCATCGACAACACGATGCTCGACGCCACCGACGGGACCAAGGTGCTGGCGGTGCTGGACTGGGAGATGTCGACCCTGGGCGATCCGATCAGCGACGCCGCCCTGATGTGCGTGTACCGCCACCCCATGTTCAACCTGGTGCATGCCGACGCGGCCTGGGCGTCACCACTGATTCCCCCGGAAGACGAACTGGCGCAACGGTATTCGGTGGCCTCGGGTCAGCCGCTGGATCACTGGGATTTCTACATGGGCCTGGCGTACTTCAAGCTGGCGATCATCGCGGCGGGCATTGCCTACCGCGGCCGGGTGGGCGGTGCGCCGTCCGACTTCGTCACCATGGTCGACGACGCGGTCGCTCCGTTGGTCGCCGCCGGGCTCGAGTCGCTGCGCTAACGCAGGGCGGCTTTGTAGTTCTTCTTGGCGGCGCGGCGCAGTTGGACCATGCGCGCTGCTCCGGCCAGCGCCGTGATCAGGCCGCCGCACACCGCAGCGAACAGGATCGCCACACCCCGCGGCATGTACCAGTGCCACCCGAGGAAGGCGAACTCGGTCGACTCGGTGTTCTGCGCGATGAATATCAGCAGCAGGATGAGGATGAGGAAACCTGCGATCACCGCCGACCACAGCGCGGCCGCGCGGGTGAAATGGACCTTCTTCACCGACGGGGACGTACGATCGGCCATCTCGCCGTCCGTCGGCGGAACCGGTGGCCCGGGGTTGGGCGGACCGTAGGGTTCCGGCTCGTTGTGCGCTGACGCCCCATGCGGATCGGTGCTCATAGGTCCATCTTTGCCCTTTCCCGCCCGCGGCAAACCGCATTTGACGTGGACGGTCGAATCAAGACTCGAAGCCGCGGCGCCGGCACCGGCGGCTCGTCTGGTGGCAACGGTTCTCGCGGTTCCCGATGAGCCCAACCTGCGGTGGCTCGTGGGGAGCAACTCACTTACGAAACCAGGCCGCGCAACGTCACAGCGCGCCCGAAAAAGCAACGACGAAGCACGGTTACGAACAAGGGGACCCTTCGCATACGGTATAGGGGTGAGTGAAGCAGGCGGCTCCGAAAAGACATGGCCGGCGATCCTGACGTGGCGGGCACACGACGTCCCGCGGATGGAATCGGTCCGGGTGCATGTGTCGGCCAAACGCATCAAGGCGTACGGCAGGATCGTGGCCGCCGCGACGCCTTTTCACCCGGCGTTCTCCGCTTCCTATGACTTGGTGACCGACGAGGCCGGCGCCACCAAACGGCTGTCGATGACCGTCACACTCGCCGAGCGGGAACGGCAGCTGTCGATCGCCCGCGACGACGAGAACATGTGGCTGGTTCAGCAGCACACCGGGGAGTCGCGCCGCGCCGCGTACGACGGCGCGCTGGACGTCGACGTCATCTTCAGCCCGTTCTTCAACGCACTGCCGATTCGGCGTACCGGGCTGTATCAACGGTCGGATTCGATCAGCTGTCCGGTGGTGTACGTGCGAGTGCCGGACCTGTCGGTCGAGACGGCGGTGATCAGCTACAGCAGCGCCGAAGACGGCATCAAGTTGCACACACCCGTCGCCGACACCACGATCAGCGTCGACGAAGACGGGTTCATCCTCGACTACCCAGGGTTGGCAGAGCGGATCTGATCACCCCACCGGCGCGGCCGGCCGCGGCCAGTTCCTCGCGCCACCGCTCTTCGCCGACGACGATCGTGACGATCTCCGGCCTGCCGAAGTTGTCGTAGCGAATCCGGGCGGCGTGCCCGGAGTCGACCAGTTCGGTCAGCGGCTTGTGTTCCGCGAGCGCATCGCGCGCGCGGCTGAGCAGTTCCAACGTGCGGTCCAACACCGGCAGCAGTTCGTCGGCGTTGGCTTCGCACATCGCCCGGACCAGGTCCGGCGCGGTGGCCGCGACGCGGGTGCCGTCGCGGAAGGACCCAGCCGCAAGGGCGAACGCCAGCGGGACCTCGCCGGCGGTGGCCGCCAGCGCCTCGGCCAGCAGGTGGGGCAGATGAGAGATCGTCGCGGCGGCCGCATCGTGTTCATCGGAACGGGCCGGGACGACGACCGCGCCGCAATCCAGAGCCAGATTCATGACCAGCGTCCAGACCTGCGGATCGACATGATCGTCCACGCTGACGACCCACGGCGCGCCGACGAACAACCGGGCGTTGCCCGCCGCCCAACCCGAGTGCGCGGTGCCCGCCATCGGGTGACCACCGACGAAGCGCTCCAGCAGCCCATACGCCTGAACCTCTTGCAGGACAGCACTTTTCACACTTATCACGTCCGTCAGCGGACAGTCCGGAGCCGTTTCGCGGACGTGGCCGAGCATCTGGCCCAGCGCAGGCACCGGCACCGCCAGCACGATCAGTGCATTGTCGGCCGCAGCCCGCCTCAGCACGGCGTCGAGGTCTTCGGTGGCGTCGAACCCGTCGGTGGTGGCCGCCTGAACGCCTTCCAGCGAGCGGTTGTAGCCGAACACCTCCCGCCCGGCGGCGTCCGCGGCGCGCATGACCGAGCCGCCGATCAGCCCGAGGCCGAGCACGCAAACCGGTGTGTTGGTCACCTTCCAAGGTTGGCATATGAAGCGTCATTGACCGACGTCAGGCTCGGTGCCGACTGCTGGTCAAGGGCATGGTCGGCGACTACCGTAGGCCGACATGGGAGCACAGCGTGCACAAGCGCGGGAGCAGTCCACGGACACTCCTGACGGCTTCGGCGTTGCTGTCGTCCGTGAGGACGGCAAGTGGCGATGCGCGCCGCTGCACAGGGCGGCCCTGACCAGCCTCGCCGCCGCCGAGACCGAGTTGCGCGAAATCCGCAGCGCGGGAGCGGTATTCGGGCTGCTGGACATCGACGACGAGTTCTTCATGATCGTGCGCCCCGCCCCGGCGGGCGCACGGCTGTTCCTGTCGGATGCCACCGCCGCGCTGGACTACGACATCGCCGCGGAGGCGTTGGAGATGCTCGACGCGGACATCGAGCCCGAGGAACTCGAGGAGGCCGAACCGTTCGAAGAGGGCGACTTGGGTCTGCTTTCCGACATCGGGCTGCCCGAGGGGGTGCTCGGCGTCATTCTCGACGAATCCGACCTCTACGCCGACGAACAGCTGGGCCGGATCGCGCGCGAGATGGGCTTCGCCGACGAGTTGTCGGCCGTACTCGACCGTATGGGTCGGTGATTGCGCACGATCCCCGATGACCCTCGACGATGAGGCGCTGATTCGCGCTGCCCTCGCGGCTGCCCGCACCGCGGGTCCGCGCGACGTGCCGATCGGGGCGGTCGTCGTCTCAGCTGACGGCACCGAGCTGGCCCGGGCCGTCAATATGCGCGAAGCTCTCGGCGACCCGACCGCACACGCCGAGATCCTCGCGATCCGGGCCGCCGCGGCGGTTCTCGGCGACGGTTGGCGGTTGGAGGGAACCACGTTGGCGGTCACCGTCGAACCCTGCACCATGTGCGCGGGCGCGCTGGTGATGGCGCGCGTCGCGCGAGTGGTGTTCGGGGCATGGGAACCCAAGACGGGCGCCGTCGGATCGTTGTGGGATGTGGTCCGCGATCGGCGGCTGACACACCGCCCGCAGGTGCGCGGCGGCGTGCTGGCGGACGAGTGCGCGGCGCCGCTGGAGGCGTTCTTCTCCCGGCAGCGATTGGAGTAGACCGGCGTGCGCCCGGTAAGCTGCCACACGGTGGCGTGTCCGAGCGGCCTAAGGAGCACGCCTCGAAAGCGTGTGACGGGTAACCCCCGTCCGAGGGTTCAAATCCCTCCGCCACCGCCAAAGAACCTGATGTCCCTCATCGATCGCGTCTCTCTGCCGATCGACCCGCAGGATGGCTGCCTTGAGAGCCCGCACGTTAGGGTGAGAGCGTCGTAGCGGTAGGGCGGATACACATCGTTCCAGGACGCTATTGTCACGATTTGTCACTGAAGCAGAGGTCGAGGCGACCGCGGTGACCAACCCGAGAGAATTGGTATATGCGCGCGCTTCACGACCAGGACCCCTCAGCCTCGGCCGGCGGTGGTGCTGCCCTGCGCCCGTTTTCGGTGCTGCTCATCGAGGATGACCGCGGTGACGCGATCCTGGTCGAGGAGTTGATCGCCGACGCCGACGCCGACATCAGCGTCACGTGGGCCCCGTCGATGGAGGACGCCGAACAACACCTGGAGCTTTTCCGTCCCGACTGCGTGCTGCTCGACCTGAACCTTCCCGACGCCGACGGCATCAAGGCGCTCGACCGGGTCGCCAGGCGCGACATCACGATGCCCATCGTCGTGTTGACCGGGCTCAACGACGAGCACTTCGGCATTTCCGCCGTCGCCGCCGGCGCCCA
This sequence comes from Mycobacterium sp. GA-1285, assembly GCF_001499905.1. Lineage (GTDB taxonomy): Bacteria > Actinomycetota > Actinomycetes > Mycobacteriales > Mycobacteriaceae > Mycobacterium. The sequence continues at coordinate 106,334 of NZ_LQIS01000002.1, read as the reverse complement.
GGACTACCTCGTCAAGGGCCGTGTCGAACCGGAGACGTTGCGCCGGGCACTGCTTTACGCGGTCGAACGCAAACGCGCCGAGCTGACCTCGGTGGAACTGCACGCCAGCGAATTGCGTGCCATGGAGAACGCTCGCCTCGAGCGGGGACTGCTGCCGTCGCCGCTGCTTCTGGAACAACCCGGGGTCGACATCGTCGCCGAATACCGGCCCAGTAGGCAGCACGCCCTGCTCGGCGGCGACTTCTACGACTTCGTCCAGACGCCCGATCGCACCGTGCACGTCATGGTGGGTGACGTGGCCGGCCACGGGCCCGACGAGGCCGCGCTCGGCGTCGCGCTGAGGATCGGCTGGCGCGCGTTGACATTCGCCGGGTTGCGGGGCAACGAGCGCATGCGCCAACTGGAACGGATTTTGAGCACCGAACGGCCCGGCTCGAGCATCTTCGCGACGGTGATCAGCGTCGCGATGTCGACCGACAACCTCTCCTTCAACGTCGTCTCGGCCGGTCATCCGGGCATGTTGCTGCACGGACCGAACACCGTGGAATGGCTCGAACCCCAGGTGGGCCCCGCGCTGGGCCTCTACGGCAACGAGTGGCCGCTGAACGTCTTCGAACTGCCCCCCGGGTACGGACTGGTGCTGCTGACCGACGGGCTGTTTGAGGGACGCTCCGGTCGCGGAACCGAACGCCTCGGTGAGGCCGGTCTACTCGAAGTCGCCAGGGGTTACGCGCACCTTCCCGGTCGCGAGTTCGTCACCGCGCTGATCGACGACGTCGAGCGCCGCGCCCAGTCGGTCGGCGGGATCAGCGACGACATCGCCGTTGTACGGGTGGAGCGGACAGCCGCCGGATGAGAGCGCGCCTGACGGTCCAGGGCTGGCAGAACCTGCTGCTGTCGCTGATGGGCATAGTGGTCGTCGCGGGCGCGATCGCCGGTGCGCTGCTGTTGAACCGGACCGACGACGTCTCGCGCGAATTGAACCTGGGCATCCAGCCCGCCCGGGTGGCGGCCTATCAACTGCAGGCCGCCCTTCGGGACCAGGAGACGGCCATCCGCGGATACGCCATCGCCGCCGATCGGCAGTTCCTCGAGCCGTACTTCGCCGGACAGCAAGCAGAGAGCGACGCCGCGCGGCGGGTCCGCGAGGGTATCGGCCACCGCCAGGAGTTGATCGACGATCTGCAGGCGATCGAACGGGCCGCCGCTGCATGGCGCACGTCGTATGCGGACCCGCTGATCGCCTCGGTGACGCCCGGAGTGCCCAAGGTTCTGGACGCCACCACGGCCGAACGCGGCAAAGCCGCGTTCGACGCGCTGCGCGTGTTGTTCGACCAGCAGAACCGCGACCTGGCACAGGCCCGGCAGAACGCCGTCGACCAGCTTGTCGCAATGCAGAAATGGCGCGACACCTTCTTGAGCGCGATCGTCGTGGCGCTGCTCGTCGTAGGGATCGTGCTTGCCGTACTGGTCCGCAAGGCCGTCACGCGTCCGCTGGAGAGGCTCGCCGAGTCGTGCCGCCGGATCACCGAGGGCAACTTCGACGAGAAGATCTCAGTGCGGGGCCCGCGTGACATCCAGGCGATCGCGTCGGATGTGGAGGACATGCGGCAGCGAATAGTCGACGAACTGGCGGCGTCGCGCTCGGCCAGGGAGCAACTCGGCGAGCAGGCACTGGAGTTGCAGCGGTCGAACGCCGAACTCGAACAGTTCGCCTATGTCGCGTCGCACGATCTGCAGGAACCACTGCGCAAGGTGGCCTCGTTCTGCCAGCTGATCGAGAAGCGCTACGGCGACAAGCTCGACGAGCGTGGCGTCGAGTACATCCGCTTCGCCGTCGACGGTGCCAAGCGCATGCAGGTGCTGATCAACGACCTGCTCACGTTCTCCCGCGTCGGCCGGCTCGGCGCAGCCGAAGCCGACGTCGACCTCGATGCCCTGCTGGCCGACGCGATCGACAACCTGGCCACCTCGATCGAGGAGTCGGGTGCCGAAGTGGTTCGCACCGGAGAGCCGCTGCCCACCGTCAAGGGCGACCCGACCCTGCTGACGATGCTGTGGCAGAACCTGATCGGCAACGCGGTGAAGTTCCGCAGACCCGACGCGAGACCGCGAATCGTCATCGACTGCGCGGTCGGTGACGGCACACGTGAGGGCTCGTGGGTCTTCACGGTCACCGACAACGGGATCGGCATCCCCGAGGAGTTCGCCGAGAAGGTCTTCGTGATCTTCCAGCGGCTGCACGGCCGCGAGGTCTACACGGGGACGGGCATCGGCCTCGCACTGTGCAAGAAGATCGTCGAGCACCACGGCGGTAACATCTGGATCGACACCGGCCACACCGAGGGCACCAGGTTCCGCTTCACCATTCCCTGCGTCGTCGATGAACCGGTCGCGGCCGAGATGGAAGGATCAACTGCATGACACTGGACGGCCGGGCTATCGACGTGCTTCTCGTCGAGGATGACCCGGGTGACGAACTGATCACCCGAGAAGCGTTCGAGCACAACAAGATCAAGAACACCCTGCACGTCGCGCACGACGGTGAGGAGGGGCTTGACTTCCTCTACCGCCGAGGCAAGTATGCGGACGCGCCGCGGCCCGACCTGATCCTGCTCGACTTGAACCTGCCGAAATACGACGGCAGGCAGTTGCTCGAGCAGATCAAATCCGACGCCGAACTCAGCCACATCCCCGTGGTGGTGCTCACGACCTCGTCGGCCGAGGAAGACATCCTGCGCAGCTACAAACTGCACGCCAACGCCTATGTCACCAAGCCCGTCGATCTCGACCAGTTCATGAACGCCGTCCGCCAGATCGACGAGTTCTTCGTTCAGGTGGTTCGGCTACCCAATTCCTGACCGGCGCTCGGCTTCGGTCACGTCGAAGTCGATGCGCACGGTGGTGCCCGACGCGGATGGACAGACATCCACGCCGTCGCCCACCGCGCGGATGATCGGCAGGCCGCGGCCGCGCGTGGTCGGCTCGGTGCTGGGGGTTCGCCACTGGCCGTGATCGGACACACAGACCACGATCCGCCCCTCCTCGGCGCTCGCTTCGACGACCATCACACCGTCGGGACAGTCCCGGTAGGCGTGTTCGACGCAGTTGGTGGCGGCCTCGTTGACCGCGAGCACGATATCGGCGCCCACGGCGTCGGGCACGCCGATCGGTTCCATCCACCCGAGAAGATCGCGGCGAATCTGTGCCAGTCGATCCGCGGTGGCCGGCACCTCGATTCTCAGGGGGTCTGCCGGCCGCAGACGCACATCGATCACCACGCCCGTGGTTGTACCCAGCTTGACCCCATTCGTCACCTTCGCCACGCAACGCGTTGGGTCTCAAAACAATAGCGAGGCGCAGATCACATCCGGGAAGACGATGCGAGGGCGCAACACGGCCGCTTCCGGCCACGTCCCGGGGGGGTACTGACGCGCGCGTCAGCCGTAGAAGATCACCCGGTAGTCGGGCGTCCACGCACCGTCCAGGCAGCTGAGCGGAACGCCGTCGGGGGACTGGGCCACCCCGGTCGCGTCACCGCACGGCAGACGGTTGGTGCGGATGCCGACCAATGGCGGCGACGAGACCCAGGTCCTGCGCGAGTTGCACGCCAGCGTGTTGCCCGACGCGTCGATACCGAAGTTGTAGCGGGTGTTCTGCACACATTGCGTGCCCTCGACCGCGGTCCGGTCGACGTACGGCACACAGTCAGCGCCGTCGCAGTAGCCCGGCGACGCCGGCGCATTCGCGGCGGTCATCAGCGGTGCGGCGACGAATCCACACGCGAGCGCAGCAGCAGCCATGAGCCTCATAGGTGGCTAGCCTAAGTGCCCCGCATCGACGGCGGACACGGAATAGGCTCTTAAGCCATGAAGCCGGTGATGGTTACCCTGGCCGCGGCCGCGGGTGCGGCCGCGATGATCTCCGCTCCGACAGCCAACGCCGACGTGGTCGCATACCTGGTCAACGTGCACGTGCGACCGGGATACAACTTCCCCAACGCCGAGGCCGCCATCGGCTACGGCAGGACGATATGCGACCGCGTGGCGGGCAAGATGGGCTACGGCCAGCTCGTGGACCAGGTGACCGCCGACTTCCACACCACAGACAAGTATCAGGGCGCTTACCTGATCAACCAGGCGGTCAACGAGCTGTGCCCGGCGCAGATCTGGCAGCTGCGCCAGTCGGCCGCCGGCTACACCGGATGAAAAGCGGCGGCGCCCCTGTCGGGACGCCGCCTTCTTTCTAGCTCGATGACCCGGCTACGGGCAGGTGACCTCGATCTCGAAAGGCTTGTTGACCGGCTGCAGCGGGTTGGCCATGTCGACGCCCGTCGCGGTTCCGGTGATCTTGTAGGTCTTGCCGTCCTTCTCGGCCTTGGCCTCGCCCTGGCCCGCGCCGCTCTGGTAGCCGAGCGTCACACCGTTGACGTTGCCGAGTCCGACGGACTGCACGGTCGGTTCGTCACCGGAGCTGACGACGGCGCCGATGCCGGTGGTGGCGTCGCCGATCGCGATGTTCGTGTTCCCGCCCATGTCGCTGCACACCACGGTGCCCTGGACGGCCTGATCTTGACCGTCGACCGTGACGGTGGTCTTACCCTCCGCCGACGCGGCCGACGATGTCTCACCGTAGGTTTCGGACTTCTTGTCACCCGAACAGCCGGATAGACCGGCGATGACGATCGCCGCGCCGCCGATGGCGACCAGGAAACCACGTTTCACCCTGTTCTCCTTTGTATGTCGTGACCCGTCAAGATCGGATCATCTAGAGCAGTATGGTTCGCGGCGAACCCACCAACCGCACTTTCACCGAAATTGATCAAGAGCCGCGACGCTGCTCAGCAGGACACCCGAATGCTGAAAGTGCCGGAAGCGCGGAAGCTGGGTTTGTCGGTGTTGAAGCCGTCGGCCGTGCCCGAGATGTTGTAGGTCCGGCCCGTCATCGAGATCTCAGCGATGTCCGCCGTCTCGGTCGTGTCGACCACCCCGGCCGTGTAGCTGCCGGTGAATCCGCCGATGTTGTTGATCCCGACCGACTCGACGGTCAGCTCCTCCTGGTTGGAGACCATCGCGGTGACTCCGGATGTCTGGTCGCCCGTGGTGATCGTGGTGAGATATCCCGTCGTGTTGCACTGCACCGCGTCGGTGGTCCCGGCGTCGTTCCCGTTGACCGTGATTTGCGCGGTGCCCGCGACCAACTCGCCCTTCGGCGCCGCGTAATCCGGAGGGCTCGAACATCCCGCCGGGACCAGCACCATCGCAGCGGCACAGCACGTCGGCACCCACCGGTTTCTCACAGTGCAGAATCTACGGCGTGGCCGTGCCGAAATCTTCCGCTCCGAAAGAGTCGCAGGCCCCGTTCTTCAGCGTGACGGCCGAACTACCCGGGCGGGCCGGCCGCACCGGCGTGATCCGCACCCCGCACGGTGAGATCCACACCCCGGCGTTCATTCCCGTCGGCACGCAGGCGACCGTCAAGGCGGTGCTGCCCGAGACCATGAAAGAGCTTGGCGCGCAAGCGCTCCTGGCCAACGCCTACCACCTGTATCTGCAGCCCGGCCCCAACATCGTCGACGAGGCCGGTGGATTGTCGGTGTTCATGAACTGGCCGGGCCCGACGTTCACCGACAGTGGCGGCTTCCAGGTGTTGTCGCTGGGCGCGGGCTTCCGCAAGGTGCTCGCGATGGACACCGACCGCATCCAGGCCGACGACATCATCGCCGAAGGCAAGGAGCGACTGGCCGACGTCGACGACGACGGGGTGACGTTTCGGTCGCACCTGGACGGGTCCACCCACCGGTTCACCCCCGAGGTGTCGATCGGTATCCAGCATCAGCTGGGTGCCGACATCATCTTCGCGTTCGACGAGTTGACCACGCTGGTCAACACCCGCGGGTACCAGGAACGGTCAGTACAGCGGACCCATGACTGGGCGGTGCGCTGCCTGGTCGAGCATCGGCGGCTGCAGGTCGCGAGACCGGACAAGCCGAAGCAGGCGTTGTTCGGGATCGTGCAGGGCGCGCAGTACGAGGACCTGCGCAGGCAGGCCGCCCGCGGGCTGGTGTCGATCGGCGCGGCAGACGGGCCCGCCGGGGGTTTGGAGTTCGATGGCTACGGGATCGGCGGTGCGTTGGAGAAACAGAACCTGGCCACGATCGTCGGGTGGGTGGTCGACGAACTGCCCGTCGACAAGCCGCGACACCTGCTGGGCATCAGCGAGCCCGACGATCTGTTCGACGCGGTCGCCGCGGGTGCCGACACGTTCGACTGCGTGTCCCCGTCGCGGGTCGCCCGCAACGCGGCGGTGTACTCGACGACGGGCCGCTTCAACGTCACCAACGCCCGGTTCCGTCGGGACTTCACCCCGATCGACGCCGAGTGCGACTGCTACACCTGCGTCCATTACACCCGGGCCTACATTCATCACCTGTTCAAGGCCAAGGAGATTCTGTCGGCGACGCTGTGCACGATCCACAACGAGCGGTTCGTGGTGCGGCTGGTCGACCGGATCCGCGCGGCCATCGACGTGGGCGAGTTCGACGAGCTGCGCGACGAGGTGCTCGGCCGCTACTACTCGACCAGTACCTGATCGGCGGTTTCGGTGCACTCATTTCTTGTTTTCTTGCGCGAGCGACCGTGTTTGTCCGCCAACACACCGCAAATATGTGCACAAACGCGGTCGCTCGCCAGGTACTGGTGAGGTATTGGACGGGGTGTAGCCGGTACTAGTCAGGTCGATAGATCCAGGGTGTGCGCGGGAGTGCGGCCGGATCGAACTCGGCGAGCATGCCCTCGACGTCGTGAGCCTTCCAGCCCAACGACTCGCTGATCTGTGCCAGCGCCCGCGGCACGCCGATCTCGGCCAGAGTCACGGCCCCGTCGCGTTTGGCCAACCGCGCGCCGTCCTCGTTGAGCACCAGCGCGACGTGGGCGTACACCGGCTCGGGGTAACCGAGCATCCGGGCCAGATACGCCTGTCGCGGCGAGGAGGGCAACAGGTCATCCCCCCGCACGACCTGGTCGACGCCGTGGGCCGCGTCGTCGACCACGACCGCGAGGTTGTAGGCCGGCACCCCGTCGCCGCGGCGCACGACGAAGTCGTCGACGATGCCGGTGTAATCACCGTGCAAGACGTCGTGCACGGTGTGGACGATCGCGTCGGTGCGCAACCGCAGCGCGGGTGGGCGGCCCGTCTCGGCCCGGCGCGTGGCGCGCTCGGCGTCGGTGAGGTCGCGGCACGTGCCCGGATAAGCCCCCTGCGGCGCATGCGGAGCTCGCGGCGCCTGCGCGATATCCCTTCGGCTGCAATAACATTCGTAGAGCAAGCCGCGGCCGGCCAATTCTGCGATCGCGGCGTCGTAACGCTCGGGGTGCTCGGACTGCCACTCCACGAGGTCCCACGTCAACCCGATCGCCGCCAGGTCTGCGAGTTGGTGCCGGCCGACGTCGGTGAACGTGCGGTCGTCGAGGTCGTCGACGCGCATGAGGAACCGCCGGCCGGTGGTGCGAGCGAACAACCAGGCCAGGATCGCGGTGCGCAGGTTGCCGATGTGCAGGTCCGCCGAGGGGCTCGGGGCGAACCTGCCGGCATTCATCGTCGCAATCTAACCGGCGCCCTGCGCTTACCGACCGAACGGGTGGATGGCGGCTCACGCCACGCGCTTGCGCGCCTTCCGGATGGAATCACGCGTCTTCTTGCGAACGTCGGCCCCGACGTCGGACGTAGCGGATATGGCTTTGTGCTGCTTGCGCTTGACGGTTTTCGACGCCTCGGCGACGGGGTGAACGACCGCGCGCGGCAGCAGCAACGACCCGGCCCGCGTCAACAGCCTTCCCGCGAAGGCCACGAGCGGCACACCGACGGGAAGCAGGACGATCGTCAGACACAGCAAAATGCCTACGAGCCCGAGCAACGCTCCGACTATCCATAACAAGGTGCCGATGAGGCCGCGTAGAAGTCTCATCTCATCCTCCGACGTGCATCATGTCGCCGGCGAGGCTGAACAGACGTGAACCTAGTTTCAGTACGGGGATGCCGAGCGGTATCAAGATGACCGTCAAACAGAGCACGCCGCCGACGACCCACACCAATGCGGCGACAACACTGAGCAGGACGCCGAGCACCGCCCCGAGCATTCCGAGCACCACACCGACCAAGCGATTGAGTACTTGCATGATGACCTCCTCTGTGGGAGCGGTGCAGCAAAGCGGTGCGGTCGCACTCCGGCACCGTTCCTCGCTGCCGGAGAAGTACCCGCTGGCGACGAAGTTAACGGTCCGCGCCAGCGAATTCTTACGAAGGCGTCGATATTCTTCGTACTGCTAAGTAGCTAAGCGAAGAGGACATCGTCCACTTCAACGGTGTGACGTGGATCACGGCAAATTGGTAGCAACCCGCGGTCGTTTGCAAAACTTACGACGACGAAAAAACTTTTTTGAGCAGGAGATTTGTGTATGTTCACGGCCCTGGACGGGTAACCGCTTGGTAGCAGAAGGCTGTGATTTCAAAGGATTTGCAACGACGTCCCGCAGCGCGTGCCGAACAGAGCTAATTGAACTCGATTCGAGAGGAACCGATCATGGCAAACGGACCAAAGGTGGCGCTCGCGGTGGGCGCCGGCTACTTCCTGGGTAGGACGCGAAAGATGAGGATCGCCTTGATGCTGGCTGCGGCGGGGCTGACGGGCAAATTCCCGGGGCCGGGCCAACTTCTTTCGAAGGGCGTGGCCTCGCTGGGGGTCTCGGATCAGATTCACGATCTGTCGAGTCAACTTCGCGGTGAGGTCTTGACCGCCGCGAGAGCGGCCGCCATGACTGCGGCGACCAATCGAGTCGACGCGCTCAACGATCGACTGCAGGGTGTGGTGCCGACCGAGGAGGTCGGACGAACCGCCGGTTCCGCGGTTGATGACTTGACGTCGGCGACGGGTCTGCTCAATGGCGGTCGCGGACAAGCCGCCAGAGATGACAGCTACGACGACAGCTACGACGAGGACGACTACGACGACGAGCCACTGGACGTCGCGGAAGAGGACCTCGGTGACGACGACCTCGGTGACGACGACTTCGAGGATCTCGACGATGACGCCGACATCGACGCCGACATCGACGACGAGGATGCCGACGAGGAGCCGGACGACGCGCCACCGCGGCGGGTCACACGCCGCGCGGCCAGTGCACGAGCGACGCGGCCCGCGCGACGTACGCGTTCTGATAGTAATGGCGAGGCGCAGGGCCGACCGACAAGGCGCGGCAGCGCTGCCGCGAAGCGCGCGCCGGTGCGCCGAGGGAGGTGACCGACATGGCGACACAGACCAAGCGAAACGCCCATGACGCGAAGGCGACGAACGGCGCAGGTGCACTGCAGGAGTCGTTGCAACGGCTCGCAGGGTCGATGACGGACCGGGCCGTGAACTCGGTATCCGGACGGCTCAGCGGTGCCTCGAGTCGCCTGACCCACTATGCCGAGAACGGTGGCGGCCTGTTGTCGGCCGTCACAGGGAAGGAGGGGCACTCCTCACCGGTCAAGACCATGCTGAAGGCCGGTGTCGGCGGCGCCGCGGGCAAGGTGAAGGATTCAGTAAAGGGCGCTGCTGAGTCGTTGACCAACGCAGTGGGCGGCAAAGGCGGTAAGGGCGGCGGTCAGAAGCTGAAGGTCACCAACATTGTCGAGCAGATCGAGGTCGGCGTGCCGATCGATGTGGCTTACGACCAGTGGACCCAGTTCTCCGAGTTCCCCAAGTTCATGAAGAAGGTCGAGAACGTCGAGCAGGTTTCAGACGAGAAGTTGGAGTGGAAGGCTCAGGTGTTCCTCTCGCACCGGACGTGGGAATCCACGATCGTCGAGCAGGTGCCGAACGACCGGATCGTCTGGAAGTCTAAGGGAGCCAAGGGGTATGTCGACGGTGCGGTGACGTTCCATGAACTCGCCCCGGACCTGACCCGCATCATCGTGATACTCGAGTACCACCCGCAGGGTTTCTTCGAAAAGACCGGCAATCTGTGGCGAGCCCCTGGTCGGCGGATCCGGCTGGAGCTGAAGCATTTCCAGCGTCACGTCATGACGGACACCATCCTTCACCCCGACGACGTCGAAGGATGGCGAGGCGAAATCCGCGACGGCGAGGTGGTGTCCTCGGACAACGCCGATACCGACGAGCAGGACTCGAAGCCCGCGACACGCAGACGGAAAGGGGCACCGAGAAACGGTTCCGGCGGTTCCAAGCCGAGTCACGCGCGAGAGCAACGGGGCACCGGCGACCGTTCCGCCTCCTCGCGGTCGGGTGCCCGCCGACCCTCGACGGGCCAGCGGCGGTTCGCCCCGAAGAAAAGCGCACGGTCATGACAACGGCAATTCAACCCGCGAGCGGCGGTGGTGATGTCGGCGGCCCCAACTCGAGCAGCCTGGCCGACGTCATCGACACCATTCTCGACAAGGGGCTAGTGATCGACGCGTACGTTCGGGTGTCGCTCGTCGGCATCGAGCTACTGACTGTGGACGCCCGCGTCGTCGTTGCGAGCGTCGATACTTACCTGCGTTTCGCTGAAGCCGTTAATCGGCTCGATATTTCAGAGCAGGACTCCAAGGCAGGGCTGACCGATCTGGTCGGCGAGGTCACCGAGCGTGGGGCCAAACACAAGACCAAGGGCGCGCTGGAAGCGGCGGGCGAGAAACTCGGAGACCTGCTGAGCGACTCCACTGCGGAACACGAACCGCAACAGCGCCGGAGACGGCGGAGGGAGGAATGATGGCTCGGACTAACAACTCCGATGGGTCGAAGAAGCCATCCGGGATCTACGTCTACGGGATCGTGCCCGCCGACGTCGAAGTCGAGAGCGATGCCCAGGGAATCGGTGATCCACCGGCGAAGGTCGACGTGATCCGTAAGGGAGACATCGCCGCGCTCATCAGCCCGATACCCACGGACCAACCGTTGGGCAAGCCCGAATGCCTACAGGCCCACGCGCGGTTGCTCGACGGAACCGCGTCGGTGGCGCCGGTGTTGCCGATGCGATTCGGGGCGGTGATGACCGACGTGGAGTCCGTGGCCGAGGAGCTTCTCGGGCAGAATCACGACGAGTTCGCGGACGCTTTGCAGGCCCTTGAAGGACACGCCGAATACATCGTGAAGGGGCGCTATGAGGAAGCGGCCATCCTGCGCGAGGTGATTTCGGAAAGTGAAAGGGCACAGCAACTCCGAAATGATATAGCCGGCCTCTCGGACGATGCCGCGCGGCAGCCTCGGATGGCGCTTGGCGAGCTCGTGGTCAACGCGATCGAGGTGAAGCGGCGCGCCGATACGGACATCGCGGTCAAAGCGCTCGAAGGACTGGCCAAGCAGGTCAACGTCCGGCAGCCCACGCACGAACTTGATGCGGTGAACGTGGCGGTCTTGGCCGCTGTCGAGGACGAAGCTCGACTGCAGGAAGTGGTGGACGAGCTAACAGAGGACTGGGCCGGCCGTGTGCAGATGCGGCTGCTGGGACCACTGGCGGCATACGACTTCGTCGTCACTCGTGCGAAGGGCTGACGGCGATGGGACTCCTTTCGTCGCTCGTCATGTGGCCACTGATTCCGGTCCGCGGTGTGGTGTCGCTCGGTGAGCTGATCGAGCGCCGAGTGAACGCCGAATTACACGATCCGGCCAGGACCCGCAGGCAACTCGAGGAACTCGAAGATGCGCGTCAGCGGGGCGAGATCTCGGCCGAAGAGGAACGCGAGGCCCAGGAGCAGATTCTGGCGACGAGGATCGGCCCTGATGTGGGCACGACCGTTGAGGAAGACGGGTGAGAGCAATGACCCAAGGCAGCCGGACACGAACAAGCAAGGGCGACGGCGGACAGTCATTGAGTGCACGCCAAGCCGCCGGGGTGGCCCGCGAACTCATCGAGGAACTCAGCGGTAATGAACCCGTCGCCATGACTTCGGTGGAGGCGACCGACATCGACGGGTGGGTGGTCGATTTCGAAGTGGTCGAGGACCGGCGAATTCCATCCTCGGCGGACATCCTGGCGCTCTACGAGGTGGAACTGGATGTCGATGGAGAACTGCTGGGATTCCGCCGCATCCGACGGTATCTGCGCGGCCAGACTCGCGACGGAGGTGATGGCACGTGACGTTGGGAGATGACAGCCTCGTGCCGCGCGGCTATGGCGGTGGCGGTGTCGCGAGTCCGCAGCCGGCGAACCTCGGCGACATCCTCGAGCGGGTGCTGGACAAAGGGATCGTGATCGCCGGCGACATCCAGGTGAATCTCCTTGACATCGAGCTTCTCACCATCAAATTGCGTCTGGTGGTGGCTTCTCTCGACACCGCCAAGCAGGTCGGCATCGACTGGTGGGAGAACGATCCCTGGCTCACGGGCAAGAAATCCGCGCTCCAACTGGAGAACGAGAAGCTGCGTGCGCAGATTGAGCGACTCGAGCGGGGCGGACTCGAGCAGGGCGGACTCGAGCAGGTCGACGGCCAACGTCGCGCTGTGGAAGCGCGACCGGTGGCATACGAGGACGTCGATTATGACTGAGGGGGTTTGGCTATACGCCGTGACCCAGGGTGAAGGCGCCGAGGGGCGAATGGGTGGCCTGCGAGGTGTCGCCGATGAGCTGGTGCACGTGGTTTCGACCGATCAACTCGCGGCCGTCGTCGGCTCGGTCGACCTCGATGAGTTCGGCAAGGACGCCTTGAGCCGCAACCTCGAGGATCTCGACTGGGTCGCTAGCAAGGCGCGGGCGCACGATGCCGTCATCAGCGCGGTTGCCCGGTCCGGCTCGGTCATTCCGGTACGGATGGCGACGGTCTACCTCTCGGAGGACCGGGTGCGGGAGATGTTGCAGAACCGGAGCCGGGACTTCGAAGCGACGCTGAGCCGACTCCGCGACCGTCTCGAGGTGGGCGTGAAGGTCTACGCCGATCCAAAGCGCCAGCATGCGCCGGCCGGCGGCAAGGAGGAGAGTGGAAAGATCAGCGGCACAGCGTATTTGATGCGACGGAGGCAAGCGCTGGTGTCACGTGAGGAGGCCTATCAGGCTGCCGCCGTCGGGGCCGAGCGTATTCATAGGACGTTGATGCGCTATGCCGTCGATGGAAAGCGCAAGCCGCCACCCACACGCGCGCTGTCGGGTCGGGACGATGTGATCGTGCTCAACGGCACGTATCTGGTCGACTCGGATGCGGTCGGGTTGTTCCGTAAAGCCGTTTCAGCACTGGTGATGTCGACCGACGCGCTGTCTCTGGAGACCACGGGACCCTGGCCTCCCTACTCGTTCACTGGCGAGCCGGTGGCCGGATGACTGACGTACTTCCCGGGCAGGAGGACCGGCGCATCGCACTTGTCGATCTCCTCGACCGGGTGCTGGCCGGGGGTGTCGTGATCAGCGGCGAGGTCGTGCTCTCCATCGCAGACGTCGACATGGTTGTGATCTCGCTTCGCACCCTGGTCTCCTCGATGAGTTCGCTGATGTCAGCCGAACAGGGCATGGCAGATGAACTCGACTGGACCTGAACTGCCGGAACCGCGGCGGCGGATCAACTCCGACCCGGCCAATGTCGAGCGTGGCCTGGTCAGCCTGGTGCTGACGCTGGTCGAGTTACTGCGACAGCTGATGGAGCGCCAGGCGATCCGCAGGGTCGACGATGGAACTCTGTCCGACGAGCAGATCGAGCGCATCGGCACCACTCTCATGCTGTTGGAAGAGAAGATGGCCGAACTGCGCGACCACTTTGATCTCAAGCCAGAGGACCTCAATATCGATCTAGGGCCGCTCGGGCCGCTGCTGCCCACTGATCCGGGCTGACCCGAACCCGCTCTTTCCACCGCCTCGTCAAAGTTGCCATGGGAAAGGCCGTTCCGGGTACCCACGACTTCCGCTGGTACTTTGCCTGTGCACCGAGAACCACGGCCCGTGCCGAACGCTCGCCGTACGTAGGCGGTCCGGGACCGTGCCCGACGGACGCGAGGAGCACTACGTGGATGCCGAAGGTTCGGCCGGCCCGCAGCACAAGCCCGAGCAGGAGCCGTCGTCGGGTGAGGTGAAGAAGGCGATCGCGGCATCGGCCGTCGGCAACTACACCGAATGGTTCGACTACGGCCTCTACGCCTACGGGGTCTCGTACATCTCGACGGCCATCTTTCCGGGCGACGGGGCGACCGCGACTCTGTTGGCACTGATGACGTTCGCCGTCTCCTTCCTGGTCCGCCCGCTCGGCGGTTTCGTCTGGGGTCCACTCGGCGACCGACTCGGGCGGCGGCGGATCCTGGCCATCACGATCCTGGTGATGGCCGGCGCGACGCTGTGCGTGGGGCTCGTTCCCAGTTACGCCACCATCGGGATCTGGGCGCCCGTGCTGATGGTGATCCTGCGGATGATCCAGGGCTTCTCGACGGGCGGAGAGTACGGCGGCGCCGCCACGTTCATGGCCGAATACGCACCCACCCGCCGTCGCGGCGTGCTGGGAAGCTTCCTCGAGTTCGGCACCCTGGCCGGCTTCTCGACCGGAGCGCTGATGATGCTCGGGTTCTCGCTGATCCTCTCCGACGACCAGATGAACGTCTGGGGTTGGCGGCTGCCGTTTCTGATCGCCGCTCCGCTCGGCCTGATCGGGCTGTACCTGCGCACGCGGCTAGACGAGACGCCGGTGTTCAAAGAACTTGAGGCGTCGGGGCGCCAGGAAGAAACCGTCGGCTCCGAGTTCAAGGATCTCATCGCCAGGTACCGCGGGCCGATCCTGCGCCTCGGCGGCATGGTGGTCGCGCTCAACGTCGTCAACTACACGCTGCTCTCGTACATGCCCACCTATCTCGAGCAGTCGATCGGCCTGTCCACCGACATGTCGTTGGTCGTGCCGATCATCGGGATGCTGTCGATGATGATCTTTCTGCCGTTCGCGGGCCTGGCCTCAGATCGGTTCGGGCGCAAGCCGGTCTGGTGGTTCTCGTTGGCCGGGTTGTTCGTCGCGGGCATTCCGATGTTCATGCTGATGTCGACCGGCCTCATCGGCGCTGTCATCGGTTTCGCCGTACTGGGGTTGCTTTACGTGCCGCAGTTGGCGACCATCTCGGCGACGTTTCCCGCGATGTTTCCGACGCAGGTGCGCTATGCCGGTTTCGCCATCGCCTACAACGTGTCGACGGCGCTCTTCGGCGGCACGGCCCCGGCGGTCAACGAGTGGCTGGTCAACGCGACGGGTCACAACCTCGTACCGGCGTACTACATGATGGGTGCCTGCGTCGTCGGCGCGATCGCGCTGGCCAAGGTTCCCGAGACGGCCCGCTGCCCGATCAACGGCACCGAGATACCCGGCACGCCGGAAGCGCCGCCGCAGTTGGACTACGAACTCGAGGGCAGTCGCTGAGTCAGTCGCTGAGTCATCGGGATCCCAACGCGCGAAGCAAAATTGCCGATTACAGCGGCTGGAGACTTATCGGCTGGTCACTCTGACCGGCGGCGGGGTCGTTACACGTCCCCGCTTTCCACGTGTAGCGCAGGTTGCCCGCCAAACTGGCCGGATCGAACGAGTACGTCAAATCGGCGGGGCCGGTGCTGCCGTCAGCGCACGGGCGTCCGTTGAAGACATCGTGGCGCTCGACGGTCCATGGGCCGTCGGGCTGCTTGCTGATCTGTGCGATCATTCCGGTCGAACTAGAAACCGTTCCGGCACAGTAACCTTCGGGATTGCACTGCGTGGTGATCGCCCACGTGTTCGACGTCGCGCCGTTGATGAGCCGGTACTGGCCTTCGAGCCGCCCATCGGCCCATGCGGGGCCCGCCAACCCGATGGCCGCACCGATGAGCGTCACCGCCGCTGCCATCGCGCGTGTGATCCCCATGGAGGCAGCATCACACGTCCGGCGTTCGGTCATCGCTGAGTTGGCGAAAGTTCTTCGGTCAGCCGAGTCCGGGAACTATGTCACCCAGTTTGAAGGTGACCGGCTGCTCGAGTTGGTCGTATGTGCACGAACGGGGGTCGCGGTCGGGGCGCCACCGGTTGAACTGCGCGGTGTGGCGGAACCGTTCGCCCTCCATGTGGTCGTAGCGGACCTCGACCACGCGTTCGGGACGCAGCGGAACAAACGACAGGTCCTTGCCGGCGTTCCAGCGGGACCCGCCGCCGTAGCGGCGCACGACGTCGGGATCGGCATCGGCGGCCCAGTTCCACGGATGCTGGTCGAATGTGGTTACCAGCGGCTGTAATTCGGCGAAGAGTTCGCGACGGCGGACCATCGGGAAAGCGCCGATCACGCCGACGGACGCCAACGTGCCGTCGTCTTTGTACAGCCCGAGAAGTAGCGACCCGATCGTATCCTCGCCCGATTTGTGGACGCGGTAGCCGGCGACGACGCAGTCAGCGGTCCGTTGATGTTTGATTTTGAACATCACGCGCTTGTCCGGTTGATAGTTCAGGGACCGAGGCTTGGCGACGACACCGTCGAGGCCGGCGCCCTCGAACTCGTCGAACCAGCGCTGTGCTGTCGCGAGGTCGGTCGTGACCGGTGTGACGTGGAATCTCGGGCCGGTGTCGACGAGCGCGTCTTCGAGTGCGGCACGACGCTCGCTGAAAGGTCGCTCGGTGTAGTCGATGTCGTCAAGCGCGAGCAGGTCGAATGCGATGAAGGACGCCGGCGTCTTCTCGGCCAGCATCCGAACCCGGGAGTCGGCTGGGTGGATGCGCTGCTGCAGCGCTTCGAAGTCGAGCCCGCGGTCGGTGGCGACGATGATCTCGCCGTCGATGACGCAGCGGCCGGGTAGTTCGGCTTTGGCGGCCTCCACCAGTTCAGGAAAGTAGCGGGTCAGCGGCCGCTCGTTGCGGCTGCCGAGTTCGACGTCGTCGCCGTCACGGAAGCAGATCGACCGGAAACCGTCCCACTTCGGCTCGTAGAACGCGCCCTCCGGAATCGACGCCACCGATTTGGCCAGCATCGGCGACACCGGCGGCATCACGGGCAGACGCATCGGACCATTGTCGCAGGGCGACCGTTCCGACTCCGGGGCGGAGAGCAGCGAGGCACCGGCCGCTCCGGCGGTGACATTTCGCCGTGCCGGGGGTCTGAAGTGGCGTGGACGCAATAATGGGCAAGGTGGACCTCCCCGTGTTGCCGCCGCTCGAACCGATGCTGGCCAAGGCTCAGGCGAAGGTCCCGCCCGAAGCCGGGGTGTGGTCGTACGAGCCGAAATGGGACGGCTTCCGCGCTCTGGTGTTCCGCGACCGCGACAAGGTCGTACTGCTCTCCCGCAACGGTAAGGACCTCGGCCGGTATTTTCCCGACGTCATCGAGGCGGTCCGCGACGAGTTGCTGCCGCGGTGCGTGCTGGACGGCGAGATCGTCGTCCCCCGCGAGTTCGGCGGCCGCACCCGTCTCGACTGGGAGTCGCTGAGCCAGCGCATCCATCCCGCCGCCAGCCGCATCAAGATGCTCTCCGAGCAGACGCCCGCCCACTTCATCGGCTTCGACGCGCTGGCCGTCGGCGATGACTCGCTGATGAAGGAACCGTTCCGGAGCCGCAGGGAAGCGCTGCTGGACGCAATGCACGAGAAACAGTGGTGTCACGTCACCCGCACCACCGAAGACCCCGAACTCGGCGCGCAGTGGCTCGAGGAGTTCGAGGGTGCCGGACTGGACGGCGTGATCGCCAAGCGGCTCGAGGGTCCGTATCTGCCGGGCAAGCGGGAGATGGTGAAGGTCAAACACGCCCGCGACGCCGATTGTGTGGCGATGGGCTATCGCATCCACAAGAGCGGCGAGGGGATCGGATCCCTCCTGCTGGGCCTGTACCGCGACGACGGAGAGCTGCAGATGGTCGGCGGCGCAGCATCTTTCACGGCCAAGGACCGGGTCAAGTTGTTGGCCGAGCTGGAGCCACTTCGTGAGGGCGACGAGTTGCGCGAAGGCGATCCCAGCCGCTGGAACTCGGCCGCCGACAAGCGGTGGGTCCCCATCCGGCCGGAGAGGGTCTGCGAGGTCGCCTACGACCAGATGGAGGGCAACGGCGGCACCGCCCGACGCTTCCGGCACGCGGTGAAGTTCCGGCGCTGGCGGCCAGACCGCGACCCGAAGAGCTGTACTTTCGACCAGCTCGACGTGCCGCTCAACTACGACGTCTACGACGTACTGGAGTCTTGAGATGCCTTCTGCCGCAGAGGAAGTCGATGTCAACGGCACCAAGGTCCGGTTGACCAACCGCGATAAGGTGTACTTCCCGAAGCTGGGCACAAACGGCACGAAGGGCAAGCTGTTCGACTATTACCTCTCCGTTGCCGAACCGATGGTGGCGCTGTTGCGCGACCGGCCCGTGCACCTCCAACGATTCCCCGACGGCATCGACGGCGAGGAGATCTACCAGAAACGGGTGCCGCAGAAGCATCCCGACTACCTCGAAACCTGCACCGTCACCTTCCCATCCGGCCGCACCGCCGACGCGCTGAAGGTCACCCACCCCTCGGCGATCGCCTGGGCGGCCCAGATGGGCTCGGTCACCCTGCATCCCTGGCAGGTCAGATGCCCCGACACCGAGCATCCCGACGAACTGCGCATCGACCTAGACCCGCAACCGGGAACGGGTTTCGCCGATGCCCGCGCGGTCGCGGTCGACGTTCTCAGACCGCTGCTCGACGAGTTGGGTCTGATCGGTTTTCCGAAGACGTCGGGCGGCCGCGGCGTGCACGTCTTCCTCCGCATCAAGACCGATTGGGACTTCATCGACGTGCGTCGCGCGGGCATCGCGCTGGCCCGTGAGGTCGAACGCCGGGCGCCCGACGAGGTGACGACGTCGTGGTGGAAAGAAAAAAGGGGTGAGCGCATCTTCATCGACTACAACCAGAATGCGAGGGACCGGACCTTCGCCTCGGCGTACTCGGCACGAAAGACTCCCATCGCGACCGTCTCTACTCCGTTGACCTGGGACGAGCTTCGTACCGCCGACCCAGACGACTACACGATCTCGACCGTGCCCGGTTTCATTGCGGGAAGGCCTGATCCGTGGGCCGATATCGACCGCAAGCCCCAGTCGATCAACAAGCTGCTGGAGATGGTCCAGGCCGATGAGGATCGGGGTCTGGGCGATCTGCCGTATCCGCCCAACTACCCCAAGATGCCGGGCGAACCGCCGCGCGTGCAGCCGAGCAAGAAGGTGGCGGCCAACTGGGACGAGGAGGGAAACAGAGTTTGAACCCGTCTTGCCGCACGGATAACGTCTTGCCGCACGAATAGCACAGTGGTATCACCACTTGTGTACGCACTGACACCGTCGAAGCGGAGGTAGTCGGATGTTGATGCGGTCAGATCCATTTCGCGAATTGGATCGCTGGACTCAGCTGCTAGGTACATCGGCGCGGCCCACAGTGCTGCCGATGGATGCCTGGCGCGAGGGGGATCAGTTCATCGTGGAGTTCGACTTGCCCGGCGTGGCGGCTGAGTCGCTGAATCTCGGGGTGGAACGCAACGTGGTGACGGTGCGTGCCGAGCGCCCCGAGCTGGAGGCCGATCGCGACATGCTGGCGGCTGAGCGACCGCGTGGGGTGTTCAGTCGCCAGGTGTTTCTCGGCGACACGCTCGACACCGATCGCATTGAGGCGAGCTATCAGGACGGGGTGCTGCGGCTGACCATTCCGGTCGCCCAGGCGGCCAAGCCGCGACGCATCGAAGTCTCCCACGGTTCTGACAAGCCCTCGACAGAAACCTGATAGGACAGGATCTCACTTGACGCACGCCGGCGTGGGCTGCCGAGCTTGATGGCGTGCAGTGGCTTACCGAGGAGAAGGCGATGCCCGACGCGCTCGACCCCTACACGGTGCTGGCGGTGCCGCGATCGGCCACACCAGCTGAGATCACCCATGCCTACCGACAGAAGGTACGCGCTCAGCACCCCGACACCCGTACCCCTGGAGAAGGAGCGGCCACGGTCGCCGATGAGCAGCTTCAGCGGTTAATGCGCGCCTACGCGATCCTTCGCGACCCGGCTCGACGGGCCGCCTTCGACCGTACTGCGCAGGTCCCGACACAACCCGAGATAAGCCAACCGCCGAGCGGCGCTCAGCGAGTCGATATTCCCGTCACGCACAATGCCCACGCCCGCACCGACTCGGCACGAACCCCGCCGTTGTGGGTAGGACCGGTCCGACGACATCGCTGAGCCAACGGTGCTGTTAGCCGATGCCGTGAACTTGACCGACATAGGGGGTTAGGGAGCCGGGCAGATCATGCCTGGTCAGCAGATTGGAGTGAGGCAGAAGTAGTTTATTTCGCAAGTATTTGCATCTTGCTGGAGTTTGAACTTCTGCTCAAGCGTCAACAGTGACCGTTCGGGGGGTCATGAAGTGAACCCAATCAAATGGGAGGAAGAGCATGCTGAAGAGGTTCCTACTGGGCGGCGTGGCCGCCGGCGCTATGGCAGTTCCGTTCGCTGGAGCTGCATGGGCTCAACCAGCGCAGCCGCCGGTTCCGCCGCCTGGTGTAGACGAAAACGGGTCTACCTGCGTCATCGCTGATGCGTTCCCGTCCAACCTCGAGGTCATCTCGGCCAACGAGGCGTCCACCGAGGTGTCAACCGAGGCAAGTTGGCGCGAGGTTGGTCAGGTGCCGGTACCCGTCGTTGGTCCTCTGGCCGGCGAACTTGGTGTCGCGCCCGGCCAGACCGTGAGCGTGTACTGCACGCCAGCCGGCTTCCAGGAGATTCGCTGGAACCCGGCGGCGCAGCCGACCCCTCCGGCGCAGCCGGCACCGCTGGGACAGCCGGAACCGGCCCAACAGAATCCGCAACCGGGCCCGACCGCGCTGGATCAGCAGGTCCCTCAGGATCAGCGGTAAGGCCACCGACCCCGCATAACTGAACAAGCGCAATAAGCGAGTCCTCGCCCCGCCGGTTCACGAATGCCGGCGGGGCGAGCTTGTGCAACGACGGCGCCCATGAAGCAGACGTTCGGGCTTGGATTCGTCGCACCGGACGGCGAACGCGGCAGCGTCTACGGGTCAGTGAAGCCGCAGGTAATCGTATGTTTGGTCTCTTACTCGCCGGGTACCGCTCGCCGTACCCACGGCAAAGGAGACCCCGCGTGGACATCAAGATATTGGTAGGCGTCGTTGCAGCCACCGCAGTCATGTTGAGCATCGGTGCCGCTCCGGCGGCGTCGGCAGTCGATATCCAGGCGGTGGGTATCGAAGAAAGATTGATTGACCCTAACGGTACGGAGGTCGCGTACACGGTTAGCAAGATCCTGCCGAGCGCCGACCCCGTCGCGTACCCGGTCGTCGGCCGACTGTATGAGGCCACAGTGATGGCGAAGGCGATCCGGGGCACAGTCGTTCCGATGGTGCCGTTCTTCAACGCCCGCGCTGAGAGCGGCGCCAATTACCCTGTCCTGGCAGACGTTTCGAGCCTCAGTACAGCGCCGCTCGCGGAGCGTGGCACCACTTACGGCAAGATCTATTTCGACGTGGTAGGCGACGAGCCGAACAGCGTCGTCT
The DNA here is from genome assembly GCF_001499905.1 of Mycobacterium sp. GA-1285. Classification (GTDB taxonomy): domain Bacteria; phylum Actinomycetota; class Actinomycetes; order Mycobacteriales; family Mycobacteriaceae; genus Mycobacterium. The sequence continues at coordinate 84,874 of NZ_LQIS01000002.1, read as the reverse complement.
ACAACAATGGGTTCGAGGATCTGCTGGCCTGGGTCCAGGCTGGACAACCAATGGCTGGCGGTTCCACTGATGGCGGCAGCGGCTCGACAGGCAGCAACAGTGGGAATCAAGGAACGATGGGATCGACCGGACCCAACGATGTCAGCCCGGAGACATCTGGTGGTGAGGCCGGGAACATACGCGAGGGCGGCGTTGAGGGTGGCGGCGGAAACTTAGAGACGGGCGGCGGTTCCGGCGCCACTGACGCCGACACTGGAGACTAGGGCGGAGCCTTTGCTTTCTTGCAGCTTTCTTGCAGCAAAAAGTCGGGTGAACCCCCCGCGTGCAGCCGAGCAAGAAGGTGGCGGCGAACTGGGATGAGCATGGCAATCCGGTCGACGGCTGAATTCGCGGTTTGTGCCGGGTGTCACACGGGTACGGGGACTTCATGATCAAACAAGTCAGTGTTGCCTTGGGTGTACTCGTGGTTGCGGTCGGCTGTGCCAATCAAGCGTCCGACGATTCGGCCACCACCACCACCACCACCACGACCACGACCACGGAATCGCCGAGCGCCAGGGGCATATCAGCCCAGATCAATACGCTTGACAACAGGCACGTGGCCGATGCCAACATCGACTTCTCCGGCGGGTACGCCACGGTGACCGTCGAAACCGTCGAGGACGGCATCCTGTCGCCGGGCTTCCACAGCATGCACATTCACCAGATCGGTACCTGCGACGCCGGCAACGGCTTCGCGTCCGCCGGAGAGCACTTCCAGGCGCCCGGCCACACGGGCACGCCGGCCAGCGGTGATCTGCCGCCGCTGCTGGTGCGCTCGACCGGCGCCGGCAAGCTGGTCGCGACCACCGACGCCTTCACCGAGGAGCAGCTCACGACGCCGCAAGGGTCGTCGATCGTGCTGCACGAGAGCGGAACCCCGGAGGATCCGGCCGCCGCCGATCGCCCGATCGCGTGTGGTGTCCTCAGCCCGGGAACCGCGGCGACGACCTCCGTCGAGACGACGACGACCGTCATCACCACGACCGCGGTCTCGCCGACCACCGTCACGGAGACAACCGCCACCACGTCGCCAACCGAATCCCCGGTCACCACGACCCCGCCGACGGAGACGACCACAATCACCGGGACCGAGTCGCCTTCGCCGACTCCCACCACCACCACGGTGCCCCCGCCGCCCGGCGGCTGACACGACTCGCTCAGTACGCCGAAATCCCGCCGATCGGCCGTTGAACCGGGTCTGCTGTTCGCATGCGCGTTTCGACGACCGTTCGCAGATGGCTGGCGGGCCTGGCGCTGTTCGCGCTAGTGGGCAGTGGTCTCGGGGTGGCAGCGCTGATGATCCTCGGATCGGTCACGGAGGCCAAGCAGACACAAGCCGCGTCAACTCAGCGCGCGACGCAGGCCCCGCCGCCACAGGTTCCGACGCCGTTCGAGTTCGCGATCAACGTCGTCGTCACCGACCGGCACTGCGGACCCGAACCGCCCGGATGCTTCTACAAGTACTCGATCGAGCCGAAATACATCGGCATGCATCCGCTGCCGGAGACCCCGTTCACCGTCTTCTACGAGGTGGTCGGCGGTAACGCGCCGCAGAAGGGCGAGTTCACCGTGGAAAACGGGCAGGCGCAGATCCTTCAGGACGTCGTCGTCGAGGGACCGCCGGGCACCCAACTAAAGGCGAACGTCCTGCAGGTGGCCGGCTGAGCCGTTAGCGCCTTGGGCCGACGCCGCGTGCCTGCGGCAGTGGCAGGTCGTTGTAGGTGGCGATGCCGGGTGGTGCCGCGACGACCGCCGGGATCGCATGGATCGGGGGCATGGCGGTCATGATGTGACCGAGCACGAAGAAGTCCTCGATCGACGTGGCGTTTTCGATCATGTCCGGCGGCGGCAGGAATCCGACCTGCATGTTGACCGTCGGCCGCCCGTCGATCGTGATCTTCCAGCCCTCGGCGTCCATCTGCCAGTCGGGGTCGAGCGTGGTGCCCTTCTTCCACCGGACGTTGATGTCGATGACCGTCTTGCCGTCGACGATGCCCTGCCAGCTTGCGTACACCCCCGCGACGTGACCGGCCGGGATCGTCCACGACGCCATCACGAGATCCTCTGTGGTCTGGGCATATTCGGACACACACTTAATCTCGTCGAGCTCGACCCCGATCGAGTCGGCGACCAGCCGCACCGCCTCGGCGAACACCGCGGTGCCCTTGGCGGCCATACCCGGCAGGTTCGGATCGTCGATCGCGGTTCCGAATCCGACGGGTCGCTCGGTGTCGGGGGAGTCGTAGAGCGTGGTGTCGGCGGATTCGGCGATGGTGATCTTGTCGACGCGGTCGCAGCCCGTGGCGGCCACGATCGCGAGCAGTTCGGCGAAGCCGGGGCTGATCCCGGACCCGAACATCGTCGACCCGCCGCGCCGGCAGGCCGCTTCGAGCCTGTCGCGGTCCGCGCCGAGGTTGTGCCCGGTGATGAACGAGGCGGACGACACCACGTTGATCCCGGCCTCGAGGATGCGCACCAGTTCGTCGACGTCGATCCACATCGGGTTGTACACCACGACATCGGGCTTCAAGGCGAGCAGGGCGTCGACGTCGTTGGTGGCCTTCACTCCAAGGGGTTCGATGCCGGCGAGTTCTCCGGCATCCCGGCCGGCCTTGTCCTGTGACCAGGCATAGAGGCCGACGAGTTCGTAGTTCGGATTGCCGGCGATCGCCTCGACCGAGCTCTTGCCGACGTTTCCGGTCGTCCACTGCACGACGCGATAGGGAGTGTTTGGCACCCGCACAGCATAGGAAAGTGCGGCGCTTCGCGAGGCTGTTTTTGCCGGGCGGCGAAAAATTGGCTCGCGAAGCCCTAGTCTGACCGGTGATGAGCGGCCGAACCAGGGGTCGCCCGGCCCGGATCAGCCGCGACCAGATCGTCGCGGCGGCCCGTGATGTGGCGAGCGCCGACCTGACGATGCAGGCGGTCGCCGACGCCCTCGGGGTCAGCCGCAAGGCCCTGCACTACTACGTCGGCGACCGGGAGGGCCTCCTGACGCTGGTGGTGGCCGATCTGTTCGAACGTGAACTCACCAGTGTCGAGTTGCCCGACGGCGACGACTGGCGGGCGGTCCTGCGCGCCTACACCGTCGCCTTTCGCAACGGCCTGATTCAGGTTGGTGCGGCCACCGACTTCACCCGGCTTCGGGGTATCGGTGCGGCCGCCGCGTTGGCCCTCGCCGACCGGGTGCTTGACGCGCTGCTCTCCGCCGGCTTCACACCGGACACCGCCCGGTACGGGTTGACCGCGGCGTCGAACATCGCGCAGTCAGCGGCCCACAGCAGCGCCGCGCAGACGCCGTCGGGGGTGCACCGGCACCGGGCGGAGACTTCCGCGGCGTTGGAGTCAGAACCCGACGACACCTATCCCGCGTTGCGCGCTGTGCTCGCTTCGGCCGAACCCAAGCGCCACGACGCCGAGCACCAGTTCGACTTCGAGGTCGAGGTGCTCATCGCCGGGTTGGAACGACTCCTCAGCCGTTAAAGGGGCGTCAGCGTGGCCTTGGCGGTCCGTTCGATCCCGCCGCGGTCGATCCACGTCAGGTCGACCACGTCACCGGGATAGTGGCGGTCCAGCACGTAGGTCAGCGTCGTCGCCGAATCCAACGGCGTGCCGTCGAGCACGACGAGCACGTCGCCGGGAACCAGTCCCGCCCGGTCGGCAGGCCCGCCGCGCAGCACGTCGGCGATCAGCACGCCGGGGCCGCGTTGCGCCGAGCGCACCCCGACGCCGAGCAGCACCGGAGGACCGATGTGCACGTCGGCCGACGGCGTGCGGGACCGGATCTGGTTGGCGATCGGCAACGCGTCGTTGATCGGGATCGCGAAGCCTTCACCGCCAGGACCGAACCGGAAGTTCACCGACGCCGCGGTGGTGATGCCGACGACCTGACCGGCAGAGTTGACCACCGGGCCGCCGGAGTCGCCAGCCACGACCGGTGCGGCGAACTCGAAGAGGCCCGAGAGTTCGTCCTTGCTGCCGGTCAGGGAGTCTTCGGCGCTCACCGTCCGGCCGAACGCCGTGATCGAGCCGACCTCGCGGGTCAGCGGGCCGTTCGTTCCGTTGGCGTTGCCTAGGGCGACGACGGGTTCACCGGGCGCAAGTTGCCCGGAATCGCCGATTGGTGCGACGGGCAGGCCGCTCCCGCCGATCAGCTGCAGGACCGCGACGTCGCGCCTGCGGTTGTAGCCGACCAGCTCAGCGGGGTAGGACCGGCCGCCGACGCTCGCGGTAATCCGGTCCGCGCCGGATACGACGTGGAAGTTGGTGATGACCTGGCCGTTGGGATCGATCACGAATCCGGCGCCGTTTCCGTACGCGCTCTGGTAGTCGATCTCGGTGTCGATGCGGACAACGGCGGGTTCGACCTGAGCGGCGGCGGCGATCGGGTCGCCCGGGGCGGCCGTAGCGGGAAACACCGGTGTCACCACGGCCAACGCCATGGCCAATGCGATCAGCAGCGTCGTGAATGGACGCCGAACGGGGAATTTGCCCATAACGCCCATATTGCCCGATGCGGCCACGGCTAATCGTCTAGCGCGACACCTCCGCGCAGGCGCCGACGGCGGCGACGTGCCGCTTCGGGTCTGCGATTGCGCAGTTTGCCGTCGCCGGATTCGGTCGCGGTGGCCTCGACTGCAGATTTCTCGGCACCGGACTCGGGTTCGTCGGCGTCGGCCTTGACCTCGGTCTCGTCGGCCTTGACCTCGGCCTCCTCGGCCTCCTCGGCCGCAGCCGCATCCTCGGTCTCGTCGTCCTCGACCTCGGCCTTGTCCTCGTCGGCCGCGACCTCGGCTTTGTCCTCGTCCTGGGCCTCTTTCGCGCCCTTGCGCCGACCACGGCGCTGCTTCGGCTCCTTGACCTTGAGCGGTTTCGGCGGCGGCGGTGGCATTTCGGCGACCGAAGCGAGGTAGAACGCGAACACGCCGAGCAGCGCGATCGCGGCGGCGGCCCCGTAGATGCCGAACAGCCACCTACCCGCGGTATCGAGCGACAGCCAGATCTCGCTGACGGCCGCGCCGATGATCAGCAGGCCGGCCAGCACGTGCAGCGCGATCGACCAGGTCCGCAGCGTCAGCGCCATCTGGGGCGTGCCGAATTCCGGCCGCCGCGTCCGTAGCAGTGTGAAGACCACGGGCAGCGCGGCCAGCCCGATCAGCGCGCCACACACGATGCGCATCACGGTGCCGAACGTGTGCGGGATGTCGCCCGACAGCTCATACCAGCGGGGCAGGACGAAGAAGAAGTACAGAACACCGGCTACGACGCTGAACAACGCGTGCCAGGTCACCGCGACAGTGCGGCTCATTCTCCTCCTAGACGCTTGTTTGGCCCCGGGGTGCGACCGGGATTGGCCGTCGAAACGTACCGACAGACCGCACCCCGGGCCGAGTGCGGAGGATGCGGGATTTGAACCCGCGAGGGCTATTAACCCAACCCGCGTTCCAGGCGAGCGCCATAGGCCACTAGGCGAATCCTCCGCGGGCCATGGTAACCGACCTCAGGCCGGAGCCGATCCGGATGCGAGCCGCTCGGGTATTAGACTCGCCGTGGACCCCGCGCGGCGTCCATCCTGTGAACTCCCCCAGGGCCGGAAGGCAGCAAGGGTCAATGGGCTCTGGCGGGTGCGCGGGGTCCCCTCATCTCCCGCATCTGTGAGTCGAAAGGCGTTCGGTGTCATTTCTGTCGCTCGGTCGGGACGAACTCGCCGCAGAACACGAGCAGCAGAAGCGTAACTACGCCGAACTGCAGGCCAAGGCGCTCAAACTCGACCTGACCCGCGGCAAGCCGTCCGCGGCGCAGCTGGACCTGTCCAACAAACTGCTCGAACTGCCCGGTTCCGACGACTTCCGCGACGCTGACGGCACCGACGTCCGCAACTACGGTGGCGTGCACGGGCTGCCGGAACTGCGCGCGATCTTCGGCGAACTGCTGGGCATCCCGGTGCAGAACCTGATCGCTGGAAACAACGCCAGCCTCGAGCTGATGCACGACGTCGTCGTGTTCTCGATGCTGCACGGCGGTCCGGACTCGGCGCGGCCGTGGGCGCAGGAGCCCACAGTGAAGTTCGTGTGCCCGGCCCCGGGCTACGACCGGCACTTTGCGATCGCCGAGAACCTGGGCATCGAGATGATCACCGTGCCGATGCTCGAGGATGGGCCCGACGTCGACCTGATCGAGGAACTCGTCGCGGCCGACCCCGCCATCAAGGGGATGTGGTGCGTGCCGGTCTACTCGAACCCGACCGGCGTCACCTTCTCCTGGGAGACTGTGCGGCGGCTGGTCCAGATGCGAACGGCGGCAAACGATTTCCGGTTGATGTGGGACAACGCCTACGCGGTGCACACATTGACCCACGACTTCGTCCGCAACGTCGACGTGCTCGGGCTGGCCGAGGCTGCCGGTAACGGGAACCGACCGCTGGTGTTCGCGTCGACGTCGAAGATCACCTTCGCCGGGGCCGGGGTCAGCTTCCTGGGCGCCTCGCTGGGCAACATCGCCTGGTACCTGCAGCACGCCGGCAAGAAGTCGATCGGCCCGGACAAGGTCAACCAGCTCCGGCACTTGCGGTTCTTCCGCGACGCCGACGGAGTGCGGCTGCAGATGCAGCGGCACCAGCAGCTGCTGGCGCCCAAGTTCGCCGCTGTGTTGGAGATCCTCTCCGAGCGGCTCGGGGAGTCGAAGATCGCGTCGTGGACCGAACCCAAGGGCGGATACTTCATCAGCCTCGACGTCTTGCCCGGCACGGCCAAGCGCACAGTGGCGCTCGCCAAGGACGCGGGCATCGCGGTAACGGAAGCCGGTGCGACGTTCCCGTATCGAAAAGACCCGGAAGACAAGAACATCCGCATCGCGCCGACGATGCCGCCGGAACCCGAGCTGCGGACCGCGATCGACGGTCTGGCCACCTGCGCGCTGCTCTCGGCGACCGAGTCGTTGCTCAGGGACTAGCGCCCGTTTGTGAATCTGACGACGGAATTCGGCGAAAAGCGTCGTCGGATTCACCATCGAAGCCCGCGTGAGCGCAACGCGCTTTCGACCCTGGCCACATAGGTGGCGCGCCGGTAGCGCAGCAGATCTCTGCTGACGCGGATGATCAGCCAGCGGAGCTCGGTCAACTCGAACTGCTTGTCGATGTCGCGCTGCCTCACCCTTGGATCGGTCCAGTGTTGCGGCCCGTCGTATTCGATACCGACCTTGAAGTCCTCATACGCCATATCGATCCGTGCGATGACCTGGCCGAAGCCGTCGAACACGCGAACCTGCGTCTGGGGCGCCGGAAGCCCGGCGTCGATCAACGCCAGCCGGGCCACCGTCTCCTGCGGCGATTCCGCGCCGCCGTCCACCAGCGGGAGTACGCGCCTCAACCGAGGAATGCCGCGGGCGCCCGCATGCGCGGCCATCACCGCCTCGACGTCGACGTGTTCGAGGCCGGTGGCGTTGGCGAGAGCGTCGAGACGCTGCACTGCGACGGTTCGAGACTCGAGATGGCGACCGAGGTCGAACGCGGTGCGGGCCGGCGTCGTCAGACGCATGCCGTTCATCGTGGTCAGTTCGTCGGGCAGCACGCTTTCGGTGCGCACGACGAGTTTCCTTGGAGGCCTGCGATTGTCGTGGATCAACTCTGCAGATTCTGTGGCCTCGATCCACTTGGCGCCCAGTACCGCCGCCGCCGACAGACCCGCGAGGATTCCGCGACGCTTCGACCACAGCCACGCCGCCTGCGCCCGTTGGTCCGCCGCCACTGGGACGTCGCGCGGGACGTAGACGTTCGGATACAGCGGCGCGTACAGGCGGCGCATCGCCCGCTCGGAGATGGCGCCGGTCGACAACGCTTCGCTCCCGACGAACGGCCACGGCAGCTCGGTCATGGTCGTACGGTGCACGCGTGGACCGACGGATCACGGCTGCGGTCACGCCGTCATCCACAGGCCCACGCGGTTTGTGAATCTGCCGACGCTTCCGGCCCTTCAACCGTCGCCAGATGCACAATCCAGCCTCGCAGGGCTGAGGTGTCGAGCCGTCGGACCGCGCCGGTAGCCTGCTGATCGTGGCGCTCTACCGCAAGTACCGGCCCGCGACGTTCGCCGAGGTCGTCGGCCAGGAACATGTCACCGAGCCCCTGTCGACGGCGCTGGCGTCGGGTCGGATCAACCACGCGTACCTGTTCTCGGGTCCGCGTGGATGCGGCAAGACCTCGTCGGCGCGCATCCTGGCCCGGTCGCTGAACTGTGTGCAGGGCCCGACGGCCACCCCGTGTGGAGTGTGCGATTCGTGCGTGGCGCTCGCGCCGAACGGGCCCGGCAGCGTCGACGTCGTCGAACTCGACGCCGCAAGCCACGGCGGTGTGGACGACACCCGGGAGCTGCGCGACCGCGCGTTCTACGCCCCTGCGCAGTCGCGGTACCGGATCTTCATCGTCGACGAGGCGCACATGGTCACGACGGCGGGTTTCAACGCGCTGCTGAAGATCGTCGAGGAACCGCCCGAACACCTGATTTTCGTGTTCGCGACCACTGAACCGGAGAAGGTGCTGCCGACCATCCGGTCGCGCACACATCACTACCCGTTTCGGCTGCTGGCACCGCGGACCATGCGAACGCTGCTGGAAGGCATCTGCACGCAGGAGAACGTCACCGTCGACGACGCGGTGTACCCGCTGGTGATTCGCGCCGGCGGCGGGTCGCCCCGCGACACCCTGTCGGTGCTCGACCAGTTGCTCGCCGGCGCCGAGGGAAACCACGTCAACTACGCGCGGGCGCTGGCGCTGCTGGGTGCGACGGACGTGGCGCTCATCGACGACGCGATCGACGCGTTGGCCGCCGGCGACGGCGCGGCGCTCTTCGGGGTCGTCGAGGCGGTGATCGACGCCGGTCACGACCCGCGCCGGTTCGCGACCGACCTGTTGGAGCGGTTCCGCGACCTGATAATCCTGCAGTCGGTACCCGACGCCGCGGCGCGTGGGGTCGTCGACGGGCCCGAGGACGTGCTCGACCGGATGCGCGAGCAGGCGACCCGCATCGGCGCCGCGACGCTGACCCGCTACGCCGAAGTGGTGCACGCCGGACTCGGCGAGATGCGCGGCGCCACGGCGCCCCGACTGCTGCTGGAGGTGGTGTGCGCGCGGCTGCTGCTTCCGTCGGCCAGTGACACGGAATCGGCGCTACTGCAACGGATCGAGCGCATCGAGACGCGCCTGGACATGTCGATTCCGGCCGGTGAGGGCGCAGCGCCTCAGGTGAGCGGGCCGCCGAAGCAGTACGCCCGCAGGAGTAAGACCGAAGCGGCCAAGCCGTCGCCGCCGAGCAGCCAGCCGTCGCCGCCGCGCAGCCAGCCGCGGCCTGAAACCAAGCCCGAAGCGAAGCCAGAGCCCCAGCGCGAACCCACGCCGACAGCACCCGCGTCCGAAAGCAAGCCGTCATCGCCGCCGCCGGTGCGGCCGCCGTCCGATCCGGTGGTGGAGGCGCCGCCCCCGGCCGCCGTGACGGGGGAGCCGAACGCTGCGGCCGTGCGCAGCATGTGGTCGACGGTGCGCGACAAGGTGCGCGAACGCAGTCGCACCACCGAGGTGATGTTGTCGGGTGCGATCGTCCGTGCGGTCGAGGGTGACACGTTGGTGCTCAGCCACGAGTCGGCGCCGCTGGCCAAGCGGTTGACCGAACAGCGCAACGCCGACGTCCTCCGCGAAGCGTTGAAAGACGCGCTCGGGGTGAACTGGAAGATCCGGTGCGAGTCGGGTACCGCCGCACCGCCGCCGACGGAACCGGTCCCGGCTGACCCCCCGCCGCCGCGCGACGACGACGACGACGAGGAAGCCATGCTGGCCGAAGCCGGCAGCGACACCTCGCAGACGGCGCGCCGTGACCCTGAGGAAGCCGCGCTCGAGCTACTGCAGACCGAGCTGGGCGCCCGGCGTATCGACGGCTGAGGGTTCGACGGCTGAGGATTCGACGGCTGAGGCTACGAGGTCCACTACGGCGTCCACCACGGCCGCAGCGGAAGCCCGCCGTCGGAGCCGTCGCGATCCAGCTTGACCGCCAGAACTTGGTGCAGCTGAACGACATTCGTCTCGAAACCCAGACGCGAACCGGCCATGTACAGCCCCCACACCTTGGCCGTCGCCAGGCCGACCTCGGCGACCGCCTCGTCCCAGTGTTCCACCAGGTTGCGACACCAGTCGCGCAGCGTCAGCGCGTAATGCCGGCGCAGGTTCTCCTCGTGGACCACCTCCAGGCCGACGTCCTGCGCCTCGGTGATGATTCGGCCGGACCCGGTGAGCTCACCGTCGGGGAAGACGTAGCGGTCGATGAAGCCTCCGGCGGTGGACCCGGTCCGGTTGTCCGGCCGGGTGATGCAGTGGTTGAGCAGCAGTGCGCCGCAGCGCATCTTCGACTGGAGGAAACCGAAGTAGGCGGGGTAGTTGTGCACACCGATGTGCTCGGTCAGTCCGATCGACGACACCGCGTCGAAATCCGACTCGCGCACGTCGCGGTAGTCGCTGTGCCGCACCTCGGCGAGATCCTCGAGCCCGTCGCGGATGATGGCTTCCCGCGCCCACGCCGCCTGCTCCTTCGACAGCGTAACGCCGAGCGCCTTGACTCCGTGTCGTGCGGCGTAGCGCACCATGCCGCCCCAACCGCAACCCACGTCGAGCAGGCGGTCGCCGGGCTTGAGCCGCAGCTTCTCGAACACCAGCCGGTACTTGTTCTCCTGTGCTTCCTCGAGCGTCGACTCGTCGTGCGGATAGCACGCGCACGTGTAGGTCATCGAGGGGCCGAGCACCCACTCGTAGAACCGGTTGGAGACGTCGTAGTGGTGGTGGATCGCCTCAGCGTCACGAGTCTTGCTGTGGCGCAGGCCTTCTGCGATACGACGCCACCGCGGCAGCGCCTCCTGCGGCGGCGGTGCGATCGGCTTGAGGTGCTCGATGCCGATGGAGCGCACGATCTGGGCGAGCACCCGCGCGGGCGGACGTTTGAAGTCCATCTTGTCGGCGAGCGCTTTGAGCAGCTCGTAGGGATCGCCCGGATGCACACCGTGCGTCGCCAGATCGCCCGACACGTAGGCGCGTGCCAGCCCCAGATCCCCAGGCGCGGTGGCCAGATACGTCGTGCCGCGCGGCGTCAGCAGTTCCAGGCCGAGCGGGGCGTCCTCGGGGCCGGCGGCACTTCCGTCGTAGGCGCTGAAGCGCAGCGGCAGGTTTCCGCCCGCGAAGATCGCCAGAATATCGGCCAGCGTGAGCTTTCCCGCCGGCTGTTGGGTCACCTGATCCTTGAAAGTCGTCATCGTCTCTGCACCGCCTTCGCATACAGATCGAGCAGCCGTGAATCTGGATCGTATGCCTTTTTCACGATCTTGTACGTTTCGCCGCCGTACAGATCGTCGAATTCTTCGCGGCTGTAGTACGAATCCGAGTACAACGACTTGTGACCGTCGAGTTCACTGACCTTGCGCTCGATCAACCTGTTGGTATACCCCTCGGTCGGACCGACCGGCACCGACGACCAGAACCCGACGTTGACATAGGTGTGACGCGGCCGAAGCGGATACAGCGGCCACGCGCCGCCTGTCGCCGCTTCGTCACGAAGTCGCAACGGGCACAGCCAGATCGGCTCGATCGGCACGTTGTCGAGGAACCAGTGCAGGAACTCGGTGACTCGTCCGATCGGCACTTCGACGTCCTGCACGACGCGTTCGCGCGGCGGCCGCCCGTTACGCTTCTCGATCCGATCGGCGATGTCGAACCGCTGGTCGAGGGCCACCAGCTTCCAGTAGAAGCTGCTGCGCCGGTACCGGCGTGGCCACCACCGGCGGATCCGCGGATCCTGCACGCCGAACGCCCGTGAGCACCAGAACCAATCGGTGTCCCACCGCCACAGGTAGTCGTGGATCGTCAGCCGGTCGTGCTTCTCGGCGCCGTTGCCGCCCGGGTGCTGAATCGAGCGGTAGTAGATCTGCTGACCGGTGTAGTCGCTGACCGGTCCGGGTGTGGTGGTTTGGAATCCGAGCGTCAGGTAGGCCTCGTCGGCGGAGAACACCACACCGTCGAGATAGTCGACGGGAGCGCTCCCCGAGTCTCCGTAGCCGCGGGTCTCGACGATGCGATCCATGGTCGCCACGAGGTCCTCGATCGTGTTGAACCGTAGGTGCCGCAGCGCGACGAACGGCCGTACCGTTTCCAGCTCGATCTTCAACCGAACCGAATAGCCCAGTGTCCCATACGAATTCGGAAACGCGCGGTACAGGTCGGTGTTCTGATCCGGCGACGCGGTGACGACATCGCCGGTGCCGGTGAGGATGTCCATCTCCAATACCGACTCGTGTGGAAGCCCGTTCCGGAACGACGTCGACTCGATGCCGAGCCCGGTGACCGCTCCGCCGAGCGTGATCGTCTTCAGCTGCGGTACCACCAACGGCGACAAGCCGTATGGCAGCGTCGCGGCCACCAGGTCTTCGTACGTGCACATGCCCGCCACATCGGCGGTGCGCGCGTCGGGGTCCACAGCGATGACACCGGTCAACCCCGAGACGTCCAAGCCCTTGGCGGTGGTTTTGGCCCGCGCACGGAACAGGTTCGACGTGGGCTTGGCCAGGCGAACGGTGGCATCGGGCGGAATCGCACGGTAGCTGTTCAGCAGCCGCTGCACGCCCGCGGCATGAAGAGCATGTGCGTCGGTTCGGGCAACAGACACGGATATACGCTAGTCCGCGGTCGCGGGCGATGCGACCGCACGGAACTTCTATACAAGGAGCGAGCACCGATGGGACAGGTCAGCGCATCGAGCACCGTCTTGATCGACGCGTCGCCGGAGACGGTGTTGTCTGCCGTCGCGGACTACGCGAACGTGCGCCCGAAGATTCTGTCGCCGCAGTACAGCGACTACAAGGTGATCGAGGGCGGGCAGGGCGCCGGCACGGTGGCCAGCTGGAAACTGCAGGCGACCAAGTCGCGGGTGCGCGACGTCAAGGCCGAGATCGACGTGGCCGGTCACACCGTCATCGAGAAGGACGCCAACTCCTCGATGATCACCAACTGGACCGTCGCACCCGCGGGTCCCGGGTCCTCGGTGACTGTTAAGACGTCCTGGCAGGGCGCCGGCGGGATCGGCGGCTTCTTCGAGAAGACGTTCGCGCCGCTGGGGCTGCGCAAAATCCAGTCCGAGGTGCTGGAGAACCTCAAGAAGCACCTCGAAGGCTGACGTCGTTGAGCGGTTGATCGCAAGCACCTTCTGCGTGCTCGCAACCTGTCAAGGGTCACGCAGAGCCCAGGAACCCCGCGATGCCGCGCACGACGGCGTCGGCGTACTTCTGCCTGCCCTCCGGCGTCTTCATCAGCGCCGAGTCGACCGGGTTCTTCATGTTGCCCAGCTCGACCAGGATCGACGGGTATTGGGCGAGGTTGAGGCCCGCGATGTCCGACCGCGGGTTCAGGCCGTTGGAGCCGATGTAGGTCGACGGCACGAAACCGGAGGCCTGCAACTGGTCGCGCATGATCGCGGCGAACCGCGGTGACGGCCCCGCCTGCGCGTCGTTGAGCGGCGGGGACGAGTACAGGACGTGGAATCCGCGCCCGGTCGGCGGGCCACCGTCGGCGTGGATGCTCACGATCGCGTTGGGCTTGATCGAATTGGCCAGCGCGGCGCGCTCGTCGACGCACGGACCCAGGCCGGTGTCGTCGCCGCGCGACATGGCGGTGCGCACGCCCAGCGCGTGCAGGGCCTGCCGGATCCGCAGCGTGGTCTCCCAGGCGAACGTGTGCTCGGCGTAGCCGTCGTCGGTGGAGGTGCCGCTGGCCTGGCAGTCTTTGGTGCCGCCGCGACCGGTGGGCACCTGCCTGCTGATCGAGGCGTCGTTGGCGCCGTTGTGCCCCGGATCGAGGAACACGATCTTGCCCGCGATGTTGGCGGGCGCGGCATCGGCTTCGAAGGCAGGGTTGACGAGGGTCGATGCGGCGACGAGTAGTCCGGCGGCCACCACGGCACAGCCGCGCAATGCTCCGGTGGCGCCGACACGCAGGCGGGCAGGCACGGCCGTCACCGTAACCGCAACGACGTCTAGGCTGAAAGCTCAAACGGCCGCGAGCCCACGACAGAGACCGAGTCGAGACCGGACCGCAACCGAGACGCAAGGGGACCACTCATGCAACCGCAAGGCCAACCCGATATGTCCGCGCTGCTCGCGCAGGCCCAGCAGGTCCAGCAACAGCTGATGGAGGCCCAAGAGGCGCTGGCCAATGCCGAGGTGCACGGTCAGGCCGGCGGCGGCTTGGTGCAGGTCACGATGAGGGGCAGTGGCGAGGTGGTGGCCGTGTCGATCGATCCGAAGGTCGTGGACCCCGAAGACGTCGAAACGCTGCAGGATCTTGTCGTCGGAGCCATCTCCGACGCCGCCAAGCAGGTCACCATCCTCGCGCACGACCGGCTCGGACCGCTCGCGGGCGGGATGGGCAATCTCGGTATCCCGGGAATGTAATTGTTCGAGGGACCCGTTCAGGATCTGATCGACGAGCTCGGCAAGCTGCCCGGCATCGGGCCCAAGAGCGCGCAGCGGATCGCCTTTCACCTGCTGTCGGTGGAGCCGCCCGACATCGACCGGTTGACCGCCGTGCTCAACAAAGTGCGCGACGGTGTCAAGTTCTGCGTGGTGTGCGGCAACGTCTCCGACGACGACCGCTGCCGCATCTGCAGCGATCCCCGCCGGGACGCCTCACTGGTCTGCGTGGTCGAGGAGCCGAAAGACGTACAGGCCGTCGAACGCACGCGGGAGTTCCGCGGGCGTTACCACGTACTGGGCGGCGCCTTGGATCCGCTCTCCGGGGTCGGACCCGAACAACTGCGAATCCGCGAGCTGCTCAACAGGATTGGTGAGCGGGTGGATGGGGTGGACGTCACCGAGGTCATCATCGCGACCGACCCCAACACCGAGGGCGAGGCGACGGCGACCTACCTGGTGCGCATGCTGCGCGACATCCCGGGCCTGACCGTGACCCGGATCGCGTCAGGCCTACCGATGGGTGGTGACCTGGAGTTCGCCGACGAGCTCACACTGGGCCGCGCGCTGGCGGGCCGGCGCGCGATGGCTTGAGAAAGGACACGCATGGCGGACGAGGAGTTCAAGGTCGAGGTGGAACTCGGCAGCCCCGAGCATCGGCTCTCGTTCTGGGAGAAGCTGCGCACGCTGGACGTGGACGACGCCGCACGCGAGAGGCTCGGTTCGCGGGTCACGGTGACCCGCGACGGCGACCGCATCCAGTTGTACACCGCGACTTTGGCCGACGCGCAGGAGGCCGAGCGCACGGTGCGCGGGTTGGTGGCCGACGACGACGTCACCGCCCAGTACACGGTCAGCCGGTGGGACGCCGCGAGCCAGGAGTGGGTGGACCCGGTCAGCGGGCAGGAGGTGCCCGACGATGCGCCGGAGGTGCCCGTCCCAGATCCGCGCTACGTCATCCTCGAGGCGTACAAGCCGGATTTCCTGCGCGACCTCGGTCTGTAACCGCGACGCACCGCGGTGCATCGGCAGAGTCAGCGTCTGCCGAACGTCAGCGCCAGGTCCCACGGCGACACTCCCCACGTAGCGACCGCCTCGATCATGATGAGGGGTGCGACGTCGATCGTGTCCTCGTTCGCGGGCGCACTCAGCGTGGCGCCCTGCTGTCCGCCGACGATGTGCGGGTCCCAGATCTCGGAGCCGTGTGGCGGCGGAGCGGCCTCGATGACGCTGAGCACGCCATCGTCCTCGCTTGTGAGCATGAACAGGCAGTACGGTTCCGTCGGCGCATCCCATCCACCCACCTCGACGAGGAGGAACTCGTTGCTGGCGATGCAATGGCGGATCGCTTGTGCCAGCAGCAACCGCACGTCGTCGGGCCACGATTCGGCGGGCTCTGTCGCCGGGCCGAGACTGACCAGATCGGCACCGGCTTCGAATCGTTCGTCGGTCGACTGCTGCGGAAACCGCGACGGGAGCATCAGCGTGCCACTGTCCTCCGACAGCCAGCCGACTTCGCGAAACCGCCCCTCCTCCCGCAGCGTCCGGGCAATCGTTCCGGTGCCCTGCAGCGCCAGCAGACGCTGCGGTTCGGTCACCGACCACAGCCGGGACGGGCCCGTGTCCGTCCACGTGCGGACCAGTCCGCCGGCGCACAGGCTGAGCATTGCCACGGTGGCCGTGTCGCCGACCTGAACGGGGAAGTCGTCGGACATCTCAGGCTCGCCGGGGTGCGGCCAGGCGTTCGCGGCGCAGCTGGTCGACCTCGGGCAGCTCCAGGGGCGCCAACCCACCGACCACTTGGCCCAGCAGGTGGTCGGCCAGCTCGGGATTGCGGGCCAGGCACGGTCCGTGCAGATAGGTGGCGACGACGCTGCCTTGTACCGCGCCGTCGAAACCGTCGCCCTCGCGGTTGCCCGCGCCCTTGACGACTTTCGCGAGCGGGCGCGCGTCGGCGCCCAGAACCGTTCCGCCGCGGTGGTTTTCGAATCCCGTCAGCCGCTGCGACAGACTGGCCAGCAGTGGCTGGGACACCACCTCGCCGATCGTGCGCTTGTCCTGCGGTGCGGTCGTGACGTCGAGTAGGCCGACGCCGTCGACGCGTTCCCCCGACGAGGTCTCGTACCAGTGGCCGAGCACCTGAATCGCCGCGCAGATCGCCAGCACCGGCGCGCCCCGCGCGGCGGCCTGCTGTAAACCGGGATAGCGCAGCAGGTGTTTGGTGGCCAGGCGCTGCGCGTAGTCCTCCGCGCCGCCCAGCGTGTACAGGTCGAGCTCCGACGGCACCGGGTCGTCCAGGGTGATCTCCACGATCTCGGCGTCAAACCCCCGGAGCCGCAGGCGTTGTCGCAGCACCACGGAGTTACCGCCGTCACCGTAGGTGCCCATCACATCGGGCAGCACCAGGCCGATCCGCACCGCCGACTCACGCATCGGGCAGCCGCCTGTTCAACTGCAGAAACGCGGTGTAGTTGGCGATCACCTCGACGTGTCCCGGTGGGCACGACGCGATCGCCGCGAGGGTGTCGTGCACCAACGTGTGCTTCACACCCGCGTAACCCAGACGCACCGCGAGGTCGGTACCCCGCTCGCCGGCGGCCACTACGTGGGTGTCCTCGAAGTGCTCGAAGCGGACATCCCACAACCACGACAGGTCTTCACCGTCGGGCACCTGGCCGTTGACCGAGATCACCACGCCCGCACCATGTTTGTCGACCATCGACAACGCTTCCTGCCAACCCGCCGGGTTCTTCGCCAGCAGCACCCGTGCGGTGTGCTCGCCGAGGCGCACAGTCCGATAGCGTCCGGCGACCTCGTCGACACCGGACACCGCGGCCACCGCCGCCGCCGGATCGGCGCCTAAAGCGACCGCCGCGGCCACGGCGTGCGCGGCGTTTCCGCGGTTGACGGCGCCGGGCAACGACAGCGTCATCGGTAACGAAAACCCCTCCGGCCCATAGATGTTGGTGTCGTCGAACCACCAGTGCGGACTGGGACGCTTGAAATCGGTTCCGGTGGAACGCCAGTCGCGGCCGTCGCGCAGGATGATCTCGCCGGACCGGGGACAGCTCACCGAGTCGTTGGCCCAGCTTCCGCCCGCGGCGACCCACACCACGTTGCGGCTGTCGTATGCGGCCGAGGTCATCAGCACGTCGTCACAGTTGGCGACCACGACGGCCGACGGGTGACGAGCCAGCCCGGCGCGCAGGGTGCGCTCGATGTGGTTGATCTCCCCGACGCGGTCCAGCTGATCGCGCGACAGGTTCAGCAGCACGATCACCTCCGGGTCGACCGCCTCGGCCACATGGGGCACGTGCATCTCGTCGACCTCGAGCGCGGCCAGGGGTGCCTCCCGCGCGGCGGCCAGCGCGGCCACCAGGCCGGCGTCCATGTTCGCGCCGGTGTCGTTGGTGGCGACCGGTCCCATCGTGCGCAGCGCCGCGGCGATCATCCGGGTGGTCGTCGACTTGCCGTTGGTGCCGGTGACCACCACCGTGCGACGGCCCGCGCCGAGCTGGCGCAGCAGGGACTTGTCGAGCGCCAGCGCGACCAGCCCGCCGATCATCGCCCCCGCCCCGCGGCCGGTGACCCGCGACGCCCAACGTGCGCTCGCGCCGGCGGCGAGGGCGAGCCGCCCACGTGTCGTGACCACCCCGGCAGTTTAGGTAGCCGACACGCTCGCGGGCGATTCGGCGAGGTCCCGGCTTTGTCACAGCACCGTGCGATCCTGACGAAGTGGGCCAGACGGACGCCGGAGGTCACCGGCCGAGTAGCTCTGACGCCGACAACCGGCCGCGCTGGGGCCGGCCGGCGGAGCACACCGGACCGGGCTGGGCGGTCGTCGATGTGGAGACGTCGGGTTTCCGGCCGGGGCAGGCCCGCATCGTCAGCATCGCCGCACTCGCCCTCGGCGACGACGGCAACGTCGAACGGAGCCTCTACAGCCTGCTCGATCCGGGCGTCGATCCCGGCCCGACGCACGTGCACGGTCTGACGGCCGAGATGCTGGAGGGGCAACCCACCTTCGCCGACATCGTCGACCACCTCGTCGAGCTGCTCGACGGCCGCACCCTGGTCGCGCACAACGTCGGCTTCGATTACTCGTTCCTGGCGGCCGAGGCCGAGCTGGCGAACCGCCAGCTACCTACCGACACCGTGATGTGCACCGTCGAGCTGGCTCGCAGGCTGGACCTGGGCACGGAGAACCTGCGGCTCGAGACGCTCGCCACGCACTGGGGGATCAGCCAGATACGGCCGCACGACGCCCTCGACGACGCCCTCGTGCTCGCCCAGATCCTCAAGCCGGTGCTGGTGCGCGCCCGCGAACGCAAGGTCTGGCTACCAGTGCACCCGGTATCGCGCAGGCGGTGGCCCAACGGCGTCGTCACCCACGACGAGCTGCGCCCGCTCAAGGCGGTCGCGTCGCGCGTTCCGTGTCCCTACCTCAATCCCGGCCGATTCGTTGCCGGGCGCCCGCTCGTGCAGGGCATGCGGATCGGCCTGTCAGCCGAGGTCCAGCGCACCCACGAAGAGCTCATCGAACGGATCCTGGACGTCGGGCTGGCCTACACCGACACCGTCGACACCGAAACCTCGCTGGTCGTCTGCAACGACGCCGACCCGGCCCAAGGCAAGGGCTACCACGCCAAGGAACTAGGTGTCCCGCTGGTGCCCGACACCGACTTCATGTGCGCACTCGACCGCGTCGTTCGCGGCACCGGCGTCGAGGAGTTCATCGACACCACCGTCACCGGCGACCAGTTCGCGCTGTTCTGACGGGTCAGTTGAGCCGAAGGTCGATAATCTTCTGGCGCAACGAATTTCGTTCGCGCTCGGCAACATGACTGTCCGACCCGCACACGATCACGCTAACCCAGGTCTTGTGGGCCTCGACCGGAACGCACACCACCGTGACAATCAAATCCGTGCCAGCCGGCCGACCGATGATCTGGTAGTCGTTGTCGTCGCCCGGGTCGAACAACGTATACGGCGCTTCCCTGTTCTGCCTCATGAGCGGGTCGATGAACTTCAGCGCGTTCCAATGAGGCGTGTTGAGGGTGAATGTCCCCCAGTGCGCAGTGGTCATTTTGCCTCCTTCGGACTGCCAGGCCGCGGATCTCGGCCCTGGAACTCCGAAGCTATGCACCGCACCGAGTGCACACAAGCATGTCGGCTACTTGCGTATGGAAGCGGCGCGTCCAACCCAGGGGTCAGCGCGACGCCCGGTTGACCGCCGAGACCACCGCGCGCAGCGACGCGGTGGTGATCGAGGTCGCGATACCGACGCCCCACACGGTGATTCCACCGATCGACGCCTCGACGTAGGCCGCGGCTTGCGCCTCTTCGCCCGCCGACAGCGCGTGCTCGAAGTAGTCGAGCACCGACACGTCAAACCCGATGGCGCCCAACGCGTCGACGAACGCGGCCAGCGGACCGTTGCCCGCGCCGACGATCTCGCGTTCGACGCCGTCGACCTTCACCACCGCCTCGATGGTGTCCGTGCCGCCGTCGATCTCGGCGGCCGTCACCTTCTGCCGGATGCGTTCGAGCGGGCGGATCGGCGCCAGATACTCCTCGGCGAAGACGTCCCACATCTCCTTCGGAGACACCTCGCCGCCCTCACCGTCGGTGATCTTCTGGATCGCCTGGCTGAACTCGATCTGCAGCCGCCGGGGAAGCGCCAGACCGTGATCGGCCTTCATGATGTAGGCGACGCCGCCCTTGCCCGACTGCGAGTTCACCCGGATGACAGCCTCGTACGTGCGACCGACGTCGCGCGGGTCGATCGGCAGATACGGCACCTGCCACAGGATGTCGTCGACATCCTTATCCGCGGCGTCCGCGTCGACCTTCATCTGGTCCAGGCCCTTGTTGATGGCGTCCTGGTGGCTGCCGGAGAACGCCGTGTACACCAGATCGCCGCCGTAGGGATGGCGTTCGTGCACCGGAAGCTGATTGCAGTATTCGACGGTGCGACGGATCTCGTCGATGTTCGAGAAGTCGATCTGCGGGTCGACGCCGCGGGAGAACAGGTTCAACCCCAGTGTCACCAGACACACGTTTCCGGTGCGTTCACCATTGCCGAACAGGCAGCCCTCGATCCGGTCCGCGCCGGCCTGATAACCCAATTCGGCGGCGGCGACCGCGGTTCCGCGATCGTTGTGCGGATGCAGGCTCAAGATGATGCTGTCGCGAGGGGTCAGATGCCGGTGCATCCACTCGATCGAGTCGGCGTACACGTTCGGCGTCGCCATCTCGACGGTCGCGGGCAGGTTGACGATCAGCGGCGCGTCGGGTGTCGGCTCGATGATGGCGGCGACGGCGTTGCACACGTCGACCGCGTACTCCAATTCGGTGCCCGTGTAGGACTCCGGGGAGTATTCGAACCGCCACTGGGTGCCCGGGTACTTCTTGGCCTCTTCGACGCACATCCGTGCGCCGTCGGTGGCGATCGCCTTGACCGCATCGCGATCGGCACGAAACACCACCCGCCGCTGCAGAATCGACGTCGAATTGTAGAAGTGCACGATGGCCCGCGGTGCGCCCTCGCACGCCTCGAACGTCCGCTCGATCAGTTCGGGTCTGCACTGCGTCAGCACCTGGATCGTGACGTCCTCGGGAATCGCGCCGTCGGTGATGATCTCGCGGACGAAGTCGAAGTCGGTCTGGCTGGCCGACGGGAAGCCGACCTCGATCTCCTTGTAGCCCATGCGCACCAGCAGGTCGAACATCCGGCGCTTACGTTGCGGGCTCATCGGGTCGATCAGTGCCTGATTGCCGTCACGCAGATCGACCGCGCACCACATCGGCGCGGAGTCGATGACCGTGTCCGGCCAGGTGCGGTCGAACGGAATCGGTACTGGGCCCAACGCCGGACTTCCGCCCGGCACCTCGTCGGCGAAGCTGCGGTACCGGTTGACCGGCATCGCCGAGCCGCGCTGAGTGTTCCACGCCGGCTGGCCGGGGTGGGGCGGGCCGGACGGTTTGGTGATCTGGCGGACTGACGAGAACGCGTCAGGCGAATCGGGTGAAGGTTTCGAGAACGTGGTCACGGTGTCGCTCCGGGAGTTGAAAGGGGACTCGACCGGCGCATCGCGAACACCCGCGACGGGAAGCCGGTCTGGATCAGACCCCGTCGCGGCTGCCGAGAAGGAGCACCCGCTGCACGGTGGCCACTGTACTCCGGGGCCGGGCGCGTCACCAAACCACTCTGCTGTCGCGAGCGCGCAGCTAGGTACGGTTTCGCGCACACCGGATATGTACAACAGTGAGCGCTCACCGGTTTGTGGTGCTGGCTAGAGTTGCGGCGGTGAGGAAACTTGATCGGCGATGGTGGGTGGCGATCGCCGTCGTGGTGATCGCGATCGTGGCGCTGGTCTACAGCCAACTGCAGCAACCGCCCCAGGAATGCCGTCCGGTCCTCGACTTCCTCGAATACAACAAGCAGCAGAACGAGTTGATCAGCGCGAAGAGCGAGGGCGCCGAGGGTCCGCCGACTGCGGCCGAGGAGCTGGCATACCGGGAATGGGCTGACGGCCTCTCCGAGCGCGCGCGCAAGATCGACACCCCCGAGCTGCGGTTCACCGCGGTGGAAGTCGCCGATCTCGCCGGACTGTTCGTTCAGAAGATGCCGCAGGCGCGCGGGGAAACCGAATCCCGCGCACCGGGTGCCCCCGCTCCGCAGATCTATTACGAGATGTCGGCGCTCGACACGCAGCTACGGCGCAAACTCGCCGAGCTGTCAAAGGCCTGCACCACCTGACACCTCATACGATGGCTCAGCGTGTGCACCCGTGTCGTCTATCTCGGAACTGACAACCGCAACATCACCGGTCGTTCGATGGACTGGAAATCGGAGATCCAGACGAATCTGTGGGCGCTGCCGAGGGGTGTCCGCCGAACCGGTCAGGCCGGCCACGGCTCCGCGCAGTGGACGTCGAAGTACGGCAGTGTGGTCGCGACCGGCTACGACGTCAGTACGACCGATGGCGTGAACGAGGCGGGCCTCGTGGTCAACCTCCTGTGGCTTGCCGAGTCGCAGTATCCCGCGGAGACCGCCGCTGGCCCCGCGGTCTCGTTGGCCCTTTGGGGCCAGTACGTGCTCGACAACTTCGCGACGGTCGCCGAGGCCGTGCAGGCGCTGAGCGCGACCCCGTTGCGGGTGGCCACCGCCGAGGTGCCCGGCGAGGAGAGGATGGCGACGCTGCACCTGGCGATGTCCGATGCGAGCGGCGACAGCGCGATCGTCGAGTACATCGACGGTGAACAGGTCATCCACCACGGCAGCCAGTACCGGGTGATGACGAATTCGCCGACCTTCGACAAGCAGCTCGCGATCAGCGAGTACTGGAAGCAGATCGGCGGCACCGTGATGCTGCCCGGCACCAACCGCGCGGCGGACCGGTTCGTGCGGGCGTCGTTCTACATCGACGCGGTCCCCAAGACCGACGACCCGCTGCTGGCCGCCGCGACAGTGCTCAGCGTCGTGCGCAACGCGTCGGTGCCATACGGGATCTCCACGCCGGACGAGCCGAACATCTCGACCACCCGTTGGCGCACGGTCGTCGACCACAAGGCGTTGCGGTACTTCTTCGAGTCGGCGCTCTCGCCGAACACGTTCTGGGTCGAGTTGGGCAACCTCGACTTCTCACCCGGCGCCCCGACGCTGCGGCTGCCCCTCGGCGAGGGCGAGAAGACGATCTACGCGGGTGATGCCAGCTCGAAGTTCGAGCAAGCCGAGCCGTTCCCGTTCCCCGGAGTGGCCTGATCGCCTTCGGCTCCGGTCGGGCCGCCACGGGCGAAAGAAATAGGATGCGCGCAGCCCTTATCCTTGGTGGGATTCTTCCCAGCACTTGAAAGGCTTGTTCAGTGGCGCTCGTCGTGCAAAAGTACGGCGGATCCTCGGTATCCGACGCCGAGCGGATCCGACGCGTGGCCGAGCGGATCGTCGAGACGAAAAAGCAGGGCAACGACGTCGTCGTGGTCGTCTCGGCGATGGGGGACACCACCGACGACCTGCTCGACCTGGCCAACCAGGTGTGCCCGGCGCCGCCGCCCCGCGAGATGGACATGCTGCTGACCGCCGGCGAGCGGATCTCCAACGCGTTGGTCGCGATGGCCATCCACTCGCTGGGAGCGCAGGCGCGCTCGTTCACCGGCTCGCAGGCCGGCGTGATCACCACCGGCATCCACGGCAACGCCAAGATCATCGACGTCACCCCCGGCCGACTGCGCGACGCGCTCGACCAGGGCGTCATCGTTCTGGTCGCCGGGTTCCAGGGGGTCAGTCAGGACAGCAAGGACGTCACCACGCTGGGACGCGGCGGCTCGGACACCACCGCGGTGGCATTGGCCGCCGCGCTCAACGCCGACGTCTGCGAGATCTACACCGACGTCGACGGCATCTTCACCGCTGACCCGCGGATCGTGCCCAACGCGCACCACCTCGACCAGATCAGCTTTGAGGAGATGCTCGAAATGGCCGCGTGCGGCGCCAAGGTGCTGATGCTGCGCTGCGTGGAGTACGCCCGGCGCTACAACGTGCCGATTCGCGTCCGCTCGTCATATTCGGACAATCCCGGCACCCTGGTGACCGGATCGATGGAGGACATACCCGTGGAAGACGCCATCCTGACCGGAGTCGCACACGACCGCAGCGAAGCCAAGGTCACCGTGGTCGGTATCCCGGACGTGCCGGGCTATGCCGCCAAGCTGTTCCGCGCCGTCGCCGACGCCGACATCAACATCGACATGGTGCTGCAGAACATCTCGAAGGTCGAGGACGGCAAGACCGACATCACCTTCACCTGCCCGCGGGACAACGGCCCTGCGGCGGTGCAGAAGCTGACGTCGCTGCAGGGCGAGATCGGTTTCACCGGTGTGCTCTACGACGACCACATCGGCAAAGTGTCGCTGGTGGGCGCCGGCATGCGAAGCCATCCCGGGGTGACCGCCAAATTCTGCGAGACGTTGGCCGAGGTCGGGGTGAACATCGACCTGATCTCCACGTCGGAGATCCGGATCTCGGTGCTGGTCAAGGACACCGATCTGGACAAGGCGGTCGCTGCACTGCACGAGGCGTTCGGCCTGGGCGGCGACGAGCAAGCCATGGTGTACGCGGGGACGGGGCGCTAAATGGTCAACCTTGGTGTGGTCGGCGCGACCGGTCAGGTCGGACAGGTGATGCGAACGCTGTTGGAGGAGCGCGACTTTCCGGCAACCAGCGTGCGGTTCTTCGCCTCGTCGCGGTCGCAGGGCAAGAAGCTCGCGTTCCGCGGGCAGGAGATCGAGGTCGAGGACGCCGCGACCGCCGATCCCTCCGGGCTGGACATCGCGTTGTTTTCCGCGGGCGCGACGATGTCGCGTGTGCAGGCGCCGCGGTTCGCCGAGGCGGGCGCCGTCGTCATCGACAACTCGTCGGCGTGGCGCAAGGACCCCGGCGTGCCGCTGGTGGTCAGCGAGGTGAACTTCGCCCGCGACGTGCGGGGTGTCACTCTCGAGAAGGGGATCATCGCCAACCCGAACTGCACCACGATGGCCGCGATGCCGGTGCTCAAGCCATTGCACGACGAGGCGGGCCTCATACGGCTGATCGCCTCGACATATCAGGCGGTGTCGGGCAGCGGTGTCGCCGGCGTGGAGGAGTTGTTCGCCCAGGCCAGTGCGGTCGTCGCTGATAGCCGGGACCTGGTGGCCGACGGGTCCGCGGTCGACTTTCCGCCCCCGTCGAAGTATGTGGCGCCGATCGCGTTCAACGTGGTCCCGCTGGCCGGGTCGTACGTTGACGACGACTCCGGCGAGACCGACGAGGACCAGAAGCTGCGCAACGAGAGCCGCAAGATCCTGGGGATCCCGGACCTGGCGGTGAGCGGGACCTGCGTGCGGGTCCCGGTGTACACGGGCCATTCGTTGTCTCTGAACGTCGAATTCTCCCAACCTCTTTCGGTGCAGCGCGCGACGGAGTTGTTGGGCGCGGCTCCCGGTGTGAAGCTCGTCGACGTCCCGACGCCGTTGGCGGCGGCCGGGGTGGACGACTCGCTGGTCGGCCGGATACGTCAGGATCCCGGTGTGCCCGACGGTCGGGGGCTGGCACTGTTCGTGTCCGGGGACAACCTACGTAAGGGCGCGGCGCTCAACACGATTCAGATCGCCGAGCTGTTGGCCGCGGAACTCTAGCCGCTGCCTTGCGCCGAAACTGCATTCCAGCAGGGCTGCTCTCGATCTTTGTCTGCTGGAACACAATTTCGGCGGTTGGTGCCGCCGCCCAGCCGGCGCCGATACCCGATCCCGTGCTGCCGGCGCTGGCGCCCGGGCAGGTGATCAGGATCGGTCCGACGGCCGGAACCGGAACCCCGACGCGCGATTACGGCATCGGCGCAACGGATCTGTGTGAGTTCATGGAGTTTCCCAGTGGCATCCTTCAGGTGTGCGGCGACAGTTTCGCCGGACAGGGAGTCGGCTACGGGGGCTGGTTCTCACCGATCGCATTGCACGTCGAGACGGAATCCATCGACGACCCGGCAGGCGTGCGCTACGACGGCGTCACCGGAACCGACCGTCCGCTGCTGGCCGATCCGACGTCCGAAGGCATGTCGCAGCTGCCGGCGGGTGTCGTACAGATCAACCGGCAGAACTATTTGATGGTCACCACTGTGCGGGAGCTGGAGCCGCAGACCTCGCGGCTGGTGAAAGCCGTACCGGCACGCGGGAATTGGCCGACACTGCCGGACTCCGAGCGCGCGGCGTCCTACGCCGACGGCAGACAGTCGCAGATCAGCGGCTACTACGACCCGATCCCGCGCGCCGACTCGGACAGCGGGTGGGTGTACATCGTTTCCGACAACTTCGACCGCAGTGCGCCGCTGGTGCTGTACCGTGCCACGCCGGAGGAGTTCGAGGATCGGTCGAGTTGGCAAGGCTGGTCGGTTGATTCGGGCTGGGGCAATCCGCCGACGCCGCTGTGGCCGGACGCGGTCGGGGAGATGAGCATCCGCCAGATCGACGGCAAGACCGTGCTGTCCTATTTCAACGCGACGACCGGGAACATGGAGATGCGGGTGGCCGACGACCCGACCGGGTTGGGCGCAGCGCCGGTGACCACCGTCGTCGTCGCGTCCGAGTGGCCCGACCCGGTTGACCACCTCGGACCTCCCGAGAGCAACCGACTGGCCCAACCGTACGGCGGGTACATCTCACCGGGATCGACGCTGGATGAGGTGCGGGTGTTCGTCAGCCAGTGGAACACCGGACCGCGTGGCGGGTCGCCGTACCGGGTGATCCAGTTCGCAGTCAACCCGTTCAAGCCCTAGTCCAGCTTGGTTGCGAACAATTCCCCTGTGTCGCAGCGGCGTTTCGGGGTGCGGTCGTTGCATTAAGCCAGAGGTGGCTGTAAATGATGACCTCACAGCGTGGGTTCTTATGGGAATCCGACGCCAACTCGTTGCCTGCGGCTTGTTTGGCGACATCGTGGTTTGTCTCGATGTTTGCTTCCGCGAGCATCTTTGTATTGACGCATAGGGAAATCCCTGATTCCTTCCAGGATCTAGTCAGCTAGCTTGAAGCAATTAGCTGCGCTTTGGAGCGGGAGGTCCGGCTGTGGATTATGGACGGTACGTCGGTCGGGTCGGGGCGTTGGCCGTGGCGTTGGGAGTGGGGTTTGCGGTCGCCACGACGCCGGGGTGGGCGTGGGCTGAGGATGGCGCCAGCACCGCCGGCGGTGGGGATGACGACACGTCGTCGGTCGACACCAAACTGGCTGAAACCCAACCGGCGGCCGGTTCCGAAGGCCAGCACGATGACGGCGGTAGCGACCCGGGTGACCCAGGGAGCGGGTCCAATGCCACCACGACAACGACGACGACGGGTAGCAACAGCACCACGGTGATCGGCGGAGGTGGGTCCCCTCAGGTGACGATCAGCGGGTCGACGGTTGAATCGTCTCGCAGTTCGACCGAGCAAACGGCTGCGTCCAGCGCCCCGACGGCCGTAAGTGAAGCTACGCCCACCGTTGCAGTCGAAGCGACCGGTGCGTCCGAAACCCCCGGTTACACGCCGCCAGAACCCACGTCGACGCCGAGCGTTGATCCTGAACCGCTGGTGTCGACGGCGCCAGATCCTGACCTGCCGCCGTCTACGCCGCCCGGCAGTTCGCGGAAGTTCTTCCCCGGCGAGGGTGATTTGCAGCCGTCGACAGGTGACGCGGACGGCCTCACAGGCACAACGATGTTCACCACTTTGGACGGTGCTGATGCCGACGCCGGACAGCTGGGATTGCGAATGTCGGGTCCGAGCGAAGTCGCTGACACCCAGAATTCGATGGCGGCCAACGTCGCCGAGGGTGTCACAGCTTTGGACGAGCCCGCGCCCCCACCGGTGGCTGTCCCAGATCCGGTCGAGGCCATACTGGCGTTCACCGGCTCCATCATCAGCCGGGCGGTCAATGCGGTCGCCACGGCCCTCGCCCCGATTTTCGGTCCCGGCGCGCCGTTCTACAACTCGACGCTGTGGGGGTTCGTGGAGGCCGTGCGCCGCCAGACCAACCAGGTCTTCAGCAACTCCACGCCGGTGGTGGACTTGCAAACCACCGGCCAACAGGATGCCGACGACCGCGAGATCCACGGCACTCTAGGCGCTTCCGATCCGGATGGCGACGCGCTGACCTACAGCGTGCCGGCCACCGGCCCGGGAGCCCCTTCGAACGGCACAGTGTCCATCGACGCAGAGGCGGGCACCTGGACGTACACGCCCAACACCGGCTACAGCGGTGATGACAGCTTCACGATCACGGCCTCCGACGCGACGGCCGGATACCACGTCCATGGCCCGGGACAAGCGCACACTCGCAGCGACTCGATCACCGTGACCGTCACTGATGCCAACACCCCGGTCAACATGGCGCCGGTCATCGAGTCGGTGAACGCCGGCACCGTCAACCACGCCGACGGCTCGATCACCTACGCGGTGACAGCCAGCGACGACCGCACCGCGCCGAAAGATCTACTCGTCACTGTCACCCAGCCAGCCGACGGCAGCGGGACGGTGTCGGACGCTGTCTTCGAACAGGTCACGGGCACTTGGCATTTCACCTACACTCCGGCCGCCCGAGAGCGCGTCGACGCCTACAGCACCACGGACGTCGTGGAACAGGACCACTTCACCGTCACCGTCAGCGATACGGAGAAGTCCGCCCAACAAGCGATCAGTGCGAACGTTGACCCGACCCCCGCGGCGGTGATCGAAAGTTCGGATATTCCCGGCGGAGCCCAATACGGCGTCGGTGTCGCCGACGGCTTCCTCTACCAGACCACCGCGGACTACGACTTCACCACCGGCAACTACACCACTCATGTGTCGGTGATCGACCCGGCCGATCCCGATAACCCCAAAACCGCCACGTTGGTCGGGTTCGCACCAGTCGGCGAAGCGGTAGAGGCTGATGGCTTCGTGTACCAGACCGTCAACGGCACCGACGGCGGTTATGTGATGGTGATCGACACAGCCCACCCACAGGATTACACCAAGGTCGATTTGCCCGGCGAAGCCACCTTCGGCATCGTGGCGGTCGGCGATCGCGCCTACCAGACGTCACAGGCCAGGCTTACCGATCCGACCACCGGCGAAACCGCCTACACCACCTACGTATCGATCATCGACCCGACCGCTCCTGATGATCCCGTCGTCATCAACATGCCTGGCTACTCAACGGACAGTGTGGTGGTAGCCGACGGCTTCCTCTACCAGACGAGCGAAACCACCTACGACGAGAGCGCCGCGAACGGCGACTACACCACTTACGTGACGGTGATCAACCCGGCCGACACCGAGCATCCCGCCAGGGCAGAGCTGGCCGGTCGACCGGAGGGAGGTGTGGTCATGGTCGACGGCCGTGCCTACCAAACGACCTATGACTACGATCCCACCACCAGCGCCACTCGTGTGTCGGTGATCGATCCTGATGATCCCGAGAATCCCTGGACCAGCACAAATCTGCCCGGAACGCCTTATGGGCCAGTGGTGCTGGGCGACGGCGTCGTCTACCAGACAACCGGCTACTTCGACGACACCGGTACTTTCATCACCCAGGTATCGGTGATCGACCCCGATGCCCCGGAGCCGGCTCAAACCAGCGCCGCCCTGCCCGGCATACCGCGTGGCCAGGTGGCGGTCGCCGAGGGCCGCGCCTACCTGACAACGTACGAATACCACAATGACACAAGCACATTCACCACATATGTGTCGATGATCGACCCGGACGACCTCGGTCAGGCCCGGCCGATCGCCGAGGTGTCGAGTGAGCCGAGCGGTGGTGTGGTGGTGGACGACGGCTTCGCCTACCAAACCACCAGTACCCAAGACGCCGCGGGCGTTACCACCCATGTGACGGTGATCAACCTGGCTCATCCCGACCAACAGCAAACCGTCGACGTATCCGGTGGCCCAACCGCTTTGGTCGCGGTCGACGGTCTCGTCTACCAAACCACGCAGGTTCAAAACGCCGCGACAGGCGAGTACACCACTCACGTGACGGTGATCGACCCAGCCGACCCGGATCACCCCACCACCATCGAACTACCGGGCCGACCGGCCGGCCACGTGGTGGTGGACAGCGGCACCGTCTACCAGACGACCTTCACTTTCGACTACAGCACGGGCAAGGGCACCGCTCATGTGTCAGCGATCAAAGTGGCCCCACCGGTAGCCGTTATGTTGTGACCGGTTACGCCCTGGTCAGGCGACGGTGCTGACGTGCTCGGCGGATTCGCCGATGGTGGCACCGGAATCGCCGATGATCGTCCGCATCAACGCCTTGTGCTCGCGGTCGCCGCGGGCGGTTGCCCTGGCGATGCCGCCGGGCAGGGCGACCGCGGCCACGCTGCGGCTCAGGTTCACGGGTAATCGCAGCACCGGATACCACGGCACATGCGGCCGCAGCCCCAGTGTCCGCATGGTCCGCGGTCCCAGGAAGCCGCTGGTGACCGAAAGATGTTGTGCGCGTGCGATACGACGCCGAATGCCGGGCATGGAGTCGTAATGCCAGATCAGCGGGTCGTCGGCCATCGGAACTGCCAGCTGCCTCGACGACTCGTCGGGTTCCGCGAGCGCGCCGAGGGTGTGATAGAGGACGCGGATGCTGTCGCGGAACCCGCGCGGCAGCCACTCGTCCTCCACGCCCATCAACCATCCGACATAGCGGGTCAAGTGGGCGACGGCGTCGTAGTCCTTCGGCCGCAACACGATTCCCATCCCCACGACGCCGACGGCGGGTGCCACGAGCGCGCCGATCAGCGTCGCCGCCATATCCGTCTGGTTGATCGGCACTCCCCACTCATCGGCACGCCAGTCAGGCATCGCTCCTACGTGGCGGCGCACCAGTCCGTGGATCAGCCGGACCCGAAGGGTGGACCGGTAACCGGCGCCCAGGTGCTCGAGACCACCGTCGGAGATGACGTCCAGCGCCCACTGCATCGTCTCGGCGAAGCGCTTGTTCGACCCCTTCTCGAGCGCCCCGGTGCGCAGCAGCGTCTTGTTGAAGCCCGAGAACTGGTAGCCGCCGAGAAGCGATACGTCGCGTGCGACGTACATGCCGTCGGCACCACCGCGACGCAGCGCCCGCTGCCCGCGGCGCAGCTTCACCGGGTCGACCCAGTCGGGCAGCGTTTCCACCGCTGTGAAGAATTCCCGCAACGGTTCCGGGGCGTCAGCAACCGCATCGATTCCGTAGGTGAGTGCCCGGTCGAACAACGGCCGCGTGTGTTTGACACCGACGCCTGACATCCACTCGACGAGGCGGTCCATCGGTTCGTCGCCGACGGTCAGCCGCTCGCCCAGCCTGAGCCACTGCGCAGGTGTGGGTTCGCCGATGCCCAGCGCCTTGGCCATGACGCGGATGCTGGCCGGGACGGGACGGGGCCGCTCGGGGTGACGGGTCGGGATGCGGCGCTGCATGCTCTCGGTTCCCTTCCAGCCAACTGACAACGCGTGTAGTCGAAGCTATTCGGCGGGCTCGCTCGATGTCAATCGGATTTTTCACAGCCTGCTCATAGGTGGCACATGACGAGCTCATCGAGACGGCTCGCATGATGGCAGACATGACCGAAACACCATCCGAACCCGCGACCGCCCCCGCGGCCGCAGTACCTCAGCACGACCACGTCGTCCAGCGCCACTCCAGGCTCGGTGCCGTCGCCGCATGGGTGGGCATCGTCGCCGGGGTCGTGTTCATCGTCGCGGTGATCTTCTTCTCCGGTTTCGTCCTCGGCGCGCATTCCGGAGGCCACCGCGGTGGCCATCACGGCGGCCACGATCGCGACGTGTCGATCTTCCACCGCGGGCCGCCGCCGGGATTCCCGATGATGCCGGGCGGGCAGGGTCAGCGTCCGCCGTTCGGGCCGGGCGCCGACGGGCCGGGGGTCCAGCCGCCGCAGTCCCCCGAGGCTCCGACGACGACGGCGCCATCCCGCCCGTAACGCCTCTCCCGTCTGGTGTGCACTCAGATCGACAATCGGGCCACAAGACTGCCGAAACCACGATCTGGATGCACACCAGCCGGGAGTTGACGGTGTGCGAGACGGGCGGCTTGCCGTCTGCGGGTGGGCTGGCATGATCGAGCCCATGAGCATTGAAGTCAAGTACACCGCAGAGTCCACCGCGTCCGGGGGCGGCCGTGACGGTCACGTCCGGTCCTCCGACGGCAAGATCGATCTCGACACCCGTCCGCCCAAGGAGCTCGGCGGCAGCGGCGAAGGCGTCAACCCCGAGCTGTTGTTCTCGTCGGGTTATGCGGCATGCTTCCTCGGCGCGTTGCGGCTGCAGGCCCGCAACAACAAGATCGACATCGACGAAGCCACCTCGATCACCGCGCAGGTCGGCTTCGGGCCGGACTCCGACGGCGGCTTCGGGCTCACGGCTCATCTGATCGGCTACCTGCCCGGCCTCGAACAGAGTGTGGCCGACGATCTGATGGCCAAGGCGCACGACTTCTGCCCCTACTCGAAGGCCACCCGCGGCAACATCGAGGTCAAGTTGTCCGCGAAGGTCTGACCGGTGCGGGCGGTCGCCGCGGCGGGCGTCGGCGTGGCCATCGGGCTGTCGGTCATGGCGCCCGCCGGTCCCGCCGCCGCGCGCCCCTCGGATCCGGGCGTCGTCAACTACGCCGTGCTTCCGAAGGGCTCGGTGGGCAATATCGTCGGCGCCACAATGCGATTCGAGTCGGTGTTCACCGAGCCGGTGCAGACCTTCTCGGTCGAACTTCCGGCGTGCAACAACTGGGCGGACATCGGCCTGCCCGACGTGTACGCCGACCCGGATCTCGCGTCGTTCAACGGTGCGGTGACGCAGGAGTCACCGACGGATGCCACGCATCTGGTCAAACAAGCGGTCGGCGTGTTCGCGACCACCGACGCCGCCGACCGCGCCTTCCGTCGCGTCGTGGACCGCACGGTCGGCTGCAACGGGCAGACCACCGCGATGCACCTGGACAACTTCACGACCCAGGTGTGGACCTTCACCGGCGGGCCCGCCACGGCGACGGACGCCGACTGGGTCAAACAGGAGGCGGGCACGGACCGGCGCTGCTTCACCACCACCCGCAAGCGTGAGAACGTCCTGCTGCAGGCGAAGGTCTGCCAGTCGGGCAACGGCGGGCCGGCGGTGAATGCGCTGGCCGGCGCGATGCAGAACACCCTCGGCCAGTAACCCCCGGGCGGTGTACAGGTACTCGTAACGAAGGCGTCATCGGAAAACCGCGAGACTTGTCGGTCCGGTCTGGAAGATAGTTGAAGGCGGCGAGCGGTCCACTCCCGGAAGGGGATGGTTGCAATGACCTTCACCATCACGTCCGAAGTGGACGCGCACCCGCCGCCGAGCCCCTGTACCGAGCTGACCGGCGCGAACGCCGCGGCTCTCCACGTCGCCGCCGGATGTCTGCGCGACGGCCCGGTGGGCCAGGTGGGGCTCGAGATCGAGGCGCACTGTTTCGACCTGACCGATCCCGCGCGCAGGCCCGGCTGGGATGAGCTCACCGCCACCATCGCCGGCCTGCCACCACTACCGGGCGGCAGCAGGGTCACCGTCGAACCCGGCGGCGCCGTCGAGTTGTCCGGTCCGCCGCTACCGGGCGCGCTCGCGGCGATCGATGCGATGGTCGCCGACCGGACGGTGCTGCGCGCGGCGTTCGCGGGCGCCGGGTTCGGACTGGTGTTGCTGGGCGCCGATCCGCTGCGGCCTCCGAAGCGCGTCAATCCAGGCGCGCGCTACCGCGCTATGGAAACCTTCTTCGCGGCCAGCGGCACCGCCGCCGCCGCTGCGGCGATGATGACCTCGACGGCTTCGATTCAGGTCAATCTCGACGCGGGCCCACGTGACGGCTGGGCGGACCGGGTCCGGCTCGCGCATGCGCTCGGGCCGACGATGATCGCGATCACCGCGAATTCACCGCTGCTGAGCGGAGAAGACACCGGCTGGCAGTCGGCGCGGCAACGCGTGTGGGGCCAACTGGATTCGGCCCGCTGCGGCCCGATCCTCGGCGGGAACGGGGAGGACCCAGCCGGCGACTGGGCACAGTACGCGCTGAAGGCTCCGGTGATGCTGGTCAACACTGCCGGTGCTGGTGCCGATGCCGAACCGGTCCCGGACTGGGTGCCGTTCGCCGACTGGGCCGACGGGAGGGTGGCACTCGGCGGCCGCCGTCCCACCGCTGCCGATCTCGACTATCACCTGACCACGCTGTTCCCTCCGGTCCGACCGCGCAAGTGGCTCGAGATCCGCTATCTCGACAGCGTGCCGGACACCGTCTGGCCTGCGATCGCGTTCACGCTCACCACCCTGCTCGACGACCCGACGGCAGCCGACCTCGCCGCGGAAGCCACCGAACCCGTCGCCGCCGCTTGGGATGAGGCGGCCCACCTCGGACTGGCCGATCGCCGGTTGCAGGCCGCTGCCGAACGGTGCGTGGGCCTGGCCGCGGAACGAGCGCCTGCCGAACTCGAGGAATCGATGCGCCGGTTGGTGCGTTCGGTCGAACAGGGACGGTGTCCGGCCGACGACTTCCGCGACCGCGCCGCACAACACGGGATCGCGCCCGCGGTCACGCAACTGGCACGAGGGGAACTGTGACACCTCGCGAAACCATCGCGCGCGAACTCACCACGGCCCGCCGGCGCACGCTGCGCCTCGTCGACTTCGACGACGCCGAGCTCGCCCGCCAGTACAGCCCGCTGATGAGCCCGTTGGTGTGGGACCTCGCGCACATCGGGCAGCAAGAGGAGCTGTGGCTGCTGCGCGACGGCAACCCCGACCGGCCCGGCTTGCTGCGCCCGGACGTCGAACGTCTCTACGACGCGTTCGTCAACTCCCGCGCCAGCCGCGCGAACCTGCCGCTGCTCCCGCCGTCGGACGCCAGGGCGTATTGCGCGACGGTGCGGGGCATGGTGCTCGACGCGCTGGACGTCCTACCCGACGACGAGCCCGGTTTCGCCTACGGCCTGGTGATCAGCCACGAGAACCAGCACGACGAAACCATGCTGCAGGCGCTCAACCTGCGAAGCGGCCCACCGCTGCTCGACACAGGAACACCGCTGCCCGAGGGCCGCCCGGACGTCGCGGGCACCTCGGTGGTGGTGCCCGGTGGCGAGTTCGTCCTCGGCGTCGACGCGACCACAGAACCGTACTCACTGGACAACGAACGGCCGGCACACATCGTCGACGTGCCCGCCTTCCGCATCGGCCGCGTCCCGGTCACCAACGGCGAGTGGCGCGAGTTCATCGACGACGGCGGATACGACGATCCCCGATGGTGGTCGGATCGCGGTTGGCAGCATCGGACCGAAGCGGGTCTGCGCGCGCCGCAGTTCTGGAATCCGGACGGCACCCGTATCCGGTTCGGTCACGTCGAGGAGATCCCCGATTCCGAGCCGGTCCAGCACGTCACCTTCTTCGAAGCCGAGGCCTACGCCGCCTGGGCGGGGGCCCGGCTGCCCACCGAAGTGGAATGGGAGAAGGCCTGCGCATGGGACCCGGCGGTCGGCGCACGCCGCCGTTACCCTTGGGGCGCAACCGAACCCACCGATGCGCTGGCCAACCTCGGCGGCGACGCGCTGCGGCCCGCACCCGTCGGCGCCTACCCGGCCGGCGCATCGGCCTACGGTGCCGAACAGATGCTGGGCGATGTGTGGGAGTGGACGACGTCGCCACTGCGCCCGTGGCCGGGATTCACGCCGATGATTTACGAGCGCTACTCGCAGCCCTTCTTCGAAGGCGTGGGGGCTGGCGACTACAAAGTGCTGCGCGGTGGATCGTGGGCGGTCGCGCCCAACATCCTGCGGCCCAGTTTCCGCAATTGGGACCACCCGATCAGGCGCCAGATCTTCTCCGGCGTGCGGCTGGCCTGGGACGTCGGCGATGAGCCGCTTGCGCGAAGAGCAAATGCTGGCGATGAGCCGCTTGCGCGAAGAGGAAATGCTGGCGATGAGCCGGTTGCGCGAAGAGAGAACATTTGATGTGCAGGCATCTCGGGTGGCTCGGTGAACCGGCCTCGGTGGCGTCGTTGATCCTCGAGCCCGCCAATGGCCTTCTAGTGCAATCGTATTCGCCTCGCAGGCAGAAGCACGGGTTGATGAACGCCGACGGGTGGGGAGTGGGCTTCTTCGACGGCCAGACGCCGCGGCGCTGGCGCAGCGCGACGCCGATGTGGGCGGACGCCTCGCTCGCCTCGGTTGCGCCCGCACTGCGCAGCGGTTGTATCGTCGCTGCGGTGCGTTCCGCGAGCATCGGCATGCCGATCGAGGCGACGGCCGTTGCGCCGTTCACCGACGGACACTGGCTGCTCTCCCACAACGGTCTGGTCGACCGCGCCGTCCTCCCGATGACGGCCACCGCCGAGTCCACGAACGACAGCGCTCTGCTCGCGGCGCTGATCTTCGATCGCGGGCTGGATTCGCTCGGCGAGACGGTCGTCGACGTCGCCGCGGCAGACCCCAACGCACGGCTGAACATCCTGGCGGGCAACGGATCACGACTGCTCGCCACCACGTGGGGGGATACGCTGTCGGTGCTTCGTCGCCCGGACGGTGTCGTACTGGCCAGCGAACCGTTCGACGACGACCCGGGCTGGGAGGAGATCCCGGACCGTCACCTCGTCGAGGTCACGTCTTCACGCGTGCAATCGGTTGCACTGAAAGGCTCGTCATGACGGTGTCACTGTCGAACCACCTGTCCGCGAGCTCGGCAGCGACCGCGCTGCGCCGCGACGTGCTGGACGGCTTGACGCAGACGCCGAAGTCGTTGCCGCCGAAGTGGTTCTACGATGCGGTGGGCAGCGAGTTGTTCGAACAGATCACCCGGCTGCCCGAGTACTACCCGACCCGAGCGGAAGCCGAGATCCTCGAGGCCCGGTCGGCGCAGATCGCCGCGGCTTCGGGGGCCGACACGCTGGTGGAGCTCGGCAGCGGCACCTCGGAGAAGACCCGCATGCTGCTCGATGCGTTACAACACCGCGGGTCGTTACGCCGGTTCATTCCGTTCGACGTCGACGCCACTGTGCTCGCCGCGGCGGGTTCGGCCCTTGCGGGCGAGTATCCCGGACTCGAGATCGAGGCCGTCTGCGGGGATTTCGAGAAGCACCTGGACACGATTCCCCGCGTCGGGCGCCGCCTGATCGCATTCCTCGGCTCGACGATCGGTAACCTCACCGCCGGTCCGCGCGCCGACTTCCTGGCCGCCCTGTCCGACACGCTGCGACCCGGTGACAGCCTGCTGCTGGGCACCGACCTGGTGAAAGACGCCGAACGCCTGGTGCGGGCATACGACGACGGCGCGGGCGTGACCGCGCGCTTCAACCGCAACGTGCTCGCGGTCGTCAACCGCGAGCTGCACGCTGATTTCAACCTCGAGAAGTTCGAACACGTCGCGGTGTGGAATGCCAACGAAGAGCGCATCGAGATGTGGCTGCGCGCCACCGACGCGCAACGCGTGCACGTGCGCGACCTGGAGCTGACGGTCGAGTTCGCGGCCGGTGAGGCGATGCTGACCGAGGTGTCGTGCAAGTTCCGGCGCGAGGGCGTCGAAGCCGAACTCGCCGCCGCCGGCCTCCGAATGACGCACTGGTGGACCGACGCCGCCGGCGACTTCGGACTGTCGCTGTCGACGAAATGAACCTTGCTCAGCGGTGGCGCTCGGCCCGGCCCGCGGTGGCCGGAGTGCACATGGACAGCGCGGCCTGTTCCCGCCAGAGCCTCGCGGTCATCGACGCCGCCGCCCGGCACGCGCGCCACGAAGCCGAAGTCGGTGGTTACGTCGCGGCCGAGGCTGCCGAACCGGTACTGGACGCCGGGCGCGCCGCGCTCGCCGCGCTGACCGGCTTGGCGAGCGCCGACTTCGTGTTCAGCACCGGGGCCAACAACGCGTTGGACCTGCTTCTGGGGGCGTGGCCCGGCGAGCGGACGCTGGCGTGTCTGCCCGGCGAGTACGGGCCGAACCTGGCGATCATGGCCGCCAACGGTTTCGCCGTACGCGCGCTGCCCGCCGACGGCGACGGCCGGCTCGACGTCCAGGCTGCCGCGCGGCAACTCGCCGCCGACCCGCCGGCGCTGGTGCACCTGACCGCATTGGCCAGCCACCGCGGATTGGCACAGCCGGTGGCGGCACTGGCGGCCACGTGCTCAGAGCTCGGTGTGCCGCTGGTCGTCGACGCCGCGCAGGCGCTGGGGCATCTGGACTGCGCGGTCACGCCGGCGGCGATCTACGGTTCGTCGCGCAAGTGGATCGCCGGGCCGCGCGGCGTGGGATTCCTCGGGATTCACCGCGAGCTGGCGGAGCGGCTGCGGCCCCGGCTACCGCCGCCGGAGTGGAACCTGCCCTTGCCCGTGCTGCAGCGCTTGGAGCATGGCGAGGCGAATATCGCTGCCCGCGTAGGGTTTTCGGTGGCACTGGGCGAACATCTCGCCGACGGCCCCGCCCGGTTGCGGGCGCGGCTTGTGGAGGTGGGCCGGATGACCCGCGACGCGGTGGCCGACCTCGAGGGATGGCGGGTCGTCGAGCCGCACGACGAACCGACCGCGATCACCACGCTGGTCCCCACCGACGGCGCCGATCCGCAGAAAGTCCGCAACTGGCTGATCGCACAACACCGCATCGTCACCACGTACGCCGATGTGCAGCGCGCCCCGTTCGAGATGACGACACCGGTGTTGCGGGCGTCACCGCACGTCGACGTCACCGACGACGAACTCGCCCGGTTCGCCGAGGCGCTGGCCGCCGCCGGGTGAGGCGTCAGCCGGTCCGGCGCACGGCCGCTCTCACTCTTCGAATCCCTCGTCCCAGGTGTGGACGGGTTCGTTGCTGTGCATCCGCGCGCAGTACCGGCGCAGCATCTCCGCGAGCGCGGCGGGCCGCGCCATACCGCGTTCCTGCAGCGCGCGCACCGTCGCGACCTGCCAGGTGGCGCCGTTGCGGCCGGTCTTCGCGCGGCCCTCGATGACGCCAAGATACCGGTCGCGCACCTCGGCAGCGACCTCCCAGCGGCGCAGTCCCTCGTCGGCCATGGGCAGCAACTCGCGCAGCACCAACTCGTCGGCGGTCACCTCGCCGAAGCCGGGCCAGTACAGCCGCGCATCCATACCGTGCTGGGCGGCCTCGACGAAATTGTGTTGCGCGGCAGCAAAAGTCATCTTCGTCCACAGCGGCCGGTCCTCCTCGGACAGCGTGCGCAGCGTGCCGTAGTAGAAGGCGGCGTTGGCCATCATGTCGACGACCGTCGGGCCGGCGGGCAGCACGCGGTTCTCCACGCGCAGATGCGGACGGTCGTTCACGACGTCGTACACCGGCCGGTTCCACCGGTAGATGGTGCCGTTGTGCAGCCGCAGCTCGGAAAGTCTGGGGGTGCGGCCCTCGGCGAGCTCGCGGACGGGGTCTTCATCGGACAGCTCGGGCAGCAGCGACGGGAAGTAGCGCACGTTCTCCTCGAACAGGTCGAAGATCGACGTGATCCAGCGCTCGCCGAACCACACCCGTGGCCGGACGCCCTGCGCCTTGAGCTCGTCGGGCCGGGTGTCGGTGGCCTGAGCGAACAGCTCGATGCGCGTCTCGGCCCACAGTTCGTGGCCGAAGAAGTACGGGGAGTTGGCGCCCAGCGCGACTTGCGGACCCGCGAGCACCTGAGCGGCATTCCAGTTCTGCGCGAAGTCGGCCGGCGACACCTGAAGGTGCAGTTGCATGCTCGTACACGCGGACTCCGGTGCGATCGTGGCGGTCTGCAGGCTCAGCCGCTCCGGCCCGACGATGTCGATGAGGATGTCCTCGCCGCGGGCGGTGAAGATCGAGTCGTTGAGCGCCTGATACCGCGTCGACTCGCTCATCCAGCGGCCCGCGAGGTGTTCGGGCAGCAACGTCGGCAGGATGCCGATCATCACGATGTGCGCGCCGTGCCGGTGGGCCTTCGTCTCCGCCGCGTTCAGGCTCGCCCGAACGTCGGTCTCCAGGTCGAGGGCGGCACGCCCGGGTAGCCGCCGCGGCGGCACGTTGAATTCGATGTTGTAGGCGCCCAGCTCGGTCTGATACGCCGGATCCGCGATCGCCTGCAGGACCTCGGCGTTGCTCATCGCGGGCTGATACGCCGAGTCGACGAGATTGCACTCGATCTCCATCCCGGTCAGCGGCCGCTCGAAGTCGAAGCTCGACCGGGCGAGCATGGTTTCGAAGACGTCGAGGCACTGCTGCACCTTGCGGCGGTACTCCCGGCGGTGCGCGCCGGTGTAACCGGTGCCCTTCACTTCCTCGCCCACTCCGCCATTGTCCATCGTCGGCGAGCGTCCGCGTCTGCACCCGACACGCCGCGATTCGCGAGACGTTCTGCGGTCACTCGCCGACAGCGGCGGCCCGCATAAACCCCATCGCGACGGGTAGTCGGGGACGATGGACGTCACCGTCACCTTCATCGGCACCGCCACCACGTTGATCACCGGGGGCCGGGATCACGGCGATGAGCGGATCACTCTGCTGACCGACCCGAACTTCCTGCACCGGGGCCAGCACGCGTACCTCGGGTACGGGCTGCTGTCCAAGCGCCTCAAAGGACCGGCGCTGGACATCGAAGAGTTGCCCGCGCTCGACGCGGTGGTCCTGTCGCATATGCACGGCGATCACTGGGACCGGGTGACACAGAGCCGGCTCGATCAGGGACTGCCCATCGTGACCACCCCGCACGCCGCCAAGCGACTGGCCCACCGGGGATTCGGCCGGGCGCTGGCGCTCGACACCTGGCAGCACCACACGATCACCAAGGGCGCGGTGAGCGTCACCGTCACGAGCCTGCCCGGGCGTCACGCGCCCACCCCGGTCGACCGCTTCCTGCCGCCCGTGATGGGCAGCATGATCGAGTTCTCCGACGGCACCGCCCGGCGACGGCTCTACGTCTCCGGCGATACCCTGTTCGTCGACGAACTTCGGGAAATACCAGTGCGATTCGAATCGATCGACGTCGGGGTGTTGCACCTGGGTGGCACCCGGCTGCCGTTCGGCAGGCACCTGCCGTTCGGGCTGACCGTGACGATGGACGGCCGGCAGGGCGCCGACGTCGTCGAACTGCTCGACCTCCCCAGGATGATTCCGGTGCACTTCGACGACTACGGGGTGTTCGCCTCACCGCTGTCCGATTTCGTCGAGGAGATGAAGCGACGGGGCCTGTCCGACCGGATCATCGAACTGGAGCGTGGTTCCTCGGTCACCGTTTAATCCCGGTGCCGGTGGGTAGGCGGCAAGGTCAGCGACAGAACCGGAAGGATCTCTGATGACCGACGTCTCCTCGATACCACCTGATCCCGACGACACCCGCGACATCTTGACCGATCGCCAGGGTCATCCGATCTACGACAACCAGAACCAGCGCACCATCGGTGCCCGCGGCCCGGCGACGATGGAGAACTATCACTTCCTGGAGAAGATGAGCCACTTCGACCGGGAACGCATCCCCGAACGGGTGGTGCACGCCCGCGGCGCGGTGGCGTTCGGCTACTTCGAAGCGACCGGCAAGTGGGGCGACGAGCCGATCGAGCGGTACACCCGGGCCAAGGTGTTCTCCGAGCCCGGCAAGCGCACCGATCTGGCGATCCGATTCTCCACGGTCATCGGCGGCCGGGATTCTTCCGAGGTGGCTCGCGATCCGCGCAAGTTCGCGGTGAAGTTCTACACCGAGGACGGAAACTGGGACCTGGTCGGCAACAATCTGGCCGTCTTCTTCATCCGCGACGCGATCAAGTTCCCCGACGTCATCCACGCGCTCAAGCCGGATCCGGTCACCCACCGCCAGGAACCGGCGCGCATCTTCGATTTCATGTCGCAGACGCCGGAGACCATGCACATGATCGTGAATCTGTTCTCCCCGCGCGGTATCCCGGCCAACTACCGGACGATGCAGGGCTTCGGGGTCAACACCTACCGTTGGGTCAACGCCGAGGGACAAACCCACCTCGTCAAGTATCACTGGATGCCCAAGCAGGGGGTCAAGAGCCTGACCGAGGCCGACGCGGCGGCCATCCAGGCCACCGAGCTCGGCAGCGCCACAAAGGATCTCTACGAGTCCATCGAACGCGGCGATTATCCCGAGTGGGAACTGCTCGTGCAGATCATGAGCGACGAGGACCATCCCGAGCTCAACTGGGATCCGCTCGACGACACCAAGGTGTGGCCGGAGAACGAGTTCCCGCCCAAGTTGGTCGGCCGAATGGTGTTGAACCGCAACGTGGACAACTTCTTCAACGACGCCGAGCAAATCGCGCTGGGCACCGGTGTGCTGGTTGACGGGCTGGAGTTCTCCGACGACAAGATGCTGGTGGGCCGCACCTTCTCATACTCCGACACCCAGCGTTACCGCGTCGGACCCAACTACCTGCAGCTGCCCGTCAATCGGCCGAAGAACGCGAAGGTCGCAACGAACCAGCAGGG
This sequence comes from Mycobacterium sp. GA-1285, assembly GCF_001499905.1. Lineage (GTDB taxonomy): Bacteria > Actinomycetota > Actinomycetes > Mycobacteriales > Mycobacteriaceae > Mycobacterium. The sequence continues at coordinate 42,409 of NZ_LQIS01000002.1, read as the reverse complement.
CGGCCAGATGCAGTACGGCGTCGACAATGTCGGGGCCAATCCCCATGTGAACTACGAGCCGTCGATCACGGGGGGCCTGCGTGAGGCGTCGGCGCCGATACCCGACGACGTGGGCCCGGAGATCTCGGGACGTCTGACGCGTAAGCGCATCCCGCGCACCAACGACTATGAGCAGGCCGGCCAGCGTTACCAGTTGATGGAACAGTGGGAAAAGGACGACCTGGTCGCCAATTTCGTCACCAACATCTCCGAAGCCACCCGCGAGGTGCAGGAGCGGATGGTGTGGCACTTCTTCATGTGCGACGACGAACTCGGCTCCCGGGTCGGCGAAGGCCTCGGCATTTCGGTCGATGATGTGCGTGACCTGGAACCGCTGAAATCGCAGACACTTTCAGAGGACGAGGAAAAGCGTCGGCAGCAGCTCGGCAAGAACGGTCCGCGTGACGTCGAGGGGTTGAAGATGACGCATTGTGTGCCGAACGAACGCGTGGTGATGGCCACGTAAGGCCGCACCTGACCGGCATACTGGCCGGGTGGGCTCGACACCGGGCGACCTCGACCAAGGGGGTCTGGAACAGGTCTCGAGGGTCGACCGCGTCCCGGCGCTCACCGGCATCCGAGCGATCGCCGCGCTGCTGGTCATGGCCACCCACGCCGCGTACGGCACCGGCGCCTACAACCGGGGCTACCTCGGGCTGGTGTTCGCTCGCATGGAGATCGGCGTCGCGATCTTCTTCGTGTTGTCGGGATTCCTGTTGTTCAACGGATGGGTGCAGGCGGCCGCGACCGGCACCGCGCCGCCACCGGCACGCCGTTACGCCCGAAATCGCCTGCGGCGCATCATGCCGGCCTACGTGGTGACGGTGTTGCTGGCATACACGCTGTACGAGTTCCGGGCAATTGAACCCAATCCCGGCCACACCTGGCTCGGCCTGGTGCGCAACCTCACGCTCACCCAGATCTACAGCCCGAACTACGTCACGGCCTACATGCATCAGGGGCTGACCCAGATGTGGAGTCTGGCGGTCGAAGTGGCGTTCTACGCGGTGCTGCCCGTGCTGGCCTACCTACTGCTGGTCGTGCTGTGCCGACGCCAGTGGCGCCCCGGTGTGTTGTTGGCCGCGCTGGCCATGCTCGGTGCGTTGAGCCCGCTGTGGCTCGTGGTCATCCACACGACGGACTGGCTGCCCAACGGCGCGGGGTTGTGGCTGCCGCACTACCTGGTGTGGTTCATCGGCGGTATGACGCTCAGCGTGCTGGCGCGCACGGGTTTTCGTTGCTATGGCCTGATCGCGCTGCCGCTCGCGGTGGCGGCATACCTGGTCGTGTCGACACCAATCGCCGGGCGCATCGACACGCCGACGCTCGACCTCGGGCAGGACATCGTCAAGGTGATGTTCTATGCGGCGATCGCGACACTGGTTGTCGCGCCGTTGGCCCTCGGCGACACAGGTTGGTACGCAGGGCTACTCAGCAGCAGACCCATGGTGTGGCTTGGGGAGATCTCCTACGAGATCTTCCTGCTTCACGTGATCGTGATGGAGATCGCGATGGTGTCGGTTCTGCAGTGGCGGGTGTACACCGGTTCGGTGGTCGTGCTGTTCGTCGTGACCCTGATTCTGACGATTCCGGTTGCGTGGCTTCTCCATCGGCTCACCCGCCCGCGGGCCTGACCTGCAACGACCGACGTTTGACACGCGAACAGCGGGGTATCACCCTCCGCATGAGGATGATTGGATCTCTGTTAGCGCGCCATCCGGGTCTGTACGACGTGCTCGATTCCTTCATCGAGTTCAGCTATCAGCGTTGGCCGTTCGGCCGCAACGGATCCGGGGCGCCGCGCTGAGCCACCACGACCTGAGGGCTCAACGGCCCGCCGCGTAGCTCGACCTCGATCCCGGCGCCAGCATACGCGGCCAGCGTCCTCAGCGCCGACGGACTGTAGGAGCGTAGCGAGCTGATGACGCCGTCGTGTGCGAAGGGCAGCACCGGAACAAACGGCAGCATGGTCGCCAGGCGCACGAGATGCAACGGCGACGGAGGCCGCGGCAGGTCGATGATGAGCAGCTTGTCGGCCACCCGGGTGCCTTCGGCGATTGCCTGCGAGGCCGCCGCCGGCGGCAGGTGATGAAACGACAGCGCGAAGACCGCGAGGTCGAACGAGCCGTCGGCAGCGTCGATCGCCGTGGCATCCATTTGGCCAATAGTGGCGCGTGGGTTGGCCCCGAGGTCGCTCGCGGCCATCGCCGCCACGTTCGCCGCGTCCACATCGGTGACGGTCAACCGGGCCGAGGGGTGCCAGTCGAGCAGCTTGCGTGAGAGCGCACCGTGGCCCGCCCCGAGTTCGAGGATCTTCGGGTCCGCGACGTTTTCGACCTCGCCGAGCGTGAATTCGGCGAACCGCTCGGTGGTGCCGAACCATCGGCCCGTCCACTCGAGCGCGCGGATCACGCTGCGTCTGCGTGCGGTGTCGCCCGGCGCGTCGGAGTCACGGTCCAGATACTCGAGCCGATCGGTCTGCAACAGGCGGTCCAGGCAGGATGCGTCGGGCCCGCCGCGCGGCATGCGGTCGATGGTGGATGCGCTCGGTCGTCCGGCTTCAATACCGGCGGGCTTATCGGCCATGTAGTCCATGATGGACGACGAACCGCAGCAAAGAGGGGAGTGCGCATTGGCCGGAAACGCCGAGTTCGTCGCCGCGATCGATCAGGGCACCACGAGTACCCGATGCATGATCTTCGACCACGGCGGCGTCGAAATCGGTCGCCATCAACTCGAGCACGAGCAGATCCTGCCGAAGGCCGGCTGGGTCGAGCACAATCCCGTCGAGATCTGGGAGCGCACCGCCGCGGTGGTCATGTCCGCGCTCAACAAGACGAACCTGTCGGCAACCGACCTCGCCGCGCTCGGCGTCACCAACCAGCGCGAGACGGCGCTGGTGTGGAACAAGCGGACCGGCAGACCGTATTACAACGCGATCGTCTGGCAGGACACCCGCACCGACCGCATCGCCTCGGCACTGGACCGCGACGGACGCGGCGACGTCATCCGCCGCAAGGCCGGCCTTCCCCCGGCGACCTACTTCTCCGCAGGCAAGGTGCAGTGGATCCTCGACAACGTCGACGGTGTACGCCGCGACGCCGAGAACGGTGACGCCCTGTTCGGTACTCCTGACTCCTGGGTGCTGTGGAACCTGACCGGAGGCACCCGCGGCGGGGTTCACGTCACCGACGTCACCAACGCCAGCCGCACCATGATGATGAACCTGGAAACGCTCGACTGGGACGACGAGTTGTTGTCGTTCTTCGACATTCCGCGACAGATGCTGCCCGAGATCAAGCCGTCGTCGTGCCCGGAGTCCTACGGCATCACCCGCGACGACGGGCCCGTTGCCGGCCAGGTGCCGCTGACCGGAGCGCTCGGCGACCAGCAGGCGGCAATGGTCGGACAAGTGTGCCTGAGCGCGGGGGAAGCCAAGAACACTTATGGCACAGGCAATTTCCTGCTGCTGAACACCGGAGAGAAGATCGTCCGGTCGGAGAACGGGTTGCTGACGACGGTGTGCTACCAGTTCGCGCCCAGAGATAAAGGCGACGCGAAACCCGTTTACGCCCTTGAGGGTTCGATCGCGGTCACCGGATCGGCTGTGCAGTGGCTGCGCGACCAGCTCGGCATCATCCGCGACGCCGCGCACAGCGAACCGCTCGCGCGAGAGGTCGACGACAACGGTGGCGTCTACTTCGTGCCGGCGTTCTCCGGACTCTTCGCGCCGTATTGGCGTTCGGACGCCCGCGGAGCGATCGTCGGGCTGTCGCGGTACAACACGAACGCGCACCTCGCTCGCGCCACGCTCGAGGCGATCTGCTACCAGAGCCGCGACGTCGTCGATGCGATGGAGGCCGATTCCGGCGTGCACATGGAGGTCCTCAAGGTCGACGGCGGTATCACCGCCAACGACCTGTGCATGCAGATCCAGGCCGACGTGCTCGGTGTCGACGTGGTCAAGCCCGTCGTCGCCGAGACCACGGCGCTGGGCGCGGCCTACGCCGCCGGGCTGGCGGTCGGGTTCTGGGAGGACGCCGACGACCTGCGCGCCAACTGGCAGGAAGGCAAGCGCTGGACCCCGTCGTGGAGCGACGAGCAGCGCGAGTTCGCTTACGCCGGTTGGCAGAAGGCTGTGCAGCGCACGCTGGACTGGGTCGACGTCGACTGAGCGATTTGTGTGCGTTTTGGAGCGCTCAGCGCAACAAGACGTGCACAAATCCATCCAGGTCAGCCGGGAGGGGTGAAGCCGCCGTTGTCCGGTGACCGCGGAGCCGGCTGCCAGACGGGTCGCCCCTGCCCGGTCCACGGCGACGGTGGCGGTGGTGCGGACGTCGCCTGCAGTCGCGCCAGTTCGCGGCGGTGACGTTCGGCCAGCACCGCGGCGAGCACCAGCTGCGGTGGCGTCCCCGGAGGCGGAGGCGGGGAGATCTGCGCGACGACATCGGCGGTGATCCGGTACGCCATCTGATCCCGCACCGCCGGATGCAATTGCGCTGAGCGGCCGAGGAATTGGCGTGCCAGTTCGGCCTGCTCGGGGCGCAGCCCGGAAAGCTGCAACGACGATGCCCACCACGCCAGCTGTGGCGGCATCGGCGGCGGAGGAGACATCCGGGGCACCCGCTCGCTGATCACGATGGTGCCCGCGAAGATGTCCCCGAGTCGCTTTCCCTTGGCCGACAACAGGCTGCTGATCACCGCCGGACCGCCGGCCAGCATCCAGATCTCGATCACACCGGACAACGCGCGGAAGAACGCCTGCCGGAACCGTTCCGGGCCACCGTCTTCGGAGACCACCCGAAGGCCCATCGCCATCTTTCCCAGCGAACGGCCCCGAGTCGCGGTCTCGAACACGAGCGGATATCCCAGCAGGGCGAGCACGGTGAAGATGATCAGCACCGCCGCCGACAGCGCCGGGTCCAACTCGGTCAACGTCAGGCTGAAGAGCAGGATGCCGATCACATAGAGCAGGAACACGACCGAGATGTCGATCAGCGCGGCGACGGCGCGCACCGGTAGCTGGGCGATCTGGACGTCGAGGACCACCGCGTCGCCGGTGACGACGGGTTCCTGCTGCCAGACCATAAGCGTCAACGCTACTAGGATTCACCACGTGGATGTCGACGCGTTCGTGCTGGCGCACCGTCCGACGTGGGACCGGCTCGAGCACCTGATCAAGCGGCGTCGACAGCTCACCGGTTCCGAAGTCGACGAGCTGGTCGATCTCTATCAGCGCGTGTCGACGCATCTGTCGATCGTGCGCACCGCCAACGCCGATCCGGTGGTCATCGGCCGGCTTTCGGGCCTGGTCGCGCAGGCACGAGCGGCGGTGACGGGTGCCCACGCCCCGCTGTGGCGCGAGTTCGTGCGGTTCTGGACCGTATCGTTCCCCGTCGTCGCCTATCGGTCGCGGTGGTGGTGGCTGAGTACGGCGTTCGCGTTCTTCGCGGTGGCAGCCCTGATCGCGGTGTGGGTTTCGGGCAGTACCGAAGTGCGGGCCATGATCGGCACAGCCGACGAGATCGACCAGATGGTCAACAACGACTTCGCCGCGTACTACAGCGAGCACCCGGCCGCCTCGTTCGCACTGCAGGTTTGGGTGAACAACGCGTGGATTGCGTTGCAGTGCCTCGGTTTTGCGATTCTGCTGGGCATTCCGATTCCCTATGTGGTGTTCCAGAACGCCGCCAATCTCGGAGTGGCCGCGGGTCTGATGTTCGGTGCGGGCAAAGGCGACATTTTCCTTGGTCTGATCACCCCCCACGGGCTGCTCGAACTGACCGCGGTGTTCCTGGCGGCCGGGGCGGGTATGCGGCTCGGCTGGAACGTGATCTCACCGGGCGACCGGCCGCGCGGACAGGTGCTGGCCGAGCAGGGTCGTGCGATCGGCGCGGTGGCGGGCGGGCTGGTGGCGGTTCTGTTGATCTCGGGCCTCATCGAGGCGCTCGTGACGCCGTCGCCGTTACCGACCGCGGTGCGCATCGCGATCGGCGTGGCCGCCGAGATCGCGTTCCTCGCCTACATCTTCCACTTCGGGCGCAAGGCCGACCGGGCCGGCGAGACGGGAGACGTCGAGGACGCGCCCGACGTCGTACCGATCGGCTAGAGCCGGCCGGTGGCCTTGCGCGCCAGGTAGTGGTCGGCCAGGGCGGGCGCCAACTCGTCGGGCGCGGCGTCGACCACATCGACGCCCCGGCGACGCAGCCGAGACGCGATCGCGCGCCGCTCGTTGCGCGCCCGTTCGGCCGCAGCGGCGTCGTAGACCTGCGGGGCGTCGGCGCGGCCGGCGGCTAGCGCCTCGACGCGGGGGTCGGCCACTGCGGCGACAAGCACGGCGTGTTTGGCCGTCAACTGGGCAAGCACGGTCATCAGGCCCTCGTCGAGCGCCGACGCGTTGAGGTCGGTGAGCAGCACCACCAAGGCATGCCTGCGGACGCGGCGTAGCACCGCGGCGACCATCGCGCCCGCATCAGATTCGATCAGCGCGGGCTCGATCGGGGCCATCGCCGCGACCAGCTGCGCGAGCAGCTCGGTACGCGAGGCGTTGAACACCGCGGCCCTGGTGACCCGGTCATGGGCCAGGAAGTCGACGTGGTCGCCGGCCCGCGAGGCCAGCGCGGCCAGCAGTAGCGCGGCGTCCATCGACCAGTCCAGCCGCGGCCACCCCGACGGATCGTTCGAGGTGGGGTCGATGCCGACGCGGCCCGCCGAGGTGCGACCGGTGTCGAGCACGATCACCACACGCTGGTCCCGTTCCGGGCGCCACGTTCTGACCACCACGTCGGCCCGGCGGGCAGAGGCGCGCCAGTCGATCGACCTGACGTCGTCGCCGATCACGTATTCGCGCAGCGAGTCGAACTCGGTGCCCTGCCCGCGGATCAGAACCGGTGTATTGCCTTCCAGTTCACGGAGTTTGGCCAGCCGCGACGGAAGGTGCTTGCGCGACAGGAATGGTGGCAGAATCCGGATGCGCCACGGCACCCGGTGCGAGCTCTGCCGTCCGGCCAGCCCGAGCGGCCCGGTTGCGCGGACCGTGACCAACGACGATTCCTGATCGCCCCGTCGCACCGGCCGTAACGTCGTCTCGATTCGAAGTCGTTGTCCCGCAACCAGGCTCACCGGCTGGAGGCGGGGATGGGCTCGTGCACTCGGCGGCCACGCGTCGCGCACGACGCCCTTGACGCGGCGTCTCCCGGTGTTCTCGACCAGCAGGACGGCCGTGACGTCCTGGCCCAACCGGGCGGTGGTGTCACCGGACCGGGTGAACCGCAGCCGGCGGGTGTTGCCTGCCAGCGCGGCGTCGAGCGCGATCAGCGCGACGAGCGCACCGAGCAGGACGGCGAAGGTGGACGCCGGCCGGGGGGAGACCGCGATCGGCAGGACGCAGACCAAGGCGACCAGCGCGGAGCGTCCGGTGAGGATCACTAGCGTGGCACCGGTACTGCCGCGAGAATTCCGTCGAGCACGCCGTCGGGGGTGGCGCCTTCCAACTCCGCCTCGGGCCGCAGTTGAATGCGGTGACGCAGGGTGGAGCGCGCCATCGCCTTCACGTCGTCGGGGGTGACGTAGTTGCGCCCCGACAGCCAGGCCCACGACTGGGCCGTCGCCAACAGGGCCGTCGCGCCGCGCGGAGACACGCCCAACTGCAGCGAGGGCGAATGCCTTGTCGCGGAACAGATGTCGACGATGTAGCCGAGCACCTCGTCGGCGACCAGAACCTGGCGCACAGCGGCGCGCCCGGCGGCCAGCTCCGCCGCTCCTGCGACGGGTCGCACATCCGACAGGTCCCTGGGGTCGAAGCCGTGCGCGTGCCGATTCAGGATCGAGACCTCCTGCTCCCGTGTCGGCAGCGGCACGGTGAGCTTGAGCAGGAAGCGATCCAGCTGCGCCTCGGGCAGCTGGTAGGTGCCCTCGTACTCGATCGGGTTCTGCGTGGCTGCAACGATGAACGGATCCGGAAGGGGACGCGCGTTGCCCTCCACGCTGACCTGACGTTCCTCCATGGCCTCCAACAGCGCGGCTTGCGTCTTGGGGGGCGTCCGGTTGATCTCGTCGGCCAGAAGCAGGTTCGTGAACACGGGTCCGGACCGGAACTCGAACTCTGCGGTGCGAGCGTCGTAGACCAGTGAGCCGGTGACGTCACCGGGCATCAGATCGGGCGTGAACTGCAGGCGCTTGAAGTCCAACTGCAGCGCCGAGGCCAGCGTGCGCACCAGCAGCGTCTTGGCGACGCCGGGAACTCCCTCGAGGAGAACATGGCCGCGGCACAGCAACGCGATCACCAGTCCGCTGACAACGGCATCCTGCCCGACGACCGCCTTGGCTATCTCGGCGCGCAACGCCAGCAATGCGGTTCGCGCGGAATCGTTTCGGCCTGCCTGAGTCACGAGCGTGCGACCTGCCTTTCGATGTTGTCGAGTGCGCGTGCGAGATTGACCAACTCGGCGTCGTCGCCGGGTGGCGGACCGAACAACGTGTGTGCCACCGCCTGGGGATGGACGCCGCAGTGCGCGGACACCCCCTGGACCACCGCGGTCGGATCGGGGTTGACGCCCAGGCCGAGGCGGGGCTGCATGCGCTGCAGCGCGGCGGCGCGCAAGGCGTCGGCCGCGCTGTCGCGGGCGCGTCGCGAGCGGTAGAGCCGGCCGCGTCCCTCCACGGTCTCGGAGGCCCGCACGACGACGGGCAGGCGTTCGGCGACCAGTGGACCGATGCGGCGGACTTTCCACAGCGCCAGCAGCACTACCACCGCGACCAGTTGCCACAGGATCCAGCCAACGTGCTCGGGGGCGAGGTCGAACAGGGTTGCAGCACCGTCGGATTGGCCCTCGGTGAACTGCGGCGCATACCAGATCATCCGCGGATTCGTGCCTGCGAGGTTCATCGCGAGTGCGGCGTTGCCCGCTTTGAGCAATCCGCGGTTCGTCATGAACCCGGAATCGCCGACCAGCGTGACGTCTCGGCCGTCGGCGCTGTAGCGGACCAATGCCCCGTCGTAACAGCGCGTCAGGTCGATGTCGTCGCCGGATGCTTCGTAGGCGTCGCTCACGCTGAACTGCACGGCCCCGGCGCGGGTGGCCTCCCGGAGGTCACAATCCGGGCGCTCGCCACCGCCGAACGTGGTGGCTGCGCTCACCTTCACCTCGGGCGCCAGGGCGTCACGGGTGCGTGAATTGGGTTGGACGAGCAGGCGATCGGTCGTTAGCGCAGCGAGGCGCTGAAGGACGTCGTCGTCGACGAGGTGGTAGGTCTGCACCACGACCAGAAGGGTGCCGGGCCGGACGGCCGCCTCCACCGCTGCCACGTCGGATGCTTCGACGACATCGACACCGTGTTCGGACAGCAGCGTCATCAGGGCTCGCGCCCCGTCGGGTCCGGTGGAGTCCGGATCCATCCGCCCCCCGGGACGGGGCGCGGTCAGATAGGCGCTGAGAACGGCGAACCCGACGATGACCGCCACAGCCAACACGATCCAGCGCGCCCCGCGCCATCGTGTGCGCAGCGTCGGCTCCACGGCGGTGTCGGTAGTCATCGGATCTCCGCCCACCCGTCGGACGCGGCAGGCGTGACAGCGGTGGAGGCGGCCGCCGCACTCCGAGACCTCACGTGGTCGTCGAGATCGGCGATCAGCCGGTAGGACTTCTCGGTGCCCGGCATTCCGCCGTAGGTGACATCGTTGAAGATCGCTGACGCAGCAGATAATTCGTTCCTTAGATGCGGTAGTTGGCGGCCGGCGTCACGGGCGAGTTCGGTCGCGGTGCGGCTGGGGACCGGGTCGAGCACACCGGTTTCCTCCAGCTGTCGGGCTACGGCCCGCAGCCGGTGCCGGATCGCCGCGGCCCAGTCCGCCGACGCTGCACACTGTTCGGCGGCGGCCCGATGCTGAGCCGCGGTCATATCGTGCTCGCCGAACAACGCCTCGGCGGGGCCACGGCCCGTTCGCATGCTGCGTCGCGCTATCCGGATTGCCACGACCACCGCGACTGCCACGAGGATCAGCAGCACCGTGATCGTCACCCAGCCGCCCGGTATCGACGCACCCTCTGCGGCCAGCCGGTACAACAGATCATCGATCCATTCGCCGACACGGTCGGTCAGGGAAGGCTTGGGATATATCGGCTTTGCGAGCTCACGCTGCGCCGCCTCGTGCGCGGCATCGCTGTCGATGTCTATCGTCGGCACGTCAGGCCCGGCGGGTCAGCCACAGATCGTCGGTGGAGTCGGAGGGGGCGGCGTGACCGGGGCCGGCGCCGGTCTGCAGCACCAGGTCGAAGGCCTCTCTGCGGATGCGGCCGTCGGTGTACTGCAGCGCCACCACACCCGCGCTGAAGGGTGCGGTGATGATCTGGCCGATCGCCCCTCCGACGGACAACAAGACCAAAGCGAACAACGCGGCAGTCGTCGTCGTGGCCGCCATCAGCACGATCTGCCCGCCGAGGCTGAACGGGAACGCGACAGCGCCGGCGACGAGTTGCGCGACGATCACGGCGAGCAGGCGAATGCCCAACACCCGCCAGAAATCTCGTTTGATCAACCCGAACGATCGCTTGACCGCGTCGACGATGCCGAGTCGCTCGAGAACGATGATGACCGGAGCGAACGTCAGCATCGTTCCCAGGTACACCAGCGCCGCAATCAGCGCCAGCACCAACGGGATACCGACAAGCACCGCGGCCGCGCCGCCCGCCGCGACCCCGACTCCGGCGATGGCGCCGACCACCGCGGCGATCAACAGCAGCGCGCCGAGCACCTCCAGAACCGAGAAGCCGATGAGCGCCCAGAGCCGGCCCCGAAGTCGTTGCCACGCTTGTCCGATGGTGATCCCGGAACCGAAGACGGCCCTTCCAACGACGACGGTGAGCAGACCGCTCAGCAGGATCGAGGCCAGTCCGGTCGCGACCGATCCCGCGAGACTCGACAGCACGGTGCTCACCAGGACGCCCGCCGACACGTCCTCCTCACCGTTGAGTGTCGGGATCAGCTGTCCGCCGACGGCGAGCGGACCGATGGACAGGATGAGGGCGATCAGCTGGGTCGCGACCACCACGATGGTCGTCAAACCGAGTGTCGCTTTCGGATTCGCGCGGATGTAACCGACCGCGCCGTTGAAGATGTCCGAAAGTGTCAGGGGGCGCAGGGGGATGACGCCCGGCTTGAGCGCGAGTGGCCCGTAACCCGGCGGTGGTCCGTACCCCGGTGGTCCGTACCCCGGTGGCGGTCCGTACCCCGGTGGTGGCCCGTACCCGGGCGGCGGTCCGTACCCCGGTGGCCCATAACCGGGTGGCGCGTAACCCGGCGGGAGGTAGCCCGGAGGTGGATAACCCGGTGCCGGTGGGCCTGCAGAACCGGACCCGCCGGCGAAGGTGCTCATGGCCACCATCCTGTCGAGGACGGTCCGAATTGACAACGCCGCCGGGCGGTCGAGCGGCGTAGCTTTGCCTCATGGGCGAACTCAAGGAGCGGTTGCGAAACGACCTCACCGCGGCGATGAAATCGCAGGACAAGCTGCGCACCGCCACATTGCGGATGCTGCTCGCCGCGATCACCACAGAAGAGGTCGCGGGCAAACAGTCGCGGGAGCTGACCGACGCCGAGGTGCTGAAGGTGTTGGCGAGGGAGTCCAAGAAGCGCGGCGAATCCGCGGTGATCTACACCCAGAACGGTCGCGGCGACCTGGCCGCCAACGAGCATGCCGAGGCACAGGTCATCGACGAGTACCTGCCGACCCCGCTGACCGAAGCCGAACTGGCCGACGTCGCCGACACCGCGATCGCCCAGGTCGCGGAGGAGATAGGCGAGCGCCCCGGGCCCAAACAGATGGGCCTGGTGATGAAGGCCGCGACCGCGATCGCGGCAGGCAAGGCCGACGGCGCCCGGCTCTCCGCGGCGGTGAAAGCCCGCCTGTAGCGGGCAGGCCACACAGTTTTCGTCGGGTAGGCCTCGGGTACCCCCGCCCCATGACCAGGTTCGGCTACACCCTGATGACCGAGCAGAGCGGGCCAAAAGAGCTTGTCCATTACGCGGTTTCGGCGGAACGCGCGGGGTTCGACTTCGAGGTGTCCTCCGACCACTACTTCCCGTGGCTCGCCGCGCAGGGGCATGCGCCGTATGCGTGGTCGGTACTGGGCGCCGTCGCCCACGTCACCGAACGGGTCGAGCTGTTCACGTACGTCACCTGTCCCACGATGCGCTACCACCCCGCCGTCGTCGCGCAGAAGGCCGCCACCGTGCAGATCCTCGCCGACGGCCGGTTCACGCTGGGCTTGGGCAGCGGTGAGAACCTCAACGAGCACGTCGTCGGCAAACGGTGGCCGACGGTCGGTCGGCGCCAGGACATGCTGCGCGAGGCGATCCAGATCATCCGCGAGCTGTTCACCGGTGACCTCGTCGACTGGAAGGGCGAGTACTTCGAAGTCGACTCGGCGCGGTTGTGGGACGTGCCCGAAACGCCGGTCGCCATCGCCACCGCGGTATCCGGTGAGCGGTCGGTCGAGACGTTCGCGCCGCTGTCGGACCACCTGATCGCCGTCGAACCGAACAAGGACCTCGTCGACGCCTGGCACGACGCCAGGCGCGGCACCGGCCTGCCGGGCCACGTACGCGTCATCGGGCAGATCCCGGTCTGCTGGGACACCGACAAGGACGCCGCGGTGCGCCGCGCACACGACCAGTTCCGGTGGTTCAGCGGTGGGTGGGCGGTCAACTCCGATCTGCCCACCACGGCCGGCTTCGACGGCGCGACGCAGTACGTGCGGCCCGAGGACGTCGCGGAGTCGATCCCGTGTGGGCCGGACCTCGACGCGATCGTCGAAGCCGTCAGCAAGTACTGGGAGGCCGGCTTCACCGACATCGCGCTCGTCCAGATCGGCGACGAGGGCCAGGAGCAGTTTCTCAACGAGGCGGCGGCGCCGCTGCTGGAGAAACTGCGCACCGCAGCCAACTAGAAGGGACCGATATGCCGACCGGAAAAGGCATCTACGACGACGACGACGCCGACGAGCGCGACAAGCGGAAAGCGCAGCGCACGGGACCGAAGGACGAGGGCGGCGACGGCGGCATGGCCACACGCGAGAACGCCCCGGACGTGGCGGAGTCCGGCGGGGAACCTACGGCCTGATCACTCGGCGTCGCGGCCCTGCCTACTGCGCTTGTAAGCCGAGCGCCGGAAGTCGCCGAGCCAGCGCGGGGCCAACTCGACCTCGGGATCGCTGTGGATGGCCGGATCGAACGCGATGTCGTCACAGCTCGGGTCGACGTGACGAAGGGTCAACCGGGCCAGCGGGTGAAACCCTCCCCTGCCCGGCGCCTGTTCGACATTGAATGTGAGCCCGGACGCGTCGATCTGCTTTTCGACCGCGGCGAGCGACAGCCCCGGCGCCTCGATCTTGGTGGCCAGCCGGGCCCGCACCCACCACAGGGCGTCGTGATACCGCAGCGGCATCAGGCTCGAGAATGTCGTCCCGGACCACGACAGCACGGGGGCAAGTCCCACACGTGTCCCCGAGACCGTCGACGCCAGCAGCACGTCCCACGGGCTGCAGGACCGAAGATCCGGCGGCGGCGGAATCCGAAACGCCAGACCGGCGACATCGGGGGCGGCGCCGGGCAGGCCGACACCCTTGGAGACGCGTGCGATGACATCACAGGAATTCATCGGCAGCCCCTCGCCCTCGGGCGCGATGCGTTCGAGGACGCCCTCGGCCATCACTCCTGAGGGATGGAACAGCCGCCTGTCGCGGATGGCGGCGCCGAAGCGGATGGGAAGCGAGAGAATATCGGAGGCTTGCACCCAAGACGAGTGCCCGCGCGGGGTGGCGGCAAAACGAGCGCTGACGTTTCAACCCCTCCGATACCGGGCATTAATTGCGGGCAGTGCTGCACAGCGCAGCAGGAGAACCTGTCGAAAGGCCGTTGTGACAACCGCATACACCGACGTCCGCGGGCCCTTGGTCGCGGATGAGGGCGTCTACGCGCCGCAGGAAGATTCGCAACTGCTCATCGAGGTCATGGACCAGTTGGCACTGGCGCGCGGTCGCCACGTGGTCGACCTGTGCACCGGAAGCGGCGTCGTCGCCATCGGAGCCGCCGAGCAGGGCGCCGCGTCGGTGACCGCCTTCGATATCTGTCAGCGTGCGGTGCGGTGTGCGCGGGCAAACGCGATGGCGTCCGGAGTCGACGTCGATGTGCACCTCGGATCATGGGCGCGCGCAGTCGAATTCGGCCCTTACGATCTGATCGTCTGCAACCCGCCGTATGTGCCGCACGACCCGAGCGCCGAATGCGAGCCGCTCCCGGAATACGTGGGGCCGCCTCGGGCGTGGGATGCCGGATGCGATGGCCGGCTCGTACTCGACCCGCTCTGCGCCACGGTGCCCGATCTTCTCGACCACGGGGGTAGCCTGCTGCTGGTGCAGTCGGAGTTCGCTGATCCGCGACAGACGCTCGGCGCGCTCGCCAGCGCCGGTCTTGACACCGAAATCGTTGCACGGCAATGGATTCCGTTCGGTCCCGTGCTGTCCTCGAGGGCTTTGTGGCTCGAGGAGTGCGGCCGGCTGGAACCGGGCCGCCGCGAAGAGGAGCTGCTGGTGATCCGGGCGGACAAGCCATGAGCGATGCCGAACCGCGCACCGTGCGGGTGGTGCCGAACGGCCCGTTGATGGTTCAGGGGCCGGTGCGCATCGAGATGCCCGACGGCCGGGTCGTCGAGTCGGACCGGTTCATGGTCGCGGTGTGCACCTGCCGGCGCAGCAAGGAGTATCCGTTGTGCGACACCAGCCACCGGCGCCGCAAGCGTGCCGACAAGATCGCGTCAGCTCAGCGGCCTGCGTAGCGACGAGCGGTTCTCGGTCCAGCAGTTCATCAGGTGTGTGGCAAGGCGTCCCTCGACCACGTCCAGCGCTCGCATGCCGAACACGATGTCGCGCTCCAGATGCGGCTCCCTGGCGACGAGGTCGGCGACGACATCGGTGCGGACCACCTGCTCGTGGACGGCATCGGCCACCACGTGCTCCTGGTAGAACGCCACGCAGGCATCGGGAGCGCCCATGCGGCGCAACGCTTCCACCAGCCGTCGCGACCCCGGCGACGAGGTGATCTCCGTCGATGCGAAATGCCCGATCGACGCGCCCCGCAGGTCGCGGTGCAACCCGAACAGCGACATCAGGTTCACCGACGCCAATGCGTCGGCGGCGACGCTGTCGAGGTAGCCGAGGTAGGACGAATCGAGCCCCGCCGCGTCCATCAGCTCCGCGTAGAGGTGTTGGTGCACGTGTTCGCCACGGCCGCCGCCGAACTCGTCGAATTCGACCGCGACGAACGCCGCCTTGGCATGTCCCGCGAGGCGAGGAATCGTCCACGCATGGGGGTCGCCCTCTTTGAGGTGGTACACCGAACGGTGCACGAAGTATTCGAGCATCTGCTCCCAGGTGCCCTTGTCGCGCAGGAAGTATGACGGACCCTCGCCGTCGACCGGTTCGATCGACAGCTTGTCCATCTCGGCTTGAGCGGTTTCGCCCTCGGCGATCTCGCCGACGTCCTGGCTCACCGCGTCGAGAAACGCCTCCTCGAACCGGCCGCGCAGGTGCAACAGCGCGGGGTTCCACTCCCAGCGCGGGCTCACGCCGGCGAAGCCGCGGTAGTGCAGCTCGTAGCAGATGTAGAGGGCGAGCTGAAGGTCGAGACCGTAGGGGTCGGCGTCGAACATCGGCACATCGATCGGACGCAGCGGCAGCGCGGGACGGCCCCGCCGCAGCAGTTCGATGACGGCGGCCGACAACGGTCCGACGGCCTTCGGGAGGGCAGGTTCGACTAGCGTCGACGGCAAAGTCACGCCGTCATCATTACCCGGCATTCGCCCCGGTCAAACACATGTTCGGGCAGGAGAAGCCCGTTGCCAGCCGATCCCGAGTCGATGCCCCACTTGTCGGGGTGGCGGGATTTGAACCCACGACCTCTTCGTCCCGAACGAAGCGCGCTACCAAGCTGCGCCACACCCCGCGTGAAGCCACGACAGCGTATCGCACCGGTGGGCCGCTGAGCCAAACGCATAGAGGCGACGGCGGCTTCCCGGTTTCGCGCGACACGCGCCGGGAAGCAACCAGTTGTCGGTGGTGTTGTCCATCATGTAAGCAATCGACGAAGCGAGGACGAGATGACCGGTCTTGGCGCATCTATCTACCTGGGTTTCTTCGTGCTCGCCGCGGTGTGGCTGTTCCTCACCTCCGACGGCCCGCTGATCGGCGGCGACGATCAGGGCCAGCGCCCCGAGCGTTCGAACTCGGCCAGCACCGAGGAGAACTCCGAGGGTTCCAACCCCTGGCTGGTCAGCCACTCGTCGCAGAAGTAGGTGTCCGCGTAGCGGTCGCCGCTGTCGGCGAGCAGTGTCACCACCGATCCGCTGCGCCCGTCGTCCCTCATCTCGGCCAACAGGCCGAACGCTCCCCACAGGTTCGTCCCGGTCGACGGACCCACCCGCCGGCCCAGCACCGCGCTGGCATGCCGGGCGGCGGCCACCGAGGCGGCGTCCGGCACGACGACCATCCGGTCGACCACGCCCGGCAGGAACGACGGTTCCACCCGCGGTCGACCGATTCCTTCGATGCGCGACGACACACCGGTCACCACATCGTCGCGACCCTGCGCGTAGGACGGGAAGAAGGCCGAATTCTCCGGGTCGACCACACACAGCCGGGTGGCGTAGCGGCGGTAGCGGATGTAGCGGCCGATGGTGGCGCTCGTCCCCCCGGTGCCCGCGCCCACTACGATCCAGTCGGGCACCGGGTGGGCTTCGTCTTGCATCTGCTCGAAGATCGACTCGGCGATGTTGTTGTTGCCGCGCCAGTCGGTGGCCCGCTCGGCGTTGGTGAACTGATCGATGTAGTGCCCGCCGGTGGCTTCGGCCAACCGTTCGGCCTCGGCGTAAACCTGGCTGGACTCCGCGACGAAATGGCAACGGCCGCCTTGGGATTCGATCAGCGCGATCTTGGTGGCACTCGTCGACGACGGCATGACGGCGATGAACGGCAGGCCGAGCATCGCTGCGAAGTACGCCTCCGAGACCGCCGTCGATCCCGACGACGCCTCGATGATCGTGGTGTTCTGGTCGATCCACCCGTTGCACAGCGCGTAGAGGAACAGCGACCGCGCGAGCCGATGCTTGAGGCTGCCGGTGATATGCGTCGTCTCATCCTTGAGATACAGCTGCAGATCGCAGCCGTCGCACCAGGCCGACGGCAACGGATATCGCAACAGGTGGGTGTCGGCGCTGCGACGCGCGTCGGCCTCGATCAGCCGGACGGCGTCGTCGACCCACGCGCGTGGGCTGCTACGAGTTGCTGTGAGGGCCCTGTCGTTCACCGCACCGTCGGTCACCGCACCGCGACGCTCGGATGGGACGTACCCGCCCGAACATCCGCGTCCCGGCCGCCGATCGGCGCCGCGACCAGTGTCAGCAGCGTGGCCTCGGGACGGCAGCAGAACCGCAGCGGGGCGTACGGCGACGTGCCGATGCCGGCTGAGACGTGCAGCTGGGTGTGTGCACCCCAGCGGGAGGGGCCCTTGACCCGCGAACGGTCCAGGCCGCAGTTGGTGACCAGGGCGCCGTAGAACGGCAGGCACAACTGGCCGCCGTGGGTGTGCCCCGCCATCACCAGCTGGTAGCCGTCGGCCGCGAACCGATCCAGGACCCGTGGTTCCGGCGAATGGGTCAACCCCAGTGTGAGGTTGGCCGCCGGGCTGGCCGGACCGGCGACGGTGTCGTAACGGTCCCGGGACAGATGCGGGTCGTCGACGCCGGCGGCGGCGATGAGCTGACCCCGAACCTCCAGCTCACGGCGGGTGTGGGTCAAGTCGAGCCAGCCACGCTCGGTGAATGCCGCCCGCAGGTCCTGCCACGGCAGCGGTTCGCCGTGAATGCGGTGGCCGGGCCGGGTGAGGTAGTTGAGCGGGTTCTTCGGTCGCGGTCCGAAATAGTCGTTGCTGCCGAACACGAAGACGCCGGGGACCGACAGCAACTCCGACAGCGACTGCACCACAGCGGGCACGGCTTTGGGATGCGCGAGGTTGTCGCCGGTGTTGACCACGAGATCGGGCTCCAGGGCGACCAGTTCCCGCAGCCAGGCCTGCTTGCGCCGCTGTCCGGGACGCATGTGGATGTCGCTGATGTGCAGCACCTTCAACGGCGACGATCCGGGCGCCAGCACCGGCATCGTCAGCTCGCGCACCACAAAGGCGTTGCGCTCGATCACCGATGCGTAGCCGACCCCGGCGATCAGCGCGCCGGCGGACGCCGCGGCGGAGTTCTTCAAGATCCTCGTCGAACGGGCGGACATGCTGCAGAGCCTACTGCCAGTGGTGCCGACTGAGCGCCCTCGACCGGCCGGGCGTGGGCAACCGCACATCGGTCACGGTGGAGGCGGCGCCGGTGGAGGGGGTCCCAGCACCGGCACAGTGATCGGCGGCAGACCGGGAATCTCCACCACCGTCTGTCCGACCGGCGCGGGCAGGCCCGGTATTCCGCCGGTCGGAGGCGGGGGCGGCGGCGGGGCGGGCGGGATGCCGTTGGAGACCTGGATCGTGATGATCGATCCGGGCACGGTCTGGCCGGCCGGCACCGTGCCGACGACGGAGCCGCGTGACGCATTGCTGTTCACCGACGACGCCTGGTCGGCGACCTGGAAGCCGGAGTCGCGCAACCGCTGGCGGGCGGCGCTCTCCGTCAGGCCCGAAACGCTGGGCACCCGCGAGCCGGGGCCGCCCTCGACGTAGCGCGGATCCGTGGGCGGCAGCCGGACCTCGCCGAAGTTGTTGGCGATCGGCTTCATCGCGGCGAACCACGTCCTGGCCGGTTCGTTACCGCCGTACAAATCGCCGTATCCGCATTTGCGCAGCGGGAACGAACACAGTTCGCCGGGCGCGGTGGAGTCGTCGTAGATGTAGTTCCCGGCGGCAAGCGTGTTGGTGAACCCCAGGAAGGCCGACGAGCGGTGGGCCTCGGTGGTACCGGTCTTACCCGCCATCGGCAGGTCCCAGCCGACCGAACCCGCCGCTGCCGCCGCGGTGCCCGCGCCCTGATCGTCCTTGCTCATGGCGGTGGCCAGCGTATTCGCCAGGCCTTCGGGCACGACCTGCTCGCAGGCCTCGGTGGTCACCGAGACCTCCTCGCCGTGACGGTCGATGACCTGGGCGATCGGATTCGGCGGGCACCACACACCGCCGGAGGCCAGCGTCGCTCCGACATTGGAGAATTCGAGTGCGTTCACCTCGATCGGACCCAGCACGAACGAGCCGAGGTTCTGCCGTTTTATGAAATCGGCCAGGCTCTCGTTGCTGGCCGGGTCGTAGTCGCGCGCGGTGCCCGGCAGCGCGTAGGAGCGCAGCCCCAGCCGGACCGCCATGTCGACGCTGCGCTGCACACCGACCTGCGAGATCAGCTTGGCGAAGGCCGTGTTCGGCGAGGTCGCCAACGCGTCGGTGATGTTCATGGCGCCGCGGTAGCCGCCCGCGTTCTTCACACACCAGGTCGCGGCCGGACAACCGGGGGTGTCGCTGCTGCCGAGGCCCTTGGCCTGAAACTGCGCCGGCACGTCGAGCTGGGCGTTGATGCCCATTCCCATCTCCATCGCCGCCGCGACGGTGAACAGCTTGAACGTCGACCCCGCGCCGTCACCGACCAGCGAGAACGGCTGGGGCTGCATGGTCTCACCGGCATCGAGGTTCAGCCCGTAGGTGCGGCTGCTGGCCATCGCCAACACCGGATGCGATTCTTTACCGGGCCTGACCACGCTCATCACGCTGGCGACACCGTCGAGATTTGGGCTGGCGAACTGGTTGACCGCCGCCTTCACCGGTCCCTGGACGTCGGGGTCGAGGGTGGTCCTGATCAGGTATCCGCCCCGGGCGACCTGTTCCTTGCTGAGGCCCGCACGCGCCAGGTACTCGAGGGCGTAGTCGCAGAAGAACGCCCGGTCGCCGGCGGCGATGCACCCTCGTGGCAGTTCCTTGGGCTGCGGGAGGACACCCAGTGGCGTCTCCTTGGCGGCCCGCAACGCCTCTTCCTCTTCGGGGATGTTCTGGATCATGGTGTCCAGCACCAGGTTTCGTCGGGCCAGCGCACCCTCGGGGTTGGTGTAGGGGTTCAGCGTGCTGGTCGACTGGACCATGCCGGCCAGAAGGGCCGACTGCTGCCAGTTCAGGTCTATGGCGTTGACGCCGAAGTACGTCTGCGCCGCGTCCTGCACACCGAAGGCGCCGTTGCCGAACGACACCAGGTTCAGATAGCGGGTGAGGATCTCGGACTTGGTGAACGTCTTGTCCAGCGTCAGCGCCATCCGGATTTCGCGCAGCTTGCGGGCGGGGGTGGTCTCGACGGCGGCCCGCTTCTCGGCGTCGGTCTGGGCAATCACCAGCAATTGGTAGTTCTTGACGTACTGCTGCTCGATCGTCGAACCGCCGCGGGTGTCCAGATTGCCGGACAGGTAACCGGACAGGCCGGTCAACGTGCCCTGCCAATCGACGCCGTTGTGTTCGGCGAACCGTTTGTCCTCGATCGAGACGATCGCCAGCTTCATCGTGTTGGCGATCTGGTCGCTGGGCACCTCGAAGCGGCGCTGGTTGTAGAGCCAGGCGATCACATTGCCCTTGGCGTCGACCATCGTCGACACCTGCGGCACCTCACCCTCGACCAGCTGCGCCGAACCGTTGGCAACCACATCAGAGGCCCGGTTGGAGACCAGACCGAATCCACCGACGACCGGAAACATCAACGCCGCGGTGATCACGCTGGCCAGCAGAACGCACCAGGCGAGCTTGATCACCGTCGCCATCCGCGGAGGCGGGGTCGTCGGTGGACTCGGCGGGCTGTCCGGCATGACCTACAGACTAACGACGCCGCAAAACGCGGGCTCGGCACGGGCGATCACCGGAGCGCAAAAACCCGCCGGAGCGGCGCGGACGTCAATAAAGGCGTCTGACGGCACGGTCGTCCCAAAAAAGTGAGGGCGTACATATTGCGCAAGACGGCTTTGACCATCTAATTTGGTCGGACAGTGCGATACAGGTCACACTGACCCCTCGCAATGTGACGTAGACCGCATCAGCGTTCTACTACCAGGGATCGCGCCGTACCGGTGTTGACCGGGGGGCGGTTGGAACGGAGGGAACTCTGGTGTCAGCTACTAGGCCCGCGGCGCGCGGCACCGCGATGACGTCGTCGGCTCACACTGTCGTCCACGGCGCCGAAGCCGAAGCCCGCATCGCCTGGGTGTCCCAGGCCCGATGCCGCCAAGCCGATCCTGATGAGCTGTTCGTCCGGGGGGCCGCACAGCGCAAAGCCGCAGTCATCTGCCGACATTGTCCGGTGATCCTCGAGTGCGGCGCCGATGCGCTAGACAACCGGGTGGAGTTCGGCGTATGGGGTGGAATGACCGAACGGCAACGCCGCGCTCTGCTCAAACAACATCCCGAGGTCGTCTCCTGGGCGGAGTTCTTCAACGCCCAGCGCAAGCACCGCAACGCGGTCTGATCCGCACCGGCGCCTACGCCGTTACGCCGTATCGCCGGTGATCTGATCGGCGATCGCCCGCAGCGCCTCCAGATCCGAGACGTCGAACGGCAGCGAGGGCACGCCCACGATCGCCACGTGCGGGTTGGCCCCGGTGAAGCGGGACAACAACCGGATCTCACGTTTGGCGGTCATGGCCCGGTCGGCGTGAATTCTGAGCACCGCGGCCGTCAGTGACTCCGCATCGCTCTTCTCGATGGTCTCGGCGGCCTCCTCGGCCTTTTCGGCGTGGAGATCGCACAGCATCGGATGGGTGCGGTTGAGGATCAACCCGGCCAGCGGCATGTGCTCCTCGGAGAGCCGGTCGACGAAGAAGGAGGCCTCGCGAAGAGCGTCCGGCTCGGCCGCCGAAACCACCACGAACTGCGTCCCGCGCCGCTTGAGCAGTTCATAGGTGCGGTCGGCCTTCTCGCGGAAGCCACCGAACGTCGAGTCGAGGGACTGCACGAAAGACGCTGCGTCCGAGAGCATTTGCGATCCAAGCACCGTCGAGAGCGCCTTCATCGCCAGCCCCATCGCGCCCGTCACCAGCCGACCGATTCCCCGGCCGGGCCCC
The DNA here is from genome assembly GCF_001499905.1 of Mycobacterium sp. GA-1285. Taxonomy (GTDB): domain Bacteria; phylum Actinomycetota; class Actinomycetes; order Mycobacteriales; family Mycobacteriaceae; genus Mycobacterium. The sequence goes on along the minus strand of NZ_LQIS01000002.1, from coordinate 20,252 downwards.
AGTAGCAACTTCCAGAGCCTGCTGTCCATGAAGCCGCCCAATCGCTTCGGCGCATCCAGGAAGTCCAACGCGTTGCGTGACGGTGGTGTGTCGACGACGACCAGGTCCCACCGGTCCTCGGCCAGCAGCTGGCCGAGCTTCTCCATAGCCATGTACTCCTGAGTGCCCGCCAGTGAGGTGGCCACCGTCTGATAGAACTGGTTGTCCAGAATCTCTTGTGCCCGTTGCGTTCCCGAGTACTGAATGACCATCTCGTCGAACGTGCGGCGCATGTCGAGCATCATCGCGTGCAGTTCGCCCGGCACCTCGGGGGCGAGCGGAACCCGCTGCGGGGTATTGCCGAGCGTCTTGATGCCCAGCGATTGGGCCAGCCGTTTGGCCGGGTCGATGGTCAACACCACGACGGTCCTGCCGTATTCCGCCGCGCGAAGTGCCATCGCCGCCGCGGTGGTGGTCTTGCCGACGCCTCCGGCACCGCAGCAGACCACGACGCGGTTCGACGTGTCCTCGAGGATCGAGCCCATGTCGAGGGCCGGTGGAGTGGCACTCATCGATTACCGCCCTTCTTCGCGCCGGCACTCATCAGCGCACCCCCTGGCGTTCGAGTTCTTCGGCGAGCTCGTACAGGCTGCCGAGGTCGACACCGTCGGCGATCTGCGGCAACTGCAGGCGCGCCACTTCCAGCGCGTCGAGCTGTTCGGCGCTGTCGGCGCGCGCCCTGATCCGAGTCGCGTGCTGGATCGCCTCGGTCAACAGCCCGGCGAAGTCGCTGTCCGACAACGCGATTCCGGCTTCGGCCAGCCCGGCTCGCACGGCGTCGGCGTCGATGTCTCCCTCGGCCGCCTTGTCCAAGGCAGCGGCGGGAAGATAGGCCGGGATGTTGCGGTTGACGATGACGCTGCCGATCGGCAGATCGAGTTCCCGCAACTCGTCGATCGCCTCCAGCGTCTCCTGGATGGGCAGCGCCTCCAGGAGCGTGACCAGATGGATGGCGGTCATGTCGGAGTGCAGCACCTTGACCACGCTTTCGGCCTGCCCGTGCACCGGGCCTCCCTTGGCAAGGTCCGACACCGCCTTGGTGACGTCGAGGAACCGCGCGATGCGACCCGTCGGCGGGGAGTCGACCACGACCGCGTCGTAGATGGGCTGCTTACCCTTCTCGCCGCGGGTCACGATCTCGCGGATCTTGCCGGTCAGCAGCACGTCGCGCAGGCCGGGCGCGATCGTCGTCGCGAACTCGACGGCCCCGATCCGCCGCATCGCCCGCCCGGCCAGGCCCAGGTTGTAGAACATCTCGAGGTATTCCAGGAACGCGGCCTCGGTGTCGATGGCCAACGCGTTGACCTGACCGCCGCCCTCGGCAGTCGCGATCTTGACCTCCTGGTAAGGCAGTGGTGGCACGTCGAACAGCTGCGCAATGCCTTGCCGCCCTTCGACTTCCACCAACAGGACCTTGCGGCCTCCCGCCGCCAACGCCAATGCCAGCGAGGCGGCGATCGTGGATTTGCCGGTGCCACCCTTGCCGGTGACGAAGTGCAGTCGGGCCTTGCTCAGCCGGGAGGGCCAGCCGACGGATCTACCGTCATGGGTAGTGGAAGCCACTCGTGCATGCTAGCCAACGGGGTTTCGCGCTCGGCCAGGTTCGCGGCGCGGTAACGGTCCGGAGATAAGCTCGGGCGCATGAGCGAAGAAACCAGGTGGGCGGCATGAGCGAAGCGAGAAAATGGGAATACGCCACCGTCCCACTGCTGACCCACGCCACCAAGCAGATCCTCGACCAGTGGGGCGAGGACGGCTGGGAGTTGGTGTCGGTGCTGCCGGGTCCCACGGGTGAACAGCACGTCGCTTATCTCAAGCGTCCGAGGTGACGGTCTCCGCGCGGCTGGCGGAGCTGGGTATCGAGCTGCCCCCATTGGTGGCGCCGTTGGCGGCCTACGTGCCTGCGGTGCGCACCGGCAACCTCGTCTACACCGCGGGCCAACTGCCGATCCGCGACGGCGAACTGGTGCTCACCGGCAAGGTCGGCGGCTGGGTCACCCCCGAACAGGCGCATGGGCTGGCCCGGTTGTGCGCGCTCAACGCGCTGGCCGCAGTGCACTCGCTGGTCGGCGTCGACTCGGTCACCCGCGTGGTCAAAGTGGTCGGGTTCGTCGCGTCCGCGCCTGGATTCCACGGTCAGCCCGGTGTGGTCAACGGCGCGTCGGAACTGTTCGGCGAGGTGTTCGGGGAGGCCGGCGCGCACGCCCGCTCCGCGGTCGGGGTGTCCGAGTTGCCCAGGGACGCCCCGGTCGAGATCGAAGTGATCGTGGAGGTCGCGTGACGCCGGAGCATCCGGCGTACGGGCGGCTGCGTCCGGTCACCGACACGGCTTCCGTGCTGCTGTGCGACAACCCCGGATTGCTGACACTGGACGGCACGAACACCTGGGTGCTGCGCGGTGCCGGCAGCGACGAGATGGTCGTCGTCGACCCCGGACCCGACGACGACGAGCACATCGGGCGGATCGCCGAGCTCGGCACCGTTGCGCTGGTGCTGATCAGCCACAAACACGAGGACCACACTGGCGCCATCGACAAGATCGTCGACCGCACGGGTGCGGTGGTTCGTGCTGTGGGCAGCGGATTCCTGCGCGGCCTCGGCGGACCGCTCACCGACGGTGAGGTCATCGATGCCGCCGGGCTGCGCATCGGCGTGATGGCCACGCCGGGGCACACCGCCGACTCGGTGTCGTTCCTGCTCGACGATGCGGTGCTGACGGCCGACACCGTGCTCGGTCGCGGGACGACCGTCATCGACAAGGAGGACGGCAGCCTCGCCGACTATCTGGAGTCGCTGCGGCGGCTGCACGGCCTCGGGCCACGCAGCGTGTTGCCCGGACATGGGCCCGATCTCGAGGATCTCGAAGCCGTGAGCGACATGTACCTGGCGCACCGCGAGGAGCGGCTCGACCAGGTGCGCGCGGCGCTGCGGGTGCTCGGCGAGGACGCCACGGTCCGACAGGTCGTCGAGCACGTCTACACCGACGTCGACGAGAAGCTGTGGGACTACGCGGAATGGAGCGTTCAAGCGCAGCTCGACTACCTGCGCGCGTGATCTGTGGAGTCCTACCGGCGCTCTCACCGCCGCTGCGGCTCCACAAATCGCTACCGGGCTACCGTGCTCGGCGGGCCAGCCGCTCCGAGTCGGAGATCAGAACGCTCTTGCCTTCCAAGCGAATCCAGCCGCGATGGGCGAAGTCGGCGAGCGCCTTGTTGACGGTCTCCCGCGACGCGCCGACGAGCTGGGCGATCTCTTCCTGGGTGAGGTCGTGGGTCACCCGCAGCGCGCCGCCCTCCTGGGTGCCGAACCGCTGCGCGAGTTGGAGCAGCTGCTTGGCCACCCGGCCGGGAACGTCGGTGAAGATCAAATCGGCGAGGTTGTTGTTGGTGCGGCGCAACCGACGGGCCAGCACCCGCAGCAGCTGCTCGGCGATCTCGGGCCGATCGGCGATCCACGCCCGCAACGCGTCGCGGTCCATCGACACCGCGCGAACCTCGGTGATGGTGGTGGCGCTCGAGGTCCGCGGACCGGGGTCGAAGATCGACAGTTCACCGAACATGTCCGACGGGCCCATGATCGTGAGCAGATTCTCGCGGCCGTCCGGTGAGCGGCGCCCGATCTTGACCTTGCCCGAAATGATGATGTAGAGCCGATCGCCGGGCTCACCCTCGGCGAACACGGTGTGTCCACGGGGGAAGTCGACTGGCTGCAATTGCTTTGTCAGCGCGGTGACGGCGCTGGGTTCGACCCCCTGGAAGATTCCGGCCCGCGCCAGGATCTCGTCCACGTTGCCCCTCTTAAGCTGTTAGGTGAAGCCGACCTCTATCGGTAAGCGAGATAAGTCTAGAGGTACCCGATTCCGTGACCAGCCCACGCTACACACGATCGGCATGTCGGGTCTGCTGAAATTCCGGATTCATCCCGTGCTGCGGATATCGCCGTACCGGCAAATCCGCGTCGCGAAAACGCGCCGTCAATCCGCTGGTGATCGGGTGTGCGACGGGTTGCCGTCGGTGCATACCGTCCAGCGCGCGACTCATTCTGTCGCGCGCCAGCGTGTCGACATCCAACGGCTCGGGTTGCTCGAAGAACTGCGCCACATCGGTGGCTGAGACCGTGTCGCGGTGCAGGCCGGCCTCCAGACGCTGCAGCCCGAGCGTGGCAGCCATCAGCAACCCCGGAATCAGGCCAACGAGCAACCACGACACAAGGTGGAAGTAAACACGCCCAAAGTCTCAGCGGGATCACGAATCGTCACCGGTCGGCAGCAGTTCGCGATGGCTTTGTCCGAGCGTCTCAGTACGCTGGCATTCGTGACCTTAGGTGAGGCGTGGGCAAAGAAGGCCGGCACGCACAAGCGCGCCCGGAATCGGGACGGCGAGACGCGGATTGGTCTGGTCCGTCGTGCGCGGCGCATGAATCGCACGCTGGCACAGGCATTTCCGCACGTGTATTGCGAGCTGGACTTCACCAACCCGCTCGAGCTCACTGTTGCGACCATCCTGTCGGCGCAGAGCACCGACAAGCGGGTCAACCTGACGACACCGGTGTTGTTCAAGAAATATCGCACCGCCCTGGACTATGCGCAGGCCGACCGCACCGAGTTGGAGGAGCTCATTCGGCCCACCGGGTTCTACCGCAACAAGGCCAATTCGCTCATCAGGCTGGGCCAAGAACTCGTCGAACGGTTCGACGGCGAGGTACCGGCGACCATGGAGGAGCTGGTCGGCCTGCCGGGCGTCGGACGCAAGACGGCCAACGTCATCCTCGGTAACGCGTTCGGGGTTCCCGGCATCACGGTCGACACCCATTTCGGCCGGCTGGTCCGCCGCTGGCGGTGGACCGACGAAGAGGATCCGGTCAAGGTCGAGCACGCGGTCGGCGAGCTCATCGAGCGCAGTGAGTGGACCGACCTCAGTCACCGGGTGATCTTTCACGGCCGCCGCGTCTGCCACGCGCGCAAGCCGGCGTGTGGGGTTTGCGTGCTGGCCAACGACTGTCCCTCGTACGGCACGGGACCGACCGATCCCTTGACCGCCGCGGCGCTGGTCAAGGGGCCCGAGACCGAGCATCTGCTGGCCCTGGCCGGTCTGTAACCGACCACCCGATCGACCGTGCGTACCTCGACCCGTTGGACCGTCGTGGTGGTCGTGATCCTCGTGGCGCTCGGGTGGGCGCTGTGGGTGCAGCTGGACCGCGACCTCGACTCCGCCGGAACACCGTCACAGCACAGCGCGCGCGACCGCCGCGCCGCCGACACCGCCGAAGCGCTGGCTGGCCCGCGGGCCGAGGCGGACCTGCCGCCGTGTCCCGCACCGCGGTCCGGAGCGGGCCCGCCGCTTCTGCGCGGGATCACGCTGGAGTGTGCAGGCGACGGGGCCATGGTCGACGTGGCAGAGGCAGTCGCAGGCCGCGTGGTGGTGCTCAACCTGTGGGCGTACTGGTGTGCGCCGTGCGCCGCCGAACTCCCGGCGATGGCCGAATATCAGCGGCGCATGGGTTCGGCCGTGACCGTGCTGACCGTGCACCAGGACGAGAACGAGACGGCGGCGCTGCTGCGGCTGGCCGAACTGGGGGTGCGGCTGCCCACTCTGCAGGACGGCAGGCGGCTGATCGCCGCTGCGCTGCGGGTACCGAACGTCATGCCCGCAACCGTGGTGTTGCGCGCGGACGGTAGCGTTGCGGATGTCCTGCCGCGCTCTTTCACCAGCGCCGATGAGATCGCCGCAGCGGTGGGGCCGCAGGTCGGCGCGAGGACGGGAGAGCCACGGTGAGCTGGGTCAGCGATGGCAGCGGTCTGACGCCCGATGCCGCCCCAGCCTGGCTCAAACCATTGCTCGACAACGCCGGCAACATCAAACGGGCCTACCGCAGACGGGTACCGCCCGAGCTGCTCGCCATGGTCACCAGCGAGGGGAAACCAGCGCAGGCCGACGCGCGCGAGGCGGCGGTACTGGTGTTGTTCTCCGGGCCCGCCGACTCCCCGACCGGCGGCGTTCCCGACGACGCCGACCTGTTGGTCACGGTGCGCGCGGGCACTCTGCGTCACCACGCAGGTCAGGCCGCGTTTCCCGGTGGCGCTGTCGAGCCCGGCGACCACAGCCCGGTGCAGACGGCGCTGCGCGAGGCCAATGAGGAGACCGGTATCGACAGCGGGCGGTTACATCCGCTCACGACAATGGAGCGGTTGTTCATCCCTCCGTCGGGGTTTCACGTCGTACCGGTGCTCGCCTACTCGCCGGACCCCGGCCCGGTGCGCGTCGTCGACGAGGCCGAGACCGCCCATGTCGCCCGGGTTCCGGTACGCGCGTTCGTCAACCCCGAGAACCGAATCATGGTGTACCGCAGCGCAAACACGCGGCGGTACGCGGGTCCGGCCTTCCTTCTCAACGAGATGCTGGTGTGGGGTTTCACCGGCCAGGTGATCTCGGCGATGCTCGACGTCGCCGGATGGGCCCAGCCGTGGGACACCGACGACGTGCGCGAACTGGAGGACGCAATGGCGCTCGTCGGCCGCGGCGCCGGTTACGGTGATGCACAACCATGACATCGTCACAGTGGGTGGACCTCCTTGTCCTCGGCATCGCCTTCGTAGCCGGCATTTCGGGCTGGCGCTCGGGCGCGCTGGGGTCGATGCTGTCGTTTCTCGGGGTGGTTCTCGGCGCCGTCGCCGGCGTGCTGCTGGCACCTCATCTGGTCGCCCACATCGAGGGGCCGCGCACCAAGCTGTTCGTGACGCTGTTCCTGATCCTGGCGTTGGTCGTCGTCGGAGAGATCGCGGGCGTGGTGCTCGGCCGGGCGGTGCGCAGCGCCATCCGCAACCGTCCCCTGCGCGCGGTCGACTCGCTGGTCGGTGTCGCCATACAGATCGTGGCCGTCCTGGTGGCGGCGTGGATGCTGACGTACCCGCTGCAGTCGTCGGACCAGCCGAACCTGGCCGCGGCCGTGCGTGGCTCACAGGTGCTCAAGGAGGTCAACGACCTGGCGCCGGCATGGCTGCGCGAGGTGCCGACGCGGCTTTCGGCATTGTTGGACACCTCGGGTCTGCCGGATGTGCTGCAGCCTTTCGGGCGCACCCCGATCGTCGCTGTCGATGCGCCGGACGCCGCCCTGGCCGCAGACCCCGTCGTGGCGTCGGCCCGCCCCAGTGTCGTCAAGATCCGCGGCGTCGCTCCGGGTTGCCAGAAGGTGCTCGAAGGGACCGGTTTCGTCGCGGCCAGCAATCGCGTGATCTCGAACGCGCACGTGGTCGCCGGATCGGAGAGCGTCACCGTCGAGGCCGACGGGCAGACCTACGACGCCTTCGTCGTGTCCTACGACCCGCAAGCCGACATCTCGATTCTTAACGTGCCCGACCTGCCTTCGGCCCCACTGTCGTTCGCCGACACCCCGGCCACCACCGGTACCGACGCCGTGGTGATGGGGTATCCCGGCGGCGGGAACTTCGTCGCCACCCCGGCGCGCGTCCGCGAGATCATCGAGCTGAGCGGTCCCGACATCTATCGCACAACCACCGTCGAGCGCGAGGTCTACACCGTCAGGGGCACTGTGCGCCAAGGTAATTCCGGTGGGCCGATGATCGACCGGGAGGGTCGGGTGCTGGGCGTGGTGTTCGGTGCCGCAGTCGATGACGCCGACACCGGCTTCGTCCTGACCGCCGACGAGGTGTCGCACCAGCGCGCCAGACTCAACAACACCGAACCCGTGTCGACCGGAGCCTGCGTCGCCTAGCCGTATACCTGCCTGACGAAGCGCGACAACTGGTCGTTGACCGTGTCCGGTGCCTCCTCGTGACCGAAATGCCCTGCGCCGTCGACGGACACGTATCTGCCGTGCGGCGCGTAACGCTGAGTGCGGTACACCGGATCGGCCAGCACATACGGGTCGGCGTCACCCCGCATGTGCAGGACCGGAACGTTGATCGGCCGCTTCATCGAGCGCATGAACCGCCGGCCTTCAGCGCGTAGCTGGCTGCGTACCGCCCACCGCTGGTACTCGAGTGCCGAGTGTGCGGCGCCTGGAATCTGAATGGCGCGCCGCATGTGCGCGATGGTCTCGGAGAAGTCTTCTGTGGCAAGCCATTTGTCACCCGCACGGCTGCGCACGACGCGTTCCAGTGCTGCGCCGTCGTTGCGGGTCAATGTCCGTTCGGGCCACATCGGCACCTGGTAGCGCAGCATCCATGGCAGCAGCGCACGGCCCTGGTCGCGGCGCCGCAGCGCTGAGGCGCGCAGTGCCGCTGGATGCGGTGAGCTGACCACCGCGACGGCCCGGACCGCACGAGGATGCAGCACGGCGGTCGCCCAGCACACCAGTCCGCCGTCGGCATGCCCGACCAGCGTCGCGCTCGTATGGCCCAGCGCGCGCACCAGACCGGCCGTGTCACCGGCCAACGTCCAGCCGTCATAGCCCCGCGGCGGTTTGTCGCTGGCGCCGTAACCGCGAAGATCGACGGCGACCACGCGGGCACCGGTCAAGCCGCGCAGTTGGTGGCGCCAGGACCACCAGAACGACCCGAACCCGTGCAGCAGGATCACCAGCGGCCGCTCGGTGCCCGCCGTGGCGTCGCTCTGCGCTTCGACCACATGGAAGCGAATTCCGTTGGCGTGCACCTCGAGATGGCGCCATGGCCCGTCGATGCGGACGACCGACGGAGCGGGTGGTGGCACTTACCAGCCCGACGGGTCGGCAGTCGCCGCGGGCTTTCCGTCGCCCGAGGTGATCTCCTTGGTCTTGTCGTGGCCCGGAGTCAGCGCCTCCGGGATCTCCTTGACCGATTCGATCGTCTTCTGCGGGCCGCGGATGCGCCGCACCTTGAGGTAACCGAGGAAGGCGAGGATGGCGGTGACCACGACCATCAGGCCGAACACGATGAGATACGCCGCCCACTTCACCAGCCACAGGTCGAGCAGCTCACCGAGGAAGAAAAAGAAGAAGAAGGTCGAGTAGAACAGCACGACCAGCGCGAGGATGAAGAAGACGCTGCCGGTGAGACCCTTCTTGACGTCGCGGGTGATCTCGGCCTTGGCCAACTCGACCTCGGCGCGCACCAACGTGGACACCTGTGCGGTCGCATTCTTGACCAGGTCACCGATCGACGGGTCGGCTTTGGGCGCGTGCGGGTCGACCAGCGGTATCGAAGTGACGGTGGTCGGCGCGCCAGTCCTTCGATCGCTCACGACGGTTCCTTCCGCATAGGCCCGATGGTGTCGGTTGCGACTCATGTTGCCATGTGGCGTGCGCTCAAACGATCCCGGCCGACGATAGACTGGCTGGATCAGTGGCAGGGCAGGTCGGGACGCGTCGATAGGGGAAACGTTCACGTGAAGACCAGCGGCCTCCTGCTGTGCCGCCTGGCCGCGACCGTCGTCGTCGCGGCGGCAGCCCTCGTCGCGATGTCCGCCGCGGTGCACGCTCAGGGGCTGGTCCCGCTGGGGGGCGGCTCGGGCCTGGTCGTCAACGGCGAAACCCTGTGCACGCTCACCGCGATCGGCAACGACAACCGGGGACGGCTGGTGGGCTTTACCTCCGCACACTGCGGCGGGCCCGGCGCGAAGGTCGGCGCCGAGGGCGCGGACGGCGCAGAGGTGCTCGGCACCATGGTGGCCGGTAACGACGCCCTCGACTACGCGGTCATCGAGTTCGATCCGCAGAAGGTGCGCCCCGTCAACAACGTCGGGGGGTTTCAGATCGACGGCCTGGGCCCCGATCCGGTCGCCGGTGACATCGCCTGCAAACTCGGCCGCACGACCGGATACTCCTGCGGTGTGACGTGGGGGCCGGGCGAGGAGCCGGGCACCATCGTCAACCAGGTGTGCGGTCAGCCCGGCGATTCGGGCGCGCCCGTCACCGTCGACAACCGGCTGGTCGGCATGATCCACGGCGCGTTCTCCGAGGAGCTGCCGACGTGCGTCATCAAGTACATTCCGCTGCACACGCCCGCGGTGACGATGTCGTTTAACACGCAGTTGGCCGACATCACGGCCAAGAACCGGCCGGGGACGGGCTTCGTCCCGGTGGGCTCGGCAGCCTGATCCTGCGCAGGTGCTCGCTCAGCTCTCGGCCTTGCTGGCGCGGATCGCCTCGAACACGTCGGGATCCACCAGCGTCGACGTGTCGCCGAGTTCTCGGCCTTCCGCCACGTCCCGCAGCAGCCGGCGCATGATCTTGCCGCTGCGCGTCTTGGGCAGTTCGGGCACAACGTGAATCTCTCTGGGGCGAGCGATCTTTCCGATCTCCTTGGCGACCTGTGCTGACAGTTCCTGCACCATGTCGTCGCTGTCCTTGGCGTGAGCCTCGAGGATGACGAACGCACAGATGCCCTGGCCGGTGGTCTCGTCGCTGGCCCCGACGACCGCCGCCTCGGCGACGTGCGAGTGCCCGACCAACGCCGACTCGACCTCGGCGGTCGAAATGCGGTGTCCGGAAACGTTCATCACGTCATCGATGCGGCCGAGCACCCAGATGTCGCCGTCGGCGTCGACCCTGGCCCCGTCGCCGGCGAAGTACCAACCCTGCTTCTCGAACCGCTTCCAGTAGGTTTCCTTGAACCGCTCCGGGTCCTTCCAGATACCGCGCAGCATCGCCGGCCACGGTTGGTCGAGGACGAGGTAGCCGGTGACATGCTCGGTGCCTTCGGCCTCGGGCGCCAGATCATTGCCCTCGTCGTCGACGATCTTGGCCGTGATGCCCGGCAGTGGCGCCATCGCCGCGCCCGGCTTGGCCGCCGTCACGCCGGGCAGCGGGGAGATCATGATCGCGCCGGTCTCCGTCTGCCACCAGGTGTCGACCACGGGCGTGCGGTCGCCGCCGACCACGTGGCGGTACCACCGCCAGGCCTCCGGGTTGATCGGCTCGCCGACCGACCCCAACAAACGCAAGCTGGACAGGTCGTGGGCGTCGGGGATCTCACGGCCCCACTTCATGAAGGTGCGGATCAGCGTCGGGGCCGTGTAATAGATTGTCACACCGTACTTCTCGATGATCTCGAAGTGGCGGTGCTCGCTCGGGGAGTTGGGAGTGCCCTCGTAGACCACTTGTGTGCACCCGTTGGACAGTGGGCCGAACACGATGTAGCTGTGCCCGGTGACCCACCCGATGTCGGCGGTGCACCAGTACACGTCGGTTTCCGGCTTGGCGTCGAACACGTAGTAGTGCGTGTAGGACGACTGGGTGAGAAAGCCGCCGGAGGTGTGCACGATGCCCTTGGGCTTGCCCGTGGTGCCCGAGGTGTACAGCAGGAACAGCGGATGCTCGGAATCGAACGCCTTGGGGGTGTGGTCGGTGGAGGCGTCCTCGACGATCTCGTGCCACCACACGTCGCGGCCCTCGGTCCACGGAACGTCGACGCCGGTGCGCGCCACCACCAGCACGTGCTCGACGGATGACTGCCCCTTCACCGCTTCGTCGACGCCCGTTTTCAACGGCACCGCCTGACCGCGGCGGTACTGGCCGTCGGTGGTGATGACCAACTTGGCCTCGGCATCCTCGATGCGGGCCGCCAGCGCCGACGATGAGAATCCGGCGAAGACCACGCTGTGCAACACGCCTAGACGCGCGCACGCCAGCATCGCGATGATCGCCTCGGGGATCATCGGCATGTAGATGGCGGCCCGGTCGCCGGTACGCAGCCCGAGTGCGGTCAGCGCGTTGGCGGCCTTGCAGACTTCGTCCTTGAGCTGGGCGTAGGTCATCGCGTGCGAGTCACCGACCGGTTCGCCCTCCCAGTACAGGGCCACCCGGTCGCCGTTGCCCGCCTCGACGTGGCGGTCCACGCAGTTGTAAGCCACGTTGAGCTTGCCACCGACGAACCACTTGGCGAACGGAGCGTCCGACCAGTCGAGCACCTCGGTGAACGGTGTCTCCCACGAAAGCCGGCGGGCCTGTTCGGCCCAGAACCCGAGCCGGTCGCGCTCGGCCTCTCGATAGAGCTCCGCGGTTGCGTTGGCTTGCGCCGCGAACTCGGGCGAGGGGGGATAGACGGACTGGACTTCGGTGTCATTCGCCGCTGCGTCGGTCATAACTGTGAGGGTAGCCACCCTGTCGACGAAACACATTGGGATGTCACGGTTGGCGTCACTGCGCCGACGACGTGCTTTCGCCGCGCGCCCGGTCGGCTACCGTGTGCTGCCGTGACCGGTGGCTTCGCGAAGGACCCGTTGGCGCCGCTGGCTGAACTGCCCGGCGTGGCGGAGGCCGCCGAGGAGGCCCGCGAAGCGCTGGGCCGCGCCCACCGGCACCGGACCAACCTTCGCGGTTGGCCCAAGAGCGCCGCGGAAGCCGCGCTGCGGGCCGCCCGGGCGTCGTCGGTGTTGGACGGCGGTGCGCTTGCGCTATCCGACGACGGCACCCCGGACCCCGTGCTGGCCGGGGCCCTGCGGGTGTCCGAAGCGGTCGAGGGTGGGGCGACGACACTGGTCGGCGTGTGGCAGCGCGCTCCGCTGCAGGCCATCGCCCGACTGCACGCGCTGGCGGCCGCCGATATCGCCGAAGACGAACGGTTGGGTCGTCCCCGCCGGGAAGCGGATGTGGGCACGCGGCTGACCCTGCTGGCCGACATCGTCACGGGGGGTACCCGGGTTTCCGCGCCGGTGCTCGCGGCCGTCGTGCACGGCGAACTCCTCACGCTCGCACCGTTCGGCGCCGCCGACGGCGTGGTGGCGCGGGCCGCGTCGCGGTTGGTGACGATCACCACCGGACTGGATCCCCACGGGCTCGGCGTGCCGGAGGTGCATTGGATGCGCCGGTCCGGGGACTACAACACCGCGGCGCGGGGCTTCTCGTCGGGAACGCCCGACGGACTGACCGCGTGGATCCTGTTGTGCTGTCAGGCATTGCACTCGGGCGCCCGCGAGGCGCTGTCGATCGCGCAGGACGCAGCGTCGTCCTGAGGCGTCGTCCTGAGGGGCCGTACTGAGGGGCCGTACTGAGGGGCCCGTACGGAGGGGCCGTACTGAGGCGGCCGTCACACTCCCGCCATGCGAAGCGGGCGACGCTCCGAACGTGGTTCGGCTCGCCGCCCGCTAGCACGGACACCGGTTACCAAGCGTGCTCGTGTGGGTTGCGTGGGTGGCCTCGGCGTCTTGTCGATGCGCTTCGACTGCAACCCCACCCAAAGGGCCGCTGTAGCCGTCCGCTTTTCTCAAATACGCAGGCCCGCAACACTTTTGCCTATTCCGCGGCATGTGCTCCGCGTGGGTGCCGGGTTCCGTGCCGGGGAGCCTGAAGCGGGAGATTCGAGCCTTCTCTTCCGACTCGATCTTGGCCTCTCCAAGCTTCCGTGATTCCTTTGTACCCCGTGACCGCGGTCACATCAAGGCCCAAAATCGGCGCTACTCCGGATCGTTACGCGGACCCGGCGGCGAGCGAAGAGTCGGCTAGAACGCGAAGCGCCGCAACAGCGAATAGGTCAGCGCGCCGGCGGCCAGGGCGCTGATGCCGACCGCCGCGGTGGTTGCCATGGCGGCGCCCGACGGGGCCGGGATCCGGTCTCGCAACGAGACCGGTTTGGAGAAGTTGAGCACGGACCAACCGCGGGCTGCGGCTTCTTTGCGCAAGGCGCGGTCGGGATTCACCACGCTGGGATGCCCGACGGCTTCGAGCATCGGTAGGTCGGTGATCGAGTCGGAGTAGGCATAGGAGTGCTCGAGCGCATAGCCCTCGCGCGCGGCCAGCTCCCGGATTGCGGCCACCTTGCCCTCGCCGTAGCAGTAGAAGGCGATCTCTCCGGTGTATTTGCCATCCTCGACGACCATCCGGGTGGCCATCGCGTGTGTGGCGCCCAGCGCCCGCGCGATCGGCGCGACGATCTCCTCCCCGGACGCCGACACCATGACCACGTCGCGGCCACACAGTTTGTGGTCGGCGATCAGCTCCGCCGCCTCCGCGAATACCAGCGGGGCGACGACGTCATGCAGTGTTTCGCCCACGATCGACTTGACCTGTTCGACATCCCACCCGGCGCACATGTTCGTGACGTACGCCCGCATGCGGTCCATCTGGTCGTGGTCGGCGCCCGACATGAGAAACAGGAATTGGGCGTACGTCGACTTCAGCACCGCCCGGCGATTCATGAGTCCCTGCTCGAAAAAAGGTTTGCTGAAAGCCAGAGTGCTGCTTTTGGCGATCACCGTCTTATCGAGATCGAAGAAGGCGGCGGTTCGGACCGGACCGGCCGTCGCGGCGCCCGTCGCGGAAGCGTACGGCGCCTTGGCGTCCGGACTAGGTGCGCTCACAGCGCCAGCATAGGGGCCCGCGTGACATTCACCGGGAGAGTGTACAAAGTGGCAGGTTATGACACGTGTCGGAGATACGACACTTCCGTGAATCGGGCGGCTTTCCTTGGCGCGCAGCACTTGCGCCTGGGCCGACTGGCGTGTGTATAGTGAGCGTTACCCGGCTTATGTCGGGTGTGTATCAGCCCGACCCCCCGGGGCTGATACACGACGACCTCCGCCTCCTCCCCCCCTGGCGGGGGTCGTCCCTTTTTGTGGACCTTTCGCATTCCGGATATGTGTGGCCGTTCCCGGTGGTTGCGGAACGGCGTTTTCGTTTACGCATCTGCCCGTATTTCGTCCACAAGTTCGCGTTGATCCACAGATCGAATGTCTTCGGTGGCGCCGCCGCACGCCCAGCCACAGGGTAAGAGGGTGGCTTCGTCAAGTGGATACCTCGCGCTGATCGCCGACCCCGCGCTGCGGCAGGACGTGGACCGGGTGTGTGCGGCGGCGGGGGTACCGGTCGTCCACGTGTCGGAGCCCTCCAGCCGCAAGGTCTGGACCGAGGCGGCCGCCGTCGTGCTCGACATCACCGGCGCCAGGCGCTGCGTGACCCGTGCCCTGCCGCGTCGTCCGCGCGTCGTCCTGGTGGGACGCGCCGAACCCCGCGAAGCGGATTGGCAGGCGGCCATCGAGGTCGGCGCGCAGCGAGTTCTCACCCTGCCGAAGCAGGACGACGAGCTGATGGCGGAGTTGGCCGAGGCTGCTGAGGTGTTGCAGGAGGAGGGCGGTCGCGGTGCGGTGGCGGCCGTCATCGCCGGCCGTGGCGGCGCGGGCGCATCGGTCTTCGCCACCGCGCTGGCGTTGACCGCTCCCGAGTCGCTGTTGATCGACGTCGACCCGTGGAGTGGCGGCATCGACCTTGTCGTGGGCGGCGAAGCCGAATCCGGGCTGCGCTGGCCGGATCTGCGGCTGCAGGGCGGACGGCTGAGCTACCCGGCCTTGCGTGACGCGCTGCCGCGCGTAGGAGACGTCAGCGTGCTGTCCGGCAGCCGTCCTGGGTCCGACGTCGATCCCGTGCCGCTCGGTGCCGTGATCGACGCGGGCAGTCGCGGCGGCGTGACCGTCGTATGCGACGTCCCGAGGCGGTCGACGCCGGCCGCCGAGACCGCGCTGGCCTCTGCGGATCTGGCGGTAGTCCTGACACCCGCCGACGTGCGGTCCTGCGCCGCGGCGGACACGGTCGCCCGGTGGGTCTCTACGCTCAATCCGAATTCGG
Source organism: Mycobacterium sp. GA-1285 (assembly GCF_001499905.1). Lineage (GTDB taxonomy): Bacteria > Actinomycetota > Actinomycetes > Mycobacteriales > Mycobacteriaceae > Mycobacterium. The sequence continues at coordinate 4,718 of NZ_LQIS01000002.1, read as the reverse complement.
GTGTGGTGGTGCGCGGTCCCGCACCGGGCGGCCTGCGATCGGCGGAGGTCGCCGAGATCGTCGGGCTGCCGCTGCTGGCGGGGATGCGTCCGCAACCAGGTGTGGCAGTCACCCTCGAGCGGGGCGGACTGCGCATCGGCCGGCGGTCACCGCTCGGGCGCGCGGCGGGCAAGGTGTTGGCGATTCTGCAGCAGCATCCGGCGGTCACCGCATGAGTGATTCGTTGATCGACCGGGTCCGTGAGCGGCTCGCGGCCGAATCGGCACCCCTTCGGCCGACGGTGGTCGCCGCGGCGATACGTGCCGAGTCGGGCGGTGTGCTCGGCGACAGCGAAGTGCTCAGCGGTCTGCGGCTGCTGGAGACCGAGTTGACCGGCGCGGGCGTGCTCGAACCGTTGCTGTCGGCCGACAGCACCACCGATGTCCTGGTCACCGCGCCCGACGCGGTCTGGGTGGATGACGGTAACGGGTTGCGCCGCAGCGGGATCCGTTTTCCCGATGAGAACTCGGTGCGCAGGCTCGCGCAGCGGTTGGCGCTAGTCGCAGGACGTCGCCTCGATGAGGCGCAGCCATGGGTGGATGGGCAGTTGACCGGGCTGGGCACCGGCCAGTTCACGGTGCGCCTACACGCGGTCCTGCCGCCGATCGCTTCGGCGGGGACGTGTCTGTCGCTGCGGGTGCTGCGGCCCGCCACACATGACCTGGCGTCGCTGGCCGCCGCCGGTGCGATCGACCCGGCCGCGGCAACGCTGCTCGACGGCATCGTGGGCGCACGGCTCGCGTTTCTGATCTCGGGAGGCACCGGAGCCGGAAAGACCACTCTGTTGGCCGCCCTGCTCGGCGCGGTTAGCCCGAGCGAACGCATCGTCTGCGTGGAGGACGCCTCGGAACTCGCTCCAACCCATCCGCACCTGGTGAAGCTGGTGGCTCGCTGCGCCAACGTCGAAGGCGCGGGCGAGGTGACCGTGCGGGACCTGGTCAGGCAGGCGTTGCGGATGAGACCCGACCGCATCGTCGTCGGCGAGGTTCGCGGCGCCGAGGTGGTCGATCTACTCGGCGCGCTCAACACCGGCCATGAGGGCGGCGCCGGAACCGTGCACGCCAACAGTCCGGCAGAGGTGCCCGCTCGCCTCGAAGCGCTGGCCGCGCTCGGGGGTCTCGACCGGGCCGCGTTGCACAGCCAACTCGGCGCGGCTGTGCAGGTGGTGATTCATGTCGACCGAGACCGGGCGGGGAGGCGCCGGCTCAGTGAGATCGCGGTGTTGACGGCCGGCGCCGACGGCCGGGTCCGTGCCTTGACGGCGTGGCGTCTCGGGCACGGCTTTGGCTGCGGCGCTCAGCGACTGAGCGATCTCATCCGCGAGCGGGGCGGGTCGTGAGCGCCGCCGCGTTGGCTTTGGCGCTGGCGCTTCTGACCGCCCCCGGTCCGCGGCGGCGGTACACACCGACGCCCCGCAGACGCCGCCGTGCGTGGCGCGTCCCGCTGGCACTGTGGCTGAGCGTCGCCCTCGTCGTCCTGATCGTCGTTGCTCCGCTCGGGGTCGTGGTGGCGGCGGTGGTCGCTGCGGTCACCGTCGAAGCCCGCAGCCGTCGCCGGCGCAGAGAGCGGGAGCGGGCGAAGGAAGCCGATGCGCTGGAGGGTGCGCTTGACGTCCTGGTCGGGGAACTGCGGATCGGCGTCCATGTGGTCGCGGCCTTCGACACGGCGGCCAACGAGGCTGAAGGCGCGGTCGCGGCATCACTGCGCACGGTGGCGGCCAGGGCGCGGATGGGAGGCGATGTCGCGGCCGGGTTGATGAGCGTGGCACGACGATCGGCGTTGCTCCCGTATTGGCAACGGCTCGCGGTATGTTGGTATCTGGCTCAGTCGCACGGCCTTGCCATCGCGACACTGATGCACACCGCGCAGCGGGATATCATTGCGCGAGAACGGTTCTCGACTCAGGTGAGCGCAGGAATGGCCGGCGCCCGGACCACCGCCACCGTGCTCGCCGCCCTGCCGTTGCTCGGCGTCGGGCTCGGCGAATTGATCGGTGCGCAACCACTGCGCTTCCTGTTTTCGACCGGCCAATGGCTCTTGGCCATCGGTGCCGGCCTGACGTGTCTGGGGTTGGTTTGGTCGGATCGGATCACCCGCCGGGTGGTCGGATGACTTTCGCCGCGCTGCTACTGGCGATCGCCGCGCTTCTCGGCGGCACCGATGGCCGAGAGCGCATCCGGGGTGCTCGCAGCCCGAATCGCGTATCACCCAGCGTGGTTCGGTCAGAAGACCCGTTGGCATTCGCGTCCGCGCTCGACGTTCTGGCGGCTTGCCTGCATTCGGGGATGGCGGTGGCCTGCGCCGCAGCCGCCGCGGCGCCGTCCGCGCCGCCGCGCGTAGCCCGGGTGTTGCTCCGTGCGGCGGATCTGCTTGCCCTGGGCGCCGACCCGTCGACCGCGTGGGCTACTGCACCCGACGGCGATCGCAGCGTCGACGCGCTGTTGCGGCTGGCACGCCGGTCGGCGTCCTCCGGAACCGCCCTCGCGCAAGGGGTCAGTGCACTGGCAGTCCGCTCACGTGACGACGCCGCGGACACCGCCCGAGCCGCGGCCGAACGCGCCTCCGTACTGATTGCGGGGCCGCTGGGGGTGTGCTACCTGCCGGCGTTCTTCTGCCTGGGCATCATCCCGGTCGTCGCCGGGCTGGCCGGAGACGTGCTGCGGTCCGGGATGTTGTGGTGAAGGATAACGATTGGGGAGAAAAAGTGATGATGGGCAACAGAATTCGGACGCTTTACGCACGGCTGACGATGCTGATCGTGGCCGACGACGGAATGTCGACCGTCGAGTATGCGATCGGTACGATCGCGGCTGCCGCGTTCGGCGCGATCCTCTACACGGTCGTCACGGGCGACTCGATCGTCAGCGCGCTGACCAACATCATCAGCCGCGCGCTCAACACCAACGTCTAGCCGGTGAGCGGGGCGGCGCCACCGTCGAGGCGGCGTTCGCGGTGGCGGCGCTGGTCGCCGTGCTCGTCCTGTGTCTGGCCGGCCTCACGGCGGTGTCGATGCACATCCGGTGTGTCGACGCCGCGCGCGAGGCCGCACGCCTGGCGGCCCGTGGCCACGACGGTGTTGCGGCGGCACGCGATCTCGCACCAGACGGAGCCACCGTGGTCACCCACCGCGACGGTCAGTTCGTCATCTCCACCGTCAGCGCGCAGTCGGCGATACTGCCCGGGTTCACCGTCGAGGCGCGAGCGGTGGCGGCGGTGGAACCGGGCTCGGCCTGACGAGGGTTCGGCCACGATCGTCGCCGCGGCGATGATCGCGATCGCGGTGACGATCGCCGTGGGTGCCGCTTACGTCGGTGTGGTGGTGACGGCGCGACATCGCGCCCAAGCGGCCGCTGACCTTGGCGCGTTGGCGGCTGCGCACCGGATCGCTATGGGCCCAGATGAAGCCTGCACGTGGGCGGCGGCGGTGGCTGATGCCATGCGAACCCACATGGCGCGGTGCGACGTAACCGGTCTGGATATCGTTGTCGCCGTGGAGGTCCCAGTGACGTTAGGCCGGTTCGGGGCGGGCGCCGCGCGTGCGGTGGCCCGCGCGGGCCCTGCCGATGTCAGCAACTAGGGTTCACGTCGGTCCGCTTGGGCGATCTCGGTGGCATGGGGACGGCGCAGCGTTGCGAGTGCGGCATACACGTCGTCGTCGAGTTCGACCCGGTTCACCGTCACATGCACCGGTTCCCACTCGTTGCCGCCGACACCGGTCATGCGCAGCACACCGGAGGCGATACCGGTGCCGAATTCGACGGCTAACCGCTCCATCTCGCCGCGGTCATCGGGATGCACAGCGTGCTCGCCGGCCAGGCTCACCCGCCAGTCGAAGAACGGCGCGGGATCGTCGAGCCACTTCAACAAGGTCCAGTTCGTCGGGTCCACCAGCGCGCGGTGCACACCAGGCTGGGCCAGCCCGTTGAGAATTCGCTGAGCCAGGCGATCCTGTCCGGTTACCTCTTCCTCCCGTTCGCTGCGCCAGTTCATCGCTCGGCACAACAGCCGGTCCGGGCCGTCATCGCCGGATTCCAGCACCGTCCGCGTCACGAAGCCGACACTGATCGCCTCGCCGCGGTGGTCGGTGACGTCCCAGGTACTGCAGAACGTGGTGCCCGGCTCGCGTTTGATCGCCATCGTCAACACCTGGGCTTCGCTGGGGTTGAGCTCCCGCATCGGCAAGTCATCGGCGAATGTGCGGTGCTGGGTCGGCTCCTGATGCGAGTCCCAGCCGCTGTTGGCCATGGATTCCGGTGTCGCCGTCGCGGTTCCGGTGTCGAGATCCCAGACCAGCGGCCCGGGCACGGGCCGCTCCGGAGGTTCCATGTCGGGCGGACCTATCCAGACGTGTACGCCGTGAATCCGGCCATCGGTCATCTGCACGACCTCGGTGCGGATGACACGGTCGTTCTTCGGGGTGATGCTGCTCAAGCCCTGTCTCCCGCGCACCGTTTCGCCGATCGCGGTCTGGACGGCCATGAGATGCGGATTACGCCGCAGAAAGGCACTGACCGGGATCAGGTTCTGGGTTCGACGGCCCTGCGCGACCACCACGGGTTCGCTGCCCAGCGTCTCCACGAGCAACCAGTCGTGGGTCATAGGTTTCTCCTATGTCAAGCCGCTGCCGGTTGGCAAGGCTCTTGTCGGTTGGTTTGGTCGGTGTGGAGATGGCCGAAGAC
>NZ_LQIS01000001.1 GCF_001499905.1 Mycobacterium sp. GA-1285 | reverse complement strand
CGGGCATTCTGGAAAGGCCTGCCCCGCTTGCCTGTCCGCACCGGCAACAGATCCTCGATCAATGCCCACTGGGCATCAGACAACAACTCAAATCGCGACATCCCTCAAGCCTCAGGCACAACACCCGAAACCTTTGTCAGACACGCCCTAACCCCCTCCGTGCCTCCGGAATGATTGCGGCGTCCATTGGTAAGTGATAACTTACCGTTCGTGCTGGCTTACCAAGAGGGCGATGCGTGGGTGGCGATGGCTGACCGCACCCGGCGGTCCATCGTCGGACGTCTCGCGCACCGGCCGATGGCGGTAGGGGAGTTGGCCCGCGAACTTCCGGTCAGCCGGCCGGCGGTTTCACAACACCTCAAGGTGCTCAAGCTCGCCGGGTTGGTGTGCGACCGCGCCGACGGCACCCGCCGCGTCTATCAACTGGACCCGGCGGGCCTGGCCGCCATGCGGGCCGAACTCGACCGCTTCTGGATGCAGGCGCTGGCCGGATTCAAAGAGATAGTCGAGAGCGAAGGAGACACCCCATGACCTCAGCCCAATCCGCGGTCATCCGCCACGACATCACCGTCAACGCGCCGCTGGAGCGGGCGTTTCGGGTGTTCACTGAGAGATTCGGCGATTTCAAGCCCCGCGAACACAACCTGCTGAGCGTGCCGATCGCGGAGACGGTGCTGGAACCCCGAGTCGGCGGGCGGATCTATGACCGCGGTGTCGACGGCAGCGTGTGCGCGTGGGCGCGGGTGCTCGTCGTCGACCCTCCGCATCGCATCGTCTTCTCGTGGGACATCGGCACGACATGGCAGCTCGAAGCCGATCCGGCGCGGTGCAGCGAGGTGGAGGTGGTGTTCACCGCCGAAGCGGACGGCCGCACGCGCGTCAGCCTCGAGCATCGCCACATCGAACGTCACGGCGACGGGTGGGATTCCGTTGCTTCAGGTGTCGGCGGTGATGCCGGTTGGCCGCTGTATCTGCGCCGGTACGGTGAGCTGCTCGAGCGGGAGGCGCAGTGACGGCGGGCGGCGCCGACCTCAAGGACCTGACGCGCGCCGAGCGGGCCGACCTCGCGGAGTTCCTGGGCGAGTTGACACCCGACGAGTGGTATCGCCCAAGCCTGTGTACCAAGTGGACGGTCAAAGACATTGTGGCACATGTGGTCAGCTACGAGGAGCTCGGTCCCGCAGGTCTGCTCACGCGGTTCGCCAAGGGCATGGTGGTGAACGCGAATCAGGTCGGTGTCGACGAATTCGCGGGTCTGTCACCCGATGAGTTGCTCGCGTATCTGAACCGTCATCTGTATCCGAGTGGCCTCACGGCACGCCTGGGCGGCATGATCGGTTTCGTCGACGGTACGGTCCACCACCAGGACATCCGTCGTGCGCTCGACCGCCCGCGCACCATCCCCGCAGATCGCCTCGCGCGCATCCTGCCGCTGATCCCGGGCAATCCGCGACTGGGGGCAGGGCGGCGGATCCGCGGGCTGCGCTTGTGCGCGACGGACGTCGACTGGAGTCACGGGCAGGGCGCCGAGGTGACCGGGCCGGGGGAGGCGCTGATGTTGGCGATGACGGGACGGCCGGCTGCGCTGGACGATTTGGACGGACCGGGGAAAGCCACCCTCGCACAACGACTTCGGTGACGCGCCACGATTTCGCTGAGCGCTCAACGTGGTACGAAAATTGCGGAAAGACCGTACCCCGCTGTGTGCTCGGCGGCCGATCACACCGCGACGCGTCCGGTGACCGGGGGCAGGTCCTTGAGCGTCACGATGCCCGGCGGCGCAGCGACCACCGCGGGTACGGCGTTGGTCACCGGCAGCGCGGTGTAGATCATGCCAAGGCCCATGAAGCCCGGTTCGGTCCAGTCCTTCGGCGGTAGGCAATGCAGCACCGTGCGCATGTTCGGTAACCCGAACACCTGGATGACATGGCCGTGTTCGAGCGGCTTCGGCGGGGTGACGTGCTCACCCATGATCCAGTTGAATCCGACGCTGACGACGTTCTTCTCGCCAACCCAGCCGCGGTGATAGCCGTAGACACCGGCGACTGTGCCCTCCGGAATCCGCATGAACCCGAGATCGGAATCGCCGGTGGCCGCGGTGAACGTGACGTCGAAAGTCATCCGGTCGAGCTTGGCGCCGATCGCGTCGGCCATCATGGCCGCCGACTCGGCGAACACCTCGCTCTCCCGCCGCACACTCGCCGCCAGCCCGGGGGTGTCCGGGTCTTGCGAAAAGCCCATCGCGGTCTGTGTTCCCGCCGATTCATAGGTCGAACAATCCACCGACTCGGTGATGCGGATCTCGTCGACCCGTTCACAGGCACCGGAGAGCACCATTCCCACCATGTTGCTCATACCGGGATGCGCTCCGCTGCCGAAGATCGTGGAATCGCCCTTTTCGCAGGCCTTTCGGATCCGGTCGAGGTCGCCGGGCGACTGTTTGCCCCCGGTGATCCACGCCGCGCTCGAGCAGACGTTGACGCCCGCCTCGAGGAGCCGGGTCAGCTCGTCGACGTCGGGCCACAGCGGGTTGTAGCAGCAGGCGTCGGGCCGTTGGGCCAGCAGCGCGTCGATGTCGTTGGTGGCCTTCACCCCAGTGGGTTCCGGCCAGCCGGCCAGTTCTGCTGCGTCCACGCCGACCTTGTCCGCGCCGTGAGCGTAGACGCCGACGAGCTCCATATCGCCGCGCCCGATGATGGCGTGCAGCGACCGGCGGCCGATGTTGCCGGTGGTCCACTGGATGACGCGTAGCGGCCGGGCGGGTGTCGTCACGAAAACTCCTCGGTGCCAATCGATCACATGTGGGTTCCGCCGTCGATGCGGACCTCGGTGCCGGTGACGAAGTAGGCCTCCGGCGCGGCGAGCATGGCGACGACGGCGGCGACGGCGTCGGGTTTGGCGAACATTCCGTCACCGTCGACGGGCTGTGTCGGCATGATCTTGCTGAACAGCGTGTAATCGGCGTCCTCCGGCAGGCCCGGTCCCACGCTCTGGCCCGATCGCCCTGTGCCGTCTGTCATCCCCGACGAGATCGACCCCGGTTGGACGCAGTTGAACCGGATGCCTTGCTTGCTGAACTCCAGTGCCAAGGTGTGCGTCATGGCCTGGATGCCACCCTTGGACGCCGCGTAAGCCGACATGTAGGGATGCGCGAAGTTCGCCGATGTCGAGCTGAAGTTGACCACCGCCGGTGCAGTGCCGCCGCGCAGCGCGGGCAGGGCTTCGCGGGTGACCAGAAACGTCCCGATGAGGTTGACGCGCAGGACCTGTTCGAAGTCGGCGAGGGTGGTGTCGGTGAAGTGTGACGACCGCAGGATGCCCGCGGCATTGACGAGCGCGTCCAGCCCGCGCATCGCGGCGACGGCGCGTGCGACCCCGGTGATCACCGAATTCTCGCTGCCGACGTCCATCACCACGGTGGTGAGCCCGGCGGCGTTCTCACCGGCTTTGGCCTCGGTATCGGACAACCCGGCCTCGCTGACGTCGGCGGCGACCACGGTGCCACCCTCGTCGAGGATCCGTAGGACCGTCGCCTGGCCGATGCCCGATCCCGCTCCGGTGATCAAAACCCGACGGTCGGTGAACCGCTGCAACGTCGCCACCGGGGAAATGTTAGTGCGTCCGTGCAGCGCGGCTGTGCTATTGCGGATCGCGTTCGGCGCCGTCTTCCGAGCCGGACTTGTCGGCGACGTCGGTATTGCCGGACTCGTCGGCGACGGTATGGGCGCCAGCCGGCAGCGCCGGTGTTTCGGATGCGTCGGGCAGCGACAGCGCCACCCCGAGTGCGAGGAAGAACAGGATGAACAACGGACCCCCGAGGTACAGGTTCATCGCACCGCCCGGCGAGATGAAGCTACCCGACGGCCCGATGATCGTGATGGTCTCGATCAACTGCTCGACGGCGAAGACCGCGGCGACCATGCCGAGCCAGCGAGGGAATCGGCCCTCGTTGGCGGCCAACAGAATCGGAGCGGCGACCATGATGTCGGCCACGGTCAGGATGGGACCCCACATGGCCACCACGTCGGCGAGCGCCCGCGCCGTTCCGGAGCCGAGATCGGCAGGATGCAACGACAATCCAGCCGTGAACCAGGTCGCGATGCTGATCTGGACGAGGACGACGGCCGACCCGATGGTGAAGACAAAGGCGTACGGACCCGCGAGCCGGTCGCGGGCATGGCCGAGCACCACGACCAGAGCCAGTGAGCCGAACGCCTGTAACAGCGCCTGGGTCCGTATTGCGCCGGAGTGTTCATTGAGGTGGGTGACGATGTCGAGGCCGGGGCGGTCGATCCCGGGCAGCGCCGGAACCATCAGCAGCGCAACCGCGTACAGCACCGCGAACGCGATGGCGGCGACCATCGGCACTCGACGATCCACAGCAACACTGTAGACATCGGCCCTGTCCCCAACGCTCATTTCATCCACAGGGCGCGTCGCCGGCCACCGCTGGCGGGCCCGGCGGTCGGTGGCCGCGCCTAACTTCACAGGCATGCGAACCGAATTGCCTGCCGAGCGCGTGCAGCGCAGGCTGGGTGCCGAAGCGGAGCCCGAGCCCGCCGATGAGGAACGGCGATCCGACACGTCATTGACGCGCTGGTTGCCGGAATCCGCCGGCAGCGGCGCGGCCGGTTGGATCGCCGCGGTGCGCGCAGATCCAGGCCGAGCCGGTGTCGTTGCGCTCGGCGGTGTCGGTCTCGTCGCCGTTCTGGTGACGGTGTTCGTTCTGTTGCGCGACGACACTCCCGCGGTCGCAGCGGCCAAATTGCCACCTGTGCAGATGGTTTCGTCGGCGAGCCCGACGCCGGGCGCCGCGTCGCAGGAGTCGGCAGGACCCGTCGTCGTCAGCGTCGTGGGCCTGGTGCACAAGCCGGGGCTGGTCACCCTGGCGGAGGGCGCTCGGATCGCCGACGCGCTCACCGCGGCGGGTGGGCCCCTGGACGGTGCTGACCTGGTGGGGCTGAACATGGCGAGACGAATCGCCGATGGTGAGCAGATCGTCGTGGGGATCGCTCCGGCGACGGGTGAACCGGCAGCCATGGGGAGCTCGGTCAGCACGGGTGTCGCGGCACCCGCTTCGACGGACACGCCATCGTCGGGCGATGGCAGCACACCGGCCGGCGGCAAGGTGAACCTGAACACCGCGACCGTCGAGGAACTGGACACGCTCCCCGGAATCGGGCCGGTGACCGCCGCTGCGATCGTGTCCTGGCGCGACGCCAACGGCCCGTTCACCAGCGTCGACCAGCTCGGCGACGTCGACGGCATCGGACCGGCGCGGCTGAACAAGCTGCGCGACCTCGTCCATGTGTGACGCCGGTGGCGGACGCCGACGCGGCCCCACTCGATCTGCGCCTCGTCCCGGCGGCGCTGACCAGTTGGGCGGTGACGGCCGCCGGGATCCTGTGGCCGGTCGGCGGGTCAGTCGCCGCCGCCGTGGGGGCGGCGGTGGCGACCGCGGCGCTGGGGTGGTGGGGTAGTGGCCGGCGGGCGGCGACCGGCGGGAAAGGTGTCGGCGCGACCGTCGTGGCGGTCGGTTTGGTGGCGGCGGGCTTTGCGATCGCGATCGGTTTGCGGGTCGACGAGGTGCGCCATCATCCGGTCACCCAGCGCTACGGCGCGGCCGCCACCGTCGTGGTCACCCCGACGGAGAACCCGCGTGCGCTCGGTGGCAACCGGACGATGTTCCGCGGTTCGCTGATGGCGTTGGATGGACGCGAAATGCCCGGGCGCGTCGTGGTTTTCGCGTCGAGCAGCCGCATCGGAGACCTGACCGCAGGGACCCCCGTGGCGTTTCGAGTGCGCGTCGGACAACCGACGCGGCGCGATCTGAGCGTCGCGGTGCTGTCGGCCATCGGCGATCCCACCTACGGCGAGGCGTCCGCCGTCCAACGCGCCGCCTCCGAGGTCCGCGGCGGGTTCGCCGAGGCGGCGCGACGGTCACTGCCCGCCGATCAGGCCGCGATGCTGCCTGCGCTCGTGCTCGGCGACACCGCGGGCGTACCGCGCCAGACGACGGCCGAGTTCCGCGCGGCGGGATTGACACATCTGACCGCGGTTTCCGGGGCGAACGTGACGATCGTGTGCGGGGCGGTGCTGCTGACCGCGGGACTGATTGGGCCACGGGCCGCCGTCGCCCTGGCGGCGATCGCGCTGCTCGCGTTCGTGGTGGTCGTGCAGCCGACGGCGAGTGTGCTGCGCGCCGCGGTGATGGGTGCGATCACGTTGTTGGCGGTGTTGTCGCACCGCCGCCGACAGGCCATTCCCGCGTTGTCGGCCAGCGTGCTGGCGTTGATGATCGGATCACCGGAGTTGGCCGTCGACGTCGGGTTCGCGCTGTCGGTGTCGGCCACCGCGGCTCTGATCGTTGTCGCGCCGGTGTGGTCGCGGCGCCTTGTCGGTCGTGGCTGGCCCAAGCCGGCCGCCGACGCGATCAGCGTGGCCGCCGCCGCACAACTGGTCACCGCACCGCTGGTCGCCGGGATGGCGGGCACGTTCAGCGTCGTATCGGTCGCGGCCAACGTCGCGGTGGCCCCGGTGATTCCGCCGATCACGGTCTTCGGCACCGCCGCGGCCGCGCTGGGCAAGATCTGGCCCGCCGGCGCCGACCTGCTGATCCGCTTCACCGGGCCGGAAGTGTGGTGGCTGCTGCATGTGGCCCGCTGGGCGGCGGGCGTTCCGGGGTCCTCGGTGTCGGTGCCGTCCGGTCTTTCCGGGGTGATGCTGACCGCGGCAGCGGGAACCGCGGTGGTGCTCGCGTGGCGGTTCCGATGGGTGCGGATCGCGGCGGGCGCCGGCGCGGTCTGCCTGCTGGCGTGGACGGTGTCGGGGTTGTCAGGTGGCCGTGACACGATCGTCGAGTGAGCGAAGCGTCGCGGTTGCACCTGGTGCTCGGGGACGAGGAGCTGCTGGTCGAACGGGCGGTGGCGGCGGTCCTTCGGGAGGCGCGCAAATTGGCCGGTATCCACGACATCCCGGTCGACCGCCTGCGCGCCGGTGAGGTCAGCACCAGCGAACTGGCCGAATTGCTGAGCCCGTCGCTGTTCGCCGATGAACGGGTGGTGGTCTTGGAGTCGGCGGCCGAGGCGGGCAAGGACGCCGCCGCGCTCATCGCCGAATCCGCGGCCGACCTGCCGCCGGGCACCATGCTCGTCGTCGTGCACTCCGGTGGCGGGCGCGCCAAGGCGCTGGCCGATCAGCTCCAGAAACTCGGCGCGCAGGTGCACCCGTGCGCGCGTATCACCAAGGCCGCCGAACGCGCCGACTTCGTGCGGCGCGAGTTCCGCGCGTTGAAGGTCAAGGTCGGCGAGGACACCGTCACCGCGGTGCTGGACGCGATCGGTTCCGACATCCGCGAGTTGGCTGCGGCCTGTTCGCAGTTGGTCACCGACACCGGCGGGGCCGTCGACGCCGCGGCGGTGCGCCGCTACCACTCGGGCAAGGCCGAGGTGAAGGGGTTCGACGTCGCCGACAAGGCGGTCGTCGGCGACGTGGCAGGGGCGGCCGAGGCCCTGCGATGGGCGATGATGCGCGGCGAACCGCATGTCGTGCTGGCCGACGCCCTGGCCGAGGCGGTGCACACCATCGCGCGGGTGCGGCCGTTGTCGGGCGACCCCTACCGGCTGGCGTCAGAGCTGGGCATGCCGCCGTGGCGGGTGCAGAAGGCGCAGAAGCAGGCGAGGCGATGGTCGAACACCACCGTCGCCGAGGCGATGCGGTTGGTGGCCGCGCTGAACGCGGATGTCAAAGGGGCCGCCGCGGATGCGGACTACGCGCTGGAGGCGACGGTGCGGCGCGTCGCCGAGCTCATCGCAGATTGAGCGGACGAAACGGCTCAGAACCTGCTGAACGGATCTCAGAGCCTGTTGAACCTCAGGGCCTGTTGAACCTCAGAGCTTGTTGAACGCGGAAGCCAACGCCGACTTGCGGTTGGCGGCCTGGTTCTTGTGGATGACGCCCTTGCTGGCGGCCTTGTCCAGCTGACGGCTGGTCGACGCCAACAGCTCCTGGGCCTTCTCCTTGTCGCCGGCCTCGACCGCCGCCCGGAAGCCGCGCACCGCCGTGTGAAGCGACGACTTGACCGACTTGTTACGCAGCCTGCGGCGCTCGTTGGTCCGGTTGCGCTTCTCCTGCGACTTGATGTTGGCCACGCGTGTAGTCCTTCGTAAATCCTGTAGGGGTTTTCCAAAGTCTGGTAGGCGCCCGGCACGCGGGCAGCGAGGGTTCAGGCTACCAGCGGAGCGGGTAAATGCCCAAAGTGAGTCCGCTGGCCTGCCGAAACGGCCGAAGTGTTGCAGCATGGCAGGAGTGAGCCTGAGTACGCTTCCGACCGAGTCCGCACGAGCGTCGCGGAGCCCCCATCGGCAGGAAAGGCGATATCAAGGCGTCTTCGCCGGCTATCGCGATCTTGGAAGCTACGCCAAGGCCTTCGACGAGATGTTCGACTCCCAGGGCAACGTGCGGGGCCCCTACAAGGGCATCTACGCCGAGCTCGGCCCGTCGGATGCCTCCGAGCTCGAAGCTCGTGCCGAGGCGCTGGGTCGCGCCTTCGTCGACCAAGGCATCACGTTCTCGCTGTCCGGGCAGGAACGTCCGTTCCCGCTCGACCTGGTGCCGCGGGTCATCTCCGCGGCGGAGTGGACGCGTTTGGAACGCGGCATCATCCAGCGTGTCAAGGCGCTCGAGCTCTACCTCGACGACATCTACGGCGAGCAGGAAATCCTTCGCGACGGCGTCATCCCCCGCCGGCTGATCACCTCCTGCGAGCATTTCCACCGCGAGGCCGCGGGCATCGTCCCGCCCAACGGGGTGCGGATCCACGTCGCGGGCATCGACCTCATCCGCGACGCCAAGGGCGACTTCCGGGTGCTGGAGGACAATCTGCGCTCACCGTCGGGGGTCTCATATGTGATGGAGAACCGGCGCACCATGGCGCGGGTCTTCCCGAACCTGTTCGCCACCCACCGCGTGCGCGCTGTCGGTGACTACTCGTCGCATCTGTTGCGGGCGCTGCGCAGTGCGGCGGCCAACAACGTCGCCGATCCCACCGTCGTCGTGCTCACACCCGGCGTCTACAACTCGGCGTACTTCGAGCACTCGCTGCTGGCCCGCCAGATGGGTGTCGAGCTCGTCGAGGGTCGCGACCTGTTCTGCCGCGACAACGCCGTGTACATGCGCACCACCGAGGGGGAGCGGCAGGTCGACGTCATCTACCGCCGCATCGACGACGCGTTTCTCGACCCGATGCAGTTCCGGCCCGACTCGGTGCTCGGTGTCGCCGGCCTGCTCAACGCCGCCCGGGCGGGCAACGTGGTGATCTCCAGCGCGGTCGGCAACGGCATCGGCGACGACAAACTCGTGTACACGTACGTGCCGACAATCATCGAGTACTACCTCGGCGAGAAACCGCTGCTGGCCAATGTCGACACCTTCCGATGTTGGCTCGACGAGGAACGCGAGGAAGTGCTCGACCGCATCGACGAGCTCGTCATCAAACCGGTCGAGGGCTCGGGCGGCTACGGCATCGTGTTCGGTCCGGACGCATCGGAAAAAGAGCTCGCCGCGGTCGCCAAGAAGATCCGCAACGACCCGCGCGGCTGGATCGCCCAGCCCGTCATGCAGCTCTCGACCGTGCCCACCCAAATCGGCGACCAGCTGGCCCCACGGCACGTCGACCTGCGCCCGTTCGCGGTCAACGACGGCGACGACGTGTGGGTGCTGCCCGGCGGGCTGACGCGGGTCGCCCTCCCTGAGGGTTCGCTGGTGGTCAACTCCAGCCAGGGCGGCGGGTCGAAGGACACCTGGGTGCTCGCGTCGCGCACCTCGGTGGCCGACCGCGAACTCGGTGCCGCGCAAGTGGTGCGCAAACTGCCCAAGTCGGCGCGCGGGCCGAAGGTCGAGAGCGGCGACGGGCAGAACCAAGATCAACAGCAACAGCAGCAGTAGGGGGTGGTGCGCTGATGTTGGCCCGCAACGCCGAATCCTTGTACTGGATCGGACGATACGTCGAGCGCGCCGACGACACCGCCCGCATTCTCGATGTGACCGTCCATCAACTGCTCGAAGACTCCAGCGTCGACCCCGACCAGGCCTCGCGGACCCTGCTGCGGGTGCTGGGGATGCAGGCTCCCGACGCGCCGCTGGACGTGTGGTCGCTGACCGACATCGTCGCCTTCAGTCGCGGCACGCAGGGATCGATCGTCGACGCCGTTTCGGCGGCCCGCGAGAATGCCCGCGGCGCACGAGAAGTCACGTCCACCGAGATCTGGGAGTGCCTCAACACCACCTACAACGCGCTGGCCGAGCGGGAGCGAGCCGCCAAACGCCTTGGCCCGCACGAGTTTCTCTCTTTTGTCGAAGGGCGCGCCGCGATGTTCGCCGGATTGGCCGACTCGACGTTGTCCCGCGACGACGGCTACCGCTTCATGGTGCTCGGTCGCGCCATCGAACGTGTGGACATGACCGTGCGGCTGCTGCTTTCGCGGGTCGGGGACAGCGCATCATCACCGGCGTGGGTGACGCTGCTGCGTTCGGCAGGGGCACACGACACCTACCTGCGCACCTACCGTGGTGTGCTCGACGCAGGTCGCGTCGTCGAATTCATGTTGCTGGACCGGCTTTTCCCACGTTCCATCTTCTATTCGTTGCGGCTTGCCGAACACAGCCTCGACGAGTTGATGAACCGTCCGCACAGCCGCCTGGGTGCCACCGCCGAGGCGCAGAGGCTCCTCGGCAGGGCGCGTAGCGAACTAGAGTTCATGCGTCCCGGCGTGCTTCTGGAGTCGCTCGAACAGCGGCTGGCCGACCTGCAGAAGACGTGTTTCGATGTCGGTGAAGCGTTGGCGCTGCAGTACTTCCACTCCGCGCCCTGGGTGGCGTGGCACGACGCAGGTCACAACGGCGCACTCGTCATCGAAGAAGGTGAACTCTGACGATGAGCCGCTGGCGCAGCGATCAGTCCTCGGGCGAAGAGCAGACGGTGAAGAGGAGACAGCAATGTGGCGGATGCGGGTGGTGCACTCGACCGGCTACGCATACAAATCGCCGGTGACGGCTTCCTTCAACGAGGCGCGCTTGACGCCGCGCTCGGACTCGCGCCAGAACGTCATCCTCAACCGTGTCGAAACCGTCCCGGCCACCCGCAATTACCGGTACGTCGACTACTGGGGCACCGCGGTGACGGCCTTCGACCTGCACGCACCGCACACCGAACTGGAGGTCACCTCGTCATCGGTTGTGGAGACCGATGCCGACCAGATGCCCGAACATGACGTGACGTGGGAGGACTTGCAATCCGAGGCGGTCGTCGACAGATTCGACGAGGTGCTCGCGCCCACCCACTACACGCCGGCGAGCAAGCGGATACGGCGGGTCGGTCAACGCATCGTCAAGGACCACACGCCGCTGGAGGCCGTCACCGCCGCCGCGTCCTGGGTGCGCAGCGAGTTGGCTTACGTCGCAGGCACCACCGGGGTGCACTCCTCAGGCCTCGACGCGTTACGCGAAGGCAAGGGGGTATGCCAGGACTTCGCCCACCTGACGCTGATCCTGTTGCGTTCCATGGCCATTCCCGCCCGCTACGTATCGGGCTATCTGCATCCCAAGCGCAAAGCGGTGATCGGGGACACCATTGACGGGCAGAGTCACGCCTGGGTGCAGGCGTGGACCGGTGGCTGGTGGAACTACGACCCCACCAACGACGCCGCGATCAACGAGCAGTACGTCAGCGTCGGCGTCGGCCGGGACTACTCCGATGTCACCCCGCTAAAGGGCATCTATTCCGGCGAGGGCTCGACCGACCTCGACGTCGTCGTCGAGATCACCCGCCTGGCCTGACCGATCACCCGGCAGGCTTGACGGACATGCCGGGATGGACCTCCACGCGAAGCAGATCGTCACCGAGTTCGATCTGCCGGTCGAAAACCGACGCGGCGAGTGCGCGCCAGTCGTCTTCCTGTCCGGGTTCGATCGCGGGCACAAAGTGGGTGAGGATCAGAATTCCGACTCCTGCCCGCGCCGCGGTGGCCGCCGCCTGTTCGACCGACGAGTGGTAGTCGCAGATGTCGCGGATGCGCTGCATGGGCATCCTGTCGATCAGATCCTTGCGAATCACGGTGTGCACCAACGCTCCTGCGCCTGCCGCCAGTTCGTCGAGGGTCTCGCAGGGGACGGTGTCGCCGGCCAGCACCACCGAGGCGTCGGCGTGCTCGACGCGGAAGCCGATGGTCGGGGCGACCGGGCGGTGGTCGGTCGGCGCGACCCGGATCGTCACGCCGTCGCGATTCCACACCTCACCCTCGGTGTACTCGTGCACCTCGACGGGGGGTGGCGCCGTCAGGTCGGCGTGGTGCGCGATGCGGTATCCGATGTCGAAGCCGAACGCCTTGAGGGTGTGCTCGACCACTTCCGCGGTGCCCGGCGGTCCGATGATCTGCAGCGGAGCCTGCTCGGGCGTGAACGTCGACACCCACCGCGTGATGATCACATCGCCCAGGTCTGCGATGTGGTCGCTGTGCAGATGTGTCAACAGCAGCGCCGACAATCCGTTCGCGGGGGCGCCCGCGGCGGTCAGACGTTGTTGCACACCGCGACCGCAGTCGATCAGGAATGTCTGCCCGCCGGCGCGCACAAGGGTCGACGGGCCCGCCCGGTGGGCGTCAGGGATGGGGCTTCCAGTGCCAAGCAATGTGACCTCGATCATGGCCCCACATATACCCGAGACGCGCGTCGAGGTGGCTCCGGTAAAAGTCCCGTGATGGTGTCCCGGCAGGCGTGTGCTCGACTTTCCGCGGCCGGAACACCTTTTGGCAACTGCGCGATCAGACGTGACCGGGTTGCAACCTCGCAAAGCCTTCCGCGCCGAGTCCGTCCGACCTAGCCTGTGAGGAACATCACGAGCGGAGGCGAAGATGCGAATCGCGGACGTGTTGCGGAACAAGGGCGCCGCGGTGGCCACGATAACCCCCGAGACGTCGGTCTCGGGATTGCTCACGGAACTGGCGGTGCACAACATCGGCGCGATGGTCGTGGTGTCGCCCGACGGTCTGATCGGGATCGTCTCTGAGCGCGATGTCGTCCGGGCGCTGCACCGCCGAGGCGCCGAACTGCTCACCCAGCCGGTGTCGGAGATCATGACCACGCTGGTGGCGACCTGCGCTCCGGACGATTCGGTCGACAGCCTGAGCGCCTTGATGACGACCAACCGGGTCCGGCATGTGCCGGTGATGGAGAACGGCAGGCTGGTCGGCATCGTGAGCATCGGCGACGTCGTCAAGACGCGGATGGAAGAGCTCGAAGCGCAGCAGGAGCAGCTGCAGGCCTACATCACCCGTGGCTGACGTCGAGGTCGCTCCGGCGACGCGGCGGCACGCACCCGAGATGTCGCGGGTACTGGCGCGCGCGTTTTATGACGACCCGGTGATGACGTGGATGCTGCCGAACGACGCTGCGCGGGAGCGGGGCCTCGGACGGATGTTCGCCACCATGATTCGTCATCATTTCCTGCGCACCGAAGGGGTCGAGGTGGCCGGCGGCGGGCGCATCGGCGCCGCCGCGCTGTGGGACCCGCCGGGCGAGTGGAAACAGACCGGTCGGCAGGAGCTGCGGATGATGCCGGCGTTCTTCCGGGCATTGGGAGCCAATGTGCGGCGGGGTCAGGTCGTCGCAGACCTGATGAAGGAGCAGCACCCCGAGGAGCCGCACTGGTACCTCGGGGTGATCGGCAGCGATCCGACCGTGCGCGGCAGCGGATACGGGCAGGCGCTGATGCGGTCGCGCCTCGACCGCTGCGACGCCGAGCACGCCCCCGCCTACCTCGAGTCCAGCAACCCCGACAACATCGCCTACTACCAGCGCTTCGGGTTCGACGTCACCGGCGAGATCACGTTGCCCGATGGCGGCCCGCGCATGTGGCCCATGTGGCGGGAGCCACGATAAGACAGATGTGGCGGGAGCCACGATAAGAATCCGCGAGCGACCGCGGAGTGCCACACCCGCGCGGCGTGTCGCGCGGAGACACGGTCACTCGCGCAGTCGGGAGGCTAGCTCCAGGAGTATTCGGCACGCAGCCGGGCCGCGACGGCCTCGAACTTCTCGCGGGCGAGGATCGCCCCTTCGCGGCGGATGCCGTCTTCGGGTACGTCGAGCACCCGGTCCAGCCGCACCCAACTCGCACGCCCCTCGTAGTCCCAGGTGCCGGTCCCGATGGCCACCCAGTTCGGATCGTCGCGGTGGTGCTGCTGACTGGACAACATCAGGCCGAGCAGCGTGGACCTGTCGCGCCCGACCACCAGAACCGGTCGGTCCTTGCCCTGTGTCGGATCATCCTCGTAGACCACCCACGTCCACACGATCTCGCCGGGGTCGGCCCGGCCGTCCAGGTCGGGGGCGTACACCAACGTGCGGGCGCGATGAGCGGTGGGCACGAAGTTACGGCTGACCGGTCGTCCGGCCGCGATGGCCGGCGTCTCGTCCCTGGATGCGCCCGCGATCGCGTCCAAACCGATCCGGATGCCCTGCTGGATACCGCGCTGCACGGTTTCTGACTGCCCGATCTGACGGATGATCTTCGGCGCCTCGTTGAACACCAGATTCTCTGCAAACCTCTGGAATGTCTGCAGTGGTCTCCAGGACGCAGGCATATTTCCGAGCATAAGCGAGCGCCGCTCGGCGCGATTGTGTGCTTCGGGTGCCGCCTGGATACGCTGGTGGCACCCGAAGTCCGCCTTCACCAGGAGATTCCCATCAGCACTTTCGCCGATCAGACCTTCACGGCGCCGGCGCAGATCCGGAACTTCTGCATCATCGCCCACATCGATCACGGCAAGTCGACGCTGGCCGACCGGATGCTGCAACTCACCGGCGTCGTCGCCGATCGCGACATGCGCGCGCAGTACCTCGACCGGATGGACATCGAGCGCGAGCGCGGCATCACGATCAAGGCGCAGAACGTGCGGCTGCCATGGAAATTACAGGGGAAGGTCGACGGCGAGGATTACGTACTGCATCTGATCGACACCCCGGGCCACGTCGACTTCACCTATGAGGTGTCGCGAGCGCTGGAGGCGTGCGAGGGTGCGGTGCTGCTCGTCGACGCCGCCCAGGGGATCGAGGCGCAGACGCTGGCGAACCTCTACCTGGCCCTGGATCGCGACCTGCACATCATTCCGGTGCTCAACAAGATCGACCTGCCCGCCGCCGACCCGGACCGCTACGCCGCCGAGCTCGCCCACATCATCGGCTGCGAACCCGAAGACGTGCTGCGGGTCTCCGGAAAGACCGGCGCGGGGGTGGCAGACCTCCTCGACCACGTCGTGCGCGAGGTGCCGCCGCCGGTCGGCGATGCGGATGCGCCCGCGCGCGCGATGATCTTCGACTCGGTCTACGACACCTACCGCGGTGTGGTGACCTACGTCCGTGTCGTCGACGGCAAGATCGTCCCGCGCGAACGCATCAAGATGATGTCCACCGGCGCCACCCACGAACTCCTCGAAGTGGGCATCGTCTCGCCCGAACCCAAGGCCTCCGCCGGTCTCGGCGTCGGCGAGGTCGGCTACCTCATCACCGGTGTGAAGGACGTGCGCCAGTCCAAAGTCGGCGACACCGTGACGACGGCGCGCAACGGCGCGGCCGAACCGCTCACCGGATACCGGGAGCCGCGGCCGATGGTCTACTCGGGGCTGTATCCCGTTGACGGCTCGGACTATCCGGACCTGCGCGACGCGCTGGACAAGCTGCAACTCAACGACGCGGCGCTGACGTACGAGCCGGAAACCTCGGTGGCGCTCGGATTCGGTTTCCGCAGCGGCTTTCTGGGCTTGCTGCACATGGAGATCACCCGCGAGCGCCTCGAGCGCGAGTTCAACCTCGACCTGATCTCCACCTCACCCAACGTCGTGTATCGCGTTGTGCAGGAAGATAATTCGGAGGTCACGGTGACCAATCCGTCGGACTGGCCGGACGGCAAGATTCGCACGGTCTACGAGCCGGTGGTCAAGACCACGATCATCGCGCCGAGCGAGTTCATCGGAACCATCATGGAGCTGTGCCAGTCGCGGCGCGGCGAACTCGGCGGCATGGACTACCTCTCCCCCGAGCGGGTGGAGCTGCGCTACACGATGCCGCTGGGCGAGATCATCTTCGACTTCTTCGACGCGCTGAAGTCGCGCACCCGCGGCTACGCCAGCCTGGACTACGAGGAGGCCGGTGAGCAGGAAGCCGACCTGGTCAAGGTCGACATCCTGCTGCAGGGCGAGCCGGTTGACGCGTTCAGCGCGATCGTGCACAAGGAGTCGGCGTACGCCTACGGCAACAAGATGACCACCAAGCTCAAGGAGCTGATTCCGCGTCAGCAGTTCGAGGTTCCGGTGCAGGCGGCGATCGGTTCGAAGATCATCGCTCGCGAAAACATCCGCGCGATCCGCAAAGACGTGCTATCGAAGTGCTACGGCGGGGACATCACCCGCAAGCGCAAGCTGCTCGAGAAGCAGAAGGAAGGCAAGAAGCGGATGAAGACCATCGGCCGGGTCGAGGTGCCTCAGGAGGCGTTCGTCGCCGCCCTGTCCACCGACTCGTCCGCCGACAAGGCCAAGAAGTAGGACATCGTGCGCTCGGCGGCGATGACGGCGGCGGCGGTGGGCGCATGCGCGATCGTCGTCGGCTGTTCGACGCCCGCCGTCGATGCGCCGGCCCCGCAGGTCGCCGAGGTCGTCAAACCGTCGCCCAACCGGATGCTCGACCAGGCGCTGCCCACCGCCGAGGAACTGACCACGATGTTCGGGGCCAGCGGCCTCATGGGCCAGGTCGTCGAGGGTGGCGCCGACATGCTGCTGCAGGGTGTGGGGCAGTCGGAAGCAACGCCGCTCGACTGTGTGAGCACCGGATACCGGCTGGAGAAGGTCGTGTATCAGGCCAGCCCGGTGCGGTCGGTGGTCAGCCAGTCGTGGGCCGGCGGCGACGCCAACGGTCCGACCGTTACCGGGTTCTTCGGCGTGGTCGAGTTCGTCGACGCCGATGCCGCGCAGGGGTTCTTCGCCACGTCGGCCGACAAGTGGCACCGATGCAACGGCCAGACGCTGGTGTTGAACCAACCCGACCGCGGCGCACAGGGATCGAGCCGGATCACCGAGGTCGGTGTCGACGACGAGATCGTCTCGGCGGTGCTGATGCAGGACGCCGGGTCGACGATTCAGCGGGCCCTCGGGGTGGCCGGCGATTGCATCGTGGAGGTGGAGATCGCCGATGTCGCCGGACCCAGTCCGACCGGCGCCCGGCAGGCGAGCGCGGTCGCCGACCTGATGCTGGAGAAGATCGGCCGGTCCTGAACGCGCCGCGAAATTGTCATCGACGCCGCGAATCGGCCGGAAGTCGGTCACAATGACGCGGTGACTCCATTCGGCACGGCGTCGCGGCTGTTCATCGCGGGTGTCGTCGTGGTGACGTCGGCTGTGCTGACTGGCTGTGTGAGCACCGTTGCGGGCATGGCCGTGCGTGGCCAGTCCGGGTCGTTCGACGTGCCGGAGCTGACCGCTGAGAAGCTCGACGACGTATTGGTCACCATCGGTGAAGTGAACGGAATCATGGGCTCGACGACGATGAAGGTCACAAGCGAACTCGACGAGATGACCGATCATTCCGACGACGTGTCGGAGCGCGAGTGCCTCGGTGCCATGTACGGCGCCGAGGGGCCGGTGTACGCGGGCAGCGGATGGACCGACGTGCGCGACCAGGTGGCCCGAGAGCCGCAGGAGGACAACGACCATTGGGTCGAACAGACCGCGGTGCTCTACAGCTCCGCCGAGGAGGCGCAGCGTTTTTTCGACAAGTCCAGGTCGGCGTGGGAGGGTTGCGCCAATTCCACTGTCACCGTTGACAGTTCGGGAGATTCGTACTTGTGGGAGCTCGGTGAGGTCCGCACCGAAGGTGAGATGATCACTCAGGTCACGACCCAACAGGATGCCGACGGCTGGGCGTGTCAACATGCGCTGTCGACCGCGTCGAACCTGACCGTTGAGGCATGGGCGTGCAGTTACTCGATTGGCGACGAGGCGGCTACCATCGCGCAGGACATGCTCGCCAACGCGGCGAAGTAAGGTCTCGCCCGTGGATCAACTCGAGTGTCGCCCGGTCGGCTGCGACGTTGGGTGTGTCTCGTACATTCGCGCCGCGACCACGATCGCCGAGACGACGGTGAAGCCGGCGGCGACCCACACCGCAGCGCGCAGACCCCACAGGTCGGCCGTGGCCCCTCCGACGATCGCCCCGGCGGCATAGCCGCTGTCTCTCCACAGTCGGTAGATCCCCACGGCGCGCGCACGCCAAAGCGGGTGCGCGACATCGCCGACCGCGGCCAGCAGGGTCGGGTAGACCATGGCCGTGCCCGCGCCGAGCAGGGTGCCCGCCAGTGCCCACCACGTGAAGGTGTCAACGTTGGCGATCATCGCCAGCGCGACCGCCTGGGCGAGCATGCCCGCGGTGATCAGACGCTTGCGGCCCCACCGGTCCGAGAGCGCACCGGTGAGGACCTGCCCCAGACCCCAGACAGCCGGATACACGGCGACGAGGATGCCGATGCGCTCGATCGGCATACCGGTGCTGGCGAACAGGATCGGGAACAAACCCCACGACAGCCCGAAGTTCAGGTTGTTGATCAGGCCCGCCTGGCTCGCCGACGACAGGGCCGGTTCCGTGAATGAGGTGTGCACGAAGATCTCGCGGTTGGTCGCCTCGGCGCCGACGTCCCCGTGGTGGCCGGCCTCGAGACGGGCATGGCTTCGCGTCTCGTGCACCAGAGCCGCGCTGACCGCAAGCCCGATCACCGCATAGCACAGACCGAGCAGAAACGGCGCCGGCCGCAGCCCGTAGTGGGCGGCGAGATATCCGGCGACGACGGCGGTCACTGCGACGGCCCCGTATCCGGCCGCTTCGTTGAAACCCATTGCCAGCCCGCGCTGCCGGGGGCCGACGAGGTCGATTTTCATCACCACGGTCGTGGACCAGGTGAGTCCCTGGCTGAGCCCGAGCAGCACGTTGGCGGCGACGACGCATCCCCATGACGGCGCCCAGATCAACAGCAGCGGTATGGGGATCGCGAGCAGCCAGCCCACCACCAGGACCGGCTTTCGGCCGAAGCGGTCCGACCACCTGCCCGCGAAATAGTTGGCGGCAGCCTTGGTGATGCCGAATGCCAGCACATAGGTGCATAGGAAGGTGTAACCGGTCAGCGCAAAGTGTCGCTCCGCCAGCAGCGGCAGCACCGTCTGTTCCTGCCCCACCATGCCGCCGACGAGCGCGTTGACGGCGACGAGCAGGAGGAACTGAAATAGATTGGCGCGCAGGCCGAGCCGCGGCGGCGGTGGCCTAACGGTCATACGCCGCTCTCGAGTCGGCGGCCGGTGGCCTTCGTCCAGTCGCCGGGTCCACCGTCGAGCACCGCCAGGCCGCGGTGCCCCGCCGCCTCCAGCAGACTCGCGGCACCCATCGCACGTTCACCGTGGCCGCACATCACCACCGTAGGCCGGTCGGGGACATCGGCCACCTTGGCGCCGACCCGGCCCAGTTCGATGTGCTGAGCGCCGGGTACGTGGCCGCTCGCGAATTCGGATTCCTGTCGGATGTCGAGAACATGGCGAGCGCCGATGTCTGTCGGCCGCACCAGGGACATGCTCGCCGTGGCATGTCCGGCGGCCACCCACGCGTCCATTCCGCCGTGCAGCTCACCCACGACGGTGTCGCAGCCGATCTTGGCTGCCTGCCAACCGATCTCTGCCGCATCCTGGTGGTCGTCGCGCACGATGATGAGCGGTCGGTGAGGCGGTGCCAGCCACCCCAACCAGCTACCGAATACCGGTCGCAGCGGTATGGATATCGCACCGGGGATGTGGCGGGCCGCGTAGCGGTCCATCGGGCGGGCGTCGACGAGTGCCGCACCATCGGCGAGCCTGCTGCGAACCTCGTCGACGTTCAGCGGCGCCAGGAGGGGTTCGCCATCGAGCAGCGGCGGCCCGATCCGGTTGAGCTCGCCCAGCCTGCGGAAGTAAGGCGGATAACTGCCCAGTGAGCCGAAAAGCTCTGATACGAAGGCGTTTTCGTCAGACGCCGCGAGCAATGGATTGGTGGCGATCTCGCGGGCGATCGTGCTGGTCCGCTCGGCGCCTGCGGGCGCCGAGCAGAACGATCCGGCACCGTGGGTCGGCCAGACCCCGACGTCGCCGGGCAGCCCGGCCAGCCGCCGCAACGACGCATATTGCGCTCGGGTCAGCTCGTCGGTGAGTCCATCCGAGACGAGGTCGGTGCGGGCCGTCGATCCCACGATCAACGAGCCACCGGTGAAGACGCCGACCTCGCGGCTGCCATCAAGCAGGAGGTACGCCATGTGTTCGTACGTGTGGCCGGGGGTGAGCAGCGCGCGCAGTCGAAGTCCACCCAGGTCCACTTCGTCACCGTCGTACAGGCCGGTGTGTGCGAACTCGCGATGTCCCGCCGCCGACGCCAGGACGCTGGTGCCCGACTTGGCGGCGAGTTCGACTGCCCCGGAAAGGAAGTCCGCGTGCAGATGGGTGTCTGCCGCGAAGGCCACCGACAGGTTCCGTGTGGCTGCGGCCTTGTGTACCGCGCGGAGATCACGGCTGACGTCGACGGCCAGTGCACGGCCGTCACCCAGGTCGACGAGATACGCGGAGTTGCCGAGGCCCTCATCTACGATCGGGATCAGGTCGATGCCGCTCTTGGTGAGTGGTGAGGTCATGCCGGCCGGACCGTCGGGTCGGGCGCCCCGTGTGTGTGCCGGTGCAGCTTGGGTATCAGGCCGCCGACCCGGTCTCGGTAACCGCGGTAGTCGTCACCGAGAGCGGCGGTGAGATCGCGCTCTTCGAGGCGGATTGCGATCAGGATGTAACCCGTGGTGACCAGCGCGAAGAGCAGATGGCCCGCGGTCATGGTGGGCGTTGCCCAGAAGGCGATGATGAAACCCACCATGATCGGATGGCGCACAGTGCGATACAGCATCGAGGTACGGAAGGGCAGGTTCGTGTACGGCTCGCCGCGCCACGCCAGATACACCTGGCGCAGACCGAACAGGTCGAAGTGATTGATCATGAACGTCGACGCCAGAACCGTCAACCAGCCCAGTGCGAACAACGTCCACAGAACGAAGACGGCGGGCGGCCACGTGACGTCCCAGATTATCGTCGGCATGGTGCGCCACTGCCAATACAGCACGAAGAGCGCGATACTCGCGATCAGCACGTAGGTGCTGCGCTCGATCGTCGACGGCACGAACCTCGTCCACCACCGCTTGAACCCGGGCCGCGCCATCACACTGTGCTGAACGGCGAAGAGTCCTAGTAGCAACACATTCACGACGAGGGCTTCACCGACGGACGCTGAGACGCCGTTGTCGACCGAGCGAGGCACCACGAAGTTGCCGACGAAGCCGATGGCATACAGAAACGCCGCCAGGAACACGACGTAGCACACGGCGCCGTAGCCGATGATCACTGCACGCTTCATGGTGTCCTCCTATGACGCCGTGCGGACCGGGCGGCCCGCAAGCTTCCATTCCGGGAATCCCTCGGAAAGTCGTTGTGCCATGAAGCCATTGGCGCGTAGCAATGCCACCGCCTCGTCGGCGTACACACAGTAGGGTCCTCGGCAGTACGCGACATAGTCCTTGTCGGCACGGAGTTCGGCCAGCCGACCCGGGAGATCGGACACCGGCATCGAAAGCGCTCCGGTGATGTGTCCTGCCGCGTACTCCTGTGCGGGACGCACATCCAGCAGCACGACACCGTCGTCGGACAGGCGTCGGGCGAGTTCGTCGGGCGTCACGGGTTCGAAACCGTGCCGGTCGCCGAGGAAGTCGCGCACGACACGATCCACCTCGGCGAGGTGCTCTTCTGCGGTGCGTCGCAGCGCCAGTACGAGCGCGGACACCTCGGCGCCGGCCAGTCGGTAGTGGACGAACAATCCTTCGCGTCGAGTGCGCACCAACTGGGCCTGTCGCAACTGCTGCAGGTGGCGCGACGCGTTGGCGACGGAAAGCCCCGTCTCGGCCGCCACGGACTCGACCGTGCGCTCGCCTTGCGCCAGCACCTCGAGAATTTCCAAGCGGGGGGCGCTGGCCAGCGCCTTGCCGATGCGTGCGAACTCTCCGTACAACCGATTCTTGAACGCCCGCTTCACCGCGGGTTGTGTAGTCACCTATTCAAGGTAATTCGTGAATAGCCAGTTGGGAAGGCCTAATTCTCTTGCGAGCTGCCCTTGCCCCAGTCCTTGCCCAGCCGAATAGTCGCGCAACTGCCCGCTCCAACCGAGAGGGAGCAGCTTCGCGTCTGCTGTTGGGAAACGCGAGCTACATCGGGGCGTTGGCCGGGACGAACACCCCGGAACTGTCGGCCTCCTCCTCGGCCCGGATCACGTGCACGACCGCGTTGATCAACGCCAGGTGGGTGAACGCCTGCGGGTAGTTGCCGAGATGGCGGCCGGTGCGCGGCTCGATCTCCTCGGCGTAGAGGTGCAGCGGGCTGGCGAACGACAGCAGCCGCTCACACAGATGCTTCGCGCGGCTGATCTCGCCGATCTCGACCAGCGCCGAAACCAGCCAGAACGAGCAGATCGTGAAGGTGCCCTCCTCGCCGGACAGCCCGTCGTCGGTCTCCTCGACGCGGTAGCGCAGCACCAGGCCTTCCTCGGTCAGCTCGTCGGCGATCGCCAGCACCGTCGCGCGCACCCGCGGATCGTCGGGCGGCAGGAACCGGGTCAGCACGGCCAGCAACAACGAGGCGTCGAGCGCGTCGTCGCCGTAACGCTGCGTCAGCACACCGCGGGAGTCGACACCGTGCTTGAGCACGTCGGCCTTGATCTCCTCGGCGATCGCACGCCACTGCTGGGCGTAGGACTTCTCGCCCTGCAGTTCGGCGAGCTTGGAGCCGCGGTCCAGCGCCACCCAGCACATGATCTTCGAGCTCGTGAAGTGCTGCGGCTCGCCGCGCACCTCCCAGATCCCGCGGTCGGGTTCCTTCCAGTGCTTGATCGCCTCTTCGACCTGCTGCTTGCACACCGGCCACAGCGTGTCGGAGATCTGCTCGCGCGACTTGGCGTGCAGATACACCGAATCCAGCATGGTGCCCCAGATGTCGTGCTGCATCTGGTTGTACGCGCCGTTGCCGATGCGCACCGGCCGCGCCCCGTCGTATCCGGACAGGTGGCGCAGTTCCTCCTCCAAGAGGGTGCGCTCGCCACCGACGGCGTACATCACCTGAAGTGGGTGTCGCTCACCGTTGTTCGCACCCGACACGTCGGCGATGAAGGCGAAGAAGTCGTCGGCCTCGCGATCGAGCCCCAACGTGTAGAGGCCCCACAGCGCGAACGTCGAATCACGCACCCACGCATAGCGGTAGTCCCAGTTGCGTTCGCCCTGCGGCGTTTCCGGCAGTGACGTGGTCGGCGCGGCCAGCAGCGCACCGGTCGGGGAGTAGGTCAGTCCCTTCAGCGTCAGCGCGCTGCGCTGTAGGTAGGCCCGCCACGGGTGGTCGGGGAAGTCGCCGACGTTGATCCATTGGCGCCAGGCCTCACTGGTCTGCCACATCTTGTCGGCGGCCTCGTCATAGGTCTGCGGCGCCGGGTGCTTGGACCACGACAGCGCGACGAACGCGTTGTCGCCCTCCTTCATGCGGGTGCGCGCCCTCGCCTCGTGGCCCTCCAGGCCGAGCCGCAGGTTGGTGGTGAGACGAAGCGTGGGATGGGCGTCGGCGTCGCGGGTGGCCCGCGCGATCGCCTCGCCGTACGCCTGCGCCGAGTACTCCCATGTTGCGGGGATGCGGTGGTAGTCGAACGCGGGCTCGCAGTTCATCACCAGTTCGACGGTGCCGCTCACACATCGCACCGTGCGCAGCAGGATGTGCTCGGCATCCCAGTCCATCGGCGTGCGGCGGTGGGTGCGCGAGCGGGTCTCCAGGTCGTGCCACGGGCCCATCACCAACGCCTCGCGCACGATCAGCCATCCGGTGTGGGTCTGCCACGTCGTCTCCAGGATCAGGCTGCCGGGCAGGTAGCGCCGGGCCGAGGGCACCGTCACGCCGTAGGGCCCCAACCGGAAGTGGCCGGCGCCGCGATCGAGGATGGCGCCGAACACGCTCGGCGAGTCCGGGCGTGGCACGCACAACCACTCGATCGAACCGGCCGAGGAGATCAGGCACGTGTTCTCACAATCGGACAGAAAGCCGTAGTCGGCGATGGGCGGAAACGGGTTTCGCAACGCTCCGGTGGGCGCGTACGGCGTCGGGGCGGTCACGGTCAACGGGGTGTTCGCCATGACGGCCTGGGCGGGCTTCGCCCCGTTCTCCGTCTCCGTTGACCCGTCCGACGGCCCGGATTGTTGCAGAACCATGCCGACATCATCGACTGCCGACGCGCTCGGCGTCTACTCGTTGACCCGTCAACGGCGGGCGAAGGCCGGAATGTGTTCCGGAAGGGGACCGATCGCCACCCCGTAGGCCGCCACTTGACGCAACATCGGCAGCCCGGCCGCGACGCGCACGAACCACGGCGCCTCGGCCCGCCCGGTCGAGGCGACCGCGGCCGCGATGACACGGCGGTGGATCACCTTCTGCACCGACTGGATCAACGCCGCGGGCAGCCAGCGCCGCGTCTGCACGCGCGCCAGATGCCGGGTGGACAGCGTGCCGTCGCGCAACGGACGCGCCAGGATCCGACCCGCGGCCACGGCGTCGGCCACCGCGAGGTTGATGCCCACCCCGCCGACCGGCGACATCGCGTGGGCGGCGTCGCCGATCAGCAGCAGGCCGTCGCCGTACCAGCGCCGCAACCGGTTCAGTTGCACATCGAGCAGTTTCACGTCCTCGAATGACGTCACCGCCCCGATGCGGTCGGCCAGCCACGGCACCAGCGCCACCACACCGCGGTGCAGCGACTCGATACCCCGCGCGCGCAACTGCGCGTCACGGCCCTTCGGGATGACGTACGCGCACTGGTAGTAGTCACCGCGGTCGATGACGATCTGCGCGGCCCCGGCGCCGAGGACACCGGCGAGCCCGTGCGGGTCCTCGGGATCGCGGGGCACCCGAAACCACCAGACATCCATCGGAACACCGAAGTTCTTCGGCTCCAGCCCCATCGCGGTGCGTAGCGTCGACGACCGCCCGTCGCAGGCGACGGTCAACGCCGCGCGCATCTCGCGCACCGCACCGTCCGCGCCGCGGTAGCGGACACCGACCACCCTGTCGCCGTGACGGATCGGTCCCAGCACCTCGGTGCTGCGCAGCAAGGTGAACGACGGCTCCCGCGCGGCGGCGGTGGCCAGCAATTCCAGGAAATCCCACTGCGGCACCAGGGCAATGTGCTTGTGGGGCCCGGGAATTCGCCGCAGATCCATGGTGACCGGCGTGCCTTGCACCGTCATCGACAACGTGTCGATCTCGCGGTGCGGAACAGCTGCGAATTCGTCGGACAGCCCTAACTCGTCGAGCAGTCGCAGCGTGCTGGCATGCACGGTGTCACCACGGAAATCGCGGAGGAAATCGGCGTGCTTCTCCATGACCGTGACGTCGACCCCGGCGCGGGCGAGCAGCAACGCGAGCATCATACCCGCCGGACCGCCGCCGGCCACGATGCAGGTGGTGTCGGCGGGCACGTGCCCATCTTCGCATCGCTACGCTGGCTGCGTGGGTGGCTTCCTGAGTTGGTGGGACGGTGTCGAACTCTGGCTCACCGGCCTGCCGTTCGTCGCCCAGACCGCGGTGGTGATGCCGGTGGTGCTCGCGCTGGCGTACGGCACCGCGGTCGTGCTCGACGGCGCCCTCGGTAACGGGATCAGGCTGTTTCGCCACCTTCGCCATGACGAACGGGACGCCGACCAGTGAGCGGCGGGATGCCGCGGTCCCGGGTGACGTTGGTGCTCGTCATCCTGCTGATCCTGGTGATCGTCATGTGGCTGTTCACGCGTTGACGCCGCCGAAACGCTCACCGAGCAGGTTGGGAGAATTCTGTTAGGCTTCGCGCCATGCAAACAGCGTCCGGCAACAAGAGCGGCCATGTGCTGGCCCTCATTGCCGTGAGTTTGAGCGCTGTTGCTGATGTCCGTTGTTGTTGCTGACTCCTCCGCCCGTCCGCGGTTCGGCGTCGGTAACGGCTGTGGGATGACGCCCTCGCGCTGATCCATCGCCTTCCCGTCGGGTCGGGTACCACCGAAGTCCCCCAACGAAAGGTCACCGATGGTCGACATCCGCAGAACCTGGCGCGCCGTTGCGGCGCTGGCCACCACCGCCACCGTGCTCGCCGCGTGCGGCGGCGGTTCGAGCGACGTGGCAGGGGAGGGCGGCGGCAACGGCGCCGACACGACGCTGACGCTCGTCGCGTACGCCGTGCCCGAGCCGGGTTGGAGCAAGATCATCCCCGCGTTCGCCGCCACCCCGGAGGGTAAGGGTGTCGGCGTGACGACGTCCTACGGCGCCTCGGGCGATCAGTCGCGCGCTGTCGTCGACGGCAAGCCCGCTGACATCGTGAACTTCTCCGTCGAACCCGACATCACCCGCCTGGTCAAGGCCGACAAGGTGGCCGAGGACTGGGACGCCGACGCCACCAAGGGCATCCCGTTCGGGTCCGTGGTCTCGATCGCGGTGCGCCCCGGCAACCCCAAGAACATCCGCGACTGGCCGGATCTGCTCAAGCCCGGCGTCGAGGTCATCACGCCCAGCCCGCTGAGCTCCGGGTCGGCCAAGTGGAACCTTCTGGCGCCGTACGCGTGGGCCAGCAAGGGCGGTCAGGATCCCCAGGCCGGGCTCGACTACGTCACCGAGCTGGTGACCCAGCACATCAAGCTGCGCCCGGGTTCCGGCCGTGAGGCCACCGACGTCTTCCGCCAGGGCAGCGGCGACGTGCTGCTGGCCTACGAGAACGAGGCGCTGCACTTTGACCTCGAGCACGTGAACCCGCCGGAGACCTTCAAGATCGAGAACCCGGTCGCGGTGGTGACGTCGAGCGCGCACCTGGACAAGGCGAACGCGCTGAAGAACTTCATCTACACCCCGGAGGCGCAGAAGCTGTGGGCGGAGGCCGGCTTCCGGCCCGTCGATCCCGCCGTGCTCGAGGAGTTCAGGGACAAGTACCCCGCGCCCGCCAAGCTGTGGACCGCCCAGGACCTCGGGGGCTGGGAGAAGCTGGATCCCGAACTGTTCGACAAGACCAACGGCTCCATCACCAAGATCTACACCCAGGCGACCGGATGACCTCTTCCGTCGTGACCCGGCCCGAGCTCACCGGTGGTGAGCCGGGCCGCGGGTCCCGATTCCTCGAACGTCGTCACGGGACGACGTCGCTGCGGGTGGGAGCCGCGACGATCTGGCTGAGCATCATTGTGCTGCTGCCCCTTGCCGCGATCCTGTGGCAGGCGGCAGGCGGCGGCTGGCAGGCGTTCTGGCTGGCGGTCACATCGAACGCGGCCATCGCGTCGTTCAAGGTGACCCTGAGCGTGTCGTTCGGGGTGACGGTGGTCAACCTGGTGTTCGGCTTGCTGGTGGCGTGGGTGCTCACGCGCGACGACTTCGTCGGCAAGCGGCTGATCGATTCGGTGATCGACCTGCCGTTCGCGCTGCCGACGATCGTGGCCAGCCTGGTCATGCTCGCGCTCTACGGGCCGGCCAGTCCGGTGGGGCTGCACCTACAGCACACCAGGTGGGGCATCGGGGTGGCGCTGCTGTTCGTCACGCTGCCGTTCGTGGTGCGGTCCGTGCAACCGGTGTTGCTGGAACTGGACCGCGAAATCGAGGAGGCCGCAGCGTCGTTGGGCGCCAACAACTGGATCATCTTCACCAGGGTGATGCTGCCCGCGCTTCTGCCGTCGCTGCTGTCGGGCGCCGGTCTGGCGTTCTCCCGCGCGATCGGCGAATTCGGTTCGGTGGTCCTGATCGGTGGTGCCGTGCCCGGTGAGACCGAGGTGTCATCGCAGTGGATCCGCACCCTGATCGAGAACGACGACCGCACCGGTGCGGCGGCGATTTCGATTGTGCTGCTGTTGATTTCGTTCGTTATGCTGTTCATACTGCGCGCGGTCGGCTCGCGTGCTGCGCGACGGGAGTTGGCGCAATGATCCTGTCGCCCGCGGTCAAGCATCTGCTGCGCTACCTCGCGCTGGCCTACGTCGTCGTCCTGGTCGTCGTGCCCGTCGGGCTGATCCTGTGGCGCACGTTCTCGCCGGGCATCGGTGCGTTCGTCGAATCGATCAGCACCCCGGCCGCGATATCGGCGCTGAACCTGTCGCTTCTGGTGGTCGCCATCGTCGTGCCGCTCAACGTGTTGTTCGGCGTACCCACGGCGTTGGTGTTGGCGCGCAACAAGTTCCGGGGAAAGAGCGCGCTACAGGCCGTCATCGATCTGCCGTTCGCGGTGTCGCCGGTGGTGGTCGGCGTCGCGCTGATCCTGCTGTGGGGCTCGGCGGGGCTCTTCGGCTTCGTGGAGAACAACCTCGGGTTCAAGATCATCTTCGGTTTCCCCGGCATCGTGCTGGCCAGCGTCTTCGTGACGGTGCCGTTCGTGATCCGCGAGGTCGAACCGGTGCTGCACGAAATCGGTACCGATCAGGAAGAGGCCGCGGCCACGCTGGGCTCGCAGTGGTGGCAGACGTTCTGGCGGGTGACGCTGCCGTCCATCCGGTGGGGTCTGACGTACGGCGTGGTGTTGACGATCGCGCGCACCCTCGGCGAGTACGGCGCCGTGCTGATGGTGTCGTCCAATCTGCCGGGAAGCTCGCAAACGCTCACACTGTTGGTGTCGGACCGCTACACCCGCGGCGCCGAATACGGCGCCTATGCGGTGTCGACGCTGCTGATGGCGGTGGCGGTGGTGGTGCTGGTGGCGCAGTTGGTCCTCGACGCGCGGCGGGTCCGGGCGGGCAAGGCGTAGGGAGAAGAACAGATGACGAACGCAATCGTCGTGCGCGGAGCGAACAAGCATTACGGTGACTTCGCCGCGTTGGACAACGTCGACTTCGAGGTGCCGTCCGGCTCGCTGACCGCACTGCTCGGACCCAGCGGGTCGGGCAAGTCGACGCTGCTGCGGGCCATCGCCGGCCTGGACCAGCCCGACACCGGCACCATCACGATCAACGGACGTGACGTCACGAACGTGCCGCCGCAGCGCCGCGGCATCGGTTTCGTGTTCCAGCACTATGCCGCGTTCAAGCACCTCACAGTGCGCGACAACGTCGCGTTCGGGCTGAAGATCCGCAAAAGGCCCAAGGCAGAGATCAGGGAGAAGGTCGACAACCTCCTGGAAGTGGTGGGGCTGGCCGGTTTCCAGACCCGCTACCCGAATCAACTCTCCGGCGGCCAGCGTCAGCGCATGGCGCTGGCCCGCGCGCTGGCGGTCGATCCGCAGGTGCTGCTGCTCGACGAACCGTTCGGCGCGCTCGACGCCAAGGTGCGTGAGGACCTGCGGGCGTGGCTGCGCCGGCTGCACGAGGAGGTGCACGTCACCACGGTGCTGGTGACCCACGATCAATCCGAGGCCCTCGACGTCGCCGACCGGATCGCGGTGCTGAACAAGGGACGCATCGAACAAGTCGGTTCGCCCGCCGAGGTTTACGATGCGCCCGCCAACGCGTTCGTCATGTCGTTCCTCGGCGCGGTGTCGTCGCTGAACGGTTCGCTGGTGCGTCCGCACGATATCCGCGTCGGCCGCAACCCGGACATGGCGATCGCTTCCACCGACGAGTCGGTGCAGTCGACGGGGGTGGTGCGCGCGATCATCGACCGGATCGTCATGTTGGGCTTCGAGGTCCGCGTCGAGTTGCACAGTGCGACCGACCAAACGCCGTTCACCGCGCAGATCACCCGGGGAGACGCCGAAGCGCTCGGCCTCAGGGAAGGCGACACGGTCTACGTCCGCGCCACCCGGGTGCCTCCGCTGCCGGGCGGTACGCATGTCCCGGCCAGCGACAGGGCCGACGACGAAGCGCTGACCAAGGCCTGATTTCCGGCCGAAAATGGGGCAATTGCCCCATCCCGTGCGGCTGTTGGCCTGGTTGGGTTGCTCGTATGAACACCTCGAGCACACCGACCCTGGTCGACCCGGACAAGCTGATGGACTTCGTCTTCCGCGCGGTCGAGGAGGCGGGCGCCGCGCTCAACTGCGCCCTCGTGGTCATGGGCGACCGCCTCGGGTACTACCGGTCGCTGACCGAACACGGGCCGAGCACGCCCGCCGAGTTGGCCGAGCGCACCGGCACCGACGAGCGCTACGCCCGCGAGTGGCTCAACGCGCAAGCGGCCGGCTCGTTCGTCGAGTACGACCCTGAGGCCGGGCGTTACCGGCTTCCCCCCGAGCAGGCCGTGGCCCTCACCGATGAGACCAGCCCGGCCTTCGTCGGCGGCCTGTTCCAGATCGCCCACGGAACCGCGGCGGATGCCGCCCGGGTCGTGGAGGCGGCATCGACGGGTCGCGGTGTCGGCTGGGGCGATCACAACACCGATGTCCACGTCGGATGCGAACGGTTCTTCCGCCCGACCTACACCGCGCACCTGGTGAACGATTGGCTTCCGGGGTTGGACGGCGTCGTGGACAAACTGGCTTCCGGTGCCACGGTGGCCGACGTGGGATGTGGCCACGGAGCATCGACATTGCTGATGGCACAAGCGTTTCCGGCGTCGACGTTCGTCGGCGTGGACGGTCACGCGGAGTCCATCGAGGTCGCCCGTGAACGCACGGGGACAGCGGCAGCGGTCGATTTCCGGGTCGCGCCCGCCGACGCCTTCGGTGGTGGACCGTACGACCTGGTGACGATGTTCGATTGCCTGCACGACATGGGTGATCCGATCGGTGCGGCGCGCCACATCCGGGAGGTCATCGCGCAGGACGGTACGTGGATGGTGGTCGAACCGGCCGCCGGTGATCGGGTCGAAGACAACCTCAACCCGATCGGGCGCGCGTACTACGGCTTCTCCACGCTGCTGTGCACGCCGTCGTCGATGGCGCAGCCGGTCGGGATGGCGCTGGGCACTCAGGCGGGTCCGGCCCGCATCCGCGACGTGGTGACCGGAGCCGGGTTCAGCCGGTTCCGCCTGGCCGCACAGACACCGTTCAACAACGTGTTCGAGGTTCGGCCCTGACGACGGGTCAGGCGGCGGCCGCGGCGCCCGCGGCGATCGCGTCGTAGCGGTCCAACACCGTCGCTGCGACGAGGTTGTGCGATCCGAGCGGTTCGGCCATCGCGATGCCTTGCGCCACAGCGTATCCGGTGACGCGATCGGTGATCAGACCGTGCGCCAGGAACCACGGCGCGATGACCAGACGTTCGGCGCCGTGGGCGCGTAGGCGGTCGGCGACATCGGGGACATCGGCGTATGGTCCGGTGGCGAACGCCACTTCGGCTCCCGCCCAACGGGTTCCGGACCGCAAGACCCGGGCGACCGTCGCTGTCCGGGCATTCGCATCCGGACGTGACGACCCGACCGCGACCACGAGGACACCCACGCCCTCGTCATCGGGGGAGACGCCGAGCTCGGCCAGCCGCTGACGCAATACCGTCAACAGCGCCGGATCCTCGCCGAGCACCTCGGCCCGATCGACCATCGCGCCCGATTCCTCGATGATCGAGGGGATGTCGACCCGCGCATGGAACGCGCTGGCCAACAAGAACGGTACGACCACACCGGGGCGGTCCAGAGCGCGCAAGGTGTCCAGCAGGGTCGGGCCGTTCTGCTCCAGGAACGCCGGACGGACGTCGAGCCACGGCCGCAGCCGCCTGACCCGGCCCGCGACGGCATGCGTCACCGCCGCCGAACGTGGGTCGGCGCTGCCGTGCGCGGTCAGCACGAGCGTCATTGTGACCTCACGAGGCGTGCAACCCGCACTCGATCTTGCCGGTCCCGGCCCAGCGGCCGCTGCGGGGATCGGCGCCTTCGACGGGCTTCGCTGTGCACGGTGCGCAGCCGATCGACGGATACCCCTCGTAGACAAGCGGATTGACCAGCACACCGTTGGCGTCGATGTAGGCCTGCATGTCCTCGTCGGTCCAGGCCGCCAGCGGATTGATCTTCACCAGCCCGAAGGCCTTGTCCCAACTGATGAGTGGCGCGTTGGCGCGCGTGGGCGCCTCGACGCGGCGAATGCCGGTCACCCAGGCCGAGTAACCGCGCAGTGCCTTGGACAGCGGCTCGACCTTGCGCATGCGGCAGCACTCGTTGGGCTCGCGGGCGAACAGGTTCTTGCCGAACAACTCGTCCTGCTCGGCCACGCTCTTCTCGGCCGTGACGTTGACGATGTTGACGTCGTAGACCGCCTCGACGGCGTCGCGCGTGCCGATGGTCTCGACGAAGTGGTATCCGGTGTCGAGGAACAGGATGTCGACGCCGGGCCGCACCTTCGCGGCCAGATCGATGAGCACGGCGTCCTGCATGTTCGAGGCCACCACATAGCCGGATCCATTGGCCGGCCCGCCGGCGTCGCCGAAGTGCTCGTCGGTCCAGCGCAACAGGTCGTTGGCACTCGCCCCGTCGAGTTCGGCGGCACCGCGCTCGGCCAGCGCCTGCAGTTCGATCTCGTTCATCAAATCCGTCACCGCAAATCCGCCTCGTCTGCTCGTATCGCCCACGTAGCGAAACGCTCGCCCTGCTCTCGTTGTTTCACGAAATTGCGGACGACCCTGTCGACGTAGTCACCGAGCTCGGTGGCCAGCACCTTGTGTTGGCGTAGCTTGCGCCCGAATCCGCTGTCCAGGCCGAGGCTGCCGCCCAGGTGCACCTGGAAACCCTCGACCGAGTTGCCGTCACCGTCGTCGACCATCTGGCCCTTGAACCCGATGTCGGCGACCTGGATGCGGGCGCAAGAGTTCGGGCAGCCGTTGATGTTCACCGTGATCGGCACGTCGAGCTGCGCGTTGATGTCCTCGAGCCGCTTCTCCAGCTCGGGGACCAGGACCTGCGCGCGGTTGCGGGTCTCGGCGAACGACAGCTTGCAGTACTCGATGCCGGTGCACGCCATGAGGTTCTTGCGCCACGCCGACGGCCGCGACGGCAGGCCCAGCGCGTCGAGTCCGGCGACCAGCTCGTCGAGCTTGTCGTCGGCGACGTCGAGGATCACCAGCTTCTGGTACGGGGTCAGCCGGATCCGGTCCGAGCCCGCCGCCTCGGCGAGGTCGGCCACCTTGGTCAGGATGGTGCCGGATACCCGGCCCGCGATCGGCGCGACGCCGACGGCGTTGAGCCCGTTCTTGAGCTTCTGGATGCCGACGTGATCGATGGGGTGCTTGACCGGCTCGGGCGCCGGCCCGTCGATCAGCTTGCGGCCCAGATACTCCTGTTCGAGGACTTCACGGAATTTTTCTACGCCCCAGTCCTTGATCAAGAACTTCAGCCGCGCCTTGCTGCGCAGCCGCCGGTAGCCGTAGTCGCGGAAGACCGATGTCACGCCCTCCCAGACGTCGGGGACCTCTTCCAACGGCACCCACGCACCGAGGCGCTGGGCGAGCATCGGGTTGGTCGACAGACCGCCGCCCACCCACACGTCCAGGCCGGGTCCATGCTCAGGGTGGCTGACTCCGATGAACGCGACGTCGTTGACCTCGTGGGCGACGTCCTGCAGGCCCGAGATCGCGGTCTTGTACTTGCGCGGCAGGTTGGAGAACGCCGGGTTGCCGATGTAGCGGCGCACGATCTCGTCGACGGCCCAACTCGGGTCGAGGACCTCGTCGAGGGACTCACCGGACAGCGGGCCGCCCAACACCACACGCGGGCAGTCGCCGCACGCCTCGGTGGTCTGCAGCCCGACCGCGGCCAGCCGCTCCCAGATCTGTGGCACGTCCTCGATCTGGATCCAGTGGTATTGCACGTTCTCGCGGTCGCTGATGTCGGCGGTGTCGCGGGCGTACTCCGTGGAGATCTCGCCGATGGTGCGCAGTGCCGCGGCGCTCAGCGCGCCGCCGTCGCAGCGCACCCGCATCATGAAGTACTTGGCCTCCAGCAAGTCGGCGTTCTCGTCGCCGGTCCAGGTGCCGTCGTAGCCCTGCTCACGCTGGGTGTAGAGACCCATCCAGCGCATGCGGCCGCGCAGGTCCTGTTTGTCGATGCTGTCAAAGCCGCGCTTCGAGTAGATGTCGAGGATCCGAGCGCGGACGTTGAGCGCGTCGTCGTCCTTCTTGAACTGCTCGTTGGCGTTCAGTGGCTCGCGGTACCCGAGCGCCCACTGCCCTTCGGCACGGGTCTTCTTGGCGGGTCTCGGTTTGGATTCCGCGGTGGTCATGGGGTGGCTCCTCGGTGGAGCCGGCGTTCGAATCGCGCGTGATTACCGGGTGGCTGTCCGGCGGCGCAGATCCGGCGGCCAGCTGTACGTACGGGTGGGCTGGGGACCTAGATCAAGCGCAAGGCAGACAACAACAGGTACACACGCGCTTGAAGTCGACGTGCCGGCGCGCCACCAGCGATACACGCTTGGGGAAGATGCGGGCGGCAGTCACGCCGCCAATTGTGCCACGGATCCCCCCACCAGCCCTAACCGGGGGAGATTTGCGCTCATGGTGAGCGGAACTTCGTCGAGACTGTATCCACGCATCGGAAGTTCGAGTGCACGCCTGCGTGAGTGCAATCTCGCGTGCAGGCGGACAATCGCTGACATGACCCGAACCGCAGCCGGCCCCGCCGCGACGGTGGCGGCGCTGCCAGCGCTGACCCCGACGCAGGGGCGGCCGTTCGGCGTGTACATCCACGTGCCGTTCTGCGCCACCCGCTGCGGGTACTGCGACTTCAACACCTACACACCCGGCGAGCTGGGCGGCGTCAACCCGGACGCGTGGCTCGCGGCGCTGCGTACGGAGTTGACGCTGGCCGCGCAGCACCTGGGCCACGTCCCCGAGGTCGACACCGTGTTCGTCGGCGGCGGCACGCCGTCGCTGCTGGGCGGGTCCGGTCTGGCCGCGGTGCTCGACGCCGTGCGGGCGCACTTCCCGCTGGCCGCGGCGGCAGAGGTCACCACCGAAGCCAACCCCGAATCGACGTCTGCGCAGTTGTTCGACCAGCTGCGCGCGGCCGGATACACCCGGATTTCGTTGGGCATGCAGTCGGCGGCTCCGCATGTGCTGGCGGTGCTCGACCGGACGCATTCGCCGGGCAGGGCGCTCGCCGCGGCGCGAGAGGCCCGCGCCGCGGGTTTCGACCACGTCAACCTCGACCTGATCTACGGCACGCCGGGGGAGTCCGACGACGACCTGCTGCGCTCGGTCGACGCCGTCGTCGAAACCGGTGTCGACCACGTGTCGGCCTACGCGCTGGTCATCGAGGACGGGACGGCCATGGCCCGGCGGGTCCGGCGCGGCGAGCTCGTGCCGACCGGCGACGACGTGCTGGCCCGCCGCTACGAGTTGCTCGACGCGCGCCTGGTAGCCGCCGGTTTCGCCTGGTACGAGGTCTCGAACTGGAGCCGGCCGGGCGGTGAGTGCCTGCACAACATCGGCTACTGGAACGGTGGCCAGTGGTGGGGTGCGGGACCGGGCGCGCACGGTTTCGTCAACGCGGTGCGCTGGTGGAACGTCAAACACCCGAGCACATATGCGCAGACGCTGGCCGACGGCTCGCTGCCGGTGGCCGATTACGAACGCCTCGACGCCGCCACCCTGCACATCGAGGACGTGATGCTGCGGGTGCGGTTGCGCGACGGGCTGCCGACAAGCGTGCTGAGCGCACCCGAACGGGAGCGGGCCGCGGTGGCGGTCGCCGACGGACTGCTGAGCCGGGTTGCCGACCGGCTGGTGCTCACCGACCGCGGCCGGCTGCTGGCCGATGCGGTGGTCCGCGATCTGCTCACCTGAGTGACTGCCGAAACTGAGCTTGTAAGCGAAAACTCGCCGATTTCTCGCGCATAAGCTCATTTTCGCGGGCCGGGCGTTGAACGATTGAGCGGTGAACGTCGTTGTGCTCGACGATGACGACTGCGGTGGATGAGCGATGACTCCCGACCCCGCGCAGGCCGAGTTGCTGCGCGCGATCCACGACGAGCACAGCCAGGCGCTGCTGCGGTACGTGCTGCGGCTCACCCGCGGTGACATGCCGTTCGCGGAGGACGTCGTGCAGGAAGCCCTGCTGCGGCTGTGGCGCAAACCGGAGATCCTGCAACCGGATGACGCGGCGCGGGCGTGGCTGTTCACCGTAGCGCGCAACCTCGTCATCGATGACCGGCGCAGTGCACGCTTCAGCCGGGAGTTGCAGACCGACGACCTGCCCGAGCGGCCGTCGCTCGACGCGATCGGGCCCGCGGTCGACAAGTGGATACTCGCCGACGCGCTGAAATCGCTCAGCGTCGACCACCGCACCGCGATCGTGCGCGCGTACTACCTCGGGCAGACTGTCGCCGACATCGCCCAGCATGAGCGGATCGCACCGGGCACCGTCAAGTCCAGGCTTCATTACGCGTTGCGGGCGTTGCGGATTGCGCTGCAGGAGAAGGGGGTCGTCCAATGAGTGAACAGTTCGACCGGACGCCCGACGACAACCTCGCGGAATGGGATGCGGCCTACGTGCTCGGCGCACTCAGCGTGGAGGATCGTCGCACCTATGAGGATTACCTCGCCGCGAACCCGGCACGCGCCGCCGAGCTGACCGACCTCGCCGAGATGCCGGCGATCCTCGGCGCGCTCAGCCGCGAGGAGGCCGTCGCGCTGACCGATCTGGGCGAGACGCCCGAGGCCGACCGCTCCGCAGGCATCGCGTCGCTGGCGCGTGCCGCGGGCAGGCGCGAGCGGCGGTCACGCCGGGCGATGCTCGCGGCGACCGTCGCGGTCGCGGCGGCCCTCGCCGTCCTCGGCGGCGTCGTGGGCGCGACGGTCTTTCCCCGCACGACCTCGCAGACGGTGGCGATGGAGCCGATGCAGCCCGGTCAGCGCCAGGGTTTGACCGCCCAACTCGCGGTGACCGAGAAGAAGTGGGGCACCGAGCTCAACTGGGCCTGCGAGTACACCAAGGACTGGGCCCGCGACGTCGAGAGCTACGACATCGTGGTGACGACGCGCGACGGCGTCGAGACCGCGGTGGGTTCGTGGCGACCCGCGGGCGACGAGGCGACCGGGCTGTCCGCGGCGACGAGCATCCCCACCTCAGAGATC
This sequence comes from Mycobacterium sp. GA-1285, assembly GCF_001499905.1. Classification (GTDB taxonomy): domain Bacteria; phylum Actinomycetota; class Actinomycetes; order Mycobacteriales; family Mycobacteriaceae; genus Mycobacterium. The sequence continues at coordinate 366,994 of NZ_LQIS01000001.1, read as the reverse complement.
CGCAGCGTCGACATCCGGGTGTCGGGCAGCGACGAGCCGCTCGCCGTTCGCGCCTTGTGACGGCTCGGCGGTGGCGGTTGGGTGCGGCGGCGGATCGGCGTCGCGGCAAGCCAATTCGAACGTGATCGGCACCACGGTCACGCGGCCTGCGTAGGTCCCACAAATGGGCGCGGTTATGCCAATATGGCCGCCATGGCGTGTGGCTTCTTAGGCAAGGCTATCCAGGCTGGACGCTTCTGACGTGACCGATACCGCCCCGTCCGACGATTCCCCACGCCCCGACCCGATCGCGATCATCGGGATCGGTTGCCGCGTGGCCGGTGCGATCGGCACCCCGGAACAGTTCTGGAACTTCCTGCTCGACGGCGGCAGCGACGTCCGCGAGGTGCCGCGGGAGCGCTGGGAGCCGTACCTTCAGCGCGATCCCCGCAACGCCGCGGTGCTCAAGGACCTCACCCGGTGGGGAACGTTCCTCGACGACCTGCCGGGGTTCGACGCCGAGTTCTTCGGCGTCTCACCGCGCGAGGCGGAGCTGATGGACCCCCAGCAGCGGCTGGCGCTCGAGGTGAGCTGGGAGGCACTCGAACACGCGGGCGTTCCGCCGAAATCGTTGGCGGGCAGCGACACCGCGGTGCTGATGGGCGTCAACTCCGACGATTACGGCAAGCTGATCATGGAAGACCTGCCGGGGATCGAGGCGTGGACGGGCATCGGGACGTCGCTGTGCGGCATCGCCAACCGCGTCTCACACCTGCTCGACTTGCGCGGCCCCAGCGTCGCGCTCGACGCGGCGTGCGCGGCCTCACTGGTCGCGGTGCACCAGGCGTGTCAGATGCTCGCTGCCCGTGAGACGTCGCTGGCGCTGGCGGGCGGGGTCAGCGCGTTGATCGGCCCGGGCCTGACCCGGGTGCTCGACGTGGCAGGCGCGACCGCGCCCGACGGCCGGTGCAAGACCTTCGACGCTTCGGCCGACGGCTACGGACGCGGTGAAGGCGCCGGCGTGGTGGTGCTCAAGCGCCTCGCCGACGCGCTGCGCGACGGCGACCACGTGTACGCGGTCGTGCGGGGCGGTGCGGTGGCGCAGGACGGACGTACCGTCGGCATCATGTCGCCCAACGGCGACGCGCAGGCCGACATGTTCCGCCGCGCATGCCGATTCGCAGGCATCTCGCCGGCCAGCGTCGGCTACGTCGAGGCGCACGGCACCGGCACCCCTGCCGGTGACCCAACCGAGGTGGGCGCCCTCGCAGCGGTTTACGGTACGGACCGACCCGCCGACGCGCCGTGCCGCATCGGGTCGGTGAAGCCCAACGTCGGCCACCTCGAAGGCGGTGCCGGAGTGGTGGGGCTCATCAAGGCCGCGCTGGCGCTGCACCACCGGACCATTCCTCCGACGGCGGGCATCAACTCGCTGACCCCGGCCGTCGACTGGGCCACCAGCGGACTGCGGGTCCCGACGCGGGTCGAAGCCTGGGACAGTTCCGACGATGCGCCCCGGCGTGCCGCGGTGTGCAGCTACGGCTACGGCGGAACCATCGCGCACGTGCTTCTCGAGGAAGCGCCGACCGCGCATCTGTCCCCGAAACCCCTACCGGCACACCAGTTTCCGGCGGTCATTCCCGTCTCGGCGCGCAACGTCGCCCGGCTGCGCACACAGGCGGGTGCGCTCGCCGAATACCTCCGCGACCACCCTGCGCCGATCGGCGACGTCGCGGCCAGCCTGTGGGCGCGGCGTTCGCACGAACCGGCGAGGGCCGCCGTCGTCGCCGACGACACCGATGGTGCGGCGGCCGGGTTGACCGCACTCGCCGAGGATGTCCCGGACCCCTCCGTGGTGACCGGTACGGTGCTGCCCGCCGCGGTGAACGGCGCGGTCTGGGTGTTCTCCGGCCACGGCTCGCACTGGACCGGTATGGGCGGTGAACTGCTCACGGCGGCATCAGAATTCGCCGACGTGATAGACGCCATCGACCCGGTGTTCACCGCCGAGTTGGGGTTCTCGGCGCGCCGTGCGCTGAGCACAGGGGAACTCGGCGGGACCGATCAGGTGCAGGCGCTGACGTTCGCGATGCAGGTGGGCCTGGCCGCGATGCTGCGCTCGCGCGGCGTCACACCGGCGGCGGTCATCGGACACTCGGTCGGCGAGGTCGCGGCATGCGTCACCGCAGGGGTCTTCGATCTGGCCGTCGGCGCCGCGGTGGCGTGTTATCGCGCCCGCGGCTTCCGCTCGGTGATGGGCAGGGGCGCGATGGCGCTCGTTCGGCTCCCCTTCGCCGAGGCCGAGCGGCGGCTGGCTGGGCGGACCGATGTGGTCGCGGCGATCAGCGCGTCGCCCGAGTCGACGGTGATATCGGGCGCCGTGGGTGCGGTCGACGACATCTGCAGGGAATGGGCCGGTCAGGGCTTCATGGTCCGCCGCGTCAACACCGACGTCGCCTTCCACAGCCCCGCCATGGACGCATTGACCGGTGAGCTCGGACGTCTCACGGCCCACCTCCCACCGCCGCGCGCAGCCGAGATTCCGCTCTACACAACGGCATTGGCCGATCCCCGCTCCGTGGCGCCACGCGATCAGCGCTACTGGGTGGCCAACCTGCGCGACCGGGTGCGCTTCGCCGAAGCCGTTTCGGCGGCCGTCGAGGACGGGCATCGGCTGTTCCTCGAGGTGTCGGCGCACCCGGTGGTGGCCCACTCGATCGTCGAGACCCTCACGGCGAGCGGTGCCGGCCAGCATGCCGTCGTCCCGCTGTTACGTCGTGACCGCCCCCAGATGCGTTCGCTGGCAACGGCGGTCGCCGCGCTGCACTGCCATGGTGCGCCGGTCGAGCACCGACTCCGGTCGGCGCCCTGGGTCTCCGGTCTTCCGGTGACGCAGTGGCAACACCGCCGCTTCTGGCGCACACCGACCCCTCCGCCCGGCGGCCGAGGTGTGCACGACGTCGACACCCACACGCTGCTCGGCGGCCGGATTCAGGTGACCGGTGCGGTGGCCTCCACGATGTGGCAGACGCGCGTGGACCTCGACTCGCGCCCGTATCCGGGCGATCACCCGGTGAAGGGCACTGAGATCGTGCCCGCCGCCGTCCTCATCAACACCTTCCTCGGTGCGGCCGGCGAATTGGACACGCACCGTGACCGCGCGGGCAGGGACCTCGTCGACGTCCGGTTGCGGACCCCGGTAGCGCCGGGACGCGCCCGTGACGTGCAGGTGGTCCTGCAGGACCGCGGTCTGACCCTGGCCACCCGCCTCGTCGACGACGACGAGGACGCCGTCGACGGCGGCTGGTTGACCCACAGCAGCGCGGTGGTCGCGGCCGACGACGACATCGAGGATCTCCTCGGCGGGGTGCTCGACGAGTCGGCCGCTCGCGACGGCTGCCGAGATCCACTGCCGCCGAATCATGTCGTGGACACGCTCGCGACATTGGGTGTCGCCGCCATGGGATTCGATTGGGAGATCCTCGAATTGCACGGCGGTGACGGCGAACTGCTTGCCAGGGTGGCCGCGCGCGGTGACCGCACGACGCCTGACACCTGGGCTTCGCTGCTGGACGCGGCGACCTCCGCGGCCTCCACGGTGTTCGACGGGCCGCCGCGGCTGCGCATGCCCGCCCACATCGATCGCGTGCAGGTACACGGCTGCCCACCGGCGGTGGCGTTGCTGCACGCGCGGCGCAGGCCCGGCACCACCGCGACCGACGTATTGCTTGCCGAGGAGTCCGGCAAGGTCCTCGCCTCGCTGACGGGCATGTCCTTCGAACAGCTCGAAAACCCCTCCGGCCGTGACGTTTCCCGGATGCTGCACCGCGTCTCGTGGCAGCCGGTGCGGTGGCAGGCCGACCGTCGGCCCGGGGCGGTCGTCGTCATCGGCGGCGATGCCGCCACCCGCGAGTTCGTGACGCGGGACCTGTCGGCCGCCGGCGTGCCCACTGTGCTCTACGGCGATGCGTTCGAGATCGTTTCTGCGGCAGAGTCCTTCGACCGAGACACCGTCGTGTTGGTGCTCCCGAGCGCGCACGACACGCCGGAACGATCGGTCGGCGTGGTGACCCGTACGCTGCGTGGGCTGCTCGACTCCGGCGCCAAGGCGCGGATGTGGGTGCTCACGCAGGGCGTGTACGAGGGCGCGAACGTGCTGCACGCACCGCTGTGGGGGCTGGCCAGGGTCGCGGCCGCCGAACATCCGAAGGTCTTCGGCGGCGTGATCGACGTGACCACAACCGAACTCCCGGTCGGGGTCCTCGCCTCGGTGCAGGGCCAACCGGTCGTGGCTTTCCGCGACGGCTCCGCCCACTCGGCGCGCCTGTCGGCGGCGGGCCGGGGGACCGGAGCGCCGATGCAGTGCTCGGCCGCCGGCACCTATGTCATCACCGGTGGCACCGGCGCGCTCGGCCTGCGGATGGCACGACGACTCGCCGACATCGGCGCACGTCGACTGGTGTTGCTCTCGCGCAGCGGTATGCCCGATCGCTCTGAGTGGCAATCGGATTCGAACCTCGTCCACACGGTCACGACGCTGGAGGAGCGCGGTGTGTCCGTACGCGTGGCGGCGTTGGACATCGCCGCGCCCGCAGCGGCCGACGAACTGCGCGCCGCGCTGCGCGACCTGCCTCCCGTGCGCGGGGTGATTCACGCGGCCGGTGTCGAGGCGGGTGCGCTGCTGGTCAACACGACGCCCGAGGATTTCAGCGCGGCGATGCGTCCCAAGGTCGACGGGACGCTGACCCTTCACGAGGTGTTTCCGCCCGAACAGTTGGACTGGCTGGTGCTGTTCTCGTCGTGCGGCTACCTCGCCGGCTTCCCCGGCCAGGGTGCCTACGCGTGCGCGAACTCGTTTCTCGATGGAATGGCGCGACACCGGCGGGCTCTGGGCGACCGCACCGTCAGCGTCGCCTGGACCGCCTGGCGGGGCCTGGGCATGGGGTCGACCTCCGGCTTCGTGGCGGCACAACTGGATGCGCTGGGCATGGACACGATCGGAGCGGACGAGGCGATGCGGGCGCTCGACCTGGCGATGCGCCATGACGATTCGAATATCGTTGTGCTGCCGGTGCTTCCGGCGGCCGCGTCGGTGCCGATGCTGGCCGACGTGGCGCCAACGGCGTACGAGGGTGCACGCGAGGACGCACCCGACGCGAGCTTGGTCGATGCCGATCCCGACCGCATCGCAGCGATCGTCACTGCCGCCGTGGCCGCACAGCTGGGCGTGGCCGAGGCGGACGTCGACACCGGCCTGCCGCTGGTGGAGGTCGGCGTCGACTCGATCATGACCGTCGGGCTGCTCAAGCAGCTGGAGAAGCAGACCGGATTGCCGTTGCCGCCGACACTGCTATGGGAGTACCCGACGGCAGCAGCGGTCTGCGAACGCCTCGTCGAGCTGCTCGACGCACCGCAGGCGGTCGAGGTGTCCTGACCGCCGAACCCGCCGAAACTGAAGATTTGCACGAAAAATTGTCGAAATTTGCTGCAGAGCTTCAGTTTCGGCGGCGCGTGGCAGGGCGTCCGGCCGCCCTCGCGTCACGACGTCAACTGAGTGACGACCTTCTTCTTGTCGACCTTGCCGACCGCTGTCTTGGGCAGCGCGGGCAGCGGCGCCAACACGTCGGGCCTGCAGTGCGCCGACACGCCGCGCTCGTCGAGGAACCGGTTGAGTTCGGCCAGCGTGATGGGAGCGCCCTTGAAAACAACTGCCGCGCAGATCTTCTCGCCGAGAAAGTCGTCGGGCAGAGCCACCGCGGCCGCGGCGTAGATCGCCGGGTGTGCGAACAGGTGCTCTTCGAGGTCCGATGCCGACACCGTCTCACCACCGCGGTGGATGACGTCCTTGATGCGGCCGGTCACCTCGACGTAGCCGGCGCGCGGACCGTCGGCGAAGATGCGTACGCGGTCGCCGCTGCGGTAGAAGCCGTCGGCGGTGAACGAGCGCGCGTTCGCCTCGTCGGCGCGGTAGTAGCCGTTGAGCGTGTAGGGGCCCCGCACCAGCAGTTCGCCTTCCTCGCCGGAAGCCACCTCCGCGCCGGACTCGTCGACCACACGCATCTCGTCGTGCGGGGACATCGGCCTGCCCTGGGTGTTGACCACCACGTCGACGGGATCGCCGGGGCGGGTGAAGTTGAGCATGCCCTCGGCCATGCCGAAAATCTGCTGCAACCCTGAGGTGAGCCCGGACAGGATATACTCGGCCTCCTGCGGTGTCATCCGCGAACCGCCGACCTGGACCAGTCGCAGTGACGTCGGCAGCACGGGTTCCCATTCGCATGCCTGGGTCCACACCTTGGCCAGCGCGTTGACCAGCGCGGTGACCGTGACCGTGTGTTTGTCGATCAGCGCGAACGCGGCCTCGGGGCTGGCGTCGGTGGTGAACACCGACGTCGCGCCGACGCTCATCGACCCCAGCAGTCCGGGGCACGCCAACGGGAAGTTGTGTCCGGCGGGCAGCACCACGAGATAGACGTCGTCGCCGGTGAGGCGGCACTCCTGCGCACTCGTCCTGGCGGTGTAGAGGTAGTCGTTGTGGGTCCGGGCGATGAGCTTCGGCAAGCCCGTGGTGCCGCCGGAGACGAGGAGAAGTGCGGGCGCATCGGGGTCGACGGGCGGGCGTTCGACCCGTGGGCCGTCGAAATCGGCCAGCGCAGACCACGATTGGAACCGTCCCGGCTCTCCGTGGACGAACACGTGCCGCAGCTGCGGGTTGTTCCCGACGAGTTCGTCGGCGAGCTCACGGTAATCGAAGCCGCCGACCGAATCGGGCACGATCAGTCCCACCGCACCGCTGACCGCGGCGAAGTGGTTCAGCTCGGCGGACCGGTGCCCCGGCAGACACATCACCGGGACGACGCCTGCCCGCAGCACGCCGAACAACGCCACCGCGAACTCGCAGGTGTTAGGCAGCTGAAGCAGCATCCGGTCGCCGGGGGCGATACCGCGGTCGGCCAGCGCCGCCGCGATCCGATCGGCACGCGCGTCCAGCTCGGCGAACGTGTAGCTGACGTGGTCATCGATCACCGCGGTCCGGTCGGGCCACGCCGCGACGGCATCGGTCAGGAGCGACTCCAGTGGTTCATCGGTCCAGTAGCCCGCCCGGCGGTACTCGTCGGCGCGGTCGGCGGGGAACGGCACGAACCCAGTCGTGAGGTCGCCGAGCCCGCCCTTCGCAAGCGGCCGTTCTGCTGGTGGGCGCTGCTCGAAACCGGTGCTCATAGGAGATGCGACCCCTTGGGGTAGGTGTGTTCGGTGTGTCGAATATAAGGTAGCGTCCCCCGGGTTAGTTAGGGCAGCCTGTACTAATCCGGAGGGACGCGTGGGTGTGGGTCAGACTGGTTCGCCGACCGATCGCATGACAGGGCGCACGACCGATCGCACCGTCCGCGAGGAGGTCGCCGAACTGCTCGGGGTGAGTCCCGACGAGGTCGATCCGAACGCCGACCTGATCGCCTGCGGCCTCGACTCGATCCGCATGATGTCGCTGTCCGGCCGGTGGCGCAAGCAGGGCATCGACGTCAACTTCGCCGCGCTCGCCGAGAACCCCACCGTGGCGGCCTGGTCGGCGCTGGTGGTTGACCGATCCGGCAGCGGCGCCCCCGAGCGGGTTCTCCAGTCTGCGAAGACCGGCGACGAGAACGACCCCTTCCCGTTGGCGCCGATGCAGCACGCGATGTGGTTGGGCCGCAACGACGATCAACAATTGGGTGGGGTGGCCGCGCACCTGTACGTGGAATTCGACGGCGCGGGCGTCGACCCGGAGCGGTTGCAGCTCGCGGCGACGGAACTCGTTGCGCGCCATCCGATGTTGCGCGTCGAGATTCTCCCGGACGGCACACAGCGGATCGGTGACCGGGGCCTGCCCGTGACGGTTCACGACCTGCGCGACCTGGACGCCGAGACCGCCGAGCAGCGCCTCGAAGCCATCCGGCGCGAGAAGTCGCACCAGATTCTCGACGGCGACGTGCTCGAGCTGAGCTTGTCGCTGCGTGCCGACGGGCGCACCCGGCTGCACGTCGACATGGACATGAACGCCGCCGACGCGGTGAGCTACCGCAAGTTCATGGCCGACCTTGCGGTGTTCTACCGCGGCGCCGACCTTCCCGAACTGCGGTACACCTATCGCGAGTACCGGGCGGCATTGACCGCGTCGGACCCCGGCCCGTCCGAGGAGGATGTGCGGTGGTGGGCCGAGCGCATTCCCGACCTTCCGGAAGCACCGGCGCTGCCCCTGGTTCCGCTCGGCGAACAGGACGACGCCCGGCGCAGTGTGCGGCTCTGGCACATCTTCGACGTCGCCACCCGCGACGCCTTGTTCGCCGCGGCCCACCGCCGCGGCATCACGCCCGCGATGGCCGTCGCGGCGTCGTATTCCCATGCGCTGGCCCGCTGGTCGAGCGGCTCGCGGTTCCTGCTGAACCTGCCGATGTTCGGTCGCGAGCCGTTCCATCCCGACGTCGAGAAGCTCGTCGGCTGCTTCACATCCTCGCTCATGCTCGACGTCGACCTCACCGAAACCCGCACGCCCGCGCAGCGAGCCCGCGCCGTTCAGGAGACCCTGCACAACACCGCTCGACACTCGAGCTACTCCGGCTTGTCGGTGCTGCGTGACCTCGGACGTCACCGCGGCAACCAGGTGCTGGCTCCGATCGTCTACACCAGTGCACTGGGGCTCGGCGATCTGTTCGCAGGCGAGGTCACCGACCAGTTCGGGTCGCCCGTGTGGACGATCTCGCAAGGCCCGCAGGTGTTGATCGACGCGCAGGCGACCCCTCTCGTCGAGGGCCTGATGATCAACTGGGACGTGCGCGTCGACGCGTTCCGGCCCGGTGTGGCCGAGGCCATGTTCGCCTACCACCTCGCCGAGCTGACCCGGCTCGCGACCGACGACACCGCCTGGGACGCGCCCGATCCGCCCGCGGTGCCCGAAACGCAGCGAGCGGTGCGGCAGGCCGTCAACAGCACCACCGCGCCACCCAGCGCAGAAGCGATCCACGACGGGTTCTTCGACCAAGCGCTCGCCAACCCCGACGCCCCGGCAGTCTTCAGCCGCGACGGCGAGCTGACCTACGGCGACCTCCGCAGCCGCGCGCTGAGCATCGCTGCGACCTTGCGCGACAACGGTGTTCGCCCCGGTGACCTCGTTGCCCTGATCGGGCCCAAGTGCGCCGAGCAGATCCCCGCGGTGCTCGGCATCCTCGCGACGGGCGCCGCCTACCTCCCGATCGGCGCGGACCAACCCGCCGAACGCACCGCGAAGATCCTCGATTCGAGCGCGGTGGCCGCGGTGCTCGTGTGCGGCGGCGCCGGGACGAACCACACCGGCCTGCCCGTCGTATCGGTCGCCGACGCGGCACTCCGCGGCGCCGACGCGCAACCCGCCCGGGTCGATCCGAATTCGCTTGCCTACGTGCTGTTCACCTCGGGTTCGACCGGTGAACCCAAGGGTGTGGAACTCACGCACGACGCGGTGATGAACACCATCGAGTTCATCTCCGACCACTTCGCACTGAACCAGGGCGATCGCAGCCTGGCGCTGGCCTCGCTGGAAGCCGACATGTCGGTGCTTGAGATCTTCGCGTTGCTGCGTGCGGGCGGTGCGGTCGTGGTGGTCGACGAGGATCAGCGTCGTGATCCGGACACCTGGGCGCAATTGATCCAACGGCACGGCGTGACGTTCCTGAACTGGATGCCGGGCTGGCTCGACATGCTGCTGGAGGTCGGCGGTGACCGGCTGACCAGCTTGCGAGTCGTCCTACTCGGCGGTGACTGGGTGCGGCCGGAACTGATTCGGGCCCTGCGGAACTCGGCCCCGAACGTGCGCGCCGCCGGACTGGGCGGCGCGACCGAGACCGCGGTGCACGGCACGATCTGTGAGGTCGGCGATCCGCCCGCGCACTGGACATCGGTGCCCTACGGCATCCCGTTCCCGAACAACGCCTGCCGCGTGGTGGCCGCGGACGGATCGGACTGCCCCGACTGGGTCCCCGGCGAACTGTGGCTCACCGGCCGCGGAATCGCCCGCGGGTACCGCGGCCGACCGGATCTGACCGCCGAGAAGTTCGTCGAACACGAGGGTCGGATCTGGTACCGCACCGGCGATCTCGTGCGCTACCTTCCCGGCGGGACACTCGAGTTCGTCGGCCGTGTCGACCACCGGGTCAAGATCAGCGGATACCGCATCGAACTCGGCGAGGTCGAGGCCGCGCTCAAGCGGGTGACCGGAGTCGACGCAGCGGTGGCCGCCGTCATCCCCGGTGAGCGTGACGTGCTCGCGGCGTTGGTGCGCACCGATGATCCCGCGGTCGACGCGCGAACGGTCACCGCAGCCATGGCCGATCTCGTCCCCGCCCACATGATTCCGAAGATCATCGCGGTGGCCGACCGCATCCCGTTCACCGTCAACGGCAAGATCGACCGCAAGGCTGTGGCGTGCCTATTGGCCAACACCGAACCCCCTGCGGCACAGGCATATCGGGCGCCGGCCACCCCATTGGAGTCTGCTTTGGTCGCGATCGTCGAAGACGTGCTCGACGCCGACGACGACATTCGCGTGGGTGTGGACGACGACTTCTTCTCCCTCGGTGGAGATTCCGTGCTGGCCACCCAGGTGATCGCCCGGGTGCGCGACTGGCTGGACACCCCGACGGTGATGGTCACCGACATGTTCGCCAGCCGGTGCGTCGCGAAACTCGCCGAACGGCTCGTCGGCCGCGAACCCGACGGTGAGCGACTCCACGCGGTTGCCGAGGTGTACCTGGAGGTCGCCGAGATGGACAGCGCGGCAGTACTCTCCGAACTCGAGTCGTCAGCCTAGGGCCTCAGCGGAGGGCACTGGCCAGCCGGCGCCACTGATCCCGCGGGAATTCCCGCGGATCTGCCGTGAGTACCTGCACGCATACGTGGTCGGCGCCGGCGTCGAGATGCTGCTGAACGCGGTTCAGCACGGTCTCCTCGTCGCCCCAGGCGATGATCGCGTCGAACAACCGGTCGCTGACCGTCGCCACGTCCTCCTCGCTGAAGCCCGACCGCAGAAGGTTGTTGGCATAGTTGGGCAGCGCCAGATACGAACGCAGCCAATCGGTTCCGAGCGCGCGTGCCTGGTCGGCGTCGGTGGTGAGCAGGACGGTCTGCTCGGGGAGCAGCAGCGGGCCCTGGCCGAGCCGGTCGCGGGCGTAGCTCGTGTGGTCCGGGGTGACCAGATAGGGGTGCGCTCCGCGTGCGCGGGTCGCGGCGAGCTCGAGCATCTTCGGGCCCAGCGCCGCGAGCACCCGGTTGGCGACCGGAACCGGCTGCGGAGTCGCATCGATCGCGTCCAGGTACTTGCGGGTCGCGGCGAGTGGCTTGCGATAGAGCCCTGGTTCTTTGAAGTCGATCAGCGGCGCATGGCTGACCCCGATGCCCAGCAGGAAGCGCTCGCCGTGGGTGTCGGTCAGTGACGCGTAGCGAGCGGCGACATCGGCGGGCTCATGCATCCACAGGTTGAGGATCCCGGTTGCGATCACCACCCTCTTCGTCGCCGAGAGCAGGTTCTCCACCGAATCGAGGACCGGCCCGCCGACGTCGGGGATCCACAGGGCCGAGAACCCGAGATCCTCCAACTCCGCGGCAGCCTCGGCCGCTTCGCCGTGATCGCCGTAGCGCAATTGCGAACTCCAGATACCGACGCCTGCCAGATCCATCGCGATCCCTTCGAGAGGTGTGCTCGTAACCGACGGCTTCACGTTACGTAGCGACCGCCACTCGTCACGCGGCCGGTGGGGTTGGGCACCCGTATCTGGGTGATGGCCGCGCGGACGGGTAGCCGCTCGCCGCGCACGTCAGGACCGGTACAGCTGCGCGAGGCAGTAAACGCGCGCGAGAGCCGGGATCGCCCTCGGCGCAGCGGCGACGTGGCGTGTCAGCGTCGAGAAGGATAGGGTAACCTCACTTCCGATTTAGGACAGCCTGCGCTAATCACACGGAGGAATACATGGGCGTTCTCACCGCGGAATCGCAGGCCCGCTCACCGTACCTGCGCAGTCTTCGACGCCGTCCCAACGCGACTGCGACCCGATGATCGACGAACGGAGCCGGCTGACCTTCGCACCCTGGATCAAACGTTCCACCGGGCAGTCATCACACGGTGCGACCGTCGTCTTCCCTCATGCCGGCGGCGCGGCGGCGGCCTACCGGCCGTTCGCGTCGGCGTTGGCCCGCACCGGTGACGACGCGTACGTGGTCCAGTACCCGCAGCGCGCGGACCGGCTGAGCCATCCCGCACCGGAGACGGTGCCCGACTTGGCCGCCGATCTGTTCGCCGCGGGGAACTGGTCCGAACTGGGGCCGCTGCGGTTGTTCGGCCACTGCATGGGTGCGGTGATCGCGTTCGAGTTCGGCCGCGTGGCCGAGCGCACCGGTGTTCCCGTTCGCCAGCTGTGGGTTTCGGCGAGCCAGGCGCCATCGACCATCGCCACCTCACCGCGCCTGCCGACCGCCGAGGCCGAAGTCGTCGCCAACATGGTCGACCTCGGCGGAACCGACCCCCGCCTGTTGGCCGACGAGGACTTCATCGACTTGCTCGTTCGCGCGGTGCGGGCGGACTATGTGGCGTTCAACCGCTATGCGTGTGAGCCCGACGCTCGCCTCGCCGCCGACATTCACACCATCGGTGGCCGCGACGATCACCGAATCAGCTCGGACATGTTGCGCGGATGGGAAACTCACACTTCGGGCGCCTTCACGCTGTCGTTGTTCGACGGTGGGCACTTCTACATCAACGACCATCTCGATGCCGTGGCGGAGTTGGTCAATGCCGGTTAGCGCGCCCGACGGCGTCAGCGACGATCCAATCGTCATCGTGGGCATGGCGATCGAGGCGCCGGGAGGGATCGAAACCGCCGAGGACTACTGGGACCTGTTGGTCGACCGACGCGAGGGGCTGTGCCCGTTTCCGCGGGACCGCGGATGGCCGGTCCGCGACATTCTCGACGGTTCGGTGCGCGACGGATTCAAACGCATCCACGATCTCGGCGGATTCCTGTCCGGGGCAGCCGATTTCGATCCGGAATTCTTCGGGATCTCGCCACGGGAAGCGGTCGCGATGGATCCGCAGCAGCGGGTTGCGCTTCGCGTGGCGTGGCGGGCCCTGGAGAACACCGGCATCAACCCCGACGACCTCGCGGGTCACGACGCCGGCTGCTATGTGGGCGCGTCGGTGATGGGTTACGGACCCGACCTGGCCGAATTGTCCGACCTCACGGGGCATTTGATGTCGGGCACGGCGCTCGGCGTGATCTCGGGGCGCATCGCCTACACCCTGGGCCTGGCCGGGCCCGCGTTGACCATCGACACTTCGTGCTCGTCGACGCTGACCGCGATCCACACCGCGACGCAGTCGCTGCGGTCCGGAGAATGCGACCTGGCACTGGCCGGAGGTGTCTGTGTGATGGGTTCGGCCGGCTTCTTCGTCGAATTCTCCAAACAACACGCGCTCTCCGACGACGGCCACTGCCGGCCCTACAGCGCTCAAGCCAGCGGCACCGTGTGGGCCGAGGGCGCGGCCATGTTCGTCCTGCAGCGCCGGTCGCGGGCGCTCCGCGACGGACGCCATGTCCTCGCCGAATTGCGGGCGACCTGCCTCAACCAGGACGGCCGCTCCGTCGGCCTGACCGCGCCGAGCGGGCAGGCGCAGGCGCGGTTGTTCGCGCGGGCGCTCGAACAGAGCGTTCTGCGCCCGCAGGACATCGGGATGGTCGAAGGGCACGGCACCGGTACCCGGCTCGGGGATCGCACGGAGCTGATCTCGCTGGCCGGGACCTACGGCGCCACCCGGCCCGGCCAAGGCCCACTGCTCGGCTCGGTGAAGTCGAATCTGGGCCACACGCAGGCCGCCGCGGGCGGGCTCGGCCTGGCCAAGGTGCTCATCGCCGCCGAACACGGCGCGATCCCCGCCACCTTGCACACCGACGAGGCCAGCCGCGAAATCGACTGGGACAGCCAGGGGTTGCGGCTCGCATCGGAGCTGACTCCTTGGCCGGCCGTCAACGGTGAGCGGTTGGCCGCCGTCACCGCGTTCGGCATGAGCGGCACCAACGCCCATGTGATCGTGTCGGTGCCGTCGATCCCGCCCGAGGCGGCGTGATGTCCATCGGTTTCCCCGACGGCCGGGTGCCCGTCGTGCTGAGTGCGCACGCCGAGGAACTCCTCGCCGCCGACGCCGCGGCGATACTGCGCTATCTCGATCGTGAGCCGGACGTGGCGGCGGTCGCTGCGGCCTTGTTGCGGACCCGGCGGGTGCGCAGGCACCGCGCGGTGGTGCGCGCCGCCACCACCGCAGAACTGGCCGCAGGTCTCCGCGCGATCGCCGACGGCGGTTCGCATCCGTTGGTGGCGCGCTCGTCGCAAGCAACTGGGGCGCGAACGGCTTTCGTCTTCCCGGGGCAGGGCAACCAGTGGCCGTCGATGGGGGCGGACGGCTACCGGGAGTCTGCGGTGTACCGCATGCACGTCGACCGGTGCGCCGAGGCGTTCGTCGCAGCAGGGGAGCCCTCGCCGCTGCCGTACCTGACCGCTGAGACCAACGGCGGGCTCTGGTCGCAGACGCAGATCCAGTCGGCGCAGTTCACCCATGCCGTCGCGCTGGCGCACATGTGGCGCTCCTGCGGAATCGTGCCCGACCTGGTGGTCGGGCACAGCCTCGGTGAGGTTGCCGCCGCCTACGTCGCCGGAAGCATCGAGCTGCCTCACGCGGCCGCGGTGGTCGTCGCCCGCGCCAAGGCCGTCGAGCGGCTCTCCGGTGACTACGGTATGGCGGCGCTGGGAGTTTCGCTGGCGGACGCCGAGCGGTTGATGGAGTCGACCCCGGGTTGGCTCGAGGTGTCGGCGGTCAACGCCGGCGCGTCGGTGGCGGTGTCGGGGGAGCGCGCCGCGATCGGCGCGCTCGTGGCGGCCGCGACCGAACAGGGGCTGTTCGCCCGCGAACTCGACGTCGACTACCCCGGACACACCAGTGCGCTGGAGCGGGTGCGCGAGGATCTGCTTGCGATGCTCCCGGACGGCGAGTTCGTCGACGCTCCAATCGAGTTCATCGGTTCCACCAACGCCGAGGTAGTGCCCGCGGGCACCTGCTTTTCCTCCTACTGGTACGAGAACCTGCGCAACACCGTGCGATTCGACCGCGCGGTCGCGGCCGCGGGGCGCCGAGGTGCCGCGGCCTACATTGAGATGTCGGCGCATCCGGCCCTGCTCTTCGCGTTGGGGGACCTGCTGGCCGACGAGGACTCACTGGTCTTCGGGTCGGGGCATCGTGACCTTTCGCTCATCGACGCGGTGTCGGCCAACATCGCCGCCGCCGCGGTGGCCAATCCCGAATTCCGTTGGACCGACCTGGTCGACGTCGCCGCGCAACCCCGGTTGCGCGGCTTTCCGAACGCGCCGATGCGTGCGGTGCGGCTGTGGGCACAACCGCAGCCCTTGGCCCCGGTTCACGGGATCACCGTCGCCCGCGAGAAATGGGACCTCACCGCTGCGCGATCGAAGGACGCCGGGCAAAGCGTCGCGGTCGTCGAGCTTGCCGGTCCGTGCGGGCCGCTCGGTGAGCGATTGCGGGTGGCATTGCAACACAACGGATCCGAAGTCGTCGAGCCGGGCGAGGCCGAGGTGGTCGTCGCGGTCGCGCCCCTGCTGGACCATCCCGACGCCGAACGCGCCGCCCAGGAGATCTCCCAGCTCGTCGGCGAGGGCCTGCTCGATTACGTGGACCTGCCAGGACCCCACTGCCGCACGGTGTGCCTGGTGACGGTCGGCGGTGAGCAGGTCCAGGCCGGGGAGCCGGTCGCTTTGCCCGCGCAGACCGCGCTGGCGGCGATGCACCGCAGTCTGGGCTTCGAGCGACCCGAGCAGGCGTTCAGGCATCTCGACCTGCCGTGCTGGGAACCCGACGACGCCCTCACCGCTGCGGCGGTAGGCGCGCTCCTGTCCGGCGCCGATGAGACGGCAGTGCGCGACGATGGTTCGGGCCCAATGGTTTTCCTGCGCTCCGTCGGAGAGGCTGTGGAGCCCGCACCGTCGTGGCTCTCGGCGCCCGGCGTGTTCGACGACGTCGTGATCACCGGCGGTAACGGGGCGGTGGGCGGGCATTTCGCGCGGTATCTGGCCGCCCACGGGGCACGCCGCATCGTGCTGCTCAGCCGTCGCGGCGTCGATGACGCGTTCAAAGCCGAACTCGCGGGGCTCGCAACCGATCTCGACGTGGTCGCGCCGCGCTGCGACATCACCTGCACCGAGCAGGTGGCCATCGCGGCCGAGGAGTTCGGCGGCGACGGCGCGTCCCTGCTCATCCATGCCGCGGGCGCGGCGACCTTCGCCGATCGCGGCGCGCTCACACCGGAGGCGTTCACCGAAGCGGCGGCCGCCAAGATCGGTGGACTTGCCGGAATGGCCGAGCTCTGGCCGATGCGCCGCGACGCTCGAATCCTGGTGTGCTCCTCGGTGTCCGGCGTGTGGGGCGGGCGCGGACACGCGGCGTACTCGGCCGCCAATCGGATGCTGGACGTGATGGCGGGCCAGCTGCGGGCCAAGGGGCAGCACTGCGTCGCGGCCAGGTTCGGACTGTGGCGCGGCAGCGGGATCGCCGACGCAGCCGAGGTCACCAAGATCGAGCGGTCGGGGTTGCTGGCGATGTCGCCGGAGGCCGTCGTCGAGGCCAGCCTGCGCGACCACAGCCAAGACCCGCTGTTGTTCAGTGCGGATCGGGACCGGTTGCGGGTGTTCCTCGAAAGCCGGACCGCCGAGTCCGCCGAGAAGGGCACGCCCACAACCGAACCCGCCGCCGACACCACGGCGCTGGTCAGGGCGGAGCTTGGGGCGGTACTCAACCTCGATGCGGGCTCGATCGACCTCGACACATCGTTGCTCGACCTGGGGGTGGACTCACTGCTGGCCCTGGACCTCCGTACGCGGCTGCAGCGGGCGACCGGCCACAAGGTGTCGCTGGCCGTCCTGCTCGGCGGCATCACCGCCGGCGAACTCATCGTCGACCTCGACAGCACAGAACGATCCGAGAAGGTGAACCACCCGTGACCGACCTGACTGACTCCGTCGCTATCCGCGGGCAGGCCGAAGACCGCCGGCTGGAGCTGCTGCGCCGCAAGCTCGCCGAGCGCGGACTGCGCACTCAGAACACGTCGAACGTTGTCCACGCCGGACTGGCTGACGGACAGCGCCGCATGTGGTTCGTCCAAGCCGCCGACCCGACGGGTGCCATCCTCAACATCTGCCTGTCCTACCGGCTCACCGGTGACCTGGACGTCGCCCGGCTGCACGACGCCGTCAACGCCGTTGCCGCACGACACGCCACGCTGCGCACCACCTACGGCATCGACGACGACGGCGAACCCCAGCCGACCGTCCACGACGACCTGACCCCGGGCTGGACCGTGCACGACCTGACCGAGCTGTCCGAGCATGCGCGCCGGCTCCGCCTCGAGGTGCTGGCCCAGCGTGAGTTCGGCGCCCCCTTCGACCTGGGCACCGACTCGCCGCTGCGGCTCACCGTCGTGCGCACCGCCCCCGACGAACACGTCATGCTGCTCGTCGCGCACCACATCGCCTGGGACGATGGCTGCTGGCAGGTCTTCTTCGGCGATCTCACCAGCGCGTACGTCGGTGAAGCACTGGCCCCCGCGGTCACACCGCCGTCCCACACGCTCGGCCCGGTCGACGAGGACTTGGACCATTGGCGCGAAACGCTCGCCGATCCGCCGGAGCCGCTGGAGCTGCCGGGTCCGAACGGCTCTGCGGTGCCGACGAACTGGCGCTCGCAGCGGCTGACGCTGCAGTTACCGGACGCGACTGTCGAGCGGGTCGCCACGCTGGCCAAGGAGGCCGGCGCGACACCGTACATGGTGCTGCTTGCGGCCTTCGGGGTGCTGCTGCAGCGCTACACCCACGCCGACGACTTCCTGGTCGCCACACCGGTTCTCAACCGCACGTCCGACGTCGAGGACGTGATCGGCTACTACGGCAACACGGTGGCCCTGCGCTTGCGCCCCGGCGCTCACGAGAGCTTCCGCGACGTCCTCGCACATGCCCGTGACACCGCGGTCAGTGCGTTCGCCCATCAGCGGGTGAACCTGGACAGGGTGGTGCGCGAACTGAACCCGGATCGCCGCCACGGTGTGGAGCGGATGACGCGGGTGACCTTCGGTGCGCGCGGGGCGGACCGCCAGGGCTTCAAGCCGCCCGGGATCACCTGCCGCCGAGCCGAATTGCGCAGTCATCTCACCCAGCTGCCGTTGGGCTTCATGGTGGAGTTCGACGCGCCCGGGGTCGTGGTGGAGGCCGAGTACCTCGTCGAGGTCCTCGACGCGGCGCTGGTACGCCAGATGCTCGAGCACTACGCGGTGCTGCTCGACGACGCGCTGCGGCGTCCCGATCTTCCCATCAGCGCACTAAACCTGATGGGCCCCGGCGACGCCGAATGGTTGCGCCGGGTCTCGGCGGGAGAGGAGTTCGACACCGCCCCGGCGACGATGACGGCACTGGTGGAGGCGCAGGCCGCCCGCACACCCGACGCGGTCGCCGTGGTCTACGAGGGACGGAACTACAGCTACCAGGAGCTCAACGAGTCGGCGAACCGGTTGGCGCACTGGCTCATCGAGCGGGGCATCGGCACCGAGGACCGCGTGGCGGTGCTGCTGGACCGCTCACTGGAGCTGGTGATCACCGCGCTCGGGGTGATCAAGGCGGGCGCGGTGTACCAGCCCGTCGACCCGACCTACCCCGAGGATCGGCTGACGTTCATCCTGTCGGACTCCGATCCGAAACTGACCATCAGCCAACCGATCACCGACCTCGACGGGTACCGCACCACCAACCCCACCGACTTCGAGCGCGTGCGCCCGCTGTACCCGGACAGCACCGCCTACCTGATCTACACCTCGGGTTCGACCGGCCTGCCCAAGGGTGTTCCGGTGCCTCACCGGCCCGTCGCCGAGTACTTCGTCTGGTTCAAGGGCGAGTACGAAATCGACGAGGACGAGCGGCTGCTGCAGGTCGCATCACCGAGCTTCGACGTCTCGATCGCCGAGATCTTCGGCATGCTCGCGTGTGGGGGCCGGCTGGTGATTCCGCGCCCGGACGGTCTGCGCGACGTCGGATACCTCACCGAGTTGCTGCACGACGAGGGCATCACCTCAATGCATTTCGTGCCTTCTCTGCTGGGCCTGTTTCTGTCGCTGCCCGGCGTCAACCAGTGGCGGACCCTGCAACGCGTGCCCATCGGCGGCGAGGCACTGCCCGGCGAGCTGGCCGACAAGTTCCACGCCACCTTCGACGCACTGCTGCACAACTTCTACGGACCGACCGAGACGGTCATCAACGCGAGCCGCTACAAGGTCGAAGGTAAGCAGGGCACCCGCATCGTGCCCATCGGCAAGCCGAAGATCAACACCCAGATCCACCTGCTCGACGACGCCCTGCGGCCGGTCCCCGTCGGAGTGATCGGCGAGATCTACATCGGCGGAACGCATGTCGCGCACGGCTATCACGATCGGCCCAAGCTGACCGCGGAGCGGTTCGTCGCCGATCCGTTCAGCGCCGGCGGCCGGCTCTACCGATCGGGTGACCTGGCCCGTCGCAACGGCGACGGCGACATCGAGTTCGTCGGCCGCGCCGACGAGCAGGTCAAGATCCGTGGCTTCCGCATCGAACTCGGCGAAGTGGCGGCGGCGATCTCCGTCGACCCCAGTGTCGGCCAGGCGGTCGTGGTGGTCAGCGATCTGCCCAGTATCGGCAAGAGCCTCGTCGGCTATGTCACCCCGGCCGAGGACGTCGAATCCGTGGACGTCGAGCGAATCCGCAACCGGGTCGCCGCCGCACTGCCGGAGTACATGACTCCGGCCGCCTACGTCGTGATCGACGAGATCCCGATCACCGCGCACGGCAAGATCGACCGGGCGGCACTGCCTGAGCCCGACATCGGCTCCGGTGCCGCGTTCCGCGAGCCGGCCGAGGGTACCGAACGCCGGGTCGCCGACCTGTTCGCCGAACTCCTCGAACGCGACCGCATCGGCGCCGACGACTCGTTCTTCGACCTCGGCGGCCATTCGCTGTTGGCCACGAAACTCGTTGCCGGGGTGCGCACTGCGTTCAACGTCGACATCAGTGTGCGCGCGGTCTTCGAGCTGGGCACCGTGGCTGCCCTGGCCCAACGGATCGACTCGTGCTCCGCCGCCGAGGGCCCCACCCGCCCCAAGCTGGTCCCCGTCCCGCACGACGGACCGCTGCTCATGTCGGCCTCACAGCTGCGCATGTGGTTCCAGTACCGCATCGACGGTCCGAGCCCGGTCAACAACATCCCGTTCGCGGCCCGCATCAACGGGCCCTGCGACACCGAGGCGTTTGTGCACGCGGTACACGACGTGGTGGCCCGGCACGAGGTGCTGCGCACGACATACCGCGAAATCGATGGCGCGCCATACCAGATTGTCAACGACGATCTCGAGGTCGCGGTGCGCCGCGCCCACGGCGCCGACGACGACTGGCTGGACACCGAGCTCGGCAGGGAGCGCAGGCACGTCTTCGACCTCGAAGCCGACCCACCCGTTCGCGCCGCCGTGCTGGCGACGCCGGATGCGCACGTGGTGTCGCTGGTGGTTCACCACATCGCCGCCGACCACTGGTCGGCGATGGTGCTGTTCACCGACCTGCTGACGGCCTACCGGGCCCGGCGCGCCGGTGAGGCACCGGGATTCGCGCCCCTGCCGGTCCAGTATGCCGACTACGCGGCGTGGCAGGCGGCCCTGCTCGGCGTAACCGACGGGCCGGTCGCGGCGCAGCGCGACTACTGGCGCCAGCAGTTGGCCGGTATGCACGAAAACCCTGGCTTGGCACCGGATTTCCCTCGCCCACCGGTACTCAGCGGAGAGGGGGACGCCGTCGAGTTCGGTATCGACGCCACCACCCGCGCCAAGCTCGCCGAACTGAGCTCCGAACTCGGTGTCACAGAGTTCATGCTGTTGCAGGCGGCCGTCGCGGTCGCATTGCACAAGGCCGGTGAGCGTCCTGACATCCCCCTGGGCACCCCGGTCGCGGGCCGCACCGAGGCCGAACTCGACCAGCTCGTCGGCTTCTTCATCAACATCGTGGTGCTGCGAAACGACCTGACCGACAACCCGACGCTGCGGGAGGTGCTGCGCCGGGCCCGCGATACCGCGCTGGAGGCGTACGCCCATCAGGACCTCCCGTTCGATCAGGTGGTCGACGCGGTCAGCCCGGCACGGTCGTTGTCGCGCAACCCGCTGTTCGGTGTCGTCGTGCATGTGCGGGAGGCGCTGCCCGCCGACCAGGTGATCGAGTCGCGGCCGGACGGCGACACCACGTTCACCGCGCTCGAGCCGCCGTTCGACGTCGCGCACGCCGACCTGTCGGTGAACTTCTTCGGCGCCCAGGACGGCTACCGCGGTCACGTCATCTATCGCACCGACTTGTACCGGCGCAGCACCGCCGAACGGTTCGTCCGTTGGCTGAACCGCGTGCTGGCCGCCTTCGCCGAGGATCCCGGCCAACGGGTGCGCGATGTGCAGATCGCCGACCGCGACGAGCGCCACCTGGTGCGGCGGTTCAGCGCGGCGGCATCGGCCAGCGTGCTCGACGGCTGGCGCGATCCGGTGGCGATCGGCGTGGTCGGCGACGTCTACGAGCACGTCATCGACGAGACGGGCGCCGACCTTCGTGCGACGGGCAGGCGCGGGCGCTGGACCGCCGACGGTGAACTGGAGTACATCGAAGTCGTCGAGCAGCGTCGCCCGCCGGCGCCGGCGGGTCCGGCCGAATCCGCGCGCACCGGAACCGAACGGGTGCTGGCAACGCTGCTCGCCGACGTCGTGGACGTGCCCGAGGTGAACCGCACCGACGACTTCTTCGAGCTCGGGGGCGATTCCATCCTCGCGGTCCAGCTCGCCGCCCGCGCCCGCGACGCGGGACTGGCGCTCACCGCGCGAATGGTGTTCGAGCACCCCACGATCCACGAGCTCGCAGCCAAGGTCGACGCCGACGCGGGGACCGAGACGCCCGACGTCCATCACGAGCCGATGGCGGCCTCCGGACTGTCGGCCGACGAGTTGGCGGCGGTCACGTCGATGTGGTCGGCGTCGCAAGAGGGCGCGACGTGACCTCAACCAAGGCCGGACCGACGGTCGCCATCGAGGACGTGATGGCGCTCAGCCCGCTGCAGCAGGGACTGTTTTCGCTGGCTCAGCTGAGCGCCGCCGAGGATGGCGGCGACGACCCCTATGTCATCACCATGGCGGCCGACGTCACCGGCTCGCTCGACGCGGACCTGCTGCGCGAGTGCGCCGCGGCGATGCTCGACCGCCATCCCAACCTGCGTGCGAGTTTCGTTCGGGCACAGAGCAAGCCGGTCCAGATCGTGCCGAACCGCGTCGAGCTGCCATGGCGGCACATCACCGCGACGGCCGACGAGGTCGATGCGCTGGAGGCCGACGAACGGCGCAGGCCGTTCAACCTCGAACGTGGACCGGCGATCCGGTTCCTGTTGATCGAGGTGTCCCAATCGCACTGGCGATTTGTCGTCGTCGCCCACCACATCATCATCGACGGCTGGTCGCTGCCCCTGTTCGTCGGCGAGCTGATCTCGCTGTACCGCTCGGGCGGTGACCCGGCCGTGCTCCCTCCGCCGCCGCGCCCGTACCGCGACTACATCGGTTGGCTCGCCGGCCGCGATCAGCAGACCAGCCGCGCTCTGTGGCGTGAGCACCTCGCCGACCTCGACGGTCCGACGCTCGTCACGCCCGCCCTCACCTCGGGGGAACCGCCCACCGGCGAACCGCACCGCACCGAGCTGAGCCTGGATCGGGACACGACGCGGCGACTGGCGGAGGCCGCCCGCACTCTCGGTGTGACGGTCAACACCCTGGTCCAGATGGCTTGGGCGACAGTGCTTTCGACGTTCACCGACCGCGCCGATGTGGTGTTCGGCGTGACGGTGTCGGGGCGTCCCGGCGAGCTGTCCGGTGTCGAAACCATGGTCGGGCTCTTCATCAACACGGTGCCGCTGCGGGTCCGGCTGGATCCATCCGTCCGGGTGGGCGCGCAATGTGTTGCGCTGCAACGTGAAGCGGCCAAACTGCGCGACCACGGATACCTACCCCACAACGAACTGCGG
Organism: Mycobacterium sp. GA-1285; assembly: GCF_001499905.1. GTDB lineage: Bacteria > Actinomycetota > Actinomycetes > Mycobacteriales > Mycobacteriaceae > Mycobacterium. The sequence continues at coordinate 343,845 of NZ_LQIS01000001.1, read as the reverse complement.
TCCCTGGGTGGCATCGGCGAGATGTACGACACCCTGCTCGTCTACGAGAACTTCCCGCCGGGCGGCCTGGTTGGCGACGGCGACTTCGTCGCCAACGGCGCGACATTCCGGCCGGCGGCATTGGAGAGCGTGTCGCACTTTCCGGTCACCATCGCCGCGCACTTGATCGACGACGAGCTCACGGTCCTGGTCGAGGTCGTCGAGGGGGCGCTCGGCCAGATGAGTCCCGAGTCGCTCGGGCACAGGTTGTTCACCACGACCCAGCGATTGGTCACCGGGTGGGATCGCCCGCTGCGCGAGGTCAGTGTCCTGCTCGACGGCGAGGGCGGCATCGCGACCGCCCGCCCCGCACCGGCCAGCGAACATCTCGGCGTGCACACCGCGTTCGCCGAAACCGCGAGTGCGCGCTTGGGGTCTCCGGCGCTGAGTTGGTCCGGCGGCGAACTCACCTACCGGCAACTCGATGAGGCGGCCGATCAGCTCGCCGCCGCGCTGGTGTCGAAGGGCGTACGCGTCGAAACGCCTGTCGCGATTCGCCTTTCGCGGGGACCGCGGTATGTCGTCGCGATGCTGGCGGTGCTGAAGGCCGGCGGCGTCATCGTGCCGCTGGATCCCGGGATGCCGGCGGAGCGGATCGCCGACATCCTCGACCAGTGCGGCGCGGCGGTCGTCATCGACGACGAGTTGCTCGCCGAGGCCACGGCCGAGCCCGCCGAGGACTTCCGGCCGGTGGCCGCGCTGCCGGGCCAGACCGCGTACATGGTGTTCACCTCCGGCACCACCGGCAGGCCGAAGGGCGTCATCGGAACCCACCAGGCGCTGCTGGCCTACGCCGAGGACCACGCCCGAAACGTGTTGCGCCCGGCTGCGGCTCGGCTGCGCCACCCGCTGCGGGTGGCGCACGCCTGGTCGTTCACCTTCGACGCCGCCTGGCAACCGCTGGCGGCTCTGCTCGACGGTCACGCGGTGCACATCGTCGACGACGACGTCCAGCGTGACGCCCAGGCCCTGGTCGAGACCATCGGCCGGTACGGGATCGACCTGATCGACACCACCCCCTCGATGTTTGCCCAACTGCACGCGGTCGGACTGCTCACCACGGTGCCGCTCGGGGTGCTGGCGCTCGGCGGCGAGGCCGTCGGGATACCGGCGTGGAACCTGATCCGTGACGAATGTGCGCGCACCGGCATGGCGGCCTACAACTGTTACGGCCCAACTGAAACCACAGTCGAGGCGGTCGTCGCCACCATCGCCGAGCACGATCGGCCGACCATCGGGCATCCCACGTCACCCAGCAGGGCCTACGTACTGGACTCGTGGCTGCGGCCGGTTCCCGACGGAGTGCCGGGCCAGTTGTACCTGTCGGGCGCTCAATTGACCCGCGGTTATCTGGGCCGGTTCGCCGAGACCGCGTGCCGGTTCGTGGCCGACCCGTTCGGGCAGGGCGAGCGCATGTACCGGACCGGTGACGTGGTGCGGCGCCAACCCGACGGGGCGCTGGAGTTCCTCGGGCGTTCCGACGCGCAGGTGAAGATCCGCGGGTTCCGCGTCGAGCCGACGGAGATCGCGGCGGTGCTGCACAGCCATCCCGCGGTAGGGCATGCCCACGTTGCGGTGCGCCGACAACGGTGGGGGCCGCAATTGGTGGCATTCGTCGCCGCCGAGCCCGCACCCGCCGTCTCAGAACTGCGCGCCCTGGTGTCAAAACGGCTGCCGCGCTATATGGTTCCGCACTCGATCGTGGTCGTCGACCGGATGCCGCTGACCGCGCATGGCAAGGTCGACGAGGCCGCACTGAACGCCATCGCGGTCGCGGAGGGTCCATGCACCGCCCCCGAGACCGAGACCGAGAAGGCGCTGGCGGCCGTGCTCTGCGAGCTGCTCGACGGCCCCGACGCCACCAACAGCCGCACCATCGACGTCGACGCGGACCTCCTCGCATTGGGCCTGGACAGCATCGTGGCGCTCTCGGTGGTGCAGGCCGCCCGCAGGCGCGGAATCCCGTTGCGCGCCAAGTTGATGCTGCAGTGCGCGACATTGCGGGAGCTCGCGGAGGCCGTCGAGAACGAGTCGGCGGTCGCCGGACACGACGACGACCCCGGCGGGCCCGCCCCCGTGCTGCCCAACGCGCACTGGCTCTACGAGCGCGGCGACCCGCGGCGGCTGGCGCAGACCGAGGCGATCCGGTTGCCCGACGGCATCACCGGAGAGCGACTCCAGCAGATCCTTCGCGCGGTGATCGAGGGTCATCCGGTGCTGCGGAGCCGGCTGGACCGGCAGACGATGACGCTCGTCGAGCAGGAGGCACGCGATCCGCTGACCAAGGTGCTCGTGCACGGCGATACGGACGCCACCCTCGTTCAGGCCGTTTCCGAACAGGCTCGTCGGTCGGTGGAACGCCTTGACCCCGAACGGGGTTCGATGCTCGCCGCGGTGTGGCTGCACCCGCCCGGCGGCCCCGGCATCCTGCTGCTGAGCGCCCACGTGTTGGCGGCGGACCCGGCGTCCTGGCGGATCGTGTTGGCCGAACTGGACGCGGCGTGGCACACCGTCGCGTCCGGCCGCGAGCCGGCGCCCATCCGGGAGCACACCAGCTACCGGCGCTGGTCGAGGCTGCTGCGCGAGCGGGCGTACACACTTGACACGGCCGACTTCTGGGCGGCCCAACTCGAAGGCGCGGACCCGCCGCTCGGGGCGCGCCGGCTGTGCCCTCAGACCGATCGGCTCGGCGACGTCGTCGTCTCCATGGCGGTGGCCGACACGGCCCTGACCGTGCGGTTGCTCAACGCATCCGAACCCACCCCACACCTGCTGGCCGCGGCAGCCGCGCGCACCGTCACCCGCTGGCGGCTGCAGCGCGGCCAGGACACCCCACCGCCGCTGCTGGCCTTGGAGACCCACGGGCGCGCCGACAGCCTCGTCGCCACCCTCGACACCGTCGACACCTCCGACACCGTCGGTCTGCTCACCGCGATCTATCCGCTGCGGGTGCAGACGGCCCGCGATGTCGGCGAGATCCCCGGCGACGGAATCGATTACGGACTGCTGCGCTATCTGCGTCCCGAAACCGCCGAACGCCTGGCGGCGCTGCCCGAACCGCAGGTGTTGCTCAACTTCCTTGGCCGCGTGCACGCGGGCTTCGACGGCGGTGCGCTGCGCCCGGACCGGGCACTGCTGGCGGGGGTGTCGCCGCTGCCCGAGCCGCGGCTCGCGGTCCGGCACGAACTGACCGTGCTGGCTGCGGTGCTCGGCGACAGCGACTCCCCGGTGCTCGGCACGCAATGGCGCACGCTTCCCGACATTCTGACCGCCGAAGACGTCGCCGCACTGCAGGCGATGTGGCAGGAATCGCTCCGAGAGGTCGTTTCATGAGCCGGACACTGGCGGTGGTGGGCGCGGGTGCGAAGGCCGTCGCCCTCGCCGCCAAGGCCGCTGAACTCCGCGACATGGGCATCGACGTGCCCGAGGTCGTCGCCGTCGAGAAGACGGGCGTGGCCGCCAACTGGCAGGCCGACGGCGGCTGGACCGACGGACAACACCGGCTGGGCACCAGCCCGGAGAAGGACGTCGGTTTCCCGTACCGCTCGGCGCTGGTACCGCGCCGCAATGCCGAACTCGACGAGCGCATGACCCGGCACAGCTGGCAGCAGTACCTGATCTCGACGGGCCAGTTCGCCGAATGGGTCGACCGCGGAAGGCCCGCTCCCACCCATCGCAGGTGGAGCCAGTACCTGCGTTGGGTCGCGGGCAATGTCGAGATGAACGTGGTCCGAGGCGAGGTGCGGGGCATCTCGATCGAAACAGCCGACACCGAATCCGGCGAACCGCGGTGGGCGCTGCACACGCCCGACCGCACCGTGACCGCCGAGGGGTTGATGATCACCGGCCCCGGCCAGCCGGAGCGCTCCATCCTGCCCGGCAATCCGCGGGTGCTCTCGATCGCGCAGTTCTGGCATCGCGCGGCGCAGCACGAGCTGATCCGCGCCGAACGCGTGGCCGTCATCGGCGGGGGAGAGACCGCGGCGTCGATGCTCAATGAGCTCTTCCGGCACCGGGTTTCGACGATCACAGTGATCTCGCCGCAGGTGACGCTGTTCACCCGCGGTGAGGGTTTCTTCGAGAACACGCTGTTTTCCGATCCCACCGGCTGGACCAGCCTGACGATGGCCGAGCGACGCGACGCGCTCCTGCGGACCGATCGGGGGGTGTTCTCGGCGCGCGTCCAGGAGGCGTTGCTCGCCGACGACCGGATCCGCCACCTACGGGGCCGAGTCGCGCACGCAGTCGCCCGCGAGGGCCGGATCCGGTTGACGCTGAGCACAACTGCGGGCGGTGAGTCGCTCGAGACGGTGCATGGATTCGATCTGGTGATCGACGGTTCGGGTGCCGACGCGATGTGGTTCGTGCCGCTGCTCGGCCAGGACGCGTTGGATCTGCTGGAACTGGGTCTTGGCGCGCCGCTGACCCCGGACGTGTTGCAGGAGGCCATCGGCGACGACCTCGCCGTGTCCGGGTTGCGGCCGAAGCTTTTCCTGCCGGGTCTGGCCGGACTCACGCAGGGGCCGGGCTTCCCCAACCTGTCATGCCTGGGCTTGTTGTCGGACCGCATCCTGGGCGCGGACTTGGGCGCGGACTTGGGAGAGGCCGCCGGCGCGCCGTCGTCGAAAGGACATGCGGGTCAATCGGTTCGGTGAAACCGTGTCCGAACCTGTGACGCCTAGGCCCACGCGTCGGCCGTTGACGCAACGTCCATGTCGAACAGGCGCGCATGCAGCACCGTGCGGTTGCGCAACGCGGCCCGCACCGCGCGGTGCAAGCCGTCCTCGAGGTAGATGATGCCCTTCCATCGCACCGCGTGCGGGAACAGGTCGCCGTAGAACGTCGAATCCTCGGACAGCAATCGGTCGAGCGCGAGCACCGTGGTGGTGGTGACCAACTCGTCGAGCCGGATCTGGCGCGGGGGGATCTGCGCCCACTGGCGATGCGACAGTCCGTGGTCGGGATAGGGTCTGCCCTCCCGCACTCCCTTGAAGATCATCGGGTCAACGTCCTTCGCGTCGTCCCCCCCGATGGATGTCACGCCGGCAACACGTAGCAGGTTAGTGCACCGGACCCGCGCACGGGGCCACAGCCGCTCGGACGCTATCGACGCTGCTGGTGCCCGTAAAATAGGTCGAACGCGATGCGAGGGGCAGGTGAGCAGACATGGGTAGCGCCGACGACCGCCGGTTCGAGGTGCTGCGCGCGATCGTCGCCGACTTCGTGGCCACCAAGGAGCCGATCGGGTCGAAGACGCTCGTCGAGCGGCACAACCTCGGGGTGTCCAGTGCGACGGTGCGCAACGACATGGCGGTACTGGAGGCCGAGGGCTACATCACCCAGCCGCACACCAGCTCGGGGCGCGTGCCCACCGAGAAGGGCTATCGCGAGTTCGTCGACCGCATTGACGAAGTCAAGCCGCTGTCCGCCTCGGAGCGCCGGGCGATCCTGTCGTTTTTGGAATCCGGTCACGACCTCGACGACGTGCTGCGCCGCGCCGTGCGGCTGCTCGCGCAGCTGACGCGCCAGGTCGCGATCGTGCAGTACCCGACGCTGTCCACCTCGACGGTCCGTCGTCTGGAGGTGGTCGCGCTCACCCCGGCCAAGCTGCTGCTCGTGGTGATCACCGACACCGGCCGGGTCGACCAGCGCATCGTCGAACTCGGCGACGCCCTCGACGAGCACGACGTGATCAAACTGCGCGACCTGCTCGGACAGGCTCTCGAGGGCAAAGCGTTGGCGGCGGCATCGATCGCGGTGTCGGACCTGGCATCGCACCTCGACGGGCAAGGCGGGTTGGCCGACGCGGTCGGCCGGTCGGCGACCGTGCTGGTCGAGACGTTGGTCGAGCACCGCGAGGAGCGTCTGCTACTGGGCGGCACCGCCAACCTCACCCGCAACACCGCCGACTTCGGCGGCTCCTTGCGGTTGGTGCTCGAGGCGCTCGAGGAGCAGGTGGTGGTGCTGCGACTCTTGGCGGCACAGCAGGAGGCCGGCAAGGTGACCGTGCGTATCGGCCACGAAACCGAGGCCGAGGAGATGGCGGGCACTTCGGTGGTGACGACCGCGTACGGCAGTTCGGGCAAGGTGTACGGCGGCATGGGGGTATTGGGCCCCACCCGAATGGACTATCCGGGAACTATCGCTAATGTCGCTGCGGTTGCTCTCTATATCGGGGAAGTCTTAGGCAGCCGGTAGACACCGGCACTGGTGGAAGGTCAGGCAAGTCAGCGTGGCACGCGACTATTACGGGCTGCTCGGAGTGAGCAAGGGCGCGACCGATGCGGAGATCAAGCGCGCCTATCGCAGGCTGGCGCGTGAACTGCATCCTGACGTCAACCCGGACGAAGGGGCCCAGGCACGGTTCAAGGAGATCAGCGCCGCCTACGAGGTGCTCAGCGATCCGGAGAAACGCCGCATCGTCGACCTCGGCGGCGACCCGCTGGCATCGGCGGCAAACGGAGCCGGGTTCTCCGGCGGCTTCGGGGGCCTCGGCGACGTGTTCGAGGCGTTCTTCGGCGGCGGCACCACCACACGGGGGCCCGTCGGCCGGGTGCGGCCCGGTCAGGATTCGCTGCTGCGCATGCGACTCGACCTGTCCGAGTGCGCCACCGGCGTGACCAAGCAGGTGACCGTCGACACCGCGATCCTGTGCGACCTGTGCCACGGCAAGGGCACACACGGCAATTCCAGCCCGGTGACCTGCGACACCTGCGGCGGTCGCGGCGAGATCCAGACGGTGCAGCGTTCGCTGCTGGGCCAGGTCATGACGTCGCGGCCCTGCCCGGTGTGCGGCGGCGTCGGCGAGGTCATCCCCGATCCCTGCCACCGCTGCGGCGGCGACGGCCGCGTGCGGGCCCGCCGCGAGATCAGCGTGAAGATCCCGGCCGGCGTCGGCGACGGCATGCGGGTGCGGTTGGCCGCGCAGGGCGAGGTCGGACCCGGCGGGGGACCCGCAGGCGATCTGTACGTCGAGGTGCACGAGCAGCCGCACCCCACCTTCCTGCGCGACGGCGACGACCTGCACTGCACGATCTCGGTTCCGATGGTCGACGCGGCGTTGGGCACCACCGTCACCGTCGACGCGATCCTCGACGGCCCGACCGAGATCGCGATCCCGTCCGGCACCCAGCCGGGCGGCATCGTCACGCTGCGCGGTCACGGCATGCCGCACCTGCGCTCCGGGGTGCGGGGCGACCTGCATGCGCACATCGATGTCGTGGTGCCGTCGCGGCTGGACAACGAGGACGCTGAACTGTTGCGCAAACTCAAGGCCAAGCGGGCCCGCGACGTCCCCGAAGTGCGCTCCGCCCAGCCGACCGCCACGAGCGGCGGCGGGCTGTTCAGCCGGCTGCGTGAGACGTTCAGCGGCCGCTGACAGGGCGGCGCCCGTGCCGAAGCCTATGCGCGAGATTGCGCTGAGGGCTGCGTCTCCGAACCGCGATCGACGACCCCCAGCGCAGTTTCGGGTGTACGAGCCGTGACCGCCGCCATGTTCTACGTCGACGCCCTGCCTGCAATCGGTGAACTCGCGGTCGTCGAGGGCGACGAGGGCTTTCACGCCGCCAATGTGCGCCGCATCCGGCCCGGTGAGCGGCTCCAGCTCAGCGACGGCGCCGGAGAACTGGCGCACTGCGAGGTCGCCGAGGTCGGCAAGGGCAGGTTGACCGCGCGGGTGCTGGACCGGCGCTTCGTGCGACCCCCGTCACCGACCGTCACCGTGGTGCAGGCGCTGCCCAAGTCGGATCGCTCCGAGCTGGCGATCGAACTGGCCACCGAGGCCGGTGCCGACGGCTTCGTGGCGTGGCAGGCGGCGCGGTGCGTGGCGCGCTGGGAGACGGCTGCCAAGGTCGACAAGGGTCTGCGGCGATGGAGGGCGGTGGCGCGCTCAGCTGCCCGGCAGTCCCGGCGACCCCGGATTCCCGAGGTCAGCGGGCCGGTGTCGACGGCCGAGTTGGCCGACCGACTGCGCGACCAGCCGGTGGTGCTCGTGTTGCACGAATCGGCGACCCGACGCCTGACCGAGTTGGCTGTGGCCGAAGCTGATTCGGTCACGTTGGTGGTGGGTCCGGAGGGCGGGATCACCGACGAGGAACTCGCCGCGCTGTCGGATGCGGGTGCGACGGCCGTGCGCCTGGGGCCGGACGTGCTGCGGACTTCTAGCGCCGCGGCGGTCGCGCTGGGGGCGCTGGGGGTGCTGACCGGTCGATGGTCGTGATACGCGGCCGCCTTGACCATTGGGTCGTGTCGCTTACCAGCGGTAAACTGGGCAGCATCGCAGCCACGACCAGGCAAGAAACAGAAAGCAGGCACTGAACCCTCTTGACGCCCCGCGAAACGACCGCTGACTCTGATCAGCCTTCTGAGTCGGTACGCAGCAGCAACTCCAGGATCGATGTGCCGCCCCCCTACGTCGTGGGCCTACTGGGTTCCGCCGACGAGAATCTGCGTGAACTCGAGCACATCCTGGCGGCCGACATCCATGTGCGCGGCAATGCGCTGACCCTCTCCGGTGAGCCCGCCGACGTCGCGTTGGCCGAACGGGTGATCTCCGAACTCATCGCGATCGTGGCCAACGGCCAGACGCTGAACCCCGATGTCGTGCGACACAGCGTGGGGATGCTCACCGGCACCGGCAACGAGTCGCCCGCCGAGGTGCTCACCCTCGACATTCTGTCGCGGCGCGGCAAGACGATCCGGCCCAAGACGCTGAACCAGAAGCGCTACGTCGACGCGATCGACGCGCACACAATCGTGTTCGGCATCGGCCCCGCTGGAACGGGCAAGACGTATCTGGCAATGGCCAAGGCGGTCAACGCATTACAGTCCAAGCAGGTGTCGCGGATCATCCTCACCCGGCCGGCCGTCGAGGCGGGGGAGCGGTTGGGCTTCCTGCCGGGCACGCTGAGCGAGAAGATCGACCCGTACCTGCGTCCGCTCTACGACGCGCTGCACGACATGATGGACCCCGAGCTGATCCCAAAGTTGATGAGCGCCGGGGTAATCGAGGTGGCGCCGCTGGGGTACATGCGTGGCCGCGCACAACCTTTGTTCACCAGGGTGTTGACGCCAAGGGGTTTCGAGGCGATCGGCGACCTCAAGATCGGCGATTTCGTGATTGGCTCCGATGGCCGTCCGACTGAGGTGCTCGGGATCTATCCGCAAGGCTTCAAAGAGATTTACCGCGTCTACACGCAGGACGGTTCATCAACGCTGGCTTCGGGTGATCACCTGTGGGCGGTACACACCCGTCACGACAAGCGACGAGGTAGACCTCTTCGAGTGCTGCAGACCAAGGAGATGATTGGCAATCTTCGGGCCGCTCACTATCACCGCTACGAGTTGCCCTTGCTCAGCGCCCCAGTCGCCTTTGAACCGGAGCCTGTTCCGTTTGATCCCTACGCCTTGGGGCTTCTACTCGGCGACGGATGTGTTTCGACTCGTAGTTCGCCCAGCTTTGCGACGAGTGACCCGGAACTAGCGGACGCGTTGCAGCGGCTGATACCGGGGATCATCGTCGAGAAGAAGTCCGAGATTGACTACGTGCTGGTGGGACGACTCGGGGGCGGCCGTAGTGAGAACCCGGTCACGACAGCGATGCGCAAGCTCGCGCTTGCAGGTGCCCGCTTCGACGACAAGTTCGTCCCCTTCGAATATTTGCGAAATTCTCCGGACGTTCGACTGGCGGTTCTGCAAGGCCTGTTGGACGCCGACGGCGGCCCAGTGACCCAGAACGGCCGGACACGCCGGGTACAGTACGGAACGGCGTCAGAACAACTCGCCGACGATGTGACGTTCCTCGTTCGGTCGCTGGGGGGAGTGGTATACCGACGCACGCGGAAGGCTCAGGGACGCAACCCTGGGATGGCCCGGGGACGGGAGGTTCGCCACCGAGCCGATGCGCACATCCTCGACATTCGCCTCCCAGAGGGAATAGTCCCGTTTCGGCTCGCACGCAAGATCGCGAAGTATGACGCGGCCGGCGGAGGCAGGCCGATGCGATTCGTCGACCGCATCGAGCCCGCGGGCACCGAAGAGGCAGTCTGTATTCGAGTGGCGGCGGACGACTCGCTATACGTCACCGAGGATTTCCTGCTCACCCACAACACGTTGAATGACGCGTTCATCATCCTCGACGAGGCACAGAACACCACCGCCGAGCAGATGAAGATGTTCCTGACCCGGTTGGGGTTCGGCTCGAAAATCGTTGTGACGGGCGATATCACACAAGTAGACCTGCCCGGCGGGGCGGCCTCGGGATTGCAGACCGCGATGCGCATTCTCGACGGCATCGACGACATCCACTTCGCCGAGCTCACCAGCGCCGACGTCGTGCGACACCGGCTGGTGTCCGACATCGTCGACGCCTACGCCAGATCCGAAGAGCCGGCGCAGCTGAACCGGGCGCAGCGACGTGCCTCTGGCGGCCGGTCCAGGCGGTAGCGGCCGATATGAGCATCGAGGTGTCCAACGAGTCGGGCATCGACGTCTCCGAAGAGGAATTGATCAGCGTCGCCCGTTTCGTCATCCGCAAGATGAAGGTCAATCCCGCGGCCGAGCTGTCGATGGTGCTGCTCGACACCGCGGCGATGGCCGACCTGCACATGCGGTGGATGGACCTGCCGGGACCCACCGACGTGATGAGCTTTCCGATGGACGAGCTGGAACCGGGCGGTCGGCCCGACGCGCCCGAACCCGGTCCGGCCATGCTGGGTGACATCGCGCTGTGCCCGCAGTTCGCGGCCGATCAGGCCGCTGCGGCCGGGCATTCGCTGGGCCAGGAGCTGGCGCTGCTGACCGTGCACGGGGTGCTGCACCTGCTGGGCTACGACCACGCCGAGCCGGCCGAGGAGAAAGAGATGTTCACCCTGCAACGTCAACTGCTCGAGGAATGGGTCGCGGCACAGGTCGAGGCCTACCACCACGACCGCCAGTCCGAGAAAGAACGCAGGCTTCTCGACAACTCCCGATACTTCGACGAGCTGTGACCGGCGTCGGACAACTGATCTTCGCGATCGTCCTCGTCTTCTTCGGCGGGTTGTTCGCGGCGATCGACGCGGCTTTGAGCACGGTGTCGATGGCGCGCGTCGAGGAACTCGTCCGCGAGGAACGACCAGGAGCGGTGCGGCTGGCCAAGGTGATGGCCGAACGCCCGCGATACATCAACCTGATCGTGCTGCTGCGCATCGCCTGCGAGGTCGGGCCGACGGTGTTGTTGGCCGCCTACCTCGACGGGCACCTCGGGGTCACGTGGGGGTTGTTCGCCGCCGCCGCGATCATGGTGGTGGTGAGCTTCGTCGTGATCGGCGTCGGTCCCCGGACGCTCGGCAGACAGCATGCCTACACGATCGCGCTGCTGGCCGCCCTTCCGCTGCAGGCACTTTCGGTGCTGCTGACGCCCATCAGCCGCCTGCTGGTGCTGATCGGCAACGCGCTGACACCCGGCCGCGGATTCCGCAACGGACCGTTCGCCTCCGAGATCGAGCTGCGCGAGGTGGTCGACCTGGCGCAGCAGCGCGGCGTGGTGGCCGACGACGAGCGGCGGATGATCCAGTCGGTGTTCGAACTCGGTGACACCCCGGCCCGCGAAGTGATGGTGCCGCGTACCGAGATGGTGTGGATCGAAAGCGACAAGACGGCAGGGCAGGCGACCTCACTGGCCGTGCGCAGCGGCCACTCCCGGATCCCGGTGATCGGGGAGAACGTCGACGACATCGTCGGGGTCGTCTACCTCAAAGACCTCGTCCAGCGCACGTACTACTCGACCGACGGCGGTCGCGGCACCAAGGTCTCCGATGTCATGCGGCGCACGGTGTTCGTCCCGGATTCCAAGCCGCTCGACGAGCTGCTTCGTGAGATGCAACGCGACCGCGTCCACATGGTCCTGCTGGTCGACGAGTACGGCGCGATCGCGGGACTGGTCACCATCGAGGATGTGCTCGAGGAGATCGTCGGCGAGATCGTCGACGAGTACGACGCCGGCGAAGTGGTGCCCGTAGAAGACTTGGGCGACAACCGCTATCGCGTCTCGGCCCGGCTGCCGATCGAGGACCTCGGGGAGCTCTACGACATCGAGTTCGACGACGATCTCGATGTGGACACCGTCGGCGGCCTCGTTGCGCTCGAACTCGGCCGCGTTCCACTGCCGGGCGCGGAGGTGACGTGGGACGGGCTGCGGCTGCAGGCCGAAGGCGGGCCGGACCATCGCGGCCGGGTGCGCATCGGCACGGTGCTGGTCAGCCGAACGGAGACCCCGGAGGGAGACGACGAGCGCGATGACTGACCTCGACGCCGAGGACGCCAAGCTGGTGACATTGGCCCGCGGGGCGATGGCGAGGGCCGAGGCCGGCAGCGGCGCCGCCGTGCGCGACCGCGACGGCCGCACCTACGCGGCGGCTCCGGTAGCGCTGACGGCGTTGGAGCTGACCGCCTTACAGGCCGCCGTGGCCGCCGCGGTGTCCAGTGGCGCGACCGGTCTGGAGGCCGCGGTGTTGCTCGGCGGTTCCTCCGACGACGCGGGCGTGGCGGCGGTGCGCGAGCTGTCGGCCGACGCGGCGGTGATCGTCACCGACCGATCCGGACGCCCGGTGTGAAGGACGAATTCCGTTCGGGCTTCGTCTGTTTCGTCGGGCGGCCCAACACCGGCAAGTCGACGCTGACCAACGCCCTGGTCGGCGCGAAGGTCGCGATCACGTCGAACCGGCCGCAGACCACCCGGCACACCATCCGGGGGATCGTGCACCGGGAGAATTTCCAGATCGTCCTCGTCGACACCCCGGGCCTGCACCGCCCGCGCACGTTGCTGGGGCAGCGGCTCAACGATCTGGTCAAGGACACCTACTCCGAGGTCGACGTGATCGGATGGTGCATCCCCGCCGACGAGAAGATCGGTCCCGGCGACCGCTGGATCCACGAGCAGATCCGCGCGGTCGCGCCCAAAACCACGCTGGTCGCGATCGTCACCAAGATCGACAAGGTGCCCAGGGACCGCGTCGCGGCGCAACTGGTCGCCGTGAGCGAGCTGGTCGGTCCCGACGTCGAGATCGTTCCGGTGTCGGCGACCGCGGCCGACAACCTCGACGTACTGGTCGACGTGCTCGCCGCCAAATTGCCCCCGGGGCCGGCGTTCTACCCCGACGGCGAGCTCACCGACGAGCCGGAGGAGACCCTGATGGCCGAGCTGATCCGCGAGGCCGCGCTCGAAGGTGTGCGTGACGAACTACCGCACTCGCTGGCCGTCGTCATCGAGGAGGTCACCCCGCGGGAGGGCCGCACACCGGAGCAGGGCGATCTGATTGACGTGCACGCCATCCTGTTCGTCGAACGCCAGAGCCAGAAGGGCATCGTCATCGGCAAGGGCGGCGCGAGGTTGCGTGAGGTGGGCACCGCCGCGCGCCAGCAGATCGAGAAGTTGCTGGGCACGAAGGTCTATCTCGACCTGAGGGTCAAGATCGCCAAGAACTGGCAGCGCGACCCGAAACAACTGGGCCGCTTGGGCTTCTGACGCGTCAGCTCTGGGCGCCCGAGCCGGGCTCCCCGAACGGCCTTCCGGGGCCGTGCGCCGGTGGGGCGCCGTCGCCCTTGCCGTAGACCGCCACGACCACCGTTCGGTCGATCGCGTTCGCCGACCACACGCCGATGTCGACGTTGGAGCAGTCGGACATGATCGCCTTGTAGTCCGGCCGGTGGTACCACTGGTTGATCAGCTCGATGCCGCTCATCGCCAGCGCGGGGTTGATGGCTACCGTCTCCGTCACCGCGCCCGCGTAGCCGGCATTGCGCGCCCGGTCGGCCACCGTGCTGCCGTCCGAGCCGATGTCGCCGTTGAGCGCGCGGTTGTTGAGCACGTCGTTGGTGTGCCATTCGGCGGCCAGACGCAGCTTCGGGTTGATCTTGATGTCGGTGTCGCAGCCGGCCTGCCGCTGCACGGTGTAGACGTTGGCCACCACACCGTCGTTGAACCGCTTGTTGTCAGCGGCCGCGGTCGGGATCCCGGTCACCAAGCCGGCCACCAACGCCAGAACCGCAACCGCGCACGCGTAACTCAGCGCTCTCATGTCGGCAGACTCTACGCGACCTCGTCGGAGACGTCCTCGTCTTCGCGCCGGTCGGGGGCCGCTGCCGGCTCCTCGGACGCCGCGGATTCGGGGTCGGGCGCGGGTGCGGGGAGCCACCACGGCTCGGGCTGGCGCACCGTCCAACCGTTGATCGCCTCCAGTTCCGCGGCCAGCGAGACCAGCAACGGTTCGCTGTTGGCCGGGCCCATCAGCTGAACGCCGATCGGCAGGCCTTCAGAGGTGAATCCGGCCGGCACGTTGATCGACGGCCAGCCCAGCAGGTTCCACGGCCAGGTCACCGGGCACGCCTTGATCATCGTGCGGTCGGTGGCCAGCCCGCCGAGCTCGTCGAACTCGTGCACCTTCGGAGGCGGCTGCGCGGTCGTCGGCGCCAGCACCACATCGGCGATGTTGAAGATGTATCCGATGCGACGGTGCGCACGGGTCTCGCGGGCGCGGGCCTTGCGCAGGACGTGCTCGGACAAGAGCCGGCCCGTGCGCAGGTTGGCCTTGGTCCGCTTGTCGAGCGTGACGTCGTGGCCGAGCCGGTCCGCCCAGTCCAGCAGTCCCGACGTCGACCGGGACAGGAAGTTCCACGACATCTGCAGGCTGTAGTCGGGTTCGGCGGTGAACACGCCGTGCCCGAGATCCTGGAGCTGAGCGGCGACCACGGACATCGCCGCCTGGATCTCGGGGTGCAGCGTGGCCCGGAACACGGTGAACGGGAACTTCGTCGACATCGCGATCCGCAGTGGACCGGGCGCCTGCGCCACGTATTCCGACACCTTGACCGGCGGGGGTTGGTGGCGATCGCCGGCAACGTTGCCGGACGCGGCGTCGAGCACCAGCGCCGCATCGGCGACCGTACGCGCCAGCACACCGTTGACCGTGATCCCGTTGAACGCCTCTGGCAGCGGCCACGTCGAGATCCGGCCGCGCTGCGGTTTGATGCCGACCAGATGCGTCCACGCGGCGGGGATACGCACGCTGCCTGCCCCGTCGGAACCGATCGCGGCGGTCACCAGCCCGGCCGCGACCGCGGCGGCGCTGCCGCCGGACGAACCGCCGGGGGTGTGGTCGCGCGACCACGGGTTGCGGGTGTGGCCGAAGGCGGGTCCGCTGGTGAACGGCCACTGACCCAGTTCGCAGGTGTTGGTCTTGCCGACGATGACCGCGCCTGCCGCCTTCAACCGCCGCACCACCTCGGCGTCCCGTGCGGCCGGACGGATGTTGCCGTCGGCGCCGAACCTGGTCGGGACGCCCGCGACGTCGACGTCGTCCTTGACGGCGATGGGGATGCCCAGCAGCGGATACTTCGAAATATCCTGGGCCGTCGAGCGTTTGCGGTCCGCACGGGCGGCGTCGACCAGGGCCTGCTCGGTGAGCACCACCCGGAACGCGTTGAGCGTCGGCTGGCTGGCCGCGATGGCGTCGAGGGAGCGCTGAACCAGTTCCACCGACGTGACCGAGCCGCTCGCGAGCTGGAAGAGCTGTTGAGTGAGGGTGGGGAAGCGCGTGTTTTTGACCATCGAGTGAAAGCTTATCGGCGGTGCGGATCGGAATCTGACGGACCGCAGTGGGAGACTGAACCGATGCGGCTGTATCGGGACCGGGCGGTGGTGCTGCGCCAGCACAAGCTCGGCGAGGCCGACCGCATCGTGACACTTCTCACCCGCGATCACGGGTTGGTGCGGGCGGTGGCCAAGGGGGTGCGGCGCACCCGCAGCAAGTTCGGCGCCCGGCTTGAGCCGTTCGCGCACATCGACGTTCAACTGCATCCGGGCCGCAACCTCGACATCGTCACCCAGGTACAGGCCATCGACGCGTTCGCCTCCGACATCGTCAGCGACTACGGCCGCTACACCTGCGCCTGCGCGGTGCTGGAGACCGCAGAACGCCTGGCCGGTGAGGAACGCGCCCCGATGCCCGCGCTGCACCGGCTGACGGTGGCCGCGTTGCGGGCGGTGGCCGACGGGGGCCGGTCTCGTGAGCTCGTGTTGGACGCGTACCTGTTGCGCGCCATGGGGATCGCGGGCTGGGCTCCGGCGTTGACCGAATGCGCCCGTTGCGCTGCGCCCGGTCCCCACCGGGCGTTCCACGTGGCGGCTGGAGGCAGCGTGTGCGTGCACTGCCGGCCCTCCGGGTCGGTGACGCCGCCCCAGGCGGTGCTCGATCTGATGGCCGCGCTGCACGACGGGGACTGGGAGTACGCCGAGACGTCCACGACGTCGCACCGCAGCCAGGCCAGCGGGCTGGTGGCCGCCCATCTGCAGTGGCACCTGGAGCGCCAATTGCGGACGTTGCCGCTGGTGGAACGGGTGTACCGGGTGGATAGGAGTGTCGGCGACCAGCATGTGCGGCTGGTCGGGAATGATGTGGCCCATGGCAAGCGAACGGGATGGGCGGAGGAAGAAGGCTCCGCCGAGCTACCCTCAGCTGCCCCCGGCGCCTGACGACTACCCGACGTTCCCCGACAAGTCGACGTGGCCCGTCGTCTTCCCTGAGATTCCGCCGGGCACCAACGGCCGGTTCGCGCGCCCGCCGCAGCACACGTCGAAGGAGGCCGCGCCGCGGATCCCGGCCGAGCAGGTGCCCCGCCACGTCGCCGTCGTCATGGACGGCAACGGGCGCTGGGCCACCCAGCGTGGCCTGCACCGCACCGAGGGGCACAAGATGGGCGAGGCCGTCCTCATCGACATCACCTGTGGCGCAATCGAAATCGGCATCAAACACCTGACGGTCTACGCGTTCTCCACCGAGAACTGGAAACGCAGCACCGAAGAGGTGCGCTTCTTGATGGGCTTCAACCGGGAGGTGGTGCGTCGCCGCCGGGAGAACCTCAACGACATGGGTGTGCGGATGCGCTGGGTCGGCTCGCGGCCCCGCATGTGGCGCAGCGTGATCAAGGAGTTCGACATCGCCGAGCAGATGACCGTCGGCAACGACGTCATCACGATCAACTACTGCGTCAACTACGGGGGGCGCACCGAGATCGTCGAGGCGACGCGCGAGATCGCGCAGTTGGCGGTCGACGGCAAGATCAACCCGAACCGCATCAACGAGGCGACGTTCGCGAAACACCTGCATCGTTCCGACATCCCCGACGTGGACCTGTTCATCCGGACCTCGGGGGAGCAGCGCGCCAGCAACTTCCTGCTGTGGCAGGCCGCCTACGCCGAATTCGTGTTCCAGGACAAGTTGTGGCCGGACTACGACCGCCGCGACTTGTGGGCTGCCTGCGAAGAGTACGTCAACCGCAACCGCCGCTTCGGCCGAGCCGAATGATGTACCTGAGCGGCCGAGCCGAATGATGTACCTGAGCGGCAGAGCCGAATGATGTACCTGAGCGGGAGAGCCTGATGGCACTGCAGGAACGGCTCGGCGAGATCCTCGAAGGCGTCCTGCCCGTGACGCGTGAGGCCGACGGGGCGGTCACCGTCCACCACGACGAGACGTTCGCCTCGCTGCGCACGGTTCCGGTCGCCGAGGGCTTGGAGTTGGTATCGCTGACCCAGATCCTGGCGTGGGACCTTCCGCTGGACGCCAAGCTGCGCGCCGCGGTCGCCGAGCACGCCCACAACACGCTGCTGGGCACGGTCTCGCTGGCATCCAAGAGCGCACCCAAGCAGGTCGCCGCCGGAGCCAAGCGCAACTCCAAGAAGGCCGCGGATGTGCTGCTGCGCTACAACTTTCCGGCCGCCGGGCTGACCGACGACGCGCTGCGCACGCTGATCCTCATGGTGCTGGCCACCGGCGCCGAGGTGCGCCGCGCACTAGTCGGCTGAACCGTTCGCCGCTGCGCACTCGCCGCAGACGCCGAAGATCTCGATCGTGTGGCTGACGTCGGAGAAGCCGTGCTGTCGGGCGATGTCGGCGGCCCAGGTCTCGACGTCACCGCCCTGGATCTCCACCGTCGAACCGCACGCGCGGCACACCAGGTGGTGATGGTGGTCGTCCGAGCAGCGGCGGTATACCGACTCGCCGGTGTCGGTGCGCAACGTGTCGACGACGCCGGCGGCCGCCATCTGTTGCAGCGTGCGGTACACGGTGGTCAGGCCGATGCCCTCGCCGCGCCGCCGCAGCTCGTCGTGCAGTTCCTGGGCGGAGCGGAACTCGTCGAGGCTCTCCAGGAGGGTCGCGATCGCCGCGCGCTGTCGCGTCGCGCGGACCCCCATGCTCATTGACACGTATTCACTCGCCGGCCTCGGCCGCGTGCGTCACCGCGGCGACGACGATGTCGGCGAGGTGATGATCGACGAGGCGATACATCACTTCGCGTCCGGACCGTTCACCGGCCACGACGCCCGCCGCCTTCAGGATCCGCAAGTGCTGGCTGACCAACGGCTGGGGAACGGCCAGCACGTCGACGAGTTCGTGCACGCAGCGCGCCGACTCGCGCAACTGCAGCACGATCGCGATCCGCACCGGAGCGGCCAGTGCACGCAGCAGGTCACCCGAGGTATCCAGCACGTCGCGGGGCGGCAGGTCTGCGTAGGGCGCGCCGCCGTGGTCGTGGGCGTCCGCGGAGGCGACGCGACCGTCGGCCAAAGTGGAAACGATTTTCATTACGACCCACCATACATGCGCTTCTATGCATGTCAACGCCGGACTGCGGTGGCCCACCCTTCGCCGAGTGACCGTGTCTGTCCACGAATCCGCGGCGTGTCGTTGGGCAAATGCGGTCGCTCGTCGGCGGTGAGGGTGTCGCTAGGCTATGCAGTCGTGGCTTCATCTTCTTCGATCATCGACACCGTCGCGAACCTGGCAAAGCGGCGCGGTCTGGTCTACCAGGCGGGGGAGATCTACGGCGGCACCAAATCGGCTTGGGACTACGGCCCGTTGGGCGTCGAGCTCAAGGAGAACATCAAGCGCCAGTGGTGGCGATCGGTGGTCACCAGCCGCGACGACGTCGTCGGCCTGGACTCGTCGATCATCCTGCCCCGTGAGGTGTGGGTGGCGTCCGGGCACGTCGACGTGTTCCACGATCCGCTGGTCGAGTGCCTCAACTGTCACAGGCGCCATCGGCAGGACCATTTGCAGGAGGCGTATCTGGAAAAGCACGGAGCGAAGAAGGGTCTTACAGACCCCGAATCCGTGGCGATGAGCGAGATCGCCTGCCCGGACTGCGGCACCAAGGGCCAGTGGACCGAACCGCGCGACTTCAACATGATGCTCAAGACCTACCTCGGTCCGATCGAGACCGAGGAGGGCCTGCACTATCTGCGGCCGGAGACCGCGCAGGGTATCTTCGTCAACTTCACGAATGTGGTGACCACGCAACGCAAGAAGCCGCCGTTCGGCATCGCGCAGACCGGCAAGAGCTTCCGCAACGAAATCACGCCGGGCAACTTCATCTTCCGGACCCGGGAGTTCGAGCAGATGGAGATGGAGTTCTTCGTCGAGCCGTCGACCGCCCGCGAGTGGCACCAGTACTGGATCGACGAGCGGCTGCAGTGGTACGTCGAACTCGGCATCGACCGCGACAATCTGCGGCTCTACGAACATCCGAAGGAGAAACTGTCGCACTACTCCGACCGCACCGTCGACATCGAGTACAAGTTCGGATTCCAGGGCAACCCGTGGGGTGAGCTCGAGGGTGTCGCGAACCGCACCGACTTCGACTTGTCCACGCACACAAAGCATTCCGGCGTCGACCTGTCCTACTACGACCAGGCCAACGACACCCGATACGTTCCCTATGTGATCGAGCCGGCGGCGGGCCTTACGCGGTCGTTCATGGCGTTCCTCGTCGACGCCTACGCCGAGGACGAGGCGCCCAACGCCAAGGGTGGTGTCGACAAGCGCACCGTGTTGCGGCTGGATCCGCGGCTGGCGCCGGTCAAGGCCGCGGTGCTGCCGCTGTCGCGCAACGAGGCGCTCTCACCGAAGGCGCGCGACCTCGCCGCCGAACTGCGCAAGTGCTGGAACGTCGAGTTCGACGACGCGGGGGCGATCGGGCGGCGCTACCGTCGCCAGGACGAGATCGGCACCCCGTTCTGCGTGACGGTCGACTTCGACTCGCTCGAGGATCACGCCGTCACGGTCCGCGAGCGCGACGCGATGACGCAGGACCGGGTGTCGCTCGACAACGTCAGCGATTACCTCGCCGCTCGGCTCAAGGGCTGCTAGTTCCTCTGTCGCGAGCGTGCGGGTCTGTCGACGACACGCCGTTGTGGCGCAGCACTTTCCGCACATTCGCGGAGCGACGAAAGTGCACGAACCGCTCCATATCCGCGGCATGTCGTGCGCAAACACGCACGCTCGCGGTGGTGAAGGATCCGCGCGCGGTGGTGAAGGATGCGCTAGAAGCGCCCGCCGCCCCCGAACATTCCGCCGCCGCCGGAGCCACCGAACGAACCGGGGCTGAATCCGCCGCCGCCGAAACCGCCGAAGCCGCCGCGCATTCCGCCACTGAGGATGTTACCGATGAGGATGCCGCCGATGATCGCGCCCATATTGCCCCCACCGCCGCGGCCGCCGCCGAACGGACCCATATACGAGCTGTGCGCGTTCTGAACGTCGGCGTTGGCCAGATTCTGCGCCTGCGACGCGAGCATCGCCGCGCCGTTGGCATGCTTGACGGCCTCGGCCGGATCGGTCGCCCGCCGCTCTTCGGCTGCGCCGATCTGACGGACGGCCTCGGCCAGCCGGGTGCGGGCCTCGGGACCGACGATGCCGCGACGGGTGTCGATGAAGTCCGACACCGACCGAACCCGCGACCGCGCCGTGAACAGCGCCTCGTCCAACGCTCGGTTGAGCCGTTCGGCAGCCTCCCGCTCCTGCTCGACGGCGGCCAGCAGCCGATCGAGATCCGCGTCCGCCTTCGTCAGTTCGGTGAAAGTACCAAGCGGGTCAGCGGCTTTCGAGCGCTGTGCGGCGGCGACAGCGGCCGCTGCCGCGTCACGCGCCTCGGCCAGCTGCGCGGCCTGCGGCACGGCGCCCTGCTGCAACAGGGCACCGGCCTGCTTGATGCCGTTCTGGATGTCCTCGATCGCCGCGGGCAGCGTGGCAGCGGCGCGACGGATGTCACTGGCGGCGCTGTCCACCGCATCGAGCAGACCTCGCGCCTGCACCAACGCCGACTCCGCGGCACGCACAGATTCGACGAGTTCGCTCTGCTGTCCCGGCACCGGACGGGCGGCCAGGTCACGCCCGCGACTGATGCTCTCGTCGGCGAAGTCGAGCAGTTCCTTGGCCGCGTCCACGTTGCCGGTCACCGAACTCAGGGCCGTCGCGTCGAACTCGCTGTGCAGTTGAGCAAGCTTCTGGCGTGACGGCTCGAGCCGGGCGGTGATGTCGACCACCCGCTGGGTCATCGAGTCCAGTTTGGACGGCGCGTTGATCACCAGGTTCCGCAACTCGGAGAACGCGTCCCGCTGTGCGTCCAGCTCACGGTCGGCCTTGGCCGCCGCGACCACCACGCGGGTCAGCAGGTCGCGACGCTGCGCAGGGGTTTCCGGGATGGCGTCGTCGAGAATCTGCCGGACGTTGAACGCTTGGGCCAGCGTCGTTCTCGCGTTGTTGACCGCCCGCGTGAACGGCTCGGTCCGCGTAGTCCCGAACTCCTCGACGGCCAACTCCAATTCGTGGTCGCTGGTGCGCACCGCGTTGTCGACCTCGACGACCATCGCTCGCGACAGATCGTCGAGGGCATCCAGCGATACCCCCGCCAACGCCTGCGGGTCGCTGGGATCGACGCGGCGCGCGGCGGCGAACTCGGCCTCCCGACGCTTGCGCTGTCGCCGCCGGCGCCAGACCATCAACACCACCACCGCGAGCGCGATCACTCCGAGGGCAATGAGCACTCCGGTCCAGGACAAGCTCGAACCCGAGCTGCCCGACTGGGCGAGTCCGTCGGCCGCCGCGACCGCCGCTCCGGCCCAGTCGTTCTGACGCAGCGCGGGTTCGATGCCGCTGCGCCGCACGCTCTGCACTCGGCTCGAACTCAACTCGGTCGCGCTGTCGGGCACCAGGAACGCGTACGAGCGGTCGACCGTGGCCACCGCGAGCAGCGCGTCGAAAGAGCCCAGGTCGCTCACGCGCATGGTGTTGCGCGCCCACGTCTCGGCCGGCTGACCGGAGAACGAGTCGACGTAGACGACCCACAGCCGGGTCCTGCTGCTGTCGTAGAGCGAGTTGACCGCCGAGGTCACATCCGCCCGGCCGGCGTTGTCGAGCACACCGGCGTTGTCGGTGACGTAGCCCGGAAGTCGAAACGGCGGCTCGGCCGTCGCCGTCGGTGCGATGAGCGCGCCGGCGATGAGCATGACGAGCACGAGGGTCAGCAAGCGGACGAGACGCATGTCCGCCAATCTAGTGCGCACCGCCGTCGGGCCGGTTGGTGCTGGCAGACTATCCGGCGGTGACAGGCAACGCAGATCCCTATGCAGATCCCTACGACGAGTTCGACCGCCAGCGATGGGTGGTGGAGCCGCCGAAGGGTGCCGCGTTGCCGGGTACCGACACCGAGCACCGCACCGATTTCGCGCGCGACCGGGCACGGGTGCTGCACTGCGCGGCGCTTCGCCGGTTGGCCGACAAGACCCAGGTGGTCGGGCCGCGCCAGGGTGAGACTCCGCGCACCCGGCTGACGCATTCGCTGGAGGTCGCCCAGATCGGCCGCGGCATGGCGATCGGCCTGGGCTGCGACCCCGACCTCGTCGACCTCGCCGGCCTGGCCCACGACATCGGTCATCCGCCCTACGGTCACAACGGCGAGCGGGCCCTGAACGAGATCGCCGCCGACTGCGGCGGCTTCGAGGGCAACGCCCAGAACTTCCGAATCCTGACCCGCCTCGAGCCGAAAGTGGTTGACACACAGGGCGAGAGCGCGGGGCTGAACCTCACCCGGGCCGCGCTGGACGCCGTCACCAAGTATCCGTGGCGGCGCGGGTCACGGCAGGCGAAGTTCGGTTTCTACGAGGACGACGTGCCCGCCGCTGACTGGGTGCGCGCCGACACGCCCGCCGAGAAACCCTGCCTGGAGGCGCAGGTCATGGACTGGGCCGACGACGTTGCGTATTCGGTGCACGACGTCGAGGACGGTGTGGTGTCCGGCCGCATCGACATGCGGGTTCTGGCCGACGCCGATGCGGCGGCCGAGCTGGGTCGGCTGGGGGAGTCGAGCGGGATGGGCGCCGGGCTGCGGTCCGACGATCTGGTGGCTGCGGCGGCGCGGCTGTCCGGCCTGCCGGTGGTCGCCGCGGTGGGTAAGTACGACGGCACGCTCGCGGCATCGGTCGCGCTCAAGAGACTGACCAGCGAGTTGGTCGGCCGGTTCGCGTCAGCGGCGATCGCGGCGACCCGCGAGGAAGCCGGTCGGGGACCGCTGGTCCGTTACCGGGCCGACCTGCGCGTTCCTGACTTGGTGCGGGCCGAGGTGGCGGTGCTCAAGATCCTGGCGCTGCAGTTCATCATGTCGGATCCGCGGCATCTGGAACTGCAGGCACGCCAGCGCGAGCGCGTGCGCCGGGTGGTGGCGTGGGTCGCCGCGGGCGCACCGGCGACGCTCGACCCGATCTTCGTGCCGGCGTTCAACGCCGCCGGTGACGACGGCGCGCGCCTGCGGGTGGTCATCGACCAGGTCGCGTCCTTCACCGAGGGCCGCCTCGAGCGGTTGGAACCCGCCTAGGGGTTCGCGCAGGGCGCTCTAGACTGGCCCGGTGGCCGGCCGCATTCCTGATCGCGACATCGCGGCCATCCGCGACCAGGTCCGCATCGAGGACGTCGTCGGCGACTACGTGCAGTTGCGGCGCGCGGGCGCGGACTCCCTGAAGGGGCTGTGCCCTTTCCACGACGAGAAGTCGCCGTCGTTCCACGTGCGGCCCAACCACGGCCACTTCCACTGCTTCGGCTGCGGTGAGGGTGGCGACGTCTACGCCTTCGTCCAGAAGATCGAGCACGTCAGCTTCGTCGAGTCGGTCGAACTGCTCGCCGACCGCGTCGGCTACACGATCACCTACACCGGCGCATCGACCACCAATGTGCAGCGCGACCGCGGCAGCCGCAGCAGGTTGCTCGCCGCCAACGCGGCGGCACAGGAGTTCTATGCGGCTGCGCTGGAGTCCGACGAGGCCGCACCCGCGCGGCAGTACCTGATCGAGCGCAACTTCGACGGCCACGCGGCCAAACGGTTCGGCTGCGGCTTCGCGCCGTCGGGCTGGGATACATTGACAAAGCATCTGCTGCGCAAGGGTTTTGAGTTCAAGGAGCTCGAAGCGGCCGGCCTGTCGCGCGAAGGCAAACGCGGCCCGATGGACCGCTTCCACCGCAGACTGCTGTGGCCGATCAGGGCCAGTGGCGGCGAGGTGATCGGCTTCGGCGCCCGCCGGATCTTCGACGACGACCCGATGGAAGCCAAGTACGTCAACACCCCCGAAACCGTTCTGTACAAGAAGTCGTCGGTCCTGTTCGGGTTGAATCTGGCCAAGCGCGACATCGCCAAAGGCCATCAGGCCGTCGTTGTCGAGGGCTACACCGACGTGATGGCGATGCACCTGGCCGGCGTGACGACAGCGGTGGCGTCGTGCGGAACCGCGTTCGGCGATGAGCACCTGTCGATGCTGCGTCGACTCATGATGGACGACAACTTCTTTCGCGGTGAGCTGATCTACGTCTTCGACGGCGACGCCGCGGGCCGCGCCGCGGCTATCAAGGCGTTCGAGGGTGAGCAGAACCTGGCGGGCCAGTCGTTCGTCGCGGTGGCCTCAGAAGAGAAACTGGCCGGGATGGATCCGTGTGACATCCGGCTTCAATTCGGCGACGGTGCACTGCGCGACCTGGTGGCGCGACGAACACCGTTGTTCGAGTTCGCAATTCGCACCGCACTGGCCGAACACGACCTCGACAGCGCCGAGGGCCGAGTCGCCGCGCTGCGCCGATGCGTGCCTATGGTGGCCCGCATCAAGGAGCCGATGCTGCGCGACGAGTATGCGCGGCGGCTGACGGGCTGGGTGGGCTGGGCCGACGAGGCGCAGGTGTTGACACGGGTGCGCGAGGAAGCGCAGAAGCGGGGGATGCCCGAACGCGCCGGTCGCAGACGCGCGGCAGGCGAGCAGCCGCAGCCACGCGGGGCGCGTACGCCTGACCCGGCTGCGCGACCGGACCCCGCGGACCCGACGCTGTGGCCGCAGCGCGAGGCGCTCAAAGCCGCCCTGCAGTATCCGGCGCTCGCGGGGCCGGTGTTCGATTCGCTGACGGTCGAGAGCTTCACACACCCGGGTTACGCCGCGGTGCGCTCGGCCGTCGACGCCGCCGGTGGCACGTCCACGGGCCAGTCCGGCGCGCAATGGATCGAGACGGTCCGATCGCACACCGAGACGCCCGCGGCGGCGAGCCTGGTCAACGAACTCGGGGTGGAAGCCGTCAACGTCGACGACGACGAGCGGTTGCCGCGCTACATCGGCGGGGTGTTGGCCCGGTTGCAAGAGGTCTGGGTGGGGCGGCAGATCGCCGAGGTCAAGTCGAAGCTGCAGCGCATGTCGCCGGTCGAGCAGGGCGACGAGTACCACGCGTTGTTCGGTGACCTGGTCGCGATGGAGGCGTATCGGCGCAGCCTGCTCGAGCAGGCCAGCGGAGACGACATCTCTGCGTAGTCCCCGGTAACGCGATATGGTGGGCGCGCTGTACACCGTGGGAACGGTCAGGAAGGCGTGCACGTGACATCGACCAACAACCGGGCGCGGCGGTTCATCGCCGCAGGCGCGATCGCCATGGCCGCGGTCGCGGCACCGCTTGCGGCCTCCGTGCTGTCCGAATCCGACGCGGCCCCGCCGCTCAGCCAATGCCTGGCGTGGTTCGGGAACAAGGAGGACGGCCGGTGCCTCGGCGTCTCGAACGGCAACGGCATCAATGTCGGTACTCCGCAGATCGGCCTAGATCAGGGCCAAGTCGGCGTCAACACGGGCCCCCTGCTTCCCGGCCAGACGATCACTGATCCGTACCGTTAACGGACCTTCCTCACCTGCGCAGTCTCGGGTCCGATGATCTCGGTTCCGTTGTCGATCTGGGTCAACTTGATCATCGGTGGGTCCGGTGACACCCGGTCGGCGATCTTGCGTCGTCCGGCGTCGAGTACGGCTTTGGCGGTGGGGCTCTCGGTGACCGCCTTGTAGGTGCCGGCGAGCTGTTCATATCGGCGGCGGCCGGCCTTGGAGCCGAGTACATAGCCGACACCCAATACGACGAAATACCCGATCACGGGGTCCCTTCCAGACGAGGTGTTTGCGTTCCATCCTGCCTCACGTACCTGAGAGCGCGAGCGGAGGCGGCGTATTGGCGGCGCCGCCGACACGTACGCTAGAGTCAACCCCCGTCCCGCGCAGAGCGAGATCGCGGGTGAGCAGTCCCCTGTAGCTCAATTGGCAGAGCATTCGGCTGTTAACCGAAGGGTTGCTGGTTCGAGTCCAGCCGGGGGAGCCAATGTTTGCAGTGCGGAGCTGCGATGTCCCAAGTGTCGCGACCTGCAACATATTGGAGTCTCAGGCATTCCTTTCAGGGGCGCGGCATTCGATGACATTCATGATCGCAATGTTGAGCCTCCCGCCTGTGTCTTCCCGACCCCCTGAACGAAGAATTTTGGCGGCGCGTACCGTTTCGGCGACATCGGCGTCGCCTGAATGCTAGGTTCCATCGCACTACCGACACCAGCCGCGGAAAGGACGCATTTGAGAGCTGGTCTGAGGTACGAAGTGGGAGCGCATCGGTAGGGGGAGGGATGCTCCGCGAGAAGCACGACGAGGCCGCCACAGTCCACGGCGAGTACGAATGGTGGGCGCGCGATGTGAGTTCAGCGCCCTCCAATGGACAAGACCGGCGATCCCGACGGGCTGCAGCCCTGAAGGCCTCCGCATTTCGGACCTGCGGCGGGCTGGTGGTCGCTGCGGTCCTGTGGCTACTCGATGTGCGACTCGGAGCCGTCCTGCTCACGTTCGTGGTGATAGGGCTGGCATTGTGCTCGGTCGCCTGGCCGGCCGTCGGGTCGACAATCGACGCGGGCATCGCCAGGGTGGCGGCGTGGGTCGGGCGACTCGTGTCGACGGTCGTGTTGGCGCTCGTCTACTTCGTCGTGATAACGCCGGTATCCCTTTATCTTCGCCTCTTCGGCCGCAAACTTCTCGCTTCACCCGGCATCACTGCGGAAAGCACCTGGGTCACGAAACCGCGCGTCTCCGATCCGGCGATGGCTCGCCGCCAGTTCAGTGTCGAGCCGGACGTAGTGGTCAAACCAAGAGGACGTGCGGCGGGTGCGAAACATCTTGCGGTGGTGGCCATTCGTGCCGCGGTGTTGTTGGCGGTCGTGGATCTCATGATCGGGCTCGCGTTCCCCCACTGGGCTCCCCACGGCGGAGTTCGCGTCGGAGGCAAAGAAGGTACGTGGGAGGACATCTTCACCGCGCAAATGTCGTCGGCTTCTATGGCGGCGGATCAAGACTGGGCTGGCGACTGGTTCAACGAATTCGGGAACATCTACACCAACAACGTATATGTGCCGCTATTAGGCATGGTGAGTCAAGACTACAAGGGCAGATACATCAACATTGCCGACCGCGCCCGCAAGACCTATATCGCTGAGGGAGTGGGCGACGACGCCACATCGGTGTACTTGTTCGGCGGGTCGACGATGTGGGGCTACGGTCAACGCGATTTGTACACGATCCCTTCCTACGTCGCTCGACTCGCCGAAGAAGACGGCGTTCCGGTCCGGGTCAGCAATTACGGTCAGGTCGCGTGGGGCATCTGGCAGGAACTCTCCTTACTCCAACAGTTGCTCAGTGAGGGGCACGCGCCCGATGTCGTGGTTTTCTACGACGGTGTGAACGACGTGGCCGAGCAGGTTGAGGGGCTCACCACCGACCCGACATATCCCGGGGGACTCTTTGTACGAGAGGCGGTGGAAAGGGCGCGGATGCGCGGCTCGGGGCTCTCCGTCAAGGATTCCGTCGTGGATTTCTACTCCACCCATAGTATTCTGACGCGCCTCGCCCTAAGGTCGAATTCCAAACAGGCGGGACCGGCGCCCACTGCGGAGCTGACCCAGGAGCGGGCTCGAAACGCTGTGCACCTCTACGAGAGGGCGATCGACGTCATCGAAAACTTGGCAAAGAGTTACGGCTTCAAACCCGTATTCGTGTGGCAGCCCACTGCATACACCACTGAGGGTGGTGATGCCGAACAATTCGCGAGCCCGGATGAGTGGGGCGTGGGAGCGGCTTTTCGTGACGCGACAGCGCTCATCGCTCCTCCGGTCCTCAATTTCGCCGATGAACTGGACGGCGTGAAGGAAGCCGTGTTCATGGACAATTCGCACACCAACGAACGGGGCGCGGAACTTGTTGCGCGAGCCATATATCCAAATCTCGGGTTGAAGCGATGAACATTCTGGGTATCAGCGCCTACTACCATGACTCGGCTGCCGCTCTGGTCCGAGATGGTCAGATCATTGCGGCCGCGCAGGAGGAACGCTTCACCCGCGTCAAGCATGACCCGGGGTTCCCGAAGAACGCCGTCGCGTATTGCCTCCGGGCAGGAGGCGTCGACCGCGCGGGGATCGATGCAATTGCTTTCTACGAGAAGCCGATAACGAGATTAATTCGTCTCATCAAGACGTACGGTGCCGTGAGCCCCCGGGGCTTTCGATCGTTCCAGACGGCGCTTCCGCAGTGGCTGAGAACGAAACTCTGGATCACGTACGAGATCGAACGCAACCTGAAAGCGCTCGGCTATCAGGTGCCGTCGGAGCTGTACTTCACCGAGCATCACGAGAGTCACGCCGCGAGCGCCTTCTACCCCTCACCGTTCGAGTCGGCCGCAGTCCTCACGATGGATGGAGTCGGCGAGTGGGCAACGGCGAGCATCGGCCGTGGGGCCGGCAACCAGCTGGAGATCCATCGCGAAATGCGGTTCCCACACTCGGTGGGACTGCTGTACTCGGCGTTCACCTATTTCTGCGGATTCCGGGTCAACTCAGGCGAATACAAGCTTATGGGCCTCGCGCCTTACGGTGAGCCGAAATACGTGGACCTCATCACCGACAACCTCGTCGACATCCACAACGACGGTTCAATCGAACTCAATCTCAGGTACTTTGACTTTCTCGGTGGCCTCACGATGACAAACGATCGTTTTGCCGAACTTTTCGGCGGGCCTCCGCGTCCTCCGGAAGGCACCATCACTCGCAGAGAGATGGACATCGCGCGCTCCATCCAGGACGTCACGGAAGAGATCGTGATGCGGATGGCCGCGACCGCGGCCGCGGTGACCCGCGAGAAGAACCTCTGCCTTGCGGGTGGTGTCGCCCTCAACAGCGTCGCCAACGGGAGGTTGCTCCGCGAAGGGCCGTTTACCGACATCTGGATCCAGCCGGCGGCCGGCGATGCCGGCGGTTCCCTAGGGGCTGCGCTGCACACGTGGTATCAGACCGGCGGAAATCCTCGACCCGTCACAGGTGACTGCATGCAGGGGGCATATCTCGGACCCGAGTTCTCCGCGAGCGAGATCGCTGGGTACTTGTCCGACCGCGGCTACCCGTTCGAGACGCTGCCGGATACCGGCGAGCGAGCACGCAAGATCGCAGAACTCATCGCGGAAGGCAACGTCGTTGGCCTCTTCACCGGACGCATGGAGTTCGGACCAAGGGCACTCGGCAATCGTTCCATCCTGGGCGACGCGCGGTCACCGGAGATGCAGTCGGTCATGAATCTCAAGATCAAGTACCGGGAGTCGTTCCGCCCGTTCGCCCCATCGGTTCTCGAGGAACGAGCGAAAGACTATTTCGACCTCGACATACCTTCCCCGTACATGCTGTTGGTCAGTCCAGTCCGGGACGAGATACGAACCAACGCCAGCACCAATGGATCGGACGACCTCTTCAGTGAGGTCAACCAAGTGCGGTCGTCGATTCCGGCGGTTACCCACGTCGACTATTCGGCGCGCGTCCAGACTGTCTCGCGGGAAACAAATCCGTTTTACCACAACGTTCTGACGTCGTTCGAGCAGCTGACGGGTTGTCCCGTGGTGGTCAACACCTCGTTCAACATCCGGGGAGAGCCGATCGTCTGCACCCCCGAGGACGCTTACCGGTGTTTCATGAATACCGAAATGGACTATCTGATTCTCGAAGACCACGTACTGGACAAACGAATGCAGCCCGGCCGTGAGAACCGGGAATTGTTCGAGATTTCGACGGTGCTCGACTGATGCGCCGCGCCGTATATACCTGGCGATTGCTGACAGAGTTCGGCCGGTACGCTGTTGTAAACAGGGCCTACTGGGTCATGGGTCTGATCATATTGTTGCTGGGGGTTGCGGGGTTCATCGGTGTGGTCCAGATCAGTGTTCCGTTCACGCTGTACGCACTTTTCTGAGTTACCACTCGCAAATTGACGATCCGCGGATCCCGGCTTCCTCCAGGGTTCACCGCACTCATCCCCAACGACATCCGCGCATGATTCCGGAACTTTGCGAATACAGTAGGTCAGGCGAATTCACCTGGAAGAATTTGAGCAAGTCTAGCCCAAAAAGAATCAGGCACAAATCATCAGGCCACAGTTACTGGCGAGTCCCCGTTATTGAGTCGACCCGGTTCTAGAATCGGGTTTCGTTTGATCCGTTCTCAGGAGATCGCTGCAGGTGACCGGGGTGTGGCTGCACCAGTGGGCCGCAGCGTAGTCGGCCGGAGTGCGGGAGCCCAAGACGGAGTGGCAGTGCCGGTGGTTGTGGTCGTGTTTGAAGTCGCCGATGAGCACGCGGCCTCCAACAAGGTGTTCCAGTGGTTGCGGTGGAGACACTCCTTGCGCAGTCGGTTGTTGAACGAGGCGATGTAGCCATGATCCCAGGCAGCCCGGCGCGATGTAGACCATGCCGGTCTTGTTCTCGAGAACCGTTGCAGTGCTTGAGAAACCGTCTCCGAGCCGTTGTCCCGGCGCAGCACCTTCGGCGGGCCACCATGTGCGGCGAACACCTTGGGCGTAGCGGTCCACCAGCGGGGCCAGACTCAGCGCGGTATCGGCGCCAACAGCATCTGCTCGGCCGCCCAGTCCCGGGCCACGCTGCCTTGAACGGACCCAACCGAGGCGCTGACCGCGCGGCGGTCTTGCGCGGAGGCGGCACCGCTGACGCCCACGCTTGGCGCACCGTGGCCGATGCACCCCGTGCTTGTCGGCCAACCCCCTAACCGAAAGCCCCTCGACCCGATGATCACGCCGAATCGCCTCCAACTGCTGCACCCGGGACACCCTCGCACGCCTGACCTCTGTGACCGGCGATCCGGACCATCCGAACACGACCACGCTGAGGTGGGGCCAAGTAGAGCCGTCATAACCGATACAGCGTGTCACCGAAGTGGGGCACAGACCGTCCACGACACCCCGCCGCCACCCAGGCGAGGCCAGATCAGGCCGCCCCCTGGAGCCAAATCCTTTCACGGCCAACACGCCATTAGAATTTGGTGTGCCTCATTCAGAGCTTGACAACTTCTTCAGGGAATATTCCGAGCACCTATGCTGCCCGCGCTGCGGCAGCGAAACTCTGGGGATTCAAGCCGACGGCTTCAACTGCCGGCTGTGTCAGCGGCACTATCCCGTCCAAGACGGCATCCCGTCACTTTTCATGCCGAACGAGTGGGATGATTCGAAGGAGGACGTTACCGAGAAGATCAAGGCGTTCTACGAAGAGAACCCATTTCCCAACTACGACGACTTCGACAACGTCGGCAGCTTGATCGACAAAGCGCGAAAGGCAGTGTTCGCCAAGCTGCTTGACGATCAGATTCCATACCGCGCGCGTGTGATCGAATGCGGTTGCGGGACAGGGCAGCTCACCAACTTTCTCGCCATCCGACGTACGGTGATCGGCACCGACCTGTGCCTCAACTCGCTGAAGATGGCAACCGCCTTCAAGCAGCAGAACGATCTGAAGCGCGCCCACTTTCTGCAGATGAATCTGTTCAGGCCGGCATTCAAACCCGGCACGTTCGACCTGGTCATCTCAAACGGAGTGCTGCACCACACGAGCGATCCCCAGCTCGGTTTCGAGTCAATCTCGCGGCTCGTGCGGCCAGGCGGCTACATCATGATCGGCCTGTACCACAAGTACGGACGGTTAGCCACGGACATCCGTCGCGTCGCCTTCAACGCCACCAACGATCGCTTCATGTTTCTTGATCGCCACGCCGTGGACGCCTACGTCAGCACGCAGAAACGCCGGTCATGGTTCATGGATCAATACAAGAACCCGCACGAATCGAAGCACACTGTCGGCGAAGTGATCGGCTGGCTGGAAAAGATCGGCTTCGAGTTCGTGCACGCGATTCCCAAGACCGAGCCGTTCAAGGTAATGACTGAAGACGAGCTGCTGTTCAAACCGGAGCGGCTCGGCAGCGGGTTCGAGCGCATGCTGGTCAACCTCGGAATGATAATCAGCGGCCATCGCGAGGGCGGGTTCTTCATCGTCATCGCGAGGCGTCCGGTGGACCCGAACGAACCTTGACGCAAACCCCCGGCAGCCAGTGCGTGCCGCCAGGCCGAGCGGGCAGTCGCCGCCTCGCCGTAACTAGGTCCTTGGGTGGCGGCGGTGCCGGGGGCGCGGCCGACCGCGCTCGAAACTCTGCAATCGTCAGAACTTTGTCGGCCGATCCGCTCATTTGGCCGTGTCCGAGGCGGATAATCTGTTGCGGCGGCGAACGGTCTGACTGATCCCGGGAGCTGCACACGTGCGACTCCCAAGACCGGCCACGCGCTCGCGGCCGAAGTTATCGAATGCGCACAAAGGGGATCGAAATGTCCGAGCAGGAAAACAAGGAACTCGTCCGACGCGGGTACGAGGCATTCGCCGCCGCAGACATGGAGTCACTCATGGGTCTGTTCGACGACGACATCGAATGGGTTCAGCCCGGCGAGAGCGCCGTCAGCGGCACCTACCACGGCAAGACGGAGCTGATGGAGTACCTCGGCCGCCTCGCGCAGAAGCCGATCACCATCAGGGTCGACCAGATGATCGCCGAGGGCGACACCGTCGTCGTGCTCACCGAAATCCACGTCGATGGCCAAACCGGCCGTGATGCAGACGTATTCACGATCCGCGACGGTAAGACGGTCGCCGTGAGGATTCACGGCGACACCGCTCTGATGGAGCGGGTGTACGGGAAGAAGGAGTTGGCCGCCGGCTGAGGGTAATGTACGGGCTGGTCCGTCGTCCGGTGATGACGGGCCAGCCCCACGGTTTGCCGTTACTTCGGCCCGATAGTGCCCGCGCTGATCGCGTCCTGCTCCACGTGCTCATCGGCATCGGGGATGCGCTCGGGGTGCAACATCTCGGCGTAGCGCAACTGTTCGGGGATGCCGAACCCGTCGACCAGCAACTCGGCGTACGGGCGCAGCGTCCGGCAACGTTCGTTGACGCCACGGGTGACGGCCTTCGCGCGTTCGGTCGAGATGAACCGGTGCTCGATGAACCACGCTCGGTCCTTTTCGATCACCGACAGCGCGTACAGATCGCACACCATGTTCAGTATCTTGCGGGCCTCTTCGTCCTCGCACGCGTCGATCCCGGCGACGAACGCTTCGAGGATCACCCGGTCGATGTGGGCCTGGGCGCAGTGCAGCACATGGTCCTGCACCGCGTTGAACGCGTCGAACTCGCTCATCTCCTTCGACTTGCCCTGTAACCGGCGCGCCACCGTGGAGATCATGTACTCCTCGCGGTCCTCGAACATCTGCACCTGGGTGCCGCGGTTGAACAGGCTGCCTTCCTCCTCGTTGTCCTGCCGAGTGTCGAGGATCGTCTGCATGATCGTCTCGGCCGCAGTGCGTTTCAGCACCCGCTCACCGGCGAAGTTCGCCGCGAACCGCACCCATTCGACCGGACTCATGCTCTTGACGTCGTCGGCGTACGCGGTGAGCAGTTGCTTGGCCACCAATTGCGTCAAGACGTGATTGTCACCCTCGAAAGTGGTGAACACGTCGGTGTCGGCCTTCAACGCGATCAACCGGTTCTCGGCCATGTAGCCCGCGCCGCCGCAGGCCTCGCGCGCCTCCTGGATCGCGCGAGTGGCGTGCCACGTGTTGGCGGCCTTCAGCCCGGCCGCGCGACCCTCGAGCTCACGCTGCTCCTCCGGGTCGGGATCCTCGGCGCTCTGCAGGTCATGACACTTGGCGACGAGTTCGTTCTGCGCGAACTGCAGCGCATACGATTCCGCGATCAACGGCAGCAGCCGGCGCTGGTGCACCAGGTAGTCCATGATGACCACTTCGTGGTCCTCGCCCGGCGCCTCGAACTGCCTGCGCAACAACCCATATCGCGTGGCGATGTCGAGCGCGACGCGAGCCGCGGCCGCTGCGCTGCCCCCTACCGTGACCCGGCCCCGAACCAGGGTGCCGAGCATGGTGAAGAACCGGCGGCCGGGGCTCTCGATCGGTGAGCTGTAGGTACCGTCGGGCGCGACGTCGCCGTACCTGTTGAGCAGGTTCTCCCGCGGAACGCGGACCTTGTCGAATTGGATCCGGCCGTTGTCGACGCCGGGCAGACCACCCTTGTAGTGGCAGTCCGATGTCGTCACCCCGGGCAGGTCGTTGCCGTCCTCGTCTCGGATCGGCACCAGCACGCAGTGCACACCGTGGCCCTCCCCGTCGGGAGTGATCAGCTGGGCGAAAACAGCGGCGATGCGGGCGGTTTCGGCGGCCCCGCCGATGTAGTCCTTGCGTGCGGTCGGTGTCGGGGAGTCGATGACGAACTCCTCGGTCGCCGGATCGTAGGTGGCGGTGGTCTCCAACGCTTGCACATTGCTGCCATGGCCGGTCTCGGTCATCGCGTAGCAGCCGAGAAGCTCGCAGTCGATGACCGGCTTGACGTACTTCTCGTGGTGTCGCTCGGTGCCGAGGTTCTCGATGGCCCCGCCGAACAACCCCCACTGCACACCGGCTTTCACCATCAGCGACAAATCGCTCATCGCCAGCATCTCGATCTGCGTGACGGCCGCACCGACGTCACCGTTGCCGCCGTGCTCCTTCTTGAAGCCGTCCTCGGCGGCCCCCATAGCCGCCATGATCTTGAGCTGTTCGGCCACCTTCGTACGGGCGATGACGGTGTTGGGGGTGTAGTGCGGTCGAAAGATCTCGTTGGAGAGCTCCTCACGCATCCGGTTCTTCACATCGCGCCAACGTCCGTCGAGCGCATTGCGCAGATGTTCGGCAGTGGTGGTCATGACTCGACGGTAGCCTTCCGCGCGCCTGCGCAAACTGTGATGTCACAAACCAAGGTGGACCTGAGTGACCCTGCGCCCCGGCGGCCGGAGTTGAATCAGGCCATGAGGAACTCAGACCGGCAGCGCGGGTGGTGGCATCCGCACGAGTTCGACCACCGCCACAGTGATGTCAGCGGCGGATGGCTTCGGGCTGCGACGTTCGGCGCCATGGACGGCTTGGTCTCCAACACCGCACTGATTGCAGGCGTGGGCGCGACGGCCGCCGCGCAGACCGTGCTGCTCAGCGGATTCGCCGGGTTGGCGGCCGGCGCCTTCTCCATGGCGCTGGGCGAATACACCTCTGTGAAGACCGCAAACGAACAAATAGAGTCCGAAGTCCTTGTCGAGCGCCGCGCGTTCCGCATGCATCCGCAAGCCGAGAAGGCTGAACTCGCCGACGCGTTGACGCAGATGGGCATGTCGTCCCAGACGGCGGCGGCGGCCACCGAGGAGATCCACCGCGACGAGAACCGGGCGATCAACTTTCATCTCGTGCAGGAGATCGGCATCGATCCCACCGAGAAGCCGTCCCCCTACATCGCGGCGGGGTCGTCGTTCGTCACGTTCGCGATCGGCGCTATGGCGCCGCTGATCCCGTATCTCCTCGGGTTCGAGACCCTCTGGCTGGGCCTGCTGTGCGGCGGGCTCGGGCTGTTGATCGCCGGTGGCGTCGCATCGCGTTTCACCAAGAAACCGCTGTGGTTCGCGTCGCTGCGCCAACTCGCGTTGGGCGCAGCCGCCGTCGCCGCGACGTTTGTCGTCGGGCTGCTGGTCGGCAGCGCCGTCACGTGAGCGGGGCGGTGATCGTGTCGCGGGCCGAGGCGTCGTCGAGCAACCGTCGCAATACACGCACCGCCTCGGTGAGCGTCTCGCGGTCGGCGGCGTCGAGCCGTTCGAGGTACGGATCGATGGCCGCGCCGCGGTCCAACCGCACCTGCCGAAGCGTGTCCACCCCCTGCGGCGTGATGCGGATCAGTACCGCGCGGGCGTCCTCGGGGTCCACGGTTCGCGACACCATGCCCGCCTCCTCGAGGCGGCGGACCTGGGTCGTCATCGTGGGCTGTGAGCAGTGGTCGAGCGCGGCCAGATCGGAGATGCGGGCCTCGCCCTGATCCTCGATCGTCGACAGCAGCCGTGCCTGGGCATAGCCGAGGGGCAGACGGGCCCGCTGCGTGGCCAGTCGGTTGATCCGGGCGACCACGGACAGCAGATCGGCTCCGAGGGTCTGCGTCATGGCGACCACATTATGTGTTCCGAACGCTCGTCCGGCTCCAGCGATCACAGCGCCGTGTGGACGGCCCGATCGCGGCTGGCAGAATCGTGCAATGACCGCGACCGGGGGCCGAACTCGCCATACCGGTCGTTTACGTCCCGTCGAACTCGCGCAGGCCTCCGTCATGGCGGCGCTGTGCGCGGCGACCGCGATCATCTCCGTGGTCGTCCCCTTCGCGGCGGGGTTGTCGCTGCTGGGCACGGTGCCGATGGGGCTGCTGGCCTACCGATACCGGTTGCGGGTACTGCTCACCGCGACCGTCGCCGGCGGCATCATCGCGTTCCTGATCGCGGGCATGGGCGGATTCATGACCGTGGTGAACTGCGCCTATATCGGCGGGCTGACCGGCATCGTCAAGCGTCGCGGACGCGGCACCCCGACCGTGCTGTTCGCGGCGCTGCTCGCCGGGGCGGTGTTCGGCGCGGCGGGGGTGGTGGCGTTGTCGGTTCTGGCGCGGCTGCGTCACCTGATATTCGAGTCCGTCACCGCCAACGTCAACGGCCTCGCTGCGGTGATTGCCCGCATCCCCGATATGGAGGGCGCGGCCGAGCGACTCAAGACTGACTTCGCGACCGCGCTCGATTACTGGCCGCTGCTGTTCTTCAGCGCAGGGGTGATGTCGATCACCTTTGTCAGCCTCGTCGGGTGGTGGGCCCTGTCGCGGGTGATGGAGCGGCTGGCCGGCATCCCCGATGTCCACAAACTGGAGTCCTCCAAAGACGTGGGCGCGATCGCCCCGGTGCCAGCACGACTGCGCGACGTCCGCTTCCGCTATCCAAGCGCCGACCATGACGCGCTGGGTCCGGTGTCGCTGGACGTGGAACCGGGTGAGCACCTCGCGGTGACGGGCGCCAACGGCTCGGGCAAGACGACGCTGATGCTGATACTGGCCGGGCGCGAACCGACGTCGGGCGCCATCGAACGGCCGGGTGCCGTCGGGCTGGGCCGCATCGGCGGCACGGCGGTCGTCATGCAGCATCCGGAGAGTCAGGTGCTCGGCACCCG
Source organism: Mycobacterium sp. GA-1285 (assembly GCF_001499905.1). GTDB lineage: Bacteria > Actinomycetota > Actinomycetes > Mycobacteriales > Mycobacteriaceae > Mycobacterium. The sequence goes on along the minus strand of NZ_LQIS01000001.1, from coordinate 306,233 downwards.
CGTCGCCGACGACGTCGTCTGGGGGCTGCCACCCGGCAAGGCCACCGACGTCGGCCAGTTGCTCACCGAGGTGGGCCTGGACGGGTTGGCCGAACGCGACACCGGAGGGCTGTCGGGCGGTGAACTACAGCGGCTTGCCGTCGCGGCGGCGCTGGCGCGCGAACCGTCCCTGTTGATCGCTGACGAGGTCACCAGCATGGTCGACCAGCAGGGCCGCGAGGGACTGATGTCGGTGCTGTCCGGATTGACGCGGCACCACCAGATGTCGCTGGTGCACATCACCCACTACAACGACGAGGCCGACGCCGCCGATCGCACGGTCGACCTGACCGGAAATGGAGGCGCCGCCGACAACACCGACATGGTGGAATCCGCCGATGCGCCGGTCGCGACCGTCGCACCGGGAACCGAAGCAGCCCCGGTACTGGAACTCGTGGACGTCAGCCACGAGTACGGGCGCGGGACGCCGTGGGCCGCGACGGCGCTGCGCGACCTCACCTTCGCGGTGCATGAGGGTGACGGCCTGTTGATCCACGGCCTGAACGGGTCAGGCAAGTCGACGCTGGCCTGGATCATGGCGGGCCTCACCGAGCCCACGGCGGGCACATGCCTGCTCGATGGTAAACCGGCATCGGATCAGGTTGGCGCCGTTGCGATCTCGTTCCAGGCGGCGCGGTTGCAGCTGATGCGCAGCCGGGTCGACCTCGACATTGCTTCGGCCGCCGGGTTTTCGCCGCGTGATCGCGGCCGGGTCAACGAAGCGCTGTCGACGGTCGGCCTCGATGCGACGCTGGCAGAACGGCGCATCGATCAGCTCAGCGGAGGCCAGATGCGTCGCGTCGTCCTCGCCGGGCTGCTAGCCCGCTCGCCGCGCGCCCTCATCCTCGACGAGCCGCTGGCCGGCCTGGACGCCACGAGCCAGCGCGGGCTGCTGCGACTGCTGGTGGAGCTGCGCCGCCGCGCCGGACTCACCGTCGTCGTGATCTCCCACGACTTCGTGGGGCTGGACGAATTGTGCCCGCGCACATTGCATCTGGAAGGTGGCGTGCTGGTGCCCGCACCGACGGCTGCGGGAGGTCTCCCGTGACAGCACCGACGAGGCGTCGCCAGCGCAGGGGTGTGGTGCTGCTGCGGCCAGTGCCCGGCAACAGCGTGGTTCACCAACTCTGGGCCGGCACAAAGCTCTTGCTCGTCGCGGCCATCGGCGTGTTGATGACATTCTACCCGGGATGGGTGCCGATCGGCGCGGTCGCGGTGCTGGTGCTGGTCTCGGCGCGGCTGGCCAACATCCCGCGCGGCGTGCTCCCGTCGGTGCCGTCCTGGCTGTGGGTTCTCCTCTTCCTCGGCGGGTTGACGGCCACCTTCGCCGGCGGCAGCCCGATCGTCTCTTTGGGTGCGGTCGATGTCGGGCTGGGCGGTCTGTTGAACTTCCTGCGCATCACCGCGCTCTCGATCGTGCTGCTCGGGCTCGGGGCGATGGTTTCGTGGACGACGAATGTCGCCGAAATCGCGCCTGCTGTCGCGAGATTGGGCCGGCCGCTTCGGGTGTTCCGGGTGCCGGTCGACGAGTGGGCGGTGGCGCTGGCGTTGGCGCTGCGCGCGTTCCCGATGCTGATCGACGAGTTCCGCGTGCTCCACGCCGCGCGCAATCTCAGGCCGAAACCGGTCCACGCACGCCGTCGGAGCCGATGGCGGCGGTGGTGGCTCGAGGCGATCGATCTGTTGGCCGCGGCCATCACCGTCGCGCTGCGGCGTGCCGACGAGATGGGCGATGCGATCACCGCGCGGGGTGGCGCCGGCCAGATCTCCGCCGCGCCGTCGGGTCCCAAAACGATTGACTGGTGGGCGTTCCTCATCGTCGCCGCGCTGTGCGGGACGGCGCTGGCGTTGGAGTTGACGGTGGCCGGCACCAGCGCCGTCACGCGTTGATCCACGCTCACCGCGCACGTCACCACTACGGTGGTGGCGTGACAGCGACCCGACGAGTCGACGACGCGTTCGTCAACCTGCCGCGGAAAGCGCTGGCGGACGCGGCGACGTCGGCGGCGCTGGCCGCAGGCGCCGGCTACGCCGACCTTCGCATCCACGCGATCACTTCGGAGTTCCTGCAGTTGCGCGACGGCGAACTGCAGACGTCGGTGATCGACCGGGAGATCGGCTTGGCGGTCCGCGTGATCGTCGACGGGACATGGGGATTTGCGTCCCATGCCGAGCTCAGCGCGGACGTCGCGGCGCAGACCACGCGCCGCGCCGTGGGGGTGGCCAAGACACTGGCGGCGCTCAACGCCGAGCGCATCGAACTCGCCGCCGAACCCGTCTACTCCGATTTCACATGGGTTTCCGACTATGAGGTCGACCCGTTCACCGTCGCGACCGCCGACAAGCTGGCCGTGCTCGGCGAGTACTCGGGGCGGCTGTTGGCCGCAGACGGCGTCGACCACGTCTCGGCGGGACTGCACACCGCCAAGGAGCAGACGTTCTACGCCGACACCTTCGGTTCGTCGATCACCCAACAGCGGGTGCGCGTGCAGCCGTCGCTGGAGGCGGTCGCCGTCGACGCCGCGGCCGGAACGTTCGAGACGATGCGCACGCTGGCGCCGCCAACGGCACGCGGCTGGGAGTACGTCGCCGGCGACGACGTGTGGAACTGGACCGAGGAACTGGCCATGCTGCCGACGTGGCTGGCCGAGAAGGTCAAGGCGCCCAGCGTCGCGGCGGGGCCGACGGACCTGGTCATCGACCCGTCGAATCTCTGGCTGACGATCCACGAATCCGTCGGCCACGCCACCGAATACGACCGGGCGATCGGATATGAGGCGGCGTATGCGGGTACGTCGTTCGCCACGCCTGACAAGCTCGGCACTATGCGTTACGGCTCTCCGGTCATGAACGTCACCGCCGACTGGACCGTCGAATACGGTCTGGCCACAATCGGTTTCGACGACGAAGGAGTGCAGGCGCAGAAGTGGGATTTGGTGCGTGACGGTGTCTTCGTCGGCTACCAACTGGACCGGGTGTTCGCACCGCGGCTCGGGGAGGCGCGCTCCAACGGCTGTGCCTACGCCGATTCGCCGCATCACGTGCCGCTCCAGCGGATGGCCAACGTGTCGCTGGAGCCCAGCGCCGACCAGGTGAGCACCGACGATCTGATCGCGCGCGTGGACGACGGTGTCTACATCGTCGGAGACAAGAGCTGGTCAATCGACATGCAGCGCTACAACTTCCAGTTCACCGGGCAGCGCTTCTTCCGCATCCGCGACGGTCGGCTCGACGGGCAGCTGCGCGACGTGGCGTACCAGGCGACGACGACGGACTTCTGGGGCTCGCTGGAAGCCGTCGGTGGACCGTCGACGTGGCGGCTCGGCGGGGCGTTCAACTGTGGCAAGGCGCAACCGGGCCAGGTGGCCGCCGTGAGCCACGGCTGCCCCTCGGCGTTGTTCCGCGGGGTGAACGTGCTCAACACCCGCGCGGAAGGCGGACGGTAAGCGATGATCGCCGCACAGCAGGTGGTAGAGGTCACGCTGGCCGAGGCGACCCGGTTGGGCGGGGCCCACGAGACGATCGTGTTGGTGACCGACCGCGCCGACGCGTCCTTACGGTGGGCGGGCAACTCGATGACCACCAACGGCGAATCGACGACGCGCTACACGACGGTGGTTTCGGTGGTGCGCAGAGACGGCGGATCACATGTCGGCTCGGTGCGGTCCAGCGAGGTCGACCCGTCGACGATCCCGGGTCTGGTGGCCGCCTCCCAGGAGGCCGCGCGCTCGGCGCCCGAGGCTCGCGACAGCGCGCCGCTGCTGGCCGGCGGCGACGCACCACCCGATTGGGATGATCCGGTGCCGAGCACCGGAGCGGAGGTGTTCCTGCCGGTGGCCGGAGGCCTCGCCCGCGGATTCCGCGGCAGCGACCGGCTGTACGGGTATGCGCGGCACATCCTGGAGACGACGTTCGTGGCGACGTCGGGCGGACTGCGGCGTCGGCACACGCAGCCGACGGGTTCGGTGGAGATCAATGGCAAGCGTGACGGCGCGAGCGCGTGGGTCGGTGTCAGCGCCGCCGACTTCGCCTGTGTGTCAATCGAATCCATGCTGGACGAGTTATCGATGCGCCTGGGGTGGGCACGACGCACGGTGGAGATGCCTGCCGGACGCTACGAGACCATCCTGCCGCCGTCGGCGGTGGCCGACCTGATGATCTTCCTGACCTGGGCGATGGACGGCCGGGGCGCGCAGGAGGGGCGCACGGCGTTCTCGGCGCCGGGCGGCGGTACCCGGGTGGGGGAGCGGCTCACCGATCTGCCGTTGACGCTGTACTCCGATCCGTTCGCCGATGGGCTGGCTTGTACACCGTTCGTCGCGACGTCCACGTCGTCGGAACGGGTTTCGGTTTTCGACAACGGTATGGACATCGGTCGGGTGGACTGGATCCGCAGCGGTGCGATCAATTCGTTGGCGTATTCGAGGGCTGCGGCCGCGGAGTTCGACGCGCCCCCGGCGGTGCCGGCGGACAACCTGCTGATGACCGGTGGCGAGTCGGCGCCGGCGGACCTGATCGCGGGGACCGAGCGCGGACTGCTGCTGAGCACGCTGTGGTACCTGCGGGCGGTCGATCCGGCGGTGCTGCTGCTGACGGGACTGACCCGCGACGGCGTGTACTTGATCGAGGACGGCGAGGTGACGGCGGCGGTCAACAACTTCCGGTTCAACGAGAGTCCGCTGAACTTGCTGCGCCGCGCGACGGAGGCGGGCGTCAGCGAGGTCACGTTGCCGCGCGAGTGGGGTGACTGGGCGACGCGGGCGGCGATGCCGTCGCTGCGGATTCCGGACTTTCACATGTCGTCGGTCAGTCAGGCGCAATAATCATTGCGTGGGCGCTGATGAGCTTGCCGATCGGATCGCCGGCTTGGTGGCGATGTCGTCGGGTGACAGCCGACGGGACACGCTGATCCGGTTGACGTGCGGCAGGTCGCTGTCGTTGCCGCCGCTGGCGGTGGAAGTCGACCTGATCGAAGAATCCACCGAAGCCGACCGGGTGGTGGCGGCGTTCGCGGAGCAGTTCGCGACGGATGTGTCCGGTATCGGCGACAACCAACGGAAGCGACTATTGGCGACCGTGGGCGACAACGCCTTTCGCACAGTGACGACGATCTTCATCGCGGACTTCGTGCCGCGGGTGTGGGCGGGATGTGAGGCGCTGGGGTTGGGCCGACCTGGCTACGTCAGCGTCGTCGAATGGAACCACGAGTCCGACCCCGTCGACGCGCTGCTCAACGGGTTCGCGCCGGCGGTGGCACGCTTGCGGTCGCTCGACCCGGTGACGGCCGAGATCGTACGGTTGCGGGGTGCGGCGCAGCACCACTGCCGGCTGTGCAAGTCGCTTCGCGACCGCGACGCACTGGACTCGGGCGGGTCGGAGGACATGTACGGGCAGATCGAGGACTACGAATCCGCCGAGAACCTGACCGAAGCGCAGAAGTCGGCGCTGCGGTACGTCGATGCGCTGATCTGGTCGCCGGCGAGCATCGGAGTGGAGGTGGCGGCGGGGGTGCGGCACCATTTCTCGGAGAAGCAGGCGTTCGAGCTGACGCTGGACGTCATGCGCAACGCGTGCAACAAGATCGCCGTATCGCTGGGGGCCGACGCCCCGCGGGTGGCGTCAGGCACCGACCGCTACTCGATCGGCGACGACGGGCAGCCGGTGTACGCAGACATCGCGTGACGGCCGCGGGAAGGGCACCAGTCTGGGTGCCCACCTCTGAGCGAAAGAATCGCTGGGAGCGAAATAGTCGCTGAGAGGTGGGCACATCACGATGTGGGACGATGGTTGCCGCGCAGCGCGCCGGGGGCGGTAGCTCAGTCGGTTAGAGCCGCGGACTCATAATCCGTTGGTCGCGGGTTCGAGCCCCGCCCGCCCCACGTCAGATGGTGTTTTGCCTTCACTTGGTGGCCAAGTCGGCGTTGAATACCGCGGTCGAGCAGTCCAGCAAGATCGGGGTGGATCCGGCCCCGGCTCCGCATCCGCTACGTCGACGCGGGCCCGCAATGGCCGCCGGCGCCGACGTCACCAGCAAAGCAGTACCGCGACCTGTGACCGCGCGCCGCGGTACCGCGGGTGATTCCGGTGCTGGCGGGGTCTGCGGTCGCAGCAACTGGCGAAAATCGGGAACTGGGTTCCTATGTGCCCTCAACAAGTGCAGCATAAGAGAGAGCAGTTTCGGAGTGGTCCGTGCTGTCTGGAACTAATAGGGGTGCGCCGTGAAGTTCAAGAACACCATTTTTGCGGTCGTATTCGCTTGCGCCTCGGGCTTCAGCGTTCTGGGACTAGGCGCGGGGGGTGTGGCCAATGCCGTCCCATCGCCTGTTATACCCGCCCCGGCAGGACCCGGCTGTGGCGTCATCAACGGCGTGCAGTTGTGCGGCTGTGACTCCGCTTTCGCCACACCCGGCATGGTGTTGTGCACGTCGGGACCGTCGCTGTCGCCGGGTTCGCTGTGGCCGGGTTCGCTCAACCTCGGGTCGCTCAATCTGGGGTCAATCTAGCGGGGTTTCGTCGTCGTGGGGGGCGCGCCCCGGGCGACTCCGGGTGTCGCAATCAAACCGATCTCGTTCGGCTTCCACCGGTCAGCGGGCCGTGCTGGTGACGGCATCAGCCGAGGGACGTCGGAGACCGCACGTCCGGCGTTTCCACCGCCTGTTCGTTATCATTCGGCGCTGCACAGTGTCGGTCCACGTCACCGAGACACCGTGCGCTCCATCAAGTACGGCGCGACCCTGCGGTGCGCGGGTCCGACGATGGTCCAAATCACCGGGGCCACCGGGTGCCTGAAGAAGACGAAGGTCGAGAGCACGCCACGGGCCGGCGTGACGCGGCGCAGCACGAGAACGCCGCGACCGATGGGTCCCTGCGCCTCCAACTGCACCACGTCGGGTTCGGACGTCAGTATCCGCCAGCCCAGCACGTGGTCGGGTGCCGCGAGTGGGCCCAATCGAAATCTCAAAACGTGTCGGTGCACCAATAGGACGAGCGATCGCAGCGCCGGCGCCGAGCGTTCCAGTGCGTCACGCATGAACTGTTCGGCTACCCGCGAATCCGACTCGGCCACTTCGACTTCGAACGCGTCCGCGTAATCGTACCCGCCTTCCACCAAAGGCTCGGCCGGGACAGGACGGCGGTGTGCCCGCGGTTTCTGGGTTGGAATTTCGGTTGGAGACATCGCCCCTCCCTTAGTTTTCTATACGTACCGTATATGATACGACGCTGTGAAGCCACGGGGAAGACCAAGAAATCCCGCAATCGACGCGGCGATCATGACGGCCGCGCGCGAGTTGCTCCTCGAGGTCGGCTACCCGGGATTGTCGATGGAAGCCGTCGCTGCGCGCGCACGGGTGAGCAAGCCGACTCTGTACCTGCGCTATCCGACCAAGTTGGCGCTGGTGTTCGAGGCGGTCTTCGGTAAGACGAAGGCGCTTTCCATCCCGGATACCGGTGACGTGGTCACCGACCTGCTCGAGGCCTACGAGTGGGCGGTCGCGGAATTCGCCGCACCGGAGGCGCGGGCCGCCTTGCCCGGCATGCTGGCCGATCTGTCGGCCAGCGCTGAGTCGACACGACTAGTTCGCAGTCGAGTGGTGGAGCCGGAATACGCGCGCGTCCATGACTTGCTGAAACGTGCCCAGCGGCGCGGACAGATTCGTGACGACTTCGACCTGTCGCTGGTGATCGACGCCTTCCTGGGCACCGCGCTGGCCCGGGCAACGATCATCGACCGTCCGCTCGACCGTGCCTTCGCGGCGCAACTCGTCGACCTCCTGGTGGGCGGACTCGCTCCACGCTCTACGCGCTGACGAGTCGATGGGATCCCCCGATGAGGCAGTAGCCGATAGCGCAGCCGAGAACAACGAACTTGACGATGGCGGCACTTCGAGCACGACGAGCATGCACGTCGACCTCTGAGCCATCGAGGACCTTGAGTAACGACACTCCCTCCACTGCGTCAGCCGCCACGGCCGGGATCACGACGGCGGTTAGAGCGGCGGGGTGCCCGCGCATGCGGCGGACATGCTCGAGCAGAAGCGCGGTCAGCGCGCCGTAGGTCGACATGTACCCGAAGTCCAGCCACAGCGACAACCGGGCGGCGCGCCGGCCGTCGGGGCCCCAGCGGGTCATGATCTGCGCGGCGCGAGTCGGGTTTCCCGCCAACTCGAACGGCACGATTCCCGGCCCACCGGTGAGTCGCATTCGCCGCTCGAGCCGCAGCATGACGGCGGTGTAGGCAGTGAAGCAGCAGGTCGCCATGGTGAGCGCCCCGCCGCGACGCGTGGTGCTGCGAGTCATGTGGCGCTGCATTCCCGGGTTGCAAGCTCAGCGAGTGGACGAAGTCGACGCCGGCTGGTCCGCTTCCTGTGGTGCATAAAAACCCCCTTCCGGCCTCCGCCGGTAGCGTTCCCAGAACCGGGCCAGCGGTGGGGGAGCCCACCAATTCCATCTGCCCAGCAGTGCCATTGTGGCGGGCACCAGCACCGCCCGTACCACGGTGGCGTCGATCAACAGCGCCACCATCATGCCCACGCCGATGAGCTTCATGAACACCAATCCGGACATCGCGAAGGCGCCGATCACCACGGCCAGCAGTAGGGCAGCGTTGGTGATGATCCGTCCGGTGAGCTGAACACCCGCGGCGACCGAGTGCGTGTTGTCGCCCGTCAGCCGCCACTGTTCGTGGATCCGCGACAGGAGGAACACTTCGTAGTCCATCGACAGCCCGAACAGTACGGCGAGCATCACCACCGGCTGGGTGGCATCGAGGAAGCCCTGCGACTCGAAGCGCAACAGCCCTTCCAGGTGGCCGTCGGCGAAGATCCACGTCACCACACCGAACGAGGCAGTCAGCGACGCAGCGTTCATCAGAATCGCCTTGACCGGCAACACAACTGAGCCAAACGCCATGAACAACAGGCCGAGCATCACCAGCGAGGCGAACACCGCCATCCACGGAAGAGTTCGGCGCAAGGAGTCGAGCAGATCGACGGTTTCGGCGGTCGTGCCGCCCACCAATGCGGTGGCATCGCCGGGAGGATCGATCGCGCGTAGCTGGTCGATGACCGCGCGGGACGCCTCGCTTTGACTGTTGCCGTTCCAGTGCACTTGGAGGAGCCGGTGATCGCCGTCCTCGGCTACCGGCCGCACCTCGACAACGTCGGGCACCTCAGCCAGGTCGTTGACGACCGCTGCCGCTTCAGGTTCGCCGGCGCGCTGGAGCACCACGGTGGCCGCGGAGGTTTCGTCTCCACCAAACTGACTGATAAGGGTGTCGGCCGCGCGGTGAGCGGGTGCATCGGACGGCAGGACGCGGTAGTCGATACCGCCCCAACTCGACGACAGGAACGGCCAACCAAGAGTTCCCAGCACGACGAGAACCACGAGCACCGTGACCATTGGTCGACGCATGACGGCGCGGGCCCACGTCGCCCACCAGGCACGTCCTTGCTCAACCGGTCGCCGACGAAAGACGCGACCGGCATCGATCCTGCGTCCGAGGAGCGTCAACACGGCGGGCAGGATCGAGAGCGCGGCGATCATTGCGACGAGTACCGCGGCGATGCCGCCATATGCCATGGATCGCAGGTAAACCTGCGGAAAGAAAAGCAGTGACGACAGTGCGGCCGCGACGGTGAGTCCGGAGAACATGACGGTGCGTCCGGCCGTCGCCAACGTTCGGTGAATCGCCGCGGGGACCGCATCGCAGTCGTCGCCGTGGGCGGCGGCGAGTTCTTCACGGAAACGGCCGACCATGAACAGCGCATAGTCGACGGCCAGACCCAAGCCCAGCAGAGTGATGATGTTGACGCTGAAGATCGATACCTCGGTGAACTCGGTGAGCAGCCGCACGCTGGCTGTTGCCCCGACGATCGCGACCACGCCGATCAAGGCGGGCATCAAGGCGGCGATCACGCTGCCGAAGATCAACAGGCACAGGGCAATGACGATGGGCAGGGAGTACACCTCGGCCCGCTTGGCGTCGGTGTCGCTTCGTTCCTGTGCATCGGCATAGACCGGCCAGATGCCGGTGAGCTGCGTGTCGAGCTGAGGGGAGCGAAGTTGACCCTCGATCCGCTCATAGTTCGCCATCTTCGCGTCTTGGCTGTCGCCGGCCAACGAGACGATCACCTGCGTGATCTGACCGTTTTGGCTGAGCAGCCGTAGGTCCCCCGTGTCGTAGTAGGTGAGCACCGAGGTGACCGCGTCACGGTCGAGCTGCTGGACTATCCGGCGCACCTCAGATTCGACCACTGGGGAGGTGGCCGGCGCCGTGGCGCTCGAGTACAGAGCTGACACATCCGCAGAGCGACTGCCGAAGACTTCCCGCTCAACCGTTGCGGCTCTTGCGGATTCACTGCCCGGGTTGTCGAAGCCCCCGGCGCTGAGGTGGTCGTAAACCTCGGCTCCGTAGACGCCGAGCGCCGCGGTTGCACATGCGAACCACACCACGAGCCATCGGGCTCGGCGCGTAACCAGATCGGCCCAACGTTGCATGGGTTGCCGCTTCGACGAGGCTACGTGTCACGCGATGGTTCTCTGCGCGGTGAGCGGGCCCGCGTAGAGATCGAGGATGCGCTGATCGCCGGAAGCGAGCGATCGCATCCGCACTGACCGGCGGGCCCCGGCCTCGAGCAGCCCAAACAAGCCAGGGTGAGCGGCGGCCAGTTCGGCGCGGACCTGCTCGGCGGGCACGTTGTCGTACTCGGCCTGGTCGAGTTTGGCGGCGAGCATTGTGATCCACCGTTGCCGCAACGACAACAGCAACCCTTCCTCAGTGCCGAACAGCCGGCGTACGTCGTCCGCCTTGTCGTCCAAGCAGAGCGCCGCCTCGCAATCTGTCGCGGCGCAGTCGATGAGATCGGCCATGAAGGCCATACGTTCATGTAGCAGTGACCATGTCATGACTCGACGTTATGAAGGCGGCGCTGTCCATCGCGTCGTGCCGAAGGCCGGTTTCCTTCTCCTACCGAAGGTGGAGCATGGTTCCTTCGCCAGACGGAGGTGGCTTGCTGCGAGCACTCTTAGAATGATGCGATGCTCCCGGCGGTGACGCGGAACGTGCGGGACGGGCTCAACAGACGCCGCGAGTTGATCCCGCTGGGCTTCACGTGGTCGTTCATCGTGTTGACCAACATCAGCGTGCTGTTGATCGTAATCGTTTCAGCGCTGCAGCGTCCGCGCTCTGACCTGCCCACGGCGCTCGTCGCGTTGGCTCTCGCACTCATCCCGGCGACGCGGTTCTTCGTGTTCGGCGTCAAGTACAGCGCATGGCTGGTGTGGGTGTGTTGGTCGACGGCGGCGGCGCTCCTGTTGTTCGTCACGGCCACTCCCATCGACGCCGACTTCGCTCCTGTCCTGCTGGTGCTGATGGTCGGCGATGTCGTCTCCGTTGCCGGTGTTCCCGTCGGGCTGTTGGCGACCGCGTCGGCGGCCGGCTTGCTTCTGGTGGCGTCAGCGACGCATCGGCTCGACGCGGCTGCGCTTTATCTGAGTTTCGTCGCCATGGGCTGGCTGGTCGGGTACTTGATGCGGGCTCAGCAGCGGCTCCTGCTCGAGCAACGGGAGGCGCACGCGGCGCTCGCGGCGCACGCCGTGGCAGATGAACGTCGGCGGATCGCCCGCGAGGTGCACGATGTCATCGCACATTCGCTGTCGGTGACGCTGCTGCACGTGACCGGCGCTCGTCGAGCGCTGCAGCAGGACCGCGACGTCGACGACGCGGTGGAGGCGCTCGAGCACGCCGAGAATCTCGGGCGCCATGCCATGACCGACATCCGCAGAACGGTGGGACTCCTCGACACCGCACCGATGACAATTGCTCCGGAGCCCGGCATCGACGACATAGCGCCTCTGGTCGACGGATTCGTCAAGGCCGGCCTGAAGGTCACCTCCAACGTCGGCGGACCGACCGGCCGGGTGTCGGCCGCCACGGGCCTGGCCCTGTACCGGATCACTCAGGAATCGCTGGCGAACATCGCCAAGCATGCCCCCGAGTCACGATCATCGGTGTCGTTATCGATCACACCGTCGACGGCGAGTCTCGAGGTCGTCAACGACATGGCAGACGTCCCTCTCTCCACTGTCACGTCTGAAGGCAGAGGCTTACGAGGAATGCGCCAGCGCGTCGAAACCTTGGGTGGGACAATTGATCTCGGCCCCCAGAACGGTTTCTGGCGCGTGCGGGCCGAAATCCCACTCAACGGCCGTGAGCGGCGACAGAGGTGTGGATCCTGACATGGACGTCGTGGAAATCACCGTCCTCCTTGTCGACGACCAGGACCTTGTGCGCTCGGGGCTACGCCGGATCCTGCGCCGCAAAGACGGCTTCATCATCGTCGCCGAATGTTCCGACGGTGACGAAGTTCTCGACGCCGCGGCCGAGCACCGGCCCGACGTCGTCGTCATGGACCTGCGAATGAAACGAGTCGACGGTATCGAGGCCACTCGAAGGCTCACCGATCGCAACGGTCCGCCGGTGCTGGCGCTGACCACGTTCAATGATGACGAACTTCTGGCGCGGGTGCTGCGCGCTGGAGCGGCGGGATTCGTCCTCAAGGATTCCTCAGCCGAAGAACTGATACGCGCAGTGCGCGCGGTCGCCAGGGGTGACAGCTTCCTCGATCCGGCGGTGACCGGTCGCGTGCTCAGCACATACCGCAACGCCGTACACCCGCCGCGCACCCATGACGCCGCCTCCGAGCTGACGGCGCGCGAACGCGACGTGCTCACACTGATCGGAAAAGGTATGAGCAACGCCGAGATCGCGAAAGAGCTGTTCATCTCGACGGTGACCGTAAAGAGCCACCTCAGCCACATCTTCACCAAGCTCGACCTGCGGGACCGTTCTGCCGCAATCGTTTACGCATACGACCACGGCATCGTGGTGCCCAGTTGAGCCTGGGTGCAACATTGCAGCGGCAGCGGCACGAGGAGCCGAGAACGTCAGTAGGACCGGTCTGAAGGAGTCGGGGGGCAGAACGTGCGAATCGAGAGCGCCGCGAAGATAGTGTTCCGAAGGTCGTCCGGTTCCCAGCCGGTTCCCGATCGAACAATTCCCCCCTGGATCTGTTCAAGCGGCATTCCTTGGTCCACGTATTGGCAGACGTATCTGCCAGTCTTGATGAGGTATTGCGCAGTGTATGGGCCGCTCTCCTGAGCAGGGCTATACATCCCTCGCTCGGTCAGCAGCGAGATGAACACTGCGTTCGCAGCAGCAGCATCCTCGCCGGGGTCTGCGTTTGCTACCTGCATTGGCACCACTGCGACAGCCGCTGCGACCAGTGCTGTAACGAGCGCCCTCATGACGCTAATCGTACGCCGCGAGATACTGGGGGTGTCCCCACGAGGCAGTTTGCCCGGACTCCCGGCACAACGCCACAAATCGTTATTCTTGCTGACGCGTGCGGATGAAGATGCCACCTATGGCTACCACTACGCCGACGCCGATTAGCACCTGAGCGATGATTTTCCTGCTTTCGATCTTGTCGCGGCATTCGCCCTCGATGTCGGTTCTTCCGAGAACGCCACGAACCAGTGCGTTCAGTTGATCTTTTTGAGCGGAGTAACTGAAGTCGGGTGAGAAGGCGCTACCGCATTTCGCGCTGTCGCCGCCGTCACTCGCTTGGATCTCCGAGGTACCGAAGAACAGACCGAACACGGCTAGACCGATCCCGACGATGATGGCAAATGGCTTCATGACGTCCCCCTACTACACATCCGGGGTGTGCAGGAACATTGATAGCCCAGCAACCTACGGCCCGAAGCGAAATGGAGATGATTCGTGTGAGAGCCGGTCCCTTTGGACTCGATTGACCCGGATCGACGTGAATCGTCCGGCTTGACGACGCGCTAACCGCAACCGACCGTGACCATGGTTCGATGATCCGTTGGTCGCGGTTCGAGCCCCGTCCTCCCAGCGTAGATCGTCTGGTGAAGCGGCGACGTCCTAGCGGCTACGGGTAGTTCGGGCGCGGGAACTCTTCGGTATCGGCTTCGCCGTGTTGTCGGCGAGTCGCCTGAGCCCGCGCCTCGACCGCCTGGGCCCGCGCCTCGGCCGCCTGCGCTCGCGCTTCGGCGGCTTCTGCTTGCGCCCACAACTGTGCGGCGCGAGCTCGTGCTTCCGCAGCCTCTGCACGCACTCGCTCGTCGGACCGCCACCCCGGCGAACTCGGATCGTGGTGTGCGCGTCGTTCCGCGGCCACCTGGGCCTGGTGTTCGGCCTCTTCCTGCCGCCCCGCCCACACCTCGACGAGGATGAGAGCCGCGGTGCCGAGCAAGAGTAGCGGCACGAAAAAATATGGGTACAGCGCCACCCCGGCCAAGCCGATGATTGTCAACGGCACCGCGAACACGCCGACAGCCCACGGATACCGCTCGGCGAAATCCACGACCCGCGCCCGGATCGCGACCCCCCGCTCCGCCCATCGACGGAGTTTCGCCCTGCTAACGACGTTGTTCCACGACCACACGATCTCATCCCCTTGTGGAGACGTTGACGCTTCCATTGTGACCGAAGTCGAGCATCCTGATGGGTGCGACGCGGCAATTGTCCGCTGCGGATTCAGAGATCAGGCCAGCGTCGAACCTATTGAACCGGGCGCAGCACGACCGCCCCCGGGACGGTTCGGAGGTAGTCGAACAGCGGGGTGTCCACCACCCTCTGATCGGAAGGCAGCGACGAGGCGTTCCGCAGCATCGGTCCGTTCGGTGTGTCGACGAAGATCCCGACGTGCGTGACGTCCAGCCCCCCGTCGTCGGCATACGCCCCGATGTAATCGCCGGTTCGGAGTCCGCTCACCACGCCGTTGTCGAACTGCACACTCGGGATGTAGGTCACCGTCCGGGGAACGACCGGCAAGCCGGGCAGGTATACATCACCGGAGTCCTTCTGGTTCAGGTTCTTGTGCACCTGAACGGCATTGGGGCTCAGGGTCGCGGTGATGTCGTTCGCGACGGCGGATGACCCGGCGGCCCAGTCGGTGAAGAAGTGCTTCCGGTTGGTAAAGCCGACGACACCGTCTTTGTAGCGAACCTCGGTCAGCGCAGCGATGAACTCGTCGCGGTTGCCCGCCCGTTTCAGCGCTTCGACGTAATCCGCGTATGTGAAGCAGTCGACCCGCGACAATTCGACCACCAGATTCTCCGGGTCGGTCGCCGAACCGACGAGTGTGTCTGCGCCGTAGGGAGTTCCGAGGAACTCGCGTGAGATGGCTTCGGCCCGCTCCGGCGCTCCTGCGCCGTTCCTGGCGGCCAGCATGCGCTCGAGTATCTGCGAGCTCTGCTCGGAGATCAGGACGTCGGGCGCGGATTCCCGCGTTGAGGCGAGGTAATTCACGGCCGGGATGGGAGTGGTCTCGGCGTACCCGACCGGTAGGAGCACGTCACCGGCCGTTGTCAGGTAGTAGACCTCCCACCGGTGATAGGTGTCGAAGCCGGCGGGATCGGCGGCCATGACGGCGGCGTAGTCGTGGATGGCCCGCACGTAGTTGTTCGAGTTGTTGTACCGGTACAGCGCGTAGTCGCGGTCTCGCGCAAACCCGTTGGCGGACAGGTAGCGTCCGGCAGCCATGATGCTGTCACGAGGCGAGTGAATGTCCCCGCCCGCACCGTAGGCGGCGAAAGTCGACGGCATGAACTGCATCGGCCCCTGCGCACCCGCCGTGCTCACCCCGGCGACGCGTCCGAACGCGGTCTCGACGAGATTGATCGCCGCCAGATAGTGCCAAGGCACGCCGAACTCGGATTCCGCCTGGCGGTAATAGGTCATGAGCTCGTCCACAGGCGTGGGCGGAACGATCCGCCACGCGGGCAGCGTGTCATGCGGCCGGCTCATCACACCGAGTTCACGCCGCGCGTGCACGTTGTGGTCGTAGATCTTCAAGAACTCCGGCGCAATGCGTGGGCGCACCGTCGGATCCCACTCGGGATGTCGCGCTATCGCCCGGTACGCCGCCTGCTGCCTCTGGGCGGCCGCGTTCTTCACCGCCTCGGTCGACGACGGGTCCCGCAGCGCGCGTTCGTCGACGACGAGATCGTCGGCGATGCGCACCGGATCGGAGGCCAGCTCTCGACGAGGTGCCTCGGTTGCCGGTGGTGGGACCGCGGGGGCCGGCGCGGCGGACGACGCGGGCGGTGTCTGCGGCTTGTCGGAATCCGAGCACCCGACCAGGGCGAACAAGATCATGCCGACGCCCGCAGCGGCAACGATCCTGGCGGCGGCGAGACGGGCATTCATTGCCGTCGGAGTCTAGCGCCGCCGACGGCGCCGGCGGGTCACGCTAGCTTGGGCTCCGGACAAAGGTAGAGCCGAGCACCGGCCACGATGAAGTTCGACAGCGTCTCGTCCTTGGTCGCGATGTCCAACTTCTCGGCCACGGCGGTTGAATCCGCACCGCGGGCGAACTGCGCGCATGCGTCCCGGGCGAGGGTGGTCAGGGTCGCGCAGTCACCCGTGAATCCCACCGACGCCATACTGCGGCACAGGTCGTCCTCGGGCGATGCGGCAGCGTGTGGTGCGGCCATCAGCAGGCCGGCCGCCGCCGCCAGAAGCGCTGTGAGCGCACGCGTAGTCATGTCACGTCCTTCCTAGCGTTCGTCTACCCGCTTTGGCATGCGGCACGCAGGATCGGCTGGAGATCGAGATTGCGGCGTTATCGAGGCGTGAGTGCTGGGTCTCGTCACGGGCGTGGTGACAGACTGCGAACATGGCGTGGGATTTCAGCACCGAACCGGAGTTTCAACAGAAGCTGGACTGGGTCAAGCAGTTCTGCGAAGAGAAGGTCGAACCTCTCGACCACGTGTTCCCGCACGCGGTGCGCTCACCCGATCCGGCGGTCAAGGCCTACGTGCGCGAACTTCAGCAGGAGGTCAAGGACCAGGGCCTGTGGGCGATCTTCCTCGACAAGGAGCTCGGTGGGCCCGGCTACGGGCAGCTCAAGCTCGGCCTGCTCAACGAGGTCATCGGCCGCTACGCCGGCGCCCCTCACATGTTCGGCGCCTCAGCACCCGACACCGGCAACATGGAGATGCTCGCCGCCTACGGCACCGAGGAGCAGAAGCGACGCTGGCTCGAACCCCTGCTCAACCAGGACATGTTCTCGGCCTACTCGATGACCGAACCGCAGGGCGGCAGCGACCCCAACCTGTTCAAGACCCACGCCGTGCGTGACGGCGGCGAGTGGGTGATCAACGGCGAGAAGTGGTTCACCTCGGCCGGCCGTGTTGCCGACATTCTGTTCGTGATGTGCACCAACGGGATGTTCGTCGTCCCGCGCAAGACGCCCGGCGTGGAGATCATGCCCGAGCCGCGCAACCACAACCACATCGTCTACCGCGACGTGCGCGTGCCGCTCGACCATCTGCTCGGGCCGGAGAACGGCGCGAAGGTCTTGGCGCAGCGTCGACTCGGCGGCGGACGAATCCACCACGCCATGCGCACAATCGCGCAGTGCAAGCTGGCGTTCGACATGATGTGCGAGCGGGCGCTCAGCCGCGAGTCGCACGGCAAGATCATCGCCGAACACCAGATGGTGCAGGAGAAGATCGCCGAGTCCTACGCGATGATCAAGATGCTGCGCCTGTTCGTCCTCGAGACCGCGTGGAAGATCGACAACACCTCGACGCAGGAGGCCCGCACCGAGATCGCCGCGGTGAAGTTCACGATGGCGAAGGTCTTACGCGAGGTGTCGTTCAACGCACTGCACATCCTCGGGTCGCTGGGCACCACCGACCTCACCCCGATCCAGGCGATGTATGCCGCCGCCCCGACGATGGGCATCGCCGACGGCGTCGACGAGGTGCACAAGGCCACCGTCGCGCGCCGCGTGCTGCGCGACTATCAGCCGCACGAGGGCGATTTCCCGACGGAGTTCCTGCCCTACAAGCGGGAGCAGGCACGACAGAAGATGCAGCCCGTGCTCGATGCCCGCCCCGAACTTGCGGCTGCCGCCGAGGCGTATCAGAAGTATCTGTCAGGGCGCCGCTGACGGCTTCGCGACGGGTGCGCTCACCTAAGGTGAAGGCATGCGGTTCGCCATTGCCCTGCTCGGAGTGATCGTCGCGCTGTTCGGTCTGCTTTTCACCCTCCAGGGTTTCGGTGTGGTCGGCGGCAGCCCGATGAGCAACACCACCACCTGGTCGATCCTGGGCCCGATCATCGCGCTGATCGGTATCGCGCTGGCGGTGGGCGGTTTCCGCCGCCGTAAGCCTTAGTTCTCGACAGGCGCCCGGAACACCGTCTCGAGGAGCATTCGCCGGCACCAGGACCGGTACGCGTCCACACTCCAGCCGTCCCGCTGGGTCATCCGCAGAAACGACTCGATGCTGCCGAGCACTGCTGCTGTCTCGACGAGTTCGTCGAATGGAACATCGGTGCGCAGCCAACCGCGACGCGCGAAGTGCTCCAGGACCCGAGAGAACTGTCTGTTGATACTGGCGATCAGGTCACCGAGGTACCGGTCCAACTCGGGATCGGCGTTCGCGCCTCCGATGAGTGCGGACGCGAGGTCCGCCGATCGTTGATGCACATCGATCTGCGCGGCTATGACCAGGTCGACCGCCTCGTCGAAGTCGTCTGTGGCAAGAATCCTGCGGCCGATGTCGAGATTGAAGATGTCATCCTCGCCGACGGCGCCAAGTGCGGTGTACTCGATGGCGGCGATCAGCAGCGCCGCCTTGGGTCCTTGAGACTGGACGGTTTCAGCGGAGACTCCGGCCCCGGCGGCGATCTTGGCGAGCGTGGTGCGCGCATAGCCGTCCGCGGCGAACAGCGTCGCGGCGGTCGAGACGATTCGATCTCTGGTTGCCTGCGCCTGCTGCCTGCGCAGTTCGGATTGATAGGAGCGGGGCCGAGACATTGACTTGGGTGTCACAGTAATGAATACTAGCTCACCAGATCGAATTCTTCGGATGGGCGGGGGCCCGCAATGGCATCGATCATCATCGCTGGGTTTCCGGCGCAGGGTCACGTCGCACCGCTTCTGACGCTTGCCAGGAACTTCGTGGAACGCGGTGATGACGTTCGCTTCATCACCGGCTCGGGATTCGCCGAGAAGGTGCGCGCCACCGGGGCTCGATTCATCGCACTGCCCGCCGAGGCGGACTTCGGCGAGCAGCCTCTTTCGGAACGGTTCCCGGAGCGTGCGCGGCTGAAGGGCGTTCGCGCGGTGGCCTTCGATGTCGAGCACGTCTTCGCCCGGCCGGCCAAAACGGAATACGAGTCGCTGACCGCTACGCTCGCCGACCAACCCGCCGACATCGTGTTCGCCGATCCCGCTTTCGTCGGCGCCGCCCTTCTGCTCGGGCTCCCACGTCCCGCGCGCCCCGCGGTGGTGATGTGCTGTGTGATCCCGCTCTGCATCGAGAGCCGCGACATCGCGCCGTTCGGTTTGGGGCTGCCGCCTGCGCGTTACCTGAACCGGGCCCGCAACACCGTGCTGGCGGGCGTGCACCATCGGATTCTCAAGGGCGCCAACGGAATCATCAATGACCTCCATCGCGAAGTGCACGGAACGGATATGCCGGGAAGGTATCCGAACTGGGGTCGGCGGGCGGACGCGCTGATTCACTTCACGGTGCCGTCATTCGAATATCCGATGACCGATGCGCCTCCCACCCTCCGGTTCGCGGGGCCGCTCTCGGCGACGGGTTCACAGGCGCCGCTGCCGCCTTGGTGGTCCGACCTCGGCGAGGCCCGGCGCGTCGTACACGTCACGCAGGGCACGGTGGCCAACACCGATTACGACCAGGCGATAGGTCCGACGATGCGCGCGCTCGCGGATGAGGACGTCCTTGTCGTGGTGGCGACGGGCGGTCGTCCAGTGGACACTCTGCCGCCACTGCCCGCGAACGCGCGTGCGGCGGAGTATCTGCCGTACGACGAGCTGTTTCCGCGCACCGCGGTTTTCGTCACCAACGGCGGTTACGGTGGCGTCCAGTACGCCCTGCGGTACGGCGTGCCGATCGTCGCCACAGGCGGCAAGGAAGACAAGCCGGAGGTCGGCGCACGTGTTCAGTGGGCCGGCGTCGGTCGACGGATCAGAAGCGACCGGCCGAGCCCGCGCGCGCTGCGTCGCGAAATCCTGCGCGTGCTCGACGAGCCGCGATACCGACACACCAGCAGGCGCATCGCGGCTGAAATGGCCGCCTCTCCGGGCTTTGCCGAAGTTGCAGCAGTCCTGGAGGATCTCGTGCCCCGGCGGATCAGTGAATCCGGGCAGATAAGCCCTCCGGTCGCGCCCACTGCGTGAAAACCGCGTCGCGTCACTTCGTCGGCCGAGCGGAGATTGTCCCCCGCAATCGCGGGCGGGACTGACTGCATGTAACACCGGGGTGGTCCGCGCGATGAATTCTGTGAGGCCGGCAGCGTCGGGGGAGCGCCTCGGGGTGCTCGCTTCCGTCTCAGCGACGAACCGTGTCGCACGGCGTCCAAGCGCCAACCAGGCAGAGAAGGGAGTGGAGGCACGATGGGTGCTCCGCTGGATGAGTTCCGCAGGGATGTCCGGAAACGAGGTATCGCCGTCCTGGCGTCGGGAGCCGTGATCTCCCTGACCGCGCTGACGGCTGGGCTCGCACCGGCCGTCGCGCAGCCGGATTCCGACGACGTCGTGACGACGGTCGCCCCGGAACCCAGAGTCAGCGCTCCTGAGCCGGACGTGGCTGTGGAGCAGGAGACGTCGGTGCCGGAGCCGCAAGTGCCGGCCAGCCAGGTCGCGCCGCAGACACAGGCACCGCAGACGCAGGCACCGCAGACCCAGGCGCCACAGACTCAGGCACCACAGTCGCCTCAGACTCAGGAACCCCGGACCCAGGAGCCTGTCGTCGAGCCGGAGCCCGTTGCGCCTGAGCCGAAGACCAGCACCGCGGTCCAGCCGGCAGAGCCGTCGACGCCGACTGTCGAGCGGTCGACGCCAACCGAGCGGGCGCCCGCGACATCCGCGGCGCCGAGCACCAGCGGCGCCGCTCCGGCGACCAAGCCCGAGACCCGCGAACCGGCCGAACCGGGCAAGTCCACCGCGTCGTCCGCGGCGGTCGCACCCGCTTCCGACTCCGCGACACCGCCATCGAGTGACAAGACGGTGGCAGAGACGACGGCCGGCGAGGAGAGCGGTTCGGAATCCGACACCCCGTCCGTGTCGATCGAGAATGCCGCCAAGGAGATCGAGACGCTGGCGCCCGAGACGCTCGAAGCACCGGCCGAAGATGTCGCACTGGCACGCAACGCGAAGCCGGCTTTCGAACCGGAGCCTGCGCCCGCCCCCGAGCAGGACGTGGCCGCGTTCAAGCAGTCGGTCGACATGACGCTCGGCTTGAACGGCGCCGAAGCCAGCGCAAGCGCGAAGGTCGAATTCGAGGCCAAGCGTGACCGCGACTTCGAGTTGGTCAGCAATGTGCGTCAGTGGCGACCGGAGTGGATCGAGTACGACGAGTACTTCCGCCCGGTGCTGATGAACCCGTTCCGGGCGCCGGTGCGCATCGTCTACGTCTACGACATGCGGCCGCGCATCGTGTACATCCAGCCGCTGAGTCGGCTCGTGCTCGAGGCGGCGCGGTTCGCGGCCTACAGCTTCACCGCGGCCGTGCTGACCCCGGTGGCCGTCGCGGCCAACATCGTGCAAGCGGCCACCAACATCGCCGTCGGCAGCTTCTTCGGCGGCGGCTACTTCCCGGGCGTCGGCCTGCCGTTGCCGCCGCCTCCGCCGCCCGTCCTGCGCTACGACAACGTGCCGGTGTTGGTCAACTACTCCAACGCCCGTTACCAGCCGTTCCGCGTGCGGCAGATCGTCGACGTCGGCGAGGACCGGGTCTACGGCGGTCGCAAGGTGCTGCTCGACGGCGCGACCCCGGTCTGGGGTGAATGGACCCAAACCGCAAGCGGGGAGCGTCAATTCGAGGTCCGTAAGACCCAGCAGTTCCCCGGCTTGAGTGAACCGGCCGAGGCGCCGCTGCCCGGTGACTACCGGCTGCGGCTGGCGTCAGACGAGTCGTCGACCGGCGGTCTCACCGGCAGGGACATCTTCCTGATGGTCTCGGCGGGTGTGATCGGCACGCTCGGCTTCGGCGCCATCGGCCTGGCGTTCTTCCTCGGACGTCGACGCCCCGAACACTGAGGGGCGGTCGGCGCACCGGGAAAGTCGTCACCGCCGCGACATCGCCGTCGATAAGGGTGCATGATGGGGCGATGCCCGAGGTTCGCGTGGGTCCCCTGCTCCGCCATGTCGGCAAGGCCGACGCGACCATCTGGGTCGAGACGGACGAACCGTGCACGGTCGAGATTCTCGGCAACCGCGCGGACACCTTCGAGGTCGAGGGTCACCACTTCGCGATTGTCTGCGTGACCGACCTCGACCCCGACAGCGAGCACCCCTATGAGGTGTATCTCGACGGGGAAAAGGCATGGCCGCCACGGGGATATGACTATCCGCAACCGCGGATCCGGTTGATGCCGCGCGACGGCTCGCTGCGGCTGCTGTTCGGGTCCTGCCGCGCCTCGGCCCCGCATCACCCGCCCTACACCTACCAGCACTGGTGGCACCCCAAGGGGAAGGGCATCGATGTGCTGCGCACATACGGGATGCGAATGCTGCGCCAGCCGTCGGCGCTGTGGCCCGACGCCCTGCTGATGATGGGTGACCAGCTCTACGCCGATCAGGTGAACGACACCATCAAGGATCTGGTCGCCGACCGCGAAGTACACGCCAACGGCCCGGTCGAGGTGCTCGAGGACTTCGAGGAGTACTGCATCGGCTACTGGGACGCCTGGGGCGATCCGGTCGTGCGGTGGATGCTCTCGACCATTCCGACGTCGATGATGTTCGACGACCACGAGATCAACGACAAGTGGAACACCTCGCAGGCTTGGCTCGATGAGAAGCGTGAGACCGACTGGTATCAGACGCGGATCATCGGCGGGCTGATGGCCTACTGGATCTACCAACACCTCGGCAACATGTCGCCCGACGAACTGGCCAAGGACCAGACGTTCCAGCGCGTCATCGAGACCAGGCAGGGGTCCGAAGCGGTTCGCGAACTAGCGCAGATGGCCGAAAAAGACGACGGGGTTTCACATTTCAGCATGTGTCGCGATCTCGGCACGGCACGGCTGATTGTCGTCGACGCTCGCACCGGCCGCCAACTCAAGCCCGGACGGCGCCAGATCACCACCGACGAGGAATGGGACTGGATCACCGCCAACGCCGACGGGAACTACGAGCACCTGCTGTTCGCCAGCTCGCTGCCGATCCTGCTGCCCTACGGAATGCATCACATCGAAGCGTGGTCGGAAGCCGTGGGCGACGGCGCCTGGGGACGACGGCTCACCGGGTTGGGGGAGAAGGTACGCATTACCGCCAACCTCGACCACTGGGCCTGTTTCCAAGAGAGTTTCCGGCGCTTCGAGGATCTGGTCATCGACGTGGCGAGCGGAAGGCGCGGTCGGGCACCCGATTCGGTCGTGCTGTTCGGTGGCGATGTCCACCACTGCTGGGTTTCGGAGGTCTCGCTAGATGACGCTGTGCCCGACGAGCCGGCCAGGCTGGGCACCAAAGTCTGGCAGGTGGTCTGTTCGGGACTGCGCAAAGAGACATCCGCGGTCGAACGGGTCATCTTGCGGTTGGGCCACACCGGCTTCGTCGAGAGCGTCGGCAACGCGCTGGCGAAAACCGCGAAAGTGCCCAAGCCGCGGCTCCGATGGCGTTCCGTCACCGAGCCTCATTTCCGCAATCAGGTGGGGACGCTGGAAATCGCGCGCGGCGAGATGGGCGTACGGATCGAGAAGGTCACCGGCAGCTGGCGCAAGCCGCACCTGACCACCGTCGTCGAGCACAAGTTGCTCTAGCCGGCGCCCTTGCCGTTGTCGACGCGGTACACCGCACCGTGGATCGCGGCGGCGTCGTCGCTGGCGAGGAACGCGATGGTCTTGGCGACGTCGACGGTGTCCATGAAGCCGCGCGGCGACGCGATGCGCATGATGAGGTCCCAGTCGGCGTTTTCGGGCGCGGAGAACTCGGTGGTCTGGGCGGTCGGCATGCCGCCCGGACAGACCGCGTTCACCCGCACCTTCTCTTTGGTGTACTCGACGGCCAGCGCCCGGGTCAGCCCGACGAGACCGTGCTTGGCCGCGCAGTAACCCGCCGAGTACACCTCGCCCTCCACGCCGGCGATCGACGAGACGTTGACGATGTTGCCCGCGCTCTGGCGAAGATGCGGCAGCGCGGCACGACACAGGTAGAACGGCCCGTGCAGGTTCACGGCGAGGTCGCGTTCCCACTCCTCGTCGGTCACCGAGGTGGTGTGCCGCATCTGGTGGAAGCCCGCCACGTTCACCAGGACGTCGAGTCGTCCGAACTCCTCGACGCACCGGGCGACGGCTTCACCGCACGCCGCCGACGACGTCACATCCACCGACGCGAAGCGGCCGCCGGGCACGGCCTCGAACACCGACGCCATCCGCTCGGCGTCGCGCGCGATTCCGAAGACCGTGGCACCCCGTTCGGCGAACAGTTGCGCGACCGCGGCGCCCAATCCCGCTGAAGCGCCCGTCACCAGTGCGACCTTGCCCCTGAGTTGCGTCATGGTTCTAGACCTTCTCATGGCGTCGGCGAGCGAGAAGTGAGGGCTGTTCGATCACCCGAATAGCGACCGGGAACGCTATTTCGGCGCAGCAGCGCGGGGTCGTTCCGGAGGAACGGCGGCCAACAGCGCGCGGGTGTAGTCGTCGCGCGGTGATGCGAACAGCTCGGCGGCGGGCCGGTACTCGACCGCCGCACCGTCGCGCATCACCAGCACGTCATGGCTGACCCGCTGGACGATCGCGAGGTCGTGGGCGATGAACAGGTAGGTCACCCCCAGGTCGTGTTGCAGCCGGGCCAGCAGGTCGAGCACCTTGGCCTGTACCGAAACATCCAGCGCCGCAGTCGCTTCATCGAGGATCAGCAACTCGGGTTCACCGGCCAGTGCGCGGGCGATGCTCACCCGTTGGCGTTCACCGCCCGACAGCTCGTGCGGGTAGCGCGACGCGAACGACGTCGGCAGACCGACAAGGTCGATCAGTTCGCACACCCTGGCCGCGCGGGCGTGCCGACCCTTCGCGAGCCGGTGCACGATCAGCGGTTCGGCGATCGCCGCGGCGACGCGGGCGCGCGGGTTCAGCGACGAGAACGGGTCCTGGAACACCAGGCCGATTCGCCTGCGCATCGCCTTCTCCGCCGACCCGCGCACGCCGAACACGTCGGCGTCACCGAGTGTCGCGGTGCCGGCATCGGGCCGCAGCAGGCCGGTGAGCGCCGACGCCACGGTCGACTTGCCAGAACCCGACTCTCCGACGAGACCCAAGGTGGTGCCCCGGCGAATCCGAAACGACAAGTCCTTGACGGCGTGCACGCCCGACTTCCCGACCGGCGTGCTCACCTCGAACCGAACATCGAGACCGTCGACGTCCAACAGCACCGGCGCATCGGGCGCCGGGGGCGGACCCGGACGCCCGACGAGCGGCCGCGCGGCGAGCAGCTCTTGGGTGTACTCGTGGCGAGGTTTGTCGAAAACGTCGGTGACCGAGGCTTGTTCGACCGCTTCGCCGCCACGCAGCACCGCCACGTCCTCGGCGACCTGCCCGATCACGCCGAGGTCGTGGCTGATCCACACCACCGCGGTGCCGAAGTCGCGCTGCAGGTCGGCGACCAGCTCGACGATCTGAGCCTGAGTGGTCACGTCGAGGGCGGTCGTGGGTTCGTCGGCGATCAGCAGCGCCGGGTCACACGCCATCGCTATCGCGATCATCACCCTTTGCTTCTGCCCGCCGGACAGCTGATGCGGATAGGCGCCCAACCGCGATTCTGGGTCCGGCAACCCGACCGCCTCGAGCAGTTCGAGCGCCCGGCCGCGCGCCTGCTGTCGGGTCATCCGCCGGTGCGCCTCGAGTGATTCGGTGATTTGACGCTCCAGCGTCAGCAGCGGATTCAGCGACGTACCCGGGTCCTGGAACACGAACCCGATCTGGCCGCCGTGCACGCGGCGCAGGACTCGGTTCGGGGCGCCGACCAGCTGGGTAACGCCGGATTCGGTTGTCAGCGTGCTGGTTCCGGTGACCCGCGCACCGGGCGCATCGAGCAGGCCCGTCGCGGCGAGGACGGTCATCGACTTGCCCGAACCGGATTCACCCACGATCCCCAGGGTCTGCCCTCGGTACACGTCGAACGAGATGCCGTGCACGATCTCCCGCGTGCCGATGCTCACACGCACGTCGCGCACGCTCAACACCGGATCGCTCACTGGGGCATCCCTTTCCGGCGGGCTTCGACCAGCGTGCGCTGCCGGGGATCGAGGACGTCGCGCAGACCGTCGCCGAGCAGATTGAACGCCAGCACCGTGACGAAGATGGCGGCCCCGGGGAACACCGCCATCCACCAGGCCATCGTCACGAAGCCCTGCGAATCGAAGATCATCCGCCCCAGCGACGGCTGCGGCGGTTGAATCCCCAACCCCAAGAACGACAATGCCGCCTCGGAGAGGATGGCGAAGGCCAGCGACAGCGACGTCTGCACGACCAACGGTCCGGCGATGTTGGGCAGGATGTGGCGGCTCAGGATGTAGAGGTGCCCGGTGCCCATGCTGCGCGACACCGACACGAACGGTTCGACGCGCACGCTCATGGTGCTGGCGCGCGCCACCCTCGCGAAGATCGGCGTGTACACGATGCCGATCGCCAGGATCGTCGTCGTCACACCGGGTCCGAGGATCGCCACCACGGCGAGGGCGAGCAGCAGCACCGGGAACGCGAACATCACGTCGACCACGCGCATGAAAACGGTGTCGAGCCAACCACCGCGATAACCCGACACCACGCCGACCGTCACACCGACGACGACGGCGAACGCCACGCTGACCACCGCCACGCGCATCGACGCCTGCGTCGCCACCAGCACCCGCGACAACACATCGCGGCCCAGCTCGTCGGTGCCGAACCAGTGCGTCCCACTGGGCGGGCGCAGCGCATTCGGGACGTCGACGTCGTTGATGCCGTGCGGCGCAATCCAATCGGCGGTGACCGCGACGGATGCGATCAGCGCGAGCAGGGCCGCGCTGACCGCCGTGACCGGGTTGGCGATCAGCAGCCGCAGCGACGACACCCTGCTGCTCGACTCGGCGGCACCGGTCATGACAACCGGATCCTCGGGTCGACGACGGCGTAGAGCACGTCCACGACCAGGTTGATCAACAGGAACAGCGCGGCGATCAGCAGCACCGCCCCCTGGATGATCGGGTAGTCGCGCCCGGCCACCGCGTTGTAGACGAGCCGGCCCAGCCCGGGCCAGGCGAACACCACCTCGACGACGATGACCCCGGACAGGATCGTGGCCAGTTGGATTCCGGTGATGGTCAGGATCGGAATCAACGCGTTACGCACGGTGTGGCGCAGTGTGACCACCCGCGGCGCAAGCCCTTTCGAACGCGCGGTACGCACATAGCCCATCGCGGCGACCTCCAGCACCGCCGAGCGGACGTAACGCGTCATGATCGCGCCGGCCACCAGTCCGACGGTCAGCGCGGGCAGGATCAGATGACGCAACCATCCGGCCGGGTCGTCGAACAGCGGCCGGTAGCCCGAGGTCGGCAGCCAGTGCAGCGTCGAGGCGAACAACGCGATGAGCAGGATGCCCATCCAGAAGTCGGGGATCGACACCCCGAACTGGCTGCCCACCCGCACGAGCGCGTCGCCGATCCGGCCCTCGTGCAGCGCCGACCAGATTCCGGCCGGGATGGCGATCAGCAGCGCGATGCCGATCCCGACCGCCGCCAACGACACTGTGGCAGGCAGTCTTTCGAGCAGGATCACCGTCACCGGATCGCCGTTGCGGAAACTGACCCCCAGATCGCCGGTCAGCGCGTTGCCGAGATAGGACAGGAATTGCCCGACGATCGGCTTGTCCAGGCCGCTCGCCGACCGCAACGCCTCGTAGGCCTGCGGTGTGTAGCGCGTTCCCAGCGCGATCCGCACCGGATCGCCGGGCACCAGATGCACCAGCGCGAAACTCGCGATCAGCACGCCGAGCAACACCACCGCCGAATACGCCAACCGGCGCGCCAGGAACCGCGTGATCGGGTGAGTGAGCAAGCCGGTCACGGTGTTTGGCTCCCGGTCAGGCTCGCTGCGCGGAATCGCACGGCCCCGTCGCGGCGGGCCTCGTACCCGGACAGGTTGG
Organism: Mycobacterium sp. GA-1285; assembly: GCF_001499905.1. Classification (GTDB taxonomy): domain Bacteria; phylum Actinomycetota; class Actinomycetes; order Mycobacteriales; family Mycobacteriaceae; genus Mycobacterium. Next base: position 277,995 of record NZ_LQIS01000001.1, on the reverse strand, counting down.
TCCCCCAGGCCTGGATCACCGAGGGGTTGTACAGGTAGAGGTAGCTGACCTCGTCGGCGATGATTGTCGCGGCCCGGCGATAGAGCTCGAAGCGTGCCTGCCGATCGGTCTCGACGCGCCCCGCGTCGATCAGGCGGTCGACCTCGGGATTGGAGTACTTCTGGGCGTTGCTCGTTCCGTTCGTATGGTGCTGGGCGTAGTAGAAGTCGTCGGGGTCGATGTTGCCGAGCCAGCCCATCATCAGCATGTCGAAGTTGCCCGAGTTCTGCTCGTCCAGCCAGGTGGCGAAGTCGACGGTGCGGATGTTGACCGTGATGCCAAGCGGCGCAAGGTTATCCGCGATCACCTGCGCCGCCGTCACGGTTTCGGGATACTCGCTGGTGACCAGCATGTCGAGATCGACATCGCCGACCCCCGCCTCGTCGAGAAGCCGTTCGGCAGTGTCCGTGTCGTATCGGTAGCGGTCGTAGGCGGCGTACCACGGATTGCCTTTGGGGATGGCGAGCTGGTTGGCGGCCGCGGTGCCGTAGCTGGTGGCCTGCACAATGGCGTTTCGGTCGATGCCGTAGGCGACGGCCCGGCGTGCCCGCATGTCGTCCCACGGTTTGTGCGCCTCGTTGAGCGCGAGATACCAGTAATCGTTGCTGGGGGTCACCTCGAGATGCAGCGAGTCGTCATCGCGAAGCTGCGCCACCCGCTGCGTCGGAACGGCGTCGGTCCAGTCGATCTCACCGGCCTGCAGTGCCGACAGCGCCGTCGACGGTTCGGAGATGAAGCGGAACGTCACGCCGGCCACCTTCGGAGCGGGTCCCCAATACGCCGGATTCCCCGTCAGGGTGATCGAGTCCCCGCTCTTGTGAGACTGGAACGCGAACGGCCCGGTCCCCACCGGGTGAGTGGCGATCTGACCGGTCTCGACGTTGCGGCGCTGCACGATCGCCATGCCCTTGAACCCGCCGATGTTGGTCAACAGGTTCGGCGTCGGATGTTCGACCCGGATCACCACGGTCAAAGGGTCGACGGCCCGGACGTCGACGACGGCGCTGAACTTGTCGACGTTGGCCAACCGCTCGTCGATGATGCGCCGATAAGAGAACACGACGTCCTCGGCGGTGAACGGGCTGCCGTCGTGAAACGTCACGCCCGGCCGCAGATGGAACGTCCACGACAACTGATCGGGGCTGACCTCCCACGACTCGGCGAGGGCGGGCCGCATCTGAAGGTCGGCGTCCGGTTCGACGAGCGTGTCGAAGACGTTCTCGAGCACCTCGAACGAGAAGTACGCGCTGGTCTTGTGTGGGTCCAACTGGTCGGGTTCGCCGGCGATCGCGGCGACCAGGTTGTTCGACGACCCCCCGAGATCCACGCGTTGTCCGGTGGAGCACCCGGCCAGCACGGTCGCGACGACGGCGAGCCACGCTACGAGTCGTTTCACATGCCTTCACCCCGCCGGTCGCGTGCATCGTCTCTACCCGACGGCTCTACCCTTCGACAACGAGCGCCGAAACCGGAGCCGAGAAAGCGGTGACGACGCTGCGTGCACACTGAGATACTCGACACCACCGTAGACGGCTGAAGGGGCACGACGTGACCAAGACGATCGCGCGGACATTAGGCGTCGTGGCGTTCGCGCTCGGGCTGATACTCGGCGCCGTGGGGACCGCGGCCGGCCAGGGCGACGTGAAATCTCCCGATACCCCTGAAGGGGTCTACACGGTCAAGATCGCCGGGCAGGCCGAGACGACTTGGGAGATCTTCCCGATCTGCGTGCCGACGGTGGGCGACCTGCGCGAGCCGCTGATCCTCCCGGTCGGGTGCAGGCTGAAGGTCACCCCGGCGGGTCGCGGCGGTTCCGAGGCCGACATGGTCGGTGGCGAGTGGACGTTCAAAGCGAACACGTTCGACTCGATCCGCAACTGCCCCGACGGCAGCACCGCCCTGCAGAAGGAGATCTATTCCTTCAACGGGGCCACGCTCACCGGGCGCGTCAAGATCATCCACGGTGAGGTCTGCGGCGAGCAGCCCGGCATGGTCGAACTGCCGCTGACTCTGACGTTCAAGGAGCCCTTGGCGATCCCCGTCACGCCGTACCCACTGATTTGCGAGCCCGGCGGTCTCCGGATCTGCTACTAGGTGCCCGGCGACCCGTCGATCGGCGGCGCGGCCGGACGCAGGCTCAGCCCCATTGGGCGAGCCCGCCAACCCCTTCTCAACGGCAAGGCCGCCGACCTGACCGGTCCGGGACTGACCGATCGATGGGGTGTCACGTGCACCGACCTCGGCGCGTCGGTGATCGCGCCGAACGGCAAACTGGTGTCGGTGTTCGGGGACACCTTCTCGGGGCTCAAAGTCGGCCACGGTGATTGGCGGTCCCCGGTCGTCCTGATCGGCACCGGCGACGCCGACCATCCGATCGTCTATGAACGCGCCGGCGGCAGCGACCCCGACTACGCGCGCCAACTGTGGCACTACGAGCACGACGACGCAGGCACAAGCTGGCATCGCGGCGGTATCAGCACGGTGATCCCGTCGGACCTGCTGACCGTCGACGGGTCGATGTATCTGCACGCCATCGTCAACCGCGGCTTCGGCAACATCGTCTGGACCGAGATCTGGCACTCGCACGACAGCGGCGTGAGCTGGACGCACCTGGGGGAGAAAGCCAAGTTCCCCGCCGGCCTGCACAACGGTCACGCACAGTGCTGGGCGTGGGATTACGACCCCGACGACGGTTGGGTCTACGTGGCGGCGACCGGCTTCCAACGGGACAAGGGAATCGTGCTGATGCGGGTGCGTCCGGAGCACATCGGCGACAGGACGCGTTATCTCAGTTGGTGTTTCGACGGGACGAGGTGGTCGTGGGGGACATCGGCGACACCGGTCACGCCCGCCGGTGAACAATGGGGCGAGCTCGCGTTGCGTCGCATCGGACCGGGCAAATGGATCCTCGGCGGCTTTCTCGCCTCGGAGTACGCGCTCGGCTACCGCGTCGTGGCCTCACCGGTCTCGAACATGCACACCACAGCGGTCCAGACCCCCGTCCTCGGATCGGCATGGGAAGCCGAAGACCATTCCGGTAGCCGGGTCGCCCAGCTCTACGGCGGCTATCTGTTGCCGGGGTCGCGCTTCGACATCGACGGTGGCATCGGAATCGTTGTCTCGCAATGGAATACAGCGACGGGCTGGCCATACCGCGCGATGCAGTTCAAGGCCGCGCTCAAAGACAGCACCAGGACGGTGCCTCCGCCCGATCCGATCAATCTGTAGCGTCGCAGCCGTCGGGACCGTGACGCCCCTAAGGTGTTAAAGCGGGACCGAGTGAAAGGCGAGCAGTGGCTGGGAGAGCTGGGGATTCCGGCGCCAAACGCGTCGTGGTCTGGGGCACCGGTTTCGTGGGCGCGATGGTGATCCCCGAGATCGTCAAACACCCTCTGTTCGAGCTGGTCGGAGTCGGTGTGAGCAGCCCGGACAAGGTCGGCCGCGACGTCGGTGAGATCTGCGGGCTGGGTTCGGCGCTGGGGCTGACCGCGACCGACGACGTCGATGCGTTGATCGCGCTGGAACCCGACGCGCTGGTGCACTACGGGCCGACGGCCGGTCACGCCGAGGACAACATCGCACTGATCACCCGCTTCCTGCGGGCCGGTATCGACGTCTGCTCGACCGCCATGACACCCTGGATCTGGCCCACCATGCATCTGAACCCGCCAAACTGGATCGAACCCATCACCGAGGCCTGCGAACTCGGCGAATCTTCGTGCCTGACCACCGGCATCGACCCCGGGTTCGCCAACGATCTGTTTCCGATGACGCTGATGGGCCTGTGTTCGGAGGTGCGCAAGGTGCGTGCCTCCGAACTACTCGACTACACCAACTACACCGGTGACTACGACCGCGAGATGGGCATCGGCAAGCCGCCCGAGTACCGGCCGCTGCTCGAGAATCCCGACATCTTGATATTCGCCTGGGGCGCAACGGTTCCGATGATCGCGCACGCCGCGGGCATCATGCTCGACGAGATCACCACCACATGGGACAAGTGGGTCACGCCGACCGAACGCAGGACGGCGAAGGGAATCATCGCCCCGGGTGACGTCGCGGCCGTGCGGTTCACCATCAACGGCGTGTACCGCGGTGAGACCCGCATCCAGCTCGAACACGTCAACCGGATCGGCAACGACGCGGCGCCCGACTGGCCGTCGGGCAACGACAACGACGTCTACCGCGTCGACATCGAGGGCACCCCGAGCATCTTCCAGGAGACCGCGTTCCGGTTCACCGACGGCTCCGGGCGCGACGCGGCCGCGGCCGGTTGCCTGGCGACCGGCCTGCGCGCGCTCAACGCGGTGCCCGCGGTCAACCAACTCTCACCGGGCTGGGTGACGGCTTTGGATCTGCCGTTGATTCCGGGCGCAGGAACCATCCGCTGATGGCTGACGGGGTAGGCCTATCGGTTGGCGCCACCAAACTCGCGGCGGTCGTCGTGGGCAGATCCGCCCTGACCCGGTCGCCGGTGTTGACGCTGTTTCCCCACCGGCCGCCCGAGATCGGGGTGCCCAGCGAGAACCGTAACCTCAACGAACGCGGGCTGATCCTGACCGATTTCGTCGACCGGGTCGGCGATCCGGTCGGCATCGTCGCCGCGGACGGCTCCACTCACAAAGCCGAAGGCCTGATCGCCGACGCTCTGCGGGCGATGCTTCACGCGGTCGGGGGAGGTTGTAGTCCCGTCGGCAACATCGCGGTCACTCATCCGGCGCACTGGCGGCCCGCCGCCGTCGACGCGCTACGGGGTGCGTTGGCCGCGGTTCCCGAGTTCCAGCGGCCCCGGCCGGCGCCCGTCGTCTCCGATGCGGTCGCGGCGCTGACCTCCCTCCAGGATGAACCGGGGGTGCCCGCTCGCGGCGTCATCGCGCTCTGTGACTTCGGCGGGACCGGAACCAGCATCAGCCTGTTCGACGCGGGTAACGGTTATGCGCAGATCGGCGAGACCGTCCGCCACCACGACCTGTCCGGTGACCTGGTCGATCAGGCGCTGCTGACCCACGTCCTCAAGGATCTGTCGGCGGCCGGGGCCGTCGATCTGTCCAGCACCTCGGCGATCGGATCGCTGTCGCGGTTGCGTGCGCAGTGCCGCGGCGCAAAGGAGCGGCTGTCCACGGCGGCGTTCACCTCGCTCGTGGCCGAAGTGCCCGGGAACCGCAGCGACGTGCGGCTGACCCGCACCGAACTCGAAGAACTGCTGCGCGGACCGCTCACCGGATTCGCGAATACTTTGCAGGAGACCCTGGAGCGCAACCGGATTCGTGATCTCGCCGCCGTGGCGTCGGTCGGCGGTGGGGCGCGGATCCCGGTCGTCACGACCTCGCTCTCGGAGCGGTTCCGGGTGCCGGTCATCACGTCGGGCCACCCCGAATTGGCGCCGGCGGTGGGCGGCGGGTTGGCGGCCGTCCGAGGCACCGTCGAGGAGGGGATGACCGCCATGTCCGCGGCTCCCGGGGCTGCCGCTGCTGCCGCCGCCGCGGCGACGGCGATGGCCCCCGAGGTCGGCTCCGGCGGCGACGAAGGGTCGCCACAGTCCGGTTCATTCGGGGCATTGGCGTGGTCGGACGCCGACGATTTGCCCGAGGTCGCTGCCACCGACCCGTACGACTACGGACCGCCCGCGGCGGGTACAACCGACGTGCGGCCGCAGATGCAGTTCGAGGACGAGTCCTGGGACGATCTGCCGCCGCGACCGGTGCCCTGGTATCGCAATCCGGCGGTACCGCTCGCCGGTGGCGTCATCGTGGTGCTGGCCGCGCTGGTGGCCGCGGTGCTGTGGGTGATGTCCGACGACGAGTCCGCCCCCGCGCCCGCGTCGACCACACCACCGATGACGGTCACCCCGCGACCCACGACGCCGACCACCGCGGAGCCGCCGCCCCCGGCCACCCAGGCGCCGCAGACCGTTTATCGGCCGCCTCCGCCGGTGACGCGGACGGCCAGCGAGCCGCCTCCGTCGCCCGAACCGCCGCCCGCGTCGCCGGAGCCACCGCCACCTACCTCGGAGCCGCCTCCGGCGACCGAGCCGCCGCCCACCACGGCGGAACCCCCGCCGACGACCCAGCCGCCCTGGACTCCGACTGCGCCGTACCCGACGATCCCGGGTCTGCCGTGGGTGCCGGCACCGCAGCTGCCCGCTCAACCGGGGCCATGAGGGCGTGACGGCTCAGGGGTTCGTCGGCCGTTTGGTCAGCACCAGGTGCGCCATCGGGATCTGAGTCTTCTCGGGAGCCGCGGCGACCCGGGCCGCCAGACCCGCCTCCAGACGATCGAAGAACTGGGCCGAACGAGGGTCGCCGGCACCGCCGTCGAGTGCGATCGCCAGCATCGGGAACACCGCCGCCCTGCAGAACGACGCCCACTGCGCCCCGAAAGTTGTTGCGTTGCCGTCGACTTGGTACTGCTGCCAGAAGCGGTCCTCGGCGTCGAAGATCTCGAGATGCTCGATCTCGAGTTGTTCGAAGCGGCCCTTCGGCGCGAATGGCGCCAGGAAGTCCTGCTCGCTCCGCCCGACCATCGGGATGCCCATCCGGTGCACCTCGTCGGACGTCAACAAGCCGTCGGCGGCCAGCTCGTCGATCGTGTCGACGAGTACGCTGAGCAGTGAGCGGTACCCGACCTCTCCGTTCTCGTCGACCGCCGTTGTCATCACGACGAGACGACCACCGCGACGCAGTTCACGACCGCGGAACGCGACGAACTGCTGCCAGTCGGTCGCGGCCTGCCTGGCGTAGGCGGCGCGCACGGTCTCGTCGCGGCTGTAGGCCACGTGGACATGGTCGGGGATCGGCGCGGGAACGCGGCTGAGCCAATGGATCGCCCACGAACTCCAGCCGAGGTTCACGCTGCTCGACGGCATGATCTGCGAGTAGAACGACCGGCCGATCGCGGAGGCGAAGGCCGCGGAGTCTTTGCTCAGATAGGTGTCCGGATCCTCGGCCAGGGTGCGGAACAGTGCGGTGAAGTCGTTCTCCGGCACATCGGTGTGCACGACGAGGGTGGGGTGGTCGGTGCGGGTCCGCTTGCGCAACACCGCGATTGCCGCGCAGATGGGCAGCAGCGAGTTGTGGCCGGTCGACGCGCCGTAGTCGGCGATGACGAACGGTTGCGGAAGCTTGGGGACCGGCACGGCCGCGGCCGCTTCCTCGAAAAGCTTGATCGCCCGCTGCAGGCCGGCGGCCTGCAGGCGCGAACCGGCGGTGTAAGACTCGCTTTCCATCGGCTCGGGCCGCACGACGATGCTGGACTCGGGCATCGCGACCTCCGTGACGTGCGGACAACAGGTTCGGTCGTATTCGACGGTAGTACCCGCGGGCGGTCGGCGCCGACGGAGGTCGACGTAACCGTGGCAACACCACGCCGCGCGCTCGCGGGCCGTGTCAAACTCTGCCCATGAGCGGAAGGGTCGCCCCGCGCGTCGCCGTCGTTGTCTCCGTGTCGACCCTCGTCACCGCCGTCGTCGGATTCATCGTCACATTGGTCCTCAACGCGTTCGTGTTCGACGATTTCGACGCCTACGGCGAGGTGCCGATCCCCGGATCGGGCAGCGTCGAGTTGCCCGCCGGCGAGGTGACCGTCAGCTTCCACACCCGGACCGCCGGCCAACCGACGAGTGATTTCCCGATCCCCGCGCTCAGCATCAACATCGCTGCGCCCGACGGTGCGGCCGATCCCGTCGTGACCGAAAGCATCGGCGGGACAACCACCGTCAACAGCGACACCCGCGTGCGGATCTGGATGGTCGAGATCGCCGAGGCCGGCGCCTATCGCGTCTCGACCGATGGCAGCGTGAACGGATACATCAACCCACGGCTCTCGTTCGGACACGGCAGTTCGTACGGCTGGCTGGTGTGGCTGTTCGGCGGATTGGCCGCACTCGGGGTGCTCGAGCTCGTCGCCGCCCTGATCTGGTCCGCACGCGCCGCCAAGGCCGCGCGACCGCCGGTGCCCGACGAGATCGTCGATGTCGACGCACCGCCGACGCTTCGGTCGGTGTCGACGCCCGCGGCGGCGTATCAGCCCGACGACCGGGGCGTGCGCATCGAGCAGGTGAAGCATCTCGCCGCACTTCGGGATTCGGGTGCGTTGACGGAGGCCGAGTTCGAGGCCGAGAAGCGGCGCATCCTGGGAGAGTAGCTAGTGGATAGGCAGCTCAGCTGCCCAGCCCGATAGGCAGCTCAGCTGCCCAGCCCGATAGGCATCTCAGCTGCCGCGGGCCACCCACTCGTCGTAGTTCACGAGTTCGTCGCCGATGGTGGTGGAATCACCATGACCGGTGTAGACGACGGTGTGGCCGGGCAGCTTTCCCAGCCGACCGGAGATCGACTCGAGGATGGTGGGGAAGTCGGAGAACGACCGCCCTGTCGCGCCCGGTCCGCCCTGAAAGAGGGTGTCGCCGGAGAACACCGCGTTCAACTCGGGCGCGTGCCAGCACACCGAGCCCGGCGAATGGCCTGGCGTGTGCAGGGCGTGCAGCTCGGTCCCGGCGACCCGCAGGGTGTCACCGTCGGCGACGGTACGAAAGTCGCTGTCGGGGTGCGTCATCCGCCACAGCATGTCGTCGGCCGGGTGCATCAGCACCGGAGCGTCGAGCGCCTGTCCCAGTTCGGGCGCGACCGTCACATGGTCGTTGTGTCCGTGTGTGCAGACGACCGCGACCACGTGGCGGCCTCCGACGGCGTTGACGATCGGTCCCGCGTCGTGCGCCGCGTCGAACACCACCACCTCGGAGTCGTCGCCGACGATCCAGATGTTGTTGTCGACTTCCCAACTGCCGCCGTCGAGTTCGAAGGTGCCGTGGGTGACCACCCGGCCGATCGGTCCGCCGTTCATGATGCTCCCTTCTTCGCGTTAGCGCTCATCACAGCATCACCACCGAGCGCAGGACCTCCCCGCTGTGCATCTTGTGGAACGCCTCTTCGACGTCGTCGATGCCGATGCGTTCGGTGACGAACTTCTCCAGCGGCAGGCGCCCCTGCAGGTACAGGCTGATCAGCGTGGGGAAGTCGCGTTCGGGCAGACAGTCGCCGTACCACGACGACTTCAGCGAGCCGCCGCGCGAGAAGAAGTCGATCAGCGGCATCTCCAGCGTCATGTCCGGAGTCGGAACCCCGACCAGCACAACGGTTCCCGCCAGGTCCCGGGCGTAGAACGCCTGCTTCCAGGTCTCCGGTCGCCCGACCGCATCGATCACCACGTCGGCGCCGAACCCGTCGGTGAGGTCGGCGATGGTCTCCACCGGGTCCAGTTCGCGGGCGTTGATGGTGTGGGTGGCGCCGAAGTCGCGCGCCCAGTCGAGCTTCTTGTTGTCGGTGTCGACGGCGATGATGCGCTTGGCGCCGACCAGTCGCGCCCCCGCGATGGCCGCGTCGCCGACCCCGCCGCAACCGATCACCGCGACGGTGTCGTCGCGGCCCACCGCGCCGGTGTTGACCGCGGCACCCAGTCCGGCCATCACGCCGCATCCCAGCAGCCCGGCCACGGCAGGGTCCGCGGCGGCATCGACCTTGGTGCACTGGCCCTCGTGCACGAGGGTCTTGTCGGCGAACGCGCCGATGCCGAGGGCCGGAGTCAACTCCGTGCCGTCGGTCAGCGTCATCTTCTGCGCGGCGTTGTGGGTGTCGAAGCACAGGTGCGGGCGGCCACGCTTGCAGGCCCGGCACTGGCCGCAGACCGCGCGCCAGTTCAGGATCACGAAGTCACCGGGTTCGACGTTGGTCACGCCTTCGCCCACGGACTCGACGGTGCCCGCGGCCTCGTGGCCCAGCAGGAACGGGAACTCGTCGTTGATGCCGCCCGCCCGATACGTCAGGTCGGTGTGGCACACCCCGCACGCGGTGACGTCGACCACCACCTCGCCCGGACCCGGGTCTGGGATCACGACATCCACGACCTCGACCGGCTCGCCCTTCTTTCGTGAGATCACTCCGCGCACAGTTTGACTCATGGTTACAACCTATCGGCTCACGGGGAACACTGGTCACATGACCGATTCGCTTCCCGCGCTGTTCCTGTCCCACGGTGCGCCGCCGCTCGTCGACGATGAGCTGTGGGTGAGGCAGTTGGCGGCGTGGGCCAGCGAGCTGCCGCGTCCAGCGGCGATCCTGGTGGTGTCGGCGCACTGGGAGTCGGCGCCGTTGACGATCGGATCGACGTCGACCGAGACGCCGCTGACCTATGACTTCTGGGGCTTTCCGGAGCGCTACTACGAAACGACCTACGACGCGCCCGGCGCCGTCGACCTGGCGGTCCGCGTGGAGGCGATGCTGTCCGGCGACGAGCCGGTCCGCCACGACCCGCGGCGCAGGCTCGACCACGGCGCCTACGTTCCGCTGACAGTCATGTATCCCGCCGCCGACATTCCGGTGCTGCAGGTTTCCATGCCGACGCTCGATCCGCAGGCGCTCCTCGAATTGGGCGAGCGGTTGCGACCGCTGCGCGACGACGGCGTGCTGATCATCGGATCAGGTTTCACGACGCACGGGCTGCCGTTCCTCCGAGACCCGTCACCGGATGCGCGGCCGCCGGACTGGTCGACGGAGTTCGACATGTGGGCGGCCGAGATGTTCGCCGCCGGCGACGTCGACGCATTGGTCGACTTCCGGCACCGGGCGCCGGGCATGCCGTACGCGCATCCGACCATCGAGCACTGGTCACCGCTGTTCGTCGCGCTCGGCGCTTCCGGCGATCCCGGACAGCGGGCACGGCAGGTGATCGACGGTTACTGGATGGGCCTGGCCAAGAGGTCGATCGAACTGATTTAGCCGTTGAACCGCCCGGCGCGGGGCTTCGTTGTGCAATGGACATCAGTTCAGCGGACATCAGTTCAGCACCCCGGAAGGAAACGCGATGACGGATATCGACCAGAGACCAGCCGTGGAGTCGACCGAGGAGTTCACCGCGCGGATGATGTCGGCGATCGACGACGCCAGCCTTGCCCTCCTGTCGTCGATCGGCCACCAGACCGGGCTGTGGGACACCATGGCCGGTTCGGCCCCTGCCACCAGCGCTGAGATCGCCGCGGCCGCGGGGCTCAACGAACGTTATGTGCGGGAGTGGCTGGGCGGCGTGGTCGCCGCCGGGGTGGTCGACTACGACCCGGCGGCGGGCACGTACTCGCTGCCACAGCACCGCGCCGCGGTGCTCACCCGGGCCGCGGGCCCGGACAACCTCGCGCGGGTCGCACAGTTCATCCCGCTGCTGGCCGAGGTCGAACAGAAGATCATCGGCTGCTTCCGCTCCGGCGGCGGGCTGTCCTACGGCGAGTACCCGCGGTTCCACAACGTGATGGCGGAGGAGAGCGGCGAGGTGTTCGACGCCGCGCTCGTCGACGTCATCCTACCGATGGTCGACGGCCTGCCGGAGCGGTTGCGCGAGGGTGCCGACGTCGCCGACTTCGGCTGCGGCAGCGGACACGCGATCAACGTGATGGCCCAGGCATTCCCGGCCAGCCGGTTCACCGGCATCGACTTCAGCGACGAGGGGCTCGAGGTGGGTCGGGCGGAGGCGGCCCGGCTCGGTCTGACCAACGCCACCTTCGTCGCCGCGGACCTGGCCACCCTCGACAGTGCCGAAAGCTACGATGTGATAACGGTTTTCGACGCCATCCACGACCAGGCCGCGCCGGCCGCGGTGCTGGCGAACATCCATCGTGCGCTCCGGCCGGGCGGCTACCTGCTCATGGTCGACATCAAGGCCTCGAGCCGGCTGGAGGACAACGTCGGCGTGCCGCTGGCCACGTATCTGTACACGGTCTCGACGATGCACTGCATGACAGTGTCCCTCGGCCTGGACGGCGCGGGACTCGGCACCTGCTGGGGCCATCAGCTCGCCACGTCGATGCTCGCCGATGCCGGCTTCAGCGCCGTCCAGGTGCGCGAGATCGACACCGATCCGATCAACAACTACTACATCGCGCGCAAGTAGGCTCGGCGCGATGAGCGCCTTGGATGCTATGGCCGACTGGCCGGTGCACAATGCCGCGGCCGCCGTGGTGGGTCCGTCCGGGGTGCTGGCCGAGCACGGCGACCAGCGGCGCCGATTTGCGCTGGCGTCGGTGACCAAGCCGCTGGCCGCGCGTGCGGTGCAGGTCGGTGTGGAGGAGGGCGCCGTCGAGCTCGACACCGAAGCGGGCCCGCCGGGTTCGACGGTGCGCCACCTGCTGGCGCACGCGTCGGGTTACTCGATGCGCTCGGCGGAGACGATGGCCGAGCCGGGCGCCCGGCGCGTCTACTCGAACTACGGATTCGAGGTGGCCGCCGGGACATTGGAGAAGGCGACGGAGATCGAATTCGGTCGATATCTGACCGAAGCGGTGTTCGAACCGTTGGGCATGTCCGACAGCGTGCTCGACGGGGGTGCGGCCGCCGCTGGTTACGGCGCGACATCGACGGTGGCCGATCTCGCGGCGTTCGCCGCCGACTTGCTGCGACCGGCCACGGTGTCCACGCGGCTGCATGGCGAGGCGATCTCGGTGCAGTTTCCCGGCCTGGACGGGGTGCTGCCGGGCTTCGGTGTGCAGCGGCCCAACGACTGGGGGCTGGGCTTCGAGATCCGCGGCGGCAAGTCGCCGCACTGGACCGGCGAGGCGAACTCCGAGCGCACGTTCGGGCATTTCGGCCAGTCAGGGACGTTTTTATGGGTCGATCCTGACGCCGACCTGGCGTTGGTCCTGCTCACCGACCGCGATTTCGGGCGGTGGGCGTACAAGCCGTGGCGGGCCGTGTCTGACGAAGTACTGAGAGAATTCGGCGCAGACTAGCGCAACACGCGTCTCACAAGGCACAATAGACACGCACGACACAGCTGTGATTTCGGTTCCAAGAGGCCGCTTGGGGAAGACGTCCCTCGTGGAGCCGAAGGAGTGGCAAATGCGTGCGTCGAACCAGTTCGCCGAAGCGACGACGGGCGTGGTCTACATCCACGCGTCACCCGCTGCGGTGTGCCCGCATGTCGAGTGGGCGTTGTCGTCGACCCTTCAGTCGAGGGCGAACCTCAAGTGGACACCGCAACCGGCCATGCCCGGACAGCTGCGGGCCGTCACCAACTGGGTCGGTCCGGTGGGGACCGGTGCCGCGCTGGCCAGTGCGCTGCGCTCGTGGTCGGTGTTGCGGTTCGAGGTGACTGAGGACCCCAGCCCCGGCGTCGACGGCCATCGCTGGTGTCACACGCCCCAGCTCGGACTGTGGAGCGGGTCGATGAGCGCCAACGGCGACGTGATCGTCGGCGAGATGCGGCTGCGGGCGATGATGGCTTCCGGCGCGGACACGCTCGCCGCCGAACTGGACTCGGTGCTGGGGACCGCGTGGGACGACGCTCTGGAGCCGTACCGCGACGGCGGCGCGGGCGCGGAGGTGAGCTGGCTGAGCCGCGGAGTCGGGTAGCCGACGACATTCAGCCGCGGAGTCGGGTAGGAGTCGGGTAGCCGAGGCGGTCCGGCGCGAGTGTGCGGACCCATACGCCCGCCCGGCGGGTCGGGTATGAAACGGCACTCTCGTCAGCGTCGCGGCGTCAGGATCCGAAGCGCGCCGGGGACCGCCGACACCTCGACCGGAAGCGGGCACATGTACTCGCCGTCGGCGTAGGCGTTTATCCCGGGGCACTCGACGGTGATGGTCTTCGCCCGCGCGGTACGCACCTCGTCGAGGTGTACGTGGGTGCCTTTGAACACGGTGGGAAACAATCGGATCAGCCGGGTGCGCGACGCCGAGGCCACCATCGTCACGTCGAGCAGACCGTCGGTCGGATCGGCGCCGGGACAAATCCGCATGCCGCCGCCGTAGCTGCGGGTGTTACCGAACGCGGCCAGCGTCAACTCCGTCGTCACCTCGTCGCCGTCGAACGACAACCGAAACGGCAGCAGCCGCAACTTCGACAACTCGGCGACCATCGCGAGGTTGTACCGCATGCGGCCGTGGGGCCAGCGCATCCGATTGGTCCGGTCGGTCACCAGCGAGTCGAAACCCGCGGCCATCACGGTGCCGAACCACTTGTCGGTGCCGTCGGCGCCGCGGATCCGGCCGAGGTCGATGATCTGGGCGGTCCCGTCGACCAGGCCGTCGACGACGACATCGGCGGCGGCTTCGGGATCGCGTGTGGGGATCTTGAACTCGCGTGCGTGGTCGTTGCCGGTGCCGGCCGGAATGATGCCGAGGGGTATATCGGTCTGCGCAAGCACTTGCAGCGCAAGGGAGATGATGCCATCTCCGCCGACCACGACAAGCGCGTCCATTCCGCGCTCGAGCGCGCCTTCGACGAGTGTGCGCGCGTGCTCGGCGTCGGTGCCCGCGATCGCGACGACGTCGACTCCGCGCCGATGAAACTGTGCGACGGCGCGTTCGGCCGCGTGTGGTGCGCTGCCGTGCCCCGCGGCGGGGTTCGTCAGCATCGTGACGCGGCCGTCGATCGTCATGGGATCAGCTTGCCGGGGTTGAGGATTCCCGCCGGGTCGAGTGTGTCCTTGACGGCGCGCAGGACCGCGACGCCGAGGTCGCCGATCTCGTCGCGCATCCACGGACGGTGGTCGGCGCCGACGGCGTGGTGATGGGTGATCGTGGCCCCCGTCCGCATCATCGCGTCCGACGCTGCGGCTTTGGCCTTGCGCCACTGTTCGATCGGGTTGTCCCGCTGCCCGGCGACGACCGTGAAGTAGAGCGACGCGCCGGTGGGGTACACGTGCGAAATGTGACACAGCACCAGCGAGGGCGTGCCGGTTTCGGTCAAGGCGTTCGTGAGCGCCTCGGTGACGGCCGCCTTGAGCGCTGGAATGTTCGACCAGGTCGTCGCCGTCTCCAGCGTCTCGCACAGCGCGCCAGCCGACAGCAGCGAATCCCGCAGATAGGGCGCCCCGAATCGGCCGTGCTCCCATGCGCGTGCGGGTTCCTCGCCGAGCGAGGTGCCGCCGGCGGCCTCGAGCACCGCGCGCGTCTCGGAGTGTCTGCTGGCGACGTGCGCGTCGGTGCCCTCGAACACCGTGATCGCCAAACACCCTCCGGTGATCTGCTTTTCGCCGATGCTCTCGGTGGTCGCGAGGTTCACTCCGGTCTCGGCCTCGTCGGACAGCCGGATCACCGTCGGGCCTGTCCCGGTCTGCACGACGGCGCGCAGGGCGTCGGCGCCCGTGGCGAAGTCGGGAAACGACCACGCCTCGTAGCGGGTGGCGGTCGGCTTCGGATGGACCCGCACCCGCACCCGCGTGATGACGCCGAGCACGCCCTCCGATCCGATCAGCAGCTGGCGCAGATCCGGTCCCGCCGCCGACTCCGGTGCCCGGCCGAGGTCCAACACGCCGACCGGCGTGACCGCCCGCAGGCCGCGCACCATGTCGTTGAACCGGCCGTAGCCTGCCGAGCCCTGGCCCGACGACCGGGTCGCGGCGAAGCCGCCGATGGTGGCGAACTGAAAGCTCTGCGGGAAGTGGCCGAGCGAGAAGCCGCGCTCGCCGAGCAGGCGTTCGGCATCCGGCCCGGTCACACCCGCGCCCAGTTCGGCTTCGCCGGACACCTCGTCGAGGACGTGCAGTTCGTCGAAGCGGCGCAGGTCCAGGGAGATGACTGAACGGAATTCGCCGCGAATCGGGTCGAGGCCGCCGACCACGCTGGTGCCGCCGCCGAACGGAACGACGGCGATGCGGTGCTCACCGCAGAAGCGCAGGATGGCGGCGATCTCGTCTTCGGTGCCCGGCAGCAGCACCGCGTCCGGTGCGTCCTGCTCGCCGGGGTCGCGGCGGCGCAGCAGGTCCAGCGTGGACTTGCCGCCGGCCCGGAGCAGGCGGTCGTAATCGTCGACGCGGCAGTATTCCCGCCCGACGATGCCGGTGAGCGCGTCGCGGTCCTCGTCGGTCAGCGCCGACGGCCGCAATCGCACCTGTTCGGGTTCGAGCTCCTCGGTGGTCGACGTCGTCACGCCCAGCGCCTGTTCGAGCAGCGTCCGGACGCCGTCGGACAGCGGCTTCGCCTCGGCGGGATCACCCCAGGCGTTCCACTTCATCGGGGGTAGGAGAGCGGTGGTGTGAGCATCCGGACGCGTCATGCGTTACAGTATTACATATGTCGTCAATCCGTAACGACGAGTCGACGGTCGAGGAGCGCATCATCGACGCCGCGGCGGCCTGCGTGCTCGCGGTCGGCGTCAAGCGCGTCACCCTGACCGACATCGCCCGTCGCGCGCGCATGAGCCGCCCGACGATCTACCGCAGGTGGTCTGACACGAACGGCGTGCTCGCGGCGCTGATGACCGAGCGAATCGCCGGTGTGCTCGACAAGGTGCCCGACACCGGTTCCGACCGCAAAGCGCTGGTGCAGCGGGTCCTGGACGTGGCTCGGCACTTGCGCAACGACGAAATCATCATGTCGGTGCTGCGGGACGCGCCCGAATTCGCGATGGTCTACATCGCGAACCGGCTCGGCACGAGTCAGATGATCCTCATCGACGCGTTGACCCACGCCATCAAGATCGCCCAGGACGACGGCAGCGTGCGCGCCGGCGATGCGCGTCAGCTGGCGGCGATGTGCCTGCTGATCACCCAGTCGGCGATCCAGTCCGCGCAGATGGTCGAAAAGCTGTTGGACACCGATGCGCTCGACACCGAGTTGGCGCACGCCCTCGACGGGTACCTGGCACCGTGACCGGCTCGACGGCGCTGAACTCCGCGCGCCGCAACGCCGAACTGGCGGCGCTGGCCGACGGCGAGCGCCTCGACGTCATCGTCATCGGCGGCGGCATCACCGGAACGGGCATCGCGCTGGACGCCGCCACCCGCGGTCTGCGCGTGGCATTGGTCGAGAAGCACGATCTGGCGTTCGGCACCAGCAGGTGGAGCTCCAAGCTGGTTCACGGCGGCCTGCGGTACCTGGCGACGGGCAACGTCGGCATCGCCCGGCGCAGTGCGGTCGAACGGGGAATCCTGATGACCCGCAACGCGCCCCATCTGGTCACGGCGATGCCGCAGCTGGTCCCGCTGCTTCCGTCGATGAACTCCGCGTCACGGATGTTGGTGCGCTTCGGCTTCGCCGCCGGCGACGGGCTACGCAAGCTGGCGGGCACGCCGGCGTCGGTGTTGCCCCGCTCGCGGCGGATCGACGTGCGCCGGGCCGTCGAACTGGCGCCAACCGTGCGGCGCGACGGTCTCGACGGAGCGTTCCTGGCCTACGACGGTCAGTTGATCGACGACGCCCGCCTGGTCACCGCAGTGGCGCGGACGGCGGCCCAGCACAGTGCCCGGGTGTTGACGCGCGTGGCGGCCTCGCACGCCACCGGTACCTCCGTGCGGCTGACCGATCAGCTCACCGACGAGTCGTTCGACGTCACCGCTCGCGCCGTGATCAACGCCTCGGGAGTGTGGGCGGGCGAGGTCGATCCCTCGATCAAGCTGCGGCCCAGTCGGGGAACACATCTGGTATTCGACGCGGCAGCCTTCGGCAATCCGGTTGCGGCACTGACCATTCCGATACCCGGCGAGATCAACCGCTTCGTATTCGCCATGCCCGAGCAGTTGGGCAGGGTGTACCTGGGGCTGACCGACGAGGATGCGCCCGGCGCGATCCCCGACGTGCCGGAGCCCGCCCCCGAGGAGGTCAGGTTCCTGCTCGACACGGTCAACACCGCCCTTGACGTCGCGTTGAGCCCGTCGGATGTGATCGGCGCCTACGCGGGCTTACGCCCGCTCATCGACACCGGTGCCGGCCGCACCGCCGACGTCTCGCGTGAACACGCGGTCGTCGAATCGCCCTCGGGCGTCATCAGCGTCATCGGCGGCAAGCTGACCGAATACCGCTTCATGGCCGAGGACGTGCTCGACCGGGCGATCGAGTGGCGCGGGCTGGCCGCGACCCGCTGCCGCACCCGCAATCTGCCGCTTGTCGGGGCACCATCGAATCCCGTTGCCACACTGCGCTATCCGACGGAGATGCCGGGTTCGCTGGTGGCCCGCTTCGGCGCCGAGGCGCCGAACGTCATCGCCGCCGCCGCGTGCGAGCGGCCCACCGAACCCGTCGCCGACGGGATCGACGTCATGCGGGCGGAATTCGAGTACGCGGTGACCCACGAGGGCGCGCTGACCGTCGATGACATCGTCGACCGTCGCACGCGCATCGGGCTGGTCGAAGCCGACCGCGAGCGGGTGGTGGCGACGGCCGAGGAGTTCGTGGTCTCAGCGCGCAAACGGTAGCGGCCGCGCCGCTTCCGCCGAGACCGACGAAATGGTCGGTCCCACGCGCGCATTACCGCCGAAGCGTCCGTTTCGGCGCCGAAGGTTCGAGCGCCGAAAGGTTACAGCGGGATGTTCTTGTGCCGGCCGCGGCGTGCCGGGGCCTCCGCCAGCGCCTGCGTCAGCTTGCTGCGGGTGTGCGCCGGGTCGATCTTTTCGTCGACGACGCCGATGTCGATCGCGGAATCGACTCCGCCCGCGATCTTCTCGTGTTCGACGGCCAACTGCTCGTGCAGCGCATCGCGCTCGGCGGCATCCTCCACGGCGGCCAACTTCTTCTTGTGCAGGATGCCGACCGCGGCCTTGGCGCCCATGACCGCGACCTCGGCGTCCGGCCAGGCGTAGACCTTCGTCGCACCCAGCGAGCGCGAGTTCATCGCGATGTAGGCGCCGCCGTAGATCTTCCGCGTCACCAGCGTGACCCGCGGGACCGAGCACTCACCGAACGCGTGCAGCAGCTTTGCTCCGCGCCGCACGACGCCGCCCCACTCCTGATCCACGCCGGGCAGGTAACCGGGAACGTCGACGACGTTGATGATCGGAATCCCGAACGCGTCGCATAGACGCACGAATCGCGCCGCCTTCTCGGCACTTTCGGAGTTCAGGCAGCCGCCGAGTCGCAGCGGGTTGTTGGCGATCACGCCGACGGAGCGCCCGGACAACCGGCCGAGACCGATGACGATCGACGGGGCCCACTTGGCCTGGAACTCGTCAAACGGAACACCCTCGTCCAACAACGCCTCGACGAGTGGATGCACGTCGTATGCGCGCCGCGCCGACTCCGGAAGCAGCGCGTGCAGGTCGGTGTCACCCGCTTCGGCCTTGGCACGGTCGAAATGTCCCTGCTGGCAGAACAATCCAACCAACCGGCGGCCCCGCTCATATGCGTCGAGCTCGTCGTCAGCGACGATGTGGCACACGCCGGACTTCTTGTGGTGGGTGTCCGGACCGCCCAGGCTCGCCATGTCGACGTCCTCGCCGGTGACGCTGCGCACGACGTCGGGTCCGGTGACGAACACCCGGCTTTCGGGTGCCATCACGATCACGTCGGTGAGGGCGGGCCCGTACGCCGCGCCGCCCGCGGCGAAACCGACGACGACGGAGATCTGCGGGATGTAACCGGACGCCCGGATCATCGCCTCGAACACCAGGCCGACCGCGTGCAGCGCCTTGACGCCCTCGGCGAGCCGCGCACCCCCCGAGTGCCAGATGCCCACGATCGGGCTCTGCTCCTCGATGGCCTGGTCGTAGGCGTCGACGATATGCGCACATCCTTCGACGCCCATGGCGCCGCCCATGACGGTGCCGTCCGTGCAGAACGCGATGGTGCGCGACCCGTTGACGGTGCCGGCGGCCGCGAGGACGCCCGAACGGTCGCGCTCGTGCAGCAATTCGACACTGCCGTCGTCGAAGAAGGTGCTCAGACGCAGCAAGGGGTCACGAGGGTCGAGCGATTCGCCGACTGTCTCGGGCGCCAAGGTCGTCATTCAATACCTCCTGTAGCCGCTGGGATTCCGGGGGAGTGTCAGTACTTCCCGAAAGCGAGCGCGACGTTGTGCCCACCGAATCCGAACGAGTTGTTGATCGCGTACTGGTAATTGCCCGACCGCGGTTCGCCGGCGACCACGTCCAGATCGATGTCCGGATCGAGGTTCCGCAAGTTCAGCGTCGGCGGAATAATGCCCTCGCGCAACGCCATAACGGTCAGGATGGACTCCACGGCACCGACCGCGCCGACCGAGTGGCCGAGCGCCGCCTTGGGTGCGTACACCGCGGGCTTGTGGCTGCCCATCGCGTTGTTGATCGCCTTGCCCTCGGCCACGTCGCCGACGCTGGTGCCGGTGGCATGCGCGTTGACGTGGTCGATGTCGGTGGGCGACAGCCCGGCGAGCTGAATGGCGCGCGTCATCGCGTGACCGGCTTGCTCGCCGTTCGGGTCCGGCGCCACGATGTGGTAGCCGTCGGAGGTGATGCTGGCCCCCATGATCCGCGCCAGGATGTTCGCGCCGCGGGCCTTGGCGTGCTCTTCGGTCTCGATGATCATCAGCGCACCTCCTTCGCCGAACACGAACCCGTTCCGGTCCTTGTCGAACGGGCGGCATGCGCCCGCAGGATCATCGTTGGTGGTGGACAAGACGATTCGCATCTGGGCGAAGCCTGCGATCGGCACCGCCTCGATCTTGGTCTCCACCCCGCCGCAGATCGCGACGTCGGCCTCACCGAGCACGATGTTGCGCCAGGCGTGCGCGATGCCCTCCGAACCCGATGCGCAGGCCGACACCGGAGTGACCACCCCGGCGCGCGCCTTCCGCTCCAATCCCACAGCGGCAGCAGCGGCATTGGGCATGTACATCTGCACGGCCAGTGGCGAAACCGCCTTCAGACCCTTGGAGCGCATGTTGTCGTAGCTGAACACCAACTCCTCGGTCGAACCCATGCCGGTTCCGATCGACACCATCAGCCGTTTGGGGTCCACCTCGGGTGTGCCCGCGCTCTCCCAGGCCCGCCGGCTCAGAACCGTTGACATCTTCTGCAGATACGACAGCCGACGCAGTTCCACGCGTGTCAACTCGTGGTCGAAGTCCTCGAGGAGATGCCCGCCGATACGAACCGGCAGGTCATACTCCTCGACGAACGGATCTTCGAGCTTGCGGATTCCGCTCTGGCCGTCCAGCAGCTTCTTCCACGTGTCGTCCGCGCTGGTGGCCAGGGCTGTCGTCATGGCGATGCCCGTGACGACGACGTTGGGGAAACCGTCCCCCGTGGAAAGTGAGGCTGACCCTGCCATTACTGCTGAGGACTTCCTTCCGCTCAGTAGCGCCCGAAGGCCAGGGCGACATTGTGTCCGCCGAAGCCGAACGAGTTGTTGATGGCGTACTGGTAGTCGCCGTAACGAGGCTCGCCTGCAACGACATCGAGATCGATTTCAGGATCGGGCGTCTCGTAGTTCAGTGTCGGCGGGATGACGCCGTCACGCAGCGAGAGGACGGTCAGAGCCGATTCCAGCGCCCCGACCGCTCCGATGGAGTGGCCCAGTGCCGACTTCGGCGCGTAGACCGCCGCATGCTCCACCCCGGCCGACCGGATCGCGTTGGCCTCGGCGACGTCACCGATGGACGTGGCCGTGGCGTGGGCGTTGACGTGCTGGATGTCCTTGGGCTCCAGGCCCGCAGTCTCCATCGCACGCTTCATCGCCTGGCCGGCGCGAAGACCGTCGGACGCAGGCGCCACCATGTGGAAGGCATCGGACGTGATGCCCGCACCCATCAGACGGGCCAGCGGCTGGGCGCCGCGTGCCTTGGCGTGCTCCTCGGTCTCGATGACCATGAGCGCTCCGGCCTCGCCGAAGACGAACCCGTCGCGGTTCTTGTCGAACGGCCGCGAGGCACCCTCGGGATCCTCGTTGTTGGTCGACATCGCGCGCATCATCGAGAACGCCGCGATCGGCAGCGCTTCGATTCCGCCCTCGACGCCGCCCACGACCGCGATGTCGGCGTCACCCATGACGATCTGACGCCAACCGTGGGCGATGGCCTCCGAACCCGATGAGCAGGCCGAGACCGGGGTGATGACCCCGGCCCTCGCGCCCAGCTGCAGACCGATCACCGCGGCCGCACCGTTCGGCATGATCATCTGCACCGCGAGTGGCGACACCTTGCGGGGGCCGCCTTCGTTCATAGCGTCGTAGGTCTCGACGATCTTCTCGCCGCCACCCAGACCGGTGCCGACGACCACGGCGAAGCGATCCGGATCCACCTCGGGCGTGCCCGCGGTCTCCCAGAGCTGGCCAGACAGATACTTGGCCATGCGCTGGACATACGACATCCGTCGCATGTCCAGTCGCGTCATGTGGTCGTCGATTGCGTCGACGAGGTGACCACCGATGCGGACCGGCAGGTCCCACTTGGTGACGAACTCGTCCTCGAGGACGCGGATGCCGCTTTCGCCGGCCAGCAGCCCCTTCCACGTGCTCTCGATGTCCGCCGCGATCGACGTGGTCGCCGTGACGGCGGTCACGACGACGTTGGGGAAACCGCCGTTAGCAGTGGAAGGTCTACTCATGCCCGATCGGCTTCGATCTGCGCGCGGATGGCCGCTGCCGCTTCGGGGTTCTCTTCCTCGAGCTTCTGGATGTAGGTGACGACGTCACCGACGGTGCGAAGACCGGCAAGGTCCTCGTCGGGGATCTTCACGCCGTACTTGTCCTCGGTCTGCACGGCGATCTCGACCATCGACAGCGAGTCGATGTCCAGGTCGTCGACGAAGCTCTTCTCGGGGGTGACCTCGGAAGGCTCGATACCGGTCACCTCTTCGATGATCTCGGCGAGACCGGCGATGATTTCATCCTGACTGGCGGGCACGGTGGCTCCTTCTATTCAGTGGTGTTACTTGATGGGAATGACGATCGTTATGTGGTTGTGTCTGGCTCAGGCTGCTTATGCGAGTTCGGCGAGCCCGTCCAGGTCAGCGGGGGACTTGACGGCGTGCGTCGGCACCCCCCGAAGTTCTCTCTTCGCAATGCCCGCGAGCGTCCCGGCGGGCGGGAACTCGACGATCGCGGTCACATCGAGCCGGCGCATCGTCTCGGTGCACAGATCCCAGCGCACCGGGCGCGTCATCTGGGCAACCAGCTTGCTCATGGCGTCGGCAGCCGAATCCACCGGCTGGCCGTCCGCGTTCGACAGTAGCGTCGTGTTCGGCTCGGCGCTCGTTACACCCTCGGCCGCGGCGGCGTAACCGTCGAGGGCCGATTCCATGTAGTGGGTGTGGAAGGCGCCGGCGGTCGCCAGCTTGCGCACCCGCGCCTTCTCCGGGGGGTCCTCGACCAGCTTGTCCAGTGCGGCGATCGCACCGGCGGCGACGATCTGTCCCGCCGCGTTGCGGTTGGCCGGGACCAGGTCGAGCGCCTCGAGGCGGGCGAGCACATCGGCTTCCTCGCCGCCGAGCACGGCGGCCATGCCGGTGGGCTCGACCGCGCACGCCTTGGCCATCTCGGCGCCGCGGGTGGCCGCCAGCTTGACGGCATCGTCGGCGGAGATCACTCCGGCGATCGCGTAGGCCGCGATCTCACCGACGGAATGGCCAGCGACCACGGTCGTCTTGTCGGCGATCAGGCCGCGCCGAGTCAGTTCCTCATGGGCCAGCAGCGTGGCCGCGACGACGAGCGGCTGGGTCACCGCGGTGTCGGTGATCTCCTCTGCGGAAGCGGTGGTGCCCAGCTGAGTCAGATCCAGCCCGCTGATCTCGGACCATCCGGCGAGCCGCTCGGCGGCGCCGGGCAGCTCCAGCCATGCGGTGAGCATGCCCGGTGTCTGGGAGCCCTGTCCGGGGGCGAGAAGCGCAAGCACGGCTTCATGAGACACATCATTACGAGGCACATCATTACGAGGCACATCATTACGAGGCACACATTAAGAGAACACTGTGAAGACGGGTTCGCGCGGTGTAAGAGATTATGAACCTCGTCTTAGGTTTTTGTGGAGACCCCACAAAATCGTCTGTGATGCGACTCTACTGAAATCTGCCCGCGATCTACGCCCTGTCGAGCTGGGAGTTGAGCGCTGCTGGTCGCAGCGCCGACCGGGCCGGATCGATAATGTTTACTGTGCTCGTTTGGTATGGGTGACGGCCCAGTCGGCCGACGGTGACGGCCACCCGCAGCACATAGGCGTCGCGCGGCAGCGTGGGGTCGCGCCCGGTGAAGTCGGCGATTCGTCTCAGGCGGTACCGGACGGTATTTGGATGAACGAACAATTTGCGTGCACAGGCCTCGATCGCGCCGCCGGAGTCGAGGTATGCGTCCAAGGTCTCGGTCAACGCCGGGCCCGCGTCGGCCAGTGGCCGCATCACCTCGGTCTCCAGCGCCGCGATCGCCGACACATCGCCCAGCAGTGCGCGTTCGGGGAGTAGTTCGCGCGCCGACACCGGCCGCGGCGCGCCCGACCAGCCCGCAACGGCGTTCATGCCGGCGATGGCCTCGGTCGCGCTTCGGTGCGCGCTCGCCAGCGTGGTTGCGGTGGGGCCTACTACGACGGGACCATCGGCGAACACCGACATCATGTCGGCGAGGAACCTGTCGGTCGGGGCCAGTGCACCCGAGACGATCGCGACCAACCAGGTCCCGTGCACGTCAGACAGCGCAGCCCGGCCGTTGCGCCGCACGACGTCGTGGACGTCGTCGCTGGCAAGATCGATCCGGTCGGGCCGAGGAAGCCCGACGATGACGGTCGCCGGTGCGGTGGCGTCCCAGTTCAGCGCCGCGGCCTGGGACTGCAGCTCCGGGCCGACGTCGCCGCGCACCACCGCGTCGACGACGTTGGCCTCCATTCGGGTGTCCCACGCGCCGCGCGCCTCGGCCTGGTCGGCGTAGGCGCTCGCCGCGGCGAACGCGAGGTCGCGGCTGTAGCGCAGGATGCCTGCGGTCAGCGCGGTCAGCTGCTCCTCGGATCGGGCCAGTAGTGGAACCACCTCTTCGAAGAACTCCATGGTGACGCGCACCATCTCCACCGACTGCCGCAGAGCGATGCGCCGACGCAGGTCCTGCGGCACCACCTCGAAGGCCTGTGCGGTGTAGCTGACGTTGCTCTGCGGGTCGCGCATCCACTCGACGAAGTTGACCACCGCGGTCTGCACGACCAGTTGCACGCTGGCTCGTTGCGACGCCTCGAGTTCGGCGAAGAACGGCAGGCGTTCCTCCATCGCACGCACCGCTTCGGTGGCCAGCTGGCCCGAATACTGCTGCAACCGGCGCAGCACCGAATCGGGAACGGCCTCGAGAACCTCGACCGTCGACTTCGGAGGCACGAACCTGTTGTCAGGCACCTCTAAAGGCTACGCCACCGCTATAGAGGAAACCTCCAAGCGCGGGCTGCCGTTCGCGGCATGACCGACCCGCGTCAGGCCACTCCGGGATCCGAAGTCTGCTCGGGGGCAGCCAGCACGTCGTCGATCTCGTAGCGCTTCGCCGCCTCGACGGCGACTGACTGGTCGATGTTGCCGTCGCGCGCCAGACCCTCGAGCACGGCGACCGCGATCGACTCGGCGTCGGTGTTGTAGTAGCGCCGCGCGGCGGGTCGGGTGTCAGAGAAGCCGAACCCGTCGGTGCCCAGCGTGATGTAGGTGCCGGGGACCCACGCCCGGATCTGCTCGGGAACGGCGCGCATCCAGTCCGACACCGCGATGACCGGACCTGCGGCATCCGTAAGCGTTTTGGTGATGTACGGCGTGCCCGCCGGCTGGTCCGGATGGCGCAGCCGCTGCTTCTCGATCTCGACACCGTCGCGGTTGAGCTCACCCCAGCTGGTCACCGACCACACGTCGGCGGCGACATCCCATTCGTCGGCGAGCATCTCGGCGGCCTTGAGAGCCGACGGCATCGCCACACCCGACACCAGGATCTGCGCGTTGTTGGACCGCTTCTCGGGCGCGGGCCGGTAGCGGTAGATACCCCGCAGCAGGCCCTCGACGTCGAGACCGTCCGGTTCCGGCGGCTGGACGTACGGCTCGTTGTAGATCGTCATATAGAAGTAGACGTTCTCGGGGTTCTCGCCGTACATCCGGCTCAGACCGCTCTCGATGATGTAGGCGATCTCGTAGGCGAACGCCGGATCGTAGGCGACCACCGCGGGATTGGACGCGGCCAGCAGCAGCGAGTGCCCGTCGGCGTGCTGCAGACCTTCGCCGACCAGCGTGGTGCGTCCGGCCGTGGCGCCCAGAAGGAAGCCGCGCGTCATCTGGTCGGCGGCCGCCCACAGGTTGTCGCCCGTGCGCTGGAAGCCGAACATCGAATAGAAGATGTAGACCGGAATCATCGGCTCGTTGTGCGTCGAGTAGGACGTGCCCGCCGCGATGAAACTGGCCGAGGACCCGGCCTCGTTGATCCCCTCGTGCAGGATCTGGCCGACCTCGGATTCCTTGTAGGCCAACATCAGTTCGGCGTCGACCGACGTGTAAAGCTGACCGTTGCGGTTGTAGATCTTGAGGTTCGGGAACCACGAGTCCATGCCGAACGTGCGCGCCTCGTCGGGGATGATCGGCACGATGCGCCAGCCGATTTCCTTGTCGCGCAACAGTTCCTTGAACGTACGGACTGTGGCCATCGTGGTGGCCACCTCCTGCTTACCGGACCCTTTCTTCAGCGCTTTATAGGTGTCGCGGCCGGGCAGCGTGAGCGACTTGGTCTTGGTGCGACGCTCGGGCAGGAACCCACCGAGCGCGCGCCTGCGGTCGATCATGTAGCGGATCTCGGGAGCCTCCGGCCCGGGGTGGTAGTACGGCGGAAGGTACGGGTTCTCCTCGAGTTGCGCGTCGCTGATCGGGATACGCTGCGCGTCGCGGAAGTACTTGAGGTCTTCGAGCGCAAGCTTTTTCATCTGATGGGTGGCATTGCGGCCCTGGAAGTGAGCGCCCAACGAGTATCCCTTGATGGTCTTGGCCAGGATGACCGTCGGCTGGCCCTTGTGCTCCATGGCGGCACGGTAAGCGGCGTAGACCTTGCGGTAGTCGTGGCCGCCGCGTTTGAGGTTCCAGATCTCGGAGTCCGACATCTTATCGACGAGCGCCTTGGTGCGGGGATCGCGGCCGAAGAAGTGGTCGCGCACGTAGGCGCCGTCGTTCGCCTTGTAGGTCTGGTAGTCGCCGTCGGGCGTGCTGTTCATCAGGTTGACCAGTGCGCCGTCGCGGTCGGCATGCAGCAGCGCATCCCATTCGCGGCCCCACACCACCTTGATGACGTTCCAGCCGGCCCCGCGGAAGAACGACTCGAGTTCCTGGATGATCTTGCCGTTGCCGCGCACCGGCCCGTCGAGGCGCTGCAGGTTGCAGTTGACCACGAAGGTGAGGTTGTCCAGGCCTTCCAGCGCGGCGACGTGCGCCAGGCCGCGGCTTTCGGGTTCGTCCATCTCTCCGTCGCCGAGGAACGCCCACACGTGCTGATCGGACGTGTCCTTGATGTCCCGGTCATGCAGGTAGTGGTTGAACCGGGCTTGATAGATGGCGTTCATCGGGCCAAGCCCCATGGAGACCGTCGGGAACTCCCAGAAGTCGGGCATCAGCCGCGGATGCGGGTACGACGGCAACCCGCCGCCGGGGTGACTGTGTTCCTGGCGGAACCCGTCGAGTTGGTCTGCGGTCAGGCGGCCTTCCAGGTACGCGCGGGCGTAGATCCCCGGCGAGGCGTGCCCTTGGATGAACACATGGTCGCCGCCGCCGGGGTGCGACTTTCCCCGGAAGAAGTGGTTGAAGCCCACCTCGTAGAGGGCGGCCGACGACGCGTAGGTCGAAATGTGGCCTCCCACACCGACTCCCGGGCGCTGTGCGCGGTGCACCATGATCGCGGCGTTCCACCGGATCCAGGTGCGGTAGCGGCGTTCGACGTCCTCGTCGCCGGGGAACCACGGCTCCAGCTCGGTGGGGATGGTGTTGACGTAGTCCGTCGACGTCAACGACGGGATGGCCACGCGTTGTTCGCCGGCACGTTCCAGCAGCCGCAACAGCAGATAGCGTGCCCGCGCGGAGCCGGACTGTTCGAGCAGCTGGTCGAACGATTCCAGCCATTCGCCGGTCTCTTCGGGATCGATGTCGGGCAGGTACGACGCGACACCTTCCCGGATCACCCTGACCCGGTCGTGTTCAGCTGCGGTGGTGGAGTTTTGGGCCAGGTCCTGGCGCGCGAACTCGGTGGTCAACTTCCGCTCCTTGGTAGGCGGTTCGGGTGCCCACGCTCCTCGCGCAGATGTTTTCTGCGCTCGAACCGTGAGCGACGGGTCACATCCTTCTCCCATCCTGCCCCAACACGCACCAGTGGGGTCGCCGACTGGAATGAACCGGCGATCGCCGCACCGAACCGGTAACGTCTGCAGCCGTGGTCATCGGTGCGCTGGTGCAGAAACCGCTGCGGATCGGCGCATTCGTGGTCGGCATATCGGCCGCCGCCGCCATGGTCGTCGTCGGTTGTAGCAGCGTCACCGGGGGTTCCGCACAGGTCGACGCGAGCGAGGCGCCGGTGTACCGGGCGTCGGTGTCGGCGTCCCTGGCGGAGTCGGCGGCCAGTTCCAGCGCCAGGGAGTCGACACGGCAGGCCTCGATCACCCGGGAGGCGATCCACTCGTCGTGCGAGACGTTGAGTTCCACCAGCGTCGACGCGATCACCGCCGTCAACGACTACGTCGATGCGTTCAACCGGAGCGGCAGCGACGTGCCCGCCAAAGCCAGGCCCGCGATCGACGCCCTGAACCACAGCGCCGACATGGTCGCGCGCAGCATCGCCGACCCCTTGGGCCCTGAGCTCAGGGACGCGCTCAACGGTTGGGTCGGCGCCGCCAGGGACGTGGCCACCGCAATCGCCGGCAACTACGGGCCCGACGAGTTCAACGCCGCGATCACCCGGCTCAACGACACCAAGACCACCGCGCTCAACCTCTGCGATGCCGCGTACTGACCGAGCGGATATTTGACCAACCTTGCTGCCGGTCACGTGCGGGTGCACTGCTTCGTGCGACGATAGGGCGCAAGGCAATCGCCTAGGAGATGCCGAGCGCAACGTGCGCCCGAGCCGGCTGAAGGAGGACCGACCGTGGTCGCGGCGGATGACGCCCCGAACTACGCCCGCAGACTGGGCATCCAAAAAGATCAGGTTGTACAGGAACTGGGCTGGGACGAGGACGTCGACGACGACATCCGAGCCGACATCGAGGAAGCGTGCGGTGGTGAGCTGCTCGACGAGGATGCCGACGAGGTCATCGACGTGGTGCTGCTGTGGTGGCGAGACGACGACGGGGACCTCGTGGATGCGCTGATGGACGCCATCACCCCGCTCGCCGACGACGGCGTCATCTGGGTCGTCACGCCCAAGACCGGCAAACCCGGGCACGTCCAGCCGGCCGAGATCGCCGAGTCGGCGCCCACCGCCGGGCTGATGCAGACGTCGTCGGCCAACCTCGGCGACTGGATCGGCACCCGGCTGGTGCAGCCGAAGTCGAAGGCAGCGGGGAGGCGCGCGTGATCGAGGTCGGTGCAGAGGCGCCCGATTTCACGCTCAAGGACCAGAACGGTCAGCCCGTCACGCTGAGCAGTTACCGGGGCTCCAAGAACGTCCTGCTGGTGTTCTTCCCGCTGGCGTTCACGGGCATCTGCCAGGGTGAGCTCGACGAGATCCGCGACCGGCTGCCCGAGTACGAGAACGAAGACACCGCCACGCTGGCGATCTCGGTGGGTCCGCCGCCGACGCACAAGATCTGGGCGACGCAGAGCGGCTTCACGTTTCCCGTGCTGTCGGATTTCTGGCCGCACGGAGAGGTCGCGATGGCCTACGGGGTGTTCAACCAGGCCGCGGGTATCGCCAACCGCGGCACGTTCGTCGTCGACCGCAGCGGGATCGTCCGGTTCGCCGAGATGAAGGAGCCGGGGGAGGCCCGCGATCAGGCGCTGTGGACCGACGCGCTGGCGGCGCTGCGCAACGGCTGATGGATTTCTCGTCGCAGGTCATGGCCGTGTAGCTTGCCCTGCAGGGGCGCGTAGCTCAGTGGTAGAGCTCTGGTTTTACACACCAGCGGTCGGCGGTTCGATACCGTCCGCGCCCACTCACACGACTCGCCTGCCTCGGCGCGCCCGGGCCCGCATATCCCACAGGTAAAGCCGGTAGCCGAGAAGCCAGACGTCGCGCGGCACGATGCGGTCGACGACGCGCAGTGTCGTCAGCAGCGCCTCGAACCTGCGCTGCTGGCCTCCCGACCACGACAGCTGCATGTGCTCACGGAACTCGTGGGGCAGAAACCCCGTCGTCGCGAACAGGTTGAACCGGCCCGCGAACAGCCGCAGCGGAGCGGGCAGGAATGCCATTGCGGCCACCCCGTGCAGGTGTTCGCGCACCGGTTCGTCGATGCGCAGTTCGTCCAGTGAGCGTTTCCAGTACTCGTCGAACGCGGCGCGATCCGGTGGCCACATGTCCTCGCGCACCTGCAGCGTGGTGCCCAGCTTCCTGGCGTCGAGGTAGATCGCATCGGCGGCCTCGTCGTCGAGCGGTCCGTACAGGAACTCGTGCTGGTCGACGTAGTAGCGGTACAGGCAGGCGGCCACCCACAGCTGCAACCGGGAATCAAACGCCTTGTAGGACAACGGACTTGACGGGGTCGACCGCACCAGCGCGTGCACGCGGTCGACCTCCTCGCGGATCAACTTGCGGTCGCACTCGGAGCCCATGGTCGCCGCCGCGAGATAGGTGCCGGTGGTGCGTGCCCGTTTGAACGGGTGCTTGTAGACGTTGCCGCTGTCGACCGGGCTCTCCAGCACCCCGTAGCCCACCCCCGGCGACGCCAACTGCATGATCACGTTGGCCGCCGGCGCGAGCAGGGCGGCGGGATTGAGCAGATCGACGACGCGCGTCGGGTGCCGCGGCGGCCCGAACCTCATGCGTTCGAGTGAATCACCTTGTGAGACGCTCGCGAAGTGTTTGCGCCGACTTCAGGCTCGCGGGTGGCGGGGATCGCGGCCGGTTGTGGCGCGGATTGGTTGTTCGCCGACCCTCGGCGCGGACATCCCGTGGCGCTCTTCGGTAGCACGGCAGCGGCTTTGGAGCGTCGCAGCTACGCGGACTCCCGCACGGTGGGCTTCATGCACACCGCAACCCTGCTGGGCGCGCTCGCACTATTGGGGACCGCAGTGGAACGAACGTCGTTGCGCCGGGGCGCCCTTGCGGCCACGGTCACCACGGCGACCACGGTGTTCGTCGCGCTGGGCGGGACCTCCCTGGCGCGCACCGGCGACCGGATGGCACACCACCTGGACAGCGGCGACCTCGACGCGGCCCGTCGGCTCCTCCCGTCACTGTGTGGGCGCGATCCCGCGGTGCTCGACGATGCCGGCCTGGCCCGGGCGGCGTTGGAGTCGGTCGCGGAGAACACCTCCGACGCCCACGTGGCGCCGCTGCTGTGGGCAGCCCTCGGAGGTGTCCCTGCAGTGCTGGTGTATCGCGGTGCCAACACACTGGACGCGATGATCGGCCACCGCTCGCCACGCTATTCGCGGTTCGGTTGGGCCGCAGCGCGTTTCGACGATCTGGCGAATCATCTCGCCGCCCGCGCGACCGCGGTGCTGGTAGCCGCATGCGCTCCCGTGGTCGGCGGCTCTCCCGTCACGGCGCTGCGCGCGTGGAAGCGCGACGCAGGCCGCCACCCAAGTCCCAACGCCGGCGTGGTGGAGGCCGCCTTCGCGGGCGCGCTGGGGGTGCGACTCGGCGGGCCCACGCAGTACGCGCACGAGCTGGAGATCCGGCCGACGCTCGGCGACGGGCCGCCGCCGCAGGTGGCCGACCTCCGTCGGGCTGTGCGGCTGTCGCGGGCCGTCCAGCTGGCCGCCGCCGGGGTGGCGGTCGCGCTCAGTGCCGTCGGCCGTAGCGGTCGGCGAGCTTCTCCTGCGTCGTGAGCGGAGTGTCGGGACGCGCCTGCGCGGCCTCCTCGGCCGCCTTCTCCCGCCTGCGCTGACGCAGCTCGGCAAAGATGAAGTAGCCCAGACCGATCGGTGCGATGATGCCGAACGCAATCCACTGAATGCCGTAGGACAGGAACGGTCCTGCGTCGAGATGCGGCAGCGGGATCGCCCCCAGTCCGCCCGGCTGATCGGCCTCCAGCTGCAGATAGGAACCGGCCAGCGGGACGCCGGTGATCGCCGAGATCTGCGCGGTGTTTATCGAGTACACGTGCTGGATGCCGTCCTGCCGGAACGGCTCTTTCCCTTGCGCCAACCCCTCGGAGTCGCGTAAGCGCGCGGCGATCGTCACCGTGCCGTCGGGCACCGGTGGGATCTCCGGCACGCCCGAAGCCTGTACCGGCCGGACACAGCCGCGATCGACGAGCACGGTCGGGCCGCCGTCCACGACGAACGGAACGAGCACCTCGAACGCGGGTTCGCCTTCGACCATCCGCAGCCGTGCGAGCACCTGAGCCTCCGGTAGATAGCGTCCGGTCGCGGTGACCCGCCGCCACTGGTCGTCCGGCGCCGCCGAATCCTGCTTCGGCAGAAGCGAGGTCACCGGGACCGGTTCGGCGGTCAAAGAGTGCGCGATCTGCGCGTTCTCCCGTGAGGTCTTGGTGTTCTTGCCCAGCTGCCACGGCGCCAGCACGGTGAAACACAGATACGCGAAAGCGGCGACCACGACGAACAGCGCCAGCCATGACGGCCGCAGCAGGAAGGACCACCGGCGCATCAGCTGGCGATCCCCCGGCCGGCGAGCTGCTCGTCGACCCATTGGTGCAGACCTGGCAGCGACGCTTCGATCACCGCGAACACGTCCTCGAAGTCGGCGTGGTCGCCGTAGTAGGGGTCCTCGACGTCCAGCGGATGGGCGCCCGAGCGCGGGTCGAAAGACCGCAGCATCCGGATCCGCTCGGCGGGCACGCCCAACTCCTTGAGCATCCGCACATGGTTGCGGCCGAGCGCGATCACAAGGTCGGCCGACATGTGATCCTCGCCGACCTGGGCGGCGCGGTGCGCGGTCGGATACCCGTGCTCGCGCAGCACGTGGCTGGCCCTGCGGTCGGCGGGCTCGCCGGCATGCCAACCGCCGGTGCCGGCGCTGGTCACCCGGACCGCGTGGGCCAGCCCGCGCTCGGAGATCTGATGGGCGAACATCTTCTCCGCCATGGGCGACCGGCAGATGTTGCCCGAGCAGATGAACGTCACGTGTAGCGGTTCAGACACCCAGCACCTCGCGCAGGTCCGCAACCGAGGCGACGTGCGCGGCGGCGGCAGCGGCGTCGGGCCCGTCGAAATCGTCCTTCCCGTAGCCCCATCCGACGACCACGGTGTCGATACCGTGCGCCGCGGCGCCTTCGACGTCGTGGGATCGGTCACCGACCATCAGGACGCGCTCCGGGATGTCGTCCAGCTGGGCCAACGCGTGGGCGACGACGTCGACCTTGCTCGCGCGCGAGCCGTCGACGCTCGCGCCGGCGATGACCTCGAAGCAGTCGGCCAGACCGAAGTGGGCGAGGATCCGCTGCGCGGTCGGCTCGGCCTTCGAGGTGGCCACGGCCAGGCGCACGCCGGACGCGCGCAGATCGGCCAGCAGCGCGGGGATGCCGTCGAAGACCCGGTTCATCGCCCACCCTCGGGTCCGGTAATCCGCCCGGTATGCCTCGATCGCTTCGTCGGTCCGGTAACCGAGCCCGAGGCCCTGCAGGGTGTGATGCATCGGCGGGCCGATGATCATGCCTTCGAGGTCTCCATCGGGCACCGCGGCGCCGACCGATCCCAGGGCATGGCGGAAACTCGAGACAATGCCCTGCGCGGAGTCGGTCAGGGTGCCGTCGAGATCGAAGATCACCAGTTGGGGGCGGGTCGCCGTGGACGTGGGGGCCAGCATGTCGGTCACGACCCCATTCTCCCCGATCGCAGAACCACCCCAGGCAGCGCACTAGGGTCGTGATGTGGTGAGTCCGCTGCGCGAGACCGCGCGTTTCCACGGCGACCAGGCCGTGGTCCCGGGGATGCTGGACTTCGCCGTCAATGTCCGCGCCGACGCGCCACCGTCCTGGCTGGTCGACCGACTCGCGGCCCGCTTGACCGAACTCGCCCGGTATCCGAGTGCGGCCGATACGCAGCGAGCGCTCGACGCGGTCGCCCGCAGGCACCACCGCGCCGTCGACGAGGTCGTGCTGCTGGCCGGGGCGGCCGAGGGTTTCGCGCGGCTGGCCGACCTGCAGCCACGACGCGCCGCCCTGATCGCGCCGTCGTTCACCGAACCGGAGGCGGCACTGACCGCGGCCGGGGTGCCCTTCGTGCACGTGGTGCTGGAAGCGCCGTACACCCTGACCGCCGACGCGGTGCCCGAGGACGCGGACCTCGTCGTCGTCGGCAACCCGACCAATCCGACCGGCGTGCTGCACACCCGCGAGCAGGTGCTCGCCCTCCGCAGGCCGGGCCGTCTGGTGGTGGTGGATGAAGCGTTCGCCGATGCGATTCCCGGCGAGCCCGCATCGCTGGCCACCGAAGCCCTACCCGACGTCGTGGTTCTGCGCAGCCTGACCAAGGCGTGGGCGCTGGCGGGCCTGCGCGTCGGCTACGCCCTCGGCGCGCCCGACGTCCTGGCGCGGCTGACGGCACGGCGTCCGCACTGGCCGCTCGGGACGCTGCAACTGGAGGCGATCGCCGCGTGCAGCGCGCCCACGGCGGTGGCCGAAGCCGACCGCGCCGCCCGGCGGCTGACGGAGGTGCGCGCAGAGATGGTGGCCGCGTTGACTAGCATCGGCGTGCATGTCGTCACCGGTTCGGCCCCCTTCGTCCTGTTCGCCGTTCCGGATGCCGAACTGATGCGAAAACACCTGAACCGCAAAGGTATTGCCGTGCGTCGCTGCGACACGTTCATCGGGCTCGAGGGTCAGTTCCTGCGCGCGGCGGTACGCCCGGAGTGGCCCGTGCTGGTCGAGGCGATGACCGAGGTGCTGCGGTGAGCGCTCGACTGGCCGACATCATCGACGTGCTGGAGGCGGCATACCCGCCGGACCTGGCGCAGGACTGGGATTCGGTCGGTCTGGTGTGCGGGGACCCTTCGGAGACCGTCGAGACGGTCACGGTGGCTGTCGACGCCACCGCCGAGGTCGTCGCCGAGGTACCCGATCGCGGCTTGCTGCTGGCTCACCATCCGCTGCTGCTGCGCGGCGTCGACACCGTGGCCGCCAGCACCGCCAAGGGCGCCCTGATCCATCGGCTGATCCGCAGCGACCGGGCGTTGTTCACCGCGCACACCAACGCGGACTCGGCCTCGCCGGGTGTCTCCGACGCGCTCGCCGAAGCGCTCGGACTGACCGTCGAGGAGGTACTCGCCCCTGCGAGCGCGGAACCCGACCTGGACAAGTGGGTCGTCTTCGTGCCCGCGGAGAACTCGCAGGCGCTGCGGGAAGCCATGTTCGCCGCGGGTGCCGGGCGCATCGGCGACTACTCGCACTGCTGCTGGACCACCACCGGAACCGGGCAGTTCCTCCCGCACGACGGCGCGTCCCCGGCCATCGGCAGCGTCGGATCGGTCGAACGCGTCCCCGAGGACCGGGTGGAGGTCATCGCACCCGCGCGGTTGCGCGGCCACGTGCTGGCCGCGATGCGGGGCGCGCATCCCTACGAGGAACCGGCCTTCGACGTCTTCGCGCTGGCGCCGATTCCGGGCGATGCCGGGCTGGGACGCATCGGCGTGCTGGATCGTCCCGAACCGTTGTCGGCGTTCGTGTCTCGCGTGCGCGAAGCGCTGCCCGCCACGTCGTGGGGGGTGCGCGCCTCCGGCGACCCGGACGCGGAGGTGTCGCGGGTCGCGGTGTGCGGTGGTGCGGGTGACTCCCTGCTCGGCCTCGTCGCCGGCACGGGCGTCGACGCGTACGTCACGTCGGACCTGCGGCATCACCCCGCCGACGAACACAGGCGAGCGTCGGGGGTCGCGCTCGTGGACGTTGCGCACTGGGCCAGTGAATACCCGTGGTGTCGCCAAGCCGCCGACCTGCTGCAAACCCACTTCGGTGCAGCGCTGCCCGTGCGGGTGTCGGACGTGCGCACCGATCCGTGGAATGTCGAGAGATGAGCATGAAAGCTGAAGTAGCTCAACAACAGTCGTTACTCGCGCTGGCCGAACTCGATGCTTCGCTTGCTCGGCTGGAGCATCGGGTGAAGAACCTCGCCGAGCAGCAGCGGCTGACAGAGGTCCAGGCCGCGCATCGCGAGGCCAACGACCGGCTGGCGGCGTTGCAGATCGCGATCGAGGATCTCGATGCGCAGATCGCCAAGTTCGAATCCGAGATCGACTCGGTGCGCCAGCGCGAGGAGCGCGACCGCACGCTGCTCGCGGGCGGCTCGGTCGATGCCAAACAACTCACCGACTTGCAGCACGAACTCGACACGTTGGAGCGCAGGCAAGCCGCGCTGGAGGATTCGCAGCTCGAGGTGATGGAGCGACGCGAGGAACTGCAACGCGACCAACAGGAAGCGCTTGCGAAAATCGACGAACTGCAGAACGACCTGAGCGCCGCGCAGACCGCGTGCGACGAGGTCCACACCGAACTGAATCAGCAACGCCACCAGAGTCTTTCCCGTCGCGACGAGCTGGTCGCGGCGCTCGACCTCGACCTGGTCGCCCTCTACGAACGGCAGCGCGCTCGCGGTGGCGCGGGCGCCGGCCAGTTGCAGGGCCGCCGGTGTGGAGCGTGCCGGATCGAGATCGACAAGGGCGAGCTGGCGCGGATCTCCGCCGCTGCCGACGACGAAGTGCTTCGCTGTCCCGAATGCGGTGCGATCCTGTTGCGGGTCAGAGGTTCTGGCGGATGAAGGTGATCGTCGAGGCCGACGGTGGTTCGCGCGGCAACCCCGGGCCGGCGGGCTACGGGGCGGTAGTCTGGTCGGCGGATCATGCCACAGTGTTCGCCGAGAGCAAGGAAGCGATCGGCCACGCCACCAACAATGTCGCCGAGTATCGCGGGCTGATCGCCGGTCTGAGCGAGGCGGCGAGCGTCGGGGCCACCGAGGTCGACGTGCGGATGGACTCCAAGCTCGTGGTGGAACAGATGTCGGGCCGGTGGAAGGTCAAGCACCCGGACATCGCGACTCTGCATCAGCAGGCCACGGCGGTGGCCGCCCGTTTCGATCGCGTCACCTACACGTGGGTCCCGCGCGCGGAGAACAGCCACGCCGACCGGTTGGCCAACGAGGCGATGAACGCCGCGGCCGAAATACCTTCGGGTGTCGAGGAGTCCAAGCCGCATCGGGCGTCGACGCCCACCGCGTGGAGCGGCGCCCGCGGTGCGCCGACGCGGTTCCTCCTGCTGCGGCACGGTCAGACCGAGTTGTCGGTCGAGCGCCGATACTCGGGGCGCGGGAACCCGGCGCTGACCGAGCTCGGGCGTCGTCAGGCCGAAGCCGCCGCACGCTATCTCGGACGGCACGGAGGCGTTGCGGCGGTGGTCACGTCACCGCTGCAACGGGCGTACGACACCGCGGCGGCGGCGGCCAAGGTGCTCGGTCAGGACGTGACCGTCGACGACGACCTGATCGAGACCGACTTCGGTGCCTGGGAGGGGCTGACGTTCGCCGAAGCGGCCGAACGCGACCCCGACCTGCACCGGCGTTGGCTGCGCGACACCTCCCTGGCGCCCCCGGACGGCGAGAGCTTCGACTCCGCCGCCGAGCGTGTCGGCCGGGCACGGGCACGGATCCTCGCTGAACACGCGGGGGAGACGGTGTTGGTGGTGTCGCACGTGACGCCGATCAAGACGCTGCTGCGGATGGCGCTGGACGGCGGCCCGAACATCCTGTACCGGTTGCATCTGGACCTCGCGTCGTTGTCGATCGCCGAGTTCTATCCCGACGGGGCGGCTTCGGTGCGGTTGGTCAATCAGACGGCGTACCTGGACTAGTCGTGTAAATGGAGCCGCTCGCCGTGCGGCCCGAAGATCGTGATCGCCTCGACTGGACCGTCCACGACACCGAACCAGTGCGGTGTCCATGTCGAGAATTCCACCGCCTCACCGGGTTTCACCGCGAAGTCGCGCTCGCCCAGGATCAGCCGTAGGTGACCGGACAGCACGTACATCCAGTCCTGGCCTTCGTGCACGGGAAGTTCGGCGGGTGGGTTTCGGCGCCGGGCGCTGATCCTGATCTTGTACGCGTGCAGACCGCCTGCGGCCTGGCGGGTCAACGGCCAGTACGTGATGCCATGTGCGGTATGGGATCCTCTGCGCACGCGCGGATCCTCGGCATCCGGTGCGCGCAGCAGTTCGTCGGTGCTCACCGACAATGCCGCGGCCAGTCTCGGTAGGTGATCGAGGGCGAGGCGGCGCCTGCCGGACTCCAGCCGGCTCAGCGTCGACACGTCGATGTTCGACCGTCGGGCCACCTCCTCGAGCGTCAGGCCGTGCTGGGTGCGCAGGTCGCGCAGCCTGCGTCGCACCCGCGCATCGACTCCGTCGTCTTTTGCCTGCATGGCAAGAAAGCTTGGCAGCTTCTCGCGACGACTGCAAGGTGGTGTGAAATGGACGAGATTCGGGATTTCATCGTCAGCGGGGGCGGCTGCCGCCGGGTTGAAATCCACGGTGTGCTGGGCCGCGAAAGGAGCCGACATGTCAACGCCTGAGGCCAAACAGCATTGGGAGGAGCGCTACAGCCAACGCAATCGCATCTGGAGTGGGCGGGCGAACGTCCGTCTCGTGGAGGTGGCGTCGGACCTCGAGCCCGGAATCGCGCTAGATCTGGGCAGCGGTGAGGGCGGTGACGCGATGTGGCTCGCCGAGAAGGGATGGCGGGTCGTCGCCGTCGACATCGCCGAAACCGCCTTGCGGCGTGCGGCCGCCGATGCCGTCGCGCGCGGGGTCGAGGACCGGATCATTTTTCAGCAGCACGACCTGTCGCAGAGCTTCCCCGATGGCGAATTCGATTTGGTGAACGCGCAGTTCCTGCACTCCACGTTCCCGCTTGACCGGACGGCCATCTTCGAGGCGGCCGCGCGGGCGGTTCGGCCGGGTGGGCTTCTGCTCATCGTCGATCACGGGTCGCCGCCGCCATGGCTTTCCGAACTTCATGATCACCACCACACGTTAACACCGCCCGAGGATGTGGTCGCGGCGCTGAAACTGCCTGAGCCCGAATGGGAACCGGCTCAGATCAGCACACCGATGCGTGAGGTCACCACGCCGGACGGCGAGGCTGCGCTGTGGTCCGACAACGTGATCGTCCTGCGCCGCCGATAGGCGCTATGCGGCGTCGTGGAAGATGAGCCCGAGCGTGTAGCGCTCACCCGAGCGCCCCACCGACACGCCGCGGCGCACCGGCGCGGCGGACCAACCGCGGGCCGATCGCACGGGCCGCTCTCGAGAAGCCCGGCCGCACGGCGATGATGCCGCGGCGCAGGCAAACTCGCGAACATGACCGCCGTGACCGCATCAACACGAACGGCGAAGACGTAGCGAACTGATTGGCGACGAGCAACGACGCCAAGCGTTGCTCGCCGCGAACTACAAGCCTCCGCCGTTCTGAACTCGGCGTCACGCGAGTCTTGCCGGCACGCCGACTGATCATGAAATTGATGAACCTGCCAATTTCCGGTCCTCGCAGCTCTAAGCTCGTGGCCAAATCTTGCCTCGTGTTCCGGACAAGCGACCGTAGGAGACAGGAGTCGATGAAGAATCTGCCTGTACGAACGACCGCCGGTCTCTGCGCCGTTGCTCTGAGCTTTGGGCTGGTGGCCTGCGGTTCCAGCGCTGACACGGCGGCCGCGACAACGACCTCGGCAACGAGCACGATCGGCACGTCGGCAGCACCCAGTCCGCAGGCCGACGACGACGAGACGATCAACGAGTACATCACCGACAGCGGGATCGCGGAAACGCCGATCAAACCCGGTGAACCGGGAACTCCCAATTTTGAGTTCCCCATTCCACCCCAATGGAGTGACGCGGGGGAGGCGACGCCGGAATGGGCCTACGGTGCCATCGTCTACGACAATCCCAAGGACCCCAACGATCCGCCCGACATGTACGCGATCGCCTCCAAACTCACCGGCAACGTCGATGCGGCGAAAATCTTCGAGTACGCGCCGGAGCAACTCGAGGACATGGCCGAGTTCAAGCCATTGGCGGAACCGACGAAGGGCTCCTTCGGCGGCTTCGACTCGATTTCGTTCGCCGGCACTTTCATGGACAATGGCAAGCCGCGATTCGTCGCCCAGAAGACAGTTGTTGTGCCGGCAGCCGACGGTTTATTCGTCCTGCAGCTGAATGCGGACAGTCCCGAGAGCGAGCAGAACGTGGTGCTCGATGCCATCAAGGTGATCGATGAACAGACGACCATCGGGCCGCCGTCGTGACCACCGGCATCCGAAACTCATGGGCCCCGCTTACCGACGGAGACGCATCGATATGAGAATCCGGACACCTTCTCCGGCCACCCTGGTGGCTTCGGTGTGCAGCGCTGCGTTGATCTCGTCCGCAGTGTTGACCGCACCGACGGCGCTCGCGCAGTGTACGGCCGGCGAGGTATGGGACCAGCGCACCGGGGTGTGCTGGGATCAGTCCCAGACTTCACTCGGGGTTTCGGGCACGGGCGGCTGGTGTAAACCGGGCAGGATCGGACTGTGCATTGCGGCCTGGCAGAATTCGCAGGTCCCCGGCGCGAATATCAAACCCGCTCCGCCGGCAGGGCCGGCGCCACGCTCGACCTGGCCTCGCACCTGACGTCCGCCGGCCTGGCCGTGCGCTACCCCGTGATGGCCGAAATGTCCGCGAGTTGAGTCAGGCGCACGCTGTTGCCCGACGGATCGCGGAACCCGCAGTCGATGCCGTAGGGCATCTCGTGCGGCTCTTCAGTGAATTCCACTCCGCGCGAACGCATTTCCTCATAGGAGGCCTGGCAGTTCTCCGTGGTGAGGAACACCGTGCCCGCAAATCCCTTGGCGGTCAGGTCCAGCACCTGTTCACGGGTCGGCTCGTCCATGACCGGTTCACCGGGTACGGCCATCAGCACGATCGACACATCGTCCTGGCCCGGCGGGCCGACGGTTAGCCACCGAAAGATGCCGTCGACATCGGGTAGCGAAACATCCTGCCGCACTTCCATACCGACGTTCTCGGTCCAGAATTTCAGTGCCGCTTCTTGATCGTGGACCCACAGGTGGGCGCTTGCGATTTTGATCATGGCTCGACGCTACGGCCGCTCGGCTTTCCTCGTCTTCTCCCCGTGTGCTGTCTTGCGCACCCGACTGTCGGCGGGCGGCCGGGTGTCGCGTTTGACGATGCAACTGGGAACTCGGGCATGGATGGCCGCCGGCGGCAGGCTCGCGCGGTACGCGGCCGGGGGCAGCCCGTACACGCGGGCGAAGCTTGTGGTGAACGATCCCACGCTCTGCAACCCCACCATCACGCAGATATCGGCGACCGAGCGATCCGTGTAGCGCAGCAGCGCCGCGGCGCGTTCCAGACGGCGGGTCTGCAGGTATGCCCGCGGCGTCTCGCCGAAGGTGCGGGTGAACATCCGGCTGAAGTGCGCGCGGGACAGTCCCGCGGCCGCGGCGAGGTCGTCGACGGTGATCGCCTCGGCGTATCGCGCGTCGACCAGATCCTTGGCGCGCATCAGATAGCGCGCCGGAGGCACCTGCGCCATGCGCCAAGTATGTCGAACTCGCGGAACAGCGGGCACACGCAGTACGTTGAACGCGCGGATGAGTTGGCTGGGCGGCCGCGGAATCCAGGTTCACCTGGGTTTCGAGGAAAGTCCGGACTTCACAGAGCAGGGTGATTGCTAACGGCAATCCGAGGTGACTCGCGGGAAAGTGCCACAGAAAACAGACCGCCACCACCGGGTCTTCGGACTCGGGGAGGTAAGGGTGAAACGGTGCGGTAAGAGCGCACCAGCATTCCGGGTGACCGGAGTGGCTAGGCAAACCCCACCCGAAGCAAGGCCAAGAAGGCCGCAACCTGGTTGCGGCCGCGCAGGCGCCCGAGGGTTGCTCGCCCGAGCCTGCGGGTAGGCCGCTCGAGGCACCCGGCGACGGTGTGTCCAGATGGATGGTCGCCACCTCGCCGCCGCGGTCATCCGCGGTGGTGCGGGACAGAATCCGGCTTACAGGCCAACTCATCCGCCCCGTGGCCAGGGCCGCCCCGGGCCCGGGGTCACCGCGCTTTGCGGACCGCCTTGGCGAGCTTCTCGAGCGCGCCGTCCAACTGCTTCCGTGAGCGGTGCGCGAGCTCCTCCTCCATCCGATAGAGCAGACCGTAGGTGAACGTGTCCTCGCCTGCGGCGTGCGCGGCTTCGGCCTGCTGGCTGAGGTGGGTCCGGCTGACCACACTGTCCTGGTGATCACCGAGCAGCGACTGAATGCTCTTGGCCCGATCCGACACCTTCGACGCGCCGGTCGCCGCGGCTGTGTATCGAAGCCGCTTGGCGCCCTTGCGGATTCGGTGTAGCGCCTCGTCTTTGTCGTCGTCCGCTTCGGCGGCGGCCGCGGCCTTGGCCGCTTTGCGCACCCGCTTGTACGCCGCGCCGATCGTCGCCTGTGCGCGCTGGTCTTCGTCCTGCGACGGCGCCGGCTCCGCGGCGACCAGCCCTTCGAGCGCGTCGAGCAGCCGGAAGTAGCGTTGCGAGCGCATGGCGATCAGCGATCGGCGCAGTCCGGATGCGTAGCGCCTGTTGGCCCCGTCGACCAGCCGCTCCCGCACCGGCCCTCGGATCAACTCGTCGGACAGCGCATCGAGGGCTTCCTCATAGCGTTCGGCCAGCACCTCGGCGTCGCGGGCCACTCCCAGGATCGCGGCCAGCTGCCTGAGCTCGTCGAGAATCCAGGCGTCGTCGGAGATGCCGAACGCGTCCCGAGAGGTCTGTAGCAGGCTGCGGATCTTGCGCGTCGTCACCCGCATCTGGTGCACGGAGTCCGGCACGTCGGCGCGCACCGCGCGGTCCCACTCGATCAGCTGCTCGACCTGTTCGGCGACCGCCCGGTGCACGGGGTCGGCC
Organism: Mycobacterium sp. GA-1285; assembly: GCF_001499905.1. Taxonomy (GTDB): domain Bacteria; phylum Actinomycetota; class Actinomycetes; order Mycobacteriales; family Mycobacteriaceae; genus Mycobacterium. Next base: position 235,274 of record NZ_LQIS01000001.1, on the reverse strand, counting down.
GGTCGAAAAGCGTCCTCCGGCACCGACGATTCGGCCAACACGCGCGCCAACTTCGAACCGCTGGCCGCGGGTTCGGCGCCCGCGTCGATCAGCCGGTTCGACAACCGGTCGAGCAGGTCCCGGTCGGCGCCGTCGGCCAGCTCGAGTTCCCATTCGCGCCACGCCTGTTCAGGACCGCCCGGCTCGGCCGACGCGGTCACCTGGTCATCGCAGAACTCCGCCACCGGCGTCCCGTCCGGACCGTAGAGCATGTGGACGGTGCGCCGAGTTGAGATCCGCGCGACCGGGCGCAGCGGGCGGTCGCGCACGACGGCCAGCACGATGTCGCGAAGCGCCTCGGGCACCTCGTCCTCATGGCCAAGGCGCTCCCTGACCTCGGTGCGAGCGTCGGGGCCCGCGGGAAGTTTGAGATGCCATCCTTCGTCCGGACCACCGGTGCGCCTGCGCAGCGTGATGCGCCGCGCCGCGAGGTCGTGATCGGGGGTGTCGAAGTAGACGGCTTCCAGATCGTGCGCCGGCGATCCTTCGACGCGGACCACCGCCGACAAACCTTCGAACGACGGCGACAAGGTCGATTCGCCGACGTCGAATTTGCGCTCGACCTCCAGATGCCGCGTCGACTTGTCGCTGGATTTGCCCATGGTGCGAGACAGATTGCCACACGCACGTGAACACGGGGGCAAAGGGTGCCGGGGACAGAGAAGATAGTGTCCCCCTGTGACCGAATACGAAACGCTGACCGTCGAGCAGACCGGCGCCATCGCCCGCATCACGCTGAATCGGCCGGATTCCGCAAACGGCATGAACGGCACCATGACTCGTGAGCTGGCCGCGGCGGCCAAGCAGTGCGACACCGACGCGACCAAGGTCGTGGTGCTCACCGGGTCAGGCCGGTTTTTCTGCGCCGGTGGGGATTTGAAGGACTTCGCGTCGGCGCCGGACCGCGGCGCGCACATCAAGGGCGTCGCCGACGATCTGCACCGCGCGATCTCGACGTTCGCCCGGATGAACGCGGTCCTGATCACCGCCGTGAACGGGACCGCGGCCGGCGCCGGCTTTTCGCTCGCGGTGACCGGCGACCTGGTACTGGCCGCCGAGTCCGCGTCGTTCACGATGGCCTACACCCGAGTGGGCCTGAGCCCCGACGGCAGTGCTTCCTACTACCTGCCGCGGCTCATCGGCATCACCAAGACCAAGGAGCTCATGCTGACCAACCGGACACTCACGGCGCAGGAGGCGTCGCAGTGGGGGCTGGTGACCGAGGTCGTCGCGGACGCCGAATTGGCTGATCGCGCCTCGAAGCTGGCCGATCAAATGGCGGCCACCTCGGCCGGTTCCAACGGTGGGGTCAAGCAGTTGCTGCTGGGCACGTTCACCAACGGGCTCGAGGAACAGATGGAACTCGAGGGACGGGTCATCGCCGCGCGCGCGGTCTCCAGCGACGGCCGAGAAGGCGTCGACGCCTTCCTGGCCAAGCGCAAGCCGGAGTTCGCCTAGAAGGAGTGCTCGTCGGCGGGAAATGCTCCGCTGGCCACCTCGTCGGCGTATTGCTCTGCGGCACGGCGCAATTCGCCGCCGACGTCACCGAACCGCTTCACGAACTTCGCGGTCTTGCCGCTGGTCATGCCCGCCATGTCCTGCCATACCAGCACCTGTGCATCGCAGTTCGGGCCGGCGCCGATGCCGATGGTGGGGATGGTCAGCTTGCCGGTGATCTGGGTGGCCAGTTCGGCGGGCACCATCTCCATGACGACGGAGAACGCACCGGCTTCCTGCACGGCGATCGCGTCGTGGATGGTCTGCTCGGCGGCATCGCCGCGGCCCTGGACCCGGAAGCCGCCCAGGCCGTTGACGCTCTGCGGGGTGAATCCGATGTGGGCCATGACCGGGATGCCCGCCGCGCTCAGCGTTGCGATCTGTTCGGTCACGCGTTCGCCGCCCTCAAGCTTGACCGCGTGCGCACCGGTTTCCTTCAAGAAGCGGGTCGCGGTCGCCAGCGCCTGCTGGGGCCCGCCCTCGTAACTGCCGAACGGCAGGTCGGCCACGACCAGCGCATGCGGCGCACCGCGCACGACGCCGCGTACCAGAGGGATCAGCTCGTCGATGCCCACGGGCACGGTGGTGTCGTAGCCGTAAACGACGTTGGCGGCCGAATCGCCGACCAGAAGCACCGGGATCCCTGCGTCGTCGAAGATGCGGGCGGTGGAGTAGTCGTAGGCGGTGAGCATGGCCCACTTGTGGCCCTCGGCTTTCCACTTCTGCAGATGCAGGGTGCGGATTTTCATGCGTGGTTTGGGCTCGGCAGCCCCGTAGACGGTCTGCTCAGACATCGTTGTCCCCCAATTGGGTGGGTCGGGTCGAATCCTCGAGGCCGAACAGTCGGTCCCCGGGTTCGCTGACGCCCTCAGTCTGCCACTCCGCGCACGAGATGTTAAAAGGCCTGTTGAGTGGATTTGCTCACACCCGCTCTCACCGGGCATAGCATTCCGACATGCAACGGCTCAGCGGGCTCGACGCCAGCTTCCTGTACCTCGAGACCGCGCAGCAACCGCTGCACGTGTGCTCGATCCTCGAGCTCGACACCTCGACGATGCCCGGCGGTTACACGTTCGACCGGTTCCGTGACGAGTTGAACCAGCGAATCAAGGCGATGCCGGAGTTCCGCGAGAAGCTGGCCGACAGCCGGTTCAACCTCGACCATCCGGTGTGGGTGGAGGACAAGGACTTCGACGTCGACCGCCATCTGCATCGCATCGGCCTGCCCGCGCCCGGCGGCCACCGCGAGCTCGCGGAGATCTGCGGTCATATCGCGTCACTGCCGCTCGACCGCAGCCGCCCGCTGTGGGAGAAGTGGGTGATCGAGAACGTCGACGGAACCAATCCGCAGGACGGTGGGCGTCTCGTGGTGATGACGAAGGTGCACCACGCCGGCGTCGACGGCGTCACCGGCGCGAGCTTGATGTCGCAGCTGTGCAGCACCGAACCCGACGCGCTGCCACCCGATCCCGTCGACGGTCCCGGCGACGCGAGCTCACTGGAGATCGCTCTCACCGGTGCGGTCAAATTCGCGACGCGGCCGCTGAAGCTGGCCAGCGCGGTGCCGATGACGGTCACGTCGGTGGTCGACACGGTCCGCCGCGCCCGCTCCGGACTCTCGATGGCGCCGCCGTTCGCGGCCCCGAGGACAGTGTTCAACATGAATGTCACCGGGCACCGCAATGTCGCCTTCGCGCAACTGGATCTCGAGGACATCAAGACCGTCAAGAACCACTTCGGGGTCAAGGTCAACGACGTGGTGATGGCGCTGGTCTCCGGCGTCCTGCGCAAGTACCTCGCCGACCGTGGTCAGCTGCCGGAGAACTCTCTGGTAGCGATGGTGCCGGTCTCGGTGCACGACCGCTCCGATCGCCCTGGTCGTAATCAGGTGTCGGGGATGTTCTCGCGGCTGGAGACCCACATCGAGGATCCGGCGGCCCGGCTGAAATCCATCGCCGAGGCGAATTCGGTTGCCAAACAACATAGTTCGGCGATCGGCGCGACGCTGCTGCAGGATTGGTCACAGTTCGCCGCCCCGGCGGTGTTCGGTGTCGCGATGCGCGTTTACGCTTCGAGCCGGCTGAGCGGCGCGAGGCCGGTGCACAACCTCGTCATCTCTAACGTTCCCGGCCCGCAGGTGCCGCTGTACTACCTGGGCTGCGAGGCCAAGGCGATGTATCCGCTCGGCCCGATCTTCCACGGATCGGGCCTCAACATCACCGTCATGTCGCTGTCCGGGTCGTTGAACGTCGGCATCGTGTCCTGTCCGGAACTGCTGCCCGACCTGTGGGACATGGCCGACGACTTCGCCGCGGCCCTCGACGAGTTGTTGGCCGCCACGCGATAGCGCCCTAGCCAGCGAGGATGACGGTTCATGGCAGCATGTTGAGCCATGAACGCCAAGATCGGGGTCTTCGCGACCACTGTGCTGCTCGCGGCCACCGGATGCAGCCATCTGGTCGACGGGCGCGCCGTCGTCGCGGTGCCGCCGCCGGGCACACCGATCGAATGGGCCAAATGCCAGACCCAACAGTCGGACCGGTCGCGGATTCCCGCCGACGCCGAATGCGGCATGCTATCGGTGCCGGTGGACTACGACCAGGCCGACGGTGACGTCGCCCGCATCGCGATGATCCGATTCAAGGCCACCGGCGACAAGATCGGCTCGTTGATCATCAACCCCGGCGGCCCGGGGGAGTCCGGGGTGGAGGCCGCCGCCAGCGTCGTCGGCTCGCTGCCCGAGTCGGTGCGGCAACGCTTCGACCTCGTCGGGTTCGACCCGCGTGGCGTCGCGAACTCCACCCCCGCGCTGTGGTGCAACTCCGACGCCGACAACGATCGGCTGCGGGCCGAGCCGCAGGTCGACTACTCGCCGGAGGGTGTCGCCGAGATCGAGAAGGAGACCAAGGACTTCGTTCAGCGTTGCGAGGACAAGATGGGCAAGGATTTCCTCTCCAACGTCGGGACCGTCAACGTGGCCAAGGATCTCGAGGCGATGCGCCAGGCACTCGGGGACGAGAAACTGACCTACATGGGTTACTCCTACGGCACCCGAATCGGGGCCACCTACGCCGAGAACTATCCGGACAAGGTGCGCGCGATGGTCCTCGACGGGGCGGTCGATCCGAACGCCGATCCCACCGAGGCCAACGTCCGCCAAGCCGCGGCCTTCCAGACCGCGTTCAACGACTACGCCGCCGACTGTGCGAAGAACGCCGCCTGCCCGCTGGGCACCGACCCGGCGAAGGCCAACGACGTCTACCACAGCCTGGTCGACCCGCTGGTGGACAAGCCGCTAAAGACGCGCGACCCGCGCGGACTGAGCTACTCCGACGCGATCGTCGGCACCATCCTGCCGCTGTACTCACCGGACCTGTGGCGGCACCTGACGCAGGCGCTCAGCGAGATGGAGCGTGGCAGCGGCGACACCATGCTCGCGCTGGCCGACCTGTACATGGGCCGCGACGCGCAGGGTCACTACAACAACTCGACCGACGTGCGGGTCGCGGTCAACTGCGTGGACAAGCCCGCGGTGACCGACCGGGCGAAGGTCGTCGAGGAGGACCGGCGCGTCCGAGAGGCGGCGCCGTTCATGAGCTACGGCGAGTTCACCGGGCACGCTCCTCTGGGCACGTGCGCGTTCTGGCCGGTGCCGCCGACCAGCGAACCGCACGAACTCGAGGTGGAGGGGCTGCCGCCGACGCTGGTGGTGTCAACGACCAACGATCCCGCAACGCCGTACGAGGCGGGTGTCGAGCTGGCCAGGCAACTCGGGGGGTCTCTCGTGACCTTCCAGGGCACTCAGCACACCGTGGTGTTCCAGGGCAACAAATGCGTCGACGACATCGCCGCCCGCTACCTCGTCGACCTGGCGGTGCCGCCGCCGGACACCACCTGCTCCTCGGACTGATTACCGCCGACCTGCCGCCCGCCGGGTTGCGGTGATCCGACGGCGTTTCTGTTGGTTCTGCGGCCCAGGCGCCCCAGCCGTGCGACTCTGTAGTCTGCGGCCGCGTCGGCGGCGGCGTCCTCCGCGGGAGGGATCAGATGGCGACCATTGATGCCGAGCGGGCTCACCAGGCGACCGAGGACGAACGGTCCGACGTTGTCGCCACTCTGGTTGCAGCATTCGTCGAAGATCCGATCTACCGGTGGATCGTTCCCGATGACGATCAACGGCGACGCAGCGCGGAGTCGTTCTACTCACTGCTCGTCGATGCGTATTGGCCGCATGGCGGGGTGTATGCGGCCGGCGGACGCACAGGAGCGGCGCTCTGGTTACCACCGGAGCGGCAGCTGGTCGATGGCGACAGAGCCGAAGCGTTCGGCCGCGAGCTTGTGGAAACCGCGGGGGACAAGGCATCGTGCCAGCGACAAATCGAGCTGGTCGAGATGCTCGATGAGCACCATCCGTCGGACCCCCACTGGTACCTGGCGTTCATGGGCGTCCGCCCCTCGCTGCAGGGCCACGGGATCGGCAGTGTTCTTCTGCGAGCGGTTCTCGAAAATGCGGATCGCAACGGCGTGCCGGCCTATTTGGAGGCGTCGTGCCCAGCCAACAAACGTCTCTACGAGCGCCACGGTTTCGAAACTGTGAGGGAGCTGACGGTCGCTGACAGTCCGCCCCTCTACGCGATGTGGAGGCGACCTGCCGGTTAGGTCCGCACGCGTGCGGATGTGCTGGCGGCGGTGCAACATGAGATTGGTCTGCCAATTCGCATGGAACACAGCGGATATCGCGGGATCGCGACTGGCCTGCAGCAGCAGCTCGATGCGCGCGCGGGTGCCGGTTAGCCCGTCTCCGGTCAGCGACATCATCACGACCGCGGCCGGCTTCGCGACCGCGGCCTGCGCAGAGGTGTCGGCGTCGGCTTCGGTGACCGAACGCAAATCCGCCGGCGAGCCCAGCTGCGGCACCGTCGAACCGGTGCGCAGATGCGCCGCATTCGGTAAGCGGGTGAACGCAGCCGCCGTGTAACACCGATTTAACAGCCGGTGCCTACGCTGCGGTCATGGATCGGCAGAAGGAATTCGTGCTGCGCACGCTGGAGGAACGCGACATCCGCTTCGTCCGGTTGTGGTTCACCGACGTGCTCGGATACCTGAAGTCGGTCGCGATCGCGCCGGCCGAACTCGAGGGCGCGTTCGAAGAGGGAATCGGGTTCGACGGCTCGGCGATCGAGGGCTTCGCCCGGGTCTCGGAAGCCGACATGGTGGCGCGTCCCGACCCGTCCACCTTCCAGGTGCTGCCGTGGGCCGACGACTCCGGCCGTCATCATTCGGCGCGGATGTTCTGTGACATCACCATGCCCGACGGCTCCCCGTCGTGGGCGGACTCGCGGCACGTGCTGCGCAGGCAGTTGGCCAAGGCCAGTGACCTTGGCTTCTCCTGCTATGTGCATCCCGAGATCGAGTTCTTCCTGCTCAAGCCCGGCGAGGACGACGGCACCCCGCCCGTGCCCGCCGACAACGGGGGCTACTTCGACCAGGCCGTCCACGATTCGGCGCCCAACTTCCGCAGGCACGCCATCGACGCGCTCGAGCAGATGGGGATCTCCGTCGAGTTCAGCCACCACGAGGGCGCGCCCGGCCAGCAGGAGATCGACCTGCGCTACGCCGACGCGTTGTCGATGGCCGACAACGTGATGACATTCCGCTACGTCGTCAAGGAGGTCGCGCTCGGCGACGGGGTGCGGGCGTCGTTCATGCCCAAGCCGTTCGCCGAGCATCCCGGTTCGGCCATGCACACGCACATGAGCCTGTTCGAAGGCGACACCAACGCCTTCCACAGCCCCGACGACCCCCTGCAGCTGTCGGACGTCGCGAAGTCGTTCATCGCCGGGATCCTCGAACACGCCAAAGAGATCAGCGCCGTCACCAACCAGTGGGTGAACTCCTACAAGCGTCTCGTCCACGGCGGCGAGGCGCCGACGGCGGCGTCCTGGGGTGCGGCGAACCGCTCGGCGTTGGTGCGGGTTCCGATGTACACGCCGCGCAAAGCGTCCTCCCGCCGCGTGGAGGTGCGCAGCCCCGATTCGGCATGCAACCCCTACCTGACGTTCGCGGTGCTGCTGGCCGCCGGCCTGCGCGGCATCGAGAAGAACTACGTGCTGGCGCCGGAGGCCGAGGACAACGTGTGGACGCTGACCTCAGAGGAGCGCATCGCGATGGGCTATAAGGAGCTGCCGGGCAGTCTCGGTGCCGCGCTCGAGCAGATGGAGAACTCGGAGTTGGTCGCTGAGGCGTTGGGCGAGCACGTCTTCGACTACTTCCTGCGCAACAAGCGCGCGGAGTGGGAGAACTACCGCAGCCACGTCACGCCGTTCGAGCTGCAGGCCTACCTGTCTCTATAGGCGACTAGGCGAGATACCTTTTAGGCGTGGCCAAACCAGCGACGCAGCGTCCGAAGCTGCCGAGCGTAGGCCGGCTGGGTCTCGTCGAACCCACCGCGCCCGCGGATCTGGAGCTGTTGGGCTGGACCACCGACGCGCACGTCGAGCTTCTGTGGTCGTTGTCGCGTGCCCCCGACGCCGACACCGCGCTGCGCACGATGGTCCGGCTGGCCGAGGCTCTGAATGCCGGCCGGGGCGACGACTGGGACGAGCTCAACCGTGCCCTGCTCACCGACAAGGGCCTGCGGGGCCGGCTGTTCAGTCTGTTGGGCTCCTCGCTGGCCCTCGGTGACCACCTCGTCGCGAATCCGGAGACCTGGCGGTTGCTGGCCGGTGACGTCGCTCTGCCGACCGTCGACACCCTGCGCGAGATGTTCGTCGCGCTGGCCGACGAGGCATCCGACACGTCGACCGCGCTGCAGCCGCTGCGCAAGCTCTACCGCGACCGGCTGCTGGTGTTGGCCAGCCTGGATCTGGCGCCGACGGTGGAGAACGAACCGGTCCTGCCCTTTCCGACCGTCGGTGAGCATCTGTCAGATCTGGCCGACGCGGCGCTGGCCGCCGCGTTGCACCTCGCGATCAAGACGGCCGGGGGTGAATCACCGCCCCGGATCGCGATCATCGCGATGGGCAAATGCGGTGCGCGCGAACTGAACTACGTCAGCGACGTCGACGTCATCTTCGTCACCGAGCCCGCCGACGCGTTGGCGACCCGGGTGGCGGGGGAACTGATGCGGTTCGCCGCCGACGCCTTCTTCGAAGTCGACGCGGGGCTGCGGCCCGAAGGCAAACACGGCCAGCTGGTGCGCACGCTGGACTCGCACATCGCCTACTACCAGCGGTGGGCCAAGACGTGGGAGTTCCAGGCGTTGTTGAAGGCGCGCCCGGCCGCGGGCGACCCCGAACTCGGTCAGGCCTATATCGACGCTCTGATGCCGATGGTGTGGACGGCCTGCGAGCGTGAGGACTTCGTCCCCGAGGTGCAGGCGATGAGAAGGCGGGTCGAGGAACTGGTGCCCGCCGGACAACGGTCACGGGAGATCAAGCTGGGCACCGGTGGGCTGCGTGACGTCGAATTCGCCGTGCAGCTACTGCAATTGGTGCACGGCCGTAACGACGAGCGGTTGCATGTCGCGTCGACGGTGGCCGCGCTGGCCGCACTCGGGGAACAGGGATACGTCGGGCGCGACGACGCCGCCAACCTGACGGCATCCTACGAATTCTTGCGGCTGCTCGAGCACCGGTTGCAGCTGCAACGGCTGGTGCGCACTCATCTGCTTCCCGACGAGGACGACGACGAGGCGCTGCGCTGGCTGGCCAGGGCCGCACACGTGCGGCCCGACGGCACGCGTGACGCGCTGGGCGTGTTGCGTGAAGAGCTCAAGCGCCAGAGCCTGCGGGTGTCGCGGCTGCACGAGAAGCTGTTCTATCAACCACTGTTGGAGTCGGTCGGCCAACCGGCGTTGAGCATCTCGGACGGTATGACGCAGGAGGCCGCCGAACGGCAGCTGGCCGCGTTGGGTTACGAAGGACCGCAGAGCGCGTTGTCGCATCTGGCCGCCCTTACGGGGAGCAGCGCCCGTCGCGGCCGCGTGCAGCAGGTGCTGTTGCCGACGCTGCTCAACTGGCTGTCGGACACACCCGATCCCGATGCGGGGCTGCTGTCGTACCGCCGCATCAGCGATGCGCTGTCCGAACAGCGGTGGTTCCTGGCGACGCTGCGCGACGAGGGAGCCGTCGCCAAGCGGCTCATGCAGGTCCTCGGCACCTCGGCCTACGTTCCCGAATTGCTCATGCGGGCGCCCGAAGTCATCCAGTCCTACGCGGACGGGCCCGACGGGCCCAAGCTGCTCGACGCCGAACCCGATGCGGTGGCCGGAGCTCTGGTCGCCTCGGCCGCAAGGTATTCCGACCCGCAGCGGGCGATCGCCGCGGCGCGCACCCTGCGCCGGCGCGAACTGGCGCGCATCGCCTCCGCCGATCTGCTGGGCATGCTCGAAGTCACCGAGGTGTGTCGCGCGCTGACGTCGGTGTGGGTCGCGGTGCTGCAGGCCGCGTTGGAAGCGGTGATCCGCGCCCAGACGCCCGACCGGGGGTCGCTGGCGCGGATCGCGGTGATCGGCATGGGCCGGCTGGGTGGCGGGGAACTGGGCTACGGATCGGACGCCGACGTCATGTTCGTGTGCGAACCCGAAGCGGGCGTAGAGGAATCGGCCGCGGTGAAATGGGCGGTGACGGTCGCCGAGCAGGTGAGAACCCTGCTCGGGACGCCGAGTTCGGATCCGCCGCTGGAGGTCGACGCGAACTTGCGACCCGAAGGTCGCAACGGTCCGCTGGTGCGCACGCTGGCCTCGTATCAGGCCTACTACGAGCGGTACGCGCAAACCTGGGAGGTGCAGGCGTTGCTGCGTGCTCACCGCGTGGCAGGCGATTTGGACCTGGGGGAGCGGTTCCTGTTGATGATCGACAAGATCCGGTATCCACCCGGCGGGGTGTCCGCCGAAGCGGTGCAGGAGATCCGGCGGATCAAGGCGCGGGTGGACGCCGAGCGGCTGCCGCGGGGAGCGGACCCCAACACCCATACCAAACTCGGACGCGGAGGCCTCGCCGACATCGAGTGGACGGTGCAGCTGCTGCAGCTGCGTTTCGCGCACAAGGTGCCCGCGCTGCACAACACCTCGACGCTCGAGTCGCTGAACGCGATCGGGGCCGCCGAGCTGATCGCCGAGGGCGACGTCGAACTGCTGCGCCAAGCCTGGTTGACCGCGACCCGTGCCCGTAACGCACTGGTGCTGGTGCGAGGCAAGCCGACCGATCAGCTGCCCGGAGGGGGCCGCCAGTTGAATGCCGTTGCGGTGGCTGCCGGTTGGGACACCGACGACGGTGGCGAGTTCCTCGACAATTACCTGCGGGTGACCAGACGGGCGAAAGCCGTGGTGCGCAAGGTTTTCGGCGGCGAGACATAGTGGATAGGCACAGCCGATGAGCATGGATTTCGGGTTCGACGTGATCACCGACGAGGAGTACGAGCGCCAACGCGCGCTGTACGGTCCGTTGACCGAGGCGGTGCGCCGACTGATCTACGCCAGCCTGCACACCGAGATTGACGAAACCGCCGTCGACGAAGCGCAAGCCAAGATCGAGGCAGCCGCGCAGATCCTCGAGAGCAAGCAGCGCCCGGTGTCCTCGACCCTGCGGCACGAGGTCACCGGACGGCCGCTGGCGTGGGCGAATCCCGCTGTAGGACTTCGTAATGCGATCGCACCGCCGATGGTCATCCAGCACGAGGAGGACGGTCGCTGTTGGAGCGAGTTCACGCTGAGCGGCGCCTATGAGGGGCCCCCCGGGTGGGTGCACGGGGGCATCTGCGCGTTGGTGCTCGACCATCTGCTGGGTGAGGCGGCCAGCGATGGCCTGACCCGACCGAAGTTCACCGGCACCATTTCGCTGCGTTACCTGCGCGGCACACCGCTGGGACCGCTGCGTGCCGAAGCGTTCGTGGAGCGGTCCGAGGGGGTCAAGACGTTCGCCCGCGGATATCTGCTCGACGCGGGCGGGCCCACGGTGGAGGCGGAGGGTGTGTTCATCCAGCCGGCGTGGGCAAGGGACGCCGGATGAAGTTCTATGTCAGCCTGGCGTTCCTCGATACCGCTGAGGTTGTCGAGATCGCCAGAGCTGCAGACGATCTCGGTTACGAAGGTCTGGGTATCCCGGACCACGTCGTCAACCTCGAGACGTTGAAGACGCCGTATCCCTACACCAAGGACGGGAGCAGGCGATGGGAGGCGTTCACCGACTGGCCTGATCCGTGGGTGCTGATCGGTGGGCTGGCCCTCGTCACGTCACGGTCGCGGTTCGTGACGACGGTGTATCTACCCGCGATGCGCGACCCGTACTCGGCGGCGAAGGCGATCGGCACGGCGGCCGTGCTGGCCGGTGGCCGACTCGAACTCGGCATCGGCGTCGGCTGGTGCGAGGAAGAGTTCACGCTGATGGGTCAGCAGTTCGCGCGGCGCGGTAAGCGCACCGACGAGATGCTCGAATTGATGAAGGAACTCTGGAAGCCGGGCTGGACCGAGTTCGACGGCGAGTTCTACAAGACGCCGAAGCTGGAGATGGAGCCGACACCGCCGCCGATCCCGGTGTACGTCGGCGGGCTCTCGGATATCGCGCTGCGGCGGGCGGCGCGCCACGACGGCTGGATCGGCGACCTGATCACCACCGACCGGGCACTCGAACGCGTCGCCAAGCTGCGTGAGCTACGCGCCGAAAATGGTTTGACGATGGACGGTTTCGAGGTGCTGACCCCGCTGACCGACGCGTTCACCCCCGATCACTTCGACCGGGCGCAGGCCGGTGGCATCACGGGCATCGTCACCATGCCGTGGATGTTCTACGCCGGTCCGCGGGCTTCGTTGGCCGAGAAGATCGACGGAATGAAGCGATTCCGCAAGGATCTTCGGCTCGATCAGTAACGGGGCCGACGGAAGCGGCTCATTAGACCGCGGCGCTGAACCGGCTGGGCGGTGGCGGCGGCGGGTGCCGCCGTTCCGGTGACCACGCGCCCGGGTGCTGTGCCACCGGGTGCTGTGCCACCGACCCTGCGCCGGGCGTCGACCGACCAGGCGCCTGCGCCCAACCCGGCTATCGCGAGGAATCCGAAGCAGAACAGGAGCACGACTTCGCCGCCGTTCTCCATCGGCCAGAAGCTGGCGGACGGGCCTTCCAGCGGCGGCCAGTGCTTCCAGAAGTAGGCGACGGCCATCTCGCCGGAGGCGATGAACGCCGCGATGCGGGTGAACAGGCCCACGGCGATCAGCAGGCCGGCCACGAGCTCGATCAGCCCGGCCCACCACAGCGGCCACGAACCGGCCTCGATCGGCACCGGCGAGGCCACCGGCCAGCCGAACAGCTTCTGCGATCCGTGCAGTGCGAACAACAATCCGGCGATGATCCGGAACAGGCTCAGAAGCGGCGACGAGTAACTGGCAAGACGGGCGTCGAATGTGGTCGTCATGCGTGTTGACCCTACGCGCAGACGCACTTCGGGCCGGGCGAAATGACTCGCCCGGCCCGAAGTGTCGACTGATGTTTACCGTCTCGGTTACACGTCGAAATACAGCGCGACCTCGTACGGGTGCGGCCGAATCTGGACCGGCAGGATTTCGTTCTCGCGCTTGTAGGAGATCCAGGTCTCGATCAGGTCCTCGGTGAAGACCCCGCCCTCGGTGAGGTACTCGTGGTCCTGTTCGAGCTTGTCGATGACGGCCGACAGCGAGGTGGGCGCCTGCGGGATGTTGGCGGCCTCCTCGGGCGGCAGCTCGTAGAGGTCCTTGTCGACCGGTGTCTGCGGCTCGATTTTCTTCTTGATGCCGTCGATGCCGGCCATCAGCATCGCCGCGAACGCCAGGTACGGGTTACCCGAGCTGTCGGGGCAGCGGAACTCGAGGCGCTTGGCCTTCGGGTTGTTGCCCGTGATCGGGATCCGCACACACGCCGAGCGGTTGCGCTGGCTGTACACCAGGTTGATCGGCGCCTCGTAGCCCGGCACCAGACGCTTGTAGGAGTTCACCGTCGGGTTGGTGAACGCCAGCAGCGACGGCGCGTGGTGCAGGATGCCGCCGATGTAGTGGCGGGCGGTGTCGGACAGTCCGGCATAACCGGACTCGTCGTGGAACAGCGGCTGGCCGTCCTTCCACAGCGATTGGTGCACATGCATACCGGAGCCGTTGTCGCCGAACAGCGGCTTGGGCATGAACGTCACCGTCTTACCGGCCTGCCACGCGGTGTTCTTGATGATGTACTTGAACAGCAGCACATCGTCGGCCGCGTGCAGCATCGTGTTGAACCTGTAGTTGATCTCGGCCTGACCGGCGGTGCCCACCTCGTGGTGGCCACGCTCGAGGGTGAACCCCGCGTTGATCAGGTTGGTGGCCATCTTGTCGCGGAGGTCGACGTAGTGGTCATACGGCGCGACGGGGAAGTAGCCACCCTTCGGCCGCACCTTGTAGCCGCGGTTGGCGCTGCCGTCGGCCTCGACCGGTTCGCCGGTGTTCCACCAGCCTGCCTCGGAGTCCACCTCGTAGAAGGTGCCGTTGATCCGGGAATCGAAGGTCACCGAGTCGAAGATGTAGAACTCGGCCTCGGCGCCGAAGTAGGCGGTATCGGCGATGCCGGTGCTGATCAGGTAGTTCTCCGCCTTGCGGGCCACGTTTCGCGGATCGCGCGAGTAGGCCTCGCGGGTGAAGGGGTCATGCACGAAGAAGTTGATGTTCAGCGTCTTGGCGGCGCGGAACGGATCGATGCGTGCGGTCGCGGGATCCGGAAGCAGCATCATGTCGGATTCGTGGATGGACTGGAAGCCGCGAACCGACGAGCCGTCGAAGGCCAGGCCGTCCTCGAAGACATCCTGGGTGAAGGCCGAAGCCGGGACCGAGAAGTGCTGAACGACGCCGGGCAGATCGCAGAACCGGATGTCGACGTATTCGACATCGTCATCCTTGATCAGCCTGAGAATGTCGTCGGCCGTCTTTTCTGCCACTGAGTTTTCTCCTTTATCCAGTAACTCGCGGGTTGACGCTAAGGACACGATGTTGCACGGTCGTCAACCGAATGTTGCGCTGAAGTTACGCAATCACGTCAGTGCCAGTCGCCGGCGGCCGATGGACTTCTTCGAGTCCCATATCCTTCAGTGTATGGCCCGCACACTCGGGTCCTGGCTGTCTGGACCGGATCCGACCAGCGACGCGGGACCCAACGACTTTCCTGGCAAGCGCCTCGGTTTACCGGAGACCGGCCCGGGGTCCATCGCCCGGTTCGGCAGGCGCATCGCCGCGTACTTGCTCGACACCTTCATCGCTTACGGGTTGGTGGGGTTTGCAGGCGCTTTCGGACTGCTCGGCGGCCGAGAGTTCATCTACACCTCGATGGGATCGACGGCGATCGCGGTGGTGTGGCTGGTGATCGGCGCCGTGTCGGTGCGGTTGTTCGAATTCACGCCCGGTCAGTGGGCGCTGGGCCTGCGGGTCGCCTCGAACGATCACCGTGAGCACGTCGGCATCGGCCGCGCGATCGTCCGGGTGCTCTTGGTCGGGCTCGTCATTCCCGCGCTGTTCACCGACCGGGACTTTCGCGGCTATCAGGACCGCTTCACCAACACCGCGGTGGTCCGGCGGTAGGTCGCGCTAGGTCTGGCGCCGAAACCGACGCTCTGGTTGGAAGTTCAGTCGGATTTCGACCATTACGTCTGTTTCGGCGGAACTCGGCGCCGACGATCAGCGTCGCCGGACGGTGCGCTGCACGCCGCGCATCTTGGCCTGCGCCGGCAGCGGACCCTTGGGCATCGCGGCGGGGCCGACCTTCGTGCCCAACGCAGCCAGCCGCGACTCCAGCGCGTCCAACTGCTTGACGGTGATGTTGGCGGGCAGCTTGTTGAGGTGACGCTCCAGTTTGGCCAGCGGCACCTCACCCTCGCCGTTGCCAATAATGACGTCATAGATCGGCGTGTCGCCGACCAACCGGGCCGTACGCTTCTTCTCCTGCGCCAGCAGCGGCCGCACCCGCGACGGCGACCCCTCACCGACGAAGATGACGCCCGGCCTGCCGATCACCCGGTGGACGGCGTCAAAGTGTCCCGTCGCCGCGACACCGGGCGTCACGCGCCACTTGCCGCGCATGTTGTCCAGCGCCCAGGCCGCAGCGCCCGTCTGTCCCTCCGCCTTGCTGTAAACCGACTTCTGCGCGCGCCTACCGAAGATGATGAACGCCACCAGCGCACCGAGCACGATGCCCAACGGAATCATCATGTAGGTGGTCAAGCCGCCCGCGAAGATGCCGAGCGCCACCGACGCGGCGACGATCAGCACGAACGCGCCGATCATGTACGGCAGCAGACGCTTGTCTTCTTTGCGCTGAATCTGGAACGCCTGCCACAGCTGGCTGCGGCGCTGTTTGGACGCCGCCTTACGAGCTGCCTTGGCTTCGGCCTTCGCGGCCTTCAGTGCCTCGGGATTGCGGGTTTTCGCCATTGCTTCAGGATACGGGCGGCCGCGACGCGACCGTCTGGGCGTAGAGCCGACCCGCACGATACGACGAGCGCACCAGCGGTCCGGCCAGCACACCGGCGAAGCCGAGGCGTTGTGCGAACTGCTCGTGCTCGACGAACTCGTCGGGATGCACCCAGCGCTCCACGGGGTGGTGGCGCACCGAGGGCCGCAGATACTGGGTGATCGTGACGATGTCGCATCCCGCGTCGTACAGATCGGTCAGCGCGGCCCGCACCTCATCGGGCGTCTCGCCCATCCCGAGGATCAAGTTCGACTTCGTTACCAGCCCGACGTCGCGAGCCGCCGTCAGCACGTCGAGGCTGCGCTCGTAACGAAACGCGGGCCGGATCCGCTTGAAGATCCGCGGAACCGTTTCGACGTTGTGCGCCAACACTTCTGGGCGCGACTCGAACACCTGCTGCAGCAGGTCCGGGTCACCGTTGAAGTCCGGGATCAGCAACTCGACGCCGGTGGTCGGGTTGAGTGCTTTGATCGCGCGGACCGTCTCGGCGTACAGCCACGCGCCCCCGTCGGACAGATCATCGCGGGCCACACCGGTCACCGTCGAGTAGCGCAACCCCATCGCCTGCACGCTCTCGGCGACCCGGCGCGGCTCGTCGCGGTCGAGTTCGGCCGGCTTGCCGGTGTCGATCTGACAGAAGTCGCAGCGACGGGTGCACTGCTCACCACCGATCAAGAATGTGGCCTCGCGGTCCTCCCAGCATTCGAAGATGTTGGGACAGCCTGCCTCTTCGCAGACGGTGTGCAGACCCTCGCGCTTCACCAGCGCCTTGAGCTCCTGGTACTCCGGGCCCATCTTCGCGCGGGTCTTGATCCACGGCGGCTTGCGCTCGATCGGCGTCTCGGCGTTGCGGACCTCGAGACGCAGCAGTTTCCGGCCTTCCGGAGCCGGATGGCCGGCGACATTGGGCGCCGGAGCCGGATGGCCGGCGACATTGGGCGCCGGAGCCGGATGGCCGGCGACATTGGAAGAAGGAGCGACAGTCACTACGTCAACGCTACCTCTAGCCGACCGTCGAGCGCGTCGCACGCGGCGTCGGCCACGTGGTCGACGACGTCGGAGACCGAGACGCGACGGCCCAGCTCGGCCGACAGCGAAGTCACCCCGGCGTCGGAGATCCCGCACGGCACAATCGCGGAGAACGCGGACAGGTCACAGTCGCAGTTCAGCGCGAACCCGTGCAGCGTCGTCGCGCGCGCCACTCGAATCCCGATCGCGGCGATCTTGCGGGCCGGCCCTTTGGCATCGGGTGGCACCCAGACGCCGGAACGGCCTTGCACCCGGCCGGTCCGCACGCCGAGGTCGGTGCAGACCTTGATCAGCGACTCCTCGAGTCGCCGGACGAAGTTGACGACGTCGAGCGGTTCGGCGAGGCCGATGATCGGATAGCCGACGAGTTGGCCCGGCCCGTGCCAGGTGATCTTTCCGCCTCGGTCCGTGTCGACGACGGGCGTGCCGGCGCCGGGGTTCGGCCGTTCCTCGGCGAGCGTGCGCCGCCCGGCGGTGTACACCGGCGGATGTTCGAGCAGCAGCAGGGTGTCCGGGCCGCCCGCCACCCGCGCGTCGGCGAGCGCTCGCTGCAGCTGCCAGGCGTTCTCGTAGTCGACCGAGCCCAGTCGGCGCACTTCGACCGGCTCTGTCGCCGCCCGAATCGAATGCGCCATGACGACGACGCTACTCCGGTTGCGCGTTGGCGAACGCCAACGCCTCACCAATGGTGTTGTGGTGGAAGATGAATCCGGCCCGCTCGAGCGCGGCGGGGATGGCGCGTTGGCCGCCGAGCAGACCCTCGTCGGCGAATTCGCCCAGTGCCGCGCGCAGCGCGAACCCGGGCACCATCAGCGGTGTCGGGCGGTTGAGCGCGCGACCCAACGCCGTGGTGAACTCGGCGTTGGTGACAGGCGCCGGGCCGGTGAGGTTGACCGGACCGAACAGCTCGTCGTGCGATATCGCGAACAGCAGCGCGCGGATCTCATCCTCGAGGCTGATCCACGGCATGTACTGGCGGCCGTTGCCCAATCGAGCGCCCAGCCCCAGCGAGAACAGCGGCTTGAGCCTGCCGAGCACCCCTCCCGCCTGCGCCAGCACCAGCCCGGACCGCACCAGGACCACCCGGGCGCCGTCCTGTCGGGCGGGCCAGGTGGCGGCCTCCCAGTCCACGCACAGCTGGGCGAGGAACCCGTCGCCCGCCGGGGCGGTCTCGTCGGTGATCTCGGATCCCGTGTCGCCGTAGTACCCGACGGCGCTGGCGTTGACCAGCACGGGCACCCCGGCCTCGGCGACGGCGGTGGCCAGCACCTCGGTCGGTCCGATACGGCTGTCGCGCAGGCTCTGCTTGAAGGCGCCCGACCACCTCTTCTCGCCGACGTTGACCCCGCACAGGTTGACCACGGCGTCCACCCCGGCCAGCATCGCCGGGTCGAATTCGCCGGTGTCGGGGTTCCAGAACACCTCGTCGGAGTTGGACGGCGCGCGCCGGACGATGCGGAGTACACGGCGGTCGGTGGCGCGCAGCGCATACACCAGCGCCGTGCCGATCAGACCGGACGATCCCGCGACCGCGATTACGGGTTCGGACACGACAGGCGCAAGCCCTTCTCTAGAGGCGCTCTAGAGACCCAGATCGGCCTCGAATGCGCCTTCTTCGAGGCGGCGCTTGATGGTGGTCAGGAAGCGGCCGGCGTCGGCGCCGTCGATCAACCGGTGGTCGTATGTCAACGGCAGGTAGCACACCGAGCGCACGCCGATCGACTCGTTGCCGAACTCGTCGGCGATCACCCGCGGCCGTTTGACGATCGCACCGGTCCCCAGCATCGCCGCCTGCGGCGGCACCAGGATTGGCGTGTCGAACAGCGCGCCCTGGCTGCCGATGTTGGTGATGGTGAACGTCCCACCGGACAACTCGTCGGGCTTGAGGTCACCGGACCTGGCGCGTGCGGCGATGTCAGAGATCGCGCGGGCCAGCCCGCCGAGCGACAAGTCACCGGCGTTCTTGATCACCGGCGAGAGCAGACCCCGCTCCGTGTCGACAGCGATACCGAGATGCTCGGCGTCGTAGTAGGTGATCTCCTTGGTTTCCTCGTTGTAACTGGCGTTGACGTTGGGATGCGCCTTGAGCGCGTCGATGACAGCGACGGCGATGAACGGCAGATACGTCAGGTTCACGCCTTCGCGTTCGGCGAAGCTGGCCTTGGCCCGCGCCCGCAGCGACACGATCCTGGTCATGTCGACCTCGTGGGTCTGCGTCAATTGCGCTGTCGCCTGCAGGGATTCGCGCGTCTTCTGCGCGGTCAACTGCCGGATCCTGGTGGCCTTCTGGGTCGTGCCACGCAGGTGTGCCAGCGACGCGGCCGACGCCTCGGCGTCCGCGGACGCCGTAGCCGCAGCGGGCGACCTTCCCGGGGCTTCGGCCGCCTGATCGGTCGACGCCGCCGGCGCCTTGTCGGCCTCCGCTGCCGCCAGGACGTCTTGCTTTCGGATGCGGCCGCCGACTCCGGTGCCCTTCACGCTGGCGAGGTCAACGTTGTTCTCCGCGGCCAACTTTCGCACCAACGGGGTGACGTAGGGCCCCGAATCGCTCGTCGGCTGTGGCTCGGACTTCTTTGCTTCCGTGGGCTCGGGCTTGGGCTCTTCCTCGGGCTCGGGCTCGGGCTTCTTCTCTTCCTTGGGCTCGGGCTTGGGCTCCGGTTCGGACTCCTCTTCCTTCTCCTCTTCCTCTTCCTCTTCCGGTTTCGGCTCCGGCTTTTTCTCTTCCTTGGGCTCCGGTTCGGGTTCCGGTTCCGGTTCGGCCTCGGCATCGGTATCACCGATCTTGGCCAGCTCGCCGCCCACCTCGACGGTGTCGTCCTCTTCCGCGGTGATCGAGATCAACGTGCCCGCCACGGGCGAGGGGATCTCGGTGTCGACCTTGTCCGTCGACACCTCGAGCAGCGGCTCGTCGACTTCGACGCTGTCGCCGACCTTCTTCAGCCAGCGGGTCACGGTGCCTTCGGTCACCGACTCGCCGAGTTCGGGCATCAGCACCGGCGTGGACTTACCTGAACCCTCACCCGACGACTTCGCGGCGGGCTTGGCCTTGGGCTCCGGTTCTGATTCCGTCTCCTCGGCGGAGGGTTCCGGCTGCGCGGCCGGTTCCTCGGCCGGCTTGTCCTCTTCGGCGGGCTGCTCCTCGTCGTCCGACGCCTCCTCGGAGTCGTCCGACTCTCCCTGCTCGTCGTCCGACGCTTCCTCGGAGTCGTCCGAGCCCCCGGAGTCGCCGTCCTCATCGGCATCACCGATGACCGCCAACTCACCGCCCACCTCTACGGTGTCGTCCTCCTGGGCGATGATCTTCTTCAGCACACCGGAAGCGGGCGCGGGAATCTCGGTGTCGACCTTGTCGGTGGAGACTTCGAGCAGAGGCTCATCTTGTTCGACCGTGTCACCCTCTTGCTTGAGCCATCGGGTGACAGTCCCCTCGGTAACGCTCTCACCGAGTGCGGGCATCTGAACAGAGATGGCCATGTGATTGACTCCCTCGCTCCCTTGAACGATCGTCAGTCGTGCTGGGTGATTGTGTTCATACCCATCCTGTCACGTCCGGACGCGCAGTTCGCCGCAGACCGTCCGACCCACTCCTCTGGCACTATCGAGACAGGCGATCGGAGGGAGTGCGAACGCGAGTGGGAGTCCTCGACAGGTTTCGGCGCGGAAAACGCGAAGGCAGGGATTCGGGTAAGGACCCCGCCGCGGATCTGAACTATCTCCGGCAATGGGTCGCCACGCACACCGGCGTCGAAGCTTTCGTGGAACCGAAGACCACCGTCACCGACGTCACCGTGGTGCTGGTCGCCGCCGACGGGGAGTGGACGCGGCGCCGCGCCGGGGGAGACGTCGGCGCCCGGCGGCTTTCCGAACGGCTGAAGATCCCGGTCTATGACGTGCAGAAAGTCGGCTACCCGCAGCGGATGCGGGACTACGACGAGCGGCGCCGAATCGAGCGCCGACGCGCGGCTCGGCGGGAACTCGACGAGCGCTGACGAAGGCTTGCGTGTGCGGGTGCCTCCACCCGGAGGGTAGGGGGAGGATGAAGGGCACTGATACGGTACCGGCGGTTCCGCCAAGTCACGGGAGGTGTGATGGGGGAGAGCACGCAGCGATTCGTCGACAGCACGGACGACGTGCGGATCGCGGTCTACGAAGAGGGCAATCCCGACGGTCCGACGCTGGTCCTCGTGCACGGGTGGCCCGATTCACACGTGCTGTGGGACGGCGTGGTGCCGCTGCTGTCCGGCCGGTTCCGCATCGTGCGTTACGACAACCGTGGTGTCGGGGAATCGACTGCGCCCAAACGGGTTTCGGCCTATCGCATGTCTCAGTACGCTGATGACTTCGACGCGGTCGTCGCTGCGGTCAGCCCGGGCGAACCGGTGCACGTACTCGCCCACGACTGGGGCTCGGCTGCCATGTGGGAGTACCTGGCCCGGCCCGGTGCCGGTGAGCGGGTCGCATCGTTTACCTCGATCTCCGGTCCCAGCATCGATCACCTCAACGTCTTCGTCACCCGAAGCCTGTTGCGCCCGTGGCGTCCGCGCCGATTCGTGCGTGCGCTGAGTCAGTTCCTGTCCTTTGCCTACATGGGCTTCTTCTCGATCCCGGTGGTCGCACCGATCGCCGTGCGTGGCTTCGTCGCGGGTCTGGTGCGCCAGATCCTGTTGGTGCGCGACGGCATCCCGCGTGAGCAACTGCACCATTCGCCGACCTACAAGGCCGACGCCGTCAAGAGCGTCAAGGTGTACGGGGCGAACTATCTGCGGTCGATGAAACCCGGGCGAAGCGATCACTACGTCGATGTCCCGGTGCAACTGATCGTCAACACCAGAGACCCGTTCGTGCGGCCGTACGTCTACGACGACACGAAGAACTGGGTCGCGCGGTTGTGGCGCCGCGACATCGCCGCCGGGCACTGGTCGCCGATGTCGCATCCGCAAGCCATCGCCCGCTCGGTCGAGCAGCTCGTCGATTTCCTCGGTGGCGAGCCACCCGCCCGTGAACTCCTGCGCGCACAGGTCGGCCGGCCACGCGAATACTTCAGCGACACACTGGTTTCCGTGACAGGCGCGGGTAGCGGTATCGGCCGCGCGACGGCGCTCGCGTTCGCCCGCGAGGGCGCCGAGATCGTGGTCAGCGATGTCGACGAAGGCACCGCGAAGGAGACCGCGGCCCACGTCGCCGCGCGCGGTGGCATTGCGCACGCCTACACCGTCGACGTGTCCGACGCCGACGCCGTCGAGCGGTTCGCCGAGAAGGTGTGCGCAGAACACGGGGTGCCCGACATCGTCGTCAACAACGCAGGTGTCGGGCACGCAGGCATGTTCCTCGACACCCCGCGCGAGGAGTACGACCGCGTACTGGCCATCAACTTCGGCGGAGTCGTCAACTGCTGCAGGTCCTTTGGGCGCAGGATGGTTGACCGCGGACTCGGCGGGCACGTCGTGAACATCTCGTCGATGGCGGCATACTCACCGCAGCAGTCGATGAACGCCTATGCCACCAGCAAGGCGGCGGTGTTCATGTTCGGCGACTGCCTGCGCGCCGAGTTGGACCAAGCGGGTGTCGGCCTGACGACGGTGTGCCCCGGCGTCATCGACACCAACATCGTGCACACCACCCGGTTCGACACGCCCCCTTCCAAGCGGGACAAGGTCGAAGCCCGTCGCGCGCAGTTGGAAAAGGCGTTCTCCCGGCGTCGGTACGGTCCGGACAAGGTCGCCGACGCGATCGTGTCGGCGGTCAAGAAGAACAAGCCGATCCGCCCCGTCGCCCCGGAGGCCCACATCGTTTATGGAATCGCACACCTGTTTCCGCAGGTGATGCGCAGCACCGCGCGCGGCAAGGTCGTCTAGCGGCGGGGGTTGTCTAGCGGCGAAACCGACGTTATGGCGGATCTGTGCGAGTGAAAACCGCCATATCGTCGGTCTCGGCGATACTCCGTCTCGGCGAACGGCCTAGCCGCTCGCCGCTCTAGCCCGATCAGCCGCTCGCGGCTCCAGCCCGATCAGCCGCTCGCGGCGATATCCTCCAGCACCGCGAACATCGTCCGCGTCGGCACACCCGTGCCGCCCTTGCCGGTGTAGCCCCACGGCCCTCCGGTGTTGTACGCCGGGCCCGCGATGTCGATGTGGGCCCACTGCACGCCGTCCGGCACGAACTCGCGCAGATACGTGCCCGCCACGAGCATGCCGGCATAGCGCGAACCGCTGACGTTCGCGAGGTCGGCGACGGTCGACTTGAGGTCGTCCTTGAGCTCCTCGGGCAGCGGCATCGGCCAGGCGTTCTCGCCGACCGCCTGCGAAATGCCGGCCACCCGGTCGCGGAACTCGTCGCTGCCCATGACACCTGGCGTCCGGGCCCCGAGCGCGACGGTCTGGGCGCCGGTCAGCGTCGACGTCTCGATCAGGTAGTCCGGCTTGTCCTCACCCGCCCGCACGATCGCGTCGGCCAGGATCAGCCTGCCTTCGGCGTCGGTGTTGAGCACCTCGACCGTGGTCCCGCCGTACTGGGTCAACACGTCGCCCGGACGCTGCGCGGTCGCCGACGGCATGTTCTCGGCCATCGGCACTGTGGCGATCACGTCGATGGGCAGCTTCTGCTTGGCCGCCAGCGCCACCGTGGCCACCACGGCCGCCGCGCCGCCCATGTCCGAGGTCATGTGGTGCATGTTCGCCGCGGGCTTGATCGAAATCCCGCCGGTGTCGAACGTGATGCCCTTGCCGACCAACGCGACACGCTTACCCTTGCGTTTGGCGCCCTTGTGGGTCAGCCGCACCAGCCTGGGTGGCCGCGACGAGCCCTTGCCGACGCCGATGATGCCGCCGTAACCGGCCTTCTCCAACGCCCTCTCGTCGAGCACCTCGACCGACAATCCGGCCGCTTCGCCCAAAGCCTTTGCACGCCGGGCGAATTCGTCGGGAAACAGGTGGCTGGGCGGGGTGTTGACGAAATCGCGGGCGGTGACCACCGCAGTCGCGATGTCTGCCGCCCGTTGTGCGGCTTCCTTGGTGGCCGACTTGGTATCCGGGGCCAGCGCGATGATCGACTGCAGGCCGCGGTCTTTGGGTGCAGTCTTGTCGCTGCGGAACTCGCTGAACCGGTATGCGCCGAGGATCAGACCCTCGATCGCCGCCGCGAGATCCACACCGGACAGGGTGGTCACCACCGATTCGGTGCCGTTGAGGGACCGGGCCGCAACGCCGGCCGCGCGGCGGATGACATCGGCCGGGTATCCGTCGCGTTGCTTACCGAGCCCGACGGCCAGCACGCTGCTTACCGGTAACGACGGTGCGATGACGCGGGTGACCTGCTCGCTGCCGCCTTTGGCGCCCAGCGCCGCCAACGCCGACTCGATCTCGGCGACCGCCGAGGAATCGAGGAACGGGCTGGCCACCACCTTCGCCGCAGAGTCGTCGTCCCCGTTCACCACGGGAACGATCAGCACCGAGCCGTCGGCTTTGCGTTTGGGCAACGACGTGCTGACGGTGACGGTCGGGGTCTGATATCCAGAGGTTGCAGGGCTCACGACCCCCAACCCTAGCTTCAGGAGCCGGCGTGAAGGTCGTAGGCGGTGACCGGGCCCTCGAACCCTTTGAGCGTCAAGGGTTCCAGCCGGGCCGCTGGATGCTCGGGCAGCGCGTCGCGCACATCGCCCGCGGCCAGTATCTGACCGGGCGCGGCGGCGCTCACCAGTCGCGCGGCCAGGTTGACGGGGGTCCCGAAGTAGTCGCCGCCGATCGACAGCACCAGGCCGTACCCCAGGCCCGCGCGAACCCCCAGACCGGCCTGGCGCGCCCGCGGATAATCGACCAGGTCGGTCGCGGCCTTGACCAGCTGGTGGGGGCTCGCGTTCACCCACATCACCTCGTCGCCGATGAACTTGACCACCCGGCCGCCGTCGGCGTGCACCACATCGCTCACCGCGCCGCTGAACTCCACCAGCAGATCGGACAGCTCCGTCGGGCTCAGCCGCTGAGTGAGCACCGTGAACCCCGACAGGTCGGCGAACCCGACGCCGCAGGTCACCATCGCCGACGCGTCGTGGATGACGTCCTCGAAGTACGCCCTGGCGCTGGTGATGTGGTGGCGCCACACCGCGTCCATCAGCGCCGAGATGCCGGGCACGAGCGCGGCAACCGAACGGTAGGCCCGCGCGGTGGTGAGCTCGTCGTGGGTGTGGGTCATCAGCAGGTCCGGCTGGGCGAGCCGAATCATCGTTCCGCTGGCCTCGGCGAGGCGCGCCATCGCCGCACCGACGATCCGCAGGAAGTTGAGCGCGGCGTCCGGGCCCGTCACCGCGCTGATCGTCCGCCATGACGTCAACGCGTCGACGTCGGCGCGGCTCAGCGCGGGCACGTCGGGGCCGGCGACCCGCAGACCGAGCGCCTGCCACGCGTGGGTCAGGTCCGCGAGCGGGACGCCGAGTTGCTCGGCGGCCGCCCGAAGGGTGTAAGTGGGAGGTCCCGACCACTGCAGGACGTCTCCGGCCAGGCCGAAGAGCCGGCCGCGGCGTTCGGCCTCGACCATGTCCTCGGCGGAAAAGCCCAGTGAGTCGAGGTAGGCGATCAGCCCGGCCCGCCTGTGGGCGTCGGCGATCCCGGCGGCTTGCAGCGCGTCGAGGTCGACCACCTGCACAAGTGTGCCAACTCGTTGGCCCCATTAGGGTGGATCGGCGTGACGGACGTGTCGAAGGGCCCGCTGGAAGAGCGCCATCGCGAACTCGGCGCGAATTTCGCCGAGTTCGGCGGGTGGCTGATGCCCGTCTCGTACGCGGGAACCGTCAGCGAGCACAACTCGACGCGCAACTCCGTCGGGCTCTTCGATGTCAGCCATCTCGGCAAGGCGTTGGTCCGCGGCCCCGGCGCTGCCGAATACATCAATTCCGCCTTCACCAACGACCTGCGCCGGATCGGCCCGGGCAAGGCGCAATACACGTTGTGCTGCAACGATTCCGGCGGTGTGATCGACGACCTGATCGCCTACTACGTCTCCGACGACGAGATCTTTCTGGTACCCAACGCCGCCAACACCGCCGCGGTCGTCGACGCGCTGCGGCAGCGGGCGCCGGCCGGCCTCACCATCACCGACGAACACCGGTCGTACGCGGTGCTGGCGGTTCAGGGGCCGAAATCGGCGGAGGTGGTCGGCGGGTTGGGGCTGCCGACCGACATGGACTACATGGGCTACGCCGACGCCGAGTTCGCCGGTGTACCTGTACGGGTCTGCCGCACCGGCTACACCGGCGAGCACGGTTACGAGCTGCTGCCGCCGTGGGACCGTTCGGGCGTGGTCTTCGACGCGCTGCTCGAGGCCGTCGTCTCGGCGGGTGGCGAGCCTGCGGGACTGGGCGCGCGCGACACCCTGCGGACCGAGATGGGGTATCCGCTGCACGGCCATGAACTGTCGCTGGACTTCTCGCCGCTGCAGGCCCGCTGCGGGTGGGCCATCGGCTGGCGCAAGGACACGTTCTGGGGGCGCGACGCGCTGCTGGCCGAGAAGGAGGCCGGCCCGCCACGGCTGCTGCGTGGCTTGAAGGCCGTCGGTCGGGGCGTGCTGCGGGCAGATCTCACCGTGCTCGACGGTGAGCGCCCCGTGGGCGTGACGACATCTGGAACCTTTTCTCCCACACTGAAAGTCGGGATCGCACTGGCGTTGATCGACACCGCAGCAGACATCGTCGACGGAGGCCGCGTCACGGTCGACGTGCGCGGCCGCGCGGTCGAGTGCGAGGTGGTCAAGCCTCCGTTCGTCGCGGCAAAAACCCGGTAGCGCGCGGATATACAATCGCTGCATGACTGACGGCCCCCTCGAGTTCACGGTCGAGCGCAACGCGAACCGGGCGAGCGACGAGGTCCGGGCGTCGATCCTGGCCGATCCCGGATTCGGCCGCTACCACACCGATCACATGGTGTCGATCGACTGGCGCAAGGACGGGGTAGACGGTGAGGGCTGGCACAACGCGCGCGTGATCCCCTACGGCCCGATCGAACTCGACCCGTCGGCGATCGTGCTGCACTACGCGCAGGAGATCTTCGAGGGTCTCAAGGCGTACCGCTGGGCGGACGGCTCGGTGGTGTCGTTCCGGCCGGAGGCCAACGCACGCCGGCTGCGGATGTCGGCACGGCGGCTCGCGATCCCCGAACTGCCCGAGGATGTCTTCATCGAGTCGCTGCGCCAGTTGATCGCGGTCGACGAGCAGTGGGTTCCACCGGCCGGTGGTGAGGAGTCGCTGTATCTGCGGCCTTTCGTGTTCGCCACCGAGCCCGGACTGGGTGTGCGGCCGGCAACCGAATACCGCTACATGGTCATCGCCTCGCCGGCGGGCGCCTACTTCACCGGCGGCGTCAAACCCGTTTCCGTATGGCTGTCCACCGAATACGTGCGGGCCTGCCCGGGCGGTACCGGTGCGGCCAAGTTCGGCGGTAACTACGCCGCTTCGCTGCTCGCGCAGGCCCAGGCCGCCGACAACGACTGTGACCAGGTGGTGTGGTTGGACGCCGCCGAACGCCGCTATGTCGAGGAGATGGGGGGGATGAACCTGTTCTTCGTCTTCGGCAGCGGCGGGTCGGCGCGGCTGGTCACTCCCGAGCTGAGTGGCTCGATCCTGCCCGGCGTGACCCGAGATTCGTTGCTGCAGTTGGCATCCGACGCCGGTTTCGCGGTCGAGGAACGCAAGATCGACGTCGACGAGTGGCAGAAGAAGGCGGCCGCGGGCGAGATCACCGAAGTGTTCGCGTGCGGGACCGCCGCGGTGATCACCCCCGTGGGCACCGTCAAGCACGCCGACGGTGAGTTCACCATCGCCGACGGCGGGCCGGGGGAGATCACGATGGCGCTGCGCGACACGTTGACCGGGATCCAGCGAGGCACCTTCGCCGATACCCACGGCTGGATGGCCCGACTCGGCTGAGCCGGACGGCTCAGCGGATCGCGAGCCCCAGGGCCGTGATCGTGGTCGTCACCTCGATCGCGGCGCCGAGCACGTCGCCGGTGATCCCGCCGAAGCGTCGTACACAGTGCGCCACCAGCGCCGCGCCGCACGCCAGCCCGACGACGACGGCCAGGGGGCCCTGCCACGGCCGAGGGCCCGCGAGCGCGGCCAACCCGGCGACGGCGATGATCCACGCGCCGGCCACCGCCGACGATTGGGTGCCGGCCACCCGCGCGCCCAGCGCACTTCCCGCCGCAGACGACACGCCTCGACGGCACGCCAGCACCGCCGCGACGCGTCCCGACATGACCGCCGCCACCAGACCGAAGGCTGTCAGGCCCCCGAAGGTGAATGCCTGCGTCAGGAGCGCCAACACCACCGCGGCCACGCCGAACGGGCCGGCCGAGCCGTCCCGCATCACCTCGAGGGCCCGCTGCGGCGGGCCGTAACAACCCAGACCGTCGGCGGTGTCGGCGAGCCCGTCGATGTGAAGCGCTCGCGTCGCGGCGACGACGACGGCCACCGCCAGCACACCGGCCAGCGGTCCCGGCCCGAAGGCCCACGACCCCGCCCACGCGGCGACGGCCGCCAGCCCGCCGATCGCCGCACCTGCCACCGGCAATGCCGTCAACGCACCGCGACCGACCGCGGCCGTACTCCGTACCGGTGCGACGGTGCCGAACGCGAAAGCCCCTGCAAGCGAACGGATCACAGGCTAGTCCTCCTGGAGCGGACGCGTGACGCCGGCTTCGTCGAACGTCGCCATCGACGTCAGCGTGGCCACCGCCGCCCGCACGACGGGGAGCGCCACCGCGGCTCCGGTGCCCTCGCCGAGGCGCATGCCCATGTCGACGATCGGATCGAGTCCCAGCCGGTTCAGCGCCACCTCGTGGGCGGGTTCGGTGGACAGATGTCCCGCCCGCCACCAGTGGCGGGCGCCCGGTGCGAGGCGTTCGGCCAGCAGCGCGGCCGCGGTGACCACGAGACCGTCGAGCAGCACCGGCGTGCGTCGGACCGCTGCCTGCGCGCAGAAGCCGGCCATCGCGGCGAGGTCCGCGCCGGCGCAGATCCGCAGCAGCGCAACGGGATCGGCGAAGCTGTTCCGGCACCGGTACAGCGCGTCGCGAACGGCGGCGGCCTTGCGGGCCCAGCCGGCGTCGTCGACGCCGGTGCCTCGCCCGACCAACACGACCGGCTCGGTGTCGGTGAGCGCCGCGATCAAAGTCGTTGCCGGAGTGGTGTTTCCGATGCCCATATCGCCCGCGATCAGCAGGTCCGCACCGGAGTCGACCTCGTCGTCGACGATACGGCGGCCGGCCTCGAGTGCCGCCGCGACCTCGTCGGCGCTCAGCGCGTCCTCGACCGTGATGTCGCCGCTGCCGCGGCGGACCTTGTGCGCGCCGATGGACGGCGAGTGCGGTTCGTCGGTGTCGACCGCGATGTCGACGACCCGCACGGTCGCGCCCGCGAGCTCGGCGAGCACGTTGATCGCCGCGCCACCGGCATCGAAGTTGGCGACCATCTGCGCGGTGACGTCCGCCGGGTAGGCCGACACGCCAGCCGAGACGACGCCGTGGTCACCGGCGAACACGACCACCCGGGGGCGCTGAAGCGGCCGCGGGGGGCACACGCCCTGACACGAGGCGATCCAGACCGCGAGGTCTTCCAGCCTCCCCAGGGATCCGGGGGGCTTGATGAGCCGGTCCTGGCGCACCCGCGCCGCGGCGGCCACCTCCGCGTCGGGCGGCTGGACCGCCGGGAAGTCCGTCACACCGGCTCCTTGACGGCCAGCGGCTGCCCGGCGATGACGAGCACCACCCGATCGCAGACCGCGGCGAGCCGCTGGTTGAGCGATCCGAGCTCGTCGGCGAAACGGCGACCGGCAGCCGTCGCCGGTACGACGGTCAGCCCCACCTCGGGGCTGACCATCACCAGCGGCGCTCCGAAGCCGCCGACCGCGTCGAGCAGGTCGTCGACGTCCCCGGCGACCGAGCCGCCAGCCCATACTTCCGACCGATCCATCACCGCGGTCAGCCAGGAACCGATGTCATCGACCAGGGTCGCGACCTGATGCATGCGCAGTTGCGTTGCGACGTCAGTGGTTTCGACGGTTGACCAGCGATCGTGACGGCGGCATCGGTGGGCCGCCACCCGGGCCGCCCACTCGGGATCGTCGGCGGGCGAAGGTCCGGTGGCGAGGTAGCGCACCGGTTGCGCATCGGTCGCCTCGTCGGCGAGCGCGGTTTCGGCCCAGTGCGACTTACCCGACCGGATGCCGCCGAGCACCAGGGTGCGCACCGGGCTCAGGTGACCTTGTCGCCGCGGTTGACCTGCGGTCGCGGTGCGCGCATGCGACGCAGCTGCGATGCGCGGCTGGCCGCATAGAAGCCGAGCTTCCAGCCACCTTCGGTGTTGTTCGGAAACTTCTCGTCGACCAGCCGGTTGACCCGACGGCCGAGGACGAAGCCGTCGATCACCATGATCAGCACCAGCACGAGCATCGCCGGGGAGAGCAGACGCTGCACCTGAACCGACGGCACCGCGAGCATCACGAAGATCAGGCCCAGGGCCGACGGCATGAACAGCCCGAGCACGTTGCGCCGGGCGTCCACCACGTCGCGGACATAGCGGCGGACCGGTCCCTTGTCCCGGGGGAGCAGGTAGGCCTCTTCGCCTGCCATCATCCTTTCCCGGCGTTGGTTCATCTGCTCGCGGCGCGCCGCCTTCTCCTCGCGGCGCTCTTCGCGGCTCATCTTGTTGCGCATCTCTTTGCGGCGGCGACGCGCTTCGGCGGCCGTCATCGGGGCGGGCGCCACCGGACCGCGCCTGCGGGCCGCCTGGGTGCGCTTGGGGGTCGGTCTGCCCTTGGGTGGGGTGGTGCCGCCGGGCCTGGCGGTTTCCTGCGCCTCGGCGGCGGTGTTGTCCGACACATCGGCAGACACGTCGGCATTGGACGCGTCCGCGGTCGGCTTGTCGTCTTTCTTGCGGCCCAGCAGGTTCACGCCTGCCAGGTTACTTCCGCCGCGAGGGGGCGCCACTGCCTGGGGAGGAAGCCAGGGGAGGAGGCCTGGGGACAAACTCGGGAATAGCGGCGCAACGAGGTACCGTTGAGTCAGTACGCGCCACGACAATGAGGCCTACAGGAGACGTAATGACAGTTCAGGAAGAGTCGGCAGGAACCCCCGGGACGGCAACCGCCACCCACGGTGTGATCCTGACCGACGCGGCTGCCGCGAAGGCCAAGGCGTTGCTGGACCAGGAGGGCCGCGACGACCTCTCCCTGCGTATCGCCGTGCAGCCGGGTGGGTGCGCCGGACTGCGCTACAACCTGTTCTTCGATGACCGGTCGCTCGACGGAGACCTGTCCGTGGAGTTCGGCGGCGTCAACCTGACGGTGGACCGGATGAGCGCACCGTACGTGCAGGGCGCGACCATCGACTTCGTCGACACGATCGAGAAGCAGGGCTTCACCATCGACAACCCCAACGCCACCGGTTCGTGCGCCTGCGGCGACTCCTTCAACTGACCTCCCGCCCGGTCGGTCAGTACTGCCCCGAGGTGCGTGGCAGGTAGGAACAGACCAGGATCTCGTCGTCCTGCGCCAACAGCTGCGCGACGGCCTGCTGTTCCCGGGCTTCGTTCTGGCCTCGGCGTGATCCGCCTGCCGGTATCACCCGCATGGTGAACAGCACCTGCGCCTGGTGGGGCGAGGGCTGGACGATCTTGTCGATCGACGTCACCTCGGCCTGCCGGTACTGCTTACGGAAAGCGTCACCGGACAGGCGCGCCAGCGCGAGGTCCGAGCGCTTCTCCTTCACCGCGTCGAACAGCCCACACAGGGTGTGGCGCGC
Organism: Mycobacterium sp. GA-1285; assembly: GCF_001499905.1. GTDB lineage: Bacteria > Actinomycetota > Actinomycetes > Mycobacteriales > Mycobacteriaceae > Mycobacterium. Next base: position 203,466 of record NZ_LQIS01000001.1, on the reverse strand, counting down.
GACGGTCTCGTCATCGCCGTTGGTCAGTGCGTCCAGATAATCCTGGATGGCGGCCGTGGCCGACGATTCGCTCAGCGCGGTCGAACCGGACGCCTCCTCGTCTCCGCCCGCCGTGGCGATGACCGCGACGACGGCCGCGACCAACACGACGGCCAGCACCGCCGCCACGACGATCGGCCACCGCTTCTTCTTCCGGTACGGCACCGGCGGCGGCAGCATGCCCGGATAACCCGACGGCACATTCTCCGGGTACGGAAATGATTGCGGATACATTTGCGGGCCAGTCGGTCCAGCGCCGTATTCGGGCGGATACGGACCGGTCATGGATTTGCTCCCCCGAAATGTGCGTCGGAAAGTGTGCCTGTCTACAGTGGCTGGCGTGCTTTTGTAGGCAGGTTAGCGCACCAGAGTTACCTAGGTGACTTAACAAACGAAGGGTGAGTTCGTGACAATCGCGGTGACCGGATCGATCGCAACCGACCATCTGATGCGGTTCCCGGGAAAGTTCTCCGAACAGCTGCTTCCGGATCACCTGCAGAAGGTCTCGCTCAGCTTCCTGGTCGACGACCTCGTCGTGCACCGCGGCGGTGTCGCGGGCAACATGGCGTTCGCGATCGGTGTGCTCGGTGGCGACGTCGCGCTCGTGGGTGCTGTCGGCCGCGACTTCGACGACTATCGCAGCTGGCTGGAGGCCGTCGGCGTCGACACCGAGAACGTCCTGGTCTCCGAGACCGCCTACACCGCGCGGTTCGTGTGCACCACCGACGAGGCCATGGCGCAGATCGCGTCGTTCTATCCCGGTGCGATGTCGGAGGCGCGCAACATCTCGCTGGCCGATCTGACGAAGCGGATCGGGAAGCCGGAACTGGTGATCGTCGGCGCCAACGACCCCGAGGCGATGTTTCTGCACACCGAGGAGTGCCGCAGGCTCGGCCTGCCCTTCGCCGCCGACCCCTCCCAACAGCTGGCGCGGCTGTCCGGTGAGGAGATCCGCAAGCTGATCGACGGCGCCGCGTATCTGTTCACCAACGACTACGAATGGGACCTGCTGCTGCAGAAGTCCGGCTGGAGCGAGGCTCAGGTGATGAGCCAGATCGGGCTGCGCGTCACCACACTCGGCCCCAAAGGAGTCGACCTGGTCAGCTCGGACGGCACCTTCATCCACGTCGGGGTGGTGCCGGAGAAGCACCGGGCCGACCCGACCGGCATCGGGGACGCGTTCCGCGCCGGCTTCCTGACCGGTCGCAGTGCCGGGCTGAGCCTGGAGCGCTCGGCACAGCTCGCCTCGCTGGTGGCCGTGCTCGTGTTCGAGGCGCCCGGCCCGCAGGAATGGAGCTGGAATCGCGACGAGGCGATCCAGCGGCTCGGCGACGCCTACGGCGACGAAGCGGCCGAGGAGATCTCGCAGGCGCTCGAGTAGCTACAGCTGCACCGGATAGGTCGGCTCGCCGATCTGCGGGGAGATGCTGTGCTCGACGAAAATCGCGTGCCACAGCATGAAGATCAGCACGGTCCACAACCGGCGGCTGTGATCGCTTGTGCCGTCGCGGTGTTCGTCGAGCATGGTGCGGACGGTCGCAAGGTCGACCAGATGGCCGGCCTGCGACGAGTCGACCACCGAGTAAGCCCAGTCCTGAAGCTCGCCGGCCCGAAGCCAGTGCCGGATCGGCACCGGGAAGCCCAACTTCGGCCGGTTGAGCACGTGCTCGGGAACGATGGGTTCCAGTGCCCGTCGTAATGCGAATTTCGTTGTGGTCCTTGTGATCTTCTGGTCATACGGTAGCCGGGAAGCGACGGCGAAAACCTCGGGGTCGAGGAAGGGCACCCGCAGTTCGAGCGAGTTCGCCATGGTCATCTTGTCGGCTTTGACCAGGATGTCGCCACGCAACCAGGTGAACAGGTCGACGTGCTGCATGCGCGCAACCGGGTCCCAGCCCTGCGACGCCGCGTACACCGGCGCGGTCACGTCGGTGTGCGTCCACTCCGGACGGAACCCGGGAAGCACCGCGCGCAGTTGTTCGTCGGAGAAACTGCGCGCGTTGCCGTAGTAGCGCTCTTCGAGCGTGAGCGAACCGCGATGCAGCAGGCTCTTGCCCCGCATGCCCTCGGGCAGCGGTCGCGACGCCCGCCCCAGCGACCGTCGCACCGACCGCGGCAGGTATTCGAATGGCTTCAGCGACAACGGTTCCCGGTAGATGGTGTAGCCGCCGAACAACTCGTCGGCGCCCTCGCCGGAGAGCACCACCTTGACGTGTTTGCGGGCTTCGCGGGCGATGAAGAACAACGGCACCAGCGCCGGGTCGGCGACGGGTTCGTCGAGATACCAGACGATTTCGGGCAGCGCGGCGACGAACTCGGCCTGGCTGACGACCTTGGCCACATGCCTGGCGCCGATCGCCTCGGCCGACGCGACCGCGACGTCGACCTCGGAGAAGCCCTCCCGCTCGAAGCCGGTGGTGAACGTGATCAGCCGCGGGTTGTGCCGCATGGCCAACGCGGCGATGGCCGTCGAATCGATGCCGCCGGAGAGGAACGCGCCCACGGTCACGTCGGCACGCATGTGCTTGGCGACCGAATCTTCGAGCACCGCGGTGATCTCGTCGTAGCGATCATGTTCGCGGCCGGGCGCCGAAGGGCTGGGAAAAGGCTGAGCCGAGAACCGCGGATGGAAGTAGCGGGTCACCTCGAGTTCGCCGCCGGGCCGGACGCGCCCGTAGCAACCCGACTCCAATCTCCGAATGCCGACGTGCAGAGTCTCTGGTTCGGGAACGTACTGCAGCACCGTGTAGTGCTGAACTGCCCGCTGGTCGATGTCGAGGTCGAGGCCCAGCTCGTCGGCCAGTTCGAGCAGGCACTTCTTCTCGCTGCCCACCGCCGTGCCGCCCGGGCCGGTGGCCAGGTAGAGCGGCTTGATGCCGAACGGGTCGCGGGCGCAGAACAGCTCACCGTCGACGGTGTCCCACAACGCGAACGCGAACATGCCGCGCAGCCGGGTCAGCGCGTCGGTGCCCCAGTAGTGGTACGCCGCGATGATCGTCTCGCCGTCACCGTCGGTGTTGAACGCCACGCCGTGCCGGGCCGCCAGTTCCTCGCGCAGCTCGAGGTAGTTGTAGATCTCGCCGTTGAACACCAGCACATACCGGTCGGGTGTGTCCGGCGGTCCCCACCGCAGGGGCTGGTGGCTGTGCGCGATGTCGATGATCGACAACCGGTTGAACCCGAGCACCACCCGGTCGTCGGACCAGGTCCCCGGCTCGTCCGGGCCGCGATGACGCATCAGGTGTGATGCGCCGGACACCGCTTCGATCAGCGCGGGGGAGACGTCAGCGGACGGGTCACGCACCAGGGCCAGCACTCCGCACACGGCGCCAGTATGCCTAACGGCCCGCGCACGCGACTAACTGCCCGCGCACGCGACGAGCGAGATAGATGAGGTGTGTTGAGACCTCCACCCGGGCGTGGTCTACGCTGCGTAGTATTCGCTCCAGAAACTGACCGCACCGCGGTCGCGCGTCACTGACTTCTAGGAGGCTCCAACGTGACACCTCGCGGGCTGAAGGCGGCGGCGCGAACCGCGTCGCTGTCAATCGTCCTGGGTGCTACGGCGTTGCTGCTCAGCGGTTGCAGCTGGTCGGAGGTGCTGGGTCTGGGATGGCCGAAGGGCATCACGCCCGAAGCGCACGTCAACCGTGAACTGTGGATCGGTTCGGTGATCGCCTCCTTGGTCGTGGGCGCGATCGTGTGGGGTCTCATCTTCTGGACCTCGGCGTTTCACCGGGCCAAGAAGACCGACACCGAGTTGCCGCGCCAGTTCGGCTACAACATGCCTCTGGAGCTGGTGCTGACGGTCATACCGTTCCTGATCATCTCGGTGCTCTTCTACTTCACCGTGGTGGTGCAGGAAAGAATGCTGCACGAGGAGTCGAACCCCGAGGTCGTGGTCAGTGTCACCGCGTTCCAATGGAACTGGAAGTTCGGCTACCAGAAAGTGAACTTCTCCGACGGGACTTTCACCTACGAGGGCGCCGACCCCGAGCGGGCGGCTGCCGTGGCGTCCGCCCCCGAGGGCGTAGAGGGTGGCCACGGCGAGGAGCAAGGCGCACACGACCCCGCGTTCGGCGTGATCGCCGGCAAGCATCCGCAGGACCGCTCATATCTGCCGTTCGACAAGGTCGAGACGCTCGGCTCGTCGTCGGAGATCCCGGTGCTGGTGGTGCCGTCCGGCAAGCGCATCGAGTTCCAGATCGCCTCAGCCGACGTCATCCACGGATTCTGGGTGCCCGAGTTCCTGTTCAAGCGCGACGTGCTGCCGGACCCGCGGGCGAACAACTCCGACAACACCTTCCAGATCAGCGAGATCACCCAGACCGGGGCGTTCGTGGGGCGGTGCACCGAGATGTGCGGCACCTACCACGCGATGATGAACTTCGAACTGCGCGTGGTCGAGCCGAACGACTTCAAGGCGTATCTGCAGCAGCGCATCGACGGCAAGACCAACGCCGAGGCACTGCGGGCGATCAACCAGCCGCCGACCGCCGTCACCACGAAGCCGTTCGACACCCGTCGCGGTGAACTGGCACCCCAACTAACGCAGGCCAGCAAGTAGGGACACCACATGCATATCGAAGCCCGGTTGTTCGAGTTCTTGACCGCGTTCTTCGTACTCGCCGCCATCGTCTACGCGGTGCTGACGGCGATGTTCCAGTACGGCGGCGTCGAATGGGCCGGTACCACCGCGCTGGTGCTGACCGCCGGCTTGACGTTGATCACCGGTACGTTCTTCCGGTTCGTGGCGCGGCGCCTGGACACCCGGCCCGAGGACTACGAGGACGCCGAGATCAGCGACGGCGCCGGTGAGCTGGGCTTCTTCAGCCCGCACAGCTGGTGGCCGATCTTCATCGCGCTGTCCGCCTCGATCGCCGCCGTCGGCGTGGCGCTCTGGCTGCCGTGGCTCATCGTGGCCGGCGCCTGCTTCGTGGTCACGACGGTCGCGGGCCTGACGTTCGAGTACTACACCGGCCCTGAAAAGCACTGACCGTCGAATCGCCGGCTTGCTGTTCGGTGCGCAGCGGTCAAGGTCACAATCGGGCCATCACTTGTGTCCGGAACCGTGCCGGGGGATCACCCCCGGTGACGCCGTTGGGTAATGTTGCCGGGGCACGGTCAGTCGCCGCCGGCTGAGCCGGGGAGTCTGTGGCGTGCCGCGCCGGTTGAGTAGTCGAGAAGGATAGGCGTAAATGAGCGGGCCGAATCCCCCGGATGACGAAGGGTCGGATTTTCAGTCGGAATTCGAGAGTCGGGAGCAGGGTCAGGACCCGAGTCAGGGACCGGATCCGACCGCCGGTGACCAGCCTGCGCCGGACACCGGCGAGACGGAGTTCTACTCGCAGGCGTACTCGGCGCCCGAGTCCGAGCAGTTCACCGCCGGCCCGTATGTTCCCGCCGACTCGTCGCTGTACGACTACGACCACTACGACCGGGCTGAGCCGGTCGACCAACCCGCGCCGCCGCGGTGGCCATGGGTCGTCGGCGTGGCGGCGATCATCGCGGCCATCGCGCTGGTGGCGTCCGTCTCGGTGTTGGTGACCCGCACCGACACCGACAACCTCGCGACACCCGAAACCTCGACCACGACCGTGGCGCCTCCGGTGCAGGACGAGATCACGACCACCACGCCGCCGCCACCGCCGCCGCCGCCAAGCGAAGCGCCGCCACCGCCGCCGCCCGAGACGGTGACGGTGACCCAGGAGCCGCCGCCGCCACCGCCCCCACCGGCCGAACCACCACCGCCACCGCCACCGGCGCCGGAGACCACGTCGCCGGCGGCGCCGCCACCACCCACGACGACGCGTTCGGGTCCGCGACAGGTCACCTATTCGGTGACGGGAACCAAAGCACCGGGAGACATCATCACCGTGACCTATATCGACGCGTCGGGCCGTAGCCGGACCCAGCGCAACGTCTACATTCCGTGGTCGCTGACCGTGACTCCGATCTCGCAGTCCGAGGTCGGATCGGTGCAGGCGTCGAGCCTGTTCCTGGTCAGCCGGTTGAACTGCTCGATCACCACGAGCGACGGCACCGTGCTGTCGTCGAACACCAACAACGCCGCACAGACCAGCTGCTGATGACCTACGAAACCGACCCGTCGGGGCGCTCGCGGTTGACCCCCGCACTGGATCCCAGCGAACTCGACCGCACCGATCGCATCCTGCTCGGCTCGTGTGCGGCGATCTGGCTGGTGGCGCTGGGCACCGGCGTCGCCGCGACGGTGGCGCTGGTGGACCTCGGGCGAGGGCCGACCGAGTCGTCCGGGGACACCGGCACGCCATGGCTGCTCTACACCATCATCGGGATCTCCGCGGTGGTGATCATCGCAGCGGTCCCGCTGCTGTTGCGGGCCCGACGGGACGCGCTGGCCGACGCACCGCAGCTCCAGGACACCGGGCCCGCGCCCGCCCCGCAGGCAACTCCGGGTCGGCCACGGGCGATGGACCCGACGCCGCCCACCGAGAAGTTGCCGTACGCGGCGCCGCGCCAGGAGCGCGCGCTCGAGGCGCCTCAGCCCGGGTCCACGGCCGTGGACCTGCTGTGGCTGCGCTGCGCGGTGGCGATCGCCTGCGCGATCGGCATCGCCATGGTGGCGATCGGTGTGGCCACCTATTTGATGGCGGTCGACAGCCATGTCACGGCCTGGATCTTCTATGCGCTGACCGCCTTGGTCACGCTGGCCATGCCCGCCGTGCCGTGGTTCTATCTCAAAGAACTACGCGCCCTGCTCGATCAGCAGGGCGCGTAAGCCCTTTGAAGCGGGCGCTTTTCGTTCTTGCCCGCCCCCGCTCAGTGGTGGCCTCGATGGTGGCCGTTGCCCGAGTCTCCGTCTCGCGAGCCGTGACCGTTCGACGAACCGTTGCGTTCCTGGTGCTCGGCCAGCGCGGTGAGCGCTCTGCGCTCACCGGCGTGCAGAGCCGCGGTGAGCGCCTCGTGCTCTTCGATCGGATCGGCCGTGAGGAAGCTTCCGGTACCTGGCGCTCCCGCGGAGCCCAGCTTGTTCATCCGCTTCGGGATGGCAGCGCCCTGGTACTCCAGCGGAATCGGATGACCGTGCTCGTCCACGGGACCGAGCGGCTGGTGCAACTCGATGTAGGCACCGTGCGGTAGCCGCTTGATGATGCCGGTCTCGATGCCGTGTTCGAGCACCTCCCGGTCGCTGCGCTGGAGGCCGACGGCCCACCGGTAGGCGATGTAGTAGACGATCGCCGGCAGCACCACCATGCCGATGCGGCCGATCCACGTCGTCGCATTCAGCGAGATGTGGAACTTCAGCGCGATGATGTCGTTCATCGCGCACAGCGTGAACAGCATGTACAGCGCAATCGCCGCCGCGCCCAACGCGGTTCGCACCGGAGCGTCACGCGGACGCTGCAGCAGGTTGTGGTGGGCGGTGTCGCCGGTGAGTCGCTTCTCGATGTACGGATAGGCGATCAACAGCGTGAACACCAGGCCCATGAACAGGGCCACCCAGGTGGACGCCGGGACGGTGTAGTTGCCGAAGTAGAGCTCCCACGGCGGGAAGATACGCGCCACACCCTCGGTCCACATCATGTAGAAGTCCGGCTGGCTGCCGGCCGACACCTGAGAAGGTTTGTATGGCCCGAGATTCCAGACCGGGTTGATGGTCAGAAGACCGCCCATCAGGCCGAGGATCCCGACGGTCATCGCGAAGAAGGCGCCGGACTTCACGGCGAACACCGGCATGACGCGCACGCCGACGACGTTGGTCTCGGTGCGGCCAGGGCCGGGGAACTGGGTGTGCTTCTGGAACCACACCAGGGCCAGGTGAAGCCCGATGAGCGCCAACATGATCCCGGGGAGCAGCAGGATGTGCAGTGCGTACATCCGAGGAATCCAGAACCCGTCGGTCGCACACTCGTAACCGACGCCGCCGCAGGGGAAGTCGCCGCCGAACAGGGCCCAGTGCAACCAGGTGCCGATCACCGGCATGCCGAGCGAGATCGACGACAGCGCGGCCCGCAGTCCGATGCCGGACAGCAGGTCGTCGGGCAGCGAGTAGCCGAAGTAGCCCTCGAACATCGCCAGGATCAGCAGCAGCGCGCCGATGACCCAGTTCGCCTCACGCGGCCGCCGGAAGGCGCCGGTGAAGAAGATGCGGGCCAGGTGCACCATGATCGCCGCCGCGAAAAGCAATGCGGCCCAGTGGTGTATCTGCCGGACGAACAGCCCGCCGCGGATCTCGAAGCTGATGTCGAGCGTCGACTCGTAGGCCTTCGACATCTGCACACCGCGCAGCGGCTGATACACGCCGTCGTAGGTTACCTCCGCCATCGACGGGTCGAAGAACAGGGTCAGGTACACGCCGGTGATCAGCAGGACGATGAAGCTGTACAACGCGATCTCACCCAGCAGGAACGACCAGTGGGTCGGGAACACCTTGTTCAGCTGGCGCCGCACCGCAGCCGAGGGGTGGTAGCGGGAATCGACGGCATCGCCTTGTGCCGCAGCGACTTCGGCGAGCTTCGGCGGTTTCGGCAGTGATGGACTCATACTGTTTTCCGTTCCCAGAAGGCCGGCCCGACGGGCTCGATGAAGTCGCCGTTGGCGACCAGATACCCGTCCTGGTCGATGGTGATGGGCAGCTGCGCCAACGCGCGCGCAGCCGGGCCGAATATGGGTTTAGCGAAGTGCAACGCATCGAACTGCGACTGGTGGCACGGGCAGAGGATGCGATACGACTGCTGCTCGTAAAGGGAAGCGGGACAACCCAGGTGCGAGCAGACCTTGGTGTAGGCGAACAGTTCGCCGAAGTTGAAGCTCTCCTGGCCCTTGCGCTTGACCACCCGGGGCAGGTCCTGTGGCTTGATCCTGATCAACATGACGGGGTTGCGTACCCCCATCGCGATCTCGGCGAGATGGTGGTGCGACTCGACAGTGGTGCCGTCGCCGTCGGACTCGCGCCACGGGAACACCGTCTCCATGCCGCCGGCGTCGATGTCCTCGGGTCGCACCTTGACGAACGTGCCGCTGCCGGTGGAGCGGGCGAGGAAGATCGTCTCGCCCGGGTACCGAGGCGTCCAGCCCGATGTCCACAACACGGCCTTCTTGCCGTCGGCGGTCTGCACCACCGGCTTCCACGGGTTCTTGATCAGACCGCCCATGAACGCCACGAGCGTGCCGAGACCGAACGCGCCGAGGCCGATGCCGAGCGACAGGCCGACGAGCTTGCGCCGCTTGATCGTCGAGCCCTCCAACGCGTCTGTCAGGTTCGCCACGACCGTCTTGCGGTGAATCTCGGGGGAGGCGCCGTCGTGACGCTCCTGGATCGAGATCTCTTCAGGAATGAACTTCTTCTGGTACAGCACCGCACCGATGCCGATTGCCAGGATCGACAGCCCGAACGTCAACCCGTACAGCGGCGTGGTCAGGGCGAACAGGAACTCGCCTTCGGAGCCGTGGGGCACGTACTCCCACGGCCAGAACAGGAACACCAGCAGCAGGGCCAGGCCCGAAAAACCGCCCAGCAGAAGCCAGTACGAGACCACACGGCCGGCGCGCTTCTCGGCCTTGGTGTCTGATACCGGCCAGCGGTCCTCCTTGTAGACAATCTCGACACCGTCGAGTTTGCCGCCGAGCTCGACCAGCTCCTCGCGTGACATCGCGGCCAGCTCGGCGTCGGTGGGCTGACCGGGTACGCCGGCCTGACCGGGTGCGTCGGTGCCCTTCGGGGTGTTGTCGGTGCCGTTGCCCGGCTGACTCATGCTCGCGCTCCGATCCACAGGGCCGCGGCGATGACGGCCACCATGCCGATGATCCAGGCCGCCATGCCCTCGGGCGCCGGGCCGAACCCGCCGAGGCCGTAGCCGCCGTAGCTGGGGGCCTCCGACGACTCGCGGACGTAGGCGACGATGTCGCGCTTCTCGTCCGGCGACAACTGCCGGTCGGAGAACTTCGGCATGTTCTGCGGGCCGGTGAGCATCGCGGTGTAGATCTGCGCGGGCGTGGCGTCGCCGAGGTCGGGTGCGTACTTGCCCGACGACAGGGCGCCGCCCTTGCCGGTGAAGTTGTGACAGGACGCGCAGTTCAGGCGGAACAGGTCGCCGCCGCGGGCGACGTTGTCGCCCACCAGCGACTCCTGCGCGACGCGTCCGTTGTCGTCGCGCGGGACGACCGGGCCGCCACCGTTGGCCTGCACGTAGGCGCCGAGCGCGTCGGTCTGCGCCTCATCGAACAGCGGGGGCTTGTTCGGGGCCTGGGCCTCACCGCGCATCGCGGGCATGCGGCCGGTCGAGACTTGGAAGTAGACGGCCGCTTCACCGACCCCGATGAGGCTGGGACCGCGGTCCGGCACACCCTGGAGGTTCACGCCGTGGCAGGTCACGCAAGAGGTGTCGAACAGCTGCTTACCCGTGCGCAACAGCGCCGACTGCGATTCGTCGGCGACCGCAACCTGCGGCGCGGGCGTGAGGGTGGCGGCCAGACCACCTGCGACGCCCAGTCCGAGCAGCAGCAGCACAGCACCTGACAGGCGCCGGCGTAGCCGACGGCGCGACTTGTCGGTCATCGAACTCCTTCTCATCGGATCGATCGGCACGACGAGCCGATCATCGGACAGATCGGCGAGTCGGTCATCGGACACATCGGCGAGCCGATCATCTTACGAAGTAGATGACGGCGAACAGGGCGATCCAGACGATGTCGACGAAGTGCCAGTAATACGACACCACGATCGCGGCGGTGGCCTGCGCCGGAGTGAACTTACTCATCCGGGTTCTGGCCAGCAGGATGAGGAAGGCGACAAGGCCGCCGATCACGTGCAATCCGTGGAAACCCGTGGCCATGTAGAAAACCGAGCCGTAGGCGCTGCTGGCGATGGTCGTGCCGTGCTTCACCAGCTCGATGTACTCGTAACCCTGGCCCAGCACGAAGAACAGACCCATCAGGAACGTGATGACGTACCAGCGGCGCAGCCCGAATACGTCGCCTCGTTCGGCGGCGAACACACCCATCTGGCAGGTGAACGACGAGGCGATCAGCACCAGCGTGACCGGCACGGCCTGCACGAGGTTCAGCTCCGTCGGCGGCGGCGGCCATTCGCCAGCCGCCTGCGAACGCGCGGTGAAGTACATCGCGAACAGGCCAGCAAAGAACATCAGCTCGCTGGACAGCCAGACGATGGTGCCGACACTGACCATGTTCGGCCGGTTCAGCGAATGCACTCGCGACGTGATTGCGGTTCCCGAGGTCCCTACAGCGCTCGTCACAAGAGCAAGTATGACGCTTTGTAGTTGTCGATCTCCACCCGGGTCGGCGTTTCGTCATAATCGCGTGGTGGCTTCTCCCGAAAACCCCGATTCCTTCACGTGGCCCCGGATTCTCGGCCGCCTCACCACCGGTCAGTCGCTGCAGACCGGACAAGCGGCATGGGCGATGGACCAGATCATGACCGGCGCGGCCACACCTGCCCAGATCGCCGGCTTCGGGGTGTCCATGCGGATGAAGCGCCCGACGTCGGCCGAGGTTACCGAGCTCGCCGACGTCATGCTCGAACACGCGCGCCGCGTGCCGACCGACGTGATCGGAACCGCGACCGTCGACGTCGTGGGTACCGGTGGGGACGGCGCCAACACACAGAACCTGTCCACGATGGCGGCCATCGTCGTCGCCGCTGCCGGGGTGCCGGTGATCAAGCACGGGAACCGCGCCGCGTCGTCGCTGTCCGGCGGCGCCGACACGCTCGAGGCGCTCGGGGTGCGCATCGACCTGGGTCCCGGCGAAGTCGCGCGCAGTGTGGCCGAGGTCGGGATCGGGTTCGCGTTCGCACCTCAGTTCCATCCCTCGTACCGCCACGCCGGTGTGGTGCGTCGCGAGATCGGGGTGCCGACGGTGTTCAATCTGCTCGGCCCGCTGACCAATCCGGCCTCGCCGCGCGCGGGGCTGGTGGGCTGCGCCTGGGGTGACCTGGCCGAGGTGATGGCCGGTGTGTTCGCGGCCCGAGGGTCCAGCGTGCTGGTGGTACACGGTGACGACGGCCTCGACGAGCTCACCACCACCACGACCAGCACGATCTGGCGGGTACAAGCGGGCACGGTCGAGCGGCTGAAGTTCGACCCCGCCGCGTTCGGCTTCAAGCGCGCCGAGATCTCCGAACTGGTCGGCGGCGACGCCGAGGCCAACGCGGCCTCGGTGCGCGCGGTGCTCGGTGGCGAGCAGGGGGCGGTGCGGGACGCCGTGATCCTCAACGCCGCGGGCGCGTTGGTGGCGCACGCGGGACTAGCCAGCGACGCCAAATGGTTGCCCGCCTGGGAGAGCGGGCTGGCCAAGGCGGTCGAGGCCATCGACTCCGGGGCGGCCGAACAGCTCCTGGCGCGTTGGGTGCGGTTCACGCAAAAAGCCTGAGCGCGTTGTCCTGTCGAGCTGTTCCGCGGCGAGCCGCGCCGAGCGCGCCGACGCCGCCCATGCCGCCCACCGGCCCGCCGCATGCACCGGCGAGCAGTAGCCGTCGTCGGCGCGCACGATGCGCACTCCGGGTTGATGCAGCCACCGCGCGATCAGTGCCGTCTCCTCGACCAGCGCGCCGCCCAAAGGTGCCGCCGACGACAGAACAGCTTGTGCGCCAGTGCAAATCGCGTCGATGACCGGCATCGGGGGCACACCGCGCTGCGCGTTCCCCGCGGCCGCCAGTTGGCCGTTGCGAATCACCGCGAGATGCCACCCCCCGCTGCCGTCGGGTCGTGCCGCGACCAATTCGGTGATGGCGGCCAGCGCCCGCAGGCGCTGACCTCGCCACAATCCGTCGATCGCGGTGGCGGCGTGATCGCGTAGGCGCGCCGCAGTCTCGTAGCGGCCGCGGTCAGCGAGGTCGGCGACCTGGGCCAGCACCGCGGCCAGTGCCCGCCCGTCGCACCCGGCCAGCACGTCGGCGGCTCGGGCGACCGTCTCGGCGTACTCGGCGGCGCCCACGTCGCGCGGCGCCGGGCACGGTGACAGCTCGCGTTCGGGGCAGGATGGGCCGTGCACCGCGCCGCGCCCCAGCTTCTTGGTGCACGTTCGGACGCCGGTGAACCGGGCCAGCAGGGCGGCGGTGTCGACGGCGTCGGCGCGTGCGCGGAACGGACCGATCACCGCGTCGTGCTTGGAGGTCCGCACGATCGAGAAGCGGGGAAACGCCTCGTCCGTCAATGCGATCCACCACCATCGGTGCGGGAACTTCGATCGACGGTTGTACGGCGGGGCGTGCGCAGCCAGCAGGCGTAGCTCGCGCACCCCTGCCTCGAGATCGTGCGAACATTCGACGTGGTCGACCGCGGTGGCCAGGGAGGCCATCTCCTTGATGCGGGTGCGCGAGTCGGAGCCATTGAAGTATTGCCCGACGCGCCGCCGCAGATCGACGGCCGTGCCGACGTAGAGAACTTCGGCGCCCGGGCCGCGGAACAGGTAGACGCCGGGCCGGTGGGGCAGACCCGCAGCGAGGTGGCGGTTGCGCCGCTGCTCGGGGGTGACATCGGGTAGGTACGAACGCAATTCGGTGTAGGTGTGCACGCCCTGGTTGCCCACGCGCTCGATCAGACCGTGCAGGACGTCGACGGTGGCGCGGGCGTCGTCGAGTGCGCGGTGCGTCGGGGTGGTGCTCGCGCCGAACAGGCGGGCCAGCGCGGAGAGACGCACGCTGGGCGCCTCGTCGCGGGTGAGGACGCGACGGGCGAGTTTGACCGTGCACAGCACCGGCGGCCGCGGCCAGGCGATCTCACAGCGTTCGGCCGCGGCCCGCAGGAACCCGATGTCGAACCCGGCGTTGTGGGCGACCAGCACCGCGCCGCGGGAGAACTCGAGGAATGCCGGGAGCACCGACTCGATCCTCGGCGCGTTGCACACCATCGCGGTGGTGATCCCGGTGAGCGCCACGATCTGCGGCGGGATGCTGCGGCCCGGGTCCACCAGCGTCGCCAGTTCGCCGAGCACGATGCCGCCGCGCACCTTGACCGCTCCGATCTCGGTGATCTCGTCGGGGTGGTGACCACGGGCCCGCCCGCCAGTGGTTTCCAGGTCGACGACCACGAACGTGGTGTCGTGCAGCGACACGTCAGCCTGCCGATCGACGTCGGCGAAGCTGAGCTGGCTCACGGATCGACGGTAGAAAACCCCACCGACACCTTCGGGTTGCCACGCGGGCCTTGCGATTTTGTCGGTGCCTCCCGATAGCGTGCGGACCGCACCGACCGAGAGGAGCCATTCGTGGGCACGGTGAAGATCGACTGCGACGACTGCGCGGTCCGCGGACCGGGATGTCAGGACTGCGTCGTCAGCGTTCTGCTGGGCGTACCCGACACCTTGTTGGACGACGAGCGTCGAGCCTTGGAGGTGCTCGCCGATGTGGGCCTGGCGCCGCGGCTGCGCCTGGTACCCATCCGCCGGGAAGGTGATTCAGGTGTCGCCTGACGACACGCGGCGTGGCGGGCGACGAATCGAAATATGAGCTGCCTGTTAAATTTGCAACTTCTGTTGGACAACCCCGATGCCGTTTCGTAACCTGTCTGAGACCTAAGGGCTATTCGACACGGCTTCGTTCCGGACGTTGAAGGACGCAAAATCTTGAGGCTCGACCGCAGGCGCTTGACCATTCGCGGGTTTTTTCGGCTCCTGGTAGCCGCGATCGCCGGTATCACCGTCTTCGCGGGGCTCTCCGCGGTCGGTGTGCAAGCCGACCCGGCAGACGATGCGTTGGCGAAGCTCAACGAACTCTCGCGACAGGCCGAGCAGACCACCGAAGCGATGCACTCGGCCCAGCTCGATCTCGACGACAAGCTGGCCATCCAGCGGGACGCGGAGGCCAAGCACGCCGCCGATGCGGCGGCGGCCAACACGGCCCGAGAACAGTTGGCAAACTTCCAGACCGCCGTCGACAAGGTTGCCGCAGCTCAATACATGGGCGGCAGAACCGATGGACTGGACGCGATCCTGACCGCCGGCTCACCGCAGGGCCTCATCGATCAGTTGTCGGTGCAGCGCGTGATGGCCGCCGAGATGTCGGCGCAGATGAAGAGCCACCGCGAAATCGGGAGGCAGGCGGCGCTGGCCGAAGAGGCATCCGCCAAGTCGGCCGCCGCGGCGAAGACGGCCGCCGAACAGGCCGCCGCCGTCCGGGCGGATCTGCAGTCCAAGCAGAGCAGGCTGCAGGTGCAGATCGCCGTCGTGAAGTCGCAGTACGAGGCGCTGACACCCAATCAGCGCGAGGCACTCGCCGCCATGCCGCCCATGCCTCCGCTGCCCGCGCCTGCGCCGGTGCCCGGTGGTGATCCCGCGGTCATGGCCGCGCCACCCGCGCCTGGCGCCATCCCACCCGGGGATTTGGCGCCGCCGGGGAGCGGACACTCCGGGACCGTGATCCAGGCCGCGTTGAGCCGTATCGGCTCGCCGTACTCGTGGGGCGGTTCGGGCCCGAACGCGTTCGACTGTTCAGGACTGGTGATGTGGGCGTTCCAACAGGCCGGCATCTCGCTGCCACACTCCAGCCAGGCGCTGGCCCGGGGCGGTCAGCCGGTGTCGCGGGACCAGATGCAACCGGGTGACGTCGTCAACTACTACTCCGACGCGTCGCATACGGCGATCTACATCGGTGACGGAATGATGGTGCACGCCTCGACCTACGGCACGCCGGTGCGAGTCGCCCCGGTGGACAATGCGCCGATCTACAACGTCCGCCGCTACTGACCGCCGGGGTGTCGCGCACGCGAGAAGCAGGTCTAGGCTCGCGGCGCTACTCATCGCCGAACTGATCTGCGCGCTGCTGATCGTCGGCCGATCCGAGGTTCCGTCCGTGCCGATGATGGCCACGCCGGCCACGCCGGCGTCGCTGATCACGCCGACCGCGGTATCACGCGTTCACGCGCTCGCCGATGGCCGTGCGGTCCGGTTGATCAATCTCGGCGGGCCGCGGACCGAAGGGTTGCTGTCACGGATCCGGGCCGAGATGGACGGCGCCGCGGCGGCGGTTACCGGGTTCTGGGGCCCGCACTGGCCGCGCGAGGTCGTGATCGCCGTTGCGGGCACCGACGCGCAGTTCGCCGCCATCGGCGGCGGTGACGCCCACACCGCGGCCACCACCACCCCCGAGCGGATCACGTTCGCTCCCGGTGCCGTCGACCGAAGCGACGCGGCATTGCGAGTCGTGTTGCGCCACGAGCTGTTTCACTACGCGGCCCGCGCCCGAACCGCGTCGGATGCGCCCCGCTGGCTCACCGAGGGTGTGGCCGACTTCGTCGCCCGACCCGCGGCGCCGATGCCGGACGCCTCGCTTCTCACGCTGCCCGGTGACGCCGAACTGTCCGGGCCCGCCCGGTCGCTGGCCTACGACCGGGCCTGGTGGTTCAGCCGGTTCATCGCCGACCGGTTCGGCACCGGCAAGCTGCTCGAGCTGTACCACCGGGCATGCGGACCCGGCCACCCCGACGTCGCGACGGCGGTGCAAGACAGCCTCGGAATGGACCTCGATACGGCGCTCGCCCAGTGGCGGCAGTGGGCGAGTCGCTGAGGTGACACGGGTTCTGTTGGTCACCAACGACTTTCCGCCGCGGCGAGGTGGAATCCAGTCCTATCTGCAGGAGTTGGTCGACCACCTCCAAACCGAAGGGCGCCACACGCTCACGGTGTACGCGCCGAAGTGGAAGGGTTCCGACGAGTTCGACCGGAAGGCGCCATATCGGGTCGTGCGGCACCCGACCACGCTCATGCTTCCCGAGCCGTCGGTGAGCCGCCGGATGCGGCGCCTCATCGAGCAGACCACCGCGGAGACGGTGTGGTTCGGTGCGGCGGCTCCGCTCGCGCTGATGGCGTCGCTGGCCCGCGGGGCAGGCGCGCGCCGGGTGATCGCCAGCACCCACGGCCACGAGGTCGGCTGGTCGATGTTGCCCTTGGCGCGAAACGCCTTGCGGCGCATCGGATCCGGTACCGATGCGGTCACCTACGTCAGCCAGTACACCCGGCGCCGGTTCGCGTCGGCATTCGGGCCGCGCGCCGCGCTCGAACACCTGCCGCCGGGCGTCGACACCGACCGGTTCACCCCCGATGAGGTCGCGCGAGCCGAATTACGGACCCGCTATCGGCTGGGCAACCGTCCCGTCGTCGTGTGTCTGTCTCGCCTGGTTCCACGCAAGGGCCAGGACATGCTGATTCGGGCGATGCCCGCCATCCGGCAACGTGTGCTCGGTGCCGCGTTGGTGATCGTCGGCGGCGGACCCTACCGGTCGACCTTGCACGAGCTGGCGCACAGCTTCGGGGTGGCCGACGACGTCGTGTTCACCGGCGCCGTTCCCAGCGACGAGTTGCCCGCCCACCACGCCATGGCCGACGTATTCGCAATGCCGTGCCGAACCCGCGGCGCCGGACTGGACGTCGAGGGTCTCGGCATCGTCTACCTCGAGGCGTCCGCGACGGGGGTTCCGGTTGTGGCGGGCCGGTCGGGCGGTGCGCCCGAGACCGTGCGTGACGGGGAAACCGGCGTGGTGGTCGACGGCTGGGACGTGGGCGCGATCGCGGCGGCGGTCAGCGACCTGTTGGCCGACCCCGACCGTGCGGTGCGGATGGGCGCGGCAGGCCGGCGCTGGGTGGTGGACAACTGGCAGTGGCACACCCAGGCGAGGCGATTGTCGAATTTGCTCTATTGCGAATAGAGCGCCTCGATGTCGCTGGCGAACTTCTGCGCCACCACCTTTCGCTTGACCTTCATCGTCGGGGTCAACTCGCCGGTGTCCTCGGTGAAATCCACTGGGAGGATGCGGAACTTGCGGATTCCCTCGGCCTTGGACACGGCCTCGTTGGCCTCCTTGACCGCCAGGTCGATCTCGCTGATGAGGTCCGGATCGGTGGCCAGGTCGCCGACCGACGCGTCGGTGTTCTTGCCGTTGCGTTCCTTCCAGCCCTCGATCGCCTCGGGGTCGATGGTGATCAGCGCGCCGACGAAGGGCTTGGCGTCACCGACCGCCATCGCCTGGCTGATCAGCGGATGCGCGCGCAGCCGATCCTCCAGGATCGCCGGGGCGACGTTCTTGCCGCCCGCGGTGACGATGATCTCCTTCTTGCGGCCGATGATGGTCAGGAAACCGTCGTCGTCGATCGCACCGAGATCACCGGTGTGGAACCAGCCGTCGGAGAAGGCCGCCTTGGTCTCCTCCTTGTTCTTCCAGTACCCGTTGAACACCACGCCGCCCCTGACCAGCAACTCGTCGTCGTCGTTGATGCGCAGGCTGTTGCCGGGCAACGGCGTTCCGACCGAACCCACCTTGACGTTGTCGAGTCGGTTGACGGTGATCGCGGCGCTGGTCTCGGTCAGGCCGTAGCCCTCGTAGATCGTCAGTCCCACCCCTCGGTAGAAGTGGCCAAGCCGTGCGCCCAGTGGAGCGCCCCCGGAGATGGCGCCGCGACAGTCGCCGCCCAGCGCCACCCGGAGTTTGCCGTAGACCAGGCGGTCGAACACCGCGTGCCTGGCGCGCAGCAGAAGGCCGGCCTTGCCGGTGTCCAGCGACTTGCTCCACTCGATCGCGGTGTCGGCGGCCATCTCGAAGATTCGGCCCTTACCGTCGTTGCGGGCGTTCTGCTGGGCGGTGTTGTAGACCTTCTCGAACACCCGCGGCACCGACACCACCAGGGTCGGTTTGAACACCGCGAACGTCGCGACCAGGTTCTTGATGTCGCTGGTGAAGCCCAACGTGACCTTGTTGGCGAGCGCCGCGAGCGTGATCGCCCTGGCCAGCACGTGCGCGAGGGGCAAGAACACCAACATGCGCTCGCCCTCGGTCAACAGTGTCGGGAAGCAGTCCTTGGCGCCGCGGATCTCGTACACCAGGTTGGAGTGGGTCAGCTGGCAGCCCTTCGGCTGACCCGTGGTGCCCGAGGTGTAGATCAGCGTCGCCGGATCGGCGGCCTTGAGCCCAGCCAACCGGTCGTCGAGTTGTTCGGCGTCGACCGACTTTCCCGCCTCGGCGAGTTCGTCGAGCGCCGACGTGCCGGCGCCCTCGATGCGCAGCACTTCCCGCAGCCCGGGCAGGTCCCCTTTGAGGTGCTCGATCTTGTCGGCGTGCGCGTCGGTTTCGGCGATGACCAGGACGGCTTCGGAGTCCGAGAGCACGAACTTCACCTGCTCGGGCGAATTGGTCTCATAGATCGGCACGGTGAGCGCACCGGTGGCCAGGATCGCGAAGTCCAGGATGGGCCATTCGTAGCGGGTGGCCGACAGCAGCGCGACGCGGTCGCCCGGTTGCACGCCCTTGGCGATCAGACCGAGCGCCGCGGCGCGAATCTGGTGGGCCGCCTGACTGAACGTCACATCGGTCCATGATCCGTCGACGAGGCGCTGAAAGATCACATGGTCGGGATCGTCGCGCGCGTGGTCGAACACGGCGCTGACGACATTGTCGTGCTCTTCCACCGTGAAGGACGCGGGCACACTGAACTCACGCACGGTCTTGGCCTCTCGATGCGGCTGCTCTTGCCGTATCCAGCCTAGTCGGCCGGAATCCGGCCAGCCGCGCTCGTGTGTGAAGCTGGTATGCCATGAACAGCATTCAGATCGCTGACGACACGTTCGTCGCGGCGGATCCCGCCGAGGTCGGGCGTTACGTCGCCGACCCTGCGAGCTGGCGTCGTTGGTGGCCCGACCTGCGGCTGACGGTGGTGGAGGATCGTGGCGACAAAGGCCACCGGTGGACCGTCACGGGGGCGCTCATCGGGACGATGGAGGTCTGGTTGGAGGCGGTGCTCGACGGCGTCGTCCTGCATTATTTTCTGCACGCTGAACCGGCGGGGGTGGCCGCGTGGCAGCTGGCGAGGATGAATCTGGCGAAGATGAACCACCGCCGGCGGGTCGCGGGTAAGAACATGGCATTCGAGGTGAAGCAGCGGCTCGAGGCCACGCGTCCGGTGGGTGTGTCACCGCTGGCCTGAGGGTTCGGCCGTCAACGACAGGGGAGGGTAGATTTTCAACGTGGCGGACAAGACTGCGCAGACCATCTACATCGATGCCGATCCCTCGACGGTCATGGACGTCATCGCGGACATCGGGTCCTATCCGGACTGGGTGGCCGAGTACAAGGAGACCGAGGTGCTCGAGGCCGACGCTGACGGCTATCCGAAGACCGCCCGGCTCGTGCTGGATGCCGCCGTCCTCAAGGACACCATGGTCTTGTCCTACGTCTGGCCGCCTGACCGCAAGTCGGTGACGTGGTCGCTGGTGTCGAGCTCGCTGCTGAGGTCGTTGGAAGGCGCATATCGACTGTCGCCCAAGGGATCGGGGACCGACGTCACCTATGAGCTGTCGGTCGATCTGATCATTCCGATGATCGGCTTGTTGAAGCGCAAAGCCGAACGGCGCCTTACGGACACCGCGTTGAAGGACCTCAAGAAACGAGTCGAGGCTGAGTGAGCTGAATGCCCCCGGCCCGTCCGTCGCCAAGATCGGCCTGTTCGTCGGTAAGGGCGGGGTCGGCAAGTCGACGTTGGCGACCGGCACCGCCGTGCGTGACGCACGAGCGGGACTGCGGGTCCTGATCGTCTCGACCGATCAGGCGCACTCCATCGGCGACGTGCTCGGCGTCACCGTGGCGCCGACCGGTTTGCGCCGGCCCACCCGGGTGTTCACCGATGACGCTGACGCCGGTGGCGGATCGTTGGACGCGCTGGCGTTGGACACGCTGGCCCTGCTCGAGGCGCGGTGGCGCGAGATCGCCGGCCTGTTGTTAGACAGGTTCCCGGACTCTGAGTTGGGAAGCGTTGCCCCCGAGGAGCTTTCTGCGCTGCCGGGCGTTCAGGAGGTGCTCGGTCTCTACGAGGTGGGCGAACTTGCTGCCTCAGGGAACTGGGACCGGATCGTGGTCGACTGCGCGTCGACCGCCGACGCACTGCGCATGCTCACCCTGCCCGCGACGTTCGGTCTGTACCTGGAGCGTGCGTGGCCGCGGCACCGTCGGCTGTCCACGGGGTTCGACGACCCGCACACCGCGGCCGTCGTCGGTCTGTTCGAACGCATCAGCGCAGGCACCGAGATGCTCAGCGCAATGCTCACCGACGGGTCCCGGGTCAGCGCGCACCTGGTGATGACGGCCGAGCGGGTGGTGGCCGCGGAGGCCGCCCGCACGCTGGGTTCGTTGGCGCTGATGGGCGTCCAGGTTGCCGAGCTGATCGTCAATCAGATACTGGTACAAGACGATTCGTTCGAATACCGCAACTTGCCCGAACATCCCGCCTTCGACTGGTACAGCGAGCGGATCTCCGAACAGCAGGCCGTCCTCGATCAGCTCGACGCCACCATCGGCGACGTCCAACTCGTGATGGTGCCGCATCTGGCCGGCGAGCCGATCGGCGCGAAAGCGCTCGGGGAGCTGCTGGACAGCGCACGCCGTCGCGACGGGTCACCCCCGCCGGGGCCACTGCGCCCGATCGTCGACCGCGAGTCGGGCTCCGGTCTCGAATCGGTGTACCGGTTACGGCTAGAGTTGCCGCAGGTCGACTCCTCAGCGCTGACGCTGGGCCGGGTCGACGACGATCTGATAATCGGCGCGGGCGGACTGCGGCGCCGGGTCCGATTGGCGTCCGTGTTGCGACGATGCATCGTCGTAGACGCGCAACTGCGAGGGTGTGAGTTGACAGTGCGGTTCCGACCGAATCCGGAGGTGTGGCCGAAGTGACTACGCCACACGGCGATCTGGGACCGGAGTTACGGGCTCTC
Source organism: Mycobacterium sp. GA-1285 (assembly GCF_001499905.1). GTDB lineage: Bacteria > Actinomycetota > Actinomycetes > Mycobacteriales > Mycobacteriaceae > Mycobacterium. The sequence continues at coordinate 181,733 of NZ_LQIS01000001.1, read as the reverse complement.
GCGCAGGCCATTCTCGACCGGCTCGACCCCGCGGTGCGACTGGTCGCGGCCCGGGCGGCCGCCGGTGGTGCGGGCAAGTGCCAGCAGGTCTGGTGCCCGGTGTGCGCGCTCGCGGCCCTGGCGGCGGGCGAACAACATCCGTTGCTCACCGTCATCGCCGAGCACAGCGTCGCCCTGCTCGCCGTGGTCCGCGCGATTCTGGACCAGGCCGGCGGCGGGGCGGGACCGGATGGGCCGCCTGACGGTCCGCCTGCGCCACCTCCAGAACCGGGGCCGAACGGCTCAGAGCCGCCCGCACCGGGGCGCTATGAGCACATTCCGGTAACCGTCGAGGAATAGTCGTGCGCGCTGTGGTCGCATCCACAGTGCGTGGGTAAAGTTGTCGCAGAACACCGGCCGGTGTTCGATCACCGGGAGGGCCCATGTGGTATTGGCTGTTCAAGTACATCTTCATGGGGCCCCTGCTGTCGTTGCTGGGTCGGCCGAAAGTCGAAGGGGTGGAGCATCTTCCGTCCTCGGGCGCGGCGATTCTGGCCAGCAATCACCTTGCTGTCGCAGACAGTTTCTATCTACCGCTGGTGGTGAGCCGCAGAATCACATTCCTGGCCAAGGCTGAGTACTTCACCGGCACCGGACTGAAGGGCTGGTTCACCCGGTGGTTCTACACCGTCGCCGGTCAGGTGCCGATCGACCGCACAGACGCCGACAGTGCGCAGAGCGCGCTGAACACGGCGGCGCGGATCCTCGGTGAGGGCAAGTTGCTCGGGATGTACCCCGAGGGCACCCGCTCACCGGACGGCCGGCTCTACAAGGGCAAGACCGGCCTTGCCCGACTGGCGTTGGAGACCGGTGTGCCGGTCATTCCGGTCGCGATGATCGGAACCGACGTCGTCAACCCGCCCGGCAGCAAGATGTGGCGTTTCGGCCGGGTCCAGGTGAAGTTCGGCGCGCCGATGGACTTCAGCCGGTTCGAGGGGCTGGCGGGCAACCGTTTCATCGAGCGCGCAGTCATCGACGAGGTGATGTACGAGTTGATGCGGTTGTCCGGTCAGGAGTACGTCGACCTCTACGCCGCCGACATCAAGGAGGGCAGGGCCGACGACACGACAAAGCCGTCGGCCCGCATGCCGCAGGTAGCCGCCGGCTGAGCCCGGCCGCCTAGTTGACCGCCGGTACCGGCGCCGCGTCGACCACCGGCCTGCTGCGCATGGCGGGCGCCGCTGTGCCCGCAACGGTGCCGGCGACCACGATCACCGCGATCGCCCACCACACATAGGAGCCGCCGACCAGCTGTCGCCACAGCGACGCGGCGGTCTCCTGATGCTCGGGCATCAGCGTGATCGGTGTCCACACCATCAACGCAAAGCCCGCGACGGCCACGACGCCCAGCGCCGCGTGCCGTTTCCGATACGCCACCAGCGCTGTGACCAGCAGTGTCGGCAGCGACCACACCCAGTGGTGCGACCACGACACCGGCGACACCACCAACCCGAACATCGCCACGCAGATCAGCGCCAGCACCGGTTCGTCGGCGTGGAGCACGCGTCGCACCGCCCACACGGTGATCGCCAGCACGGCGAAACAGGCCGCGGTCCACAACACGAACCGTGGCCCCTCGCTCAACCCCAGCCGAGCCAGGGCACCGGCGATGTTCTGGTTGGTGTTCAGCGTCGCCGTGCCGATGCGATCGGTATTGCGCACCGTTTCGGTCCAGTACTCGAGGGAGTCGCGCCAGGCGAACGCCACCCCGACCAGCGTGGCGGCGACGGCGGACACCGCGGTGACTACCACCGCGCGGACGTCGCGGCGCAGCACGAAATACAGCAGGAAGACCGCCGGGGTGAGCTTCAGCGCGATTGCCAGCCCCAAGAGCATGCCGCGTGGCCAGGGCGTCCGGCGTGGCACACAATCGGCAATCACCAGCGTCATCAACACGACGTTGATCTGGCCGAAGTCGAAGTTGGACCGGATCGGTTCCAGGTACACCACCGCCGGCGCGACGATGGCCGCGGCCAGCCACGCCTGCCGCAGCCACGCGGGTTCGGCCGTCACCGACGTCTGAGACCAGACATCGCACCGGTGCAGCACGATCGTCACCGCGACGATGAGCAGCACCAGCGTCATCACCGTGATCGCGACGGCGGCCGCTTCCAACGACATCAGCGCGAACGGAGCGAACGCCACGGCGGCCAGCGGAGGGTACGTGAAGGGCAGGTCGAGGCCGCCCCTGGTGGGGAACATCGCCCCGTCGGCGTAGAGCGGCCGACCGTCCAGCCAGGCCTGGCCGCCCATCCGGTAGACGTCCACGTCGATGCGGTAGGGCATCCGGCCGAGCACACGCCAGCCGGCCCAGGCCAACGCCGCCAGCGTCAGCAGTTGAAACAGCCGCCAGGCGAGCGTTGGCCCCCAACCCCGCCCGCCGGGCGACCGCCATGTACTCATGTCGCTGACCAGACTATCGGGGCACCCCCGCGCGTCGGCCGGTATCCGGCCCACGACACGCGCTGGTCATTCTGTTCCTCGCGGCCGCAGTGGGCGGCGTAAGTTTTCTGCGTGCTCGCGGACCTACACCTCGTATTCGGCGTCCCGCACGCGCGGCTGCCCCTCGTGTACTGCCTGATCGCGTTCATCCTGACGTTCTTCGTCACCCGCACGATCGTGCGGTACATCCGCAGGCATGCCGACAGCGATGCGCCGCGCAAATGGTGGCAGCCGCGCAACATCTCTGTCGCGGGGGGAGGGGGGTCTGGGCTGCACATCCACCACGTGGTGGTCGGTGTGGTCCTGGTCATGATCTCCGGCGTGACGATGGTGACGTTGGGTGTCGACGGGGGAGTACCCGAGTTCACGGTGGCGGCAATCTTTTTCGGCGTCGGTGCGGCGCTGGTGCTGGACGAGTTCGCGCTGATCCTGCATCTCCAGGACGTGTACTGGGCCGAGGACGGGAGGACCTCGGTCGATGCGGTCTTCGCGGCCGTTGCCGTCGCCGGCCTGCTGATTCTGGGCTTCAACCCGCTGTCGTTCTTCGACATCGACATCTGGCGCAACGATCACTCGTTGGTCGCACGGGCCGGTGTGGTCGTGGCCGCGGTGCTGACGCTGATGCTGGCCGTCATCGTGCTGCTCAAGGGCAAGGTGTGGACCGGTCTCGTGGGGATGTTCGTGACGCCGCTGCTGTTCGTTGGGGCGATCCGGTTGTCGAGGCCGCACGCGCCGTGGGCCCGTTGGCGATACACGAATCGCCCGCGCAAGATGCACCGGGCGCTGGAGCGGGAGCGCTGGCTGCGGCGACCGGTGGTCCAGGCCAAGCTGTGGCTGCAGGACGCTGTCGCGGGTATGCCCAAGTTTCCCGACGACGCCAAGGTCGACGAGCAGCTCGACCGCGAGATCCACGCCGCCCCCGCCCCGAAGGATCGGTCGGTCGTGGCCGCCACGGAGAAGGAACCCGCGTAGTGCGTTACTTCTACGACACGGAATTCATCGACAACGGGCGCACCATCGAGCTGATCTCGATCGGCGTTGCCGCCGAGGATGGTCGCGAATATTACGCGGTGTCAACCGAATTCAACCCCGAGCGGGCAGGCAGCTGGGTCCGCAAGCATGTGCTGCCGAAGCTTCCGCCGCCGGCGTCGCAGCTGTGGCGCTCGCGCCGGCAGATCCGCGCCGAACTGGAAGACTTCTTCGGAATCGACGGTGACGAGCCGATCGAGCTGTGGGCCTGGGTGGGGGCCTACGACCACGTCGTGTTGTGTCAGCTGTGGGGTCCGATGACGGACCTTCCGCCGGCGATACCGCGCTTCACCCGCGAGTTGCGGCAGTTCTGGGAGGAGCGCGGTTCACCGCGGATGCCCCCGCGTCCGCGGGACGCCCACGACGCGCTGGTCGACGCTCGCCACAATTTGCGCCGGTTCCAGCTGATGACCACGGGCGAAGCGCCGGGCCAGCGGTGAAAAGCACATGTCGCGGGCCGTTACCATGAACGGGTGAACTGGACCGTCGACGTACCCATCGATCAGCTGCCCCCGTTGCCGCCGCTGCCCGATGAGCTGCGGCATCGGCTCGACGCCGCGCTCGCCAAGCCCGCGGTGCAGCAGCCCACCTGGGATGCCGAGGCGGCGAAGACCATGCGCACGGTGCTCGAGAGCGTCCCGCCGGTGACGGTGCCCGCCGAGGTGGAGCGGCTCAAGAGTCTGCTGGCCGACGTGGCCCGCGGCGACGCCTTTCTGCTGCAGGGTGGCGACTGCGCGGAGACCTTCGTCAACAACACCGAACCCCACATCCGGGCCAACCTTCGCGCGTTGCTGCAGATGGCGGTGGTGTTGACCTACGGCGCGAGCGTGCCGGTGGTCAAGGTGGCCCGCATCGCGGGCCAGTACGCCAAACCGCGCTCGGCCGACATCGACGCGCTGGGTCTGCGGTCCTACCGCGGCGACATGATCAACGGTTTCGCGCCCGACCCCGGGGTGCGCGAACACGACCCGTCGCGGCTGGTGCGCGCGTACGCCAACGCGAGTGCTGCGATGAACCTGGTTCGGGCGTTGACGGGATCGGGCCTGGCGTCGCTGCATCTGGTGCACGACTGGAACCGCGAGTTCGTCCGCACCTCGCCTGCGGGGGCCCGCTACGAGGCGCTGGCCGGTGAGATCGACCGCGCGCTGACCTTCATGAGCGCGTGTGGTGTCGACAACCGCAACCTGGAGACGGCCGAGATCTACGCCAGCCACGAGGCGTTGGTGCTCGACTACGAGCGCGCGATGCTGCGGCTGTCACAGACGGATCAAGGCTCGAAGCTCTACGACCTGTCCGCCCACTATGTGTGGATCGGCGAGCGCACCCGGCAGCTCGACGGCGCGCACATCGCGTTCGCGGAGGTGATCGCGAACCCGATCGGGGTCAAGCTCGGCCCCACGATGACACCGGAGCTGGCCGTCGAGTACGTCGAACGGCTCGACCCGAACAACGAGCCGGGGCGGCTGACACTGGTCACCCGCATGGGTAACAACAAGGTGCGCGACCTGTTGCCGCCGATCATCGAGAAGGTGCAGGCAACCGGCCATCAGGTGATCTGGCAGTGCGACCCGATGCACGGCAACACCCACGAGTCGTCGACCGGCTACAAGACCCGCCACTTCGACCGGATCGTCGACGAGGTGCAGGGCTACTTCGAGGTGCACAGGGCGCTGGGCACCCATCCCGGCGGTATTCACGTCGAGATCACCGGCGAGAACGTCACCGAATGCCTCGGTGGCGCGCAGGACATCTCCGACACAGACCTCGCCGGGCGCTACGAAACGGCGTGCGACCCGCGACTCAACACCCAGCAGAGCCTGGAGCTCGCGTTCCTGGTCGCCGAGATGCTGCGCGACTAGTCGGACGACGATCAAGCGGCGAGGAACGAGCCGCGTTGAGGAGTCCGACAGTAGAACTAATCGGACGACGATCAAGCGGCGAGGAACGAGCCGCGTTGAGGAGTCCGACAGTAACTAGATCAGATTCGGTAAATTGCCGCCGAGCGTCCACGCGGCCGCGGCGATGAGCGCCGTCAACGTGATCACGGCGATGACCCAGAACAGCATTGCGCGCCTGGCGCGCTGCCGCGCCCAGTGGAACTCCTCGAGCTCGATTCCGGCGAACCGTCCCGACATCGGCTGGTATTCGGGTTCGGGGGCTTGCCAGTCGTCGCGCGCCAGCGTCCGGGTCGCCTGGCGTGGCGCGGGTGGGGCCGCAGCAGGGGGCGCCGGAGGAGGGCCGAGGGGAGCCGACGCCTGTTGTGCGGAGTTGCGCGGCGCGGGCACCCGGAACGGCGGCAAGCCGAGTTCGTCGATGATCGCGTCCAGATCGTCGCGCATCTCGCCGGCGTCGGTGTAGCGCCGAGCCGGGTCGCGGGCGGTGGCGCGCAACACCAGATCGTCGAATTGCCTTGGGACACCGGCGATCACAAAGCTCGGCGCCGGTACGTCGTTGTCCAACCGCTGGTACGCCACCGCGAGCGCCGAGTCGCCGGCGAATGGGGTCCGACCGGTCAGCAGTTCGTAGGTCAGGATGCCCGTCGCGTAGACGTCGCTGCGGGGGTCTGCGTCGCCGGTGCTGACCTGTTCGGGAGACAGATACGCGGCGGTGCCCAGGATGACGCTGGTCGAGGTGATCTTCGCTTCGGCGACGGCCCGCACCAGCCCGAAGTCGGCGATCTTGACGTCGCCGTCGTCGGAGATCAGCACGTTCTCGGGTTTGACGTCGCGGTGCACCAGGCCGGCGCGGTGCGCCACGGCCAGCCCGCCGAGGACCGGGCCGAGCACCGCCGCGGCGGCGTGCGGGGGCATCGGCCCGCGCTCGCGCAGAAGTTCCCGAAGCGTCCCGCCCTCCACGAGCTCCATCACCAGGAACGGGGGAGGACCGCCTGCCCGCCCGCCGCCCTGGTCGTACACCGCGACAAGACCGGGATCGGTCAACCGCGCCACCGCCCGGGCCTCGCGCTGGAACCGGGTGAGAAACTGTGCGTCACCCGCATACCGGGTGTCCATCACCTTCAGCGCGACCGGCCGATCCAGGCGCAGGTCCAACCCTCGGTATACGGCCGACATGCCGCCGGTGGCGATCATGACGTCGACGCGGTACCGACCGTCGAGCACGGTCCCTAGTAGCGGGTCGGTCCGCGGATAGGCCTCCACCGCAGACATGTTACGGAGCGCAGCAGCGGCGGTTTCCCGGCTCCGGTCGACGGTCATCGCATCTAGACTCGGTGCGGTGAGCAGCATTCCGGCCGCCGAGGATGTCCTCGATCCCGCTGAGGACGTCTATGACCTAACCACCGTCGCCGAGATGCTCGGTGTCGCGGTGACGAAAGTGCACCAACAGTTACGGGACGGCCATCTGATCGGCGTGCGGCGCAACGGAGTCGTGGTGGTTCCGAAGGTGTTCTTCGACGACACCGGCCACGTCGTCAAGAGCCTGCCCGGGCTACTCGTCGTGCTGCGCGACGGGGGCTACCACGACACCGAGATCGTGCGCTGGTTGTTCACCCCCGACGCATCGCTGACGATCCGACGCGACGGCACGACCGGCGAACTGGCTAATGCCCGGCCGGTTGATGCTCTTCACTCGCATCAGGCCCGTGAGGTGGTGCGCCGGGCGCAGGCTTTGGCTTGTTGACCGCTCGCGGTCGTGGCTTATCGACCACTCGCGGTCGCGACTCCGGCGCGTTCTTCAGCGAGTACCACGCCACCACGGCGCACGCCAGCGACAACAACACGTGCGGCCACGAGTACATGCCATGTGCCCCATCGGGTTTCCAGATCACGGTGATCCACGTCGACAGGCCCGCGATGATCGCCATCGACCGCCGGCTCTGGGCCAGCGCGGCCACCACCGCCAGGGGCCAGGTGTAGTACCAGGGCAGCGCCGCGGGCACGAGGAGGACGACGATCACCATCACCACCGCGATACCGGTCAGCGCCTCGCGGTCGGTGTGCCGAAACCGCCACCACACGAACGGAAGTGAGACCGCGATGAGCGCGATGCCGATGATCCTGGCGACGTCGAGCACCGCATAGAAGTTCACCGGCAGGAAGAGGCCGCCGACGGCATTGATGAGATTGGCCGCCGCAGTGGGCAGAGTCAGCCAGTTGATGATCTTCACCGAGCCCGCCAAGGCGGTGAGCCAACCCAGTCCGACACCGGCGGCGAACGACAGCACCGCGAAGACGGCGGTGAAGATCAGCGCCGACGCCGCCGTCGCAGCCACCAACGCCTTGACCGGTGAGAAGTGGCGCCTGCTTCGCAGGGCTCTGGCCCACACCCAGACCATGAACGGAAGCGCCAGTCCCGCGGTCGCTTTCACGGCGACCGCCGCGGCGATCAGGCTCACGCCCCACACGTGGCGGCCGGCGAACGCCAGCGCGATGCCGGCCATCATCAGGCCGACCATCAGCATCTCGTTGTGCACGCCGCCCATCAGATGGATGATCACCAGCGGGTTGAGCACGCAGATCCACAGCGCGATCGCACCGTCGGCACCGATGTGCCTGGCGACCCGCGGCGCAGCCCAGATCAGCAACGCCAAGCCGGGAAGCATGCACAACCGCAACAACATCGTGCCCGCGACGACGTCGTTGCCGACCAGCATCGTCACGAACTTGGCGATCAGGATGAAACCGGGCCCGTACGGCGCGGTGGTGGTGGTCCAGATGGGACTGACGTTGTCCAGCAACGAGTTCGGGTTGTCGACGGGCCCGACGACGTACGGGTCGAGGCCGTCGCGCAGCAGTGCCCCCTGGGCGAGGTAGGAGTAGGTGTCCCGGCTGAACAGCGGGACGCTGAGGAGCAGCGGCGCCAGCCAGAAGCCCGTCGTGGCCACCATCGTGTATTCGGTCTCGGTGCGGTTGATCACCCGGCGCCCCAGCCACAGCCAGGCCGCCAGCATCAGTGCCACGCCGCCCCACAGCAGGACCGAAGACAGCACCAGCCCGTGCCCGAACCGCAGCCACGACAGGTGGACCGACTCCAGAAGCGGGTCGTGCAGCCGGGTGCTGCCCGCGCCCAGCCCTCCCGCGGTGATCAGGACAGCGCCGACGAAGCCGAGCCGGGCGGGCTGGGCCTGTGGTGAGGTCGCGAACGACGTCAACCGCGAAATATGCTGAGCCAAACCGACTTTCGACGGCAGCTTCGATGGTGAGGGCGTCATCGTCATGCAGTTCGATTCGCGGCCAATCGGGCGAGTTCGGACAACCCCGCCTTGGCATGGGCATCGATGGCGGCCGAATCGAGGGTGTCGAGCGCGCGGCGGGTGAGCTCTTCGATGCGGTTCTCCACCGCGGCCAGCGCGCCGACAGACTCGATCACTCCGCACAGCTCGTTGACCTGGACCTCGGTGAGTGTGGACCCGATGGAGGTGCGCAATAGCTTCGCCGCCATGGGATCGGCCTTCTCCGCCAGTTCGACCGCCTCGGCCAACAGCACGGTGCGCTTGCCGGCCCGAAGATCGTCGCCGGACGGCTTCCCCGTGACAGCGGGATCGCCGAACACCCCGAGCACGTCGTCGCGCAGCTGGAACGCGACGCCGAGGTCGGTGCCGAAGTCGTGGAAGGCGGCCTGGACGTCGGGCCGGTCGGCTGCAGCGGCGGCGCCGAGTTGCAGCGGCCGGGTGATCGTGTACGACGCTGTCTTGTAGATGTTGACCGTCAGCGCCGAAGCCACCGAGTCGGCTCCGCTGGCCTCGGCAACGATATCGAGGTACTGCCCGCCGAGCACCTCGGTGCGAATCGCGCTCCACACCCGGCGGACCCGCAGGGCGGCGTCGGCGGACAGGTCGGCCGTAGCGACGATGTCGTCGGCCCAAACCAGCGCCAGGTCGCCGAGCAGGATCGCCGCCGACATGCCGAACTGCTCGGCCGATCCGTGCCAGCCACGGGTGCGGTGCCGCTCGGTGAACAGCCGGTGCACGGTCGGCAGCCCGCGACGCGTCGCGGAGGCGTCGATGACGTCGTCGTGCACCAGCGCGCAGGCATGCAGCAGTTCGAGCGCCGAACACAACCGCAGCATTTCGGGCTCGAGCGGGTTCTCGGGCCGGTCGGCGACCGCCCGCCAGCCCCAGTAGGCGAAAGCGGGCCGTAGCCGCTTGCCGCCGCGAAGCACGAATTCCTCCAGCGCAGCGGTCATTTCGGCGTAGTCGTCGCCCATGTAGGCGCATTCACCGCGACGCTCCTGCAGATAGCCCCGCAGCTGATCGGTGACGGCGCCGGCCAGCTCGACGGCTGACGGTGCCGTGGCATGCACGCTCAGCGGGCGCCCCTTTCTCTGTGCGACCACCCTGCCCCGAACGCCTTCAGCGTAGAGCCTGCATGAGTGGTCCGAGCAAGTGAGGACCGGCGGCGATCCGACTGCTAATCGCGGGCTTCGCCCACTTTCGGCGATTGGTCGCGGCTCATGTAGGCCAAGGCCCCGATGATGGCCGCCACCACGAAGGAGCCGAGGCCGAGCCAGATCGCGGCGCCGGTGAAGGACCGCGCGCTGGGGTCGGTGTAGCGGGCTTGGGCGTTCATCGTGCTGACCACGCCGGGCCGCAACTTCCATTCGACGATCTCGGTCGACACCTGATCCCCGTTGGTCGAGGTGACTTCGCCGGGAAACGACACGGTCAGCGAGACGTCGGCCTCCGAGTCGCTGAGCGAGGTGAGGTCGGCGCGACCCTCGAGGATGACGAGGTCGCCCGCGCGGCGCAACGAGAGGTCGACACCGGCGGCGTCGCGATTCATGTTGGCGAGCTGAGGGACTTCGGCGAAGGTGAGGTCGGAGAACACCGCCTGGGACCCGACATAGTCGTCGCGGCTGTACTCCGAGACCGCCACCTTGTTGGCGAACGGCAGGTTGTTCAGCAGCTGCGGGCCTTTGTCGTCGGCGTTTCGCGGCTTTGCCGCCGCGACGATCTGACCGGACACCCGGTCGTCGGGGGAGACCGTGATCGAGGCCCGCACCCGCACGCAGCCGACGGCGGTCGGAAGCACGACGAGGATCAGCATCACGAGTGCGAACAGGCGGGTTCTGCTGCTGCGGTGGCGGGCCGGCACGTGGTCATCGTGCCAGACGGGACCGAGCCGAGGCGTCGGCGACGTCAAATCGGAGAGCCGAGGCGTCGGCGACGTCGAATCGGTGTCACAGCGGCAATGACCGGCCCAGGATGGCGAACGCCCGCGGATCGCCCGCGAAGTGGTAGCCACGGATGACGTCGGCGAAGCCGAGCCTGCGGTACAGCCGCCACGCCCGGTTCGCCTCACCGTTGATCTCCGGCGTCGACAACAGCACATGGGACTCCCGCCGGTCGGAGAGCAATCGGCGAGCCAACGCTTCACCGAGCCCCCGCCCCTGGGCGCTGGGGTGGATGTGCAATTCGGTGAGCTCGAAGTAGCTCGTCATCAAAGCAGCGATGTGCGTGCGGTCTGCGCCCACGCGCTGCAGCCCGGCCACCACCTGCTGCTGCCACCACTGGTCGGGGGCGCCGCAGTAGCCATAGGCGATTCCGACGATCGGGGCGGAGGCCAGCTCGACTCGGTCTGCCTTGTCGGCACCGCCGACTCGGTCTGCCTTGTCGGCACCGCCGACTCGGTCTGCCTTGTCGGCACCGCCGACTCGATCTGCCTTGTCGGCACCGCCGACGGACACCGCCGCGACGGCCTTCCATCCCGGCCTGCGGGTGTGCTCCAGCCACATCGACGCCCGCTGAGCCTCGGTGCCGCGCGGATAGCGCATCGCGTCGACGTAAACCGCGAGCGCGTCACCGAGCCGGCGTTGCATATCGCTCGGCGACAGATCGATCAGAAATGTCGCCAACTGTGTCTGCCTCTCCGCGTGTCGGGCGGTGTCGTTGCAACCATTATCGAGCGAAGTCGCCTGTGCCTCCCAGGCGGCGGCGTCCGTCATACAATCGGGCATCCAACTAGGTGGTACGGCTCAGATCGACCTCGTATCATGACTGTTAGATGACCGTGAACGCGGGCACACAAGACTTTGAACATCGACACGGCCGCGGTCGGCCCCTGGGTTCCGAGGGAGGGACGAATGCCACTCTCCGATCATGAGCAACGCATGCTCGATCAGATCGAGAGCGCGCTCTATGCCGAGGACCCGAAGTTCGCTTCGAGCGTCAGGGGCGGGACGCTGCGCGCACCCTCGACGCGGCGTCGCCTGCAGGGGGCCGCGCTCTTCGTGCTCGGGCTCGCGATGCTGGTGGCCGGTGTCGCGATACCCGCCACCCAGATCGGTGGCTTTCCGGTGCTGTCGGTCCTCGGGTTCATCGTGATGTTCGGCGGTGTGGTGTTCGCCATCACCGGCCCGCGCATCCCCGGTGGGCGCGACCGGGCGGTCGCCGAACCGGGCGCCCCCCGTCAGAAGCGGGGCAAGGGCTCGGGCGGTTCGTTCGCCAGTCGCATGGAGGATCGCTTCCGGCGCCGCTTCGACGAATAGGCCCTGACACGACACTGGGGTAGCCCGCACGGCGGGCTGCCCCTTTTTTCGTGTGTTCGGCGGCTGATCACCCCACCGCGCCCCACCGCCGCCCACACGCCTCTCAGCTGCGCTTTTCTCTGTCACTGCGCTACCCGCAGGGGTCCTACCGCCGTTACGGCCCCCAACGTGGGGCGTGCTGTGGGGACTCACCAGGATTTTTGACACTCAAATGGTGGAAGGTGGGGGATTGTGGGGTAAAGTGGCGGGCAACGGAGCGACCGGGGCTCCGTTGACTGGCAGGGCGGAGGTGACGAGATGTTTCTCGGCACCTACACGCCGAAGCTCGACGACAAGGGGCGGCTCACGCTGCCCGCCAAGTTCCGCGACGCGCTGGCAGGAGGGTTGATGGTCACCAAGAGCCAAGATCACAGCCTTGCCGTCTACCCGCGCGCCGAGTTCGAGAAGTTGGCCCGACGGGCGTCGCAGGCATCGCGCAGCAACCCGGAGGCGCGCGCATTCCTACGGAACCTCGCCGCCGCCACCGACGAACAGCATCCCGACGCACAAGGCCGAATCACCCTGTCGGCCGATCACCGCCGCTACGCGAACCTCTCGAAGGACTGCGTGGTGATCGGATCGGTCGATTACCTGGAAATCTGGGATTCCACCGCATGGCAGGAGTACCAGCAGACCCACGAAGAGAACTTTTCCGCGGCCACCGATGAAGCTCTGCACGACATCATCTGACTCGGCGACAGGTCGACGCAGGCACAGGCACCCGGCCCGTGCATCGCGGCCTCTGCCCGAACCGGCCCTGGCGTACTTCCCCGACGCCAGGTCCGCGCTCTCGGACAGGGACCTCGGTGCAGGGGCGTTAGACGGAGGCAACGCGATGGAACGGCGCAGCGGCGACCACGGACACATCCCCGTCCTGCTGGACCGCTGCGTCGAACTACTCACACCCGCACTGACACGGCGGAGTTCCGACGGTGAGGGCGCCGTGCTTGTCGACGCAACTCTCGGAGCCGGCGGACACGCGGAGCGCTTCCTGACCGAACTGCCCGGCCTGCGGCTGATCGGCTTGGACCGCGACCCCGACGCCCTAAGGATCGCCGGCGAGCGCCTCTCACGGTTCGGTGACCGGGTGATGCTGGTCCGCACGCGGTACGACGGCATCGGCAGGGTGCTGGGCGACGACGGCTACTGGGCCAGTCAGGTCGACGGGGTCCTGTTCGACCTCGGCGTGTCCTCGATGCAGCTCGACCGCACCGAGCGCGGCTTCTCCTACGCCGCCGACGCGCCGCTGGACATGCGGATGGACCCCGACGCCGAACTGACCGCCGCCGACGTGGTGAACACCTACGACCAGCAATCGCTGACCCGTCTGCTGCGAGAGTTCGGCGAGGAGCGCTTCGCGAGCCGGATCGCGGCCCAGCTCATCCGCAGGCGCGCGCGACAACCGTTCCGTACCACCGGTGAGCTCGTCGAGCTGCTGTATCAGGCGATCCCCGCGCCGGCGCGCCGCACCGGAGGACACCCGGCGAAGCGCACGTTTCAAGCGCTTCGGATTGCGGTCAACGGCGAACTGGACTCGCTGCGTGACGCGTTGCCTGCGGCGCTGAACGCTCTGGCTCCCGGGGGGCGCATCGTCGTGATGGCCTATCAGTCACTCGAAGACCGCATCGTCAAGGCGGCCTTCGCCTCCGCAACGGCGTCCAGGACGCCGCCCGGCTTACCGGTGGAACTGCCCGGTCACGAGCCGGAGTTCGTCGCACTGACTCGCGGCGCCGAGCGTGCAACTCCAGAGGAGATCGAACGGAACCCGCGTAGCGCCCCTGTGCGGCTACGAGCACTGGAGAAGGTGGGGGCAGCCAGGTGAAAACCAAACAGGCCAAGCAGACCAAGCAGACCAAGCAGGCCAAGGGCGCAAAGGGCGTCCGTCGCGCCGACGAACGTCGGCGCACCGCCCGTGGTGCCCAGCGGCGCTCGGCCGACCCGCAAGCGCGGCGCAAGCCGACCCGCGACCAGCGACCGCTGCGTTCGGCACCCCAGACCAACCCCATCCCGCGTCCGACCGATGCACCCGGCCGGCCCAAGAGCGCCAGCCAGGCAAAGGCGCGGTCCAAGGCGCGAAAAGCCAAGGCGCCCAAGGTTGTTCGGACACCACTACGGCAGCGCCTCATCGTCAAGCTGGCTTCGGTGGAGCTCAGCCCGCGGGCCCTGGTGGCCAGGGTGCCGTTCGTGGTGTTGGTGATCGGCTCGCTGGGGATGGGCCTCGGGACGACCCTGTGGTTGTCCACCGACGCCGCCGAGCGGTCCTATCAACTGGGCAACGCTCGCGAGACGAATCAGGCTCTGCTGCAACAGAAGGAAGCGCTCGAGCGCGATGTGCTCGAGGCGCAGGCGGCCCCCGCGTTGGCCGAATCCGCGCGTGAGCTGGGAATGATCCCGTCCCGCGACACCGCACACCTCGTACAGGACCCCGCGGGTAACTGGGTGGTGGTCGGCACACCCAAACCGGCCGAAGGCGTACCGCCCCCGCCGCTGAACACACCGCTGCCCGACGCGACCCCGCAGCCGCCGCCACCCGGTCCGCGACCGCCCGCTCCGCGAGTCGTCGATCCCCGCGAGGTCACCGTTCGCATGCCTACGCGTACCGCGCCAACCCCCAGTGCGGTGCCGCAGGCGGTTCCGGGACAACCGCCGATTGTTCCGGGGCAACCGCCGATTGTTCCGGGGCAACCGCCGATTGTTCCGGGACAACCGCAGGTGGCCGGTGCCGCACCTGGGCCGATGGTCCCGCCCTCGGCGCCGACGGCCCCGCCCGGCGAGCTGCACATCCCGAACCCACAGGTGCTGCCGGGTCCCGTCCCCGGCGCCGAACAGTTCAGCCCCGCGGTCGCGCCTCCGGCGGGTCCCGGCGCATGAGCCGCGGCGAGCGTAAGACCCGTAAAGCGGCACCGGCCGCCGGTTCCCAGGAGCGCTCGGCCAGGGCCCGCCGGACTCGCGCTCCCATCGCCGAAACCGGCCTTCGCAGCGCATCTTTCGTATTCCGGCATCGAGTCGGCAACGCGGCGATCTTCCTCGTGCTGATCGTCGCGGCGGGACAGCTGTTCCACTTACAGGTGCCGCGCGCGGATGGGTTGCGGGCCGAGGCGGCGAGCCAGCTCAAGGTCACCGACGTCGACAAGGCCGTTCGCGGGGCGATCGTCGACCGCGACAACGACAAGCTCGCCTTCACCATCGAGGCGCGCGCGCTGACCTTCCAGCCGCAGAGGATCCGCAAGCAGTTGGAGGAGGCCAGGGCGAAAAGCACCGAGGCGCCCGAACCCGACCGCAGGCTGCGCGACATCGCCGCCGAGGTCGCGTCGCGACTGAACAACAAGCCGGACGCCGCCACGGTCCTCAAGAAGCTCAAGAGCAACGAGACTTTCGTCTATCTCGCGCGAGCGGTCGATCCCGCCATCGCCGAGGCGATCACCAAGAAGTTCCCCGAAGTCGGTTCGGAGCGACAGGATCTGCGCCAGTATCCGGGTGGCTCCCTGGCGGCCAACGTCGTCGGCGGCATCGACTGGGATGGACACGGCCTGCTGGGACTCGAGGATTCACTGGATGCGGTCTTGGCGGGCACGGACGGATCGATCACCTACGACCGTGGCTCCGACGGCGTGGTCATCCCGGGCAGCTACCGTAACCGCCACGACGCGGTCGACGGTTCCACGGTCATGCTGACCATCGACGACGACATCCAGTTCTACGTCCAGCAGCAGGTGCAGCAGGCCAAGAACCTGTCCGGCGCCAAGAACGTCTCGGCGGTCGTCCTGGACGCCAAGACCGCTGAGGTGCTGGCCATGGCGAACGACAACACGTTCGACCCGAGCCAGGACATCGGCAGGCAGGAGCACCGCCAACTGGGCAACCCCGCGGTGTCCTCGCCCTACGAACCGGGTTCGGTCAACAAGGTCATCACCGCCGCGTCGGTCATCGAGTACGGGCTGTCGAATCCCGACGAGGTGCTTCAGGTACCCGGTTCGATCCACATGGGCGGCGTCACCGTCGGCGACGCGTGGGAGCACGGGACGATGCCCTACACCACCACGGGCATCTTCGGTAAGTCCTCCAACGTCGGCACGCTGATGCTGGCGCAACGGCTGGGCCCGGAGCGCTTCTTCGAAATGGTGCGCAAGTTCGGGCTCGGCCAGCGCACCGGGGTCGGGTTGCCGGGCGAGAGCGCGGGTCTGGTTCCCCCGATCGACCAGTGGTCGGGCAGCACATTCTCCAACCTGCCCATCGGGCAAGGCCTTTCGATGACCCTGCTGCAGATGGCGGGCATGTACCAGACCATCGCCAACGATGGGGTGCGCATCCCGCCGCGCATCGTGAAGACCACCATCGCTTCCGACGGAACCCGCACCGACGAGCCCCGCCCCGAAGGCATTCGGGTGGTCTCGCCGCAGACCGCGAGAACGGTGCGGCACATGTTGCGGGCCACGGTGCAGCGCGACCCCACCGGGGTGCAACAGGGCACGGGCTCGCAGGCGGCCGTCGAGGGATATCAGATCTCCGGGAAGACGGGCACCGCGCAGCAGATCAACCCGGCCTGCGGGTGCTACTACAGCGACGTCTACTGGATCACCTTCGCCGGCATCGCCACCACCGACGACCCGCGGTACGTCGTCGCCATCATGATGGATCACCCGCAGCGCACGGCCGACGGTCAGCCCGGCACCACATCGGCGCCGTTGTTCCACAACATCGCCTCCTGGCTGCTACAGCGCGAGAACGTGCCGCTGTCGCCGGATCCCGGCTCGCGGTTGACCTTGGTAGCCGACTGACGGCGCTGCGGGCCGCCCCGATATGTCGCGGGCGCGGAAGGGCGACTGGGTACTGTGTCAACGCCATGAACCTGCGACCCAGCCATCCCGCCGGCGCGGCGCTCGGACCGCTGGCCGGGCAGGTCCAGGCGGTGCCCGCGGGCGGTGCCGTACCCGACATCCGCGTCACCGGCGTGACGCTGCGCAGCGGGGACGTCGAGCCGGGCGACCTGTTCGCCGCGCTACCGGGAGCGTCGTCGCACGGCGGCCGCTACGCCGCCGAGGCGACCGCACGCGGTGCGGCAGCGATTCTCACCGACCCCGACGGGCTGGCGCTGTTGGAATCAGAAGCGCAGATCCCGGTCGTGGTCCATCCGGCACCGCGGTCGGTGCTCGGCGAGGTGGCCGCCGAGGTTTACGGGCGGCCGTCCGAGCGGCTGCGGGTCATCGGGGTCACCGGCACCTCCGGCAAGACCACCACCACCTATCTGGTGGAGGCCGGGCTGCGATCGGCGGAGCGGACGGCGGGACTCGTCGGCACCGTCGGCATCCGAATCGACGGACGCGATCAGGCCAGCGTCCTCACCACACCCGAGGCGCCCGATCTGCAGGCGCTGCTCGCGGTGATGGTCGAGCAGGGCGTCGACACCGTCGCGATGGAGGTCTCGAGCCACGCGCTCACCCTCGGCCGCGTCGACGGAGTGCGCTTCGCGGTCGGCGGGTTCACGAACCTCTCGCGCGACCACCTCGACTTCCACCCGACGATGCGGGACTACTTCGAGGCCAAGGCTCGACTGTTTGCTCCCGAATCCCCCAACCGCGCAGACCTTTCCGTGCTGTGCGTCGACGACGATGCCGGCCGGGAGATGGCCAGGCTGGCCCGCGAACCGGTGACGGTCAGCGCGACCGGCCGCGTCGCCGACTGGCGTATCGAGGACGTCCGCACAGTGGGCCGCAACGCGCAGGAGTTCTTCGCAGTGGACCCCGCGGGGGTGCACCACCATCTGCAGATCGGGCTGCCGGGTCGCTACAACGTGGCCAACTGCCTGCTGGCGATCGCGTTGCTCGATGCTGTCGGGGTGTCACCCGAACAGGCCGTGCCCGGCCTGCGCACCGCGACGGTTCCGGGGCGGATGGAGCCCGTCGAGCGCGGGCAGGACTTCCTGGCGCTGGTCGACTACGCGCACAAGCCCGGCGCCCTGCAAGCGGTGCTGGAGACGCTGCGGGCGCAGATCGACGGCCGGTTGGCGGTCGTGTTCGGAGCGGGTGGCAACCGCGATGCCGGCAAGCGGGGTCCGATGGGCCGCGTCGCGGCAGACCTGGCCGATCTGGTGGTGGTGACCGACGACAATCCGCGTGACGAGGACCCCGCCGAGATCCGCGCGGCCATCGTGGCCGGCGCGGCGCGAGGACGCGCCGACATCGTCGAGATCGGCGATCGCGCTGCCGCGATCGAGCACGCGGTGGCGTGGGCGCGACCCGGGGACGTCGTGCTCGTCGCCGGGAAGGGCCACGAGGCCGGCCAGACCAGCGCCGGGGTCACCCGGCCGTTCGACGACCGCGAGGAGTTGGCGCGCGCTCTCGAGGCACGGAGATCCCGGCCGTGATCAACCTGACGCTGGCTCAGATCGCCGAGATCGTCGGCGGCCGGTTGGCCGACATCTCCGACGCGGACGCCGCGACCACCCGGATCACCGGCACCGTCGAGTTCGACTCGCGGGCCGTCACGCCCGGAGGCCTCTTCCTCGCACTGCCGGGAGCCCGCTCGGACGGACACGACTTCGCCGCCGCGGCGGTGCAGGCCGGGGCGGCGGCGGTGCTGGCCGCCCGCCCGGTCGGAGTGCCGGCGGTCGTCGTCCATCCGACACCGGAGACATCCGACGGCGGAGCGGGGGTGCTCGAACACGACGTCGACGGTTCGGGCGCAGCCGTGCTTGGCGCGTTGGCGAAGCTGGCCGGTGCGGTCGCCGCCGAACTCGTCGCGGGCGGGCTCACGATCATCGGTATCACCGGATCATCGGGTAAGACCTCGACCAAGGACCTGGTGGCCGCGGTACTGGCGCCGCTCGGCGAGGTGATCGCGCCGCCTGGGTCGTTCAACAACGAACTCGGGCATCCGTGGACGGTGTTGCGCGCGACGCGATCCACCGACTTCCTGGTGTTGGAGATGTCGGCACGGCATCGCGGCAACATCGCAGCGCTCGCCGCGATCGCCCCACCCTCGATCGGGGTGGTGCTCAACGTGGGCACCGCACACCTCGGTGAATTCGGTTCACGCGAGGCCATCGCAGAGACCAAATCCGAACTGCCGCAAGCTGTCCCATCGACGGGAGCGGTTGTGCTCAATGTCGACGACACCGCGGTGGCGGCGATGGCCGCAAAGACCGTCGCGCGCATCGTGCAGGTGTCGCGGGAGCCGGGCGGCCGGGACGCGGACGTGTGGGCCGAGGCGGTCACGCTCGACGAGCTCGCCAGGCCGCGGTTCACCCTGCACGCCGGCGCGGAGTCCGTGGACGTCGCGCTGGCCGTACACGGGGACCACCAGGTGTCCAACGCCCTGTGCGCGGCGGCCGTGGCGCTGGAGTGCGGTGCGTCCCTCGAGCAGGTGGCCGCCGCGCTGGCCACCGCCGGTCCCGTGTCCGAACACCGCATGCAGGTCGCCACCCGCAGCGACGGCGTCACCGTCATCAACGACGCCTACAACGCCAACCCCGACTCGATGGGCGCCGGTCTCAAGGCGCTGGCGTGGATGGCCCGCGAGGGCCCACGCGCGGAGGGCCCACGCGCGGAGCGCAGGGGACGCAGGGGAGGCGGGGGCCGCCGGCGCAGCTGGGCGGTGCTCGGCGAGATGGCCGAACTCGGCGACGACGCGATATCCGAGCATGACCGCATCGGCCGGCTGGCCGTGCGCTTAGATGTGTCACGACTCGTCGTCGTCGGAACCGGGAGGGCTATGAGCGCCATGCACCACGGCGCGGTGATGGAGGGATCGTGGGGGGCTGAGGCCACCATGGTCGCCGACGCTGACGCGGCGCTGGAACTCCTGCGCGCCGAACTGCGACCGTACGACGTGGTGCTGGTGAAGGCCTCCAACGCGGCCGGCCTCGGCGCGCTCGCCGAAGCGTTGCTCGACCTTGGGCCCGCCGACACCCGGGATCCGCACGCATGAGGCAGATCCTCATCGCCGTCGGCATCGCGCTGACGGTCTCGATCCTGCTCACCCCGCTGCTGATCCGGCTGTTCACCCGGCAGGGACTCGGCCACGAGATCCGCGAGGACGGACCGCCCACCCACGCCAAGAAGCGCGGCACCCCCTCGATGGGCGGCGTCGCGATCGTCGCCGGCATCTGGGCCAGCTACCTGGGCACCCATCTCGTCGGCGTCGTAATCGACGGTCGGGGGCCCTCGGCTTCCGGCCTGCTCGTGCTGTTTCTGGCCAGCGCCCTGGCCGTCGTCGGATTCGTCGACGACCTGATCAAGATCCGGCGCTCACGCAACCTCGGGCTGAACAAGACCGCGAAAACCGTCGGCATACTGGCCGCCGCGGTGATCTTCGGCGTGCTGGCCCTGCAATTCCGCAACGCCGACGGGTTGACGCCGGGCAGCGCCGAACTGTCCTATGTGCGCGAGATCGCCACGGTCACACTGCCACCCGCGCTGTTCGTGCTGTTCTGCATCGTGGTGGTCAGCGCGTGGTCGAACGCGGTGAATTTCACCGACGGGCTCGACGGGCTGGCCGCGGGCGCGATGGCGATGGTGTGCGCGGCCTATGTGCTGATCACGTTCTGGCAGTTCCGCAACGCCTGCGCGACGAGCCCGGGCCTCGGCTGTTACAACGTGCGCGACCCTCTCGATCTGGCGATCATCGCCGCGGCCACCGCGGGCGCCTGCATCGGATTCCTCTGGTGGAACGCCGCCCCGGCCAAGATCTTCATGGGCGACACCGGCTCGCTGGCCCTCGGCGGCATCATCGCCGGACTCTCGGTGACCAGCCGCACCGAGATGCTGGCCGTGGTGCTCGGCGCCCTGTTCGTCGCCGAGGTGGTCTCGGTCGTCGTGCAGATCCTGGCGTTCCGCACCACCGGTCGCAGGGTGTTCCGGATGGCGCCGTTCCACCATCACTTCGAGCTGGTGGGGTGGGCCGAAACCACGGTGATCATCCGGTTCTGGCTGCTCACCGCGATCGCCTGCGGGCTCGGCGTCGCGTTGTTCTACAGCGAGTGGTTGACGACCGTCGGTGCCTGACATGACCCACCTCGAGCCGCTGGTTCCCGGCGCCCGGGTACTGGTGACCGGCGCGGGCCTGACCGGCCGCTCGGTGAGCGCCGTGCTCGAACCCACCGGCGTCCGGTTGACGATCTGCGACGACGATCCGTTGGCGCTGCAGCGGTTGATCACCCCCGCGAAGGTCGTCACCACCGCCGAGGCCCAGGCCACCATCAGCCAATACGCGCTCGTCGTCACCAGCCCCGGATTCGCCCCGACCGCACCCGTGCTGGCCGCCGCGGCGCGAGCGGGCGTGCCGATCTGGGGGGACGTGGAACTGGCGTGGCGACTGGACCGCGCGGGCTGGTTCGGGCCGTCGCGGCGTTGGCTCGTCGTCACCGGGACCAACGGCAAGACCACGACCACCTCGATGTTGCACGACATGCTCGTCGCCGCGGGCCGACGCGCGGTGCTGTGCGGCAACATCGGCAACCCCGTGCTCGACGTGCTCGCCGAACCGTCCGACCTGCTTGCGGTGGAGCTCTCGAGTTTTCAGCTCCACTGGGCGCCGTCGCTGCGGCCGGAGGCGGGCGTGGTGCTCAACGTCGCCGAGGACCACCTCGACTGGCACGGGTCCATGGCCGCCTACGCCCACGCCAAGGCCCGCGTCCTCGACGGCCGCGTCGCGGTGGTCGGACTCGACGACCCGGTGGCCGCGGGTCTGCTCGCGACGGCGGCCGCCCCGACTCGCGTCGGGTTCCGGCTGGGACAGCCGGGCCCGGGCGAACTGGGCGTCGTCGGCGGCACGCTCGTCGACAACGCGTTCGGTGATCCGCCCGAGGACGGCTGGACGCTGGCCCAAGCCGCGTCGATCCCGGTGGCCGGCCCGGTCGGGGTGCTCAATGCGCTCGCCGCCGCGGCCCTGGCCCGTGCCGTCGACGTGCCGCCGGCGGCCATCGCCGACGGGCTCGCCGGTTTCCGGGTCGGCAGGCACCGCGCGGAAGTGGTCGGCACGGTCGACGGGGTCACCTATATCGACGACTCGAAGGCCACCAACCCGCACGCGGCGCGGGCGTCGATCGCCGCCTACCCGCGTGTGGTGTGGGTGGCCGGCGGCCTTCTCAAAGGCGCCTCGGTCGACGAGCTGCTCGCATCGGTAGCAAATCGGCTGGTCGGAGCCGTGTTGATCGGCCGCGACCGGGCCCTGATCGCCGAGGCGTTATCGCGACACGCCCCGGATGTCCCCGTCATCGAGGTTGTGACGGGGGAGGATTTTGGGGTGCAAGGGACAATTGGGTCGGATGTTGGTCCTGTTACTAGTGTGATCAGACTCGGAGGAGCGGCCTCCGGCGACGCGATCATGGCCGCCGTGGTCGACGCCGCCCGCCGCCTCGCGGAGTCCGGCGACACCGTGCTGCTCGCCCCCGCCGGTGCCTCCTTCGACCAGTTCAGCGGCTACAGCCACCGCGGCGACGCGTTCGCCGACGCCGTGCGCGCCCTAACCCGATAACCGCCGGTGGCCACGATCCTGACCCGCCTGCGCCTGCGCAGGACGGGCGCCGAAGACAAACCGGCCGAACCGGTGCCCGCGACCGGGGGGCCCCGCACCCGGGTCGGCGCGTGGCTCGGCCGCCCGATGACGTCGTTTCACCTCATCATCGCGGTGGCCGCACTACTGACCACGCTGGGCCTGACCATGGTGCTGTCGGCGTCCGGGGTGTACTCCTACGACCAGGACGGGTCGCCGTGGGTCGTGTTCGCCAAGCAGGTGCTGTGGACGGTCATCGGGCTGTTCGCGTTCTACGTCGCCATGCGCATCCCGGTGCAACTGATGCGCCGCTTGGCGTTCTCCAGCTTCGCGCTGACCATCGTGCTGTTGATCCTGGTGCTGATCCCGGGAATCGGCACGGTGTCCAACGGTTCTCGCGGATGGTTCGTGGTCGCGGGGTTCTCGATGCAGCCCTCCGAGCTGGCCAAGATCGCGTTCGCCATCTGGGGTGCGCATCTGCTGGCCGCCCGGCGCATGGAGCAGGCATCGCTGCGGGAGATGCTGATCCCGCTGGTGCCTGCCGCATTCGTCGCGCTGGCGCTCATCGTCGCCCAGCCGGACCTCGGGCAGACGGTGTCGCTGGGCATCATCCTGCTGGGGCTGCTCTGGTACGCCGGACTGCCCCTGCGGGTGTTCGTGTCCTCGCTGTTCATGGTCGTCGTCTCGGCCGTGGTCCTGGCGATGGCCGAGGGCTACCGGTCGGCGCGGGTGCAGTCCTGGCTCAACCCGGGCGCCGATGCGCAGGGGTCGGGATACCAGGCCCGCCAGGCACGGTTCGCGCTGGCCAACGGCGGCGTCTTCGGCGACGGCCTCGGCCAGGGGGCGGCCAAGTGGAACTACCTGCCCAACGCCCACAACGACTTCATCTTCGCGATCATCGGCGAAGAACTCGGCTTCATCGGCGCCGGCGGCCTGCTCTGCTTGTTCGGGTTGTTCGCCTACACGGGTATGCGCATCGCACGGCGCTCCGCCGATCCGTTCCTGCGCCTGCTCACCGCCACCGCGACGCTGTGGATCATGGGCCAGGTGTTCATCAACGTCGGCTATGTGGTCGGTCTGCTCCCCGTGACCGGACTGCAGCTACCCCTCATCTCGGCAGGCGGAACATCAACGGCGACAACACTTCTGATGATCGGCATCATGGCAAGCGCGGCGCGGCACGAACCGGAGGCGGTCGCGGCGCTGCGAGCAGGCCGCGACGACCGCGTCAACAGGCTGCTCCGGCTGCCGCTGCCCGCGCCCTATGTGCCGCCGCGGACCGAGGCGGTTCGAGACCGGCTCAACGGCCGCGGCTCGCAACGATCCGGCAAACCCTCGGCCGGAAAGCGCGCCCGAGCGCCCAAGCCCGCGGCCAAACAGGCGGCCAAGCCCGTACGCAAACGCCGGACGGCCGGTGGGCCGGTTCGGACGGCAAGGCATCATGGAGGCGGCCGCGCGGAGAATAGCCGGCGGCGCGCACTGGAAGGTCAGCGTTACGGGTGAACGACACTGGTCCCGTCCCTCGGCGGCCGGGGGACGACCGGGGAGTCTCCGTGGTCCTCGCGGGCGGTGGTACCGCGGGACACGTCGAACCGGCGATGGCGGTGGCCGACGCCCTGTCCGAACTCGTGCCCGACGTGCGGATCACCGCTCTCGGCACCCAGCGCGGCCTGGAAACCCGGCTGGTGCCCGAACGCGGCTATCACCTCGAGCTGATCACGCCGGTGCCGCTGCCGCGCAAATTCTCCGCCGACCTTCTCCGCCTGCCCCTCCGGGTGCTCCGGGCGGTGCGGCAGACCCGTGCGCTGCTCGACAGGGTCGAGGCCGACGTGGTGATCGGCTTCGGCGGCTACGTCGCGCTGCCCGCCTATCTGGCCGCGCGCAGTGTGCGCCGAAGCAGGCGCGTGCCGGTGGTGGTGCACGAGGCGAACGCCAGCGCGGGCTGGGCCAACCGGGTCGGCGCCCGCTCGGCACGGCGGGTGCTCTCGGCCGTTCCCGACCCGGGACTGGGCCGGACAGCCGAGGTGGTCGGGGTGCCCGTGCGCGCGGCGATCACCTCCCTGGACCGCATGGCGTTGCGGGCCGAGGCGCGCGCCCATTTCGGTTTCGCCCCTGACGCCCGGGTGTTGTTGGTGTTCGGCGGGTCGCAGGGCGCGCAGTCGCTGAACCGGGCGGTGTCGGGGGCCGCCAAAGATCTTGCGGCAGCAGGTATCTCGGTGCTGCACACACATGGCCCGAAGAACACCCTCGACCTGCGCGAGCCCGCCGACGGCGACCCGCCGTACGTGGCGGTGCCGTATCTGGACCGGATGGACCTCGCCTACGCCGCCGCAGACGTGGCGATGTGCCGGTCCGGTGCGATGACGGTCGCCGAGCTGACCGCGGTGGGCTTGCCCGCGGTGTACGTTCCGCTGCCGATCGGCAACGGTGAACAACGGCTCAACGCGCTTCCTGTGGTCGAGGCGGGGGGCGGGCTGATCGTCGACGACGCCGACCTGTCGCCCGGTTTCGTCGCCGAGACCGTCGTCGACCTGCTCACCGATCCCGGCCGGTTGCAGACGATGACGGCGGGCGCCGCGCTGGCCGGTCACCGAGACGCGGCCAGACGGGTCGCCGAGATCGCCATGGAGGTTGCTCACGCCGAGTCCCGAAAGGGCCTGTGGTGAAACCGAAGTCGTTGCCCGCAGAGCTGCAGCGGGTGCACATGGTCGGTATCGGCGGTGCGGGTATGTCGGGTATCGCGCGCATCCTGCTCGACCGTGGCGGGCTGGTGTCGGGTTCCGATGCCAAGGAGTCGCGCGCGGTCGCGGCGTTGCGCGCCCGCGGCGCCTCGATCCGAATCGGGCACGACGCCTCCTCGCTGGACCTGCTGCCCGATGGGCCGACCGCTGTCGTCACCACCCACGCCGCCATTCCCAAGACAAACCCCGAACTGGTCGAGGCCCGTCGGCGCGGTATCCCGGTGATCCTGCGGCCGGTGGTCCTGGCCAAGCTGATGGCGGGCCACAAGACGCTCATGGTGACCGGCACGCACGGCAAGACCTCGACGACGTCGATGCTCATCGTGGCGTTGCAGCACAGCGGGTTCGACCCGTCGTTCGCGGTGGGCGGTGATCTCGGCGAGGCGGGCACCAATGCCCACAACGGCAGCGGTGACTGCTTCGTGGCGGAGGCCGACGAAAGCGACGGCTCACTGCTGGAGTACAGCCCGGATGTCGCGGTGGTGACGAACATCGAGGCCGACCACCTCGACTTCTTCGGAAGCGCCGAGGCTTACGGCGCCGTGTTCGACGACTTCGTCGAACGCCTCAAACCCGGTGGCGCTCTTGTGGTCTGCACCGACGACCCCGGAGCCGCGGCACTCGCGGAGCGCACCGAGGAGTTGGGCATCCGCGTACTGCGCTACGGCAGCGACCCGAGCCGTCGGTTGCAGGGCACCTTGTTGAGCTGGGAGCAGCACGACACCGGCGCGGTGGCGCACATCCAGTTCGCCGACGAACCGCATCCCCGGGTGATGCGCCTCGCGGTACCGGGACGACACATGGCGCTCAACGCGATCGGCGCCGTGCTCGCGGCGATCGAGGCCGGCGCGCCGGTCGACGTCGTGCTCGACGGGCTGGCCGGTTTCGAAGGGGTGCGGCGCCGGTTCGAGTTGGTCGGAGAAGCCAACGGTGTGCGTGTCTTCGACGACTACGCGCACCATCCGACCGAGGTGCGCGCCACGCTCAGCGCACTGCGTACCGTCACCGAGCAGGCCGGCGGTCGTTCGATCGTCGTCTTCCAACCGCATTTGTATTCGCGCACACAGACATTCGCGCGCGAGTTCGGACAGGCGCTCGACGGCGCCGACGAAGTGTTCGTGCTCGATGTCTATGCCGCCCGCGAGCAGCCGATCCCGGGCGTCAGCGGCGCGAGCGTCGTCGAACACATCAGCGTGCCAGGCACGTACGTGCCCGACTTCTCTGCGGTGCCGGCGCGGGTGGCCGAGGCCGCCGCACCGGGCGACGTCGTGGTCACCATGGGTGCCGGTGATGTCACGATGCTCGGCCCGGAGATCGTCACCGCGTTGCGCGTCAAGGCCAACCGGAGCACGCCGGGGTCGCGATGACCGGGCCGATCGACCGTGACCCGGAGTCTCCGGAGTCCTCGACGGCGTCCGAGCCGGGGGAGCCGCCCCCGCCACCGGAGGAGATGCCGCAGGATCCTGAAACGCCAACCGCAGCAACGGATTTCGAAGGTCCGCGCCGGCGTGCGCGCCGCGAGCGTGAGGAGCGCCGCGCAGCGCAGGCCCGCGCCATGGCGATCGAACAGGCCCGCAGGGAGGCCAAGCGGCGCGCGCTGGGCAAACCCGCAGGGGATACCAGAAAACTGCGCCGCGGAACCGTCCGCGGCCTCAAGGTGCTGATGTGGTCGGCGCTGATCAGCGTCATCGTCGTCGGGCTCGGCCTGCTGCTGTACTTCACCCCGGCGATGGCGGTGCGCAATACGGTGGTCACGGGTGTGGGTGCGGTGACACAGGAAGAGATCGTGGCGGCCGCGGCCGTCGCGCCGGGCACGCCCCTGCTGCAGGTAGACACCGACAGCGTCGCCGAACGGGTGGCCGCGATCCGGCGCATCGCCAGCGCGCGTGTTCAGCGGCAATACCCGTCCACTCTGCGGATCACCGTCGTCGAGCGCGTGCCGGTGGTCGTCAAGGACTATCCCGACGGACCGCATCTGTTCGACCGCGACGGCGTCGACTTCGCGATCGGCTTACCGCCGCCGGGGGTGCCCTACCTCGACACCGAGAATCCCGGTCCCAACGACGAACCGACCAAGGCGGCGCTGCAGGTGATGACGTCGCTGCGCCCGGAGGTCGCCGCGCAGGTCGCCCGCATCGCGGCCCCCTCGGTCGCGGCTATCACCCTGCAGTTGATCGACGGCAGGGAGGTGGTGTGGGGAACGACCGACCGGACCGAGGAGAAGGCGCTCAAACTCGGGGCGTTGCTCACCCAGCCGGGGAAGACCTACGACGTCTCGAGTCCGGACCTGCCGACCGTGAAGTGAGTTCGTGCATGTCCAGCGCGCGATGCACGGAAAAAAATTTGTCGCGCGTGTCGGCGCGCCTGCATCGTCAGGTCGCGACCTCGCCCTACCGTTCTGGTTGCGCGGAACAACTTGACATAACTATAACCCTCTGGTTGAGGTTTAGGGTTTGCAGGGCCTGTCAAGCCGGTCGGCGTGTCGTCGGACAACTTGGGAGGAAGGGATCGCGATGACCCCCCCACACAACTACCTCGCCGTCATCAAGGTGGTCGGCATCGGAGGCGGCGGAGTCAACGCCGTCAACCGGATGATCGAGCAGGGCCTCAAGGGCGTGGAGTTCATCGCCATCAACACCGACGCCCAGGCGTTGTTGATGAGCGACGCCGACGTCAAGCTCGACGTCGGTCGCGACTCCACGCGAGGTCTCGGCGCGGGCGCCGATCCCGAAGTGGGGCGCAAGGCCGCCGAGGACGCCAAGGACGACATCGAGGAGCTGCTGCGCGGCGCCGACATGGTGTTCGTCACGGCGGGCGAGGGCGGCGGCACCGGCACCGGCGGCGCGCCGGTGGTGGCGTCGATCGCGCGCAAGTTGGGCGCGCTGACCGTCGGCGTGGTGACGCGGCCGTTCTCGTTCGAGGGAAAGCGGCGCAGCAACCAGGCCGAGAACGGCATCCAGGCGTTGCGGGAGAGCTGCGACACGCTCATCGTGATTCCCAACGACCGTCTACTACAGATGGGCGACGCCGCGGTCTCGCTGATGGACGCGTTCCGCAGCGCCGACGAGGTGCTGCTCAACGGCGTGCAGGGGATCACCGACCTGATCACGACGCCGGGCCTGATCAACGTCGACTTCGCCGACGTCAAGGGTGTGATGAGCGGGGCGGGCACCGCGCTGATGGGCATCGGTTCGGCGCGCGGTGACGGTCGTGCGCTCAAAGCCGCCGAGATCGCGATCAACTCGCCGCTGCTGGAGGCGTCGATGGAGGGCGCGCAGGGTGTGCTGCTCTCGGTCGCGGGGGGCAGCGATCTGGGCCTGTTCGAGATCAACGAGGCCGCGTCGCTGGTGCAGGACGCCGCTCATCCCGATGCCAACATCATCTTCGGCACGGTGATCGACGACTCGCTCGGAGACGAGGTGCGGGTCACCGTGATCGCCGCGGGATTCGACTCCGCCGGTCCGGGACGCAAACCGGTCGTCAGCCCTGCCGAAGGGCAAGGCATCACCCCGGGTAAGGCCGGCAAAGTGAGCACGTCGCTGTTCGAGCCTGCGGATCCGGCGAGCGTGCCGGTGCACACCAACGGTGCGACGGTAAGTATCGGCGGGGACGATGACGACGACGTCGACGTGCCGCCGTTCATGCGCCACTGATCCGGCAATACTGGCGACCGTGACGGTTCGCATACGGCGCGTGACCACGACACGGGCCGGCGGTGTCTCCGCGCCGCCGTTCGACACTTTCAACCTCGGCGACCACGTCGGCGACGATCCGCAGGCCGTGGCCGCCAACCGCAAACGGCTCAGCGGCGCCACCGGATTGGGCGACGACGGAATCGTGTGGATGAATCAGGTACACGGGAATCGCGTCGTCGTGGTCGACGAAGCCACGGAGCGCCCGGTCGACAAGACCGACGCCTTGGTCACCGCCACGCCGCGATTGGCATTGGCGGTGGTCACCGCCGATTGCGTGCCCGTTCTATTGGGCGACGCGCGCGCCGGTGTGGTGGCCGCCGTCCACGCCGGGCGCGTCGGTACGCAGAACGGCGTCGTGGCGCGCACCGTCGAGGCGATGCTGTCGCTCGGCGCGCACGCCGGGGACCTCTCGGCGTTTCTCGGGCCCGCGATCAGCGGACGCAATTACGAGGTCCCGGAGGTCATGGCCGCCGAGGTCGAGACCGCGTTGCCCGGCAGCCGCACAACGAGCGCGAAGAACACGCCCGCGCTGGATCTGCGAGCCGGAATCCACCGGCAGTTAACGACTTTCGGCGTTACCGCCATCGATGTCGACCCGCGCTGCACGTTCGAGGACCGCAATCTGTTCAGTCATCGACGCGACGCCCCGACTGGCCGGCTCGCCTCGCTGGTGTGGATGGAGTGAGCGACACCGTGCCGTCATCGCGCGAACTGGAGCTGAGCGAATCGCTGGCGGCGGTGCGGACACGGCTCGCCGCCGCCGCCGAGGCCGCAGGACGCGATGTCTCCGAAATCGAATTGCTGCCGGTGACCAAATTCTTTCCCGCCGACGATGTCATTATTCTTCGCCGATTGGGCTGTGAAGCTTTCGGCGAATCACGCGAACAGGAAGCGTCGAATAAAGTCCGAGAAATCGCCTCCATTCCGGGTGTCGGACCCATTCGCTGGCACATGGTCGGGCGGATACAGCGCAACAAATCCCGATCGATAGCCGGGTGGGCATATGCGGCGCACTCGGTCGACAGCGCCAAGTTGGTCGACGCCCTGAGCCGCGCGGCGGCCGCCGCCCTCGACGACGGCCGACGGACCGAACCGCTGCGCGTCTTCATCCAGTTGAGCCTCGATGGCGACGAAAGCCGCGGCGGTGTCGACATCACCCGGCCCGGCTCGGTCGACGAATTGTGTGCGGCGGCGCACGCGGCACCCGGACTGGAGTTCGCCGGATTGATGGCGATACCCCCGCTGGACCAGGACGCGGACGCGGCGTTCGCACGCGTGAACACCGAGTACAGGCGGGTTCAGGCCGACTATTCGCAACGCCTCGAGCTGTCGGCCGGGATGTCGGACGATCTCGAAGCAGCGGTCAAACACGGCTCGACATGTGTGCGTGTCGGTACCGCGTTATTGGGGCAACGTCCTCTACCTTCACCAGAAGTAGTCACTCCAGTCACATCTTCATCACAGACACCAGAGTCCAGGGCATGAGAAGGGTCGAGCGATGAGCACACTTCACAAAGTCAAGGCCTACTTCGGTATGGCCCCGATGGATGACTACGACGACGAGTACTACGAGGACGACGAACGCGGCGCCTCGCGTGGATATTCGCGCCGTAGTCGAGACGAGCGCTTCGACGACGACGGTTACGGCCCGGGGCACCGCGGCTACGACGACCGCGACTACGACGACGCGCCCGGCGGTTACCGCGGTTACGAGGACCGGTTCGAGCCGCGACTGCGTGCACCGCGCGAGTTCGACCGCCCGGCACCGCGTTTCGCCCCGATGCGCGGTGCCACCCGCGGCGCGTTGGCCATGGACCCCCGCAGGATGGCCGAATTGTTCGAGGCGGGCAGCCCGCTGTCGAAGATCACCACGCTGCGGCCGAAGGATTACAGCGAGGCCCGCACGATCGGAGAGCGGTTCCGCGACGGAACCCCGGTGATCATGGACCTGGTGTCGATGGACAACGCCGACGCCAAGCGCCTCGTCGACTTCGCAGCCGGCCTGGCCTTCGCGCTGAGAGGGTCGTTCGACAAGGTCGCCACCAAGGTGTTCCTGCTGTCGCCGGCGGATATCGACGTGACGGCCGAGGAGCGTCGGCGCATCGCCGAGGCCGGCTTCTACTCCTATCAATAGGGCGGCTCACAGACGGGTAGGCTGGCGTCGCGTCCGGGGTTGAGCGGCCTCGGGCGCGACCTGGCTGTATCAACCGTGTAGTAAAAGTCACATTGTGCCCGTAGTGAGGACCCTCGGCGTTGTCGCTCTTCTTCGAAATCCTGGGCTTCGCCCTGTTCGTCTTCTGGCTCCTGCTGATCGCGCGGGTCGTGGTCGAGTTCATCCGGTCGTTCTCCCGGGACTGGCATCCCAAGGGCGCGACCGTGGTGATCCTCGAGATCATCATGACGGTGACCGATCCGCCGGTGAAGCTGCTTCGGCGGCTTATTCCCCAGCTCACGATAGGTGCGGTGCGGTTCGACCTGTCGATCATGGTGCTGCTGCTCGTCGCCTTCATCGGCATGCAACTGGCTTTCGGCGCGGCGGCCTGAGGCCGTCCACTCTGCGGTGGTTTGCCAGGGAGAAATTGAGCGGCGAAATGATCGGCGGCCCCCCGGCCGTGTTTGAAATTCGCTCTTAATTTCATCCTCTTCTGCTACGGCCGCGTCTGGTGTGACAGGATGGACGCCAGTTACGTTCCACCCACGCTTTACACTTTGAGACCGGTTGACTGTCCAGACTTCATAGGGGGCGACAATGCCGCTCACACCCGCCGACGTTCACAACGTCGCGTTCAGCAAGCCACCCATTGGCAAGCGCGGCTACAACGAGGATGAGGTTGACGCGTTCCTCGATCTGGTCGAGAACGAGTTGACGCGCCTCATCGAGGAGAACGCGGATCTCCGGCAGCGTGTCGCCGAGCTGGAGCAGGAGTTGGCTTCCGGCGGTTCCGGCGGTGGCCAGTCGACACAGGCCATACCCGTCTACGAGCAGCCCGCCCCCGAACCCGCTCCGACGCCGCAGCCGGCCTACGAGGCGCCCTCGGCGCAGTCCAGCGAAGAGCAGGCGTTGAAGGCGGCCAAGGTGTTGAGCCTCGCCCAGGACACCGCGGACCGGTTGACCAGCACCGCCAAGGCCGAGTCGGAGAAGCTGCTCGCCGACGCGCGGGCGCAGGCCGATGCCCTTGTGAGCGAGGCGCGGCAGACCGCCGAGACCACCGTCGCCGATGCTCGCCAGCGCGCCGACGCGATGCTCGCCGACGCCCAGACCCGATCCGAGGCGCAGCTGCGCCAGGCGCAGGAGAAGGCCGATGCCCTGCAGGCCGACGCGGAGCGCAAGCACTCGGAGATCATGGGCACCATCAATCAGCAGCGCACGGTCCTGGAGGGCCGCCTCGAACAGTTGCGCACGTTCGAGCGCGAATACCGCACCCGGCTCAAGACCTACCTGGAGTCCCAACTCGAGGAGCTCGGGCAGCGCGGTTCGGCCGCGCCCGTCGACTCCAGCGCCGGAAACGACGGTGGCGGCTTCAATCAGTTCAACCGGGGAAACAACTGAGCCGATTCTGACCTAGGGTTGATCAATGCTGATCGTTGCGCTCGTCCTCGCTGTCATCGGCCTCGCCGCGCTGGTGACAGCGGTCGTCACCAGCAATGAACTGATCGCCTGGGTCTGTATCGCGGCCAGCGTGATCGGTGTGGTGCTCCTGATCGTCGATGCGGTGCGGGAGCGGTCGGGCCGCACGACCGACACCGCGAACGACGCGCAAACCGATGCCGAACCGGAGTACTACGAGGACTACCCCGACGACGAGACCGTCGCGGAGCAACCCGAGTACGGGGGCGAGCCCGGCGCGGACGACGAGACCACGGTCGTCGAACAAGCCGACTCCGGCGAAGACCGCCGCTAAAACCCTTGCCGCCCTTGCCTGCCCGGCTCGCCGGGCGCCAGCAGCTCGCGCACTTCGTCGTCGCTGACCTGATGGAAGTCGGCGAACACCTGCCCGACAGCCTCGAATCCCGCCGGCATGCTCGCGCAGACGACGTCGTCGGCTTCCTTGGCTAGCTCCCGGCACGCCGACGCCGGTCCGACCGGGACGGCGACGACGATCCGCGCCGGATTCCTGGCCCGCACGGCACGCACCGCGGCGAGCATGCTGGCTCCGGTGGCGATCCCGTCGTCGACCAGGATCACCGTCCTGCCCGTCAGATCGAGCGGCGGTCGGTCGCCGCGGTAGGCCCGCTCGCGGCGGTTCAACTCCTCGCTTTCGCGAGCGATCGCGGCCTGCATCGCCTCGTCACCGATGCCGAGATTGCGCACCAGGTTCTCGTTGATCACCACGCCGCCCCCGCTGGCAAGCGCACCCATCGCAAGCTCCTCCCACTGCGGCACCCCGAGCTTGCGAACCAGAAAGACATCGAGGGGAGCATGCAGCGAACGGGCGACCTGCGAGGCGACCGGTACGCCGCCGCGCGGGAGTCCCAACACCACGACATCCTGACCGCGATAGGACAACAGCTCGCGGGCCAGGACCTCACCGGCGTCCCGGCGGTCCTGATACACGCGTTTGCCGTTTCGGCGGGCGAGCCCACTCCATCCGTTCATGACGGCCGCTTCGATGTCGGGACCTTGTCAGACTACGACCGTGGGTACCCCACCCGGAGGCAATCCATCGGTATGACGGTGACGAATATCGAAACATGGGAATCGAATACGAGAGTGTCATCGGGCTCCCGCTCGACGAGGTGTTCGCGTGGTACGCACGGCCCGGAGCGATGCGGCGGCTGGTTCCACCGTGGCAGCCGATGAAGGTGATCGCGGAAGCGGAGTCGCTGGCCGACGGCCGAGCGGTGCTCGGGTTGCCGGGTGGTCTGCGCTGGATCGCCCAACACGATCCGGGGCGCTACGACCCGCCGCGCCGCTTCGTCGACGTGCTGTCCTCCGACGGGCCGGCATCGTGGCCCCCGCGCCTGGTCGGTCGGTGGACCCATATCCACGAGTTCGGCGAGGCCGCCGGCGGCACCCGGGTGTACGACCGCGTCGAGGCGCCGGTGCCGGCGGCGGTGCTGCGGCCGATGTTCGTCTACCGGCATCGCCAGCTGGCCGACGACCTGGCCGCCCACCGCGACGCCGCCGACGCCGGGCTTTCGCCGCTCACCGTCGCCGTCAGCGGCGCATCGGGCCTGGTCGGCTCGGCGCTGACGGCATTCCTGAGCACCGGAGGGCACCGGGTGATCCGGTTGGTGCGACGGGCGGCGGCGGGTCCGGACGAGCGGCAATGGGACCCGGATCGGCCGGGTCCCGACCTCCTGAAAGGTGTCGACGTCGTCGTGCACCTAGCCGGTG
The DNA here is from genome assembly GCF_001499905.1 of Mycobacterium sp. GA-1285. Classification (GTDB taxonomy): domain Bacteria; phylum Actinomycetota; class Actinomycetes; order Mycobacteriales; family Mycobacteriaceae; genus Mycobacterium. The sequence goes on along the minus strand of NZ_LQIS01000001.1, from coordinate 147,474 downwards.
CGTCCATCGCCGGCCGGTTCACCGCCGCGCACAAGGACGCGATCCGCGACAGCCGCGTCGAACCGACCCGTCGGCTCGCCGAGGCGGCGGCGCTGACCGACGACGGACCGGGAGTGTTCGTCAGCGCGTCGGCGGTCGGCATCTACGGTTCCGACCGCGATGATGCGGTGCTGACCGAGGAAAGCGTGCCCGGCGACGGCTTCCTGGCCGAGGTGGTCCGGCAGTGGGAGGCGGCGACGGCCCCGGCCGCCGAGGCGGGGCTGCGGGTCGTCACCGTCCGGTCGGGGATCGTGCAGTCCGCTCGGGGCGGCACGCTGCGGTTGATGCGGCCGCTGTTCGGCGCCGGGCTGGGTGGTCGGCTGGGCAGCGGCCGACAGTGGCTGGCGTGGATCGCGCTCGACGATCTGCTCGACGTCTATCTCCGCGCGCTCTACGACGACCGGCTGGACGGCCCCGTCAACGCGGTGGCCCCGCATCCGGTGCGCAACGCCGACTACACCAGGACACTGGCGCGGGTGCTGCGCCGTCCGGCCGTCGTGCCCGTACCGTCGTTCGGGCCGCGACTACTGCTCGGTGAGCAGGGGGCGCGTGAACTCGCCGAGGCCAGCCAACGCGTGCTGCCCGCCGCGTTGCAGGCGCGAGGTCACCGCTTCCGCCATCCGTCCATCGACGGTGCGCTCGCTCACGAACTCGGGCGCACGTCGACCGCGAATCAGGTTGTCCGGGAGCGCAGTTCGTCGTGAGTGATGCCGAAGGCGGTGATCTCTGCGATATGTCTCTCACCGGCCACTTATTTCGGGCGTAGATCCTCCGCCGAGTGGGCATTCCACGGGGTGTCAGTGCTGGCCGAATGGTTCCTCACCGCGGGTGAACGCGGCAACCCCAGTTGGGAGCTGCCGGCGTGGAGTGAGGGCAACCAGGCCGAGGCTTTGATTGACGGCGCGTCGTATTTCGATCGGCTCGTTACGGAGGTGGAGGCGCTCGGCGAGGGCGATCACCTGTTCTTCGCCGACTGGCGCGGCGACGCCGACGAGAGGTTGCGCGACAACGGCCCGACCGTCGCCGCACTGTTCCGTGCGGCGGCCGAGCGCGGCGTGCTCGTCAAGGGTCTGATGTGGCGGTCGTATCCGAATCGCCTGCAGTTCAACGAGGAGCAGAACCGCCACCTCGCCGAGACCATCGAGCGCGCCGGCGGGGAAGTCTTGCTCGATCAGCGGGTGCTGGTGGGCGGTTCGCATCATCAGCGGCTGGTTTTGCTCCGCCATCCCGACCAACCGGACCGCGATGTCGCGTTCATCGGAGGCATCGACCTGTGCCATTCCCGTCGCGACGACGCGTCGCATCGCGGTGACCCGCAGGCCGTGCAGATGTCGAGGCGGTACGGAGAGCGGCCGCCGTGGCACGACGTGCAGCTGCAGGTGCGGGGCCCGGTCATCGGCGCACTGGATGTGACGTTTCGGGAGCGGTGGACGGCGCGGGCGCCGCTGGACCTGTTCAACCCGCTTGCGTGGCTTCGCGACAGGTTCGGTGGCGACCACGAGCGGCGACGTCCGTTACCGGAGCAGCCGCCGGATCCGCCGGCCTGCGGACCGCACGCGGTGCAGGTGCTTCGTACCTACGGTGACGCCCTGATCCAGTACGAGTTCGCCAAGGAGGGCGAGCGAAGCATCGCACGCGGCTACACGAAAGCGGTACGGCGCGCCCGCAACCTGATCTATCTGGAGGATCAGTATCTGTGGTCGGAAGAGGTCGCCAACCTGTTGGTCGACGCGCTGACCTCGAATCCCGAACTGCAACTGGTGGCGGTCGTGCCACGCTACTTCGATCTGGAGGGTGGTCTGGGCCGGCCGCCCACGCTGGTCGGCCGTCAGCTGGCGCTCGACGCGTGCCGGCGCGCAGCACCCGACCGGGTGCATGTGTTCGACGTCGAAAATCACGAGGGCACACCGGTTTACGTGCACTCCAAGGTGTGCATCATCGACGACACGTGGGCCTGCGTCGGCAGCGACAACTTCAACCGCCGGTCATGGACGCACGACAGCGAGCTGTCGTGCGCGGTGCTCGACGCGGACGGCAGGTTCGCGCGGGATCTGCGTCTGCGCCTGCTGCGCGAGCATCTCGACCGTGCCGACGACGGCAGCCAAGACGAGGGGCTGGTCGATCCCGTCACCGCCGTTGATGAGATCTGCTCATGCGCAGAGACTTTGGAGCAGTGGCACCGGTCGGGCCGTTCCGGGCGGCGGCCACCCGGCCGGCTGCGTCCGCACGAGAGCGAGCGGGTCGATCCATTCACCCGGCTGTGGGCCGAACCTGCCTACCGGATGATCTTCGACCCCGATGGTCGCTCGTACCGCGACCGGCTGTTGCGGCGGCGGCCGTGAACGTCGAGGAGTGGTTCCTGAGCGCAGAGGAGCGCGGCAACCCCGCGTCGGATCTCCCGGCGTGGTGCGACGGCAACCGCGTCGAACCACTTGTGCACGGGTCGACCTATTTCGACCACCTCGTCACCGAGGTGGAGGCGCTTGCACCGGGCGACTACGTGTTCTTCACGGACTGGCGTGGTGATCCCGACGAGAAGATGCGCGACGACGGGCCGACTGTTCGCGAGTTGTTCAGCCGCGCAGCCGAACGCGGGGTGGTGGTCAAGGGCCTGGTGTGGCGGTCGCATCTGGATCAGCTCTCCTACAGCGAGGACGAGAACCGCCATCTGGGCGAGCACATCGAGAAGGCCGGCGGCGAGGTCCTGTTGGACCAGCGGGTGCGGATCGGCGGCTCGCACCACCAGAAGCTGGTCGTGATCCGGTATCTCGGTCAGCCCGAGCGCGATGTGGCGTTCGCGGGAGGGATCGATCTGTGTCACTCGCGGCGGGATGACGCGTCGCACCGCGGTGATCCCCAGGCCATCGAGATGTCGCCGCGCTACGGTGACAATCCGCCGTGGCACGACGTGCAACTGCGACTGCAGGGCCCGGTGGTCGGCGCGCTGGACACGACGTTTCGCGAACGGTGGAACGATCCGGCGTCGCTGGACATGCTGAACCCCCTGGCATGGCTGCGGGACAAGCTCGGCGGCGCGGACATGACGGCCGATCCGTTGCCGGAGCAACCGCCGGACCCGCCCCGGTGCGGTCCGCACAGCGTCCAGGTGTTGCGGACCTATCCGGACGCGCATTTCACCTACGACTTCGCACCGCACGGCGAGCGCAGCATCGCACGGGGCTACAGCAAGGCGGTGCCGCGTGCCCGTCGGCTGATCTACCTGGAGGACCAGTACCTGTGGTCGAAGCGGGTGGCCAACCTGTTCGCCACCGCGCTGCGGGACAATCCCGAGTTGCATCTGGTCGCCGTGGTGCCGCGGTATCCCGACGTCGACGGTCGGTTGGCGTTGCCACCCAACCAGGTTGGGCGTTGGCAGGCCATCGAGACGTGTCACCGTGCCGCACCGAACCGCGTGCACATCTTCGATGTCGAGAACCACGAGGGCACACCGGTCTACGTACACGCAAAGGTCTGCGTGATCGACGATGTGTGGGCGTGTTCGGGAAGCGACAACTTCAACCGGCGGTCGTGGACGCACGACAGTGAGTTGTCCTGTGCGGTGCTCGACGAAGAGGGCGCCTTCGCTCGCGACTTCAGGCTGAAACTGATGCGGGAGCATCTGGACCGCGCCGACGACGGCAGCGAGGACGGAGGCCTGGTCGACCTGGTCGCCGCGGTCGGCGAGATCGTCGATGCCGCAGAGGCGTTGGAGGCGTGGTATGACTCCGGTCGTCGAGGGCCGCGGCCACCGGGCCGGTTGCGTCCCCACAAGGCCGAGCGGCTCGGGCTGCTGACGCGGCTGTGGGCCGAGCCCGTGTACCGGTTCATGTACGACCCCGACGGGCGGTCGTATAGGGATAGGCTGAAACGGCGGCTGTGACCGGGCTGCGTGGGTGAAATCTACGCGCTTGCGCTGATGTTTTGCCGATACGCGGGTCGCATGCTGGCTAGCATGAGCGCACTCGAGTGGAGCGAACTTGGTGTGAGCGGACTGCCGACCGGAACGGTGACGTTGCTGCTGGCGGACGTCGAGAGGTCGACGTGGTTGTGGGGCTCGCAACCCGAGGAGATGCGTGCGGCGATCCGGCGACTCGACGCGACGCTGGCCGATCTCGTGGTCATGAACAACGGTGCCCGCCCCGTCGAGCAGGGCGAGGGCGACAGCTTCGTGCTGGCCTTCGCACGCGCCAGCGATGCGGTGGCGTGCGCGCTGGCGCTGCAGCAGGCGCCGCTGGCCCCGATTCGGCTGCGCATCGGTGTGCACACCGGTGAGATTCAGCTACGGGACGAGGGCAACTACATCGGGACGACCATCAACCGCACGGCGCGGCTACGCGATCTCGCGCACGGCGGGCAGACGGTGCTGACCGGTGCTACCGAATCCATGGTTGTCGACTATTTGCCTGAGGGTACGTGGCTCAGCGATCTCGGATCGCACCCGCTGCGGGACCTGCCCCGGCCAGAACGCGTTGTGCAGCTGTGTCACCCCGACATCCGCAACGACTTTCCGCCCCTGCGTACGGCGGAGGCCGCGCATCGACACGACCTGCCCGCGCAACTGACGCGATTCATCGGACGCCGCAAGCAGATCGGCGAGATCGGTGAGCTCCTGACCGGCAACCGGTTGGTGACGCTGACGGGTGCGGGTGGGGTGGGCAAGACGCGGCTGGCCGTGCAGATCGCGGATCGCACCGATCTGCCGTCGGTCTGGTATGTGGACCTGGCTCCGATCAGCGATCCGGATCTGGTGCCCGTCGCCGTGCTGCGAGCGCTCGGGGTACCGGATCAACCGGGTCGCTCGACGTTGGACAGCATCGTCGGTTTCATCGGCGGGCGTGCGGTACTCGCGGTGCTCGACAACTGCGAACACCTACTCGAGGTCAGTGCCGAGCTGATCACCACTCTGCTGGAGCGGTGTCCTGCGCTGCGGCTGCTGGTCACCAGCCGTGAACCGATCGGTGTCGAGGGTGAGGTCGTCTGGCGAGTGGCATCGCTGGCGATCGACGACGAAGCCGTCGAGTTGTTCGTCGACCGCGCCCGTCATGTTCAGTCGGATTTCGCTCCCTCGGACGACGAACTCGCGGTCATCGGCGAGATCTGCAGGCGTCTGGACGGCATGCCGCTGGCGATCGAGCTGGCGGCCGCCCGAGTCCGCGCCCTGTCCGTACGGGAGATCCTCGACGGCCTGCACGACAGGTTCCGTCTCTTGACGGGCGGATCACGAAAAGCGGTGCGTCGCCAGCAGACCCTCAAAGCATCCGTGGACTGGTCGCATCAGATGTTGACCGAACCCGAGCGTGTCGTCTTCCGGCGGCTGGCGGCGTTCGCCGGAGACTTCGACCTCGAAGCCGCGCAGGCGGTGGCCACGGGCGGAGAGATCGAACGCTTCCAGGTGCTCGATCTGCTGATGCTCCTGGTGGACAAGTCGCTGGTGTTGGCCGAAAGCAGCAGTGGGCGAGCGCGATACCGGCTACTGGAAACGGTCCGTCAGTACGCGCTGGACAAACTTAGTGAGTCCGGTGAAGCCGACACTGTGCGCGGCCGCCACCGGGATCACTACATCTTGATGACCGCGCAGCTCGAGGCGCCGGGGTGCGCCCAATACGAACACCTCATCTCACAGGCGGAGATCGAAATCGACAATCTCCGTTCGGCGTTCGCGTGGAGCCTCGAGCGGCAGGACAACGACGCGGCGTTGCGGTTCGCGAGTTCGCTGCAACCGCTGTGGCTCATGCGCGGGCGGGTACAGGAGGGGTTGTCCTGGTTCAACGCCGCGCTGGACGATCCGGGTCTGGACGCGGCGTCCGATGTCGTGGCACAGGTTAGTGCGGTCGCCGATCGGGCTGTGCTGTACGCATTTGCCGTCACCGTCGGTGTCACGGAGGGTCTCGAGCAGGCCTTGGCCACAGCGCGGGAGCTCGACGACCCCGTCTTGTTGCTTCGTGTGCTGGTGTCGTGCATAGGCGCGGCCGCGTTCGATGCGCAGGCGGCCTACCCGTACATGGACGAAGCTCTCGAGCTGGCACGGCGATTGGACGACCGGTGGCGGCTCTGCCAGATCCTCGCCTGGAAGGCGTTCATCTACATCCTTGTCGGAGATCCGGTCTCGGCGATCGCGGCCGGTGAGGAGGGTCAGTCGCTGGCCGACGCCGTCGGGGACACGTTCATGTCGCGGATGAACCGGTACTGGGGTGCGGCGATGTCGGTTTATCAGACGGGCGATCTGAAGGAGGGCACGTCACTCCTGCATGCGCTTCTCACCGAGGCGGATGCATCTGGTGACGTGCTCCACGGCTACCTTGCGCGCGTCGGCCTCGGGCATGCGTATGTGTGGTTGGGCGATCCCGCGACAGGGCGAAGCTACGCCGAGGCGGCCATCGAAACCGCGCACACGCTGGGCCCGCATCTCGAACCGTGGGCGTACGCGCCGTATGCTTTCGCGGTCCTCGCCGAGGGAGACGTGAAAGCGGCTGCCGATGCGTGCGATTGGGCATGGCAGCGCATCAACGCGCAGCCCGAGACGGCGATCACGAACGTCATCCCGTCGGCGGAGCTCGAACTCGCCAGAGGTGATCTGCGCGCCGCCAGAGAATACGCCGACGCCGACGTGTCACTCATGCACGGATGGCACCTGGCACGGGCCCTGGTGAATCGCACGCGAATCGCGTTGGCGCAGGGTGATATTGCACAGGCCGATGAGGATGTGCGCCGGGCACTCGACACCGTGACCGCCCATCGGTCGTATCAGATCGCGCCCGACGCGTTCGAGGTGCTGGGCGAGTTGACCTGTGCGGCCGGTGATCAGCGCAACGCGGCGCGATTCCTCGGCACAGCCGACGCCTTGCGGAAACGCTTGGGGCTGGTCCGGCTCCGAGTGCACGACGCTACGTACGAGGCAGCGGTGTCGCTACTCAGAGAGTCCCTCGGCGAGAACGAGTTCGAGGCCTTGTGGGACGAAGGGGCCGCGCTGTCGATCGAGGAGGCGATCGCGTATGCGCAGCGCGGACGCGGTGAGCGCAAGCGCGTGTCGAGCGGTTGGGCCTCGTTGACGCCGACCGAGTTAGACGTGGTCCGGTTGGTCGCCGAGGGACTCAGCAACAAGGACATCGCCGCAAGGCTCTTCGTGTCCCACCGGACGGTGCAGACGCATCTGACCCACGTCTACACCAAGCTCGGGCTGGCCTCGCGCGTGCAGCTGGCCCAGGAAGCCGCGCGACACCCTAGTATCGCCGTATGACAATCGTTCTGGTGCACGGCAATCCGGAGACTGACGCGATCTGGGGCCCTTTGGTCGACGCTCTCGGCCGCAATGACGTCGTGCGGCTCTCCCCGCCCGGATTCGGCGCACCGCTGCCCGACGATTTCGCGGCGACTTACCTCGACTATCGCGATTGGCTCGAGCGCGAACTGGAGCGCTTCGGCGAACCGGTCGACCTCGTCGGCCACGACTGGGGCGGCGGTCACGTCGTCAACGTGGCGATGCACCGTCCTGATCTCCTGCGCACCTGGGCCAGTGACGTCGTGGGGCTGTTCGATGCCGACTACGTCTGGCATGACCTCGCGCAGGTGTGGCAGACGCCCGGAGCCGGCGAGGAACTGGTCGAGGCGATGATGGGCGGCACGGTCGCGGACAGGACGGCGCAAATGGCCGATCTCGGGCTGCCAATCGACATCGCGACATCGCTGGCGAAGGCCCAAGGCCCGGAGATGGGGCGCGCGATCCTGGTGCTGTACCGATCGGCCGCCCAGCCGGTTCTCCGCGAAGCCGGGCGCGGGTTGGGCACCGCCGCCTCGCGGCCCGGCCTGTCGATACTCGCCACCGAGGATCCGTACGTCGGAACCGAGGACATGCGCCGGCGTGCGGCCGAGCGTGCCGGCGCGCGGACCGAAGTTCTCGAGGGGCTCGGACACTGGTGGATGGTCCAGGATCCGGCGCTCGGGGCCGGGGTGCTCACGCGCTTCTGGGAGACCGCCGCTGACTGACGGTCTTGTCGGCTCGGCCGTTCGCGCGCATTTCCGATGAGTCAACGTGTCGGTGGGCGGTGGCATACTCGAACACATGTTCGACTCGGAGTTCTCGGAGGCTGACGACGCCGCGGTCGCCGCTGCGATCGAGGAGAGCATGCGGGCCGAAGCAAGGGCGGGAGCCCGTCGGCTGGCCGCCATCGCCGAACTCGCCCGCCGCCGAGTCGACGATGACGACCGAGCAGCATTCGACGGTTGGGATGCGGCCGCCGCCGAAGTCGCGGCCGCTATGACCGTCGGCCACAGGCGGGCCTCGGCACAGATGCGGATAGCGATCGCACTTCGGGACCGGCTTCCGCGCGTTGCGGCGCTGTATCTGCAGGGCGCCATTAACTCCCGCGTCGTCTCGGCGCTCACGTGGCGCACACAGCTCGTTTACGACGCCGAAGCGCTGGCCTTGATCGACGCTGCCCTTGCAGAAGGCGCGACGAAATGGGGTCGCCTGTCCGATGACAAGCTCGAGAGGGCAATTGACGCGTGGGTCGAGCGGTACGATCCAGAAGCCTTGCGCCACAGCGAAACAACCATGCGCAGCAGAGACTTCTCGGTCGGCGACATCGACGATCCGGCAGGAACTATGTCGGTGTGGGGCCGGCTGCTGGCCACGGATGGGGCGGTTCTCAAACGTCGCATCGCTGCAATGGTGCAGGGCCTGTGCGATGCCGATCCTCGATCCGCCGGGGAGCGCCGATCGGACGCGGTCGGTGCGATGATCTCGGGCAATGACCGCCTCGCGTGTCGCTGCGGATCCGACACGTGTCCGTCGGCTGACGTGCCGCGGTCGTCGAACGTCGTCGTCAACGTTTTCGCCGAGCGGTCAGCGGCCGAAGCGGCATTACAGCAGCCGACAGCCGGCGAGTCCCAGGCACCTGCCCCGACAGCCGGCGAGTCCCAGGGACCTACCCCGACGGTCCGCGAGTCGAAGGCCAAGCCGCCCACAGCACTCATCCTTGGTGAGGACATCCTGCCTGCACCGCTGCTGGCCCAACTGATCCGCGATGGCGCGAAGATCCGTCCGATCAAACTGCCCAGCGACGAGCCCGAGCCGCGTTACCGCCCGTCCGCGGACTTGGCCCAGTTCGTGCGCATGCGAGATCTGCACTGCCGGGCCTCCGGCTGCAGTGCGCCAGCCGATCGTTGCGACATCGACCACACCATTCCGTATCCGTTCGGTCCGACACATGCGTCAAATCTCAAGTGCCTGTGTCGAAAACACCATCTAGCCAAGACATTTGGTGGCTGGGACGATGTTCAGCTGCCGGACGGCACGGTGATCTGGACCTCGCCGAGCGGTCGGAAATACACCACCAAACCCGGAAGCAGGCTGTTCTTTCCGACGTGGGATACGACGACCGCTGACCTTCCTCCGCCACCGATCTCCCCGCCGACAGTCTGCGACCGCGGGCTGATGATGCCGCTGCGACGGCGTAGCCGCGCCGCCGAATACGCAGCGCGAATCAAGGCCGAACGCGCGAGGAACCGGCGACCGGCGCCGTTCTGAGACCTGCGGCGCTTTCGCCGAGGTGTGCGGGCCCCTTTGAAGATGGCCCTTTGAAGATGCCGCGGAGTGGCCCCGGCCACATTTGTTTCGGCTCGGTTTCGTGCACCCCGCACGCGTATTCGTTACCTATGTGAGCTGGAGTTGACGTTTCCGACACGATGACGCAACGGATGCGGAATGGGTTCGGGCGACTCTGGTGCCTGTGAAGAGTCTGAGCCGCAGCCGCACCATTGAAGATTGGGACGCCGAGGACGTCGAGGCCTGGGAATCCGGTGGCAAGAAGATCGCCAAGCGGAACCTGATCTGGTCGATCTTCGCCGAGCACGTCGGATTCTCCGTGTGGTCCATCTGGTCGGTGATGGTGCTGTTCATGCCCCAGGACATCTACGGCATCGACGCGGCGGGCAAGTTCTACCTGGTCGCGATGCCCACCCTGGTCGGCGCGTTCATGCGAATCCCGTACACCATCGCCCCTGCGCGATTCGGTGGGCGCAACTGGACCATCGTCAGCGCCCTACTGCTGTTGATCCCGACCGTGCCGACGCTCTGGGTGATGAACAACCCCGGCACGTCCTACACCACCTTCATGATCGTGGCCGCCGTGGCCGGAGTCGGCGGCGGCAACTTCGCGTCCTCGATGACGAACATCAACGCGTTCTACCCACAGCGGCTCAAGGGCTGGGCGCTCGGCCTGAACGCCGGCGGCGGCAACATCGGCGTACCGGTGATCCAGCTGGTCGCGCTTCTGGTGATCGCCACCGTCAGCAACACCGCACCCGAAATCGTCTGCGCCATCTACCTTGTCCTGATCGCGTTGGCGGCGCTGGGGGCCGCGCTGTTCATGGACAACCTCGGCAACCAGCGGTCCAGCCTCGGCGCGATGACAGAAGCGTTGCGATTCAAGCACTCCTGGGTAATGAGCTTTCTGTACATCGGCACGTTCGGCTCGTTCATCGGGTTCTCGTTCGCGTTCGGACAGGTGCTGCAGATCAACTTCCTGGCCGGCGGCGACACTCCCGCACAGGCGTCGCTGCACGCCGCCCAGATCGCGTTCATCGGCCCGCTGCTCGGTTCGATCGCGCGGCCCTTCGGCGGCAAACTGGCCGACAGGATCGGTGGTGGCAAGATCACGCTCTACACCTTCGTCGCGATGATCTTCGCCGCCGGAATCCTGGTCACCGCAGGCGTTCTCGACGACGGTATCACTGGCGCGGCCACCGGCGGACAGATGGTCGCCTACGTCACCGGCTTCATCCTGCTGTTCATCCTCTCGGGCATCGGCAACGGCTCGACGTACAAGATGATCCCGTCGATCTTCGAGGCCAAGGCCCAGGGCCATGACGAGTGGAGCCGCGAGGACAAGGCCGCCTGGTCGCGCAGCATGTCCGGCGCGTTGATCGGATTCGCCGGTGCGGTCGGCGCGCTTGGCGGCGTGTTCATCAACGTCGTCCTGCGCGCGTCGTATGTCAGCGACGCCAAATCCGCCACCAACGCGTTCTGGGTGTTCCTCTGCTTCTACGTGATCTGCGCGATCGTCACCTGGTTCGTGTTCCTGCGCATGCAGACCTCGAGCGCCGGTTCCGACGAGCAGACCGGCCGCACAGCCGCGCCGGTGCCCGCCTGACGCCCATGGTGACTCGGACGGCGTGCTCGTACTGCGGCGTGGGCTGCGGTATCGAGGTGCACACCGCCACCGACCGCGACACCGGCAACCCCGTCATCGCGCGGGTCACCGGGGACAAGCTGCACCCGGCCAACTTCGGCAGGCTGTGCACCAAAGGTGCGACCCACGCCGAGCTGATGCGCGCCGACGACGGCCGGCTGACCTCGGCGATGCTGCGACCCGGCCGCGATGAGGAACTGGTCCCCACACCGGTCGACGACGCCGTCGCCGAGGCGGGCCGACGGCTGCGGGCGATCATCGACGAGCGCGGCCCCGACGCGGTGGCACTCTACGTGTCGGGCCAGATGTCGATCGAGGCCCAGTATCTCGCAACCAAACTGGCCAAGGGGTTCCTGCGCACGGTGCACATCGAGTCGAACTCACGGCTGTGTATGGCCAGCGCGGGCACCGGCTTCAAACAATCGCTGGGTGCCGACGGCCCGCCGGGCTCCTACACCGACTTCGACTGCACCGACCTGTTTTTCGTCATCGGCTCCAACATGGCCGACTGTCACCCCATCCTGTACCTGCGCATGGCCGATCGGCTCAAGACTGGTGCCAAGCTGATCGTCGTCGACCCCCGCCGCACGACGACCGCCGAATGCGCCGATCTGTACCTGCAAATCAAACCCGGCACCGACCTCGCACTGCTGAACGGTCTGCTCCACCTTCTCGTCGAAAACGGTGACATCGACCGCGAATTCATCGACGACCACACCGAGGGTTGGGAGGCGATGCCGGCGTTCCTCGCCGACTACACACCCGAGAAGGTGGCTCACCTCACGGGCCTCGCTGAGGCCGACATCCGGCTCGCCGCGCGGATGATCGCCGACGCGGGGGAGTGGCTGAGCTGTTGGACGATGGGGCTCAACCAGAGCACCCACGGAACCTGGAACACCAACGCCATCTGCAACCTGCACCTGGCCACGGGCGCGATCTGCCGGCCGGGCAGCGGACCGATGTCGCTGACCGGACAGCCTAACGCTATGGGCGGGCGCGAAATGGGCTATATGGGACCGGGATTGCCGGGTCAGCGCTCCGTGACCTCAGCGGAGGACCGCGCGTTCGTCGAGACGCAGTGGGGTCTGGCACCCGGCACAATCCGCGCGGACGTCGGTCCGGGCACCGTTGACATGTTCCGGAAACTCGCCGACGGCGAGATCAAGGCATGCTGGATCATCTGCACCAATCCCGTTGCCAGCGCGGCCAACCGGTCGACGGTCATCGAGGGGTTGAAGGCCGCCGAGCTTGTCATCACCCAGGACGCCTACCGCGCGACGGCCACCAATACCTACGCCGACATCGTGCTTCCCGCCGCGATGTGGGCGGAGGCCGATGCGGTGATGGTCAACTCCGAACGCAATCTGACGTTGCTGCAGCAGTCGATTCGCGCTAAGGGCCAGGCCCGACCTGATTGGCAGCTGATCTGCGAGGTGGCCGCCCACATGGGCTTCGGCGGGCACTTCGCCTACAGCTCCAGCGAGCAGATCTTCGACGAGATCCGGCGATTCTGGAATCCGAAGACCGGCTATGACCTTCGCGGTGCCAGCTACGCGCGGCTGCGGGAAACTCCCGTGCAGTGGCCGTGTCCGCCGGACGACGAGAACGATCGCCACCCGATCCGCTACCTCAACGACGGTGTGAGCCAGGAACACTTCGTCGACGAGAACGGACACGCGCCCCGGCTCGCGTTCCCGACCCCGTCGCGCCGCGCCGTCTTTCATGCGCGCCCACACATGGACGCGCGGGAGTTGCCCGACGATGAATACCCGATGGTGCTGAATTCCGGTCGGCTGCAACACCAGTGGCACACCATGACCAAGACGGGCCGCGTCGAGTCGCTCAACAAGCTGACCGGTGAGCCGTTCGTCGAGGTGCATCCCGAGGACGCGCTGAGATTGGGCATCGAGGATGGGCGACCCGTCGAGCTCACGTCACGGCGCGGGCGCGCGGTGCTGACCGCTACTGTCACCGAACGCATACGCCCGGGCAGTTGTTTCGCGCCGTTCCACTGGAACGACGACCACGGCGACAGCCTCACCGTCAACGCGTTGACCAATGACGCCGTCGACCCCGACTCGTTGCAGCCCGAATTCAAGGTCTGCGCGGTCGACCTGCGGGCCGTCGCGTCCCCGACGCTCACCGAGCAGGAATCGCTCTATGTGTCAGGCTTTTTCAGCGGACTGGCCGAGGCTGGAGCGGATGTCCCTGTGCTGCCCGACTCCGCGCCGGTGTCCACCGAGGTGAGGCAGTGGATCAACGGTCTGCTCGCAGCGCAGGGCCGTCCGTGCGCAGAACCGGCACGGCCGCAGCTCGACGACGGGCCGCTCGTGCTGTGGGCGTCGCAAACCGGCAACGCCGAGGACTTCGCCTCGCGGCTGGCCGCACGACTCGGCAACGCGCACCTGATGAACATGGATGATCTCGCGCCTGCCGACCTCGTGGCTGCTCGCGAGGTGCTCGTCGTCACCAGCACCTTCGGCGACGGGGGACCGCCCGACAACGGTGCGGCCTTCTGGCACCGGTTGCAGTCGTTGAAGACGCCGTTGACCGGCGTGCGGTACGCGGTGCTGGGCATCGGCGACCGGTCCTATGACGACTTCTGCGGACACGCCAAGTCCGTCGACACCAGGCTGGCCGACCTCGGCGCGGTGCGGCTGCTCGAGCGCGCCGACTGCGAGGCCTACGACGACGAGCGCATGCGGCGCTGGGCCGACGACGTCACCGCACTGCTGAATCCGGGAATCTCACCGTCGACCAGTAGCGTCGCGACACTTGTGCGGCCCACCACCGTCGCGCAGCCGTTCACCCGCGCGCGTCCCCTCGTCGTACCGCTGTCCCGCAACGTGGTGCTCACCGGGCGGGCATCCCGAAAAGAGGTGCGCCAGTTCGGTTTCGACATCTCCGAGCACGACGTCACCTACGCCGCAGGCGATTCGCTCGGTGTGTGCGCCACCAACGACCCCGTCATGGTCGACGCGTGGCTGGCGGCCACCGGGATGCCGGGTCAGCACGCCGTCGAGATCGACGGCGTCGAGCAGTCGTTGCGCGACGCGCTCATCTCGCACTACGACTTCTGCCGGGTCACCCCCGACCTGGTGCGCTTCATCGCCGAACACAGCCGCGACGCCAAGGCGCTGCGAGCACCCAAGGCCAAGCTGGACAAGTGGCTGAACGGCCGCAACGGCCTTGACCTCGTCCAGGAATTCGTGGTCCACGCCGATCCCGACGAGTGGCGCGAGGTGCTGGTCCGGTTGACACCGCGCAGTTACTCGATCTCGTCGAGCCCGCTGGTCAGTCCGCACGAGGTGCAGTTGACGGTGTCGGTGGTGCGCTACCGCGGCGCCGACGGCGGCCGGCGCGGCGGCGTCTGCTCGACCTTCCTGGCCGACCGCGCGTCGTCGGCGCCGGTCTTCTTGCAACACTCGCCGCACTTCCGGCCGCCCGAGGACGGCTCGATCCCGATGATCATGGTCGGCCCCGGCACGGGTGTCGCGCCGTTCCGCGGCTTCTTGCAAGAGCGACGGGCCCTGGGTCACCGCGGACGCAACTGGCTGTTCTTCGGCGAGCAGCACCGCGACCAGAACTACTACTACCGCAACGATTTCGAAGACATGGCCCGCGACGGGCTGCTCGACCGGCTCGATCTCGCGTTCTCCCGCGACCAGGCGTCGCGGGTCTACGTCCAGCACCGGATGCTCGAACAGGGGGCCGAGGTGTGGCGCTGGCTCGACGACGGCGCACACTTCTACGTCTGCGGCGACGCCACCCGCATGGCCAAGGACGTCGACGCCGCATTGACCACGATCATCGAGCGGCACGGCGGAATGTCGCACGAACAGGCCCACGGCTACAAACGTGAGCTGGTCGCGACCAAACGCTATGTGCGCGACGTGTACTGAAGCTCCTCGCGCGTGATCCCATTTGCCGACCCGTCCATCGGCCACGTCTTATGATTAGGCGGTCCTGGCGGATGGGGGGTTTGCCATGCCAAGCGATCCATTTCAGATGGCGATGATTCACCGGACATTCCGGGCCGAGTTTGACAATCTGACGAGGCTCATCCGCGACGTCGATCCAGGCGACACGAACCGGGCCCGCACCGTCGGTGCATATCTGAATAACATGATCTCAGTGCTGCACCACCACCACGCTGCCGAAGACGAGGTGCTGTGGCCGAAGCTGAGCACCCGGGTACGCTGCGCGACCTTGTGATCGCGTCAGGGGTGTGCCCGGCGAATGGCGGCTCTTCGCCGTCGCCTCAGCTCGAACGACCTAGGAATCAGCGCCGCCCTTTGGGTCTAGACCGAAAATCTGCACCGGGGATGACTTCCCCTTGAGGGCGTGGGAGCCCCGGTCGATTAGTCTGGGCGATCGACCATTCAGGGCGTCAACGGTCTGGTGTGTGAGAAGAATCGCATCGCCGGTGGTTTTGGTGAGTTGCTCGACGCGGGCGGCGACGTTGACGGCATCACCGATCAAAGTGAATTCGAGCTTGCCGCCGCCGCCGATGGTGCCCGCGATCACCACACCGGTGTTGATCCCGAGGCCAATCCGAAGGGCGCCACCGAATCGTTCGACGACGAGCCGGTGAATCAGAACCGCGGCACTCAACGCGGCGTCGGCATGATCCGCGAGGTCGTTCGGGGCGCCGAAGACCGCCAGCGCGCCGTCGCCGAGAAACTTGTTGACGTGCCCACCGGCGTCGACGACGGCAGGCACCACGATTTCGAATAAGGCGTTGAGGCGGGAGACCGTGTCTTCGGCGGTGTTCGCCTCGGCGAAAGCGGTGAAGTCGCGAACATCGACGAACATCACTGTCACCTCGCGACGCTCACCGCTGAACACATCGTCACCCTGTTCGAGCAGACGTGTTGCAAGTGTGGCGTCCACATAGGTGCCGAACGCGGCTTGAAGGCGTTGCCGCTCAGCCAAACCCGCCTGCATCCGGTTGAACGACGCCGCCAGCGCACCGAGGTCATCGTCTTGGACCACCAGCACCCGTTGTGTGTAATCGCCAGCCGCGACACGTTCCGTTCCTGCGGCGAGGTCGCGAATGGGTTTCAGTGATGGTGAGACGACGGCGCCGACGGTGATCGGCACTCCCAAGCCAAGCGTCAACGCGCATCCGATCACCACAGCCAGTACGGGGGACTCGCCACTCCGACCGAGCACAGTGGCCAACATGGCGCCCAGTACGGAGGAAACGAACATGGAACCCAGGATTGATAGTTCTAACCAAGCGGCAAAAGTCGGGCGAGACCGTGGGAGGGAATCTCCAACCGCGGTGTCCCCGGAGAGGGCGGCCCTGGCCGGTCGCATTGCTCCTTCCCCAAAGGTGTGCGTGCCGATTAGCACCGTGCCGATTCCGGCGGCGACGGCGCCCACAATCCCGTATTGGACAAGCCGCCAGCCGCTCGCTCCGGCGATCACAGCAACAACGATCAAGAGAAGTGCAGCCCAAACAGGGAAGAACCACAAAGCTCGAACACCCGTCGCACGAGTCCATGCGTACGTGTCTTTCAGTGCCGCTTCACGATCGACCTCATCGCCCGCCGCCCACCGTTGCGCAAGACGGAAACGGCTGCCGGGAAGAACCATGACTAACGCCAGCACCAGCACGGCGACACAGGCCACGACGGTCACCTCGACGTAGTGACTGGACTTCTCGAAAGCGACAACAACGAATGACCAAAAAAGGTAGGGCGGCAGTGACGAGGCGAACGTCAGTACCGACGTCGCCCACGAGTATCTCGGTCCGTACCGATCCCACGTCCACTGCCAGATGTGATCCATGCCCGGAGACTAAATGGCTGGCCACGTTGTCATCCGTGTTTGACGGTCCATCTATATGCGCCGTTGCAGGACGCCGCCCCCCCTCGCAGCCCCGAGCTCGGCCCTATCCGGCCGAAGAAATCCGCAGCTCGAAAATTCCTGACTACCGCGGCGGCAGTCAGATGGGGGATGCCCTCATTCTTTGGGTGGTGGGGGTCGAATATTTGTTGGCGCGGCCTGCCCGGCCCCGCGTCTACTAGCCCGCTACCGCGGTTTGAGCCGAAAGACAGGGATGTGGCGGCCAATCGGGTCGGTCTTTTGGCGATAGTCGCTCCAACCGGCGTAGACCTGCTCCGCAAGCCCATAGACACGTGCGTATTCGTCGGGGTCGGTGATCTCACTGGCCAGAAATTTTTCGTCGCCCAGTTCGCATTCAGGGTGCGCCTTGAGGTTGTAGTACCACTGGGGGTGTTTCGGGCCGCCGTAGTTTGAGGCAGTCACGATGGGATCGGGTCCATCATGAAAGTAGGTGATTTGGTGCTCCCGCGGTTGTCCCGACTTCGCACCCGTTGTCAACAGCGGGGCCGTGGAAGGCCCGCCAAAGATGGATGGATAGCGCCCGCCGGTTGCGCGGTACAACCATGGGTCGATACGAGGCCAAAGGTGGTGCGCTAAGAACTGTCCGGGACGTGAACGGCTGAAACTTACCCAAGCGTCATACCGGCGGCTGTGCTTCTTGTGCGGGTCAACGTAATGCAGCGGCATGCACCGAAACGTACCTCCGTGATGGTGTGCGTCAATCCGGGTTAGTAAAACCAGGCGGGTCGCTTGTCGGCGTCGTTGTCGACCTCGGTGCGGTGCCCGATCTCGGTCAGCGATACGGCCGTCTCGTCAGGCACCGCGACGAGCACCTCGATCCTGCCCTCGTCGTGCGTGCACAGCGTCACCCAATGCTGGCACCTGGCGTCCCGGTGAATAAGGTCGACAGCTTGGACGTCAAGGCGTGGGCCGCGTCGATGACCCGCAACGGGTCGACCGCCACAGTGTCAACCGCGCAATCGGCATCCTCGACGATGCGGTCGAGCACCGCGCACTGGCTTTCAATCCGGGCACGTCGGTTCAAGCGCGGCGAGAAACCGAAAAGGCACCGGAACGCCAGGTCCACCTCACCGAGGCCGACGTGTGTCGGTTAGCCGAGGAACCCGGCCGTCACGCCGACCTGGTGCTGACACTCGCATTTACTGCGGTGGGGTGAGGCGATCGCGCTCACCGTCGCCGAGGTCGAGTTCCTGATACACCGTATTCCGGTGCACCGCAACGCCGTTGAGTGGGGCAGGAGTTCGAGGTCGGGCAGACGAAGAGCAAAGAGAATCGTACGGTGCCGGTGGCGGCGTCGGTGCTGTCTCGGCTGGCGGCACGGTGCGATGGCCGCTCCGCGGGCGATCTACTGTTCCCGGCGCGAAACGGCGGGTACTTGAAGCGTCCCAGCTACGACTCGACGGGATGGTTCAACGGGCGGTCGAGCGCACAAGGTGCAGACGATCACGCCGCACGATCTGCGGCACACGTGCGCGAGCTTGGCCGTCTCCTCGGGGGCGAATGTCCTTGCGGTGTCGCGGATGCTCGGCCAAAAAGACCCGAGCGTGACGCTGCAGATCTACGCCGACTTGTTCGACAGCGACCTTGATGCGGTTGCGGTCAATCTCGACGCGAAGATCGCAGATAGTGTCCAAAGTGTGTCCAAAGCGCCCGTTGACCGTCGCCGAAAACGCACGAAAACCGCCATCTAAGTGCGAGGATACGGCCGGTGAGTGTTGTGTCCGAGGGGGGACTTGAACCCCCACGCCCGTTAATAGGGCACTAGCACCTCAAGCTAGCGCGTCTGCCATTCCGCCACTCGGACTCGTTGCGGGCAGCTAAGGCTATCGGATCACCCGAGGCGGACCCAAACCCAGCTGGCAGGTCAATGGTACGAATGGTGGCGGACGAGAGGAGCACTACCCATTAGCACTGTGACTGGTCCCGTCAACGCCGAAGCGGAGGTCGTCGACCTCGTAAGCGCGCTCATCCGGTTCGACACGTCCAACACCGGTGACCCGGCCACCACCAAGGGTGAGGCCGAATGCGCCCACTGGGTGGCCGCGCAACTCGAAGAGGTCGGCTATACGACCGAATACGTGGAGGCGGGGGCGCCGGGCAGGGGCAATGTGTTCGCCCGGCTCGAGGGGGCCGACAGCTCGCGCGGGTCGCTGCTACTGCACGGCCACCTCGACGTGGTACCCGCCGAGGCGTCCGACTGGAGCGTGCACCCGTTCTCCGGCGCGGTCGAGAACGGCTACGTGTGGGGCCGCGGCGCGGTCGATATGAAGGACATGTGCGGCATGCTGATCGCGATCGCGCGGCACTTCAAACGCGCCGGCATCACCCCGCCCCGCGACCTGATCTTCGCGTTCCTGTCCGACGAGGAGGCCGGCGGCCGGTTCGGCTCACACTGGCTGGTCAAGCACCGGCCTGACCTCTTCGCCGGCGTCAGCGAGGCCGTCGGCGAGGTCGGCGGCTTCTCGTTGACGGTGCCGCGCAAGGACGGCGGGGAGCGACGGCTCTACCTGGTCGAGACGGCCGAGAAGTCGATGAACTGGATGAAGCTGACCGCGCGCAGCCACGCGGGCCACGGCTCGATGATCCACGACAGCAACTCCGTCACCGCGGTCGCCGAAGCGGTCGCCAAACTCGGCCGCCACGAGTTCCCGCTGGTGATGACCGACGCGGTCGGCCAATTCCTGCAGGCTGTCACCGAGGAGACCGGCTATTCGTTCGACATCGACTCGCCGGATCTGGCCGGCGCGATCGCCAAGCTGGGTCCGATCGCCCGCGTGGTCGGCGCCACCCTGCGCGACACCGCCAATCCGACGATGCTCAAGGCCGGTTACAAGGCCAACGTCATCCCGGCGTCCGCCGAAGCCGTGGTGGACTGTCGCATCCTGCCCGGGCGCCAGGCCGCCTTCGAACGCGAGGTGGACGAGCTGATCGGCCCGAACGTCACCCGTGAGTGGGTCACCGAACTGCCGTCCTACGAGACCACCTTCGACGGCGATCTCGTCGACGCGATGAACGGCGCGATCCTGTCCGTGGATCCCGACGCCCGCATCGTGCCGTACATGCTTTCCGGCGGAACGGATGCAAAGGCCTTCGCGCAGTTGGGGATTCGCTGCTTCGGGTTCGCGCCGCTGCGATTACCGCCGGATCTGGACTTCACCGCGTTGTTCCACGGCGTCGACGAACGGGTACCCGTTGACGCGTTGAAGTTCGGTACCCAGGTCCTCGAACACTTCCTGCTGAACTGCTGATAGACGAAAGGACGAGTCATGGCGTTTGACTACAACCCGTACGAGTTCCTCCCCGAGCTGCCCACGTTCACGGTGTCCTCGGATACCTTCACCGACGGCGGGACGCTGACTAATGACCAGGTCAGCGGCATCATGGGCGCTGGGGGCAGCGACGTCTCGCCGCATCTGACGTGGTCAGGTTTCCCCGAGGAGACCCGCAGCTTCGCCGTCACGGTCTACGACCCCGACGCCCCGACCGCGTCCGGCTTCTGGCATTGGGCGGTGGCGAACCTGCCCGCCACCGTGACGGAACTGCCCGCGGGCGCAGGTGACGGCAGCGGGCTTCCCGGTGATGCGCTCACGCTGCGCAACGACGCCGGCCTCAAGCGCTTCATTGGTGCCGCCCCGCCGCCGGGGCACGGCCCGCACCGTTACATCGTCGCCGTGCACGCCGTCGGCGTCGAAAAGCTCGATCTGCCTGAGGATGCGACTCCGGCATACCTGGGTTTCAACCTGTTCCAGCACGCGATCGCGCGGGCGCTGATCCACGCGACCTACGAGCAGAAGTAGCGAAATCGGCTCTGCGCGCTCCGATTACCTGCACGACTGGCTTTTCCGAGGAACTGACGTATGGTCGCAGCTGAGTGATTGCCACTTCTGCTGAAGGAGCGACAATGGCTGACAAGAAACCGGGAAGAAGCCTGAAGAAGGCCGAACGGTCCCTCAAGGACCGGCGCGCTGAGAAGCGTCAGCGCGAAGCCGAGGCGGGTGAGTTCATCCGCAAACGCAAGCGCGCCGGTTAGGCCGCCGAACCCACCGCTTCGGCCAGTGAGCCGAAGCCCTCCTCGTGAAGGCGGCGGGCGATGCCGTCGTGAATGCGCTTGGCCCACAGCCCGCCGCCGTACACGAACGCGGTGTACCCCTGCAACAAAGAGGCCCCGGAAGTGATCCGGTCCCAGGCGTCGTCGGCGGTTTCGATGCCACCGACGCTGATCAGCACCAGCCGGTTTCCGACGCGGCGATGGAGCCTGCGCAGCACCTCCACCGAACGCCCGGCCACCGGCCGCCCTGAGATGCCGCCCGGCCCCAGATCGTCGAGACCCGGGGTGACCAAGCCGTCACGCGACACCGTCGTGTTGGTGGCGACGATGCCTGCCAGGCCGAGTTCGACTGCCAGATCGGCGATTTCGTCGACATCTTCGTCGGACAGGTCCGGTGCGATCTTCACCAGCACCGGTGTCGACGTCGCCGCCAGGACTGCGGTCAGGATCGGACGAAGGGACGACACCGCCTGCAGGTCGCGCAGCCCCGGACTGTTCGGTGAGCTGACGTTGACCACCACGTACGCCGCCAGCGGTCCCAGCAGCCGAGCGGATGTGGCGTAGTCCTGAACCGCCGCCTCAGCCGGGGTGACCTTCGTCTTCCCGATGTTCACCCCGATCGGGACATCGGGAAGGTGCCGGGCCAGCCGCACCGCAAGTTCTCCCGCACCGTGGTTGTTGAATCCCATCCGATTCAACAACGCGCGGTCCTCGGGTAGCCGGAACATGCGCGGCTTCGGATTGCCGGGCTGAGCCTGCGCGGTCACCGTGCCCACCTCGGCGTACCCGAAGCCCAGCGCGCCCCACGTGTGCAGTCCGCTCCCGTCCTTGTCGAAGCCGGCGGCAAGACCCAGCGGGCCGGGGAACCGGACGCCGAAGACGGTGCTCGCCAGTATCGGATCGCGGGGTCCCAACCACCGTTTCAGAGCGCGCCGCGGCCACGACGGATAAGTGACGATCCTGAGCACGGCGAACACGAACGTGTGGATCCGTTCGGGCGCAACGAGAAACAGCGCCCGCCGCAGCGCGCCGTACATCACGCGATCACTGTGCGGGCTGCTCGGGGGTGTTCGCCCGGCCGGCCGCGGTCTTCTTGCGCCGCAACAACACTCGCCGCGAACCGTCCGTGTACAGCCGCACGCGGGTGAGTTCCCAACCGCGGTACTCGGCCTCGATCGACAACCGGGTCGAGGCGCTGACACGCGTGACATCCGGCGGGAGCCGCAGCGGAATCCATTCGTAGTCGTCCGAGGGGTCGGCCTGGACGACGTCCTCCCAAGCCGCCGGCATCCGTCCGCGGTGAATCGCGCTCATTCGTGGGCTCTCGCCGCGTCGACGATCACCTGCACACCCGCTCCCGATTCGGACACCACATACAGCGTGCCAGAGGATTCGTCGAATGCCAGGGAGTTCGGTTGCCGCACGGTTCGATATCGCACCTTCTCGACGGGGATGCCGGTGGCCAGATCGTAACCAACGACCTCGTTCGCCGCTGTTCGCGACACCCACGCCAACGTCGAAGACCCGGCGAGGCCGTACGGGGCGTCGCGCACCGGATACCGCTGACGCAGGATCAGCGGGTCGGTGCCGAATACCAGCAGTCCGTCGCCGCGGGTGTCGGCCACAAGCACCCGGCCGGCCGGATCGGCGACCATCGTCGTCGCACCCTCACCCGCGCGTAGCGCCTGTGCCTGCTCGTCACCGCGCTCGGTCAACGCTGTCACCGAGGTCTGGGCGCGATCCAGTACCACGGCCGTATTCCCCTGTGTGACAAGCTCATCCACGCGGGCGAAGATCTTCAGTTCAGCGGCGACGGTCGTGTCCGAGCCCATCGTGTAGACGGCGCCGTCGGCGCTGCCGAGCACCAGCCGGCCGTCAGCCCGCCGTGCGATCGCGGTGAACTCAGTGTCCGGCCGGCCCTCGACCTCGACCCTGGTGGCGGCGCGGCCGGCCAGGTCGATCCGGTGGTAACCGCCGCGCGTCGCCGCGTAGACATGGCCCTCGCCGTCGCCGGTCACCGCGGTGGCAGGGCTGGGCAGCGACACCGTCGCAGCATCTTCGCCCGCCCTGGAAAACACCGTGACCTGCGATCGGCCCGCCGGGTCCGTCGTCAGCACCGCCAACGAGCCGCTCGCCGCGTCGACGATCGCCGCCTGCGGATCCCCGGCCAACGGCCGCACCGCGCCGTCCGGTCGGCCGGCGACCGGCGGGGACACCGCGGCCTGCGCGGGAGCGATGGTGGCCGGCGCGTCGGAACCCCCCGACGAGCAGCCCCCGACCAGGACAAGCGCCGGAACGATAGCCAGTGCCGCCACAGTCCGGTGAAGCGGCTGATTCGGTGCGTTTACAAGCGGCGGCAAGGGGTAGCTCTCGATCGTGCTTACGGGAAATCGACTGGATCGCCAGTCTAGGCAGACTGCTGCACGTCGGCTTTCATCCGCTCTCCGTGGCTTACCAATTAGCGGCCACGTCAGCGGTATGGTGCGATCATGACCCTCGCAGCGGACCGAGCAGTGGGTGCCCGGGAGTTTGTGATCGAGGATATGACGACGGGTCTGCACGCCAGTGGCTTCGGCCAGGTGGGCGACGGCCGCAGTTTCTCGTTCCACGTCGAGCGTCAGATGCTGGTCGTCGAGATCTACCGCCCGCGGTTGGCGGGGCCGGTCCCGCACGAGGAGGACGTTGTCGCGGTGTCGAGCCGCAAGCTCACCGACATCGACCTCACCGACCGGCGCAGCGTGGGCGCGGCGGTGCGTGATCTCGTCGCCTCCGCAGAGCCCGTGGCGCGGACCGGTCGCTAACACCCGCTCACGGTACGGTCGTCGTCGTGACGGACGTGCCGGCGATGTCGTGGGTGCAGGTGGTCGTCCTCGCGATAGTGCAGGGGCTGACCGAGTTCCTGCCCGTATCGTCCTCAGGACATCTGGCGATCACCTCGCGTGTGTTCTTCGCCGACGATGCCGGGGCGTCGTTCACCGCCGTCACCCAGCTCGGCACCGAATTCGCGGTCCTGCTCTACTTCGCCAAGGACATCGCGCGCATCGTCAAGGCTTGGTTCAACGGGTTGTTCGTCACCGCGCACCGCAACGCCGACTACTGGCTGGGCTGGTACGTGATCGTCGGAACCATTCCCATCGCCGTGCTCGGGCTGCTGCTCAAGGACCAGATCCGCACCGGGGCACGCAATCTCTGGGCCATCGCGATCGCGCTGATCGTGTTCTCGGCCGTCATCGCCGCCGCCGAGTACTTCGGCCGCCAGGCTCGCACCGTCGAACAACTCACGTGGAAAGACAGCATCATCGTTGGCCTCGCGCAGTGCCTGGCCCTGCTGCCGGGTGTGTCCCGCTCCGGGGCGACGATCAGTGCGGGGCTCTTCCTCGGCCTCAACCGCGAGGTGGCCGCCCGGTTCGGCTTCCTTCTCGCCATCCCCGCGGTGTTCGCCTCGGGGTTGTTCTCGCTGCCCGACGCATTCCACCCCGTCGGCGAAGGGATGAGCGCCAGTGGCCCGCAGCTGTTCGTGGCCACGGTGATCGCGTTCGTCGTCGGTTTCGCGGCGGTGGCCTGGTTCCTGCGGTTCCTGGTCAGGCACAGCATGTACTGGTTCGTCGGGTATCGCGTCATGCTGGGCACCGTGGTGCTGATCTTGTTGGGGACGGGTGTGGTGGCAGCGACGTGACGGTGATCCTGCTGCGGCACGGCCGCTCGACCTCCAACACCGCGCACACGCTCGCGGGCCGATCCGACGGCGTCGACCTCGACGACAAGGGACGCGAACAGGCGCAGGCGGTGGCGACGCGCATCGGATCACTGCCGATCCGCGCAATCGTGCGTTCGCCGCTGCTGCGGTGCGAACGAACGGTGGAACCGTTGGCCGCGGCGCTGGGCCTGACACCGGTCGTCGACGACCGGATCTCGGAGGTCGACTACGGGGCCTGGACCGGGCGCAAGATCGCCGACCTGGTCAAGGAGCCGCTGTGGGCGGTGGTGCAGCAGCACCCGAGCGCCGCGGTGTTTCCGGACGGGGAAGGGCTCGCCCAAGTGCAGGCCCGCGCGGTGGCCGCGGTGCGCGAGCACGACCGTCGACTCGCCGAGGAGTCCGAGGGCGACGCACTGTGGGTCGCGTGTACGCATGGCGATGTGATCAAGGCGATCGTCGCCGATGCGCTCGGAACCCACCTCGACAGTTTTCAGCGGATCACCGCCGACCCGGCGTCGATGAGCGTGATCCGCTACACGTCGGTGCGGCCGTTCGTGATCCACGTCAACCACACCGGTGACCAACTCACGTCCGGCCTGTTGCCCAAACCGCCCGAGAGCGACGCCCAAGACGGCCCTCCTGACGGAGAGGTGCCGCCGCAGGATGCCGTCATCGGCGGGTCGACCGGCTAGTCGCAATTACGGCTGACGAGCCCGAACCGGTATTTTGGGAAGTGCCATGGCCCGCGCAATCCACGTTTTCCGCACACCCGACCGATTCGTGGCCGGGACCATCGGCCAACCCGGCAACCGCACGTTCTACTTGCAGGCCGTTCATGACAAGCGCGTCGTATCGGTGGTGCTGGAGAAGCAGCAGGTTGCCGTGCTCGCCGAGCGGATCGCCGCATTGCTGCTCGAGATCAATCGCCGGTTCGGAACGCCGATCCCGCCCGACACCGGTGAGGTCGAGGATCTCAGCCCGCTGATCACGCCGGTCGACGCGGAGTTCCGCGTGGGCACGATGGGACTGGGCTGGGATTCCGAGGCGCAGACGGTCGTCGTCGAACTCCTCGCGGTGTCGGAGACCGAGTTCGACGCGTCGGTCGTGCTCGACGACGCGGAGGAGGGCCCCGACGCGGTCCGTGTGTTCCTGACACCGGAATCCGCACGCGAATTCGCGACGCGCTCGAACCGGGTCATCTCGGCAGGCCGCCCGCCCTGTCCTCTGTGCGACGAACCGTTGGACCCCGAGGGTCACATCTGCGTGCGCACGAACGGCTATCGGCGCGGCGCCTTCGCCGAGTCCGACGATGACATCGACATCTGACTGCGGGGCCGGTGCGGTCCGCGAAGAGGTGTTGCGGTGCGGCGAGCTGACCGTCATCGGGCGCATCCGGTCGGCCAGCAACGCGACCTTCCTGTGCGAGGCGAATCTCGGTCAGCACCAGGTGCATTGCGTCTACAAACCGGTGGCGGGCGAGGCGCCGCTGTGGGACTTCCCCGACGGCACGCTGGCCGGCCGTGAGCGGGGGGCGTATCTGGTGTCGGCCGCGTTGGGGTGGAACATCGTGCCCTACACCATCATTCGCAAAGGACCCGCGGGTGAGGGCATGGTGCAACTGTGGGTGGACCAGCCCGGCGATGAAGGCGACGACGAACGACCGACAGGTCCGGAACTGGTGGATCTGCTTCCGGCGGGCCGCATTCCGCCAGGATTTCTACCGATTCTTAATGCCTACGACTACGCGGGTGACGAGGTCACCCTTGTGCACGCCGACGACGACCGGTTACGTCGGATGGCGGTGTTCGACGTGCTGGTCAACAACGCCGACCGCAAGGGCGGCCACATCCTGTCCGGCGTCGACGGCTGCGTGTACGGCGTCGACCACGGGGTCACCCTGCATGTCGAGGACAAGCTACGCACCGTGCTGTGGGGCTGGGCCGGTAAACCCGTCGACGACCAGACGCTGGAATCGGTGGCGACGCTGCGCGATCAGCTGCGAAACGGGTTGGCCGACGACCTGTGCACCCTGGTCACGGAGCGGGAGATCGCCGCGTTGCTCTCCAGAACCGTTGCGCTGCTCACCGATCCGGTGATGCCTTCACCCGATCGGCGCCGCCCGATCCCGTGGCCGGCGTTCTGACCTGATGAGCCTGACCGATGCGGCGCTGGCCGCCGAGGTGGCCGCTGAGGCGGGCGAGATGCTGTTGAAGGTCCGCGACCAAGTGGGCTTTTACGACCCCTACGACCTCGGCGACACAGGGGACACGCTGGCCAACAGGCTGATCCTCGATCGGTTGCGCGCCCTACGGCCTGACGACGCGGTGCTCTCCGAAGAGGCCGTCGACGATCTATCGCGCGTCACCGCCGACCGGGTGTGGATTGTCGACCCGGTCGACGGCACCCATGAGTTCTCCATGCCGCGCCGGACCGACTGGGCGGTGCACATCGCACTGTGGCGACGCGACGGCGGCCCGAACGGACGCATCACCGACGCCGCCGTAGCGCTTCCCGCCCGCAACGAGATCTACCGCACCGACACCGTCACCCCGCCGCCACCGCGCGCCGAAGGTCCCATCCTCATCACGGCGAGCGCCAACCGCCCGCCGCCGGTGCTGTGGTGGCTGCGCGAACGGATGGACATCCAGCTGGTGCGGATCGGCTCCGCCGGCGCCAAGGCTATGGCGGTGGTGCGCGGTGACGTAGACGCCTATCTGCATGCCGGTGGTCAGTGGGAGTGGGATTCGGCCGCCCCCGCCGGAGTGGTGCAGGCCGCGGGTCTTCACGCATCGCGCATCGACGGCTCCGAGCTGGTCTACAACCGGCGCGACCCCTACCTGCCCGACCTGCTAATGTGCCGGCCGGAACTCAAGGAGGTGCTGCTCGAGGAGATCCTGTCGGCATATCGGAACCGCTGGAGAAACTGAACCGGGAATGCAACGGCCGCCCGCGATGTCGGTGAGGTCGATGCCTAAAGTCGAGACTATGCATTCGTGGCCGGCTCCCGTCGTACCGGCGTTGCCGGGCCGCGGGCCGCAGCTGCGGCTCTACGACAGCGCCGACCGTCAGGTCCGTCCCGTCACTGCGGGCAATACGGCCACCATGTACGTCTGCGGCGTCACACCCTACGACGCGACCCACCTCGGCCACGCCGCCACCTACCTCGCGTTCGATCTCGTGCACCGCGTCTGGCTGGACGCCGGACACCGGGTGCACTACGTGCAGAACATCACCGACATCGACGACCCGCTGTTCGAACGCGCCCAGCGCGACGGCGTGGACTGGCGCGAGCTCGCCGACCGCGAGACCCAGTTGTTCCGCGAGGACATGGCCGCGCTGCGGGTGCTGCCGCCGCACGACTACGTCGCCGCCACCGAGGCCATCGCCGAGGTCATCGAGGTCGTGGAAAAGCTGCTGGCGTCCGGCGCCGCCTACATCGTCGAGGACGCTGAGTATCCCGACGTGTACTTCCGCGCCGACGCCACTGCGCAATTCGGTTACGAATCCGGCTACGACCGAGACACCATGCGTCGGCTGTTCGCCGAACGCGGCGGCGACCCAGAGCGACCCGGCAAGGGCGATGAACTCGATGCGCTGCTGTGGCAGGCCCAACGGCCGGGGGAGCCGAGTTGGCCGTCGCCGTTCGGGCCGGGCCGTCCCGGATGGCACGTGGAATGCGCGGCCATCGCACTGAGCCGCATCGGCACCGACCTCGACATTCAGGGCGGCGGCAGCGACCTGATCTTCCCGCACCACGAGTTCTCCGCCGCCCACGCCGAATCCGTCACCGGTGAGCGGAGATTCGCGCGTCACTACGTGCACGCCGGCATGATCGGCTGGGACGGCCACAAGATGAGCAAGAGCCGGGGGAACCTGGTGCTGGTCTCACGGTTACGCGCCGACGGCGTCGATCCCGCGGCGATCCGGCTCGGGCTGTTCGCCGGCCATTACCGTGACGATCGGTACTGGAGTGACGCGGTGCTCGCCGAGGCGGCCGAGCGGCTGGCCCGCTGGCGCGCGGCCGTCGCGCTGCCCGGCGCGCCGGATGCAACCGACGTGGTGAACCGGGTTCGTCGCTACCTCGCCGACGATCTCGACACCCCCAAAACGCTTGCCGCCCTGGATGGTTGGAGCACCGACGCACTGAGCTACGGCGGCCACGACCCGGAGGCGGGACACGCGGTGGCGACCGCCGTCGACGCCCTGTTGGGCATTCAGCTGTAGAACGGCGAGTACGTTGTCGCTCATGGCTTCTGTGAACGGCAAAGTCGTCCTGATCACCGGCGGGGCGAACGGTATCGGCGAAGAGGTGGCGCGCCGCTTGCACGACAAGGGCGCGAAGTTGGTGTTGACCGACCTGGACGGGGACCGGCTGGCCCGGGTCGCGGCGCGGTTCGGCAATGAGGGCGTGGTCACGGCAGTCGCCGACGTGCGCGATCTGGCCGCGATGGAAGCGGCCGTCGCCAAGGGTGTCGAGCGGTTCGGTGGGATCGACATCGTGATGGCCAACGCGGGCATCGCGACCTACGGGTCAGTGCTACAGGTCGACCCGGAGGCGTTCCGGACGCTGATCGACGTCAACGTCGTCGGCGTGTTCAACACCGTACGGGCCGCGCTGCCCTCGGTGATCGACCGCCGCGGCTACGTACTGATCGTGTCCTCGGCGGCCGCCTACGCGGCAACGGCCGGTATGGCGCCGTACGACGCCTCCAAGGCCGCGGTCGAGCACTTCGCCAACGCGTTGCGCCTCGAGGTGGCCCACCACGGCGTCGACGTCGGATCGGCGCACATGCTCTGGATCGACACCCCGCTCGTGCGGGAGAGCCAGTCGGATCTGCCGAGCGCCCGCGCGATGCTCGACACCTTGCCGGGACCGCTGGGCAAGACCACGTCGGTGCGCGAGTGCGGAGAGCTGTTCGTCAAGGGCATCGAGCAGCGCAAACGGCAGATCAACTGCCCGCGGTTCGTCGGCCTGATGCGCTGGCTCAAGCCGGTGCTGGCGTCACGCCTGGGGGACCGCGCCACGCTGAAGTCGGTGCCCGAGCTGTTGCCGAAGATGGACGCCGAAGTCGCGGCGCTGGGCCGCTCGATGAGCGCGCGCACCGAAGCGCTGGAAAAGCGGTAGCACCCCTCCTGTGAACCCCATGCCGCGAGCGGCCGTGTCTGCACGGCGGCACGCCGCCGATCCCTGTACAAATGCGGTCGCTCGCGCGGAGGGAGAGACCCCTAGCCCCTGAAGCCGGGACCGCGGCGGCGCAGATAGCGCTCGAACTCGGCGGCCAGCGCGTCGCCGTCGATCTTGCCGAGCGCCTCGGTCATGTCGACCTCGGCATCGCCGCGTTCCTCCAGCGACTGCACGTACTCGGCGATCTCGTCGTCCTCGGCGGTCATCTCCGAAACCGCCTGTTCCCACTCTTCGGCCGCGGTGGGCAGGTCGGCCAGCGGCACCTCGATGTCGAGCACGTCTTCGACGCGGCGCAGCAGGGCAACCGTCGCCTTCGGGTTCGGCGGCTGGGAAACGTAGTGCGGGACCGCGGCCCAGAACGTCACCGCGGGGATACCCGCCTGCACGCACGCGTCCTGGAACACGCCGGCGATGCCTGTGGGGCCTTCGTACCGCGTCTCCTCGAGCCCGAAGAACGCGGCGGAGTCCGACGAGTAGGCCGCGCCCGACACCGGCACCGGCCGGGTATGCGGCGTATCGGCCAGGAGGGCGCCGAGGATGACGACGGTCTGCACGTTGAGCTTGTCGGCGATCGCCAACAACTCCGAGCAGAACGTGCGCCAGCGCATATTGGGCTCGACGCCGTGCATCAACACGATGTCACGGTCGGCACCCGGCGGACGGCAGTGCGAAATCCGCATCGACGGCCACAACAGTTCCCGCGTGACCCCGTCGACCTGCCTGATCACCGGCCGGTTCACCTGGTAGTCGTAGTAGGCCTCGTCGTCGATCTCGACGATCGTCTCGGCTTCCCAGATGGCATCGAGGTGCTCCACCGCATCGCTGGCGGCATCACCCGCGTCGTTCCAGCCCTCGAACGCCGCGACGACGATCGTGTCGGTCAGTTCCGGCAGGTCGGGCGGTCTGAAACCGCTCGCATCCGACAAGGTCACAAGGCCAGCGTAAGCCCTCTGAGGCGGGGAGGAGCGCCATCGCCACACGTGCTGAGTTGATGCGCCGACTACCCTGGTTTCGTGGCTGATGTGCAGGATCCAACCGAGACGAAATTCGCTCGGCGGCAGTCTGGTTAACCGAGGTGTCGACGACAGTGCCGACAAGATCCGCCAGCCCTCGCTCATGGGTGCGCGTCGCAGTGCGGACCGGTTCGACCGCCGCGACCACGTGGGCGTCCGAAAATCGATTGGGTGACAACGTAGACTTTGCCTGTCGAGAGGCGTTGCAACGGATTCCGGTCTTCACCGTCATCCGCCACGCTCGGCAGACTCAAGGACGCCTTCCTAAGGGAAGGAGCGCGCATGACCGCGGTTGAGTCGACCACCTTCACGCCGAACGTCCGCCCCGACTGCACGGACGAGCTGACGGCGACCCTGCGCCGGCGGATCATGGTGATCGACGGCGCGATGGGCACGGCGATCCAGCGGGACCGGCCGGACGAGGCCGGGTACCGCGGTGAGCGGTTCAAGGACTGGCCGAGCGACGTTCAAGGCAACAATGACCTGCTCAACCTGACCCAGCCGCAGATCATCGAGGCGATTCACCGCGAATACCTCGACGCCGGCGCCGACATCATCGAGACCAACACGTTCAACGCGAACGCGATCTCGCTGTCGGACTACGGCATGGAGGAGTTCAGCTACGAACTGAACTACACCGGTGCAGCCCTCGCACGGAAGGCCTGCGACGAGGTCGGCACCCCGGACAGGCCCCGCTACGTCGCCGGAGCGCTGGGGCCCACCACGCGGACCGCCTCAATCTCGCCGGACGTCAACGATCCCGGCGCCCGCAACGTCACCTACGACCAGCTGGTCGCCGCCTACCTGGAAGCTGCCACCGGTCTGGTCGACGGCGGCGCCGACATCATCCTCGTCGAGACGATCTTCGACACGCTGAACGCCAAGGCCGCCGTGTTCGCGCTCGAGACGCTGTTCGAAGACCGCGGGCGCCGCTGGCCCGTCGTCATCTCGGGCACCATCACCGACGCATCGGGGCGGACGCTGTCCGGACAGGTCACCGAGGCATTCTGGAACTCGGTCAGGCACGCCAAGCCGCTCGCGGTCGGCCTCAACTGCGCGCTGGGCGCGCCGGAGATGAGGCCCTACATCGCCGAAATCTCTCGAATCGCAGACACATTCGTGTCGTGTTACCCGAACGCCGGGCTGCCCAACGCGTTCGCCGAGTACGACGAAACCCCCGAGCGCCAGGCCGGCTACGTCGCCGACTTCGCCGAGGCGGGCTTCGTCAACCTGGTCGGTGGGTGCTGCGGAACCACACCGGCGCACATCGCCAAGATCGCCGAGGCCGTCGAGGGCAAGCCACCGCGAAAGGTGCCCCAGATCCCGGTGGCCACCCGGCTCTCGGGCCTGGAACCGCTCAACATCGACGACGACACCCTGTTCGTCAACATCGGTGAGCGCACCAACATCACCGGCTCGGCCCGGTTCCGCAACCTCATCAAGGCCGAGGATTACGACACCGCGCTGTCGGTGGCCCTGCAGCAGGTCGAGGTCGGCGCGCAGGTCATCGACATCAACATGGACGAGGGCATGATCGACGGCGTCGCCGCGATGGACCGGTTCACCAGGCTGATCGCGTCCGAACCCGACATCAGCCGCGTGCCGGTGATGATCGATTCCTCCAAGTGGGAGGTCATCGAGGCGGGCCTGAAGAACGTGCAGGGCAAGCCGATCGTCAACTCGATCTCGCTCAAGGAGGGCGAGGAGAAGTTCGTCCACGAGGCACGGCTGTGCCGCAAATACGGCGCGGCCGTTGTCGTGATGGCCTTCGACGAGCAGGGGCAGGCTGACAACCTGGAGCGCCGCAAAGAGATCTGCGGTCGCGCCTACCGGATCCTGACCGAAGAGGTCGGGTTCCCCGCCGAGGACATCATCTTCGACCCGAACTGCTTCGCGCTGGCCACCGGCATCGAAGAGCACGCCACCTATGGCATCGACTTCATCGAAGCCTGCGCGTGGATCAAGGAGAACCTGCCCGGGGTGCACCTCTCGGGCGGCATCTCGAACGTGTCGTTCTCGTTCCGCGGCAACAACCCGGTCCGCGAGGCCATCCATGCGGTGTTTCTGTTCCACGCCATCAAGGCCGGCCTGGACATGGGCATCGTCAATGCCGGTGCGCTGGTGCCCTACGACTCGATCGATCCGGAGTTGCGGGAGCGCATCGAGGACGTGGTGCTCAACCGTCGCGCCGACGCCGCCGAGCGCCTGTTGGAGATCGCCGAACGGTTCAACAGCACCGAGAAGTCGGAGGATCCGACCGCCGCCGAGTGGCGATCCCTGCCGGTCCGCGAGCGGATCACGCACGCCCTGGTCAAGGGCATCGACGCCCACGTCGAGGAGGACACCGAGGAACTGCGGGTCGAGATCGCCGAGGCGGGAGGGCGACCGATCGAGGTGATCGAGGGCCCGCTGATGGACGGTATGAACGTCGTCGGCGACCTGTTCGGGTCGGGCAAGATGTTTTTGCCCCAGGTCGTGAAGTCAGCCCGGGTGATGAAGAAGGCCGTCGCCTACCTGCTGCCGTTCATCGAGGCGGAGAAGGAGGAGGCCGGTACCACCGGATCCAAAGACACCAACGGCACCATCGTGATGGCGACCGTCAAGGGAGACGTCCACGACATCGGCAAGAACATCGTCGGGGTTGTGTTGCAGTGCAACAACTTCGAAGTGATCGACCTCGGGGTGATGGTGCCCGCCCAGAAAATTCTGGATGCGGTGAAGGAGCACAACGCCGACATCGTCGGGCTGTCCGGCCTGATCACCCCGTCGTTGGACGAGATGGCCAACTTCGCCGTCGAGATGGAACGCGAAGGCCTGCAGATCCCGCTGCTGATCGGCGGTGCGACCACCTCGCGCGCCCACACGGCGGTGAAGATCGCGCCGCGCCGCAGCGGTCCGGTGGTGTGGGTCAAGGACGCGTCCCGCTCGGTCCCGGTGGCCGCCGCGCTGCTCGACGACAAGCAGCGGGCTGGGCTGCTGGAGGCCACCGAAAAGGACTACGCATCCCTGCGTGATCGGCACGCCCAGAAGAACGACCGGCCGATGCTGACGCTGGAGAAGGCCCGCGCGAACCGGACGCCGATCGAATGGGACGGCTACACGCCACCGGTGCCGGCTCAGGGCCTCGGCGTGCGTGAGTTCGGTGACTACGACCTCGCCGAGCTGCGCGAGTACATCGACTGGCAGCCGTTCTTCAACGCCTGGGAGATGAAGGGCCGATTCCCAGACATCCTCAACAACCCCGCCACGGGGGAGGCGGCCCGCAAGCTGTACGACGACGCCCAGGAGATGCTCGACACGCTGATCAAGGAGAAGTGGCTGACGGCCAACGGCGTGATCGGATTCTTCCCGGCCAACGCGGTCGGCTTGAATGCCGAAGACGTCGAGGTCTACACCGACGACACCCGAACCGAGGTGCTGACCACGCTGCACAACCTGCGCCAGCAGGGCGAGCACCGAGACGGCATCCCGAACCGGTCGCTCGGCGACTTCGTGGCCCCCAAGGAAACGGGTCTCCGAGATTACGTCGGCGCGTTCGCCGTCACCGCGGGGCTCGGCAGCCAGGACAAGATCATGGAGTTCAAGGCGGCGCTCGACGACTACAGCGCGATCCTGTTGGAGTCGGTCGCCGACCGGCTCGCCGAGGCGTTCGCCGAACGGATGCACCAACGGGTCCGCAAGGAGTTCTGGGGATACCAGCCCGATGAGCAGCTGGACAACGATGCGCTCATCGGCGAGAAGTACGTGGGTATCCGACCGGCCCCCGGCTATCCGGCCTGCCCGGAGCACACCGAGAAGGTGACGCTGTTCGAGCTGCTGGACGTGACGAAGCGCACCGGCATCGAGCTGACCGATTCGATGGCGATGTGGCCGGGCGCCGCGGTCAGCGGCTGGTACTTCTCGCACCCGCAGTCGCAGTACTTCGTGGTGGGCCGGTTGGCTCAGGACCAGGTTGCGGACTACGCCAGGCGCAAAGGTTGGACGCTGGCCGAAGCCGAGCGCTGGCTGGCGCCCAACCTCGGCTACAACCCGGAGGACTGAATGGGGGAGGCGCTGTGCGCCGTCCTCTTCGACATGGACGGCACCCTCGTCGATTCCGAGAAGCTCTGGGATATCTCGCTGGCGGCGCTGTACACCGATCTCGGTGGTGATCTGACCCCACAGGTGCGCGAGGCGCTGGTCGGCGGCTCCGCCGAGGACACCATTCGGACGGTGTACACCGACCTCGGCCTCGAGCACGATCCGCGAGCCATGGCCGAATCGAGCCGATGGCTGCACGACTACACCGCAGAACTGTTCGACAACGGTCTGCCATGGTGCGACGGGGCACAGGAGTTGCTGGAAGAGCTTGCCGCAGAGAGTATTGCGGTCGCACTCGTGACGAATACTCTGCGCGCATTGACCGAAAGGGCATTGGAAAGTATTGGCTTGCATTATTTTTCGGTGACGGTTTGCGCCGACGAGGTGGCTAGCGGCAAACCCGCGCCCGACGTGTATGAGCGTGCGGCGGCGCTTCTGAGACTCGATCCGGCGGCGTGTCTGGCGGTCGAGGACTCGGTCACCGGCACGGCGGCCGCCGAGGCTGCCGGATGCCCGGTGCTGGTGGTGCTCAACGACGTAGCGGTACCCACCGGGCCGCGCCGACGGCAGGTTTCCTCGCTCGCCGGATTGCGTGTCTCGGACCTTCGCCGGGTCCATTCCGAACTGGTGACGAGGCCCGGAGAACGGACCGCCTGACAACCGGTGCTGTGATTGAATGTGACGTCCATCACGCGATGTTGTGGAAAGGCCTCACATGACTCACGGACCCGCCGGCGATCCCACGGCCGGCGTGGATTACGAGGAATCGGAGCACAGCGGCCGCGTCGTCCTCATCGCGTCTGTCGCGGCGCTGGGCGGCCTGCTGTTCGGCTACGACAGCGCGGTCATCAACGGCGCGGTCGCGGCGGTCGAGGACCACTTCCAGACCACCAAGGCCGTGACGGGCTTCGCCGTTGCCGCGGCCCTGATCGGCGCCGCTCTGGGTGCGGTGGTCGCCGGCCGACTCGCCGACAAGATCGGCCGACTGTCGGTGATGAAGATCGCCGCGCTGCTGTTCTTCATCAGCGCCTTCGGCACCGGCCTGGCGACCAACATCTGGATGTTCGGGCTCTTCCGGGTCGTAGGTGGTATCGGCGTCGGCGTGGCTTCGGTCATCGCTCCGGCCTATATCGCCGAAACCTCACCGCCGCGGATCCGGGGCAGGCTGGGCTCGCTGCAACAGCTGGCCATCGTCTCGGGCATTTTCATCTCGCTGGCAATCGATGCTCTGCTGGCCCACATCGCAGGCGGGTCGCGCGAGGAACTCTGGCTTGGGTTGCCGGCCTGGCGCTGGATGTTCCTCGTGATGGCGGTGCCCGCGGTGGTCTACGGTCTGCTGGCGTTCACGATTCCCGAATCACCGCGCTATCTCGTTGCCACATACCGCATTCCGGAGGCGCGGCGAGTGCTGACGCGGTTGCTGGGAGAAAAAAACCTCGAACTGACGATCACGCGCATCAGGGAATCGCTGAAGTCGGAGAAGCCGCCGTCGTGGCGTGATCTGCGCAAGCCCACCGGGGGGCTCTACGGCATCGTCTGGGTGGGTGTGCTGCTGTCGGTGTTTCAGCAGTTCGTCGGCATCAACGTGATCTTCTACTACTCGAACGTGCTGTGGGAGGCCGTCGGATTCGGGGAGGGCCAGGCGTTCCTGATCACCGTGATCACCTCGATCACCAACATCGTCACCACACTGATCGCAATCGCGCTGATCGACAAGGTCGGACGCAAGCCGTTGCTGTTGGTCGGGTCGACGGGCATGGCCATCACCCTCGGCACGATGGCGGTCATCTTCGGCACGGCGCCGGTGGTCGACGGACAGCCGAGCCTGGACGGAATCGCCGGTCCGATAGCGCTGGTGGCCGCGAACCTGTTCGTGGTGTCGTTCGGCATGTCCTGGGGTCCGGTGGTCTGGGTGCTGCTCGGTGAGATGTTTCCCAATCGCATCCGCGGCGCGGCGCTGGGCCTGGCCGCCGCAGCGCAGTGGATCGCGAACTGCGCGATCACGGCGTCGTTCCCCGCACTCGGTGACTTCTCGCTCGGCATCGCCTACGGCTTCTACGCGATCTGCGCGGTGCTGTCGTTCCTGTTTGTATGGAAGTTCGTCGCCGAAACGAAGGGCAAGCACCTCGAGGACATGGGCACCGAGGTCGCACCGCAGGAGGAGAGCGTCTGACCGGCATCGACGAGTCGGTCGACGTCGTGGTCGCCGGCTCCGCGGGAGCACTGGCCGGAGCCTATACCGCTGCGCGAGAGGGACTTTCGGTCGCGATCGTGGAAGCCACCGACCGGTTCGGCGGCACATTCGCCTACTCCGGCGGCGGCGGAATGTGGTATCCGTGCAATGCGGTGCTCGCCCGCGCCGGCTGCGACGACTCGATGGACGACGCGCTGCGCTACTACCGCGAGGTCGTCGGCGATCGCACGCCCGCGGCTCTTCAGGAGACCTATGTCCGAGGCGGCGCCGCGCTGATCGACTACCTCGAACGCGACGAGCACTTCGCGTTCAAAATTCTGCCGTGGCCCGACTACTACAGTTCGGCGCCCGGGGCGCGCACCGACGGCATGCGCCACATCGTCTCCAAGGCGGTACCAGACGAGCGACTCGGCCGGTTCGCCGGCCTGGTCCGTGGGCCACTGGACCATGAACGCCTCGGGGCGCCGCAGCCCGATCTGCTCACCGGCGGCCGGGCGTTGGTCGGACGGTTCCTGTGGGCGATGGCCGACAACCCGGTCGTGACCGCCCATTTGTCCACCAGTCTTGTCGAGTTGGTCGTCGACGGCGGTCGCGTCGTCGGTGCGGTGGTGGAGCGCGACGGCCAGCGTCGCACGATCACGGCACGGCGCGGGGTGCTGCTCGCCACAGGCGGCTTCGAACAGAACGCCGCGATGCGGGCCGAATTCGGCGTCCCCGGAAGCGCCCGCGACACCATGGGCGCCCCGGCCAACACGGGTTTGGCGCATCGGGCCGCGATCGCCGTCGGGGCCAGCGTGGACCTGATGGACCAGGCCTGGTGGTCGCCGGGGTTGATCCATCCGGACGGTCGCGCCGCGTTCGCGTTGTGTTTCACCGGCGGTATCTTCGTCGACCGGTCCGGTCGGCGCTTCGTCAACGAGTCAGCGCCGTACGACCGGCTGGGCCGCGCGATCCTGCGGGCAACGAAAGACGGCACGGCGGGATCGCCGTACTGGATGGTGTATGACAGCCGAGCCGGTGAACAGCCGCCCGTCATGGCCACCAACGTGTCCTTCTCGCCGAGCGACGAGTACCGAATCCGGGGGTTGTGGGTCCAGGCCGACACGTTGGCGGGGCTTGCCGACCAGATCGGTGTTCCGGCAACGCAATTGGAGGACACGGTGCGCCGGTTCAACGAGTTCGCCGCGCGCGGGGTCGACGAGGACTTCGGTCGCGGTCGCGAATCGTTCGACCGGGCCTTCACCGGTGGCGCGTCGCCGCTTGTACCTATCGACACCCCGCCGTACCGCGCGGCGGCGTTCGGGGTGTCCGATCTCGGCACCAAGGGCGGGCTGCGCACCGACACCGACGCCCGCGTCCTCGACACCTCCGATCGGCCCATCCCCGGGCTGTATGCGGCGGGCAACACGATGGCGGCCGTGTCCGGGGAGACCTACCCCGGTGGAGGGAATCCGATCGGGGCGTCCCTGTTGTTCAGTCACCGCGCCGCACTGCACATGGCGCGTGCGTGACGGGGGCAGGCAAACCGGCGTGACCTGACGGGTGCGAGCGTGACACAATCGCGTGCCGTGAAGACCTTCGACGCCCTGTTCGCTGAGCTCAGCGAACGCGCCCGTTCCCGCCCCGCCGGTAGCGGCACCGTCGCCGCACTGGACGGCGGCGTGCACGGGATCGGCAAGAAGATCCTCGAGGAAGCCGGCGAGGTGTGGCTGGCGGCCGAACACGAAAGCGATGACGCGCTCGCCGAGGAGATCAGCCAGCTCCTGTACTGGACACAGGTGCTGATGCTCTCGCGCGGCCTCACACTCGACGACATCTACGAGAAGCTGTGATGTCTGCTCTTCGCCCGAGAGGCTCCTCGCCGATGTCCCCTCTTCGCGTCGCCGTCCCCAACAAGGGCACACTCTCCGAACCGGCCAGCGAGATCCTCTCCGAAGCCGGTTACCGGCGCCGCACCGACCCGAAAGACCTCACGGTCGTCGATCCGGTCAACAATGTCGAGTTCTTCTTCCTGCGCCCCAAGGACATTGCGATCTATGTCGGATCGGGGCAACTGGATTTCGGGATCACCGGCCGCGATCTGGCCGCCGAATCGGATGCGCCGGTGCGGGAGCGATTGGCGTTGGGCTTCGGCTCGTCATCGTTCCGGTATGCGGCGCCGGCCGGACGCGATTGGCGGGTCGAGCATTTGGCGGGTAAGCGGATCGCGACCGCGTTCCCGAACCTGGTGCGAAAAGATCTGGCGGCGCGGGGCATTGAGGCGACGGTGATCCGGCTCGACGGGGCGGTGGAGATCTCCGTGCAGCTCGGCGTCGCCGACGCGATCGCCGACGTGGTCGGCTCCGGACGCACATTGGGACTGCACAACCTCGTGGCGTTCGGCGATTCCCTCTGTGACTCAGAGGCGGTGCTGATCGAGCGGGATGGCGCGACGGACAGCCCCACCGGCGCCCAGTTGGTGGCCCGTGTGCAGGGTGTGGTTCGTGGCCAGCAGTACCTGATGCTCGATTACGACTGCCCCCGCAGCGTGCTCGACAGCGCGACGGCGGTGACCCCCGGTTTGGAGTCGCCGACGATCGCTCCGCTCGCAGACCCGGCGTGGGTGGCGGTGCGCGCGTTGGTGCCTCGCCGCGACGTCAACAAGATCATGGACGAACTCGCCTCGATCGGCGCCAAGGCGATCCTGGCCTCCGACATTCGATTCTGTCGCTTGTGATTCGGCGCGACCCGGTCCAGCCTGCGTGTTAGCGTCCGGAGGTCCATAACACCGGCCGGAGGTCGCTATGACGCAGGTCCTGATTCTGGTACTCGCATTGCTGGTCGGCGTCATAGCCGGCCTGCGCGCACTCACCGCACCGGCGGTGGTGTCCTGGGGCGCACTGCTGGGGTGGATCGACGTGGACGGGAAATGGTCGGAGTGGATGGCTCATCCGGTCACGGTCACGGTGTTGACCATCTTCCTGCTCATCGAACTGGTCACCGATCAGCTGCCGAGCACACCCAGCCGTAGGACGGCGCCGCAATTCATCACGCGGCTCATCATGGGCGCATTCGCGGGAGCGGTGATCGGCAGTGCGTCCTTTCATACGTACAGTGCGCTCGGAGCGGGTCTCATCGGCGCGGTGCTGGGCACGATGGGCGGAGCGGCCGCACGTCAGCGTTTCGCCGACCTGCGCAACGGTCAGGACCGCCCGGGCGCCATACTCGAAGACATCGTCGCGGTGGGGGGCGGCTTCCTGATCGCGTTCCTGGTCAGCCTGGTGTGAAGGGCGAACTGTGACAGAGCAATTCGACGCGATCATCGTCGGCGCCGGGCAGGCCGGACCGCCGCTGGCGGGTAGGCTCACGCAGGCGGGACAGAAGGTCGCGGTGATCGAACGCAAACTCGTCGGCGGAACATGCGTGAACACCGGATGTATACCCACCAAGACTCTGGTGGCCAGCGCGCATGCCGCCCACCTGGCCCGCCGGGGCGCCGAATACGGTGTCGGCACAGGCGACGTGCGCGTCGATATGGCGAAGGTCAAGGCGCGCAAGGACAATATCGTGCTCGGTGACCGTGACGGCGTCGAGTCCTGGCTCGAAGGCATGGACGGGTGCACGTTCATCCGCGGCCACGCACGCTTCTCCGATCCGCACACGATCAGCGTCGACGACCGGATTCTCCACGGGGACCGTATCTTCCTCAACGTCGGCGGGCGCGCCGTCGCACCCGACATGCCCGGGCTCGCCGACATCGACTACCTCACGAATGTCGGCATTCTCGAAATCGACACGGTTCCCGAGCATCTCGTCATCATCGGCGGTAGCTACATCGCGCTGGAGTTCGCGCAGATGTACCGCCGCTTCGGGGCAGCGGTCACCGTCGTGGAGAAGGGGCCGCGGCTGGCCTCGCGTGAGGACGAGGACGTCTCGGCCGCGGTGAAAGACATCCTGGAGGCCGAGGGCATCGATATCGTCCTCGACGCCGACGCGATCCGATTCACCAAGACCCACAGCGGCTTCGAGGTCATCGCGAGCGACGGTGCTCCGCCGATCGCAGGGACCCATCTGCTCGTCGCGGTCGGACGCACGCCGAACACCGACGACCTCGGGCTTGAGAATGCGGGAGTCGAAACAGACGCCCGCGGTTACATCGTCGTCGACGATCAGTTGCGCACCAATGTCGAACACATCTGGGCCATGGGCGACTGCAACGGCAAGGGTGCGTTCACGCACACGTCGTACAACGACTTCGAGATCGTCGCGGCAAACCTCCTCGACGACGACCCGCGTCGCGTCAGCGACCGCATCACGACGTATGCGCTCTACATCGACCCGCCGCTGGGCCGGGCGGGGATGACCGAGGCGCAGGTGCGTGAGTCGGGGCGAAAGGCGTTGATCGGCAAGCGTCCGATGACACGGGTCGGTCGCGCGGTGGAAAAGGGGGAAACGCAGGGCTTCATGAAGGTGGTCGTCGACGCGGAGACCGAGCAGATCCTGGGCGCGGCGATCCTCGGCGTCGGTGGTGACGAGGTGATCCACTCGATTCTCGACATCATGACCGCCGAGGAGCCTTACACCGCGATCTCGCGCACGATGCACATCCACCCGACGGTCAGTGAGTTGGTGCCGACGATGCTGCAGGAGATGACGCCGCTGGCCTGACCGACGTTCGAATTTCGTCGATGCATGCCCACGGCGGTCTCGTATTCCGACGCACTGATCGCCAAGGACGAGATCCGCGATCTCGTTCTCCGATACTGTCGTGCGATGGATCGCGGCGACGTCGCACTGCCGGCAACGCTGCACAAACCCGGTATTCGCGGCACGAAGGTCAGTGGAAGTTCGCGCACCGCAAGTGCGTCGCCGGGATCCAACTCGAACGCCTCGATCAGCTTGCTTATCAGAACCGAAGGCTTGGTGTAACAGGTCGGTGACGCGGTCCATTCGTCTCGGACAGCGGCTGGGCCTATCTACCATTTGTGTCAACGCGCGGTGAGGATGGAGAGCCATGGCGGATCAGAGATCGGCCGCATGGAACCCGATTGTCGAGCGGACCACCAAGGCCTGGTTCGGCCCAAGGAAGCGCGCACGGGAATTGCTCTCCGTTGAGTCGCGCCCTTCTCCATTGCCCGCGGCCGGGTTCCTCGACACGGTTTGGAAGCTCTTCGGCCAACCAGCGTCCAATATCACAGGGGTTCGCCTCATCGATTTTGTCCACGGCGACGACGGGTTTCGGTACACGATTGCCCTCTGCTCCACCCTGTCGGACCCAGTCATACGGGAGGTGCTACATCATCGCGCGTCAGACGTCGTTGCTGAGACTGGGTGGTACCCCTTGGTGACCGGCGAACGACTGGCGAGTGCGAGGTGGGTGCGCAGCCGCGTGCCCAAGTCGGTCGGCCTCGAGATAGACGGCCCCTCGTCGATGGTATCGGTCGAGTCCGCAGGATCCGGTGCTGAGGCCGGGACCGCAATTCGGGTGCGATTCGACACAGGGTCAGCACTCCTCGATGTGGGCTTCGGACCCGAACTCGTCGGGGACTCGGATGACGTAGCAGTCTTGCTTTCGCACGGGCATCGCGATCATGCCGGCGCCGTTTTGGACGGTTTCATCGGCGGACTGCCCGTCATCATGTCGAAGATCACTTGTCTCCTTCTCGGCTCGCGTGTCGAAAGGATCGGCCACCTCACGCTGGTCGAACCTGGCCTGGATTTCCGGATCGGCGCCATCCAGGTTCAGGTTGTCTCGGTGCCGCATGTTCCAGGTTCGGTCGCGTACCTGCTCGACGATGGGCGTCGTGCTCTGCTTTACACAGGCGATGTCGTATTGCGGACCGCGCGTCACTCTGTAGAGGCAGAGCTCCTC
Source organism: Mycobacterium sp. GA-1285 (assembly GCF_001499905.1). GTDB lineage: Bacteria > Actinomycetota > Actinomycetes > Mycobacteriales > Mycobacteriaceae > Mycobacterium. The sequence goes on along the minus strand of NZ_LQIS01000001.1, from coordinate 104,304 downwards.
GACGTTTTGCCGCAGGATCGTCAATGCACAGTTCTGCTTGACGCCACGATGGCCGGACGGCCGGCTGGTGCGAGCAACCACGAAGTGGCTGGAGAGGTGTTGTCGCTTGGGGCTTCCGACATCGTATTGGTCGGTGCACCAGATCAACTGACGTACGCGCTCGCTGACCTCTTCCACATCGGGAAGGAAAGTCCGTTACGGGGCACGGTCAGTTACCTCGCCTCCGGGACAGTGCGCAGCGTCGTAAAAGCCGTGCACGACGCCTTCATCCGCCGAGATCATTTATCCCTTGATCCGCTGCTTCGGGCGCAGTACGGCAGATCTATGTCAGCGTGGGCAGAGTCTGTTTGGCTCTATTGGCTCGACCATACTCAAGCCCTACCAGCGGGTCGCCGGATCTGGCTCATAGATCCAAACGCCTCAGGCGATCGATTCGCCGCGCCACCAGAGGCGCGAGTGCTGTCGATCGGGCGAGGTGCGGACCTAGTCGGGCAGGGCATCGATACAAGTCCCTGGACCGCGCATTCCAGCGAGGAGGCGCTGATCGACTTCGTTCGCCTCCTTGAGGAACGAGGCGTCCAAGTCGTGCTCTTCCACAACTTCTCCCGCCGGCTGAAGAAGTTCGCCCGCACGCATGCACTTGCGGCGAAGGCCCTACAAGGGTCGATCCCTCTGTGATACAGCACTGAGCCGCCGACGTTCTCACCATCATCGTCATGTCGACACGACAGCTGACAGCTGCCGTCGGCCGAACGCCCTCGAGTTCGTGCGGGCCGCGGTCCTCGACCCCAAACCCGACCCCATCAACCAGGTCGCGCAACGTGCACGACACCAATACCCCATTCGGTCCGGCCCGCGCGCTCACTCGCGCGCCGATGTGCACCGCGATTCCGCCGATGTCATCGCGCCGCGGATCTCGCAAGCGCCGATGTGCGCGGTGAGCCGCCGTTGTCGTGCCCGGGGGATGATGCATTGGAAGGTACGTCGAGTGTCGGGCCGCAGTACGCTGATCGCTGTGGCGGAAACGTCGTATGCACCTTGCGGCGATCTCAGCCTGGCGTATCAGGTGTTCGGTGAGGGCCCCGTGGAGTTGGTGTGGGCGGGGTCGTTCGCCAGCCACGTCGAGCTGTATTGGACGCTCCCCGAATTCGAGTCCCTAATGGAGAATTTGGGCAAGTTCGCTCGCATCCTCCTGTTCGACAAGGCCGGAGTGGGATTGTCGGACCCCGTCCCACGGCTTCCTACACTGGACGACCGAGCAGCCGAGATCGAGGCCGTCATGGATGCCGCGGGCTTCGGGAAGGCGGCCCTTCTCGGTGTGAGCGAAGGCGGCCCGGCTGCCATTCTCTTCGCCACAACGAGACCGGCCCGAACGCGGGCATTGATTCTCGCCGGTACGACGGCGTACAACTTCTTCCACGCCTGGGATGACGTCGAACTCGACCCGGTGGAGTTGCGGGCGCGCGCGGTGCGCGAGCTGGGTGAGGACTACGTGGCGTCGGTGGAGTGGATCGCCCACGCGCAGCGATTCCTCCGGGCCATCCGATCGGCATGGGGCAGCGGTGAGGCATCCAAGACAGTCATTTCTGGTGTCCGCTCGACACGCGTAGCCGGAATGTTGGAGCGCATGTTCGCCAGCCCAGGGATGGCGCGAACGACAGCCGCGGCAGGATTTCGGATCGATGTCAGGCCAATCCTGCCCACGGTCGATGTGCCGACACTCGTTCTTCACGCGTGCGACGACCCTGTGGTTCCAGTGCAGTGCGGCCGATACCTTGCCGATCACATTCCCGGGGCACGCATGGTTGATCTCGCTGGCGTCGACCATGCGCCGTGGTTCACGGAGCCAGACAGGATCGCGGCCGAAATCGAGGAACTACTGACCGGCAGCCACGCCGCAACAACCCAGTCACATCGCGCCCTACGGACTGTGTTGTTCACGGACATCGTTGCCTCGACCACACGTGCCGCGGCTATGGGCGACGAACGGTGGCGAGCGGTGCTGCAGCGTTTTCGTGGAATCACCACCGACCTCACCGAACGATTCGGCGGCACCGTGGTGCAGCACACCGGCGACGGGCACCTGATCACATTCGAAGGACCTACTCGGGCCATTCGCTGCGCCAACGCCTTGTGCGCGGAGGCCGCGACATTGGGCATCGAGATCCGCGCCGGTATCCACACCGGCGAGTGCGAACTGCTGCTGGACAACGACATCGGGGGGATCGCCGTGCACATTGCGGCGCGGATCCTCGACCGGGCCGATGCTGGCGACATCGTCGTCTCACGCACCGTTCGTGACCTGGTCGTCGGTTCCGGCACGGGCTTCGAGGACCGCGGCAGCGTCGAGTTGCGGGGTGTGCCCGGCACGTGGCAACTCTTTGCGGTCGATCGCCTCGGCACGCGGACAGGATCACTCGAAGCCGAACTAGCATCAACGCCCACCCCGGGTCCGCGGAGCGCCATGCGCCGCTCCGACCGAGCCCTGGCCGTGATGGCGAGGCACACACCGTGGATCCTCCGCGGAATGGCGCGCCTGGCATCCGCCCCCGGCCGCAGATGAAGCCAGACTCTGAGCGGGAAGGCGGACGCCCTCACATCGTCGCAAATCTTCACCCCTGGACGTGCGAGCCCGGCTGCCGACTGGCTTCGATCGACGATGCCTCGGCGTCGACGCCCCCGACGCCGGATCGCCGCCGAGCGCGCCCTCAACGAGGCATATCTCGCAGAGCGCGGCCGCCACCACCGGCGAGGGAGTGACACACAACTGTCACGCTCACGGTCGCCGCTGCACCAGTAGCGTCTGCGCCGAGGTGCCGATGAAACCCTGCCGGTCGAAAAGTTCGGCAGTGGTCACCCCGATTCCATCCGGGCCGATCGAGCCGCGGGCGCGCACCGCGAAGGCGTCGCCCGTCGGCAGGCGGTGCAAATGCACAGCGGTGTCGGTGTTCATGAACACGAAGGACTCCGGGTCCAACGCCGCACCCGCGCCGTTGGCGCTGTCCACGACCATCGCGAGCCGCTGCAGCGCCGTCGTCGGCTCCGAATCAACAAGTGGCACAAGTGGACTCAACCAGACCACGTTGCCGGTTTCGCCGGTGTCGGGTTGGCGCCGCCAGCTCACCGTCTCCAGGTAACCTTTCGCGCCGACCCAGCCGTGTGGCACCGCGACGGCATCGCCCTCGACAAGTGGCGGATAGCGGTCGGTGGCCGCGTCGGCCGTGTCGCTGGTCGCCAACAGCCATGCGGTGACACGGGCAACCGCGCGCCGAGTGCCGTCGGGCCGGGTGTGACACATCTCGGCCACCATCAGCGAGATTCGCGCTCCCGGGCGCTCGACCCATGCCCGGACCCGCACCTGCGCGACGGGTATAGCGCCCAGGATGTCCAGGGTCAACCGGCCGATGCGCAGACCCGAGTCGCCGGCCAGCTCCTCGATGTGTTTGGTCATCAGCGCCAATGGTGGTGAACCGTGCTGAAGTTCGGGATTCCAGTTGCTGCGGGTGCCGTTGGTGGACTCGAAGATCTCGAACTCGTCGTCCGTGCCGATGCGCCGGTAGTGAGAGTCGGTCACGCAGCAGGCTCCGCTGCGCGGAGCACGATGTCCTCAGCGGTCGGCGACCCCTCATCGGGTACCTCGGGCCAGCCCGGATACGGCGGCGGTGTACCACCGAACACCGGGCAGTGCGCGTGGTGGGCGCACCAGTCGCAGAGCGCCGACGGCTGCGGACGGAAATCGCCTGTGGCGCCGGCATTCTGAATCGCCCGCCAGATAGCGGTCAGGGTCTTCTCGAACCGCGCCAGCTCCTCGAGGTCCGGGGTGTAGTCGAGGATCTGACCGTCGGCCAGGTACAGCAGCCGCAGCCGCGCCGGTACCACACCACGCGAGCGCCACAGCGCCACCGCGTAGAACTTCATCTGGAACATGGCCTTGAACTCCGCGAGTGCCCGCGCCTCGGGCGGCGCCTTACCGGTCTTGTAGTCGACCACCCGCATCTCACCCGTAGGGGCGACGTCGATGCGATCGACGAATCCGCGCAGCAGCGTCCCGTCCTCGAGTTCGACCTCGATACGTTGTTCGCACCCCTGCGGGTCGAAGCGGGTCGGATCTTCGAGCCGGTAGTAGTCGGCCAGCAGAGCGCGCGCCTCCGTCAGCAGCGTGGCCCGCACCTCAGGTGCGAACTCGTCGACGATGCCGGGTTGTTCGGCGACGATGCGGTCCCATGCCGGCTCGACAAGCGTCATCGCGGTTTCCGGACCGCGCTGGGTGGCCGGCAGCGCGAACAGCTGCTCGAGTGCCGCGTGCACCACCGAACCGCGGACTTGGGCGACCGACGACGGCTCAGGCAGCCGGTCGATCGCGCGGAAGCGGTACAGCAAGGGGCACTGCTTGAAGTCGGCGGCCCGCGATGGGGACAGCGCCGGGCGTCGCATCTTCTGCACGTCCCGGTCGTTCATAGCGCAAGCCTAAGACCGGTGTCCGACAACCCCGGTACTCGCGGCGGCGCGTCTACTGGCAGGCTGAAGGACTGTGCCAAGGACCGGTCCGTTCGCCATCGGCGATCGGGTGCAGCTCACCGACGCCAAAGGCCGTCACTACACGATGGTGTTGACGCCCGGCGGGGAGTTCCATACCCATCGGGGCGTCATCGCGCTCGACTCGGTGATCGGGCTGCCCGAGGGCAGCGTGGTCAAGTCCACCAGCGGCGACCAGTTCCTCGTACTGCGGCCTCTGCTCGTCGACTACGTGATGTCGATGCCGCGCGGCGCCCAGGTGGTCTACCCCAAGGACGCCGCCCAGATCGTGCACGAGGGCGACATCTTCCCCGGCGCCCGGGTGTTGGAGGCCGGTGCCGGCTCAGGCGCGCTGACGTGCTCGCTGCTGAGGGCCGTCGGTCCCGAGGGACGGGTGATCTCCTACGAGGTCCGCGAGGACCACGCTCATCACGCCGAGCGCAACGTCGCGACCCTTTTCGGTGAGGCCCCGCCGAACTGGGAGCTCGTGGTCGCCGACCTGACCACCTACAGCGGGCCGGAGGTCGATCGCGCCGTCCTCGACATGCTCGCTCCCTGGGAGGTGTTGGACACCGTCGCCGATGCGCTCGTCGCCGGAGGCGTGCTGATGATCTACGTCGCGACGGTCACCCAGCTGTCGCGGGTGGTCGAGGCGCTACGCGAGCAGCAGTGCTGGACCGAGCCGCGGGCCTGGGAGAGTATGCAACGCAATTGGCACGTCGTCGGTCTGGCGGTGCGTCCGCAGCACACGATGCGTGGCCATACCGCGTTCTTGGTCACCGTGCGCAAGTTGGCGCCGGGCGCGGTGGCGCCGATGCCGTTGCGACGCAAACGACAGCTCGGCGGCTGACCTTGAGGGGTTGATTGCACTCATGAGCTGAGGGCGATCAACCGGTCAACGCCCCGCCCCCGTTACGCGCCGGTCAGTCGTCGGTGCTGCGCCGCAAGCCGCGCCGGGCCGACAGCAGCTCGAAGTCCGGGCGCGCGGCCACCAGGCGCTCGGCGGCGTCGAGCACCTCGACGACGTGTGCGCGGTCGGCGGCCACCAGAGCCACCCCGACATTGGCCCGCCGGTGCAGCTCCTGGGTACCGGTTTCGGCGGCCGAGACGGCGAACCGCCGCTGCAGTTCGGCGATCACCGGCCGGATCGCAGAGCGCTTCTGCTTGAGCGACCGCACGTCGCCGAGCAGCAGGTCGAATTCGAGCCAGCCGATCCACATCGACGGCTCACGGCGTCGGTGTCGGTGTGGGGACCGGACCGAGCTGCAACAGCGCATCGGTCGTCGAACGAGTCAGCTGCCAACGGTTGTCGGCGAAGCGGAACTCCATCGGGAACGTGAACTCGCCCGCCGCCGGGTTGGCGCTCCTGACCGTGACGATCGCCTGGACGACACCGTTCGCGCCGTCGGCCCATGTCAGATCCCTCGCCTCGAAGGTGACCGGCGCGTAGCCGCCGTCGCGCAGCGCGATTGCGAACTTGTCCATCGATTCGCCGTCGGCTGCAGTGGCGTCCTCGATCAGCTGGAGTTTGTCAGCCGGGGGAATGTTGGGGTCGGCGATCCGCGCGAGCACGTCGGTGAGCGCCTCGGGAGGCGGCAGGGGCGCGACCGTCGACCCGGGGTCCGGCACCGTCGGCGGGGGCGCAGCGCTCGGTGGCGAGGACTCCGCCGCGGCGGGCGGCTGGGGTTGCGGTTCGTCGGCGCCACATCCGCATAGCCCGAGCGCCGCCGCAAACGCGACGGCGCTCAGGACTGCAAAACGGGAGGTGCGACGCACCGGGCTCCTAGCCGACGGAGGCCAGCAGCGCCATCAGGGACTGCTTGGCCATCTGCCAGCCGGTCGGGCTCGGCCCGGGCACGAACTGGATGTTCTGGCTGGCCGTACCGCCGGTCGCGGAGGTCGCGGTGACATCGGCCGACACAACGGCACCATTTCGGGCGACATTCGCCAGCGAGAACGTCAACGGGAACTTGCCTTCGGCCGCCGCCTCGCGAAGTTTGGTGTCGGCGACGCGGCTCTCGATGCGTCCGATGCCGCCCTGGACGTACGGCGCCTTACTGGCGGCCGTCCCGGACGTGCCCAGCGCCTGCAGCGTCTGCAGAAGCGGGCCTTCGAGGTCGGGTGCCGGGGCTTGCGGCATCGGAACGTCCCAGACGACCGGAGCGACAGTCGGTGCGGAGGCGACGTTCGAGGATGCAATGGACGTCACACCTGCCGCGGCACCGCCGACGACAGCGGCCGCTGCGACGCCGGTAACGAGGGCTTTCAGGGTCACGATTTTCCTTTCGGTCGGCCCAACACATCAGAGAGGTTAACAGTGGTGCCAGTGTGTCGAATTGGTACACCGCACACGAAGGCTGAATCGCCGGTAGCTTTGAAGTTGTTACTGCACCAACTCTCGGTGCGGGGAGGGGCGCAACATGAGTGAATCGGAGCGTTCTGACGCTTCCGCGGAGGGTTTCGACACCCGTGGATCCGGCTTGTCCAGTGAGGACGCGGCAGAGCTCGAGGAGCTCCGCCGGGAGGCCGCGGTCCTGCGAGAGCAGTTGGAGAACGCGGTCGGCCCCCAGAGTGGTCTGCGCAGCGCCCGAGATGTCCACCAGCTCGAGGCCCGCATCGACTCACTCGCCGCTCGCAACGCCAAGCTGATGGAGACGCTCAAGGAGGCCCGTCAGCAGCTCCTCGCATTGCGCGAGGAGGTCGACCGCCTGGGTCAGCCGCCGAGTGGTTACGGCGTGTTGCTGGGCGTTCAGGACGACGACACCGTCGACGTGTTCACGTCCGGGCGCAAGATGCGGCTGACGTGCTCGCCGAACATCGACACCAAAACGCTCAAGCAGGGCCAGACCGTCCGCCTTAACGAAGCCCTGACGGTCGTCGAGGCGGGCAACTTCGAGGCGGTCGGCGAGATCAGCACTTTGCGCGAGATCCTGTCCGACGGCCACCGCGCGCTGGTGGTCGGGCATGCGGATGAGGAGCGCATCGTCTGGCTCGCCGAGCCGCTGGTCGCCGCCGAGGACCTGCCCGACGGCTACGACGACGACCTGGCCGACGACAGCCGTCCTCGCAAGCTGCGGCCGGGGGACTCGCTGCTGGTCGACACCAAGGCCGGATACGCGTTCGAGCGCATCCCCAAGGCCGAGGTCGAAGACCTCGTCCTCGAAGAGGTGCCCGACGTCAGCTACAACGACATCGGCGGCCTCGGCAGGCAGATCGAGCAGATCCGCGACGCCGTCGAGCTGCCCTTCTTGCACAAGGAGCTGTACCGCGAGTACTCGCTGCGCCCGCCCAAGGGTGTGCTGCTCTACGGTCCGCCCGGCTGCGGTAAGACGCTGATCGCCAAGGCGGTGGCCAACTCGCTGGCCAAGAAGATGGCCGAGGTGCGTGGCGACGACGCCCGCGAGGCCAAGAGCTACTTCCTCAACATCAAGGGCCCGGAGCTGCTGAACAAGTTCGTCGGTGAGACCGAGCGGCACATCCGGCTGATCTTCCAGCGCGCGCGGGAGAAGGCGTCCGAGGGCACCCCGGTGATCGTGTTCTTCGACGAGATGGATTCGATCTTCCGTACCCGTGGCACCGGCGTGAGCTCCGATGTGGAGACGACGGTTGTGCCACAGCTGCTTTCGGAGATCGACGGCGTCGAGGGGCTGGAGAACGTCATCGTCATCGGTGCCTCCAACCGCGAGGACATGATCGATCCGGCGATCCTGCGCCCGGGCCGCCTGGACGTCAAGATCAAGATCGAGCGTCCGGATGCCGAAGCGGCGCAGGACATCTTCAGTAAGTATCTGACCGAGGATCTCCCGGTCAACGAGGACGATCTGGCCGAATTCGGCGGCGACCGGTCGCTGACGATCAAGGCGATGATCGAGAAGGTCGTCGACCGGATGTACGCGGAGATCGACGACAACCGCTTCCTCGAGGTGACCTACGCCAACGGCGACAAAGAGGTCATGTACTTCAAGGACTTCAACTCCGGCGCGATGATCCAGAACGTCGTCGACCGGGCCAAGAAGTATGCGATCAAATCGGTGCTGGAGACCGGGCAGAAAGGTCTGCGGATCCAGCATCTGCTCGACTCGATCGTCGACGAGTTCGCCGAGAACGAGGACCTGCCCAACACCACGAATCCCGATGACTGGGCACGGATTTCGGGCAAGAAGGGCGAGCGGATCGTCTACATCCGCACGTTGGTCACCGGCAAGACCTCGTCGGCCAGCCGCGCGATCGACACCGAGTCGAACCTGGGTCAGTACCTGTAGCCCTCCTTATGTGCGCGAGCGCGCGTGTTCCCCTCGCTGCGCGGTGGGCCCAGCACACGGCACACCGCGCTTGTGCAGCAATTCACGCACGCTCGCGCGCGTCGAGGGATACGGTCGCGTCATGTCCGAGGACGACCTGTCGGTCACGGACGGTGTTTTCGGCAAGCGGTACGGCGAAGTGCTGCTCGTCAAGTCCACGCCGTCCGGCGCCGAAGCCACCGTGTACAACACGTTTCCGCTCAACGACTGCCCGGCCGATCTGTGGAATGCGCTCGACGCGAAGGCAATCGCCCAGGAGAACGACGCCGTCGCCACACTGCTCAACGGGCCGCGGTACTGGCTGATGAGCAGTATCGGCAAGAGAGGCCGGGAGACGTTGGAGCGCAAGAGCTTCGGCGGTATCGAGATGTTGCGGCAAGCCACCGTCAAGCTCGCGTCGATGAATCCGGCCCCGTATCAACTGAACCGGGTCGACCGCAAGGCGATCTTCACTTTCGACGCGGGCCGGGAGATCTACGAACTCGTCGATCCGGACGGCCGGCGCTGGGTGATGCAGACATACAGTCAGACCATCGACCCGTCACTGGAATTGAGCGACCTCGCATGCCTCGGCGCCAGGCTGTCGCTCCCCGAGGGCTGGTCGTATCAAGCGCGTACCCCCACATCGCCGCTCGTCATCGACACCGCCACCGAGGATGCCTGCGTGACCCAGGACGACCTCGCCAACAGCTACTCGTTGCAGACGTAAGCAACAGGGCATAACCGCACGCTCGCGGTGATCAGCGGGTTGCCTCCATCGTCCGGTAGGCGTCGCGACCGGCCAGGCTGACGGCGACGTCGGCGATCAAGGGCTCGAAGAAGCGCTCCCGGTACAGGGGGTCCACGCTGGTGCTGACCGTGAAGTACAGCCCGGACAGCACGGCGACGAAAAGGGATACGTGCACGATGGTCTGCGGCACAGGCACGTCGACCCCGAACCACGTTCCCGGACAAGGCGGTTGGCCGACCGGACAAGCCTCCTCCGACGACCACAGCACCGCGACGTCGTCGGGAATCGCCACGATACCCAGTGCGAGGAAGAACACGAACAGTCCGGTCGTGAAGAACACCACCTGAATCGTCTGGGAAAACACCATCACCGCAACGACATTGACCTGCTCGGCCAGCGACAGCGGTGTGCGTTCCAGGCGCGTGCCGGGCTCGACGGCCAGTGGCGTACCCTCGAGCAGCTGGGCCGGATCGTCTTGCTCGGCACGATCTTCGCGCAGCGCCCGAACCTCGTCGCGAATCGTGGTGACCACGAATATCAGCGCAACGAGGGCCAGGAAGCCTATCGTCTGCCAGAGCCGTTGCCGGGGCATCCGGGCGGCCAGCTGCCACAGCTCGCCGGTGAAGTACACGACGACGGTGAGCATCAACAGCGGCAGCGCCCGGCTCATCAGTGTTCCGAGCGCACCGAGTTGCACCCAGGCGAACCGAAGCGCCCACAAGGCGATGGCCCCGATACCGAGATAGGTGAGCCAGACTGCGAGCACGGCGACGACTGCGAATCCCACCGCCTCGACCGCCGCGATCCCCGAGAAGCCGCTGTCGGCGAAGGGAAGTCCGAAGACGAACACGGCCATCACCACCAACGCCGCCGACCGGCGACCGGCCTCGCTGTGCGCGGTGCCGATGCGGCGCAGCAGGTGTAACCCGAAGGGAGCCGCCACCAACAGTGCGGTCAGCACCCCCATTCGGATCGCATAGCCGATATCCGGATCGTCGCCGGTGAGGTTCGCCAGCAGCATCGTCAGCGAGATCAGCGCTCCGAGGCCGCTGACCATCGGGGCGGCGCGTTCGATCAGTGCACCGGAGCGGACCCGTCGAGTGAGAACCAGCGGTAGACCGCGATGCAGGAACCAGTCGTGCACCCGACGCATGTCCGACACGGCCATATTGTGCGTGAGATCCGCTCCTAGCGGCGCTCAGCGCGCCGGAACGGCGGCCCGGTAGCGGTTGCGGGCGGTGAGCGTGAGCCGCAGATCGTCGACCAGGGGGCCGATGAAGCGGTCGTGATAGGCGTCGTCGCCCACCGCCCGCGCGCTGACGTACATGAACGTCAACGCTCCGAGGAACAGCGTCACCTGTATCAGCGCATCGGGAACCGGGATCGTCATGCCGAGGAACCGCCCGTCGGCAGAACCGTTACGCGTCCACGCCGCAAGCAGTTCGGGGGAGAGCAGGATCAACCCCAACACCAGGAACAACAGCGCGGTGACCGTCGCCACGACCATGATGTGGGCCAGTTGTGACACCGCGAGCACGAAGTAGACGTTCCAGCGCTCGGGCCGGCTCAGCGGCTTCACCTGCGCAGGATCGGGCATGCCGGCGAACGGAGTGTCGTCCAGCTTGGCGGCGTGCCCCGGGTCCGGATCGGTGGCGTACATCATGGGACGCAACCGGTCGACGATCACCGACGCGACGAACGCCGCCGCGATCGCAGTGAGAAACGACAGCGCCACCCAGAGCCGCATGCGCGAGATCGTCGCCCCCATCAGCCACACAGGTGAGTTGAAGAACACCAGGAACGTCAGCAGCAGCACGGGCAGCGCGCGCAGCAGCAGCGACCCCGCCGCGGACAGATGCGCGAGAGTCACCCGAGCGGCCCAGCCCAAGATCGAGCCGACGCCACCCGCGGTGAGTGCCAATATCGCCGCGATGGACACCGCCACCCACACCAGGTTCCTCGACAGATGCGGGCTCGGACCGCCGAACACACCTCCGAGCACAGCGACGGCAACGGCGACCGCGGCGGCCACGAGTCGACCGCGCTGTAGAGGGATGCGCGACACCCACCAGCCGAGCGTCGCGGCAGCCGGCAGCACCAGGATCAGCAGCACCAGCACGAACCATTCGCCGCGCGTCGGCCGGCCGTCGATGTCGATCGCGTGTTGGCCCGTCAACGACACCACCGCGATGGTGTTGGCCATCAGCACCGCGAACGCGGCCAGGGCGGGGGCCGAGCGTGACCACAGTTGGCGCACCGAACGGCTGGGCCGCAGCACCGCCGGCAGGCCATGCGCGAGGAACCAGCGTTCGGCAGCCTGACGTTGCGTTGCGTCGAGGTGGGCGGGAACGACCGGATCGGATGGCACGCTCGCAGGCTACTTTCCGTCGTCACCTAGGCTTGACGGCATGCAACGGATCATCGGGACCGAGGTCGAGTACGGCATCTCGTCGCCGTCCGACCCGACCGCGAATCCGATTCTGACCTCCACACAGGCCGTGCTCGCGTACGCCGCGGCGGCCGGGATCCAGCGGGCCAAGCGCACGCGCTGGGACTATGAGGTGGAATCGCCTCTGCGCGACGCCCGTGGTTTCGACCTCAGCCGGTCGGCCGGCCCGCCGCCCGTCGTCGACGCGGACGAGGTCGGAGCGGCGAACATGATCCTGACCAACGGCGCCCGCCTGTACGTCGACCACGCGCATCCGGAGTACTCGGCACCCGAGTGCACCGATCCGCTGGACGCCGTGATCTGGGACAAGGCGGGCGAGCGGGTGATGGAGGCCGCCGCGCGGCACGTCGCCAGCGTGCCCGGCGCCGTGAAACTGCAGCTCTACAAGAACAACGTCGACGGCAAGGGCGCCTCCTACGGGTCGCACGAGAACTACCTGATGAGCCGGCAGACCCCGTTCTCCGCGGTGATCGCCGGACTGACCCCCTTCCTGGTGTCCCGCCAGGTCGTGACCGGTTCCGGGCGGGTGGGCATCGGTCCCTCTGGCGACGAACCGGGCTTTCAGCTGTCGCAGCGCTCCGACTACATCGAGGTCGAAGTCGGTCTCGAGACGACGCTCAAGCGCGGCATCATCAACACCCGCGACGAGCCGCACGCCGACGCCGACAAGTACCGCAGGTTGCACGTGATCATCGGCGACGCGAACCTGTCGGAAACCTCGACGTATCTCAAGCTCGGCACCACCGCGCTGGTGCTGGACCTGATCGAAGAGGGGATGGACCTCAGCGATCTCGCGCTGGCCCGTCCCGTGCACGCGGTGCATGTGATCAGCCGGGACCCGTCGCTGCGCGCCACCGTCGCGCTGGCCGACGGTCGCGAGGTGACCGGCCTTGCGCTGCAACGGATGTACCTCGACCGCGTGGCCAAGCTCGTGGACAGCCGCGATCCGGACCCGCGCGCCGCCGACCTCGTCCAGCTGTGGGCCCACGTCCTCGATCTGCTGGAACGCGATCCGATGGAGTGCGCGGAGATCCTGGACTGGCCCGCCAAACTGCGTCTGCTGGACGGTTTCCGCCACCGTGAGAACCTGGGCTGGTCGGCGCCGCGGTTACATCTGGTGGACCTGCAGTACTCCGACGTGCGGCTGGACAAGGGCCTCTACAACCGGCTGGTGGCCCGGGGGTCGATGAAGCGGTTGGTGACCGAGCAGCAGGTGCTGGACGCGGTCGACAACCCCCCGACCGACACGCGCGCGTACTTCCGCGGTGAGTGCCTGCGCCGTTTCGGGGCCGATATCGCCGCCGCGAGCTGGGACTCGGTGATTTTCGACCTGGGCGGTGATTCGCTGGTCCGGATCCCCACCCTTGAGCCGTTGCGGGGCAGCAAGGCGCACGTGGGAGCCCTGCTGGACTCGGTGGATAGCGCCGTCGAACTGGTAGACCAGCTCACCAACTAACCGCGCTATCGCAGGCAATCGGCGCGGCGACCGGTAATGTGGAGTCACGGCGGGCAGCAGTGAGCCCGCCGACAACTCACGCAGGAGGCGGCGATGGCTCAGGAGCAGACCAAGCGTGGCGGTGGTGGCGGCGAGGACGACGACCTCACCGGCAGCACGGCCGCCGGGCAGGAGCGTCGCGAGAAGCTGAGCGAGGAGACTGACGACCTGCTCGACGAGATCGACGACGTTCTCGAGGAGAACGCCGAGGACTTCGTGCGCGCATACGTACAGAAGGGCGGACAGTGACCTGGCCGCAACGCGATCAGCTGGCCTTTCCCCACCCCCCTGGCAACCGCTACCCGGTAGCACCGTCTGTCCCCGTCGACTTGTCGTCCTTCTCTGAACTTCTGCGTCATCAGGCGCCCGAACTCCTACCCGCACACCGGGCAGGCGCCCAGGCAGGTGACGCTCATTCCGACTTCGCGCCGCATGGCACGACGATCGTCGCTTTGAAATTCCCCGGCGGCGTCGTCATGGCCGGGGACCGCCGCGCCACCCAGGGCCACATGATCGCCAGTCGCGATGTGCAGAAGGTGTACATCACCGACGACTACACGGCCACGGGCATCGCCGGAACGGCGGCCATCGCGGTCGAGTTCGCCCGCCTCTATGCCGTCGAACTCGAGCACTACGAGAAGCTGGAAGGCGTCGCGCTGACCTTCCCCGGCAAGGTGAACCGGCTCGCGACCATGGTGCGCGGCAACCTCGGCGCGGCTCTGCAGGGTTTCGTCGCGCTACCGTTGCTCGCCGGCTACGACGTCGACGACCCGAACCCGGAAGCGGCCGGGCGCATCGTGTCCTTCGACGCGGCGGGCGGTTGGAACGTCGAGGAAGAGGGCTACCAGTCGGTGGGGTCGGGCTCCATCTTCGCGAAGTCGTCGATGAAGAAGCTCTATTCGCAAGTGACGGACGGAGATTCGGCGCTGCGGGTGGCGATCGAAGCGCTCTATGACGCCGCCGACGACGACTCGGCGACCGGCGGGCCCGACCTCGTGCGCGGTATCTACCCGACGGCGGTGATCATCGATGCCGAAGGCGCCGAAGAGGTGACTGAGGAGCGCATCGCGGAGTTCGCCCGTTCGGTGATCGAAAACCGTTCGCGCGCTGACACGTTCGGCCCGGACGTCGTTCACCGTTCGACCGATGCGCGGGGAGATTCGTGAGCTTTCCCTATTTCATCTCGCCCGAGCAGGCGATGCGCGAGCGTTCCGAGCTCGCGCGCAAGGGCATCGCCAGGGGGCGCAGCGTCGTGGCGCTCGCCTACGCCGACGGTGTGCTGTTCGTCGCCGAGAACCCGTCACGCTCGCTGCAGAAGGTGAGCGAGCTCTACGACAGGGTCGGGTTCGCCGCCGTCGGGCGTTTCAACGAGTTCGACAACCTGCGCCGCGGTGGCATCCAGTACGCCGACACCCGGGGATACGCCTACGCCCGACGCGACGTCACCGGGCGTCAGCTGGCCAACATCTACGCCCAGACGCTCGGAACGATCTTCACCGAGCAGGCCAAGCCCTACGAGGTCGAGTTGTGTGTCGCGGAGGTCGCCCACTACGGCGAATCGAAACCTCCGGAGATGTACCGCATCACCTATGACGGGTCGATCGCCGATGAGCCCCACTTTGTGGTCATGGGCGGAACGACGGAACCGATCACCGCTGCTCTCAACGACTCTTACACCGAGAACGCCGGCCTGCAGGATGCGATGAAGATCGCGATCGACGCGCTGCACGCCGCCGGCAACGGTGGCTCCGAACAACGCGTGCTGGGTCCTTCGACGCTCGAGGTGGCGATCCTGGACGCCAATCGGCCACGCCGTGCGTTTCGTCGGATCACCGGCTCCGCTCTCGAAACGCTGCTGCCGCAGTCGGAGGCGACTGCGCAGGACTCCGAACCCGCCGGGGAATAGGTCAGTCGGCCCCCGGCGCTGGTCGAGCCCGGATGAGGATGAGTTCGGCGAACTGCTCGGGGCACTCCAGCGGAGTGAAATGTCCTGCGTCGTAAGCGAAGTGCACGTGGACATCGCTGAAGTAGTGCCCCACCCGGTCCGACCATGCGACCGGGAACAGCGGATCATGATGCGGCCACACCACGTCGGTGGGGACGTGGATCTTGATGGCCCGCTCGGGCGGCAGTTCGGTGAGCGACTGAGCGATCATCCCGGCACCCGCGCGGTACCACGCGATGGACGCGGCGAACGCGCCGGGCAAACCGTAGTCGGACACCAGCCGTTCCATATCGTCCTCGGTCACGACGAAATCTGGCCCGGACCAATGTGTCCAGAAGTGCCGCAGGTAGTCGCGAACCAGATCGGGATTCCCGTCGAGCAACTGCGCCGCCAGCGGCAGCTGATGGAAAGCCTGATACCAGAACTCGCTCTGCGCCTTCGCGGTCAGGACCCTGTCACCGGCACCGGGTAGCGGCGGGGACAGCACCAGCGAGCGCACCAGGTCCGGCTGCATGCGAGCGATGCTCTGCGCGACGCGACTGCCGACGTCATAGCCGGCGAGCACCACTGCCGACAGTTCCAGCTCCTTGATCAGGCCGATGACGCTGCCGGCCTGAGCGGTGGCGCTGTAGAAGTGCCGGATCGCGACCGCGTGTTTGTCCGAGCCGCCGAACCCGCGCAGATCCGGCACGATGACGTCGGCGGCCTCCCCGAGCAGGGGCACCACCCGGCGATAGTCCTGCCGGTTGCCGGGCCAGCCGTGCAGCAGAACCACCGGTGGGGCGCCTCTGGCGCCGAACCGGTCGTAGGCCAGCCGGAACCCGTCGACCGGCGAGCTGCGCGACCACACCGGCTTATTCTGGCCAGATCTCAACCCGCGTGTTGCGCGGTTGCACGATCGGTGCCGATATCGCCCGTGATCACTCCCAAGATCGCGCGCCACGCGTCGGAGGGCGCGTTGAGCACGTCGGAGTGGGCACCCGGCCCGGCCATCGGCCGGCCGTCGTCGTACCGGCCCGCGGGCAGCCTGATCACACCGGGCATCTCGTCGGGGTCGGCGCCGTGCGGGCCGCCCGGGATGCCCTGCACCGCCGTGATGAAATCGGCGGGCGGCGTCATGGAAAAGCGCAGCACATGCGGATTTCTGTTGTGCCAGTCGGCGGGATCGTGCACCCCGACACCTGCCCCCGCGGCGGCCACGTACATCGTGCGGTCCGACGTCATGCCCAACGCCTCCGCGGTGCCCACGATCGATCCGCCGTACGAGTGGCCGATGACGGTGACCGGGATGCGGCGGCCGGTGGAATCCACCGTGCGGTCGACGTCCTCGGTGAAGGCGACCAGCCGCGGCGCCATGGCCAGCGCGTATCGCGGGTCGGCCGCTGCCGCCAGACCACTCACGACGTTGTCGCCGCGCGGAAACGGACCGCCGAGATAGGTGATGGCTGCGACGTCGCCGCGGGTCGCCGAAACGAACCTGCGGGCGGTCCCGACGTTGGCCGCCGATCCGTTGATCGTCGTGTTCAGCCCCGGGACGAACACGGCGACGCTGGAGGCCGATGCGACGTTGCCATGCAGTTCCACCAGCGATGAGCGGTCGGGATCGAACGCCAGAAGCTGGCGGTCCAAGCGGCCGTGTTCGCCTGCGGGGTCGTCGATCTCGCCGAGCAGCTCGCGGTACACCGCGAGGCGTTGCGGGTCGGGCTCGCGCAGCACGGCCTGCGCCACGTTGGTGCGGTTGGCCTCGACCCTCATCTGCCACGGAACGCCGTCGGTGTTACCCACCTGCGCGGGGAAATCCTCGATCAACCGCTGCCGCTGCTCGGGCGTCATGGCCGCGATCTGAGCGGCGATCCGGTCCTGGCTGGTGGAGGGCCACGCGGCGACAACGCCGGCATCGGCGGCCTGACGACCGGCAGCCGGTACCGCGAACGCCTCGGCGATGTCGGCGGCTGCGTCTGCGTCCGCGGCGCCCAGGCGGGTCAGCGCCGCATCGAGTTGGCCGCTCAACTCGGCCGCACGCACGGTGAGCATCTCGACGGCGACAGCCGGGACACCCCCGGACAGCGCGATCAGCAGCGGCGAGGGTGGACCGTGCACGGCAACCGATCCGGCGTCGTCGACGGCGAAGCCCTCCTCGCGCGCTGCGGAGATCACCACCATGACCTCGTCTCGGGCTGCACTGATCTGGGCGGCGCCGTCGCGGGCCGCCGCGGCGCCGAGCACCAGGGCGCGCGAGAGTGTATCGGCCGTCGCGACAATGCTTTCCGCGCGCTCGCGGGCCGTGTCGGCGGCCGCACCGGTCCAGAAGCCGAAGTCGGAGGCCAAGGCGTCGGCGTAGGCGCACACCAACCGGGCGTTGCGGTCCCAGCCGTCGGCCAGCCGGCTCAGCGCGCCGGGACGCCAGGCTTCGGCCTGGCCGATGGTCGGTCGCGTCACCGCCCCAGGCGGTCGCCGTTGCGTTGCTCCGCGCGCTCGAACGCGTCCGCGGAGCTCCGGGCCGCGAGCGCCCAGCCACGCATGCTGACGACGACCTCGGCGAACCCCGGTGCGCGCCCCGTGGCGGCGGCCTCCGCGACGGCCGCGCCGCGAAGCTCATCTGGACTCAACTCGGGCCAAGGTATCTCGGCGATCCGGTGAGCGGCGGACCTGACCCGGTCTGCGACGGTGCGGAGTTGCGCCACGTCGACCTCAACGATTTCCCCCATGGCTCATGTTGACAGAATCGACGTCCACGCTGCTGAAGTTATCCACAGGGCCCGAGCCCAGCGCCGCCCTTACGGACCGCGCCGAAGGTGTCAACCCGATGTCGGGTGCGTTCTTCGGCGCGGCTTGCCCTCCGTGACCGCCCAGCAACAAGTAGTCTCGATGAGGTGCAGCGACGGATCATGGGCATCGAGACCGAATTCGGTGTCACCTGCACGTTCCACGGTCATCGTCGGCTCAGTCCCGACGAGGTGGCGCGTTACCTGTTCCGGCGAGTGGTGTCGTGGGGTCGCAGTTCGAACGTCTTCCTCCGCAACGGCGCCCGCCTCTACCTCGACGTGGGAAGCCACCCCGAGTACGCCACCGCAGAGTGTGACAACCTCACGCAGCTGGTCACCCACGACCGGGCGGGTGAGCGGGTGCTCGAGGATCTGCTCATCGACGCCGAACAGCGGTTGGCCGACGAGGGCATCGGCGGCGACATCTACCTGTTCAAGAACAACACCGACTCCGCGGGCAACTCGTATGGCTGCCACGAGAACTACCTGATCGTGCGGGCCGGCGAGTTCTCGCGGATCTCCGATGTCCTGCTGCCGTTTCTGGTCACGCGCCAGTTGATCTGCGGCGCGGGCAAGGTGCTGCAGACCCCGAAGGCCGCGACATTCTGCCTGAGCCAGCGCGCCGAGCACATCTGGGAGGGCGTGTCCTCGGCCACCACCCGGTCGCGTCCGATCATCAACACCCGCGACGAACCGCACGCCGACGCCGAGAAGTACCGCAGGCTGCATGTCATCGTCGGCGACTCGAACATGTGCGAGGCCACCACGATGCTCAAGGTGGGCACGGCGTCGCTGGTGCTGGAGATGATCGAGGCCGGAATCGCGTTCCGCGACTTCTCGCTGGACAACCCGATCCGCGCGATCCGGGAGGTGAGCCACGACCTGACGGGCCGGCGGCCGGTGCGTCTTGCCGGCGGCAGGCAGGCCAGCGCCCTGGACATCCAGCGCGAGTATTACGCCCGCGCGGTCGAATATTTGCAGAGCCGGGAGCCCAACACCCAGATCCAGCAAGTGGTCGACCTGTGGGGACGGCAACTCGACGCCGTGGAGAGCCAGGATTTCGCGAAGGTCGACACCGAGATCGACTGGGTGATCAAGCGCAAGCTGTTCCAGCGCTATCAGGACCGCTACAACATGGAGCTGTCCGACCCGAAGATCAGCCAGCTCGATCTCGCATACCACGACATCAAGCGCGGTCGCGGGGTGTTCGACCTGTTGCAGCGCAAGGGACTGGCCGCGCGGATCACCACCGACGAGGACATCGAGGCGGCCGTCAACACGCCGCCGCAAACCACCAGGGCCAAGCTGCGCGGAGAGTTCATCAGCGCCGCACAGGAGGCCGGCCGCGACTTCACCGTCGACTGGGTGCACCTCAAGCTCAACGATCAGGCGCAGCGCACCGTGTTGTGCAAGGACCCGTTCCGGTCGGTCGACGAGCGGGTCAAGCGCCTCATCGCCAGCATGTAGCGCGTCATCTTTGGCGCGAGCGCTCACCCTCGTACGGTTTCGACGCGCGAGATTTCGTACACCGGTGAGCGGTCGGCATGAGGACGGCAAGCCCTAAGCTGGGTCGAGTGTCGATCTCCAAAGTCGAGCGGTTGATGAATCTCGTGATCGCGCTGCTGTCGACGCGGAACTTCATCACTGCCGAGAGGATCCGTCAGACGGTTTCGGGGTACGCCGACAGCGCCAGCGACGAGGCCTTCTCCCGCATGTTCGAGCGCGACAAGAACGAGTTACGCGACTTGGGCATTCCGCTCGAGACCGGGCGGGTTTCGCAATTCGATCCGACCGAGGGCTACCGAATCAACCGGGAGGCCTACGCGCTGCCGACGGTCGAACTGACCCCCGACGAGGCGGCCGCCGTCGCGGTGGCCACGCAGTTGTGGGAATCGCCGGAGCTCATCACCGCCACCCAGGGCGCGTTGCTGAAGCTGCGCGCGGCGGGAATCGACATCGACGCCGTGGATGCCCCACCGGCGATCACGTCGACCGCGGCCCTGCCCGGGCTGCGCGGTTCCGAGGAGGTGCTGGGAATCCTGTTGTCGGCCATCGATTCCGGACAAGCCGTGCAGTTCCCGCACCGACCGTCGCGCAGCGACCCCTACACCACCCGCACGGTGGAGCCCTGGGGCGTCATCACCCACCGGGGCCGCTGGTATCTGGTGGGACACGACCGCGACCGCGACGCCACGCGCACGTTCCGGCTCTCACGTATCGGGGCCGAGGTGACGACGGTCGGACCGCCCGGGGCGGTCAAGCGGCCACCAGGCGTCGACCTGCGCGAAGTCGTCGAGCGCGCGGTGGGTGAGTGGCCGTCAAGCGGTCAGGCACAGGTGTGGATCGCCGACGGCAAGGGCACCGCGCTGCGGCAACGGGCCGCGTCGGCGACTCCGCAGTCGCACAACGGCCGCGCAGGCGAGGTGATCACCATCGACATCGGAATGTTCGACCGGTTGGCCCGGGAGGTCGCCAGTTACGGACCCGACGCGGTCGCACTCGAGCCCGAGTCGTTACGCGAAGACGTGGTGGCCCGGTTGAGAGCGCAGGCGGGGCAGCAGTGACGGCCGTATCGACTCGGTTGGTTCGGTTGCTGAACATGGTGCCGTACTTCCAGGCCAACCCGAGGATCACCTATGCCGAGGCGGCCTCCGATCTCGGCGTCAGCGTCAATCAACTGCGCGAGGACCTCAACCAACTGTGGATGTGCGGTCTGCCCGGATACGGCCCCGGCGACCTGATCGACTTCGAATTCTCCGGCGACACAATCGAAGTCACGTTCACCGCAGGCATCGACCACCCGCTGCGGTTGACGTCCCCGGAGGCGACGGGTGTACTGGTGGCGCTGCGCGCGCTGGCCGACGTGCCGGGCATGGTCGATCCGGAGGCGGCGCGCAGCGCGATCGCAAAGATCGAGTCTGCTGCGGGCACGGTGGGCCAGGACGGCGCGGCGGTCGACGAGCGCGCGCCGATCGAGAGTGAGGCGGCCGCGGCGGTGCGGGAGGCGGTCCGCGACGCACGCGCGGTGTCGATCGACTACTACTCGGCGTCCCACGACGTGCTGACCAGCCGCATCGTCGACCCGATTCGGGTGGTGCTGGTCGGCGACCACAGCTACCTGGAGGCGTGGTGCCGGACCGCCGAGGGGGTGCGGTTGTTCCGTTTCGACCGCATCGTCGACGCACAAGTCCTCGACGAACCGTCGGCGCCGCCACCGCCTGCCGTGCAGCCCGAACCGGACACCTCGCTGTTCGACGCGGACCCCTCCCTGCCGTCGGCGGCGCTGCAGATCGACCGGTCAGCGGCGTGGATGTTCGACTACTACCCGCTGCGGGTCAGCCGGGAACTGCCCGACGGCGGCTGGGAGGCGGCGATGACCTACGCCTCCGACGACTGGATGGCCCGGTTCGTGCTCGGATTCGGGTCGGCCGTGCGCGTGCTCGAACCCGCCCATCTGGCTGCCAGGGTGCGCGAATCGGCGCAAGCCGCGCTGCGCGCCTACGGCGCGGAGGCCGACTGACGGTAGACTGGCCCGGACGTCTGGAGGTGACCTACATGGGTGGTCTACAACCCTGGCACTGGGTAATCGTTATCGCCGTATTCGTGCTGCTCTTCGGTGCCAAGAAGCTCCCGGACGCAGCGCGCTCACTGGGCAAGTCGATGCGGATCTTCAAGTCGGAGATCAAGGAGATGCAGGCCGATTCCAAGTCGGACACGCCGCCGCCGGCCACTCCGATCGCCTCGGAGCGTGTCGACAACTCTGCGGCTCCCGAGACTGGAGCGGCTCCGGAGACTGGAGCGGCTCCGGGCACCGAGCAGCCGTCGGACAAACGTCCGGCCTGATCGCCGAGAATCAATTGACCGCGGCCACGCTGCCGCGTCAGTAGGCATGCCGTGCAGACCCCAGGACTCTTCAAGAAGCTCGATCCTCGCCGACGGCGCTCGCGGGTCAACCCCGATGGCACGATGTCACTCGTCGAGCACCTGCAGGAGCTGCGCTCCCGGCTACTGATCTCGGCGGCTGCCGTCGTCGTCACGACCATCCTCGGCTTTCTCTGGTACACCCACGGCGTCTTCGGAATGCCCAGCCTCGGTGACTGGCTGCGGGGGCCCTACTGTGCCCTGCCGCCCTCGTCGCGGGCGACCATCGCACCCGGCGACGAGTGCCGCCTGCTCGCCACCGCGCCCTTCGACCAGTTCATGTTGCGGCTGAAGGTCGCGTTGACCGCGGGCATCGTGCTGGCCTGCCCGGTGTGGCTCTATCAGACGTGGGCCTTCATCACACCTGGGCTTTACAAGAAGGAGCGCCGCTTTGCCGTCGCGTTCGTCAGCGTGGGCGCCACGTTGTTCGTCGCGGGCGCGGTGCTGGCGTACGTGGTGTTGGCCACCGCGTTGGGCTTCCTGCTCACCGTCGGCAGCGACGTCCAGATCACCGCACTGTCCGGCGATCAGTACTTCGGGTTCCTGATCAACCTGCTGCTGGTGTTCGGTTTCAGCTTCGAGTTCCCGCTGCTGATCGTGATGCTCAACGCCGTCGGAGTGCTGACCTACGAGCGCCTCAAGGCGTGGCGCCGCGGCCTGATCTTCGCGCTGTTCGTGTTCGCCGCGCTGTTCACCCCGGGATCAGATCCGTTCTCGATGCTGGCGCTCGCGCTCGCCCTGACGGTACTGCTCGAGTTCGCGATTCAGATCGCACGGCTGCATGACCGGCGCAAGGCGCGGCGGGCCGCGCTCGAGGACGTCCCCGACGACGCGGCCGCGCCGATCGAGCCCGCCGAACCCGTGGAAGCGCCCAGCACCGTGCCGACGTCCGCACGGCATGTGGTCGACGACGATGCCACCTAGCGAATTGGACTGCGAGCTAGCCCGTTTCGCCGAACAGCTGAAGTTTGCACTCGACGACTTCCAGCGCCGGTCGTGCGAGGCGCTGGAGAACGGTCACGGGGTGCTGGTGTGCGCACCCACCGGCGCGGGCAAGACCGTCGTGGGGGAGTTCGCCGTTCACCTCGCGCTCGCGGCGGGCGGCAAGTGCTTCTACACGACGCCGATCAAGGCGCTGAGCAACCAGAAGCACAACGACCTGGTGCAGCGATACGGCCCGGAGAAGATCGGATTGCTCACCGGCGACCAGTCGGTCAACGGAGACGCCGACGTGGTCGTCATGACCACCGAAGTGCTTCGCAACATGCTCTACGCGAACTCCTCTGCCCTGCACGGCCTTTCGTATGTAGTCATGGACGAGGTGCATTTCCTGGCCGATCGCATGCGCGGTGCGGTGTGGGAGGAGGTCATCCTGCATCTGCCCGACGACGTGCGGCTGGTGAGCCTGTCGGCGACGGTCAGCAACGCCGAGGAGTTCGGCGGCTGGATCCAGACCGTGCGCGGGGACACCACGGTCATCGTCGACGAACACCGTCCCGTTCCGCTGTGGCAGCACGTGCTGGTCGGCAAGCGGTTGTTCGACCTGTTCGACTACCGCGCCACCCGGGCGGCCCGCGGGACCACGAAACCGAACCGGGAGTTGCTGGTCGACCCGGAGTTGTTGCGGCACATCGCACATCGGCGCGAAGCCGACCGGCTCGCCGACTGGCAGCCACGCGGTCGCGGCCGCAACCGGGGCAGGCCGAGCATGTACCGTCCGCCGTCGCGGCCCGAGGTCATCGCCACGCTCGACCGCGAAGGGCTGTTACCGGCAATCACCTTCATCTTCTCCCGCGCCGGATGCGACGCCGCGGTCAAACAGTGCCTGCGGTCGTCGCTGCGGCTGACCACCGACGAGGAACGGACCCGCATCGCCCAGGTCGTCGATCGTCGCTGCGGAGATCTGCCCGAGTCCGACCTGATCGTGCTCGACTACCACGAGTGGCGCGAGGGTCTGCTGCGCGGACTGGCCGCCCACCACGCCGGCATGTTGCCGGTGTTCCGCCATACCGTCGAGGAGTTGTTCTCCGCCGGGCTCGTGAAGGCGGTATTCGCAACGGAGACACTGGCTTTGGGAATCAACATGCCCGCACGCACGGTGGTGCTGGAGCGGCTGGTGAAGTTCAACGGCGAACAACACGTGCCGTTGACCCCCGGGGAGTACACGCAGCTGACGGGGCGGGCCGGCCGCCGCGGCATCGACGTCGAGGGCCATGCCGTGGTGCTGTGGACCCCGGATGTCGAACCGGCCGAGGTGGCCGGGTTGGCGTCCACCCGGACGTTCCCGCTGCGCAGTTCCTTTGCGCCGTCGTACAACATGACCATCAACCTCGTCCAGCAGATGGGGCCGGCGCAGGCGCACAAGCTGTTGGAGAGTTCGTTCGCGCAGTACCAGGCCGACCGTTCGGTGGTCGGGCTGCGTCGCGGCATCGAGCGCGGTGAGCGGATCCTCACCGAGATCACCGCCGAACTGGGCGACCACTCGATCCTGGACTACGTGCGGCTGCGGCTGCAGATCTCCGAACGCGAACGTGCCCAGTCGCGGGCCTCGCGGCTGCAGCGCCGCAGGGCCGCCAACGACGCGCTGGCCTCGCTGCGCCGCGGCGACATCATCACGATCACCCACGGTCGCCGCGGAGGCTTGGCCGTCGTGCTCGAACCGGCCCGCGACGACGAGGACCCACGCCCGCTCGTGTTGACCGAACACCGCTGGGCCGGGCGGATCTCGTCGGCCGACTACTCGGGAACGTCGCCCCCATTGGGCACCATGCCGTTGCCCAAGCGCGTCGAGCACCGCAACCCCCGCGCACGGCGCGACCTTGCGTCGGCGCTCAACTCGGCGGCCGAACGCCTCGACGTCCCGTCCAGAAAAGGCAAGCGCAGCGGCCCCGCGAAAACCGAACCCGACATCGACCCCGAATTGGCCGCGCTGCGGGAGCAATTGCGTTCCCACCCGGTTCATCACCGGCCCGACAGGGAGGAGAAGGCGCGGCTGGCCGAGCGGTATCTGCGCATCGAGCGGGACAACGAACAGACCCGGCAGAAGGTGGTCGCGGCCACCAACTCGCTGGCGCGCACATTCGACCGGATCGTGGTGCTGCTGACCGAACGAGGCTTCATCGGCGGCGCCGCGGACGATCCCAAGGTGACCGACGATGGCCGCCTGCTTGCCCGGATCTACAGCGAAAGTGACCTGCTGGTGGCCGAGGCGCTGCGCACCGGCATCTGGGAGGGTCTCGACGCCGCCGAGCTGGCGGGCGTGGTGTCCGCGGTGCTCTATGAAGCTCGCGGCGACACGCCGGGCGGTCGCGAGGGTTTCGACATCCCGACCGGCAGCCTGCGCCGCGCACTCAACCAGACGCGACGGCTGTGGACCGAGCTGCGCGCCGACGAGCAGCGCCACCGCATCACGGGCAGCCGTGAACCAGACGACGGGTTCGTCGCCGCGATCTTCCGGTGGGCCACCACCGGCGACCTGACCAGCACGCTGGCCGCCTCGGACGCGACGGGCAGCGGATCGCCGCTGTCGGCGGGCGATTTCGTCCGCTGGTGCCGACAGGTTCTCGACCTGCTCGACCAGGTGCGCAACGCCGCGCCCAGCACCGCGTTGCGGACCACCGCAAAACGCGCGATAAACGACGTTCGACGCGGCGTCGTCGCTGTTGATGCGGGGTAATGTGTCGGGAGCAAGACGGGCAGGTATTCGCGGCTCGGCCGCGGGTGAACAAGGAGTGATATGAGCGGACCGCAGGGATCTGATCCGACGCAGTCGTGGCCGGGCCAGCAGCCGGAACAGCCTACGGACCAGCCGTCCAGCGATCCGTCGGCCAACCAGCCGTGGCAGGCTCAGAGCGGCGACGCCACCCAGGCGGCGCCCACCTGGCAGCCGCCGGCCTACGACCCGTCGCAGACGCAGCAGCAGTATCCGCAGTACCAGCAGCCGGCATATCAGCCGCCGCAGCAGTACCCGGGTGGGGAGCAGTACGGACAGCAGTCCAGCGAGTACAACCCGCAGGCGTATCAACAGCCGGGGCAGTACGGGCAACCGCATTACGGCCAGTCATACGCGCAACCGGGTCAACCGGGCTACCAGCAGCAGCCCGGCCAGTACGGTGACCAGGCCGGTCAGTACGGACAGCAACCCGGCCAGTACGGCCAGCAGCCGGGCCAGTACGGCCAGTACCCGCAGTACGGCACTCCGGGAGCCGAGGAGGGATCGAAGCGTTCCCTGGCGGTGATCGGTGGCGTCATCGGCCTGCTGGCAGCGGTGATCGTCGCGGTCGTGCTGGTGCTGGGCTTCTGGAAGCCGGGTTTCTTCGTCACCACCAAACTCGACATCGACGCCGCGCAGTCCGGGGTGCAGCGAATCCTGACCGACGAGGCCAACGGCTACGGCGCCACGAACGTCAAGGACGTCAAGTGCAATGACGGCCAGAATCCGACCGTCGAGAAGGGTGGCACGTTCAACTGCGAGGTCAGCATCGACGGCACCAAGCGTCAGGTGACGGTGACCTTCCAGGACGACAAGGGCACCTACGAGGTCGGCAGGCCCAAGTAAGCCTGTTGGCCGCTAGCCGTCGAGCCCGTCGAGGGCCTTCTGCAACCGCCCGATCGATGACGTGACGCCGTAGGCCTCGGCCAGTGTGACGACCTTGCGCGGATGCTCGGCTGCCAGGGGCAGCGTGTCGTTCGGCGTGGACCAGTCGAGCTCGGCGTCGGTGGCCACCTTGACCACCGGGGCCGCCGCCTCGATGTAGTCGGCGGCTTTGAGCAGCTTGGTCCGGTACGCCTTGCTCATCTTCGACTTCGGGTCGTTCGCCGCGGCGAGGATGTTCTCCAGCGAGCCGTGCTGTGCCAGCAGCGTCGCGGCCGTCTTCTCTCCGATGCCGGGAACGCCGGGCAGTCCGTCGCTCGGATCGCCGCGCAGAAGCGCCAATTCGGCATACGCCGGACCCGCCCGGTCCACCGGCACCCCGTACGTCTCGGCCACTTCCTTCGGACCCCATTTGGTGGCCTTGGCCAGACCGCGGCCGAGGTAGAGCACCCGCACCGAAATCGGCTCATCGCGCACCAGCTGCAACAGGTCGCGATCCCCGCTGACCACCACGACGGGGTCGCGCTTCTCGCGCGCGACCAGTGTGCCCAGCACGTCGTCGGCCTCGCACTCGGCGGCGCCCGCGGTCGGGATGCCGAACGCGTCGAGAATCTCGAAGATCATGTCGACCTGCGGGCTGAGGTCGTCGGGCACCTCTTCGACATCGGGCTCGTCTTCGGGGTTCTCCTCGAGCACGCGGTGCGCCTTGTAGGACGGAATGAGGTCGACGCGCCACTGCGGTCGCCAATCGTCGTCGCGGCAGACCACCAGCCGGTCCGGACGCTCTCGGGTGATCACCGTCGCCATGGCGTCCAGGAAGCCGCGCAGCGCGTTCACGGGGCGCCCGTCCGGCGCGGTGATCGAGTTGGGCACCCCGAAATAGGAGCGAAACCACATGCTGGCGCCGTCGAGCAGGACCAGAGAAGACATACGGAGATCCTGCCAGGCGGCGCTTCACCCTCATGGGGTCCGCAGGGATGCCACGATAACTCCATGAGCGACGATGCGGCGCGCTCGATAAAGGGCTGCACACACGTTGCGGGTGAGGCGTCGATCGATGCGTTGCTTGATCAGGCGGTCGCCGCGATCAACCGGGGTGATCGGACCACGGCGTCGGAGCTGGCCGGAAGGGTGCTGGCGGCGGACAGCATGAACGCCGAAGCGGAAGACCTGCTGGCGGCGCCGGCCGAGCCGGGCGAGATTCGACGGCTGACCATCTTCTTTGCCGATCTGGTCGACTCCACCGTGCTGTCGAGGCGCGTCGAACCGGAGACTTATCGGCTCCTGGTGGGCCGCTATCGCACACAAGTGCTGAGCGCCGTGCGGCGTTACGAGGGCTATATCGGCAACACCGCCGGGGACGGACTTCTCGCAGTGTTCGGTTACCCGATCGCCCACGACAACGACGTATGCCGGGCCGTGCACGCGGGCTTACAAATCACCTCGGAGGTCGCCAGGCTGAGTGAACAGGCAAAGAGACGCTACGGGTTCGGAATCGGCGTTCGGGTGGGGGTGCATCGCGGTGTCGTGTATCTCGACACCGCAGAGGGTGACGTGTACGGCCTGGCCGCCAATCTGGCGGCTCGTGTCTCGGGACTCGCGGCACCAGGCACCGTCGTCGTCTCCGACACCGTAGAACCGTTGATACGCAACGAGTTCGAGATGACAGCCTGCCGACCGTCGTTGGTGAAAGGAGTGGACGACGCCATTGTTCACTACCGCGTCGTGGCTGAACGCCGTGGGCGGCGCGCAATCGGCCGCGGCCCGCTGATTGGACGTACTCGCGAACTGGCCGAGATCGAAAAGTACTGGGCGATGGCCGAAGCGGGTGTGTTGACGGCTCCGGGGCTGATCCTGCGGGGAGAAGCGGGGATTGGCAAGTCTCGGTTAGCGGCCGCTGCGGCCGAGTTGGCGCAAGCTTCCGGGGCGGCGGTATTGGAGTTGACGGGGTCACCGTTTCACACCGACGCCGGCTTGTATCCGATACGCACGCTGCTCGAGAGCCAATGCGGCATCGACCGGAACACGGTGCCGGACAAACGCTTACGTGCGCTGACCGGTCACCTGAATGCGCTCGGGCTGGATGTGTCGAGTTATGTCCCCTTGCTGGCCCCCGTACTGGGCCTGGACGCGCAAGCCGGCTACGAACCGGTTCCCGCCGAGGGGCGCAAACTCTACGAATTGATCTCCGAAGCGATCTCCACCTACCTGAAAGCCTGTCTGGGCGGTCGGGCCGGTGTGATCGTCGCCGAGGATGTCCACTGGTTCGACCCGGCCAGCCGTGAGGTGCTCGCGGCGTTACTGGATGCGGCTGACGGCACATTGATGGCGGTTATGACCGAACGGCACGGGGTCGCGCCGGACACGCTCGGGCATTCCACGGTGCTGGAGATCGGGCCATTGACGGAGGACGAATCCGGCTTGTTGATCGGCGCACTCGATGCTGACATGAGCGCCGATCAGCGGGCGCAGGTGGCTGCCCGCTGCGACGGCGTTCCGTTCTACATCGAGCAGATCGTCAATGGCACCAGCGAGGCCGGAGTGCCCGAAACGCTGTACGAGCCGTTGTTCGCCCGACTGCGGACAGGCCCGACGGTGGTGCGGGTGGTCGAGGCTGCGGCCGTGATCGGCCGACAAATCCATCGACAGCTGCTCTACACCGTCCCCGAGCTGAGCGAGCGCGAGATCGACGAGGCCGTCGATGAACTCGAACGTGCGCGCGTTCTCGAACGTTGGGGTTGCGACGGTTGGCGGTTCCGGCATGAGCTACTCCGCGAAGTCGCAGCCGAATTAGCGCCGCCCACAGTCCGGCGGGCGCTCCACGCCAGAGTCGCCGACGCCATGACAGAAGTGGGTGAGCCCGACTGGCTGCGCGTAGCCGGCCACTACGAAGCAGCCGACCGATTCGACGACGCGGCGACGGCCTACCGCCGCGCCTCCGACAGCGCCCGTCTCCGTGGTGCCCTCGGCGAGGCGATCACCTGCCTGACGCGTGGGCTCGCCCAACTCGATCACGTTGCAGCGGGAGCCGATCGCGATCGACGTGAAGCCGCCCTGCGGCTGGGACGCGGGCTCCTCAGCCTGACCGCGGAGGGATATCAAAGCCGGGACGCCGCGACAGATCTCGAACGATGTTTGCGGCTGAGCGGAGCCCTGACCGACAACGACTTGTATATGACTCTGGTGGCTTTGGCCAATTACTACCTTGTCCGCGCCGACCTGCGCCGAGCCGCTCAGGTGATCAGGGCGCTACGAGACGGATCCGGGCAACGACGTTGGCCACGCTCTGGAATCGACACTCTGGACGGGGCGATGGCGCATATGCGCGGCGATCTGAGCGCCGCCACGACTGCTCTGAATTCAGCGACTGCGGGTTTGCGCCGTTCAGAGCGACGAACCATCGACAACGACATGCATTCCATTTACCGGGCCGTGGCCGCGTTGATGCGCGCTGACCTTCGGGCGGCCGAGGCCGGCCTGGAAGCGTCGGCGCGTGCCGCCGATGCCGCTCGATTCCCCGATGGTCCGTACCTGCATGCCTTCACGCTGTCTATGGAGACCTGGCTGCGCATCGAGGCGGGCCAGTTTGCCCGCGCCGCAGTCAGCGCCACCAAGTTGATCACCGAGGCCGAGCAACACGGTTTCGACATGTGGCTCCCAGTAGGCGCCACCTGGCAGGCCGCTCTCGGTGCACTGGATATCTCGCGCGTCGATCCCGTTGATCGGACGGCTCTCAACGAACACATTGCGTCGTTGACGAACTCCCTCGATTCCATGCGTGCGATGGGAGTGGAGATCTACACCACCATCTTCGACGGCATACTTGGGCGGTTGTTGATCACCGCGGGAGAACCGGAGTCCGCGCGCAAACGGCTCGAGATCGGGCTCGCGAGGGCCCGCGAGACGGGCATGCACTTCTACGACGCCGAGCTGCTGCGACTCCGCGCGCAGACGGCGGATCCAGCCCGCCAGCGAGCCGAGTTGGCGACGGCGCTCGAGCTCGCACGCCGGCAAGGAGCTCTCCTGTTCGAGTTGCGCACCGCGCTAGACGATCTCTACTTTCGCGGCAGGGATGCCGCCGGCGCGCTCGCCGACGTCGTCGCCCGCATCCCCGCCGGCGCCGAGTGGCCAGCGCTTGCAGCCGTGCGGGCCGCGATCGCTGACACTAACGAGAAGCACGCGGTCACCGCCCACCCCGATCCGGATTAGCCTGAATCCCATGACGTCCAGTCGATTCAGCACCGATGTGTATGCGAGCCGTTTGCGTGCCGCCGCATCGGCCGCCGCCGATGCCGGTCTCGCGGGCCTGGTGATCACGCCGGGTTACGACTTGCGCTATCTGGTCGGTTCACGCGCGCAGACATTCGAGCGGCTCACCGCGCTGGTGCTGCCGGCCGACGGCGACGCGACCGTCGTCGTGCCGCGACTGGAGTTGGCGGCGCTCAAGGACTCCGCAATCCCCGAACTCGGTCTGACGGTGCGCGACTGGGTCGATGGCGACGACCCCTACGCGCTCGTGGGCGAGTCGTTGGGGGCAGGGACTCTCGCGGTGGCGGTGACCGACTCGATGCCCGCTCTGCACCTGCTTCCGCTCGCCGGCGTGCTCGGCGCGGTGCCTGTGCTGGCCACCGACGTGCTGCGCCGGCTGCGGATGATCAAGGACCAAGCCGAAATCGACGCGCTGCGTAAGGCAGGGGCGGCCATCGACCGGGTCCACGCCCGGATCCCCGGCTTTCTGGTGCCCGGCCGCACCGAAGCCGACGTGGCGGCCGACATTGCCGAAGCGATTGTCGCCGAAGGACATTCTGACGTCGCGTTCATCATCGTCGGTTCCGGACCGCACGGGGCCGATCCGCACCACGAGTGCTCGGACCGCGAACTGCGCGCCGGTGACATCGTGGTCGTCGACATCGGCGGACCGTACGAGCCCGGTTACAACTCCGACTCCACCCGCACCTACAGCATCGGGGAACCGGACCCGGACGTCGCCCGTCGCTACGCGGTGCTGCAGCGGGCCCAGCAGGCCGCGGTCGAGGCCGTCCGGCCCGGCGTCACCGCCGAAGAGGTCGACGCCGCCGCCCGCGACGTGCTGGCCGCAGAAGGTCTGGCCGACGCGTTCGTGCATCGCACCGGCCACGGCATCGGGCTGTCGGTGCACGAGGAGCCCTACATCGTCGCCGGTAACGCGCTGACGCTCGAGGAGGGAATGGCGTTCTCCGTCGAGCCGGGGATCTACTTTCCCGGCGAGTGGGGCGCGCGCATCGAGGACATCGTGATCGTCACCGCCGACGGCGCGGAGTCGGTGAACAACCGACCGCACGACCTGGCGGTGGTGCCCGCAGGTCCTGCCGCGACGGCCTAGGGTTCGACCCGGTGGAGCAGGCCCGAGGAGCCCAGCACTCGCTCGACACGAACCTCGATCACGACGCGTTTCGGGTTCACCCGCGGCGTGCGGTAGCGCTGCGCGTAGCGCAGTTCGGCGTCGCGGACGGCGTCGGGATCGGTGTTGACCTTGGCCTTGCCCTCGAGCGACAACCACCGCGCACCGTCTACCTGGCTCAGCACGGCGACACCCTGCCGCTCGGCGTTCACGGCCTTCTGCGAACCGCCGCTGGTGATCACGCGGGCGATGTGGGTGGTCGGGTCGAAGGTGAATCCGACGGCGACGACGTGCGGAGAGTTGTCCGATCGCAGGGTCGTCAGCATCGCGAGATGACGCTCGGACAGGAACGCGAGCGCGTCATCGGTGAGCCGGGTGGTTGCCCGGCGGCTGGACTGGGCCATCGGGCTTCACCGTAGCGCAGGACATAATCGCTGCCATGACAGACACGGCTGACGCTCGTGCGCCCTTGGTCGTGGTCTTCGGCGGGCGCAGCGAGATCGGCCTCGAGGTGGCCACGCGTCTGGCGCCCGGGGCGGTGGTGCTGCTGGCGGCGCGCCGCTCGAACGAGCTGGAATCCGAGGTGGCGGCGGTGCGCGCCGCGGGTGCCGCGGCCGTGCACGTGCGCGAGTTCGACGCCGACGACCTGGACGCGCACGGCCCGCTCGTCGAGTCCATCGTCGCCGAACACGGCCCGATCGACACCGCGGTGCTGGCCTTCGGCGTCCTCGGCGACCAGAGCCTGGCCGAAAAGGATCCCGCGCACGCCGCAGCGATCGTGCACACCGACTTCGTCGCCCAGGTCAGCCTGTTGACCGTGCTGGCGGAGATGATGCGCGGGGCGGGTGCCGGAGCCATCGTCGCGTTCTCGTCGGTGGCCGGTGTCCGCGTGCGGCGCGCCAACTACGTCTACGGGTCCGCGAAAGCTGGGCTGGACGGGTTCTGCAGCGGGCTGGCCGACGCCCTGCACGGCTCGGGGGTCCACCTGCTCGTGGTTCGGCCGGGGTTCGTGATCGGGCGGATGACCGAGGGCATGGCGCCCGCGCCGCTGTCCAGCACGCCGGGGCAGGTCGCCGACGCCACCGTTCGCGCGCTGCATAAGGACCGCCGCACGGTATGGGTTCCGGCGTCGCTGGCGGTGCTGGCGCTGGCGTTCCGGATGACGCCGCGGTTCGTGTGGCGGAGGCTGCCGCGATGAGCAGGGGGTCCCCGATGAGCGCTTGCGCGAAGAGCAGAGGACACCGATGATCGTCGTCGTCGGTATCGGTGCCGACGGCATGGCCGGGCTGTCTCTGTCATCGAGAGCCGAACTATCAAGGGCCACCGTGATATACGGCTCTCGGCGCCAACTCGAGCTGCTCGATGACAGCATCACCGCCGCGCGGCGGGAGTGGCCGTCACCGATGCTGCCTGCGCTGCGCACGCTGCTCGACGGGGCCGAGGGCGACGTGCATGTGGTGGCGAGCGGCGACCCGCTGCTGCACGGCGTCGCCAACTCACTGATCCGGCTGCACGGCCCGGACCAGGTGGCGGTGCTGCCGCACGTGTCCTCGGTGACCCTGGCCTGCTCGCGAGTGGGCTGGGCGGTGCACGACACCGAGGTCATCAGCCTGGTGTCGTCTGACCCGCACATCGCGGTGCGCCGCGGGGGCCAAGCCGTCGTGATGTCGCGCGACCGCGCCACTCCCGCCGCGCTGGCGCGCCTTCTGACCGACACCGGCCGCGGCGATTCCGAGGTCATCATCCTCGAGCAACTGGGCGGCTCCGCGGAGCGGCGCCGGACCGCGACCGCGCGGGAATGGGCGGCGCGACCTCCCGGTGACGTCGACGACCTCAACGTGGTCGCCGTGCGCTACCTGCCCGACGAGCGGCGACTCGGAGTGCTGCCCGACGACATGTTCGCCAACGACGGACAGATCACCAAACAACCGGTGCGGGCGGTGACAATGACCGCCCTGGCGCCGCGACCGGGCCAACTGCTTTGGGACGTCGGGGCCGGGTCGGGCAGCATCGCGATCGAATGGTGTCGCAGTGGGCCCGGTTGCCGCGCGGTGGCTTTCGAACGCGACGAGCGACGCCGCGAACGTATCGGCCGCAATGCCGTCGCATTCGGTGTGCGTGTCGAGGCGTTGGGCGGGGCGCCCGAGGCATTCGAGCAAGCGCCGCCGCCTGATGTCATCTTCGTCGGGGGAGGCCTCACGCAGCCCGGGTTGCTGGAGGCCTGCTTCGATCGGTTGCCGGCCGGGGGGCGGCTCGTCGCGAATGCCGTCACGGTGGAATCCGAAGCGCTTATCGGCCAATGGTTCTCGCGGCACGGTGGCGATCTGAGGCGTTTCGAGTATCAGCATGGTGAGCCGCTCGGCGGGTTCACGGGCTGGCGCCCCGCGATGCCCGTCACGCAGTGGGCGGTGACCAGGCGATGACCGTCTACTTCATCGGCGCGGGCCCCGGTGCAGCCGACCTGATCACCGTTCGGGGCCAGAGACTGCTGCAGCGCTGCCCGGTCTGTTTGTACGCCGGGTCGATCATGCCCGAGGATCTGCTCGCGCTGTGCCCGACGGATGCACGCGTCGTGGACACCGGCCCGCTGACACTCGATCAGATCATCACCGAACTCGGCGACGCCCACGCCGCGAATCTCGATGTGGCGCGGCTGCATTCGGGCGACCCATCGATCTACAGTGCGCTGGCCGAGCAGTGCCGTCGGCTCGACGACCTCGGTGTCGACTACGAGATCGTCCCCGGTGTACCGGCGTTCGCTGCGGCTGCCGCCGCACTGGGCCGCGAGCTCACCGTTCCCGGTGTGGCGCAGACGGTCACTCTCACGCGGGTGGCCACGCTGTCGACGTCGATGCCGACGGGGGAGGATCTGCGGACACTGTCGGCGCCGGGTGCCACACTGGTGTTGCACCTGGCGGCCGCGCAGATCGACACGATCGTTCCGGAATTGCTGGCCGGCAGCTACCACCCCGAAACGCCCTGTGCAGTAGTCGCATTCGCGTCGTGGCCGCAGCAACAGTTGGTGCGCTGCACACTGGCCGATCTCGCGGCTCAGACGAAAGCGGCGGGCATCACCCGCACCGCGGTGATCGTCGTCGGCGACGTGCTGGCGGCCGAGGGCTTCGCCGACAGCTACCTGTACTCGTCGGACCGGGTGCGGCGCGGGCGGCACTGATGCGAATCCTGTTGCTGGGTGGGACATCCGAGGCGCGGGCGCTGGCCGAGCGACTGCATCCCGACATCGAGGTGATCAGCTCCCTCGCCGGACGGGTGCCCGATCCCGCGCTGCCGGTCGGCGAGGTGCGTATCGGGGGGTTCGGCGGGGTCGACGGGCTGCGACGCTGGCTGCGCGACGAACACGTCGACGCCGTCGTCGACGCCACGCACCCGTACGCGGCCACGATGACCGCCCATGCCGCCGCCGCCTGCGCCGCGGTCGGGCTTCCCCATCTGGTGCTGGCGCGCCCCGCCTGGCCACCGGGCGACGCGATCGTCGTCGGCAACGACGTCGAGGCGGCGAAAACCGTTGCCGCCAAGGGTTTCGTCCGGGTATTTCTGACGACAGGGCGCTCCGGTGCGGCGGCCTTCAGGGACGTTGACGCGTGGTTTCTGATCCGCGCCGTCACCCCACCCGATGTCGAGGAGCTGCCGGCCAGGTATCAGCTCGTGCTGTCGCGCGGACCGTACCGCTACGACGACGAGCTCGCGTTGCTACGCGAGCACCGCGTCGACGCGCTGGTCACCAAGAACAGCGGGGGCACGATGACGCGGCCCAAGCTCGATGCCGCCGCCGAACTCGGCATCGCCGTGGTGATGGTGGACCGCCCGCCGCTGCCTGCCGGGGTGACGACCGTCGCATCGGTTCAGGAGGCGGTCGACTGGGTCAGCGGTAGGAGTTGATCAGCTCCATCGTCTCCAGTTCCCGGATGGCCCGGCAGCCGCGGCTCAGCATCGCCAGCATCATCTCGTCGCCGCGCTCGGTCGACGTGGCGAACGCGGTACCGAGCGCGACCAGCAGCGGCGCCTGCACCATCCCGAGACGGTAGTCCGTCCAACAGGTTTCGAGGTCGTAATCGGGAACGTCGTATATCAGTAGCGCCCGGTGATAACGCTCGATGAGATCGCGCTCGATCTCGGCGCGCACCGTCGGTTCGAGGCTGGTCGCGGTGAAGTACGCGAGGTCGCGTGCGGGTAGACCGATGCCGACGGTCTGCCAGTCGACCACCGTGATGCGCGTCCGCTCCGGGTCGAACAGCATGTTGTCGAGCCGGTAGTCGCCGTGCATCAGCGCGAACCGGTCGGGCTCGGCCATCAGCCATGGTGTCACCGAAGCCATTGCCGCGGTGAGGGTTTGCTGGTCATCAGCGCTGATCGACGCGCCGAGCCGGTCGATCACGATGTCGGCGGCCATCTTGCAGACGTCACCCATGCCCTTGGCCGCCTCGACGTCACCGGGCTTCGGCATGACGATCGCGGACAGGTCCATCCACTCGGTCGCGCACCAGCTCGGGCCGTGCAACCCGGCCAACGCTTCGACGGCCAGTCGCGCCTCGGTGGGGTTGCAGCCGGCGATCTGGTCGCCCTGCACCGCGGGGGCCATATCGGCGAGGAGCAGGACCACGTCGGTGCCATCGTCGGAGATGTCCTGATGGAAGCTGCGTGGGACGGGGATTCGCATGCGGTCGGCG
This sequence comes from Mycobacterium sp. GA-1285, assembly GCF_001499905.1. Classification (GTDB taxonomy): domain Bacteria; phylum Actinomycetota; class Actinomycetes; order Mycobacteriales; family Mycobacteriaceae; genus Mycobacterium. Next base: position 67,521 of record NZ_LQIS01000001.1, on the reverse strand, counting down.
ATCAGCGAATAGAACTCGACCTCGGAGCGGTACCCCAGCGCCACCCGCTCACGCACCGCGTCGTCCTGCGCGGACAGCTTGACCGCGAACGACGCGGGCAGGTCGGTATCGCCGCCGTAGGTCGCCGACACTCGGTACGTGGCGCCGGTCTGGCCCGTTCCGATCGGCGTGACCTCGACCGTGTCGACGTCAGTTCCCAGCACTGATCCGAGCCACGCGGGCGTTACATCTTCGGGCCCCCGTGGAATGGCGAGTACGGATGTCACGCGCCGGACATTAACACCTTCGACCGTCGCGAGCGCTCAACCTTGTAAGGATCAAGCCGGGCCGATTCTGCACAGGGCTGAGCGCTCGCGGCGCGTCAGATCCGGGTGAGGCGAAGCCTCCAGGCCTCCGGTCCGCGTTCGATGTAGTCGAACGAGATCCGGCCGGCTGTGCGGTCGTGCAGCTGGTGTAGTAGCGGCACCGGGTCGTGAGGCGCGACCAGCACCATGCTGGCGCCGACCGGAACCGCGTCGAAAGCGCCGAATACCGTGGCGTGCCGGATCGAGTGCGGCACGTCGCGTACGTCGAGCACGGGTTCCTCGGCGTCGGCTCCGCAGCCGCAGCTGTGCCCGCCTTCGGCATGGTGGTGGCCGCCGATCAATTCGTGCATCCCGTCGAGGGCGTCTGCCAGCGATATGTCCGGGTCGGAGGCGACGATTGGCAGGATCCGGTCGTTCTCGTCGACGAGGTGGGCCTCGAACACGACCCGCAGCGCGTGCCCGGCCGCGGCCGCGCGCACGGGCGACTGCTCGGTGCGAATCCGGTCGACCAGACCGCCGATGACGCGGTGCGCGGCGATCATCGACTCGATCAGCGGCCGGGCCCGTTCGGTATGGGCGGCGGCGGGGTAGAGGCGGGCCTCTTCGGCTGTGGCGTGCGGCAGCAACTCGTCGGTCAGGAATTCGACGGCCGCGGCGCGCGCCGCTTCGAAACCGGCGCCGCGTTCGGCCGCCGACACCATCGCCTCCGTCAGCTCCTTGAGGTGTCCGGCCAGCTCAGCGTGGTGATTCTTGACCGTCTCGGCCGCCTCCGCGTCCGCGGGTGTGGTGGCGACGATCAGCTCGTTGACAGTCATGATGGATTCCTTTCGGCTGTGCTGGTCCTACAACTAGCAATTTACTACAATAATTTCCGTGGTAAATAGCGCATCGCCGCTCGGGCCCTCACCGGCGCGTTCGGCGACTGGTCCGGTGGCCTTGTCGGGGCAGCGGTTGAGGGTGCTCGAGCATGTGCGGGCGCACGCCCCGGTCCGCACGGTTGATGCGGCGGCGACGCTCGGGCTGCACCAGAACACCGTGCGCGAGCACCTGGACGCGCTCGTCGACCTCGGCCTCGTCGAGCGCGCCACCGAACCCGCCGCCGGGCGCGGCCGGCCCGCCGCGCTGTATCGGCCCTCGGCGGCCGATCCCGCGGTGCGGGTCCGTGACTATGCGGGTCTTGCCACCGCCCTCGCCGGACACCTCGCCCGCACCAGCGCCGACCCCGAACGCGACGCCCGCGCCGCCGGCATCGAGTGGGGGCGCGAGCTGGCCGACGAGACGGCACGCACCGACAGTGATGCGCGCCAATCGGTCCTCGATGCACTGGCCCGGCTGGGCTTCGCGCCCGACGACGAGGGTGCCGAGCGCGGGGTGGCGCTTCGGCGCTGTCCGCTACTCGACGCGGCCCGCCGCTACCCGAGCGTGGTCTGCCAGGTCCATCTCGGCATCGTCGAAGGGTTGCTGCAGAGCATCGACGCGCCGACCGGGCCCGGCCTGGACCTGCTCCCGTTCGCCGAACCCGGCGCCTGCCGGTTGTTCCTTCCTGATCCGGTGGTGAAAAACCATGGCTGAGAACCGGATTCCCGCTCGGGCACTGCTGCTGGTTCCCGGCGCATTCGCACTGCTGGCCGGGCTGGACGCGGGGCTGTTGCGGCTCGGACTTCCGGCTCCGATCGATACCGCGAGATTGGCCGACGCGCACGGGATTCTGCTGGTGCTCGGCTTCGTCGGCACCGTGATCGCGGTGGAACGGGCGGTCGCGTCGGGCCGGCGGTGGTGCTTCCTCGCTCCGGCGTTCCTGGGCCTGGGCGCCGTCCTGCTCGTCAGCCCGGCGCCGCGCCGCGTCGCTGACGTCGCACTGCTGGTGGGAGCCGGACTGCTCGTGGCGGTCTACGTGCCGCTGTGGCGGCGCAGCTGGGATGCGGCCGTGCTGGTGCAGGCGGCGGGCGCTGTGCTGGCGACGGGCGCGGCGCTGCTGTGGGCCGCCGGGCTGCCGGTGTCCGACCTGCTGGGCTGGCTGGCCGGATTCCTCATCCTGACCATCGCCGGGGAGCGCCTCGAACTGGCCAGGGTGGCGATGTTCGGCACGAACGCCGAAGTCCTGCTCGTCGCGTCGTCAGCGGCCGTGGTCCTCGGCGCTTTGGTTCAATTACTCTGGCCGACAGTTGGTTTCGTGCTGTTGGGCGGTGCGATCCTGGGCATCACCTGCTGGCTGCTGCGATTCGACATCGCCCGGCGCACGGTCCATACGACAGGGCTGACGCGGTACATGGCCGTGTGTCTGCTGGCCGGATACGCGTGGCTGGCGGTGCCGGGCCTGACGTGGCTGGTGGTGGGTCCCGTGCACTCCGGTGGCGGCTACGACGCGGTGGTGCACGCCGTGATGCTCGGGTTCGTGCTGTCGATGATCATGGCCCACGCACCGGTCATCATGCCTGCGGTGCTGCGCCGCCCGGTTCCGTACACCCCGGCGATGTACGGTCCCGTCGTATTGCTGCACGCATCGCTGCTGCTGCGGGTGGTCGTCGGAGACGTGCGCGGTGTGGAGTGGGCGCTGCAGGCCGGCGGGGTGCTCAACATCGTTGCCGTGCTCGCCTTCGCGGGGGTTGCCGTTCATGCGGCGACGCGCCGCCGGCCGATCGGGGTGCCGACATGAACCGCTCCCGGTGGCACCTGCGGGTCGGATCGATCGTATTCGCCTGGCTCACAGCACTTGTGGTGATTGCGATCGTTCACAGGTCCGTGCCGGCGTCGGGCTGGCTGCTGATCCATGTGCTCGGCCTGGGGGCGGCGGGTAACGCGATCCTCATCTGGAGCCGACACTTCGCCGATGCGCTTCTGCGTCGTCCGCCGGACTCCTCGCGGGCCGGGCAGGCCTGCGCCCTCGCGGTTTTCAACCTCGGCGCGGTCGCGGTGGTGGCCGGCATGGTCCTGTCCTTCTGGCCGGTGGTACTGACCGGTGGCATCGCGGTTGCGACCGTGGCGCTGGCCCACGCCGTCACTTTGGTGCGGCAGTTGCGCTCCGCGCTGCCCTCACGCTTCGGTGACACCGTTCGCTACTACGTCGCTGCCGCAGCGCTGCTTTCGATCGGGGCGGGACTGGGCGTGGCGGTGGCCAACTCGATGCTGCCCGGCACCCTGCACGACCGGTTCGTCATCGCCCACGCGGCGGTCAACTTGTTCGGTTTCGTCGGGCTCACGGTGCTGGGCACGTTGGTGACCCTGTGGCCGACGATGTTGCGCACCCGGATGGCCGACGGAGTCGAGGTTGCCGCCCGGCGTGGGTTACCTGGGCTGGTAGGGGGCTTGACGGTGGCTGCGTCGGGGGCGGTTGCCGGTTCGCCGGTGGTGACCGCCGCGGGAGCGCTCGGTTACCTCGCGGCGACGCTCTACGTGCTGTGGCCGCATCTCGACGAATTGCGGCGTAAGCGACCGGGAAGCTTCGCGACGCTGTCGGTGCTGTGCGGGGTCGTGTGGCTGGTGGGCTCGCTGAGCTACGCCGTGGTCGCCTTCGCCACCGCACCGACATGGCCCGGTCTGCTCGACAGGGCCGGTCCGCTCACCGTGGCGGTGCTCGCAGGGTTCGTGGTTCAGGTGCTGTTGGGTGCGCTGAGCTATCTGACCACCATCGTCGTCGGCGGACGCGCCGCTTCCATCGCGGCGACAACCGAATTGGAACGCGGCGCACCGTGGCGGCTCGCGGTCGCCAACTTCGCGCTTCTGTTGTGTGTGCTGCCGACGCCTAGCCTGCTGCGGTTGGCGGCGTCGGTCTTGGTGGTGACGTCCTATGCCGCGTTCCTGCCGCTGCTGGCCCGTGCGGTGTGGCGGGCACGCAGGCTCCGTGAGACGCCGTCGACGCCGGGACCGCCGCCGTCCGGACCGCCGGTGCGACAGCGGCTCGGCGTCGCCGCCGCCGGACTGGCCGTCGTCGTGCTCACGGCAGCGGCCGCGGTGGCCGCGGACCCGTCCGCGACCGGCGTCGCTCTGGCCCCGTCGGCATCGGTGCCCGCGACCGGACAGACCACACGGGTCGAGGTGCGCATCGAAGGAATGCGCTATGTGCCCGACAACATTTCGGTACCCGCCGGCAACCGCTTGGAGGTCACACTGGTCAACAGCGGATCCGACCACCACGACTTGGTGCTGTCGAGCGGGACCAGGACCGGCCGCATCGCGCCCGGAGAGCAGGCCGTCCTCGACGCCGGGGTGATCGGCGCCGACCTCGATGGGTGGTGCTCGATCGCCGGGCACCGCCAGATGGGCATGACCATGTCGGTGCGGGCGGATGGAACACACCATCCGGGACACCATGAGGCGGCGCCGGAATCGATCGCCGGGGACGACGTCGCGCGCAGCCTCACCACGCGGCCGGGCCCCGGCTTCAATCCGCGTGACGCCGCCTTGGCCGCCGCGACGCCCGACCACCGCATCACGCTGACGGTCACCGAGACGACGCGGGAGGTGTCACCGGGAATCACGCAGCGGCAGTGGACATTCGGCGGCTCGGCGCCCGGACCGTCGCTGCGGGGCAAGGTCGGTGACGTCTTCGAGGTCACCCTGGTCAACGACGGCACGATCGGGCATTCGATCGACTTCCACGCCGGGGCGCTGGCCCCGGACGTATCCATGCGCACCATCCCGCCCGGCGAACGCCTGAGCTACCGGTTCACCGCGACCCGTGCCGGCGTGTGGATGTATCACTGCTCGACGATGCCGATGTCGGTGCACATCGCCAACGGCATGTTTGGAGCGGTGATCATCGACCCGCCGGACCTCGCCCCCGTGGACCGCGAATACCTTCTCGTGCAGTCCGAGTACTACCTCGGCCCGCCGGGCGGCGAGGTGGACGCCGACAAGGTCGCCGCCGACAAACCGGACCTGGTGGTGTTCAACGGCTACGCCAACCAGTACGACCACGCTCCGCTGACTGCACGCACCGGGGAGCGGGTCCGAATCTGGGTGCTGGCGGCCGGGCCGAACCGGGGCAGCTCGTTCCATGTCGTCGGCGGCCAGTTCGACACCGTGTGGCACGAAGGTGATTACCGGCTGCGACCGGGTCCCGGCGGCGCGCAGACCCTCGGATTGTCAGCGGCCCAAGGCGGTTTCGTCGAGCTGAGCTTCGAACAGCCCGGGCGCTATCTGTTCGTCACCCACGCGATGGTCGACGCCGAACGCGGCGCTCACGGGATCATCGAGGTCACCGGTCACTCCGGATAGCGCCTCGGCGTGAACACCCGGTCGCCATCGTCGGTGTACCACTGCGTCTGCGACGACCCGATGATCAGCAGGCAGCGCATGTCCACGTCGGCGGGATCGAGGTCGGCCAGGCGTACCACCTTGATCTCCTCGCGGGGGCCGGAGACGTCGCGGCCGATGACCACCGGGGTGCCCGGATCGCGGTGCTCGAGCAGCAGATCGCGCATCGCACCGACCTGCCAGGTTCTGGTCTTCGACGCCGGGTTGTAGACGGCGAGCACCAGGTCGGCCGCCGCCGCCGCCGTCAGCCGGGCGGCGATCACATCCCACGGTTTGAGCCGGTCCGACAGCGAGATCACCGCGTAGTCATGGCCCAGCGGTGCGCCGACCCGGCTGGCGACCGCTTGCGCGGCGGTCATCGCCGGGACCACCCGCACCGAGACCCCCGGCCACTGCTTGGCCTCCTCGAGCACCGCGGTCGCCATCGCGAAGACACCCGGATCGCCGGAGGACACGACTGCCACCGCCCGCCCCTGTTCGGCCAGTGTGCAGGCCAATCGGGCGCGCGCGGGTTCGTCGGTGTTGTCGCTGGGGTGCTTGCGCTGGCCGGTCCGGTTGCCGACCCGGTCGAGGTAGGGGCGGTAGCCGATCAGGTCGGTGGCCGCGGCGAGTTCACGACGGCACTGCGGGGTCATCCAATCGGTGCTGCCCGGGCCGAGTCCGACCACGGCGACGCTGCCGGCGGGCGCCTCGCGATCGCGTCGGCCCGGCAGCATCGCCAGCGAGAAGTACGGGACGGTGGCGTCGTCTACTTCGCCTGCGGCCAACACCCGCTGTTGCGGAGTGCTGGCCCGTTCGACGTAGAACGCGTCGTCCAACCGGCCCGTTGCCGAGAGTGCCTCGCGCACAACCGGATACGAACGCCCGAGCTTGAGCATCACCGCGGCGTCGGTATCGGCGAGCCGGCGTCGCAGCTCATCGGCCGGCAACGTGCCGGGCAGGATCGTCAACACCTCGTCGCCCTGGACGAGGGGAGTGGCCACCGCCGCGGACGCGGCACTGACCGACGTCACCCCGGGCACGATGACCGCGTCGAACCGTTCGGTGAGCCGGGTGTGCATGTGCATGTAGGAGCTGTAGAACAGCGGGTCACCCTCGGCGAGCAGCGCTACGTTGCGGCCCGCCTCCAGATGGGCGGCAATACGGTCGGCGGCCTCGCGGTAGAAGTCCTCCATCGCCCCGGCGTAGCCGCCGGGGTGGTCGGTGGTCTCGGTGGTGACCGGATAGACCAGGTGCTCTTCGATCTGACCGGGCCGCAGGTACGGTTCGGCGATACCGCGCGCGATGCTCTTCCCGTGTCGCGCGCTGTGGTACGCCACGACATCGGCCTCGCCGATCACCCGTGCCGCCTTGACTGTCACCAGCTCCGGATCGCCGGGACCCAGCCCGACGCCCCATAGCGTGCCCCTCATTCCCGTTCCGTCGCAATCGCATTCACCGCCGCGGCGGCCATCGCGCTGCCGCCCCGACGGCCCGTCACCACGAGATAGGACATCCCGCGGGGGCGGTCGATGAGTTCCTGTTTGGACTGCGCCGAGCCGACGAAGCCGACCGGACCACCAAGTACCGCCGCGGGAGTCGGGGCGCCCTCGTCGAGCAGTTCGAGCAACCGGAACAACGCGGTCGGCGCGTTGCCGATCGCCAGCACCGCACCGCCGAGCCGGTCGGCCCACAGGTCGACGGCCGCCGCGGAGCGGGTGGTGCCCAGGCGGGCGGCGAGGTCGGCGGCGCGCGGGTCGGCCACCAGGGAGACCACCTCGTTGTCGGCGCGCAGCCGGGACCGGGTGATCCCCGCCGCGACCATCGACGAGTCACACAGCACCGGGGCTCCGTCGGCCAGCGCGGTGTGGGTCGTGGCGACGACGTCATCGCGGTACGCGACGTGGTCGGCGACGTCGACCTGACCACAGGTGTGGATCAACCGCACGACGACGCGGGCGACGTCGTCGGGGAATCGCGTCAGATTCGCCTCGTCGCGGATCATCGCGAATGACTGCCGGTAGATCTCCCCGGCGTCGCGGATGTAGTCGAGCACGCGATCACCCTACGGGTGAGCGTCGCGCGTCCGGTATCCGTCTCCGGTTGCCACCAGCACCTCACCGGTGGGCGGGCTACCGCAGGCCCGGTCGCATCCGACGAAGTGGCGGTGGCTCGCGCTCGGTTGCGCCACCGCGGCCGCGGCGTCGGCGCGGACGTCGGCCCGCGAGTGCTCACAGCCCGGGCTGCCCGTGCACGCGCTGACCGACAGCCAGGGCGAGTTCTCGTCGAACACCAGGCCGAGCGGCGCAAGAACGCGCAGCGCGACGTCGGCGACGTCCTCGGCAAGGTCGAAGACGAGCACCGAACGCCACGGTGTGATCACCAAAGGCGCTCCGATCGCGGCGAGCAACTCCGCTGTCCGGGCGGGCAGCACGCCCAGCGGAACGGCGGCACCCAACGCGATGCGGCCGTCGTGCTGTTCGAGCCAACCGACGGGCGGCCGGGTTACAGCAGGCCACGTCGCGCCGGGCGGCACGGACGGCGACAGTTCACCCAGGAGACGACCGGTATCGGTGAGTTCGTTTACGCGCCAAGCATTTCCGCGTATAGCGGCGAATCGCCTGGCGACGTCGACCATCGTCGGCACCGCTGACCTCCTCGGCAGCCGGACACCGGTGTCGCGCCCGGCCAGCAGCAGCGCGGCGTCAGCGGCCCCGAAGTGCACGCCGACGTCGGGGGCCAGACCCGAGATGTCGCCGCGCCCGTCGTCGATGCCGAACAGGAACCGGCCGGGCAGCGCAACGAGTTCGGCGTCGGCTCGGATGGCGTCGTCGAGTTCGGTGATCAGCCCGCGGATGTCGGCGGTCGAGCCCGCCCGTCCCGACAGCGGTGAGGCGACGATGTTGCGCACACGCTCGTGCGTTGGCGAGGGAAGTAGTCCGGCCGCCGCCGCGGCCTCGGCCACGGACCCGGTGTCGGTGACGCCGCGGATCTGGAGGTTGCCCCTCGACGTGAGTTCCAGCGTGCCCGCACCGCAGTCGACGGCCGCGCGTGCCAGCGTCGTCAACTGCGCCGCGGTGATCATTCCACCCGGCAGCCGCATCCGCGCCAAGGCGCCGTCTGCCGCCCGGTGCACCTGCAGCGCACCGGGGCAGGCGTCTCGATCGCGGGTCCTGGCCACGAGTTCACGGTAGCCCCCTCGTGCCGCCGTCAACACAGGCAGTGCCGGCGATGATCAGCTGGCCAATGCCGCTTTTCCCAGCGCACCGACCACCGCGGAATATGCCGAGGCGTCGCCGGGCGATGGCGCGGCTCGGCCTGCCGTGGATGTCGACCGGGATGTCCCCGGCCAGGGTGATGCGGTTCAGCCGGCGGTACTGATCGTCGTAGTCGGCGACGGCGTAGTGCTGGGTGGCGCGGTTGTCCCACACTGCGACGTCGCCGAGCTGCCAGTTCCACCGAATCGTGTGCTCCAGCTTGGTGACTCGTGCCTGGAACAAGTCGAACAGGGTGGCCGACTCGGTGGATCCCAGCCCGACGAACTTCTTGACGAAGTGGCCGAGCAGCAGCACCCGCCTGCCCGTCTCGGGGTGCACACGGACCACGGGATGTTCGGTTTCGTAGTAGTCGGAGACGAATTCGTCGCGGTACGACCGCTGCTCGGCGGTGGGTGAGGCGTCCGGTTCGTCGTGCAGCGTGGCGTAGTCGTACTGGTTTGTGTGCACGGCCCACAGGTTCTCGGCCAGGGCACGCAACGGCGCCGGAAGGCGCTCGTAGGCCGCCTCGGTGGACGCCCACGTCGTCGTTCCGCCGTAGGGGGGCAGGGTGATGGCGCGCAGGATCGATGCCTTCGGGATCCGGTCGACGAACGTCACGTCGGTGTGCCAGCTGTTGGCCTTGTCGTAGCGGGAATCGATCGGCAGGAAGCGGCCCTCGCGCGAGGTCACCGTCGGGTGCGCGGCCGTCGGGGTGCCCAACGTCTGCCCGAAGGCGAGCTGACCGTCATCGTCCAGACCGTGCTGGTCGCGGAAGAACAGCACCTTGTGTTCGAGCAGCGCGGAGTTGATCGCCGACGCGGTTCTGGCGTCGACGCCGGTGCTGAGGTCGACGCCCTCGATCCGAGCGCCGATGTGGGCGCCGAGCTTGACCACTCGCAGAGATGACGGCACGTGGGCACCTCCAGATGCATGAAACGTGGTGATCACGTTCGCTGCCGGGATGCGCGACGCCAACCGTTCGGCTCAGCACGAATCGAACAGGGCGACTGTTTCGGGTCGATCAAGATCGGGTAGCTCACCGCCGTGAGGGCACTGTGGGACTACATCACCGCCCACCAAGCGCAACTGGCGTTCGACTCCTATCAGCACGTCAGCGCGGTCGTCCAGAGTGTCCTCATCGCGACGATCGTCGGAGTGGCGATCGGTGTGCTGACCTACCGCAATCGCTTGGCGGCCAACCTCGCGACCGCGACATCCAGCGTGATCCTGACGGTCCCGGCGTTCGCTCTGCTCGGGTTGCTGATCCCGTTGTTCGGTCTCGGTGTGGTGCCCAGTGTCGCCGCGCTGGTGCTGTACTCGCTGCTGCCAATCGTCCGCAACACGATCGTCGGGCTCAATGCGGTCGACCCCGCGCTCACCGACGCGGCGCGGGGCATCGGGATGAGCAGGCTCGACACCCTGGCGCGGGTGGAGCTGCGGCTGGTGTGGCCGTCGATCCTGTCCGCCATGCGGATCAGCACGCAGATGTCGATGGGCGTGCTGGCGATCGCCGCCTACGTCAAGGGACCGGGACTGGGCAATCTGATCTTCACCGGGTTGGCGCGGGTGGGCAGTCCGACGGCCCTTCCGATGGCGCTGACCGGGACGTTGCTCATCGTCGTCCTCGCGCTCGCACTCGATGCGCTGCTGGTCCTGGCCGGCCGCCTCACCACGTCGAAAGGTGTTCGATGACAGGGTATTCGAAGGGAGAGCATTCGGCGACAGAACAAACCGCTCTCGACGACACGGCCTCGAACGACGGCACCGGGGTGCGCATCGTGCTGGACCATGTCTCCAAGGTTTACCCCGGCTCCGACAAGCCCGCCGTGGACGATGTGTCGCTCGAGATCCCCGCGGGCGAGATCGTCGTGTTCGTCGGCCCGTCCGGCTGCGGGAAGACCACGATGATGCGGATGATCAACCGGCTGTCCGAGCCGACGTCCGGCACGATCATGATCGGCGACAAAGACGCGATGTCGATCCGCCCGACCGAACTTCGCCGCTCGATCGGCTACTCCATACAGCAGGCCGGGCTGTTCCCGCACATGACGATCCGGCAGAACGTCGGCCTGGTACCCGGATTGCTGCGCTGGGACCGCAAACGCATCGCCGCACGGGTCGACGAACTGCTCGACATGGTGGGGCTGGAACCCAGCCAGTACGCCGACAGGTACCCACGTCAACTGTCCGGCGGGCAGCAACAACGCGTGGGTGTCGCGCGCGCGCTGGCCGCCGACCCTCCGGTGCTGCTGATGGACGAACCGTTCGGTGCCGTCGACCCGATCACTCGCAGCACGCTGCAGGACGAACTGCTGCGGTTGCAGGGCGAACTGCGCAAGACCATCGTCTTCGTCACCCACGACTTCGGTGAGGCCGTCAAGCTCGGCGACCGGATCACCGTGCTGGGCAACCAGTCCAAGGTGCTGCAGTACGACACACCGCAGAACATCCTGGCCAGTCCCGCCGACGAGACGGTCGCCGGTTTCGTCGGCTCCGGCGCGTCCCTGCGCCAACTGGGCCTGATGCGGATCAAGGACGTCGAGCTGCGACCGCATCCGTCGGTGCGCCAGACCGATTCGGTCGACGACGTACGAAAAGCATTGGCGCTCAGCGAGTTCGATTGGGCCGTGGTGCTCGACGAGCGTGAGCGCCCGGTCAGCTGGGTGCGGGAGAGCAAGCTCGAGCACGCGACCGCGCTGGCCGACGTCGTCGAATCGCTCGACGTGCTCAGCACCCAGTCCACCCTCGAAGACGCTTTGGAGGCCATCCTCGCGCAACAGCATGCGTCGGCCGTCGTGGCCGGGCCGGGCAGCCGGTACGCCGGCGTCGTCACGCTGGACACGCTGATCGACACGATCACCTGGCTACGCGCCGCTGCAGAGGCCGGCACGGACGGACGATCGTGACCGCGATCGCGGAATCCGCGCAGTCGGCGCGCGCCGACCCGGGCGAACGCAAACGACTGCTCATCCAGCCGGTCCTGGTGCTGATCACCGCCGCCGCCGTGGTGTTCTGGGCGTTCAACCGCGACCTCACCGCCACCCAGCAGGAGAACATCAACCCCGGCAACATCGCCACGCTGATCTGGCAGCACCTGTTGATCACCGCGGCGGTCACCGCGATCGTGCTCGCCATCGGCGTTCCGCTGGGTGTGCTGGTCACCCGCCCCGGCGCGAAACTGTTGCGCCCGTTGTTCATGGGTGTGGCCAACATCGGCCAGGCGGCACCGGCGATCGGACTGCTGGTGCTGCTGTTTCTGTGGACCGGAAGGACCGGATTCTGGATCGGCGTCCTTCCGATCGCGCTGTACTCCCTGCTGCCGGTGCTGGCCAGCACCATCCTCGGCATCAACCAGGTGGACCGGTCGCTGGTGGACGCCGGTCTGGGACAAGGCATGTCGCGACGCTCGGTGCTGACGCGGGTCGAGCTGCCGCTGGCGATCCCGTACATCCTGGCAGGACTGCGCACGTCGCTGGTGCTCGCCGTGGGAACCGCCACGCTGAGCTTCCTCGTCAACGCCGGTGGACTGGGCATCCTGATCGACACCGGATACAAGTTGCAGGACAACGTGACCCTGATCCTCGGCAGCGTGCTCGCGGTGTGCCTTGCCCTGCTGGTCGACTGGTTGGGCGGGTTGGCCGAGTTCTATCTCAACCCCAAGGGCCTGCGATGATCCGCCGCACGATCGCCGTACTGGCCTGCCTGGTGCTCACCGGCTGCGGGCTCGGCGCGGGAAGCACCGTGCCGCTCAAGGTCGGTCCGGGTTCCATCCAGCCGGTCGCCGCACTCGAGGAAGTGCGAATCACGGTGGGCTCCAAGGAATACACCGAACAGGTGATCCTGGGGTACATCCTGGAGTTCACCTTGGCCGCCGCAGGCGCCGACGTCCGCGACCTCACCGGCATCGTCGGTTCGCGCAGCACCCGGGAAGCTCAGCTGTCGGGCCAGGTCGACGTCGCCTACGAGTTCACCGGCAACGCATGGATCAACTACCTCGGGCATGAGAAGCCGATCCCCGACAGCCGCAAGCAGTTCGAGGCCGTCCGCGGCGAGGACCTGGCCCGCAACGACATGGTGTGGTTGCCGCCCGGACCGATGGACGACACCTACGCGCTGGCGGCCAGCAGGGCGGTCGTCGAACGGACCGGCGTGCGCACGCTTTCGCAGTATGCCGAGCTGGTCAAACGCGATCCGGCAGCGGCGCGTACGTGCGTCGACACCGAATTTCGGGCCCGCCAGGACGGCTACCCCGGAATGGCCGCAGCCTACGGATTCGACCCGGCGCGCGCGCAGACGCCGGTGCTGCAGGTCGGCATCATCTACCAGGCCACAGCGGACGGGACGCAGTGTGACTTCGGGGAGGTCTTCACCACCGACGGCCGCATCGCCGCGCTCGACCTCGTCGTGCTCACCGACGACAAGCAGTTCTTCGCCCACTACAACCCGTCGGTGACCATGAAACGCGCCTTCTACGAAGCACATCCGCAGATCGCAGAGGTCACCGCGCCGGTGACGGCCGCGCTGACCAACGACGCGATCATGGAGATGAACAAACAGGTCGACGTGGAGGGCCGCGACCCGAGCCAGGTCGCGCGGGACTGGATGGTGGCCCAAGGTTTCGTCACCGTCCCATAGCCCCGATTGCCACGACAACCGCGCTGGTCAGGCGTACCCTTCCGGTAGCCGAAGGGGGTCGCGATGGCAGAGAAACGTGCGGTAAAGGTCGCGATCGTCGGCGCCGGAATGTCGGGAATCTGCATGGCGGTGAAACTGCAGGACGCCGGCTTCGACGACTACGTCATCTATGAGGCGACCGACGAGGTGGGGGGAACCTGGCGGGACAACACCTATCCCGGATTGACGTGTGACGTGCCGTCGCGCTTCTACTCGTATTCGTTTCAGCCGAATCCGGGGTGGTCTCGGCTGTACTCGCCGGGGGCGGAGATCCAGTCGTACTTCCATCAAGTCGCCGCCGACCGGGATGTCATGCCGCACATCCGGTTCGGCACCCCGGTCGAATCGGCACGCTACGAGCGTGGCCGGTGGGTGCTTACCACCGCAGGGGGAGAAGAGGATTATGACGTGCTCATCACGGCGACCGGCGTCTTGCGAGTGCCGCGTTATCCCGACATCCCTGGGTTGACGAACTTCGCCGGACCTCGCTTTCACTCCGCCCGTTGGGACCATTCGGTTCTCCTACGAGACAAGCGCATCGGTTTGATTGGCACCGGTTCCTCCGGTGTGCAAATCGCCGCCGAACTCGGCGGCAAGGTCAGACGGCTTGTCGTTTTCCAGCGCACACCCCAGTGGGTGTTTCCGACTCCGAACCTTCGCTACTCAAAGCTCACGAAGACGCTGCTGCGTCGCTGGCCGCAGTTATGCATGATCGGATATCGATTCTGGCAGAACGTATTCGAGCGTATCCCGGCACGCGCAGTCGTCGAACCAGGCTGGCAGCGACGGGTCATGGTGGCGCTGTGCCGACTGAATCTGCGGTTGTCGGTGCGAGATCCCGAACTGCGCCGCAGGCTCACACCGAGCTATCACCCGCTGTGCAAACGGCAAGTCTTCGCCGGTCATTATTACCAATCGCTGCAGAAGCCTGGCGTGCAGGTCGTGAGCGATGCCATCGACCGCATCGAGGCGACGGGCGTGGTCACCGCGGACGGGACGCACCACGAACTGGATGTGCTCGTGCTGGCCACGGGGTTCGACGCCCACGCCTACGTTCACCCGATGACCGTGATCGGCGAGCGCGGGTTAACGCTCGAGGAGGCCTGGGCCGAGGGTCCGCACGCCTACCGGTCGGTCGCAGTACCGGGCTTCCCAAACATGTTCATGCTGATCGGGCCACATTCGCCGATCGGCAACCAGTCGCTGGTGATCATCGCTGAGACCCAGGCCGATTACGTGCTGGCATGGCTGAACCAAATCCGCCAGGGCGGTCTCGTCGCGGTGGGTCCGACCGACATGGCGACCAAGGAGTACAACGAGGACATGAAAGCCGCTATGCCACAGACGGTTTGGGTAACCGGCTGCAGCAGCTGGTATCTGGGGAAAGATGGCCTCCCCGAACTTTTCCCGTGGCGGCCCGAGGAGCACCGCAAGCTGTTGCACGCGCCGGTACCCGCCGACTTCGAGATCCAGTCCACCTAACGTGACGGCGGTCACACTAGAACCTCTAGTGATCCGTGCCACACAAGTCGGTCTCATATCGACGCTGACGTCGTAAGTTCCGGGTTACTGCACGTGTGTGCAGTAAGCGTCAGGAAGGAACGACGATGTTCGAACTCATCGTGTTCGGTGCTCTTCTGGTCGTACTCATCGCCGCCCTCGGGTTGCCTTATCCGCAGAGCACATACGGCCGCTGGAACCGCCGCTAGCCCACCTCCACACGGATGATGCCGCGAGGGTGCGTGTCTGCTTCGCGACACGCCGCGAAATCTCGGCATCACCGCACGCTCGTCGCCCACTGACCGTGCGCAAACTGTCGCGGTGGCGCGGAGTGTCCCGCGCAGACGTGCACCGTCGGCGCACGGGGAGTGGGCAGGAAAGCGGCGTGGGGTAGTAATGGGGGGTGGCTCAGCCGTCTCGCGACCCCGCCGTCTTGCTCCTGTCCACCTCGGACACCGACTTGATGACGGCCCGGTCCACCGGCGCCAACTACCGGTGGGCCAACCCGTCCCGGCTGGTCGACGGTGAACTCGGCGAACTGCTGCGCGGTGCCGACATCGTGGTAGTGCGCATCCTCGGCGGCTACCGCGCCTGGCAGGACGGCATCGACGAGGTGGTGGCCTTCGGTGTGCCCGCCGTCGTCGTCAGCGGCGAGCAGTCGCCGGACGCGGAGTTGATGCGGCACTCGACCACACCGGCGGGCGTCGCGTTGCAGGCCCACGTCTACCTGGCTCAGGGCGGCGTCTCGAATCTGCGCCAGTTGCACGCGTTCCTGTGCGACACGCTGTTGATGACCGGCTTGGGGTTCTCCCCGCCCGAGAGCACACCGCTGTGGGGCGTGGTGCCCCGCGACGGCGGCGACGGCCCGACCGTCGCGGTGCTGTACTACCGCGCGCAGCACCTCGCGGGTAACACCGCCTACGTCGAGGCGCTGTGCGACGCGATCGAGGACGCCGGCGGTCGTGCGCTTCCGGTGTTCTGTGCGTCGCTGCGCACCGCCGACGCGGAGCTGCTCGAACTGCTCGGCACGGCCGACGCACTGATCACCACCGTGCTCGCGGCCGGTGGGGCCACACCGGCGACCGTGTCGGCCGGTGGCGCGGATGACACATGGAACGTCGCGCACCTCGCAGCACTGGACATCCCGATCCTGCAAGGGTTGTGCTTGACGAGCCCCCGGTCGCATTGGCAGAACAACGACGACGGGCTCTCGCCGCTCGACGTCGCGACACAGGTGGCCGTGCCGGAGTTCGACGGCCGCATCATCACCGTGCCGTTCTCGTTCAAGGAGATCGACGACGAGGGCCTGACCTCGTATGTGCCCGATCCCGAACGCTGCGCGCGAGTCGCCGGGCTGGCCGTCCGACACGCGCGCCTGCGCGCAATCCCGGTCGAGGACAAGCGGATCGCCGTGGTGTTCTCCGCCTACCCCACCAAACACGCCCGCATCGGCAACGCCGTCGGGCTCGACACCCCGGCGAGCGCCGTCGCGCTGCTGCGCGCGATGCGCGAGCACGGTTACCGCATCGGCGACGTGCCGGGCCTCGACGCCGGCGATGGGGATGCGCTCATCCACGCGCTGATCGAACGCGGCGGCCAGGACCCCGACTGGCTGACCGAAACGCAGGTCGAGAGCAACCCGATCCGGGTGTTGGCCAGGGAGTATCGCGACTGGTTCGCGACGCTGCCCGCCGAGCTCACCGAAGCGATCGTCGAGCACTGGGGCCCGCCGCCGGGGGAGATGTTCATCGACCGAAGCGCCGATCCCGACGGTGAGATCGTCATCGCCGCGCTGCAGGCGGACAACGTCGTGCTGATGGTGCAGCCGCCGCGCGGTTTCGGCGAAAACCCCGTCGCCATCTACCACGACCCGGATCTGCCGCCCAGCCACCATTATCTGGCCGCGTACCGGTGGATCGAATCGGTGTTCGGCGCGGACGCGGTCGTGCACCTAGGCAAGCACGGCAACCTGGAGTGGCTGCCGGGCAAGACTTTCGGCATGTCGGCGGCCTGCGGATCCGATGCCGCGCTGGGCAATCTGCCGCTGATCTACCCGTTCCTGGTCAACGATCCCGGTGAGGGCACCCAGGCCAAGCGTCGCGCACACGCGACCCTCGTCGACCACCTCATCCCACCGATGGCGCGTGCCGAAACCTACGGCGACATCGCGCGTTTGGAGCAGCTGCTCGACGAACACGCCAACGTGTCGGCGCTCGACCCCGGGAAACTCCCCGCGATCCGCCAGCAGATCTGGACGCTGATGCGCGCCGCGAAGATGGACCACGACTTGGGTCTCGAGGAGCGCCCCGAGGAGGACTCCTTCGACGACATGCTGCTGCACGTCGACGGCTGGCTCTGCGAGATCAAGGACGTCCAGATCCGCGATGGCCTGCACATCCTCGGCCAAACACCAAGCGGCGACGACGAACTGGATCTGGTGCTCGCGGTACTGCGGGCCCGCCAGTTGTTCGGCGGCGAGCAGACAGTGCCGGGCCTTCGCCAGGCGCTCGGCCTGGCCGAGGACGGCCGTGACGAGCGCGCAGCTGTCGACGCCACCGAGGCGAAGGCCCGGAAACTGGTTGCCGCGCTGCAGGACTCGGGATGGAACCCCGAGGCCGTCGACACGCTGACCGACAACCTCGACGTCGCCGCAGTGCTCCGGTTCGCCGCCACCGAAGTGGTGCCGCGGCTCGCAGGCACGGCCGAGGAGATTCCGCAGATCCTCCGAGCGCTCGACGGGCACTTCATCCCAGCCGGCCCGTCGGGATCACCGCTGCGCGGGCTGGTCAACGTGCTGCCCACCGGGCGGAATTTCTACTCGGTCGATCCCAAGGCGGTGCCGTCGCGGCTGGCGTGGGAAACCGGTGTGGCGATGGCGGATTCGCTGCTGGCCCGCTACCGCGACGACTACGGCGACTGGCCCCGGTCGGTCGGCCTGTCGGTGTGGGGCACGTCGGCCATGCGGACCGCCGGTGACGACATCGCCGAAGTGCTCGCGCTGCTCGGGGTGCGTCCTGTGTGGGACGAGGCGTCCCGCCGGGTGATCGCTCTCGAACCGATTGCGCTCGCCGACCTGGGGAGGCCCCGCATCGACGTCACGGTGCGCATCTCCGGGTTCTTCCGAGACGCGTTCCCGCACGTCGTCACGATGCTCGACGATGCCGTAGCGCTGGTCGCCGGCCTCGACGAAGCAGCCGAGGACAACTACGTCCGTGCGCACGCCCAAGCCGACCTCGCCGAACACGGTGACGAACGTCGTTCCACCACAAGGATTTTCGGTTCCAAACCGGGGACGTACGGCGCCGGGCTACTGCAACTGATCGACAGTCGCAACTGGCGCGATGACGCCGACCTCGCCCAGGTGTACACGGCGTGGGGCGGATTCGCCTACGGCCGCGGATTAGACGGAGCTGCCGCCAGTGATGATATGAGCCGGCAATATCGCCGGATCGCGGTGGCGGCCAAGAACACCGACACCCGCGAACACGACATCGCCGACTCCGACGACTACTTCCAGTACCACGGCGGCATGATCGCCACCGTGCGGGCGCTGACCGGTAAGGATCCCGCCGCCTATATCGGTGACAACACCCGGCCCGATGCCGTGCGGACCCGCACCCTGTCGGAGGAGACCACCCGGGTGTTCCGCGCGCGCGTGGTCAACCCGCGCTGGATCAACGCGATGCGCAGGCACGGCTACAAGGGCGCCTTCGAGATGGCCGCGACGGTCGACTACCTGTTCGGCTATGACGCGACCGCCGGTGTGATGGCCGACTGGATGTACGAGCGGCTTTCGGCGGAGTACGTGCTAGACCACGAGAACCGCAAGTTCATGGCCGAGTCCAATCCGTGGGCGCTGCACGGTATGGCCGAGCGACTCCTGGAGGCCGCCGACCGCGGCATGTGGGTCGCACCCGAACGGGCGACGCTCGACGGATTGCGCAGGGTGCTGCTGGAGACCGAAGGCGACCTCGAAGGCTGATCTCGCGGCGCGGCGCAGTATCTTCGAGGACGTGTCTGCCACCTTTGCCGACGTTGCGAAGTCCGAGTACATCCTGCTCACCACTTTCACCAAGGACGGCAGGCCCAAGCCGACACCGATCTGGGCGGTGCCCGACGGCGACGGCCTGATCGCCATCACGCAGGAGAAGTCGTGGAAGGTCAAGCGGATCCGCAACACCCCGCGGGTGACCATCGCCCCCTGCGACATGCGCGGCAACCCCAAGGGTGAGCCCGTCGAGGCCGTCGCCGAGATCCTCGACAAGTCGGCCAACGGCGCCACCTACGACGCGATCGGCAAGCGCTACGGGCTGCTGGGCAAAACGTTCAACGTTTTCTCCAAGCTGCGCGGGGGAATGAAGAACAACGTGACCATCGCAATCAAGCCGGGCTGACCATGGCCGACACGTTCGACGACGTCGCGCGCTCGAAGTACATCCTGTTGACGACCTTCACCAAGGACGGCACACCCAAACCGACCCCGATCTGGGGCGTACCCGAGGACGACAAGCTGCTCGTCATCACCGATGACGGATCGTGGAAAACCAAGCGCATCAACAACACTCCTCGGGTGACCATCCAGAAGTCCACGGCACTGGGCGAACCGAAGGGCAACCCGGTCGAAGCCGTCGCCAGGGTGCTGCCCAAGCAGGAGACCCGCCGCGTCTTCGACATGGTCACCAGGCGCTATTGGTGGCACGCGTGGTGGTGGATTCCCCAGGCACTGATCCGCGGCGGTATCGACAAGGTGCACATCGGAATCGAGATCGCGCCCGCGGTCAACCCCGCGGTGTAACCGCGAGGTGTTCGCCGAAGAACGCGAACACCCGCGCCCAGGCGTCGTCCGCCGCCGCCCGGTTGTATCCGAACCCGGTGATCCTCAGAAGCGGTTGTCCCGGCAGCTTGTTCGCGAAGCTGTGCCCGGCATCCGGATATACCTTGATGTCTGCCGGAATGCCCTTGTCCGCGACGACCTTTCGCAAACGATCGGCGGCACCGATGCCGATCGGGTCGCGCCTGCCGAAGCTGGCGACGATCGGGCACGCCCCGGTCAACGTGTCGTCGAGACGGCGCGGTAGGGGGGTGCCGTAGAACGGCGCCGATGCACCGAAACCCTGCGGTGACATCACCAGCGCGAACTGTCCACCCATACAGAATCCGGCGATGCCGACTGCGCCCGTGCACTCCGGCAGGGCCAGCACGTGGTCGCGGGCGGCCAGGATGTCATCGAGCGCGCGGCCCCGCTTGCTGAGCAGTTCGCGAAACACCCGGGTGATGCAGCGAGCGCGGCCACCGCGCGAGTACAGGTCCGGAGTGATCGCGATGTAGCCGGCTTCGGCGATGCGGGCCGATATCGCCTCGTTGTCCGGTCCGTACCCGATCGCGTCGTGCACGACCACGATCGCCGGCCACGGACCCTCGCCGTCCGGCGTCGAGAGCAACGCGTCGATCGGACCGTCCGGCGTAGCGATCTTGATCGTGGCCATATCGTCAATCTACGGAACCGACAGGGGCGCCCGGACGTTTACCCCGTATGGCGATGCGGCTGTTTGTCCTCTATGTGGTCATCGAGACCGCGGTCGTGGTGGCCCTGGTGTCGACGATCGGCATCGGCTGGACGCTGCTGCTGCTTCTCACGACGTTCGTGCTGGGTTTTGCGCTGGCCGGATCACAGGTCAGGCGTCATCTCGGCAGGTTGCGCTCGGGTCTGACCACGTCGACACTGCACGGTGCGGCGGCCGACAGCATCCTGGTCGCGCTCGCAACGGTGCTGGTCGTGATCCCCGGGCTGGCCAGTTCGGTGGCAGGGGCGCTGCTCCTGCTGCCACCGACCCGGGCGGCGGCCCGTCCGCTGCTGACCGCGCTGGCGGCCCGCCGGATGCCGCTGATCACCGCCGGCGTCGCGGGCTGGGGAGCCGCCACGAGGCGAAACGACTACATCGACGGCGAGGTCGTCGACGTCGTCGACATGGAACAACCCGCCGTGGAGCGCGCACCCCGCCCAGACGACCGTCTGTGAGAACCTCCCCTAGGTGACGACCCTTCTGCTCAACGGGCGGGTACACAGCCCCGCCATGCCCGACGCCACGGCGCTGGCCGTGCGCGACGGCGTGATCGCATGGTTGGGCAGCGACGACGTCGGCCGCGGCCAGTATCCCGAGGCGCAGGTCGTCGACCTCGACGGCGCCTTCGTCGCCCCCGCGTTCGTCGACAGTCACATCCACCTCACCGCCACCGGACTCACGCTCTCCGGACTCGACCTGCGGCGCGCCACCTCGCTACCGCACTGTCTGCAACTGCTCGGCGACCATGCCCGCACCCATCCGGACGGTCCGATCTGGGGGCACGGATGGGACGAGTCCAGCTGGTCGGAACGCACTCCGCCCAGCACCGGTGACGTCGACGCCGTCGTGGGGGACCGACCGGCTTACCTCGCCAGGGTGGACGTGCACTCGGCCGCGGCGTCCACCGCGCTGCGGGCGCTCTGCCCCGGCCTCGCCGACTCGGCCGGATACCACCCGCACCGGCCGCTGACCAGCGACGCTCATCACCTGGTCCGCGCCGCCGCGCGGGCCGGGCTGACGCGCCGGCAACGTGACGACGCGCGCACCGCCGCGCTCAACGCGGCGGCGGCACACGGAATCGTCGCCGTGCACGAATGCGCGGGCCCGCAGATCGGCGGCCTCGACGACTGGGACGAGGTCCGGGCTCACGAGCACGGCGTCGAGATCATCGGCTACTGGGGCGAAGCGGTCACCACAGCCGATCAGGCACGCGGGCTGATCGAGCGCACGGGCGCCCGCGGCCTGGCGGGCGACCTCTTCGTCGACGGGGCGCTCGGCTCACGCACCGCCTGGCTGCGCGAGCCTTACGCCGACGCGCCGGGCTGTGTCGGGAACGCCTACCTCGACCGTGACGCCATCGAGGACCATCTGCACGCATGCACACAGGCGGGGATCACGGCCGGCTTCCACGTGATCGGCGACGCCGCCGTGGCCGCGGTCGTCGATGCGCTCGAGTCCGTCGTCGCATCCTTCGGGGCGCCCGCGGTCGCCCGGTGCGGGCACCGACTCGAACATCTGGAGATGGTCACCGAGGGACAGGCGCACAAGCTCGGCGCATGGGGTGTGCTCGCCAGCATGCAACCGAATTTCGATGCGCTCTGGGGCGGCGAAACCGGAATGTACGCCCAGCGTCTCGGGGCGCAGCGAGCCAAGCCGTTGAACCCGTTCGCGCTGTTAGCATCCCAAGGCGTGCCCCTCGCCTTCGGCTCTGACAGCCCCGTCACCGGGATCGATCCGTGGGCGACGCTGCGCGCGGCGACGCGACACCAGACGCCGGGCAGCGCGCTCTCGGCGCGTGCGGCGTTCGCGGCACTCACCCGCGGCGCGTGGCGCGCCGCAGGCGTTCGGGATGGGTTGGCGGGCACCCTCGTTCCCGGTGCGCCGGCCTCGTACGCAATCTGGGAGGCCGATCAACTCGAGGTGAGTGCGCCCGCCGACGCAGTACAACGGTGGTCCACCGACCGGCGGTCGCGGGTACCGCCGTTGCCCCGCCTAGACGGCCCGTCACCCCGGTGTCGGCAGACGGTTCACCGGGGTGCTGTCATAGATGGCTGAAACGGTCTCGAAGACAAGGCGATTCGGTCAGACCGTGGTGAACCGAATGCCGCAGCTTACCGTCGTCCTCGTCGGTGGCGTGCTGCTGTGTCTGAGCTTTCCGCCGTTCGGTTGGTGGTATCTGGGTTTCCTCGCTTTCGCGCTGCTGGCCTGGACGCTGACACGCGAGACCACCACGGTGCGAGGCGGATTCGGCTACGGTTTCCTGTTCGGCGCGGCGTTCTATCTGCCGCTGCTGCCGTGGGTCGGGGCGTTCGTCGGACCCTTCCCGTGGATCGGGTTGGCGCTCGCCGAGGCGGTGTTTCCGGCGCTGTTCGGCGCGGCCGCTGTGCTGGTTCGGCGGCTACCGGGCTGGCCGCTGTGGTCCGCCGGGCTGTGGGTGGCACAGGAGTGGCTCAAGTCGACGGTGCCGTTCGGCGGGTTCCCATGGGGTGTGGTCGCTTACGGCCAGACCGAGAGCCCGCTGCGGTCGATCGCCCAACTGGGCGGGGCGCCGCTGCTGTCATTCGCGACCGTGCTCGTCGGGTTCAGCTTGGCGGCAATGGTTTTCGAGGTCGTCCAGTGGTGGCGGCGCGACGACGCACGGAAAGCCGCGCCCCCGGCCGTCGTGGTGCCGGGCTTGTGTATCAGCGCCGTGCTGCTGGTCACCGCGCTGACGTGGCCGCACGTCCGCCAGTCCGGCCTCGGGGCCGGAGACGAGCACTCGGTCACCGTGGCCGTCGTCCAGGGCAACGTGCCCCGGCTCGGACTCGACTTCAACGCCCAGCGTCGCGCCGTGCTCGACAATCACGTCCGCGAGACGTTGCGGCTGGCCGAGGACGTGCGGGCGGGGCGGGCGCCGCGGCCGATATTCGTCGTCTGGCCCGAGAACTCCTCCGACATCGATCCGCTGGCCAATTCCGACGCCCATGAGCTGATCTCCTCTGCCGCCGCGGCCATCGACGCGCCGATCCTCGTCGGCGCGGTGGTCGAGGCGCCCGGCGCGACGTCCGAGGAGCCGACCACGACGAACTCGGTGATCGTGTGGAATCCCCGCAGCGGTCCCGGTGAGCGCCACGACAAGCAGATCGTGCAGCCCTTCGGCGAGTACCTGCCGTGGCGCGGGTTCTTCCGTCACTTCTCCGAATACGCAGACCGTGCCGGCTACTTCGTGCCGGGCGACGGCACGGGCGTGGTGCACCCGGCCGGCGTGCCGGTCGGGGTGACCACCTGCTGGGAGGTGATCTTCGACCGTGCACCGCGAGAGTCGGTGCGCAACGGCGCACAGCTGCTGGTCGTGCCGTCGAACAACGCGACGTTCACCGAGTCGATGAGCGAACAGCAACTCGCGTTCGCCCGGCTGCGCGCTGTCGAACACGACCGGTACGTCGTGGTCGCGGGGACGACGGGTATCAGCGCGATCGTCTCGCCGGACGGCCGTGAGTTGGCTCGCACCGCGTTCTACGAACCGGCCTACCTGGACTCCGCGGTACGGCTGAAAACCCAGCTCACAGCCGCGACACGGTTCGGGCCGCTGGTGGAGGGGCTGCTCATCGCCCTCGGCGTGGGCAGTCTGATCGTCGCGATGCTGCACAATGAAGGCTTTGTGCGTCGTCGAGTGAGCGGCGGCACCAAAGACAGAGGAGCCACATGACGACGGGCCGGGACCCGGGGGAGCGCCCCAGCCAGCGCGCGCTGGTGATCATTCCCACGTACAACGAGCGGGAGAACCTTCCGCTGATCGTCGAACGCGTCCAGAAGGCGCGGCCCGATGTCCACATCCTCGTCGTCGACGACGGCAGCCCCGACGGAACCGGCCGGCTCGCCGACGAGCTGGCGCTCGCAGACCCCGACCGCATCCATGTCATGCACCGCAATGCCAAGGGCGGCCTCGGCGCGGCGTATCTGGCCGGGTTCGCCTGGGGGCTGAGCCGCGAGTACTCGGTGCTCGTCGAAATGGACGCCGACGGCAGTCACCCGCCCGAACAGCTGTACCGGTTGCTCGACGCCATAGACGGCGGGACCGACCTGGTGATCGGCTCGCGCTACGTGGCAGGCGGAGAGGTGCGCAACTGGCCGCGTCGGCGCCTGGTGCTGTCCCGTACCGCCAACGGTTATTCGCGCATCCTGCTCGGTGTCGGCATCCACGACATCACCGCCGGTTATCGCGCCTACCGCCGCGAGGTGCTGGAGAAGATCGACCTGAGCGCGGTCGATTCGAAGGGTTACTGCTTCCAGATCGACCTGACCTGGCGCACGATCAACAACGGGTTCGTCGTCGTGGAAGTGCCCATCACCTTCACCGAACGCGAGTTCGGTCAGTCCAAGATGAGCGGGTCCAACATCCGCGAGGCCCTGTTCAAGGTCGCCGAGTGGGGTCTGCGCGGCCGTCTCGACCGGGCCCGTGGGGCCCGGGTTACGCGGTGATCCTCACCTGCCGCGCATCCCTCACCTGCCGCGAGTGACCGCGTCTGTACGGCGACACGCCGTGCTTTCGTGGCACAAAGCGGTCGCTCGCGCGGGCAGGGGATCAGCCGCGGCGGCGGGTCTTGATGATGTCGAGCCGCTCCTTGAGCAGTTCCTCGAGCTCCTCGATCGACCGGCGCTCGAGCAGCATGTCCCAGTGCGTCCGCGGCGGCTTGGTCTTCTTGGGCTCGGGGGCATCACCCTCGATCAGAGTGCCCTCCATGCCGTTGCGGCACAGCCAGGTGTGGGGAATCTCGGCGTCGTCGGCGAACGGGACGTCGAACTCTTCGCCGTTGTCGGTGCGGTACCGCGCGACCTGACGCGGCGCCAAGTCGTGGTTGCGGTCGGTCTCGTAGCTCACGGCACCGAGGCGACTTCCCCTCAAGACACGATCAGCCATCGTCAAACACTCCTCGATCAGCGCGTTATTGTCCGGATCTTCAACGCAGCAACCAGCTGCGAAGTTCCCGACTCGACCGTCCATGATACCGGGAAAGCGGCGACCCTCGGTTTACAGTCTGGCCTGTGGCCCCCGGGATCAAGAAGCGTCTACGCCCTCAGTCCTGCCGTTGGTGCGGTCGTGAGGTCGGTGATGCGGGGCTGGGCAGACGGCGACAGTACTGCAGGCAGTCGTGCCGGCAACGCGCGTACGAACAGCGGAGCGCGATCAAGGGCACGTCGCTGGCGCCCGACGCGGTCGTCCTCACCCCGGATGAGGCCGCCGAACTCTCCGATCGCGTCTACCAGGTGCGGTGCGCGGCCGAGGACCTCGCTCTCGCGGTCGATGAAGGCGCCGACAGCGGCGAATTGCGGCAATTGTGCGAGGCGTTGGTGAAGGCGGCCAAAGCCGCCGACGGCTGGCGCTGACTGCTCGGCGCTCCCGGTCCGCTGCGAGGTCGGGATCGACGTCTTTCCGCCACCCAGAATCGCAACGTTCTGGCTCTGCGTGGCCGTGCGTAGCGTCGTATCACCATGACCGCTCCCGCAGACCTCGCAGCACCCAATGTGCCCATCGCGGCCGGACCGGGTCGTCAAAGGCCTTCGGCAGCAACGCAAGCGAGCCGTGTTTCGGCTGGCGTCGCCGGTGATATTGCTCGTGCTGTGGCAGTTGCTCAGCGCTGTCGGTTTGATCCCGCAGGACGTGTTGGCCGCCGTCGTTGATCCACAACGGTCAACTCGCGGTCAGCAGCTGAACTTCTCGCCGGTCTGCGGTGGCGCGGCAACCGGCTGCAGGCAGCCGAACGGTTCGATGCCGGCGTCGCTGAACCGAACTGCGGACTGGTGGGCGTAGTTGACGCAGAACAGCCCGACGGTGTCGGTCCGGCAGCGGTAGTCGCCGAAGGACAGCACCCGGCCATAGGGAAGTTCGGGCCCCTGGCCGGCGGTGAACCGGCCGGGATCGCCGTGTACGGAGCCGACGGTCACGCTGGTGCCGTCGTAGTCGACCCAGCCGCCCTTCCACTCGCCATAGGCGTCATCCGGCCGCGGCGGCGGGTCGACCAGGTCCACCAGGCAGGCAAGTGCCCCGTCGGCGTACTGGCTGTCGGTCATGCAACTGGTCTTGCCCGACGGCGTGGTGAATGCGACGTCCTCCCCGAGGTCTGTCGTCTGGCCCTCACGCGTGGCCGCGTGGTACTGAGCGGCGTCGGCGGGCTCACCGGCTTCGACCCAGGCCACCACGTCCCCGATCGGTGCGCCCGGGGCGGGGGGACCGGTCGACTTCGGTTTGGTCGTGGTCGTGGTCGCAGAACTCGCCGGCGGGGACGGCGGAATGGGTTCGATCCGTTCAGCCTGTCCGCCTGTCGTCGTCGAACACCCCGCTACCAGCACCGACGCGATCAGCACAGCCATTCGCATACCGGCCAGGCTAGCGGCCCGACACGCAATCCCTGGCCAGGCGCGGCGGGCGTGCATTGCTAACGTCGGGTGATGCACGAACACACCGTCCGCGCGATCATCGCATCCGGGACGATCGAGGGCTTCACCCGCGACGGCGTGCACCGCTGGCGCGGAATCCCGTACGCGCGCCCGCCGGTGGGTCCGCTGCGCCTGCGCGCACCCCAGCCGGTGCAGCCGTGGCGCGGCGTCCGCTACTGCCACGGATACGGCAACTGCGCGCCTCAGCAACGCATGTACACGATGCTCGCGCCGGGCAGGTACCAACCGATGAGCGAGGACTGCCTGACCCTGAACGTCGTGAGCCCGAAGAAGCGGCATGACGCCGCGCTGCCGGTGATGGTCTTCATCCATGGCGGCGGGTATTTCATGGGAACCTCGGCCACGCCGATCTACGACGGTGCGGCGCTGGCCCGCAAGGGCTGTGTGTACGTATCGGTCAACTACCGGCTGGGCGCACTGGGGTGTCTGGACCTGTCGTCGTTGTCGAACCGGGACGTCACGATCGACGACAACCTGTATCTGCGGGATCTGGTGATGGCCCTGCGCTGGATACGCGAGAACATCGCGGTGTTCGGCGGCGATCCCGAGAACGTCACGATCTTCGGTGAGAGCGCCGGAGCGCATGCCGTGGCCACGCTGCTGGCGGTGCCTGCCGCCAAAGACCTTTTCGCCAAGGCGATCTCGGAGTCTCCGGCGGCGGGGATGGTGCGCACCCCGGACGTCGCGGCTGACTACGCGTCGCGATTTGCGGCGCTGCTGGGTACGAGGGAGGGCGACGGCGCCGCCGCGGTGATGGCGGCCCGTCCCGCTGAACTGGTCCACGCGTTCGAACGGCTCGTCAAGCACGGCCAGCGCGAGATGCTCGGCGCCTTCGCCGCGGGCCCGACGAGTGGAACCGAGTATCTGCCCGACGATCCGGTGGAGGCCATGCGCAGCGGCAGGGCGCACCGCGTTCCGCTGATCGTCGGAACGAACGCCGAGGAGGCCAACCTGTTCGGGCGCTTTCTCAAGCTGCTGCCGATGTCGGAGCCGATGATCGAGCGGTTGCTCGCAGGTGTGGAACCCGAAGAGCGCGAACGTATCACCGCGGCGTACCCGGGTTATCCGCACCAGAAGGCGTGTATCCAGTTCGGCAGTGACTTCGCGTTCGGCTCGGCCGCCTGGCAGATCGCCGAGGCGCACAGTCGCCATGCGCCGACGTATCTGTACCGCTACGACTACGCGCCGCGCCCGTTGCGCTGGTCGGGACTCGGCGCCACACACGCCACCGAGCTACTGGCGGTATTCGACGTGTACCGCACCGGGTTCGGGCGTCTGCTCACCGCGGCCGGCGACCGCCGAAGCGCCCTGCGCGTCAGCGATGACGTCCAACGCCGCTGGCGCGAATTCGCCCGCAGCGGTGTGCCCGGCGCCGACTGGCCCGCCTACACCGGCGCGGATCGCGCGGTCCGAGTGTTCGATCAGCGCCCGCGCATCGAGTTCGACCCGCACGCCGCCCGCAGGCAGGCGTGGGAAAACTTCTCGCTGGTCTCGCGTTAACGGTTTCACCGCAGCCACCACGACATGTCACACGGAGGTGACGAGTGTCCACCATCAACGTCGTCGAGCGTCCCGCAGAACTGAGCGCCGAGTGGCTGACGTCTGCGATCGGCTCGCCGGTTGTCGACTTCTCCTATGAGCGCATCGGGACCGGCCAGATGAGCGAGTGCTACCGGGTCGCGCTGGAGTACTCGGGTGACGACACCGGCCCAGCGACCGTGGTGCTCAAGGTGGCGGCCACCGACCCGGTCAGCAGGCAGACCGGTCTGGCGCTGGGCCTCTACGAACGCGAGGTGCGGTTCTACACCGACATCGCGCCGCGGATCGGGGGACCGGTGGCCCCGTGCTTCTCGTCGGCGTTCAACCCCGAGACCGGCGCCTTCCATCTGTTGCTCGGTGATGCAGGCCCTGCGATCGTCGGCGACGAAATCCGCGGCGCCTCAACCGAACAGGCCATACTGGCGCTGTCCGAGCTCGGCAGACTACATGGACAGTTGCTTGGGGATTCAGCAGTCGCGAGCGCCGAGTGGCTCAACCGGGAGGCACCGGTCAACCAGGCACTGATCGCCGGGTTGTATGCGGGCTTCGCCGAGCGCTATGCCGACAAGATCGCGCCCGCGCACCGTGACGTATGCGAGCGACTGATCGCGAGCTTCGACGCATACCTGGCCGCCGAGTCCGCGCCCGATCGGATCAAGGGACTCGTGCACGGCGATTACCGGCTCGACAACATGCTGTTCGGGCAGCCGGGCGCCGATCGGCCGCTGACCGTGGTGGATTGGCAGACGGTCACATGGGGCCCGGCGATGACGGACGTCGCGTACTTCATGGGGTGTGCGCTGCCTGTCGAGGCGCGCCGCGAGCACTACGACGCGCTGCTGAACGCCTACCACCGGGCGCTCGGGCCCGACGCGCCGGTCAGCATCGACGATGTGCGTGACGGGGTGCGCAGGCAGACCTTCGGTGGCGTGATGATGGCCATCATCTCGTCGATGCTCGTGGAGCGGACCGAGCGCGGCGACGAGATGTTCATGACGATGCTGCAACGCCACTGCGAGCATGTGCTCGACGTCGACGGGCTCGGCGTGCTACCGGAACCCGTTGCGCCTGAACCCCTTACGCCTGCGGCCGACGACGAAGGCGAACACCCCCCGGGTGACGAGCCGCTGTGGAACGAAAGCTGGTACTACGACTTCGTCGATCCTCGGCAGGACATCGGCGGCTGGGTACGACTCGGGCTGTACCCGAACCTGAAGACGTCCTGGGTCAACGGTCTGGTGTGCGGTCCGGGCATCCCGACCTACGCGCTGCTCGACTTCGAAGACACCGGCGCGATCGAACTGACCCTGACTGCCACCGAACCGCTCAAGACCTACCGCGTCACGATGCGCGGCCGCGGTCAGGCGTACGACGATCCGGCCGGACTGCTGCGCAACGAATCCGGACGGCCGGTCGACGTGTCGATGGAACTCGAATGGACCACCACCGGCACGCCGTATCTGTACCGGCTGACGCCGCGCTACGAGATTCCGTGCTCGGTGTCGGGCACGGTATCCGTCGACGGTCGCGAGTTCACGTTCACCGATGTTCCGGGCCAGCGCGACCACTCCTGGGGTGTACGCGACTGGTGGGGGATGGACTGGGTGTGGAGCGCGCTGCACCTCGACGACGGCACCCACCTGCACGGCGTCGACATCCGCATCCCCGGCGCCCCACCGCTCGGTATCGGTTACGTGCAACCGCCCGGCGAACCGCTGATCGAACTGCAAACCGTCACCGCGCGAGAAACGTTCGCCGACAATGCGTTACCGGTGCAGACGACGCTGACACTGGCGCCCGGCGACGTCACCGTCACGGCCGAGGTGCGCGGCCATGCGCCGGTGCTGCTGACCTCACCCGACGGCCGGATCAGCCACTTCCCGCGTGCATGGGCGACGGTCACGACCGCCGACGGCCGCAAGGGCGTGGGCTGGCTGGAGTGGAACCGCAACCAGCCCTAGCCATCGCCCTCTCTTGTTGTGCGAGCCAGTGCGTGTCGCCACACGACATGCCGCACGATCTCAGCGCGTCACGCACGCTCGCGGCGCACCGAGGGTGCGTCATCGCGGGGCGTACATGATCAGACCGACCCCGGCCAGACAGATCAGCGCCCCGGTGACGTCCCAACGATCGGGCCGAAAGCCGTCGGCGATCATTCCCCACGCGAGTGAGCCGGCGATGAAGACCCCGCCGTACGCCGCCAGCACCCGGCCGAAGTGGGCATCGGGCTGAAACGCCGCGACGAAACCGTAAGCGCCGAGCGCCATCACCCCCGCACCGATCGACCACCAGCCGCGGTGCTCGCGCACGCCCTGCCATACCAGCCACGCGCCGCCGATCTCGAGCAGCGCGGCGAGGACGAACAGAACCACCGATTTGAGCACCATCACGTCACTCAGCGTGCCGTGAGCGTGCGCAAATTGCTGTCATGGCGCGGCGAGTCGTGTGCAGACACGCACGCTCGCGGCACGAATTGTCAGGTCAGGTGGGCGCTGTCATCGCCGAGGTCGGCGCGGTTCAAGCCCATCGGCGTCGCGACGGGGAGGTCACCGCCGCCGACGACCGTGCGGGTGATCGGGGTCAACGTGCGAAACAACGTCTCGATCTCGCTGTCGCTCAACGCGTCGAGCACCTGCAGCGCGAGCCTGTCGGTGCTGTTCTCGATTCGCTGCTTGAGGTCGCGGCCGGTGTCGGTGAGCCCGTCGCCGTCGAGCAGTCCGCGCTCGGCGAGCCGGTCCCAGTACAGATCCCACTCTTCGACGGCATAGTCGCGGCTGCGCATGATCATCTCCTTGGGCACGCGGCCCGCAGCGGCGTGCAGAATATTGCTCTCGCGACCAGAGATCCCATGACTGACGAGCACCGCGACGTGACCGTCGCCGCGCTGTTCACGCAGCAGGGTGGTGGCGTGCCAGAGCTTCGCCAACGGTTCGTCCGGCCAGGGCAGTGCCGCATTGGCGGCGAACAGGGGTCGACCATCCAGCGCGGCGTTGCTGGCCACGTCAGCGAGCAGGTCCGCGGCAGTCGACACATCATCGCCGTGCCCGACGCCGTACCGCTCGAGCGCGGCCACGGCCGACTCCAGTCGGATGCGCAGCGCGTCGGCCGGCGGAGCCACCTGCCACGCAGCCGGAAGAGCCTTGGCCACCCGATGTGGGGCGAAGTTGTAGAACGTCGCCGTCACCACTTCGGGCGCCACCTCGCCGAGCGGTGCCGACCTGGCCGCGAAGTAACCCATCCAAAACCCCTTGTACCCAAGGCTGTCGAGGGCGGCGCGAGCTTCCGGGGCGAAGTAGGTGACGGCGTGCACGGGTTCGAGTCGATCGAAGAATCGGCGCGCCAACGATGGTTGCCTGTCCACCTCGGCAGTTAACCACTGACCTCGGCGCCCACTCGCCGCGGCCCGATCACGACGGGTCAGCGCCGTCGTCCCCAGACACCGCCGAACTGGCCTCGTCGATGATGGCCCGCATGGCGTGTTCGGCCCCCGCCTCGTCACGCATCCTGATGGCACGCGCCACCTCGTCGTGCAGGTTGATCGCCGCCGGGTTCGGCGTCGAGGGCATCATCCCGTGATGCGTCCGTCCGGCGAGCACCTCGGCGACCACGCCGTCCAGCGCACGGAACATCTCGTTGCCGCTGGCCTCCAGCATGGTCCGATGAAACAGCTTGTCGGCCTCCAGGTAGGCCTCGAGGTCGCCGGCCCGGCCGTGCACGACCATGTCCGAAACGGCGGCCGCCATGACGCGGCACTGTTCCGGACCGGCCCGCCGCGCGGCCAGAGCGGCCGCCGCCGGCTCGAATCCCCGGCGCAGTTCGGACAGCGAGAGCAGTTGGGCGGCCCGGTCGCCGGCCTCCAGCCGCCATCGAATCAGCCTGGGGTCGAACACATTCCACTTCTGCGACGGCTGGACGGTGATGCCGACCCGTCGTCGCGACTCCACCATGCCCATCGATTCGAGCACCCGGATCGCCTCGCGTGCGACGCTGCGTGACACCCCGTGTCGCGCGCTCACGCCGTCGAGGGTCAACACCTGCCCGGCGGGATACTCACCGGAGACGATCGCCGTGCCCAGCGCCTCGAGCAGGTTGCCATGTAGCGCGCCGACGATTGGTTGAGACGCCACGGGTACATCGTTTCATACGCTCGGCAATCGATATAAAGGCATATCATTATGTGATGCTATTGCAATCGTATGCCTATTAAGGCATGCTGTGTGATGCCATACACAACTGGGTAGGTGGAGGAAATGGCGTCACCAATCGTCGTCATGGGGGTTTCGGGCTCCGGGAAGTCGACTGTGGGCGCCGCCCTCGCCCAGCGCCTCCGTGTCCCGTTCGCCGACGCCGACGACTTCCATCCGCCCGCCAACATCGCGAAGATGACCGCCGGTGAGGCGCTCGATGACGACGACCGCTATCCCTGGCTCGAGGCCATCGGGGAGTGGTTGGCAGCACACCGCGTAACCGGCGGGGTGATGAGTTGTTCGGCGCTCAAGCGCAAGTATCGCGATCAATTGCGCCGCCACTGTCCCGAAGTGGAACTGCTGCATCTGGTCGGCACCCCCGAAGTCATCGCAAAGCGTCAAGCCAGCCGGCCCGGTCACTTCATGCCGGCATCGCTGCTGACTTCTCAATTCCAAACGCTTGAACCGCTGGAACCCGATGAGAACGGCGTCGACATCTACGTGGACCAGAGCATCGATGTCATCGTCGAGAGCTACGTCTCGGCGAGGGGCTCCGATCCATCTGACCGGCATGATTCGTGACCAACACGCCGGGCCGACCAAACCCATTGCCCCAAACGGATATTGACCAGCACCCGCGTGAGACGCCTGAAAGTCTCCTGGCACTGACAGTTCGGAGGTCCGATGGAAGCGATCGATCCCGCCTACGGAGCCACCACACTCCTCTTGATCGCCGCGGGCGCGGTGGCGCTTCTGCTGTTCCTGATCATGAAGGTCAAATTGCACGCCTTCGTGGCGCTGGTGCTCGTCAGCGTGCTGACGGCGCTGGCCGCCGGGATCCCGGTGGGCGACGTTCCCGACGCCATCAGCTACGGCTTCTCCAACACCCTGGGCTCGGTGGCTCTGCTCGTCGGCTTCGGTGTCATGCTCGGTCGGCTGCTCGAAATCACCGGCGGCGCCCAGGTTCTCGCCGATACCCTCATCGCTCGCTTCGGTGAAAGTCGGGCGCCGTTCGCCCTAGGTGTCGCGGCGCTGCTGTTCGGCTTCCCGATCTTCTTCGACGCCGGTCTCGTCGTGTTCCTGCCCATCATCATGACCGTCGCCCGGCGGTTCGGCGGATCGCTGCTGCTCTATGGTTTGCCCGCCGCCGGCGCCTTCGCGGCCATGCACGCATTGGTGCCGCCCCATCCGGGGCCGGTCGCCGCGGCCGAAGCGCTCGGCGCGAGCATCGGCGTGACACTCCTGGTCGGCATTCCCATCGCCGTACCGGCGTGGTACGTCGGTGTGCTCCTGGTCTCCAGGGCGATCGGACGCCGCGTCCACGTCGACGTCCCCACGGCGCTGTTCGGAGAGATGAACGGCGGAACGCCGACCGACACCGACCGCGACGGCGCCGATGGCGCCACCACCGGCACCGGAGCGGTGGCGACCGCCGCCCGGACCGCGCCGTCGTTCGCCGCGGTGCTCGGCGTGCTGCTCCTGCCGTTCGTGTTGATCTCCTTCAACACCGTCCTCGACACGCTGGTGTCGGCCGGCGTGCTGGACGAGGACGAAACCTGGGCGCGGTACCTCATGCTGCTCGGCGACACCAGCGTCGCGCTGCTGATCACGGTGATCGTGGCGGCCGTGGTGTTGGGCCTGCGGCGGGGCCGGTCGATGGACGAGGTCAGCGCCCTCTACGACAACGCACTCGGGCCGATCTGCTCGGTCATTCTGATCACCGGCGCCGGCGGAATGTTCGGTGGTGTGCTGCGGCTCAGCGGTATCGGCAGCGCGCTGAGCGATTCCCTGTCAGGACTGGGGATGTCCCTTATCGTGCAGGCCTTCATCATCGCGACGTTGCTGCGTGTGGCTCAGGGCTCGGCCACGGTCGCACTGACGACGACGGCGGGTCTGCTCAGCGCGGCCGCGGCCGAGGCGAGCCTGAGCAGCCTTCACCTCACCCTGCTGGTCATCGCCATCGCCGCCGGAGCGACCGTGCTCTCACACGTCAACGACTCGGGCTTCTGGTTGGTGAGCCGTTTCTTCGGAATGGACGTGAAGACCACCCTGAAGACGTGGACGGTCATGGAGACCACGCTCGGCCTCACCGCGTTCGCGTTCGCCCTCGTCGTATGGCTGGTGATCTGACCCAGGACCCGTTGCGGTCCATGGGTTTCCGGCCAGACGGTCAGCCCTTGACGACCTGCGTTCCACCCGCAAGCTCGTCGTGCTTGCCCTGCTTGGTCGGGCTGCCGTTGATGGTCACGGCGATGACGATGATCGCGATGACGCCGAGCAGTCCGCCGACGAACGGGATGATCGGCAGCAGCGTCCAGGAGTTGCGGATGGCCGCCTGCGCGGCGGTCGGCTTGGGTGCCCCGCCGGGGCCGCGAACGTGCAGGCCGAGCATCTTCTTCCCCGGTGTGGAACCCATGCCGGTCTCGAAGGCGAGGAAGTAGACGAACATCAGGCCGCCGGTGAAGAAGCCGGTGACCATGATGTTGGAGGCGCTATCGGTGAGGAAGGCCAGCAGCCAGCTGACGATCCCGACGAGGATTCCGTCGATGAGTCGAGCGAGCCAGCGCAGAAGCAGGCCGCCCGGCTGTCCGCCGCCCGCCGGATAGCCGCCGTACTGTCCAGGCTGTGGTCCTA
Source organism: Mycobacterium sp. GA-1285 (assembly GCF_001499905.1). Lineage (GTDB taxonomy): Bacteria > Actinomycetota > Actinomycetes > Mycobacteriales > Mycobacteriaceae > Mycobacterium. The sequence goes on along the minus strand of NZ_LQIS01000001.1, from coordinate 32,188 downwards.
GATTTCCGCTAGTCATCCGAGTCAATGTACCGGCGACCCCGCTGTATCAGGGGCGCTTTCGATCGCTCGGTGAAGCTCAGCGCAGCTTGCGTTGTTGGCGCTTGGCCTCTTTGCGCGCCTGCTTTCGAGCCGTCTCGGCTTGTTTGCGCGCCGTGTCGGCCTGCTTGCGTGCCGTCTCGGCGAACTCCGACGCGCGTCCGCGCGCCGTCTCGGCCAGTTCGGGCGCGCGGTCGCGAGCGACGTCGGCCCACTCGGAACCCCGCTCACGTGCGGCGTCGGCGAGCACCGCCCCACGTTTGCGCGCGACCTCGGCGAGTTCGGGTCCGCGTTCGCGGGCGACGTCGGCGAGCTCGGCGCTGCGCTTGCGCGCAAGCTCGGCGAGTTCGGGTCCGCGTTCGCGGGCGACTTCGGCGAGTTCGGCGCCGCGTTCGCGGGCGACGTTGGCGAGCTCGCGCCCCCGTTCGGCACCGACCTGCAGACCATGACCCACCTTGTCGGCGAGCGCGCTGTCGGTGAGCGTGCCGCCCGCGGCCGCGCCGACGGGCAAAGCCGCGGTGACCGCCTCCGAGACCTTGTGCGCCGCGCGCCGCCCGCGCCAACCGAGCGAGGGTTTGCCCTCGGTGTCGACTGCGGCGATGATCAGCCCGCCGATCAAGCTCACGTCGGTGATGAACGCACGACGTTCCTCGGCTTTGCGCTGGGGATCTGTCTCACTCCAGAAGGTATGTCCGCCAAGGCTGCCCGGCACCACGCTCAGTGCGAGCGCGGCAGAGGCGAGTCGAGGCAGTTTGCCGGTGGCCAGGAGCAGACCGCCACCGATCTGGACCGCGGCCGTGGCCCGCGCGACGGTCTCGGCGTTGGTCGGAACGTTGGTGCCGACCGGGTCGGGCAGCTTGCTCAAACCCTCCAGCGTCGGACGTGCGGCGTCGGCCGCGGGTTTCGGGCTGCGTAGGGCATCCACACCTCTTGCGATGAAGGCAGCTGACAGCATCGGGCGCGCGATACGTCGAATCAACATGGGTCGGGAGTTCCCAGGCGTATCGGGACGCAAACGTCAATTGGACGCGTCGTGAGGCCGGTTTCGCAGTGGCATGAGGTACCAGAACCCGACGAGCGCAACCAGCACGACGCTGCAGGCGATCCATGCCGCCACGCTGTCGGCCACGGCGTCGAAGATGATCGTCGCCACGCCGGCGAGCGCGACGCCGAGTAACAGCGTGCCCGTGATCGCGAACCCGTGCGCGGTCGCCACCAAGGTCTCCATGCGGTGTCGCCGGAACAACAGCCGGTGCATGCTGACGGGAGCGATCAGCAGTATCGTCGCGCCGATCGAGCTGGCCACCGTCACGAGGTAGACCGTCCTCATGGTTTCGTCGAGGTCGGAGAAATGGTCGGTGAACGGCAGGATCAGGAGGAAGCCCGTGAGCAATTGGACACCCGTTTGAGCGACCCGCAGTTCCTGCAGCAGACTCGACCAATTTCGGTCCAGCCGTTCGGCTTCCGTCTCGTCGCGGCGGTAGCGCTCAGGCCCTCCCACATCGGGGTGCTCGTAGTCCACATCTGATTCTGGCAGGCGGTGCGGTGGCTGGTCTGCCGAACGGCGGTTTCCGCGAGCCGTGGGCCCCGGCGTCAGGGAACCCGCGGATGGATGAAGACACCGTCGGCTTCCACGGTGACGCCGTCGGCGTCGGCGATGTGCCCGACGGCGAACGTCTTGGTGCCCTCGACCCGTTCGACCCAGGCTTCCGCGCGCAACGGGCGTCCGAGCCGGGTTCCACGCCGGTACCGCGTGGTCAGGGTGCCCGTCACAGCGGGTTTGCCTGGCTTGTGCGCTGTCGCGCCGAGCACGTGGTCGAGCAACATCGCGCATACGCCACCGTGGACATGTCCGGGCGGGCCCTCGAACGCTGCGCCGAGCGAGAACTCGGCCCATACTCGGCCCTCGGTGTCGTGGTGGACCTCCAGCGGCGGGGCGGCCGGGTTGCGCAGCCCGATGACGACGTTGCCCCACACCATCGCTTCGCCGTCGCGGGTATGTTGCAGACCGAACGAATCGTCAAGCAGCGACGCGCTGAGTTCGTCACTTGCGCAGTCGATTCTGTTCTTGACCGCTTCGACGGTCGCTGCGTCCGCTGTCGTGCGGATCGTGACGTCGACGAGTCGGCGCACCGACTGTGCCAAGGGTTCGTAGACGGCGCGCAGATCGTCGAGTTCGGAGCCGGCCATGGGTTCAGGGTGCTTGCGCCCCGGCGCAGCCGCAAGGCGGCGTCCCGGCCAGTGGTGCGTCGAACGACCGGTGTGCTCCGCCGTTGTTAGGCTGGGCAAATGGCGAAGAGCACGTCCGACGCGAAGCCGAATCTGGCCGCGACCAGTTGGGCGCTGCTGGGCATGCTGACGTACGAACACGAACTGTCGGGTTACGACATCCGTAAGTGGATCGAGTGGAGCATGCGGTTCTTCTACGGAAGCCCCGCCTACAGCCAGATCTACTCGGAGCTGAAGAAGCTGGAGAAGCTCGGGCTGCTGTCCTCGCGCGTCGAGAACACCGGCGGCACCCGCAACCGTCGGCTCTACAAGATCACCCCAGCGGGTCTGGATGCGGTGCGGCGGTGGGCCAACGAAGCACCGGTCGATACGCCGGTGCTCAAGCACAACCCGTTGCTGCGAGTGACGTTCGGACATCTGACCGATCCCGAGCGCCTCAAGGAGATCCTGCAGGAGCACATCGCCTACGCCGACGACATGCAGCGCCAAGCCGCCAAGGACGCAAAGTGGGCAGGCGTGGAGCCGTCATGGGCTTACGCAAGGGTCGCATTGCAGTGGGCCGAGCGGTATTACGCCGCCGAACGCGAGCTCGCCATGAAGATGCTCAAGGAACTCGACGAGGCCGAAGCCGCCTTCGCGGATGCGGGCATCGAACGCGGTACGCAAATTCCTTGGCCCGCACCGGAATACTGGTACGAGATCGAGAAGAGGGCCGACGCCGACGACTGATCACCCGTCGGCGGCGTCCGAAGCAGCGATGTAGCCGTACACCAGGCCTTGCGCGATCGTCGCGCCCGCTCCGGGATAGGTGGTGCCGAACGCGTTGGCGGCGGTGTTGCCGATCGCATACAGCCCGTCGATGGTGTGGCCGTCCTCCCGCAGCACCCTGGCGCGGTCGTCGACGCGCAGGCCGCCGCAGGTTCCGAGATCGCTGAGCACCATCTTGACGGCATAGAGCGGGCCCCGATTCAACGGGCGAAGGTTCGGGTTCGGCGTGACGGTCGGGTCGCCGTAGTAGCGGTCGTAGGCGCTCGCTCCGCGCAGGAAGTCGGGATCGACTCCGGCGGCGGCATTTCCGTTGAAGCGCTCGACGGTCGAAATGAGCGTCGGTGCGTCGACACCGATCCTGCGTGCGAGTACGCCGATGGAATCGGCGCGGTGCGCGATGCCGGCGTCATACCACCTCTTGGGTATCGCCATCCGGGGGAACAGTTCGGCGGCAAAGACATAGCTGTTGCGATAGCCCTGATCGAAGACGATCCACATCGTCTCGACCGGATTTCCCGCGCGTTCCCGCTCGAGGATCCGCTGCCCGAACGACATGTAGTCGGTCGCCTCGTTGACGAAGCGACTTCCGTTCTGGTCGACGATGAGCGATCCCGGAAGCGACCGTTCGGCCAGCATGACCTTGGGGTCGGCGCCGGGCAGCGCGGCGACGGCGGGGAACCACCATGCGTGGTCCATGAGATCTGTTGCCGCCCCGATGTCTTGGGCGATACGGATGGCATCGCCGGTGTTGGTTTCGGCTCCCAGGCTGGCATGCTCGCCGAGGAATTCCGATTGGAACTTCCACCGCATGTCCATCTCGTGGTCGAAACCTCCCGCTGCGAGCACCACACCGCGGCGCGCGGACACGGTGACGTCCGTGCCTGCATGGCCGAGCACCACGCCGCTCACCCGATCGCCGTCGGTGACGAGCCGAAGCAGCGCGGTGTCGGTCCAGACCGGGATGCCCGCGCGCAAGACCCCGGCGAAAAGACCGGCGGCCAGCGCCTGACCGCCGGCGACGTATCGCCGCTTGAGAAGCAGACCGCCCACACCCTGCCCGAGACGCTTGGCGACCACCGGCAGACCCTTTCGCGGCATCCGCGACATCAGGTTCAGCCATCGATAGTCCGCGCCGGTGGTCGGGATCGGAATCTTGGCTTCCATCACGCCGGGCCGCAGGCGTGTTCGGTATCGGCCCAGAATCGCCGAATCGAGCGGCCGGCATTCGCACGTGCGGCCGACGACGGTGCCGCCCGGCGCCTCGGGGTGGTAGTCCGAGTACTCCTTCGCCCAGAACAGCCGCATCGGCGTTGCGCGCCGCAGAAGTTCGACCGTCGCACCGATGTTGGCCACGAACGCGTCCGACCGCTGGGCGTCGGCGGTCCCGCCGACCACGGCGTCGAGGTACGTGTTCGCCCGCTCGGCGGTGTCGGCACCGCCGGCGCCGTTGATCACCGTGCTCGCCGGCAGCCACAGTGCCCCGCCGGAGCGGGCGGTGGAACCTCCAACATAGGTCGATTTCTCGACGATCAGCACCGAGAGGCCGCACTCATGAGCGGCGAGCGCGGCGGCCATACCCGTGCCGGACCCGACCACCACCAGATCGACGGTCGTATCGGTCACCGGCAGGCCGTCGGGGATCGTCGCCCCGTATGCGCTACTCACAACCGACCAAGTTAGAGCGGTTAGAGCAAGGCCGGAACCCGTGTCCTGATGAGCGGAACAGAACCGTGAACGTGGTCGGCGATCGCTGCTAGAACAACGGTATGACGTTGGACACCGATATCGAGGTCCGTCAGATCGAGGCCGAGGCCGCCCCGTCGCGGTTCGCTCGAGGCTGGCACTGCCTGGGTCTGGTCAGGGAGTTCGGTGACGGTAAGCCGCATCAGGTTTTCGCGTTCGGCAAGAAGATGGTGGTGTTCCGCGGGGGCGACGGGCGGATCAACGTCCTGGACGGGTACTGCCGCCACATGGGCGGGGACCTGAGCCAAGGCGAGGTGAAGGGCGACGAGATCGCATGCCCGTTCCACGATTGGCGCTGGGGCGGTGACGGCCGGTGCAAGAAGGTCCCCTACAGCAAGCGGGTGCCCCGACTGGCCCGCACCGCGACGTGGACCACGCTGGAGCAGGACGGCATGTTGTTCGTCTGGAACGACCCGGAGGGCAACCCCCCACCGGAGGACGTCACGATTCCCCGCATCGAAGGTGCGACAAGTGATGAGTGGACCGACTGGCACTGGTACACGACCGTGGTCAACACCAACTGCCGAGAGATCATCGACAACGTCGTCGACATGGCGCACTTCTTCTACATCCACGGATCGCTGCCGACGCATTTCAAGAACATCTTCGAAGGTCATGTCGCGACGCAGTACATGAACAGCGCGGGCCGGCCGGATCTCGGTGAGCCCGGTCCGACGCAGATGCTCGGAACCACCTCGGTCGCATCGTATTTCGGGCCGTCGTTCATGATCGACGACCTGACCTACCACTACACCGACGTCGACCACAAGACGGTGCTGATCAACTGCCACTATCCGATCGACCAAGACTCCTTCGTGCTGCAGTACGGGATCATCGTCAAGAAGTCCGAAACCCTGCCCGACGACCTCGCGATGCAGACGGCGATCGGTCTGGGCGACTTCGTCAAGATGGGCTTCGAGCAGGATGTCGCGATCTGGAAGAACAAGGCCCGCATCGATAATCCGCTGTTGTGCGAGGAGGACGGGCCGGTCTACCAACTGCGTCGGTGGTATGAGCAGTTCTATGTCGACGTCGCCGACGTGACCCCCGACATGGTGGACCGCTTCGAGTACGAGATCGACACCACCCGACCGCGCGAAGAGTGGATGAAGATCGTCGAGGCCAACATCGCGGCGCGGGACGCCGTCACGAGCGCGGGATGACCGTCCGCCAGGACAACCGACTCGCTGACGCACCGATGACCTCGGTGACGTGCCGGCTCTGCGCGGCAAGCGTTCTGGTGCGCAAGAGCACCTGGCAACAGACCAGCGTGCAGTGGGACAGCGAGTCCACCGCCAGATGTCACCAGCGCAGAGACGCCGACGCCATCCACGCGCACGAGGGCAGACCGTTCCTCGTGTGCTTTGAACTAAGGAATTCGATCGAGGAGGCAGCGCGCCGCGGTGCGCTGCCGATCGTCGACGAAACCGAGTGATCTCGGTGCGCTCGCGACTGCTAGCGCACCGAAATCGCGGTCACGTCAGCTGAAAGGCCGAGAGGGGAGCTTCCTTCGGGTACTCCGCCGGCCCGCCGAGGTCGTAGACGGCGTTCAGAGCCGCGATGAATTCCGGGTCGTGCAGAGGCTCGCTCGGCACGTCGAGCTTGATGCCCTTGGCGTGCACGTCGTCGACGAGCATGTCGATCGCCTTGTCGATGGTCAGATCGTCGCTGCCGTCCATGTTTTTCTTGAGCTCGTCGAAGTCGGTGAACACCTCCGCCGACCAGTGGACCAGGAATCGCAGTTCGTCGGTGTGGTGGCGGGCGATCACGTCGTCGCCGTTCTTGAGCAACCAGAAGTCGCGGTCCGACGGATCTCCGGTGAACACCGTGTCGAACGCCAGCCCGGCCGGGGTCTGTTGATCGAGCGGTCCGTTGGCCTCGCCGCGGTGCACCATCATCTCGTTCTGCACGAGCACGCCGCGGTTGTAGACCGGCGGCAGGAGGCGTTTCGGCGGCTTGAGGGGTCCGTCGGGCCAGTAGGTGAAGCCGCTGCCCTGATCGAGTGAGAACCACGTGATGACCTGAGCCATCTTGACGAGGTAGTCGCGGAACAGCCCGGACTTGCCCATCACGCTGGTCAGCCAGGTGGGAGCGTTCTCGTGGCGCACGCCGCGGAAGCTGGGGGAGTCCAGGTGGCCGGGATCGCGGTTGGCGCAGGGCCCGTTGATGTTGAACAGCATCATCTCGGGCTTGGCGTACTCGGCGTTCCAGTAACTCTTGGCGTACTCGACGAAGCGCTGGTTGTAGAAGCAGTCGTGCAACTCGGGATAGAGCACCGTGCCGTAGTTGGCCAGGTACCCACGGAACGTCGCGGTGAGGAACAGGTCCAGCGAGGGCGTGAAGCCCTCGGGGAACATTCCGCTCATGGTGGCCATCAGTTCCTCGGCGGAGGCGAAATGCTGGGCGATGATCAGCCTCCATGGCCCTTGTGACCGCACGATGTCGAAGAGGCGACCCCGCTGGTCGTCGGTATAGACGTCGTCGATCTCGCGGGGCGGTGAGGCGGGCCGCAGGATATCGGACAACTCCGTCCGCTGCTCTTGGGTGAGCATGCTCTCTCCTACTCTCGATGTCGGCATCTCATGCCGGTCGCACCCAATTCTGATGCCGGGCCAAGCATGTGACTGCGCGGCTGTCCGGTCATCGGGACGTCTGTTTGCATGCAGCGTCAGAACGGCAGCGGGTTGGCGAACTTCGCGCGTAGCAGAGCGCCGATTTCCGCCACCGCCAGGCGCCCGCGGGCCGTCGCATCCGAACGCATCAGAAACCCGTGGTAGATGCCGGGGTACCGGGTCACCGTCGTCTGTACTCCCGCGTCGCGCAACCGTTCCGCGTAACGCTCACCCCAGTCCCGGATGGGATCGGCTTCGGCCGTCACGACGACGGCCTGCGGCAGGCCCGACAGATCTTGTGCGCGTGCGGGAATCACGTACGGGTGCTCCGGGCCGTCGGCCAGCTCGTGCATGTATTCGATGTCGACGAGGTTGAGCATCGGAGCCTCGGGCATCGCCCGAATCGACGGGACGTCGAGGTCGTTGTCGACGCCCGGATACATCAGGATCTGGGCGAACAGGGTGGGGCCGCCGCGATCGCGGGAGGCCAACGCTACACCGGCGGCCAGGGTGCCTCCGGCGCTGTCGCCCGCCACCGCCACCCGGGCGCGGTCGATGCGGAGGTCGTGGGCATGTGCGGCCACCCAACAGGTCGCGGCGTAAGCGTCGTCGAACTGGGCCGGGGCCGGCGCTTCGGGGGCCAGGTGGTAGTCGACGGACACGACCGTGGCGTGTGAGTGGTGAGCGAGGTTGCGCGCCAACGGCTCGAACGAGTGGTTCGAGCCCAAAACCATTCCGCCACCGTGGAAGTAGACGACCGCCGGCGCGTCGCTGTCGGCCGACGGCCGGTAGATGCGGAGCGGAATCTCCCCGGAAGGCCCCTCGATTTTCCGGTCCTCCACATCGGCCATCGCCGGCATCTCGGGTAGTGGCGCGGACTCCAAGGCACCACGTACCGCCTCGAGCCCGCGCACCCGCATCGGTGGCAGGCCGCCGAATTGAGTGACTCGTGCCGCCGCGTCGGGATCCAGTTGCGGGACAGCGTTTTCCGATGTGGTCATTGGTGGGAGGGGGCGAATCGTCGCTTCGCGCGCAGAACCGGCGCCCTGCGAGAGGCTAGAATTTCGGCCCGCTCGGACATCGCGTTGCCGACGTACTCGGGTTGGGTGAGCAAGTAGAAATCACCCGAGGCGGCTTGTTCGAACACCACCCGTGCGGCCTCGACCGGATCCATCGCCTCGGCCTTGATGTCGAGCATCGCGGCGCGCTGCGATTCGGCGGCCCCGACGTCGCCGTCCTTGACTCCACCGGCCGCCTCGAAGATGTTGGACTTGACGGCGCCCGGCAGCACCGCCTGCACGTGGATCCGGTCGGCGTGCCCGGCCAGCTCCACCTCGAGCCGCAGGCATTCCGTCAGCGCCAGCACCGCGTGCTTGCTCATGATGTAGGGCGCCTGCAACGGCACGGCCGCGACCCCGCCGATCGACGACAGGTTCCATACCCACGACGGAGCGTCGGCGGCGATCATGCGCGGAAGGAACGCTCGGACCCCGTAGAAGACGCCGCTGAGGTTGATGTCCACCAGTCGATCCCAGTTGGCGACGGGGGTGTCCCACAGGTAACCGAACTGTTCGACACCGGCGTTGTTGACCAACAGGCGTACCGGACCGATCTCCGAGTACACCTGTGCGGCAACTCCTTCGAGCGCTTCGGGATCGCGGACATCGCACACCAGGTCCACCGAGCCGGCAAGCTCACTGCGCAGCGACGCGATTGCGGAGGCGTTGATGTCGACCAGCACGACCGTCATGCCCAATGTGGTCGCGTGGCGTGCCAGGCCCGCGCCTATCCCGCTGCCGGCGCCGGTGATGACGGCGACGCCACCGCCGAAGGCCGTGCGTGCGTCCACCCGCTACGAACCTGTCGAGGCCGTCGCCGCACGATCAGCGGCGTGCTCGGCGAACGGAATGGAGTCCTCGGCATCGAGGATCACTGTCATCGACGTGAAGACCAAGCCGCTCTCCGAACGGCGGATGCCGACGTCGACCACTCCGCTGGAGACGTCGAACGGGACGTTGTTGGTCACCTGGTTGACGTACAGGTAGAAGCGGGCGGTGGTGACGTCTCCGTCGACGCCGGTGCGGAAGATGTTGGTCACATGGTGACGCAACGGGTAGGGATTCTCGTTGCGGTGCTGGGTCAGCCAGGCCAAGGTCTCGTCTTTGCCGTGCAACTCGGCGGCCAGGAGATGCTCGAAGGGGCAGTTGCCGGAATCGGATCGGCTCAGGTATTCCATCTCGTCACCGAGTCGGGCCCCCAGTTCGGCGAAATGGCCCTGGTCGTAGTGGTACCAGAAGGCGGCGATGAACTCCTGGACCTCGGACAGCGTGATCTCGTTGCTCATGGCAGCGAGTCAACCGTCGCCGCCCGGGGCGTGGCGCGACGGTGCCCGGTCAGTGGAACACCGCGGCATGAGCCCGGATCAGTCGGCGATCAGGCTCCACACGTCGGCTCCGGCGGCCAGGGCCGCGTCGGTGACCTTCTCGTCCCAGTAGCGCACCGTTCCGAATTCAGAGCGCCACGCGAGCGCGGCGCGGGTGAACTCGTGCAACCGGTGTTCGTAGGTGGTGCCGATCGCGCCGTGGACCTGATGGGCGTTGCGCACCACGACCGAGGCGGCATGGCCGACGCACGAGCGTGCCGCCGCGATGCGGAAGTGCAGGTTGCCCGTCGACCAGCCGGTCGTGACGGCCGTCGTCAGCGCGGCTTCGGTCGCCGCCCGCGCCAGCGCCGCTTCCGCGGCCAGGTCGGCGATCAGGTGCTGGACGGCCTGGAACCGGGACAGGGGCCGACCGAACTGGACGCGCGACGCGGCGTGGTCGACCGACGACGCGACGATCGTGTCGAGCGCCGCACACACCTGGAGAGCCCGCACGAGCGCCGATCTCAGCCACAACTCGGCCACCAGGCCCGCGTTCACCGGGACGCTGCCGAGCGCGGCGACGTCGGCCTCGACGTAGTCACGCGGTTCGCCGATAAGGTTGCTGCCGGGCGTGATCGCCAATGCCCCGGCGTCGACGTCGGCGACGCGGTGGCCGTCACTGTCGCGCCACACGACGACCACCCGGTCGCTGCCCGTGGCCCAGGGCACACCGCGCGCAGCTCCGTTTCCGTCGAGCAGGCACACCGTGCGCACGGCGTCGTCGGTTCCCATCCCGTTCGCGTCGAGCAGCCAGCAGGCCAGGAGATCGTGTTCTGCCAACGGTATTCGCACCGCGTTGCGCGCCGCGGCCGCCAACAGTTCGGCGGCCTCGAACCAGCCCGCACCACTGCCGCCCGACTCCTCGGCGCCGGTCAGCCGGACCAGGCCCAGCTCATCGAGGCGCCGCCACAATTCGGCGTCCCGTGCGACTGCCTTCGCAGGCGGATGCGCGTCGCGGTACTCGGAGAAGACCGCGTCCATCATCTCGACGAGCGCCGGATCGACGGTCATCGCAGCCCCAACCCTCGTGCGATCACGCCGCGCAACACCTCGTTGGTCCCGCCGCGCAGCGTGAAGCCGGGGCGCTGATCCACGGCTTTCGAGACCAGCTCGGCCAGTTCGGGATTTGTGGTCGTATCGGCCAGCGTGTCGGCGAAGTCGGCGATATCACCTTCGGTGGTGGTGCCGAGAACCTTGACCACCGCGGCGGGCACATCGGCGGGCTCACGTCGCTCCAGTGCTCCGGCGACGGCGGTCGACATCTGGTGCAGTCCGGCGGTTCTGGCGACCAGGTGGCCGAGCCTGGCGTCCCGCGAAAGCTGCTGTGCGGCCATCCTTTCGCCACACGCCCTCAATAACACGAACGTCGACAGGAACCGCTCGGGCCCGCTGCGCTCGAAGGCCAACTCCGAGGTGACCTGACGCCAGCCCGCGCCGATCTCGCCGAACACCATGTCGTCGGGCACGAAGGCACCGTCGAGGATCACCTCGTTGAAGTGGTGTGCGCCGTTCATCGAGACAACCGGTCGGATGTCGACGCCCGGTCCGCGCAAGTCGACGATGAACTGACTCAACCCCGCGTGGCGGTTGTCCGGATCGACGGGCGCCGTGCGGGCCAGCGCGATGAACGCATGCGCGTTGTGCGCCCCCGACGTCCACACCTTGGTCCCGGACAGCGACCAACCGCCGTCCACCTGAACCGCCTTGGTGCGTACGCTCGCCAGATCCGAACCGGAATCGGGCTCGCTCATGCCGATCCCGAAGAAGCACTCGCCGCGCACTATCCGCGGAAGGAACTCCCTTTTCTGCAGTTCCGTGCCGTACTTGAGCAACGAGGGCACAATCTGCCGGTCGGCGATCCAATGGGCCGCGACCGGTACGCCCGCGGCGAGCAGCTCCTCGGTCACCGCGAACCGTTCGACGAAGGAGCGTCCGTGTCCGCCGTACTCGACCGGCACGGTCATTCCGAGATAGCCCTGTGCGGCAAGCGCTTTGGTGAAGTCCTCGTCCCATCCCGTCAGCCACGCGTCGACCGACGGGGTGAAGGCGCCCGCGGCACGTTGCTCGGCGATGAACGCGCGGACCTCGGCCCGCAGGGCCGCGGTCGCAGCGGCGTCGACGGCAGCTGGGGGCACCAGGCGGGGGAGCGTCACGGGGCGGTCCGCCATCGGCTGATGCGCTGTTCATGCTCCCGGTCGCGGTGGGCCAGCGGCTGCATGGCCGCGGCCATGGCCAGCGTGGAGTCCAGCGAACCGGCCCGCGACTCCTGCAGCAGACGTTTGGCCATCCGCAGCGCGTGAGCGGGGTTCTTGGTGATCCGCTCGGCCAACGCGAGCGCCTCCGTAAGCAGGTCGTCGTGCGGCACGACGCGGCTGACCATGCCCCACTCCAGGGCAGTGGCCGCATCGACACGGTCGCCGGTGAACGTCATCTCGGCGGCGCGCTCGTAGCCGATCGCCCTCGGCAGGAACCAGGTGCCGCCGTCGCCCGGGATGATGCCGATCTGTACGAAGCTCTCGGCGAACGACGCCCGTTCGGAAGCCACGCGGATGTCGCACATCATGGCGAGGTCGCAGCCCGCTCCCACCGCGGGTCCGTTGACCGCGGCGATCAGCGGGACCTCCAGGCGCCCGAGTGCGCGCGGGATGCGCTGGATCCCGTCGCCGTAGGCACGCCGCTGGTCGAGGGCGTCGAGGCCGAACATTCCGGTGCGGTCGGCCATCTCCTTGACATTGCCGCCCGCGGAGAAGATCTTGCCCGCGCCGGTCAGGATCACCGCGCGCACGTCGAGGTCCGCGTTGGCGACCTCGACCGCGGCCTCGAACGCCGAGATGAAGCCCTTGTCGGTGATCGCGTTGCCGACGTCGGGCAGGTCGATGGTCCACGTCTGTGTCGCACCGTGAGCGGCGATGTTCAGCGGTGTGCTCATGACGGCAACTGTAGGGACTTGGTCTGCAGGAATTCCTCGAACCCCGCGCGGCCCAACTCCCGGCCGACACCGGATTTCTTGTATCCGCCGAACGGCGCGACCGGGTTGTACACGCCGCCGTTGACGTCGAGCTGTCCGGTCTGCACGCGCCGCGCGAAGGAAATGGCGGTGTCCAGGTCGGGACCCCACACCGCGCCCGCGAGCCCGTAGGGCGTGCCATTGGCGATGCGTAGGGCGTCGTCGGTGTCCCGGAACGGAATCACCGCGAGCACCGGCCCGAACACCTCCTCCTGGCCCAGCTCGGAGTCGGGGCCGACGTCGGCGAACACGGTCGGGGCGACGTAGTAGCCGGTGTCGCGGACCGATTCGGATCCGCCGGTGAGCAGGCGGGCGCCGTCGCGGCGTGCGCGGTCGATGAACCCGCGCACGGACTCGAACTGCGCGGCCGAGGCCAGGGGGCCGATCCGGGTGCCGGGGTCGGACGGGTCACCGACGTTGTACTTTGCGGCGGCGGTCCCGATCAATTCGAGGGCCTCGTCGTAGCGCGACTGCGGCACCAGCATCCGGGTCCACGCCATGCAGGTCTGCCCGCCGTTGAGGAACGCGTTGCCCACGCCGACCTTCACCGCGGTGGTCAGGTCGCCGCCGTCGAGGATGACGTTGGCGGACTTGCCGCCGAGTTCGAGGGCGACCTTCTTGACCGATCCGACGGCGAGCTCGGCGACCCGGCGGCCCACGGCGGTCGACCCGGTGAACGACACCACGTCGACGTCGGGGTGCGACGCGATGCGCTCACCCACCACGGATCCGCGGCCAGACACCAGGTTCACCACACCGTCGGGAAGGCCGGCCTCCTCAACCGCTTCGATGAACTCGAACACCGACAGCGGCGCCTCGTTGCTCGGCTTGAGGACGACGGTGCAGCCCGCGGCGATCGCGGGCAGCACCTTGGCCACCACCTGATAGAGCGGGTAGTTCCACGGGGTGATGGCGCCGACGACACCGTATGGTTCGCGCAGCACCAACGAGTTGCCCACGCGCTCTTCGAAGTCGAAGGACCCGAGGACGTCGGCGAAACCGCGGGCCACCGCCAGTGGGACCTTGGTCTGAACGCCCTGCGCCACCCGCAGCGGAGCGCCCATCTCCCGGCTGATGGTCTCGGCGATGTCGGGCAGCCGCTTCTCCATCGCGGCGATCACCCGGGTCAGCCGGTCACGTCGCTCGGCGCGGGTGATCAGCGGATCGAAGGCGCGGCGGGCGGCGGCCACCGCCGCGTCCACGTCGGCGACGGTTCCGCTGGGCACACAGCCGATCACCTTCTCGGTGGCGGGGTTGACGACGTCGATCACGTCGCCCGCCGACGGCGCCACCCACTGGCCGTCGATGAACAGAGTCTTGCGGGTGTAGTCGTGCATGGATCTCCTCGGAGGATCAGGGAACGATGCTGGCGCGGACGTCGCGCTTGTGCTCGGCGGCGGCGAATGCCTCGTTGATGTCGTCGAGCGGATACTGCGCCGACGTGAGCCGGTGCAGGGGAAGGGTGTCCTGGTGCTGTTCGAGGAAGGTCAGCGCCCGAGAGAGGACCGGCGGTCCGTACAACGAGACCCCGACCATCGTCTTGTTGGCGAAGACGAAGCGTGACGGGTCGAATTCGAATGTCTTGCCGATGTTGATGTTGCCGATCTCGACGTAGCGGCCGAACTGGCCCAGCATCTTGAGGCCCTCGTCGATGGCGGACGGGTGCCCGACCACCTCGACCACCACGTCGGCGCCGTGGCCGTCGGTCAGGTCACGGACGATCTTCGCGCGGTCCTTCACCGTGGCGGCCGTGTTGATGTCGATCACCGCGTCGGCGCCGAACGCGGTTGCCAGCTCGAGCCGTTCGGGCACACCGTCGACGGCGATGACCCGGCCAGCACCCCGGGCCTTGGCCACCGCGATCGCGTACAGTCCCAGCGCACCGGCGCCCTGCACCACGACGGTCTCGCCGAGTTGCTGGTCGACGCGCTCGAGGCCGTACATCACCTGTGACAGTGCGCAGTTGGCGCCCGAGGCGATGTCGTCGCTGACCCGGTCTGGCACGGTGTACACGACCGCCCCGGCGGGCAGCAGAAAGTAGTCGGCGTAGCCGCCGACGAAATAGGGCGGCGCGTCGGCGCGTCCGAGCATGGCCATCGTCAGGTTCAGGCAAGCATTGCGCCTGCCCGCCAGGCAGTTTCGGCACCGGTGGCAGGAGAAGAAGTAGGGGAACACCACCCGGCTGCCCTTCGCCAGTGGCGCGCCGTTGGAGTCCGCGGTGACGCCGTCACCGAGTTCGGAAATTGCGCCGACCATTTCGTGACCGAGCACCGTCGGAAGTTGTCCTCCCAGGCCGCGGGTGGCGAAGGTGCCGTGCCATGCGTGCAGGTCCGACCCGCAGATGTTCGTCCTGGTGACCTTGATCAGGATCTCGCCGGGACCGACTTCGGCCAAGTTCACGGTTTCGATCTCGAACGGCTCCCCGGGCGCGTCGAAGCGCGCGATACGTCCAGTGAACAACAGACAGTTCCCTTCGGGCTCAGCGGCTCAGCGGTTCGGCCGCGAAGCGTTCGCGCAATTGACGTTTGAGCAGCTTGCCGCTCGGATTCTTCGGTAGCGCATCGACGAAGAAGACGTGCTTGGGGGTCTTGAACCCGGCCAGATGCTGCCGGCTGTGCGCGATCAGGCCGTCCTCGGTGAGGTTGGCACCGTCGCGGGCAACGACCGCGGCGACCACCGTCTCGACCCACGTCGGATGCGGAAGGCCGAAGACCGCGACCTCCTGAACCCCGTTGTGCCGGTAGAGAATCTCTTCGACCTCGCGGCTGGCGACATTTTCGCCACCGGTCTTGATCATGTCCTTCTTGCGGTCGACCACGTGCAGCAGCCCGTGTTCGTCGTAGTAACCGAGGTCGCCGGAGTGGAACCACCCGCCGCGGAACGCCTCGGCCGTCTTGGCCGGGTCGTCGAGATAGCCGAGCATCAGATGCGGGCTGCGGTGGGCGATCTCACCCACCACGCCGGGCGCGACTGGGGCGTCGTCATCGTCGAGGATCGTCGTCTCGACGTTGACCACCGGTCGTCCCGCCGACCCGGCGTGCGCGTCCTGCTCATCGGGCCCGAGCGCAGACGCCAGCGGCGCCAGCTCGGTCTGCCCGTAGAAGTTCCACAACCTCAGGTTCGGCAGCCGGTCGCGGATCTCGACGAGGATCTCGATCGGCATCGCCGAAGCGCCGTAGTAACCCTTGCGCAGGCTCGACAGATCGACCTCGTCGAACACCGGAGAACGCAACAGGCTGATCCAGACCGTCGGAGGCGCGAAGTAGTTGGTCACCCGGTAGCGGGCGATCGTGCGCAGCACCGTCTCGGGATCGGGCCCGGGCAGGATGATGCTGGTCGCACCGAGATAGATGTCGGTGGCCAGGAAGTTGTCCAGCTGCGCGCAGTGATACAGCGGCAGTGAGTGGATTTCGACGTCGTCACCCGCCATGGAGCCGGCGACGATGGTGCTGACGTACTGCCACATCAGGCTGCGGCTTGTGTGCATCGCACCTTTGGGACGCGACTCCGTGCCGCTGGTGTACATCAACCTCAGCAGCTGGTCGTCCTCGATGCGCGGATTCGGCGCGAGGGTGGTGGTGGTCAGCCAGTCGGCGAAATCGTCCCAGCCGGGCGGAACGCTCTGTCCAGGCCGGACGATCGCGGCCTTCGTGCGCACCGCACCATCGAGGCGCATCGCGTCCTCGGCGACGGCCGCCAGTTCGGCTTCGACGATGAAGCCGTCGGCCTTGCTGTGGCCCAGGATGTAGGCGATCTCCTCGGCCGTCAACATGAAGTTGACCGGTACCAACACAACCGCAGCGCGGGCGGTGGCGAAGGCGAGCACCGCATACTGCCAGCAGTTGCGGGCCAGCAACGCCACCCGGTTGCCGGGACGGAAGCCGTTGTCCTGCAACGCAGCAGCGGCCCGGTCCACGAGGTGATCGAACTCGGCGAAGGTCAACACCACGTCGCCGTCGATGATCGCGGTCTTGTCGGGTTGCCTGCGGGCCGACCGGCGCGGGATGTCGCCCAGAGTGTGGCTGCGTGCCTGCTCGACCACCGCATCGGAATCCACGGCGGGCAGCTTAAGCGCATTCAGTGTGGTGCGAGGGACCGATGTCCCGCTCAGTAGGCAGGGCGGTGCCCGGTGCGCTGTCGCGGGCCGATACTCGTGCCCGTGACTGCAGACGCTCGAGCCATACCGTCGCCGCGTGCCGCGGGCGCCGACCGTGACGAACTGAGGGCGAACCTCGGTCAGGCTGACCCGGGCGTCCTGGTCGCGGTGCTGGCCCAGCTGACGGGTGATCCGTCGGTGATCGACCGGTTTGGGCCGAAGATCACGCACATCCCCGATCCGCCCGAACGCGTCGGTGTCACCGACGCCGACACCATGACAGCGCTTGTCGAGGCGGTCATCTCGGCGTTGTCCGCGCCGCCGGCCCAGGGCGCGATGGCCGCCGACGACATCGATCTGTTCACCCGCGTGCTGCCGGTTGCGCTGGGCTCCGATGTAGACGACGAGTTCGTCCCGCTCCTGCTCGAGCAGGGCGGTTTTCATCTCTCCCAGCCCACGCTGCCGCGCACGGTGCCGATCCCGCCGACGACCACGGTCGCGATCATCGGCGCGGGTATCGCCGGCATCATCACCGCGCTGGCCGCCGCCGACGCCGGGGTGCGGTATCAGATCTTCGACCGCAACGACGAGGTGGGCGGCACCTGGTTGACGACCAAGTATCCCGGGATCGGCGTCGACACGCCGTCGGCGTATTACTCGCTGTCGCGGGAGGTCAACCCCGACTGGTCGAGCTACTACCCGCAGGGCGCGGAGTACCAGGACTACCTGGTGTCCCTGGCCGACAAACACGGACTGCGTGAGCACACCCGCTTCGGCACCGAGGTCGAGGCGCTGTGGTGGGACGAGGCGCGAGCTCAATGGCAGATTCACGCGGTCGACCGCGACGGCAACCGCGACGTCAGCTACGCCCGGGTGGTCGTCACCGCCGCCGGCTACCTCAACCGACCGCGATGGCCAGACGTCCCCGGCCGAGAATCGTTCGAGGGCATCAGTATCCACTCGGCGCAGTGGGATCCATCGCTGGATCTCACCGGCAAGCGGGTTGCGGTCATCGGCGCGGGGTGCACCGCCGTGCAGATCGTCGACGCGTGTGTGGACGAGGTCGAGCGCCTGACCGTCTTCCAACGCCAACCGCACTGGGTGGCTCCGCGAAAGCGGTTGTCCGACCACGTCCCGGAATACCGGCGCTATCTCGGACGGCACCTGCCGTACTACGCGAACTGGCACCGCCTGAAGTCCTACTGGGCGACGGCGGACAACAACTATCCCGTCATCCTGCGCGACCCCGAGTGGGCCAGGGACCATCTGTCGATCTCGGCTGCCAACGACGTCCTGCTGCAGATGTGCATGGAGTACATCAACGAGACATTCGGCGAGGGATCGGAGCTGGCGAAGAAGGTCACCCCCGACTTCGCGCCGTACGGTAAGCGCATCATCCGCGACCCGGGCGGCTACTACGCGGCGCTGACGCGGGAGCACGTCGACGTGGAGGCGAGCGAACCGGCCGCCGTCAACGCCGCGGGCATCGTCACCGCCGACGGGCGGCAGATCGATCTCGACGTGATCATCTACGCCACCGGCTATCACCTCGACTTCCTGTCCACGGTCGACATTCGCGGCCGCGACGGCAGGACACTGCGCGAGGAGTGGGGCGACAGCCCCCGCGCGTACCGCGGTGGCACGGTGCCGGGCTTCCCGAACCTGTTCATCACCTCGGCGCCCAACTACAGCCCCGGCCACGGTGCGGGCGCGAACTTTTCGATGGAGGTGCTCGCGCATTACGTCATGGAATGCCTGCAACTGCTCGCGCTGCGCGATGCCACCACCATCGAGGTGACACGGGAGGCCTACGACGATTACGTCGCACGGATCGACGACGCGATGTCACAGACGGTGTGGTGCCACACCCCGAACGCGCACACCTACTACCGTTCCGGTTCCGGTCGCGTGGTGGTGGCCACGCCGTACCGCCTGGTCGACCTGTGGCACCAGCATCGCGCGCCCGTCGAAGAACACTTCGTCCTCCGATGACGGGACTTCTCGCAGGCAGGACGGCTCTGGTCACCGGCAGCAGCCGAGGTATCGGACGCGCTGTGGCGCAACGCCTTTCCGCAGAGGGCGCCACCGTGGCGGTGACCGCCCGGTCATTCGAGCCCTCGGCATCGGTTCGCGGCGGAGCGGCCACGGCCCTGCCGGGGACCATCGCCGAGACCATCGAGCTGATCGAGGGCGCGGGCGGAACGGCGATCGGCATCGCGGCCGACCTCGAAGATCCCGATCAGCGGGGCCGCCTGGTCGACGAGGTCGTCGAACGCACCGGCGGCCTCGACATCCTCGTCAACAACGCCGGTTTCGCCGACTACGCCCGCGTCGAGGAGATGAGCCTGGACACCTTCGATCGCACCGTCGAACACTATCTGCGCACCCCGTTCGTGCTGACCAAAGCCGCCGTGCCGCACATGCGGGAACGGGGCGCCGGCTGGGTCGTCAACATCGGTTCGGTGACGGGCGTGGCCCCGGTGCGGCCGTATCGCGAGTACAACAAGACCTCGGGCGACGTCGTCTACGCCTCCTGCAAGGCGGCTCTGCACCGCTTCACGCAGGGAGTGGCCGCCGAGCTGCTCGACGCGAACATCGCGGTGAACTGCGTAGGGCCCTCGACGGCCATCCGCACTCCCGGTGCGGCGCAGCTGATTCCGGACACCTTCCCGACCGAGCCGGTCGAGTATCTGGCCGAGACGGTGCTGGCGATGTGCCATCGGCCTGCCGCCGAGCGCACCGGTCTGGTCGCCTTCAGCCTGCACTACCCGTGGTCGCAGGGGCTGATTGTGCAAAGCCTCGACGGAGCCAGCGAGTTGCCGCCGCTGGAACCGCCCGCGATGGCCAACCCGAACATCCTGCCCGCCGGCCTCTAGCGCATCGAGTTCTGCACCAGGGTCGTGCATCGCGGGATATCACAGCCCTGCTGCAGAATTCGACGAATCACACCATGCTGCAGAAGCTGTGGCAGACCCGGTCGCGGACGATGACCTCGGGACACTCGGGGTCGAACCAGCGGTCCACGTACGCCCAGTGAATCGGGTGCATGAGGTAGGGACCGGTCAGACCGTCGAGGTCGCGGAACTCCTGTTCGAACACGTGGGTCCACGGTGAGTTACCGACGGCCGAATCGACGCGACTGAGCTGCCATATGCCGATCGAACCGACGTAGCGGGGGAGTAGCCGCAGATCGTCCTCGAAGCGCGCCACCGTGGCGTCGTCGGCGTCCGGTTGCACGCGCAACAGCAGTGTCCGGTACACGGTGGCCGAGATGTCTCTGGCGGCGACCGGGCCGCCGGTGTAGGTGGCACCGTTGACGCGATTGACCTCGGGACGGTCGAACACAGCGTCGAAAGACGTTGCCGCCGCGGACCACTCGTCGGCGTCGCGGAACCGCAGGCGCACGAGGAGATCGCCGCCGTTACGCACGCCGGGCAGCGTAGGCTGCACCAGGCCGTGGGCCGCACCGCTGGCCGCCGCGGCTTCCCGCAGCTCGTTCAGTAGACGGTCACGTGCCGGTTCGGGGGCATCGATCAGCCGGATGACGCTATACATCGCACAGACCATCGACATCGCCTGCGGCGGCGGCGACGCTGCGGGTGCGCTCGACGACCAGTTCGGCCACGCCGTCCCACCACACTCCGAGCGTGACGTCGGGCCTGCCCTTCCACGTCATCTCCCACCAGGCTTGCGAGCTCGGCAGCGACCACGTCACGGTGATCACGTTGGATCGGTCGTCGAACCATATCGGCGGGCTGACGAGCACGTCGCGAAGCGTCATCCCGCGATCCCGCGCACCCGGCGCGTATTCGGCCAGGTAGGTGTCGACGAATCGCCGTGCGCATCCGGGCCGGGTGACGACCCGGTCGATGACGAACACCTCACCGTCGGCCATGACCCGCACACTAGGGCGACGGCGATCGTGATGAGGATGACGCTCCCGGCCATCGGGATGACACCGTTGACCGCGACCGTTCCGCGGAGCACCGTGGACCGATGACCGTTGACACGCTGGACCCGTTCGCGCCGTCCCGGCTCGGGCCGGTGAAGCTGCGCAACCGGGTCATCAAGGCCGCCACGTCAGAAGGCCGCTCGCCGGACGGCTTGGTCACCGACGACCTGATCGACTTTCACGTCGCGTTCGCCAAGGGCGGCGTGGGGATGACGACGGTCGCGTACTGCTGCGTCTCCAAGGAGGGCGCCAGCGCGCCCGGTCAGATCGTGATGAGCCCGGCGGCGCTGCCCGGACTGCGCAGGCTCACCGACGCCGTACACGCGGCCGGGGCGGCGATCTCGGCCCAGCTCGGCCACGCCGGCGTCGTCGCTCCGAAGAAGCTGACCGGGGTGACCGCGGTCGCCCCCAGCCGCTTCGTCAACCCCACCTCCTTCGCCTACTGTCGCGAGATCACCCGCGGCGAGATCCGCGCCGTGATCGACCAATTCGCCGCGGCGGCGCAGGTGGCCGTCGACGCCGGCTTCGATGCCGTCGAACTGCACTTCGGCCATCTCTACCTGCCGAGCTCGTTCCTCAGCGCGCGGATCAACCGGCGCAAGGACGAATACGGCGGTTCCATCGACAACCGGTCGCGGTTGGTCCGCGAAATAGCAACCCGGGTCCGGGAAGTCGTGAACGACCAGATCGCCGTCATCGTCAAGCTCGACATGGACGACGGTCTGCCCGGCAGCATCTGGATCGACGAGGCGCTGCGGACCGCGCAGCTGCTCGACGCCGACTCCACGTTGGACGCCATCGAGCTCACCCAGGGGTCATCGGTCTACAAACCGATGTACCTGTTCCGCGGCGACGTTCCGGTCAAGGAGTTCGCCGAGGTGATGCCGTCCGCGCTGCGGCCCGGTGTCCGCCTCGCGGGCAGGCGGGTGATGGGCAGTTATCCGTACCGCGATCTCTACATGCTCGACGCCGCACGGCAGTTCGTGCCGGTGGTCCGCAACACCAAACTGATTCTGCTGGGCGGCATCACGAACTACGGCCACCTCCAGACCGGCCTGCGCGAGGGCTTCGACTTCATGGCGATGGGCAGGGCGTTGCTACGTGAACCCGATCTGGTCAGCGCGATGGCCGCCGATCATGGCACTCGCAGCCGCTGCAACCACAACAACAAGTGCATGGTCACGGTGTTCGGCCGGACCCACTGCGTGCTCGACCCACACCAGCGTTACGGGCCGGTGACCAAAGCGTAGGCGCTGATCCTCACAACAACTTCGCGAGCTCTTGGCTGGCCTGACGCCGCGCCTCGTGAGCGATGTCGAGCATCGGCATCGTCATGAATCCGTGAATTCCGCCGTCGAACGTGCACCGCGCCACGGGGACACCGGCGGATTCCAAAGCATCGGCGTAGGCGACACCCTCGTCCCGCAGCGGATCGTGACCCGCGATCACCACCACGGCCGGCGGCAGTCCGTCGAGGCCCGCCTGCAGCGGCGACGCATAGGGGTGGGTGCGGTCGGCGGGGGAGGGCACGTACTGGTTCCAGTACCACTGCAACGCCGGGCGCGGGTTGTAGAAACCCTTGCCGTACAAGCGGTATGACTCGGTCTCGAGGTCCGCGGCGATCATCGGGTAGATCAGCAGTTGAGCGGACAGTGCGGGCCCACTGCGGTCGCGTGCCATCAGCGTGGTGACCGCCGCGAGGTTGCCGCCTGCGCTGTCACCGGCCACCGCCAGCCGCCCCGGGTCGCCACCGAGTTCCCCGGTGTGCTCAGCCGCCCAGCACGTCGCGGCGTACATGTCTTCCGCGGCGGCGGGCCAAGCATTTTCGGGCGCCAGCCGGTAGTCCACCGAGATCACAATCGCGGAAGAGAGATTCGCCAGATTGCGGCACAGCCCGTCGTGGCTGTCGAGGTCGCAGAACACGAACCCGCCGCCGTGCGCGTAGACCACGACCGGCAGCGCGACATCCGACGCCGGTCGGTAGACCCGAACCGGTACACCTCCGGGAATGGTGACATTCTCGACCGACTCGACGGCTTCGGGCTGCGCGGGCGCTACGAAGCGCGATCGGATGGTCGCTCGCGCCTGGGCGCCGGTCATGGTGTGCACCGGCGGAAAGCCGGAGTCCAGCGCCTCGATCAGTTCGGCGATCTGCGGATCGAGTGTCACGCGTACTGCAGCACCGGCTCGCGGGGCATCGTGGGTCGCGGTGCGGGCATGTTCCGCAGCGGCCGGGCCTGCTGCAGCGTCGGTGCGACCCGCCGGGGGCCGTCCTCGGCGTTGTGCCAGACCGCCATGGCCGTCATCCGCACCGGCGCGACGAGGCGCTGATCGAACATCATTCGGTTCACCGGTCCGCACACCGACACCGCCGCCACGGCCTCGCCCTGACCGCCGATCGGCGCTGCGACACAACCGAATCCGGTGAGCGCCTCCTCGCGGTCGAACGCGATGCCGTGCGAGCGCACCTTGGCCAGTTCGGTGCGCAGCTGGGCGGGCGATCCGATGGAGTACTTGGTGCGCCGGCCCGTCAGGTCGATCGTGCCGTAGTCCAGGTCGCTCACGGACGCCAGCATCGCCTTGCCCAACGCCGAACAGTGAGCGGGGTGACGCCCCCCGACGCGGCTGGGAATGGCCGCGCCCAGCCCGTCGCCGATCTTCTCCAGGTACACGACGTCGGTACCGTCGAGGACGGCCAAGTGGACGACGAGACCGGTGGCGCGGTGCAGATCGTGCAGCAGCGGGACCGCCGCGCGGTGCAGGCGATCCTGGTGCACCGCAAGCGAACCCAGCTCGACCAGCCGCATGCCCAGCTCGTAGTCGCGCCCGTTGCGGCGCAGCCACCGCAGCTGGACGAGGCGCTCGAGCATGCGGTGTGCGGACGAGCGGGGGAGCCCGGTGCGGCGAACGATCTGCGCCAGTGTCAGTCGGCCCGGCCCGTCGAAGGCGTCAAGAACCAGCGATACGCGGTCGAGGACGGCGCTTGGTGTTTCGACAGTCGGTGTCATGTGGCCTCCGGAGAGCGACCTGCGAGATACAGGCGATATTTCTAATAGGAATATGCCTATTTGTATCATGTCGCTGTGCGGGGTGTCACACGGACACGGCGAATTGCTCTCGGACACGTAAACGACCTGCGGTTTCGGGCCGCGCGTGTGTTTGAGCGGTTGATCGCAGCAGCCGGCGCGTGCGATGAACCGGCTAAGGCGACACGGCGTCGCTCTGCGGGTCGATGAGGATCTTGGCGTGCGCTTCGGCCGCGCCCAGAACCTCGAAGGCGCGCGCCACTCCGCCCAGCCCCACAGTCCCGGTGATGAGCGCCGAGGCGTCCACCTTGCCGTCGGCCAGCAGGTGCAACGTGTCGCGGAACTCCGGTGGTGTGTAACCGAAGACGAACCGCAGGTCGATCTCCTTGCCGTTGGCGACCGCCGGACGGAAGTGGTCGGTGCCCATACAGACGCCGACCACGACAACCCTCGACTGCACTGGCGCGGCACAGATGATGCCATCGATGATCCCGGGCACGCCGACGCATTCGAAGACCACCGGTCGCTTTACACTCGCCGCGCCCAACCTGTCGGCGACCCGGTACAGATGCGACCAGCCCGGCACGCGGCGCAACTTCTCCATCGTGCCGACGGCGAGTTCGAACAGTTGCTGGGCCTCGGTGATCGCCCCCGACTGACCGGCGGCGGTGTACGGGGAGTCGACGGCGGGGTCGACGACGACGTCAGCGCCGCAGCGCGACGCCATCTCGCGGCGGGTCGTGGAGAAGTCGCTCGCCACGATCGTGTCCACGCCGAGCGACTTGAGATGGCAGATCACCGCGAGCCCGACCGGCCCGCAACCAATGACGATCGCGACATCACGCTTGCCGATCTGGCTGCGGCGCACCGCATGCAGGGCGACCGCCATCGGCTCGGTCAGTGCGGCGATGCCGAGGTCCAGCCCATTCGGGACTACGAAGCTCATCGAGGCTTCGGCGAGGACGTGCTCGGCGTACGCGCCGGGCGCCAGCGGCGACAGCCCGGTCATGTGCACCCCGCCCGCCGCTCGCACCATGGGAAACGACACCACGGGAGTACCGACCTTGAACTCCTTGGCCGCACCGGGCCCGCGCTCGGCCACTTCACCGACGAACTCGTGGCCCAACACGACCGGCGTGTCCTCACGCATGAAGTCCGGATAACCGACCTCGTCCATCACGTCGGTCAACTCGTCGGCGTGGTCTTTGGCGTGCAGATCGGATCCACAGATGCCACAGCGCCGCACCTCGAGCAGGATCTGCCCGCGTGCCGGGGCGGGCGTCGGGAGGTCGATGACGGACAGATTGCCTCGTTCACAGCTGACGGCCTTCATGCGTCCATCCTGTACCACGGGCCAGGCGGTCGGAAACTAGGCGCCCGCCGCGGTGCATCCCGCCCGGCGGCCGTAGAAACTGCCGTCGCCCAACGAGATACCGCTCGCATAGCCCCACGCCGCGAGACCCGCGGTGCAGCGGCCCGCAGCGAACAGGCCGGGGATGGGGTCGCCGCTGACGTGCAGCACCTCCGCGCTCAGTGACGTCAGAAGTCCGCCCAGCGTGAAGCCGCCGGTGCTCTCGCGCAGGTCGATCGCGCCGACCGGCGTGCCGATCGGTCGCAGCCACTGCGGCTTCTTGTGCAGCAGCGGATCCTCACCCGCGGCCGCGCCGGCGTTGTAGGCGGAAACGGTCGCCTGAAGCGAGCCCGCCGACAATCCCATCTCGGATTCGAGTTCGGCCACCGTCTCGCAGACCCAGGTCGGCGGCCGTATCATCAACTGCGGCGACAGCGAGGCCATCGCCTCCTCCTGGGCCTTCTCGTCGATGATCAGGAACGCGGTGTTGTCCTGGTGGTACAACGTCAGCTGCCCGACCCTGCCGGGATAGGTGTCTTCGGCGACGTAGCGCTGACCGCGGCCGTTGACCAGGATGCCCCGCACCAACTGCTGCGGATCGATGAAGATGGCCACCTCGGTGGCGTCCATGTGGGCCAGGTCGGCGCCCAGGGCCTGCGCCATCCGGATCGCCTGACCGTCATGCTGCTCGATGGCGGCCGCGGGACGGCCGGCGATACGCGGCGCGTACTGGGCGACCATGGCCTCGTTGTAGGCGAAGCTGCCCATCGCGAGCACCACTCCGCGACGCGCCCGCACGGCGATCTCCTCGCCGTACCGACGCGCGCGCACACCGACCACCCGGCCGTCGGACTCGACGATCAACCGTTGCACGCGGACGTCGTAGATCGCCCGCGCTCCCGCCGCGGTGGCCGTCTCCACGAGCGGCTTCATCAGCATGTAGCCGGCGCTCGCCTCGCCCTGCTTCTTGTCCGACATCTGCGGGACGTGTCCGCGCGGTGCGGGCGTCGCAATCGTGTTGAACGGGTAGGAGTTCTCCCCGCCGCTGTACATCAACCCCTGATCGCCCATGGGTTCCCAGCCGGGTTCGCCGAAGAACTCCGGCTTGAACCGCACGCCGCAGCCGACGAGCCAGTCGAAGTGCTCGAGGCTGCCGTCGCAGTAGTCGGCGATGCGCTTCTCGTCGGCACCGGGCCCCATCGCGACATTGAGGTAAGCGGCCATGTTCGCGACGGAATCGTCGAAGCCGCAGGCCTTTTGGATGGGTGTGCCACCGCCGAGGTAGATGAACCCGCCGGCCATCGACGCGGCGCCGCCCCACGAGCCGGTGCGCTCGAGGACCAGGACGTCGGCTCCGGCGCGTGCCGCTTCCACCGCCGCGGCGGCACCGGCGATGCCGAAGCCGGCGATGACGACGTCGGCCTCCTCGTCCCACCGAGCGACGTCGGCCGCGGGCAGGGGAGCGACGTCGCCGCTCACGGGCGCATCGCCGCAGGCAGGTCGGAGACCCACTCGTGTCCCCAGTAACTGTCGGCGGTGATTTCCTCTGCGGTGTAACAGGTTTCGTCGACCCGCATACCGTCGGTGCCGAACTCGATGTCCCAGTCGCCGGGGGCGCGCACGTAGAACGACACCATCTTGTCGTTGGTGTGCCTGCCCAGCGTCGAGGACAACTGGAAGCCGTCCTTGTTCACCCGGTCGAGCGCCTGTCCGACCGCGTCGAGGCTGTCGACCTCCACCATCAGGTGGATCAGGCCCGGGTCACGTAGCGTCATCGCCGGACAGATCGCCAGGCTGTGGTGGCGCGCGTTGATGCCGAGGAACCGCACGCGCAGCGGCCCGAACTCCGGCGGCGTCGGTACGCGAAACGCTCCGCGCGACTTGAAACCCAGGACCTCGGTGTAGAACCGGAACAGGCCCGGCACATCGAGGGCCGGCAACACGACATGGCCCAACCCCTGATCGCCGGTGACGAACCGGGCGCCGTACGGCGTCACCACCGGACTGTGGTCGAGTACCGCACCGTGGAAGACCTCCGTCGACGTCCCCGCCGGATCGTCGAACGCGATCACCTCTTCGACACGACGGGCGTCGGCCTCCTCGAGCGAGAGTTCCTTGACCGCTATGCCTGCGCCGTCCAGAGCCGCCTTCACCCGGGTCAGCGCCGCATGGTCGCGGACCTCCCAACCGACCGTGACGATCTTGTCGACGTCGCCGGGCACCACGATGATGCGCGCGGCGCGCTCGTCCATGCGCAGATACAGCGCATCGGTATCGGGACCGGAGCCCTCGGCGAAACCCAGCACCTTGAACGCGAAGTGGCGCCAGCGGTCGATGTCGGTGGCCTGAACCTTGACGTATCCGAGGCTTTTCAGATCGCTCATCGCACCCTCTAGATCATCGCCCGCAGCGGACCCTGCGGATCCACCCCCAGCGAGCTCAGCGCCGAGGCGTGAAACACCGTGCCCGGCACGTGAATCGCGTGCAGCTGCCCGACATGCACGTCGCGCCAGTACCGCTGCAAGGGCTTGTCCATGCGTGCGGCGTTGCCGCCCGAGCGGGCGAAGATCTCGTCGACGGCGGACACGGCGCGCCACACCGCGCGGATCTGGGTGCGACGCCCGGCGGCCCGGTCCTCGAAGCTGACCTCCTTGCCTGCGGCGACCATGTCATAGATGCGGTCGGCGTTGGCGAGCAGTTCCTGGCGGGCGGCGTTGATGTCGGCTGCCGCCTCACCGATCGCGTACATGACGTACGGGTCGTCCTTGATCGCAACGCCGCTGGAGTTCACGCGCTCGCGCTGATAGTCCAGATGCGCGGCCAGCGCGCCCTCGGCGATGCCGATCGTGGCGGCCGAGATGCCCAGCGGGAACATCGTCGACCACGGCATCAGGTACAACGGCTCGGTCATACCCGCCTCACGCTGGGCGGTGCCGTCCATCACCTTCATCGCGTCCATCGTGCGGTACTCCGGCACGAACGCATCGCGCACGATGACGTCCTTGGATCCGGTGCCGCGCAACCCGACCACGTCCCACGAGTCCTCCACGATCTCGTAATCCGACCGCGGCAGGATCATGTGCAGCATCTGCGGTGGCATCAGCGGCTTGCCTTCCGCATCCCCGATCATGGCGCCGAGGATGATCCAGTCGCACGCGTCGGTTCCGGAGCTGAACTGCCAGCGTCCGTTGAAGATGTAGCCGCCGTCGACCGGTTTGGTCACGCCTTGCGGCGCGTACGGCGACGCCATCCACGTGTCGATGTCGTCGGCCCAGACCTCGTCACCGACTCGCGGATCGGCGTAGGCGAGCTGATAGGGGTGCACTCCCACGACGCCGTTGACCCAACCGGCCGCGGGGTCCAGGGCCGCGGTGGCCATCACGGTCTCGGCGAATTCGCGGGGATGGGCCTCGTAGCCACCGTGCTTCTTGGGCTGCAGCAGGCGGATGGACCCGGCGGCCTTCATCGACTTGACCGTGGTGTCGGTCAAGCGCCCGATCTTCTCGGCCTCGGCGCCCTGGTCTTTGAACTGCTCGGCCAGGTGCATCACCCGGTCGAGTACGCGCTCACTCATGCTGATGTCCTCACTATCGGCTGCACTTGATGGTCTACCGCACCGGACGGGCGAATGGGACGCAATCCCGGTCAGCGGGCGGCGTTCCGGCTCAATACTCGACGTGAATGTCGTCACTGAGCGGTCGTGCCTGGCACCCCAGGATGAGGCCGTCGGCCAGGTCGGCGGGCTCGAGGATGTCGCAGGCGGCCATGTCGACCTCGCCGGACACCACGGTCGCGACGCATGACCCGCAGTGGCCTTCCCGGCACGAGTGCGGGGCATCGATCCCGGCGTCGAGCATCGTGTCGACGAGGGTCTTGTCGGGCGGCCAGCGAAGGTGGTGGCGGGTCCCGTCCAGATCGACGCAGACGGTGGCATCGACCCGCGTACCGCAGGCCTCGGTTCGTGACATGGGCTGATCTTCACCGTCCGCGGCATCCGGGTCGACCGGTCCGTCCGATGGGCGGAACCCTCCTCGCTCGATCGCCCGGTCATCGGGAAACTCCGGGGGCGCCGGATCCATCACGACCTACCGTGACCGCGTGGGTATCTCCGAGGAGCGGTCGAGCGTGGACGCGGTGGTGGTCGGCGCCGGCTTCGCCGGGCTGTACACGTTGCACAAGCTGCGATCGCAGGGCTTGTCAGTGCGGGTGTTCGAGGCGGCGCCGGAGATCGGAGGGACCTGGTACTACAACCGCTACCCGGGTGCGCGCTGCGACGTCGAGAGCGTCGACTACTGCTACTCGTTCGATCCGCAGCTCGAGCAGGAGTGGGACTGGTCGGAGAAGTACGCGACCCAGGCCGAGATCCTGCGCTACCTGAACTGGGTGGCCGACAAGCTCGACCTGCGTGACGGCATCACGTTCAATACCCGGGTCATCTCGGCCGTGCTCGACGAGAACGATGTGAAATGGACGGTGACGACCGACGCGGGTGAGGTCGTCACCGCGCGCTTCTGTGTGATGGCGACCGGTCCGCTGTCGGCGGCGCTGACGCCCGACTTTCCCGGCCTCGACGGCTTCGCGGGGGAGCTGTACCACACCGCGCACTGGCCGCACGAGCCCGTTGACTTCACCGGCAAGCGAGTCGCGGTGATCGGGACGGGTTCGTCGGGCATCCAGTCCATTCCGGTCATCGCCGAACAGGCCGATCGCCTCTACGTCTTCCAGCGGACACCGAATTACAGTGTGCCCGCCGGCAATCGACCGCTGACCGACGAGGACCGCGCCCAGATCAAGGCGACCTACGCCGAACGTCGCCGGCTGTCGTGGCGCAGCGGTGGCGGCTCACCGCACATCGCTCATCCGAAGCTGACGATGGAGGCCACACCCGAGGAGCGCCGGGCGGCGTTCGAGAAACGCTGGGAACTCGGGGGTGTGCTGTTCTCGAAGACGTTCAGCGACCAGATGATCGATATGGCCGCCAACGAGGAAGCGCGCAAGTTCTACGAGGAGAAGATCCGCGCGGTGATCGACGACCCCGAGGTCGCCGAACTCCTCATCCCGAACGACCACCCCATCGGGACGAAGCGAATCTGCACCGACACCAACTACTTTCAGACCTTCAACCAACCACACGTCAGCCTGGTCAGCCTGCGGAAGACACCGATTGAGTCCATCGACGCCGACGGCATCAACACCACCGACGCCCACTACGGCGTCGACGCGATTGTGCTGGCCACCGGCTTTGACGCCATGACCGGCGCACTGGCCAAGATCGACATCGTCGGGCGCGGCGGTCAGAGTCTGCGCGATGACTGGGCGCACGGTCCGCGCACTTACCTCGGTCTCGGGGTGGACGGCTTCCCGAACCTATTCCTGGTCTCGGGCCCCGGTGCGCCCGCGGTGCTCGCCAACATGGTGCTGCACGCCGAGGCGAACGTGAACTGGATCGCCGAGGCGATCTCCTACCTCGACGGACATGGTTACACCGCACTCGAACCCACCGCCGATGCGGTGGACAACTGGATCGCCGAGTGCAACCGGCGCGCGGATGCGACGTTGTTCCCGAAGGCCAATTCCTGGTACATGGGCGCCAACGTCCCGGGCAAACCGCGCGGATTCATGTTGTTCATCGGCGGTTTCGGTGTCTACCTCGACATCTGCAATGAGGTGGCCGCCGCGGGTTACAAGGGATTCCGGCTGCTGGGGTCGCCCTAGGCCTCACGGGTCAAGAACGCCAGCACCACGTTCTCGAAGGCCGACTTGGCCTCGATCATCGCCCAGTGCCCGCAATTCGGGAAGACGTGTAGCTCGGCGTTGGGGATGGTGCGCATCGGTATCAACGCCATATCCAGCGGGCTCACCCGATCGTCTCGCCCCCACGTCAGCAGCGTGGGCGCGGCGACCCTGTGCATCTGCGCCCAGGGCAGCGGCGCGTCGCTGCTGCGCATGAACGCCATCATCTGAGCGAAGGCCTTCTTGCCGTACATGCGTCGGGCGGCGGCGAGGGTGTCCGGATCGGTGGCCAACTGCCAACGCTCCTCGATCAGCTGCTCGGTGACCAGAGACTGGTCGTAGACCATCGAATTGAGCCAGTCGATCAACCGCTGCCGAGTCGGATCCTCGGTGAACTCCTGGAGCAGCCGGATCCCTTCGCTCGGACCGGGACTGAAGACGTTGGTGCCGATGCCGCCGATGGTGACCAGTCGGCCGATCCGATCGGGGTTGTTGATCGCGAAGTTGATGCCGACACCACCGCCCATCGAGTTACCGACGATGTCGACGCGGTCGATCCCCAACGAGTCGAGGAAAGGGACGACGGCGCCCTGCGCGGTGATCATCGGATGACCGCCGAAGTCGTCGCTGACTCCGAAACCCGGGAATTCCAGGATCAGGCAACGAAAATCCTCGGCGAAGGTGGGTAGCACGCCGCGGAAGTTGCGCCACCCCGTGACCCCGGGGCCGGAACCGTGCAGAAACAACAGCACGGGGCCGTCACCCGCGTCGTAGTAGCGCAGCACTCCGGAGGGCGTCGGCGCCTCGCGGCGGTCGTTCTCGACTCTGGCGATGAAGGCTGCGGTATCGGTCACGCCCCTAGCCTGCCACGCGCTCGCCCCGCCGCGGCCGGGTGTTCCGTTCATCGGTCGTCCCGGTAAGCGGGAGGCTCACTGTGCCGCTGCACGATTCACTGCGACGCTGCCGGTCGAGAGAAGGGCCGTCGACGTGCCCGCGTAGTCAGGAGGCCCGATGTCGCCCGCGATCCCGGCAGGGTGTTTCGCGATGACGGCCGGACACGGAGTCGTGGGGTAATGGTGACCGACGCACCGGAGCGGTGGTCTGCGGGTTTGCCGCCGTTGCGGAATTTGGCGGGGCCGATGCAGGCGGTCGGGGCGTTGTTTGCGATGTCTGCTGATGCGGTGCGGTTTGTGTTTCGGCGGCCGTTTCAGTG